>CAVZID010000001.1:0-84078 GCA_963775245.1 uncultured Bacteroidota bacterium
GCCAGCATAACGGCTTATTATTTTTCTATCAAACTAATCAAAGCACAATTTATTAAAGTCAATTTATATTTTACAGAATTTCCACTAAGACAATCTATTTATTATTCATACTTTGCTGCTGTAATTGCGGCAGTGATTGCCGGATTATTTTTTGCACCTGCCAGGGCAACTGCTGCACGAGAAGGAGCACTTGAAATGATTGCATCACTTCCAATTTTATTTATAGGTCCCAGAAATAGAATAAAAGTTGAAGCTTACGAAACTAAATCGAGACTTAATTTCAATATAATTATCTTTATTCTGTTTATTGTTTTTTGTTTGACTCTTGGACAAGGTTTTATCTTATGAAAAACGACAATAAGTTATGTCCATTTTCAAGAGAGTGTTCTAAACCGTTCCTCAAGCCGAAAGTGTTTTCGCATTTGACATTTTATAAATTATAAAGTTAGTTGTTCCGTATCGGCAAACTTGCACAAGGTTTTCCTTCAATGAGAGATTGCGCCAAAGGCAGACAGGTTTTTTAATTATAAAAATTATTAATCAATTCAGCATTGTTATTCCTACCTTCAATAAAGTTTCGGTAGGTAAACCGGGCTGCGCCTTAGCCGCAACGTTATATTGCAAAAAATTCAAAGAGAGAAATAAATGAACAAAATATTTTTGCCTTCATCAATCGGTTTAATATTAGCAGCTATTATTACATCAATTGAATGTGGAAAATTGAAAATATTTGGATTCCAATTACAGTAATATTTTTAGCTTTAGGTGCAATAGTGTTTTCCTTTAAGCTAAAGATTAATTCAATAGAAAATCGATTAAATATGCTGGAAGAAAAACTTATTCAACAAATGAAAGTAAAGACAGCCAAATAGATTAAATATGTTAAATCAAAATTTTGTAATAGTTGGAACAATTATCGGTGCAATAGGTGTGTTAGCCTATCTAGTAGACACCGTTAAGGGAAAGGTGAAACCAAACAGAGTATCATTCTTGCTTTGGTCTATTGCACCACTAATAGCGTTTGCTGCACAAATAAATCAGGGTGTCGGTTTAGAATCTTTAATGACTTTTAGTACCGGCTTCCTGCCCCTAACGGTATTTATTGCATCCTTTGTTAATAAAAAAGCTGAATGGAAACTAACAAAGTTTGATTTATTTTGCGGCGTGTTGTCTATTGCGGGTTTAATACTTTGGCTGATTACTAAAGTAGGAAATTTAGCAATAGCATTTAGTATACTTGCTGACGGACTAGCGGCACTTCCTACAATAACTAAGGCTTACAAATATCCCGGCACTGAAATAGCATGGCCGTGGATAGCTACTTCATTTGGCGTAATACTCACACTATTAACCCTTGACACGTTAACATTTGCTAATTCAGGATTTATTATTTATATCCTAATCGTCAATACCATTATTTTTAGTTTAGTACAGTTCAGAATTGGAGAAAAATTAGCTGGTAAAAGTATTCAATAGCTAACCATTTTTTATTACAGCTATGCAAACAAACTGATTTACAAAAGTCAGCAATCTTAGAACATATTCTTTATACTAAATGGAATGAATAAATCGCAGATGACCAATAAATCAAGCGGACGCCGTTTTCGAATTCGGAAATTTTCAAATTTTAATAAAGGTTGTTATGTTGTGTCCGCCGCGGCGGATTAATTATAAAAATTATTAATCAATTCGGCATTGTTATTCCTACCTATAATAAAGTTTTGTTAAGTAAACCGGTCTGTGCCTTAGCCGCAAAGGTATAAGCTATACAAATATTTTAGATTATAATAAAAATATTGTAGTTTGATGAAATCAAAATGAAAAAGATTTTTTAAAATATATTGATCCGATGCGCTATTCGTGATAATCTAAAGATATCTTGTTATACGTATTAGGTTTATTATTTTGTAAGCAATTTAACGATAGTATATATCTTGAAATAGTATGACTAAGAAACAAACATGGTGTGTTCATTTATATTTAGTAGTATTACAATTATTTTGATGGGTTTTAAAATGTATATTTGGAATAATTATAAATCACTTGAATAAGCGTGCAAAATTTTAAGAATATTATTTATAATGGATTATTTATATTGAAACATGAAAAAACTGGAAATAAGAGATAACGTATTACAATTACCTGAAGGAATTTCAGCAAAGGTCGAAAACGATTCCGATGAAATTATTATTTATAACTATACTGCAAAAACTGATTTTTTTAAAGGCAGGTGTATTCTGAATAAAAATGCTTTCAGCCTGGTTATCTCGGGTGAGAAAACTATGCAGTTTTCTGAAAAGAAAGTCTTTGTAAATGATAATGAAATTCATCTGCTTTCTGCTGGCAATTGCATTGCGTCTATTGATTTATCAAAACAAAAAGAGTTTAAGAGTATATTAATGTTTTTCGATGAGAATGTACTTACTTCTTTCCAGGTAAAATACGATAAGTTAATTAAACAATTAAAATCTAAATTTAAAGCTAAGACAGAATACTATATTTCATTTCAAAAGGATGAGTTTATTAATAATTTTATTTCTTCTTTGGTGTTCATATTAAAAAAAAAATATCAAAATCGATGAAGCAAGTTAAGTTTGAAGAATTAATGCTATATCTTTTAGAAAAACATCCAAAAGAAATTTTATCTTTTATTACTCCTAAAAAGGTAGATTTTGATGATATCGAATTCAAGAAAATTATTGAAACAAATATTACCAGTAATCTTACTTTACCTGATTTCGCTTTTTTGTGCGGCATTAGTTTGTCAACATTTAAAAGAAGATTTACTAAAATTATACGGAACTGCCCCGCAGAAATGGATGATTAAACGAAGAATGGAAATTGCAACAGACTTACTAAAAAACCGTAAAGTAAAACCAGGAGAAGTATTTTATAAGATTGGTTATGAAAATCATTCCAGCTTTTCCCAATCATTTAAACAATCTTTCGGAATAAGTCCCAAGGATTTTCAAGCAAAAAATTTGAGCTTCTAAAAACAATCTTTGAGCCAATAGCCTTAATCAAATAAAAATGCTGAGATTATTTTTCGTCCTCAACTAAAACAAAATGAGGAACAAATGAAAAATATACTTGAGCAAAACAAAGAAATCGTTAGAAGGTTTAACAAAGAGTACATTGAACAAGGAAACATTAATACTTTTGAAGAATTGATTGCTGATGATGTAATTAATCATTCTGCCCCAGCCGGTATGCCAGCAGGGAAAGAGAGTTTTTCAAATTTTTTGAATGGTATTTTAAGAACAGGCTTTCCGGATTTGAAAGTTGAAATACTGGAGCAACTTGCAGAAAGAGATTTAGTAACCACAAGAAAGAAAATTACTGCTACTCATACCGGGGAAATTTTTAGTATTCCCCCAAGCCATAAAAAAGTAGAAATAAATATAATAGATATTATAAAGTTAAGAGATGGCAAGTATATTGAACATTGGGGGAAAAGTAATTTTTCTGATGTCATTTCTGAAATTTCTAAGAAGTAAAATTTTTACTTGCTATAAACCCAATTTCTCAAAGAAATTGGGTTTATAAAATGTAACGACAAATACCCACTATTTTAGTATATCGTTATCTGAAGCTTTCTATTCTTCTTCAACAATTCTGTAAGTATGTGAAATCTTTACAGCTTTTTCCAGCATTTTTGTAACGCTGCAATACTTTGTTTGAGAAAGTTCTATAGCTCTTTCAACATCATTAACCTTAATATCTTTTCCATAAAAAACATATTCAAGATTTATGGATGTAAAAACTTTAGGATGCTCATCTGAAACATCAGCTTTTATGTTCACTTCATAATTTTGAAGATTAACTCTCTTTTTATTTAAGATATTAATAACATCACTGCTGGTGCATCCTGCTAATCCTAACAAGATTAATTCTTTGGGGCTCGTGCCCGCATCACTGCCACCAAATTCCTTTGAACCGTCCATCATTACCCAATGATTTGTATCTGATTTTGCTGCGAAAGTAATTCCTTTTAACTGCTTTAAATATGCTATTTTAGTTGCCATAAAATTTCCATTTTATTATGTGAATGATTAATTTGTCTTAAAAAGATTCCTTTAAAATAAATTATTTATTAAACCCAACCTCGAAGCTTACATGCTTCTGCAACTCTTGCTACACCAACTATCATTGCTCCTAATCTTGGATGAACATTTTTTTCTTTAACAGCTTCATAAACAGTATGATAGGCTTTTGTTAATTTTTCATCCAGTCTTTTATGAATTGTACTTTCATCCCAAAAGAATGAGTATTTATCCTGCACCATTTCAAAATATGAAACAGTAACACCTCCTGCACTGGCAAGTATATCAGGGATAACATGAATCCCCTTCTTACTTAAAATTAAATCTGCTTCAGGTGTTGTCGGTCCGTTTGCCAGCTCGCAAATAATCTTTGCTTTAATCTTAGACGCGTTATCTGCTGAGATTGCATTTTCCAAAGCCGCAGGGTACAAGATATTAACATCTAGTTCGAGCAATTCTTCATGTTTAATTTTTTTAGCTCCGGGAAAATCCAGAACAGTTCCGGTTTTTAATTTATGAGTTACCAATTCTTTTGAATCAAATCCGTCGGGATTAAAAATAGCCCCACGCGAATCACTAACAGCAATTAATTTCCCGCCGTTCAAGATTTCATGATGAAGCAGAGCAGCTCTCTGCCCGGCATTACCAAATCCTTGAATTGCAAATTTTCCTGTCGGATCAACCCCTAAAGCTTTGCATGCTTCTCGAACCGTAATTACACCGCCGCGAGCAGTTGCATCACGCCGGCCTTCGGTTCCGCCAACTTGGGTTGGTTTATCTGTCATCACCCCCGGTTGATGGCTATTCATTATGGTTTCATATTCATCCATCATCCACGCCATTGTCTGCGGATTAGTATAAACATCGGGGGCAGGGATATCTTTATCAACACCTATAAAAGGAGCAATAGCACGTATATATTCTCTGGATAAATTTTCAAGCTCGCGTTCCGACATTTTTTTGGGGTCGCATTTTACTCCGCCTTTACCGCCGCCCAATGGAATATCAACAACTGCTGTTTTCCAGGTCATCCAGCTAGCTAAGGCTCTTATAGTATCGACAGTTTCTTCAGGATGAAATCTTATTCCGCCTTTAGCCGGCCCTCTGCCGTAATTGTATTGTATTCTATGTGCGTGAAATATTTTTACTTTGCCGTTATCCATCTTTACATGCAAAGAAAAATTTATTTCTCTTTGAGGCCATGCTAATAAGTCTACCGTAGCCTCATCAAGATTAAGTAATTTAGCAGCTTCTAAAATTTGCTGCTGTGCAACTTTGAAAGAATTATAAGATTTCATTTTAAAAATTCCTTAGGATTTAGAATTATTTTCTTTTTTATCCTCTGTGTTTTTATCTTCTTCAAAAACATCAAGTATTATTCTGTACCAGCAATTCTTACACGTTAATACTCTATCCACACTTAGTAGAACTTGCTGCCACGGACTTAGCTTATGACCGCAATGCGGGCATGAATCAATTATTTTTTTATTTTGTTCTGGATTTTTATTCTGCATAGACATTTTAAGTTCCCTTATTTTTAAAGGGTTAAAAATTTTAATTAGAACAATAGCTTAAAGCTCCGGCTTAAGAATCACACCTTTATTTTTATGGCCATTCATTTTCACAGTGATTGATTTTTCAAATCTAACCTGTCTTGTATAATTCATTTTTTCAATTGGTTCCTGGGCTAGAAGCCAATCCCAATCCACAAAGTCTTTATCATTTGAATTAACAGTAAAATATCCAACCATGAACGAAGTAATGTTTTGAAAGAAGTGTGAACCTTGTGAAGGCGCAACTACAAGCTCTTTAAAGCTGGTTTCGATTATTGCTTTTGCTCCTGAAATATTTTCCCATGTAACAGGAATACCAAGCCATGGATCCAAGCTTCCCCATCTTCCTACTCCAATCAACAGGTAAGGACGGTTTTCCGAAATTAACTGACTATTAAATTTACTTACTTCCTTAGCAACTTCTCTTGTTTTTGATCTATCGAAAAGATGGTAGTCAACAAAAACAATATCAAAGATATCTGAAATAACACCGTTACCTAAAACCTGGTTGCTGTGACAAATTAATTTTTCAGTTTCAAAATCCTCAACAGAAAGCTCTTCTAATTCCCGGTTAATAACCAGCGGCCGCATTTGAAGTAGCCCAAATTGTTTTGGCATTCCATTAGGCATAGACATATTAACCGCAAACTCAATCTCAATAGGGGTTCCCATTCCCCAGGTACCCATGTCCAGAAGCAATTCTAAAATTTCCGGCAGCGGAAAAATTTTATTCCTGAGTACAGGTCCGAATGTTATTACTCTCATTCCTTTTCTTGATAAGCCATCAGTAATTGAATCGTTATCAGGAGAATAAGTTGAACCGACATAATTTAAAGTTCCATCTTTTTCAGCAGCATCAAGATTATGCTGCTCAAGAAGCAAATCCTGTGCAGTATAATTAACTTCATTTTGAAGATTCATTTGTAATGAGAAAAAATTTCTCTGGCTGCTGTTCAGTGATTCATCGATAGAATAAAATTGAATCAAGTCGGTAGGATATTTTGGACAAAATTTAACAGTGTTTCCGCCATCAACAACCTGCTTACCTAAACCAAGAGCAACCGATACAATTCCATCCAAAGGCTTTTGCGGATGCAGCGGATAAAAATTATAAGACTTAGCAACACCTGAAAAATCCGGGTAAAATCTTTCGTTGTGCTTATTACCAATCATCTTCTGAATTATAACTGCCATCTTCTCTTCTTCAAGGCGGTAAGAAGTTATCTTAATATAATCCTTTGTACTTTGATAAAAAGTTGAAGCATAAACTTTTTTAATTGTGTTTAGTAAATCATTAAGTCTAAATAAAGGATTAGGATGATTGTTTGGGAGCATATATGTTTTATATACACCGGCAAACGGATGATACTGTGAATCTTCAAGCAAGCTGGAAGAACGCACAGCAAGCGGAGTGTGTATTAAATCTAAAAAAGCAGCAAGTTCAGCTAAAATTTCTTCTGGAAATTTTTCTGTTTCCAAAAAACGGCGCGTTATTTCTTCATCATCGCTGCCGTTAAGTGCAAACTTTCTTAAATTATTATCATCTATAAATTGATCGAATACTTCGGTGCCTACTACAACTGCCGGCGGCACATAGATAATTACATCATCAAATTGTTTTCTGATGTTGTAGTTATTTATTAGTGAGTTTACAAATCCGAGGCCTCTTGCCTTGCCGCCTAATGAACCTCCGCCGATTCGTGCAAAGCTGCTGTCCGGATCAAATGAATCTTTAGTGAAGTCGGTTATTATTCCCCTTTGCCTGGCATGTCTGTAATTGTTTAATGTATCAACTAAATCTTTTCTTAAATTCTCTACAGAAGAATAATCAGTAACTTTTCTAGGTCGTAACTGATGCGCCAGCCAAAATTCAGTTCTTGCTTTCAGCCAGTTTGAAAAATGATTTCTTTCTGCATGAAATAAAATACTTTCTATAGGCGCTCGCTTTAAGTGCTTTTCCAATGATCTGAGATCGTTGGCTCTTCCCACTTCTGTTCCCTCTGGAGTTCTAAAAATAAAATCTCCAAAGCTAAAATGCGTGATCATAAATTGTCTCAGTTCGCTCAGCAGCAAAGCAGAATCTTTTAAGATAAAAGCTGCGCCGACATCTTTTGCATCTTCAGCATTCTCTTCCATATTTGAAAGTAATAGAGTTGGAATATCAGGATGTTCTACCTTAACATTTTTAGTAAACTTTATGCCGGCTTTAGGATCTTGAATGCCTTCATGAGGAAAATCAATATCGGAAATTATTCCGAGAATATATTCCTTGTATTTTTGGTAGTACTCCCATGCTTCTTCATAATTAGAACAAAGAAGAATTTTAGGCCGGGCACGCATTCGTAAAAATTTATGAGTTAAATTTATACCTTCCGAAATCAACCGCCTGGATTGCTTTAACATTTCAGTATAAATCAGAGGAAGGAAAGAAGAATAGTATCTAACATTATCTTCAATTACAATTACGGTTTGTACTCCAACAATTTTTGTATCATGCTCTACGTTCAGTCTGTCTTCAATAAATTTTATAATAGCAATAATAATTCTGAAATCACCCTGCCATACAAATATTTTATTAAAAACTTTTACATCTTTATTGCGAAGAAGCTGGTTTAACTCCTTATTATCGTGAGCTAAAAGAACAACAGGAATATTTAATCCAGACTGCTTAACAAGCTTCGCAAAATTTATAGCGTGCATATCTTCGATATGCAGCGTGGTAATGATAAGATCAAAACGGTTTTCCTCTTTTGCCAGGTTTATAGCTTCTTTACCACTTGAAACTCTCGTTAAATCAGGGGCATGACTTAAACCTAACCCCTGGTATTCGTTCCTGATTAATTCATACAACCTGCCGTCTTCTTCAAAAAGGTATAGATCGTACAGGCTTGAAACCAACAGTATGTTGCGGATACGCAGCCGCATTAAATTTTGAAAACCCTGGAAACGGTTGCCGTAACCATGCTCAATCCAGAATGCATCAAAATTGTCTTTTACTTCTTCGAAGTTGTGTATCATAAAATTTAAGTAGTTTTAAAATAAATAGGGCTGCAATTCAGCAGCCCCTCATTAACTTTTATAATCAAACAACGCCCTGATCAATCATAGCATCTGCAACTTTTAGGAAGCCGCCGATGTTAGCGCCGTTAACATAATTGCCAGGTGTTCCAAATCTATTTGACATTTCAACGCAAGTACCATGAATATTTCTCATAATCATTTTTAAACGAGCATCAACTTCTTCTTTATTCCAGGGAAGTCTCATGCTGTTCTGTGTCATTTCCAAACCTGAGACTGCTACACCGCCTGCATTTGCTGCTTTGCCAGGACCATAAAGAATTTTTTCATCTAAGAAAATATTGACGCCTTCAATTGTTGTTGGCATGTTAGCGCCTTCACTTACTAGATAAACTCCATTCTTAATAAGATTCTTTGCATCATTTTCATTTATTTCATTTTGAGTAGCACTTGGGAATGCACAATCAGCTTTATGATCCCACAAAGGATTATGATTCATCTTTGGATCGATTGCTGTATAAACAGCACCTTTAAATTTTTCCGCATATTCTTTTATTCTTCCACGCCGGACATTTTTCAAGTCCATTATATATTGTAATTTTTCTTTAGTCAGCCCTGCTTCATCATAAATAAATCCGTTGGAATCAGAAAGAGTAACAACCTTGCCACCAAGCTCAAGTATTTTTTCAACAGTATATTGAGCAACATTCCCGCTTCCGGAAACAAGGCATGTTTTTCCTTCAAGAGTTTGGTTTCTTGTTTCAAGCATTTCAGCAGCAAAATATACTGAACCAAATCCGGTTGCTTCGGGACGAATTAATGAACCACCCCAGTTCAATCCCTTCCCGGTCAGAACTCCTGTAAATTCATTTCTTAATTTTTTGTATTGCCCAAATAAGAACCCGATTTCTCTTCCGCCAACGCCAATATCTCCGGCAGGTACATCTGTGTTAGGGCCAATGTGTCTGAATAATTCCGACATAAAAGCCTGGCAGAAACGCATGATTTTTAAATCACTTTTCCCTTTAGGATCGAAATCCGAACCGCCTTTGCCGCCGCCCATTGGTAATGTGGTTAGGCTGTTTTTGAATACTTGTTCAAAAGCCAAGAATTTTAAAATTCCCTGGTTAACAGAGGGATGAAATCTTAAGCCTCCTTTATAAGGCCCAATAGCGCTGTTCATTTCTATTCTATAGCCTCTATTAATATGAATTTCTCCCTGTTCGTCAACCCAGGGTACTCGGAATGAAATCACTCTTTCTGGCTCAATTATTCTTTCAAGAACTTTTGCAGCTCTATATTCGGGGTGTCTTTCAAATACTAGTTCAAGTGAATCTGCAACTTCTTCAACTGCCTGATGAAATTCAGGTTCACTTGGATTTTTAGCCTTTACTTCAGTGAGAAGATCTTTTACGTAGTCGGACATTACTGCCTCCCTATATTTTTATTGATTAAGTATTCAGTGCTTTTGGCACAGTTAGCTAATTTTGTTTTGATCATGATTTAAGTCAAAACGTACTATGAAAATAATGTTGCCATTTTCACAATATTAAAATTTTATTTTTCCGGTTTTAATATCACTCCTTTATTTTTTGTTCCGTTAATTTTAACTACAATTTGTTTATCAAACCTTAAATGCTTTGTGAAATGATATTCTTCAATTGGTGATTCATTATTCAGCCAGTCCCAATTAATAAAATCAAATTGATTTGCAGAATTCACCGTGAAATATCCAACTTTAAATGAAGTTAAATTCTGAAAGAAGTGAGAACCCTGCGACGGAGTAACATTCATATCCTTGAAGCTTGTTTCTACTATGACACTTGCTCCTGAAATTTGATCCCAAGTAACCGGAATTCCTAACCATGGATCAAGACTCCCCCATCGGCCAACACCAATTAATATATAAGGCCTCTTTTGTTCGAGCAGCTTTGAATTGATCATATTTACTTCATTAGCAACTTCACGGCTTTTAGCACGCTCAAATTTCTGGAAATCCACATAAACAACATCAAATATCCCGTTCATTGCACCATTACCTAAAACCTGCTGGCTCTGACAAATTAGTTCTTCTTTATCAGAATAATCAACATTTAATTCTTCAAGCTCATGGCTAATAACCAGCGGCCTCATTTGAAGCATTGCAAATTCTTTGGGCAGTCCTCGAGGCACATTCATATTTACAGCAAATTCAATTTCAACCGGAACACCCATTCCCCAGGTTCCCATTTCCAGGAGGAGATCAAGAATATCCGCGAGCGGAAATACATTATGTTTTAAAATTGGGGCAAATGTTACAACTCTTCTTCCCGGTCTTGAAACTCCATCGTAAACTGCATCATCTTCTACAGAGTAAGTTGAGCCAACATGAAATAAAGTTTGATCTTCTTCTGCTTTAGATAAATCAAATTTTTTAACTAATTGATCAGGCTGCCTGGTTGCAGAGTCATCAAGATGGCCATTAATTTCTAAAGCAAAAAATTCCTGCTGCGCATTCCTTATTGTTTCTTTGGTAGAAAAAAATTGAAGTAGATGCTTTGGATATTTCGGACAAAATCTAACAGCCATTCCGCCATCAACAACCTGCTTGCCTAATCCTAATGCTACCAACGCAATTCCGTCAGAAGATTTTTGCGGCGGTACCGGATAAAAATTAAATGACTTTGCAACACCGGCAAAATCAGGATAGAATCTTTCGCCACGCTGAGCACCAACCAGCTTTTGAATTATCACAGCCATTTTTTCTTCTTCAAGACTGTAGGCAGTTGCTTTCATGTAGTCTTTTGCTTTTTTATAAAAGGTTGATGCATAAACTCCTTTTATACATTGAAGCAGCTCATCTAATCTAACCTGGATATTCGGATTATTATTTGGTACCATGTAGGTTTGATACACTCCGGCAAACGGCTGGAATTGCGAATCTTCAAGAAGGCTTGATGAACGAATAGCAAGCGGGCCTATAGTAATCTCAAGATATTCAGTAAGTTTATTTATTATATCTATAGGAAAATTCGGAGCATGAAGAAATCTCAACGTAATTTCTTCATCACTTGTTGTACTCAACGCAAAAATATCAAGATGATTTACTTCAATAAAATGATCGAAAACATCAGTTGCAATTACAATAGCAGAAGGCACAGAAATTTCTACTCCGGGAAATTTATACCTGATCTTATTATTATTTATTAATGTATTAATAAAACCAAGACCACGGGCTTTACCACCTAAGGAACCGCCGCCAATACGGGCAAAGCTGTTTTTAGGATCGAATGATTCTTTATTAAAATCTGTAATAATTCCGCGCTGGCGAAGCTCAAGATAAAGCTTGATTGAATTAATTAATTCTAACCTTAACTCTTCCAATGAACTAAAATCAGAAACCTGTCTCGGCCTTAACTTATGTGCAAGCCAGAATTCTGTTCGAGCTTTAAGCCATTTGGAAAAATCATTTCTTTCAGCATGATAGACAATACTTTCAATTGGAATTACAGCAAGCTGCTCTTCCAATGTTTTTAAATTATTTGCGCGTGCAACCTCTTTCCCGTCGGGAGTTTGAAAAATAAAATCACCAAATCCAAAGTGATTCATCATAAAATCACGAAGCTCATGAAGCAGACGCGGAGAATTTTTATATAGGAACCCGGCTCCTGCCGCTAAGGCTTTTTCAGCAAAATCAGGATTGCTTGACTGCAATAAAATAGGAATATCTTTAAGCTTAGCTTTTACGTTTTGCGAAAATTTAATTCCCGCTTCCGGGTCTCTTTGTCCGTGATGCTTAAAGTTGCTGTCGCTGATAATTCCTAAAATAAAGTTTTCATATTTCGTAAAATAATCCCAGGCCTCTTCATAAGTTGTACAAAGTAAAATCTTGGGCCTCGCACGCATACGAAGGAATTTATGAGTAAGATTTATACCTTCACTAATCAATCTCTGGGACTGCTTAAAGATTTCCGTATAAACAAGAGGGAGATAAGCCGAATAAAATTTTACATTGTCTTCAACAAGAATTATTACCTGCACACCTGCGGCTGAGGCATCATTCTCAACGTTCATCCTATCTTCGGCATATTTAATAATCCCGATAAGTAAACGGTAATCGCCCTGCCAGATAAAAATTCTATCGAAGATTGAAGTATCATAATTTGTTACAAGCTCTTTTCTTTCGCGGTTGTCATAAGCAAGCAAAATAATTGGTGCTTTTACACCAGTCTTTTTTATCAGTTCCGCAAGCTTAATAACATGCATATCATCGATATGAAGAGTAGTAATGATTAGGTCAAAGCTATTTTCCTGGAGCAGCAGTTCAATTGCTTCTGTTCCGGTTGTTACGTGTGTTATTTCAGGGGCCTGGCTTAGATTTAAGACTTGATATTCCTGGCGGATTAACTCGTAAAGCCTTCCATCTTCTTCAAATAAATAATAATCATATAGACTTGATACAAGTAAAATTTCACGTATTTTATACCGCATTAACTTTTGGAATTTTTTAATGCGGCTGCTGAAAATATCTTCTATACTAAAAAGGCCTAGCTTATCCATTTTAGTTATTTTCGTATTCTCAAACAAACCTAAATCCGTATCAATTACTTCTTACAAAAAAAATCTTCATCTCAAAAATAGTAAAGATTATTACTTATATCATTGATAAAAATTGTAAACTAAAGTTCAAGTTCAAGAGTAAGTTCAAGATCATGAAATTCCGAAATTCCAATTCTCCATAACTCCAATTAAACTAAACCTTGATCCAACATTGCATCCGCAACTTTCAAAAAGCCGGCTATGTTTGCCCCACTAACATAATTCCCTGGAGTTCCAAATCTTTCTGCTGTTGAAACACAAGTGTCATGAATCTTTTTCATAATCTGCTGAAGCCTTTCATCAACTTCATCACGCAGCCAGGGCAAACGCATGCTATTTTGCGTCATCTCAAGCCCAGAAACTGCAACGCCGCCTGCGTTAGAAGCTTTGCCCGGAGAATAAAGAATCCCGGCTTGTTTTATAATTTTATAGGCTTCAAGAGTCGTCGGCATGTTTGCACCTTCACAAACACACATGCATCCGTTTTTTATTAATTCTTTTGCATCATCTTCAAAGATTTCATTTTGAGTTGCACAAGGCATAGCTACATCAACCTTAACACTCCAGGGACGCTTGCCGGGAAAGAATTCAGCTTTAAATTGATCAGCATAATCCTGAACTCTATCATTAGCACTTGCTCGAAGCTTTAACATGTAATCAACTTTTTCTCCCTTGACTCCATCTTTATCATAAACAAAACCATCCGGCCCTGATAAAGTTACAACCCTTCCACCAAGCTGATTTATTTTTCTTACCGCACCCCAGGCAACATTTCCAAAACCGGAAACAGCAAAAGCTTTTCCTTCAATCTCAAGCCCTTTTGTTTTTAACATTTCCTGAGCAAAGTAAACCGCACCATAACCGGTAGCTTCCGGACGAATTAATGAGCCGCCCCAGTTTAATCCTTTACCAGTAAGCACGCCGGTAAATTCATTCCTTAGTCTTTTATATTGGCCGAATAAATATCCAATCTCTCTAGCACCAACACCAATATCCCCGGCAGGCACATCTGTATTAGGACCAATGTGACGGAATAATTCAGTCATAAAACTTTGGCAAAAACGCATTACTTCGTTATCACTTTTTCCTTTGGGATCGAAATCAGAGCCGCCTTTACCGCCGCCCATTGGTAAAGTTGTTAAGCTGTTTTTAAATACTTGCTCAAAAGCTAAAAATTTTAAAATGCCTAAATTTACAGAGGGGTGAAATCTTAATCCGCCTTTGTAAGGGCCGATTGCGCTGTTCATTTCAATTCTAAATCCGCGGTTAACATGAATTTCACCTTGATCATCCATCCATGGAACTCTAAATAAAACTACTCGTTCCGGTTCAACCATTCTTTCTAAAATTTTTGCCGAACGGTATTCAGGATGTCTTTCTAAAACTATTTCTAGTGATTCAACTACTTCTTCGACTGCTTGATGAAATTCCGGCTCATTTGGGTTTAGTGCTTTCACCTTCGTCAATAAATTATTGATATACTCTGACATACGATCCTCTTGATAAAAAAATTAATTTAATATGGTGATATAAATATTTTATACCTGCCTATTCGGCAGGCAGGCTTGGATTTGATAAAAGATTGGACTTTTATTTTAGACATCATTTTTCCCCTTGAACTATTTTTTAGTTTTTGCAGTTTCATTAAAAAAGAAAATTTTAATAAAATCCTTTATTGTACTAATGAAACTTAGCGAATAATTAACTGAAAAACTGAAATATTTTTCAAGATTTTTAAAATTCTATTTGAAATAAGAGTTTTATTCATCCTAACTCTTTAATGGAATCTCACAACTGATAGTTTATAAAATAAAGAAATAAAGTAGAAATTTTTCAGAAAGTTACGCTAAGTCTTCTTATAGTTGCTTAAAGTAATTTCAAATCTTAGAAATTCATAATATTATAAATTTATTTCCTTTAGTTATTTCTGTGAAAATCTGTGCCTTCTTTGTGATCTTGGTGTTAAAATTTCCTTGTTTAATTTTTGACTTTTGATTTATGACTTTTGACTTAATTATTAATAGATTTGTAAAAATAATTTGTTGAAAATTCAAAATATTGAGGCAAAAAATGGATAATGAAATTTTAAAAGAAAAAATTAATCAAGCGGTCGGTATTCTAAATGAAAAAGACATCGATATGTGGATTACTTTTGTAAGGGAAAGTTCAAATATGCGTGATCCGGTTTTGGATATGATTTCGGGAATTAATTTTACGTGGCTTACGGCATTGATAATTAATAAAGACGGTGACACAACATGTATTCTCGGATCATTGGAAGAAAGCAACATTCGAGAATTAAATCTTTACAAAAATATAATTGGATATAACGAATCTATTAGAGATTTACTTGTTAATTACATCAAATCAAAAAACCCCAAGCAGATTGCAATTAATTATTCACTTAGTTCGGAGTTAGCTGACGGTTTAACTCATGGAATGTATCTTATTTTAAATGACTACTTAAAAGGGACAGATTATGTAAATAGGTTAGTTTCATCAGATGAAATTATTTCAGCATTAAAAGGAAGAAAAACTGCAACCGAATTAAAGATAATGCAGGAAGCTGTTGATGAAACTTTAAAGATTTTTGATCAATCCACACAATTCATTAAGCCGGGGAAAAGTGAGCTTGATATTTCAAATTTTATTAAAAATATTGTTAAAGAAAAAGGATTCGGTTTAGCATGGGATGATGATCACTGCCCTGCTGTTTTTACGGGACCTGAAGCCGGCGACCCGCATTCAGGGCCAACAAACAGGAAAGTTGAAAAAGGGCACATGGTCAACATCGATTTTGGAATACAATACAATGGCTATTGTTCAGACTTGCAGCGCACCTGGTACGTATTAAAAGATGAAGAAACTCAGGCTCCGGCAGATGTTACTAAAGGATTTAATGTTATCCGCGATGCAATTCAAAAGGTAGCCGATGCACTTAAGCCTGGGGTAACCGGGTTGGAAATGGATACTATTGCAAGGAGCTATATAGTCGAACAAGGTTATCCGGAATTCCCGCATGGACTTGGGCATCAGGTCGGGAAAGCAGTTCATGACGGTGGTGCGGGTTTGTTTCCCAAATGGGAAAAATATGGCAATGCTCCTCTAATGGAAATTGAAGAATCGCAAATTTTTACAATTGAGCCGAGACTGCCTGTAAAGGATTACGGCACTTCAACACTTGAAGAAGAAGTTTACGTAACAAAAGATGGATGCAGATTTATTTCAAAACCGCAGAAGGAAATTTGGCTGATTAAGTAAATATATTACTTAAGGAAAATAATTTTAATATAAATAAGTTATTCAATAATTAAATTTATGGAGTAACAAAAGTTTTTAGATTTTTATAGTTATCATAATTTACTTTGATTGAATTATCATAACAAAATTACAGTATAATAAAAAGGTTTTAACAATGACAGAATTAATAACGTGGTCTGATAAATATAGTGTTAATAATTCTTTAATGGATTCTCAACATAAAAAATTAATTGCTCTTATTAATGAGCTTAATTCAGCTATGAAAGAGGGAAAAGGCAAACTAATATTGCATAAAATTTTTGATGAACTGATAAATTATACAAAATATCATTTTTCAAATGAAGAACAGTTAATGAAAAAAGTAAATTACGCTGGCCTTATAGAACACCAGCAAATACATAAAGATTTAACCAAGCAAGTTTTAGACTTACAAGAAAAATATTTAACAGATAGTAATTTGGTAACATTTGAAACGATGAACTTTTTAAAGAATTGGCTGTTAAATCATATTGAAGGAACTGACAAAAAGTATAGCAATTTTATTTCTTAAAAATAATAATTAAAAAGAACAGTCCTTTTGGTATGCTTTAAAAAGTAATTGCTGGTATTCTTCGAAAATAATTTCTTTTGCTCCAAACATTTTTAAATGTTCTGTCATGTACTGAACATCAAGAATAACAAATTTTCTTTCGTTTAATCTTTCAATTAATTTTACCAGTGCAGCTTTTGAAGACTGTTTTGTTTTTGAAAACATTGATTCACCAAAAAATGCACCTCTAAAAGTAACGCCGTACAGACCTCCAACAAGTTTTCCTTTTTGCCAGGTTTCAACTGTATGAATGTGCCCTAATTTATGAAGCTTTAAATAGGCGTCAATAAGCTTTTCTGAAATCCAGGTTGTTTCCCTATCAGCACAATTTTTTACGACTGAAAGAAAATCGTTATCATATTTAAATTCAAAATCTGAAGTCTCTAAAAACTTTTTTAACGAACGCGGAATATTAAAATTATCCAGAGGAATTATTGTTCTAATTTCAGGCATGTACCAATTTATCTCATTGGTTTTTTCATCTGCCATTGGAAACGCTCCGCTGGCATAAAGCCGCAGCATATTTTCCGGCTTTAATAAATCAGAGCCGCTTATTTCATTTTTATTTCTCATTATAAAATTAAACATGTAAAAATTTATTTAAAATAAAAAGTGACTTTACATTTGAATAAACCCAATTTCTTTGAGAAATTGGGTTTATAACTTTGACAAAATTGAATTATAAATAATGTAGTTAAAACACATCGAATACACATCTACAGCAAGTCTTATCTTTCATATTTCTTTTTAACATCTTCCTTATTAGATTAAGCACTGTCAAAATTAAATATTTATGCAAGGGGAAGAATTATTATGAAAAAAGTTAATTAAATAATTAAATATGAAGCCTGCCGGACAACTCCACGAGTATAAAAAATCCAAATGTATTTATAAATTTTGAGGCATGAATGAAAAAATTGGCTGTGGTCGCCTTTGGTGGAAATGCTATCTTAAGAGGAAATGAAATTGGAACTATTGATCAACAAGAACAGAATACTTACGATACATGTGAAAAGTTAATTAAGCTTTTGGAAGACAGCTACAATATTGTTATAACTCATGGCAACGGACCGCAGGTTGGAAATATTTTATTACGCAATGAAGCCGGGTTCAATCAATATAAGATTCCTAAAATGCCGATTGATATTTGTGTGGCTGATTCGCAAGGTGGAATTGGCTATATGATCGAACGCCAGATGAGAAATGTTTTAAATGATTATCATGTTGATAGAAATGTGGTAACTTTGGTAACACAGGTTCTTGTTGATATAAAAGATCCGGCATTTGAAAATCCGACAAAGCCAATCGGAGGTTATTATATTAAGGAAGAAGCCGACTTATTAACAAAAGCAAATAATTGGGTATTTAAAGAAGATCAGCGAAAACGCGGATGGAGGCGTGTAGTTGCTTCTCCCCAACCGATGGATATTATGAACAAAGCAATGATAAGCGAACTTGTTGAGCGCGGGCATATTGTTGTTGCCGTTGGAGGCGGAGGAATTCCAATATACAAACATGAGAATAATCATCTTGAAGCGATTGAAGCTGTAATCGATAAAGATCTTGCATCTTCTTTATTAGCAACAATGATTAATGCAGATACATTTTATATTTTTACGGACGTTCCAAAAGTTTATTTGAACTTTAATAAAAAAGATCAAGTTGCTTTAGATGAAATAAAAATTGATGATGCAAGAAAATATTTGAATGAAGGCCAGTTTGCAATGGGCAGTATGGGGCCAAAAATTCTTGCCGCAGTAAATTTTATTGAAAGCGGCGGTAAAGAAGCAATCATAACAGAAGCATCGCAAGTCGGAATTGAAGGAAGCGGAACGAGAATTATAAACTGAAATTATTCAAAATAGGCAGCTATAAACCCAGTTTCTTAAAGAAACCGGGTTTATTAAGTCACCATAAATAAGGTAATTTATAAATTAGAATTTTCATAAAGCGGAGAGAATAAAATGGCAGTAAACATGAAAGGCAAAAGTTTAATTTCGATCAATGATTTATCATTAGAAGAAATTTATCAGATATTTGATTTAAGTAAAACATTAAAAGAAAAATTACTTGTAGGAGAACCGCATAAAATTCTTGAAGGAAGAACTTTGGGAATGATTTTCTCAAAACCTTCCACAAGAACAAGAATATCTTTTGAAACAGGAATTTACCAATTAGGCGGACTCGGAATGTACTTCGGAAAAAATGATTTACAGCTTGGTAAAAGTGAAAACATTTCCGATACTGCAAAAGTTCTTTCAAGATATTTAAGTGCAATTATGATCAGAACATTTGATCATCAGGATGTTGTTGATCTTGCAAGATTCGGTTCAATTCCTATAATAAACGGCTTAACAGACTTATTACATCCTTGCCAGGTTTTAACCGACTTATTTACAATTCTTGAAAAGAAAAGAACTTTAAAAGGATTAAAGCTAGCTTATCTCGGTGACGGAAATAATATGGCTCACAGTTTACTGCACGGTTGTTCAAAAGTTGGAATGAATATAGTTCTTGCCACTCCTTCTAATTACAAACCGGTTAAAGAAATTGTAGAGAATGCAAAGAAGAATGCAAAATATATTGGCAGCAAAGTTGAAATCTTGGAAGACCCTGTAGCCGCTGTTAACGGCGCAGATATAATTTATACTGATGTTTGGGCAAGCATGGGGCAGGAAGCAGAAGCCGAAGATAGAAAGAAAAAATTTGTTAAGTACCAGGTAAATTCAAAATTAGTTAGGAATGCAAAAGACGATTATATATTTATGCACTGCCTGCCTGCACACAGAGGCGATGAAGTTACAGATGAAGTTGCAGATTCAGCAAACTCAGTAATATTTGATGAAGCAGAAAACAGACTACATGTTCAGAAGGCTATAATGGCGCTATTAATAAAGTGAAAAGTCAAAGTTCATAATTTAAAAAAAATGAAAACTTACAATCATTTAAATTTTGACTTTTGATATTTGAATTTTGACTTAACGAAATCACTCTTCAGTTTTTACTTCATACTGGATGATGTTGTAACCTTTGATGGTTTCATATGAAGCGTAAATAACTCCTAATAGTACTGCAATCATCCCAAGTAAAAATAATGCTGCAATGATAAAGTCCAATTTATCAGATTCTGTTAGGTAATTTAATCCAATAAAAAGTGAAGTAAGCACAAATATTCCAACAGCAATGGAATATGCAAATACAGCGTTGCGGACTAATCTAACCCTTACAACTAAAGATTTTATTTGAGTTGATAAGCTCTCTATTCTAACATTTTCTTCATACTTAAATTCTTTGTCGTGCTTGCTTAAATATTTTCTTCGCTCTTCATTTAACAAACGGATTCTATTTACAACCAAAGAATATTTATTGTTCATTCCTAAAAGTAAAAGTCCGCAGGCTGAAATCATCAAGCCTGGCGCTAACATTAATTGTATAAGCTGAATAATTGTTGTTGCTGTTTTCATTTTTTCAATCGTTAGTAATTTATTGAGATTAACGTTTCAAAATTAAAGAAATAAAAGGTTGATATGAAAAAGAAAACTAAGACTTAAGTATAATAATGATTATTTTTCCGATTTTTAAATCACCTCACCCAATAACCAATCGCAACTCCAATGAAAGTTGCAAATGCATAACCAAGTGTTCCGCATAAAATAGCAGGAATTACTAGCTCATCCCATTTTTTTGCAACAGCCATAGCGGCGGCTGTTGTAGGCCCTCCCATATTTGCATTAGATGCAATTAGTATTTCTGCAAGGTCAAGCTTAAATATTTTACCGGCAGCAAGAATAAAAATTAAATGAGTCAGCAAAATCATTCCTGCAAATAAAAATAAAATCGGTCCGACTTTTATCACCACCATTATATTAGCACTTGCACCTATAGCAGCAAAGAATACTTGCATTAACATGGTACCTATTTTATCTGCCCCTTTTATTTTTTCAAATCGTTTAGGAAAAATTGTTGCTGCTGCAACTACTAAAGCGGTAATTATCAATATGCCTATTCCGTTTATCCCGGATAAATCTGCAAGTGCAAAACCAACCGCACAAATTGCAAATGCAATTGTCAATGATTTTGTCAGATCCATTAAGCCTAATTTATTGTTTTCTTCATTTTTGTTAATTGAAATTAAGCTAGCTTCCGAAACATTATCATCATGCTTTGTAGTAAAATATTTTTGGAAAAATTTAATAGAAGGAATTGCGAAAAGTAATATAAAATAAACTGTCATCACTAAATTATCAGCAGCTACACCGGCAGATAATAACTCCCCGGATTTAAGTTGAAGAGCTGCGGCAGTAGCAACATAATTCATCGAACCGCCTATATAAGTCGAACAAAAAATTCCGGCAAGTTTCCAGCCTTCACTACCTAAGTTAATAATATAAAATGCTAAAAATGTTCCGAGCACCGTTCCAATAGCTCCAAAAACAAAAGCAATTAATGTTGGGCCTGCCTCTCTAATTATTTTTCTTAAGTCAGCTTTAAATAAAAGCAGAGGAATTGCAAGCGGAACCAAATAAGACCAGACAATATCATAAGCAGGCGCATCTGTAGGAATGATTGATAAGTTTGATAATAAAAATGTTCCTAATATTGAAACGACAACTGCAGAAAGCTTTGAACCCCATTTGGTTTTTTCTGCCCATAATCCGAACCAGGCAACTAAAAATAAAATTGCCCACAATGCCCAATGATTATTTGGTGATATTAAAACATTTGTAAACAAGTAATTCTCTCAGATAAATTTAATTGACTACTCTGTATTTTCAGCTTCTCCTTTACCAAAAAAATATTTAATAGCGCTTCCGCCTTTTTTAATAATATTTTCAATTTTTTCTTTTGGTGTTTTGATAATTCTTTCTTTTATAATTTCAACTATATCATTTACAATAAACTTAGTAGTTGAAATTATAGTCTGAGTTGAAGGATAAAGATCGCGGTCAGAATTTATGTAGATGAACTTACAATAATTTTCAGTTATTATTGAAACCCGTGTAAGAAGAGCGGCATTCACATAACCATCGGCAAGCGATCCTAAAATTTTACTGGCGAAAGGTATGCTCTTCATGCTTTCAGTCCCAAGCTTAGAATATATTTCCTGTGCTGCATATTCAACTCCTTCTGAGCCTCCAACAGCAATCGAATAATATACTTTTTTGGCAATTATAAATAAATCTCTATTTGCTACTCTCCCTTGATACAGAATAAAAATTTCTTTTATAAGATTAATACTTGAAGATAAAATTAATATTGCATCTATAAACCCGTTTTGAGAAATGCTTGTTGTATAAAAAAGCCTTGAAACATATTTCTTCCTAATTAACTGTGCTTCAACTTCAAGCAATAAAATAATTTTCGTATGGCTTTGTTCATCGTACTTAATACTTTCAAAATCAAAATTTGATTTTATTAAAAATTTGTTCTTTTTGAAATTATCAATTCTTAATTTTAATAATTCAGGTATCTTATCTTTTTCTTTTACAGGAGCATATCTTTTAGGAATTCGTAAAATTTGATAAATAGGAATAATAGCAAAATAAATTATAAAGGCTGAAATTAAAGCAAGCGTTAAATACCCTGCGTAAGGATGAATAGATTTTGCGATATTGTATAGATCAACTAATTCTTTAAATACTATGTATAGAAGAATAAAAGATAAAAAAAATATTATTTTTTTTATTGTTTTCATTTCGTTAATAAATACAAAAAAATAATTGTTGCTTCTAGTTTCAGCTCAATCCTGTTTGCTTAAGAATATACAAACCTAATGTAATAGTTACGATTGAAAATATTGTTGTAAGCAGCAAAATGTTTCCTGCCAAACGTCCGTTCAAACCCATAGCTTCTGCCATAATAAAACTGGCTATTGCAGTCGGACAGGCGAACAAAATAAAGATAATTCCTAAGTCTCCTTTAACAAATCCCAGTTCGTATGCTGCAATTGTTGCAGTCAAGGGAACTACAACAATTTTAATTAAAGTGGAAGTAAAAGCTAAACCGGAAATCTTTTAAAATCACTAAACTTCATAAAACCTCCCAATCCTATTAATGCAAGCGGAAGAGCTAACGCAGCTACATAATCAACAGTTTTAAATATGACCCCAGGTATTGGAATCGAAAAATATGAAAATAAAAGTCCAACAAGCACAGCAATGATTAAAGGGTTTTTTAATATCTCATAAAAAGTGTGAGTGTAATTTAGGTTTCTTTCAACACGAACAGGAAGTGTTAAAGCTATTACTGCCAACACATTATAAAGAGGAATAGTAAACCCTAAGATTAAAGCTGCCTTTGAAAGAACTCCGTTTCCAAAAACACTGGAAATTAATGCTAGTCCTACTATAGCAAAATTTCCTCTAAAGCTGCCTTGAATAAAAACACCTCTATCATTCCCCTCTTTGATAAACGGTTTACTTAAAAACCAAACCAATAAAAAAGAAATTATAGTTCCCGCATAAATAAAAGCTATAATTTTAAAATCAAGCAACTCATTTAAACTGAGTTTTGAGACTTCTGTAAAAATCAATGCGGGCAACGCAACTGTGAAAACAACTTTTGAACTTAACGTAACAAAAGCATCATTTATTAATCCAATCTTTTTCAAAAAATATCCGAGGATAATAATCAAGAAGACGGGTGTAACAAGGCCAAGAATTAAAATTAAATTTTGCATTAACTGAAAATAAGAATTTTTATTTGTAAGATTGAGAATAGCAAAAAAAATTAACCGCTAAATATTTTATTAAAGTCTTCTCCAGTCATTCCATAATGGTAAACATCAACCAACTGCTCATCAAAAGTGAGATGGTCTTTGGCCATACAACCTTCTCTCTTAAATCCAAATTTTTCTGCAATTGTAATGCTTCTTTCGTTAGATACTATAACGCGAAGAAAAAGGCGATTCAATTTTAAGATATCAAAACCAAACTTGATCATTGAGACTACAGCTTCACTCATTAATCCTTTCCCTTCAAACTCATAAGAAATAAAATATGCCAGTTCACCGCGGGGAATTCTCCATTCAATATCTTTGATACTTATATGGCCGATACATTGATTTGTTTTTTTTAACCAAACACCAAATGCAAAAGTCTGCTTTTGACGCCATTCATAAATTTTATCTCTTATATAGTTTTCTGCCGCAACTTCATCATGGGTACCGGTTAAAATATTCGGGAAACTATCTTTGAGCCTTTCCCTATTTTTATTAATAAGATCAAAAAATATTTTGCCTTCTCCCTCAACATAATTTCTTAGGATAGTATTTTTAGTTTCAATTTTGGCAGGGGTGAATTGAGGAATATTACCCATTATTTTTTACCAAGTTATTTAATTGAAAAAATTATTTATAATAATCAACTTTGCATCCGCAGCCGTCCCACATTTTTTCATAAACATCAATTCGATTAATTAATAGTAGTTCTGCTTCTTTTAAATCATTAAAAAGCCTGAGCGCAATTTCATTTTTAGTTGTGATTTCTTGAAAGATTATTTTTTTATTTACTTCTAAAATCCTCACGTAATCATTTATAACTGTATTTCTTTCTAACAGAATTTTTGATTTAGATAATATTTCCGGCAGTAAAGTAATATCAAGTAAAACAATCTTTGAATTGGAAAATTTATTAAAAATATCTTCCGATTTAAATTTTTTATCCCCGTTATTCATAACTACACAAAATTAAATTCCCGGAATAGTTGGTTTTACAACCATCAATATAACTGCAATCAATGGTGTTATCAAAGCTATAGTTCCCCAAAGGTTCCATTGATCAGCAAGCTTTTTATATTCATCCCACGTAAACTTAGCAGTATCACTTGCGAGTGCATAGATTTTCTTTTGAAGGGGGACAACCTTCGCCATAAATACTGCACCGGAAATTATAAACAATATCAATGACCAAAATATCCACCCGGTTGAAAGAATATTATAATTACCCCCAGCAGATCCTAATCCAAAAATAAATAATACAGCCACACTCGGCATTGTAAAAATTCTATCTGCTTTTATAATCCCTTTAAAAGTGAAAGCAATTGTTTTTACGTCTTTAGTTTTTTCTGCATACATTTTCCAAAAAATTCCAACTGTTATATTGCCCATAAAAATAATAACGGCCAAAACATGTATAAGCTTTAAAATTGAATAAGCCATTTGGTTACCTTTTTGATTCGAATATTAATTGTTTCTTTAAAATAAAAAAATATTGGATAAGAGTTATGAAGTTTTTAAAATAAAATATTGTCTTAATCCCTCTGAATAATCAGAAGGAAATTTTATTATTCATTTTACATTTCGCGTTTTACAACAGCAATAAATTCTTTAGGCCGGCCAAGCATTGGAAGCCCTAACAAATCTCTTGCTTTATCGAGAGCATCATCAATGTTTCCGAAAATATTTTGTTCACCTATTTTATCTAGCAAACCATATTGAGTAAGCGCATATAAAGGCTGGGTATGCACCCCTGATAGTATTAAGTGAATGCCATCTTTTTTGCTTTCCATGAACAATTCATTTAATAAATTTAACCCAGTAGCATCAATTGCGGGAACATCTCTCATTCTTATTATTCTAACTTTCGGTGATTTTTCAATTGACCTCATTATATCGCTGAATTTATGTGCAGCCCCAAAAAAGAATGGGCCGTCTATTTCATAAATCTCCACATCATCAGGAACATTTTTGTTCGTCACTGCATTGGGATCTAATTTTTCTTCTTCATCTTTCAATTCCCTTTTTACAACTCCAACATTTGAAACTTCCGACATCCTCCGCATAAACAATACAACTGCTAATACCATTCCAACTTCAATTGCAATAGTTAAATCGAAGATGACAGTTAATCCAAAAGTTGTTAGTAAAACCACAATATCGCTTTTGGGGCTTTTTAATAATTGTTTAAATACACGGTACTCACTCATGTTAATTGAAACTATTATCAATATAGCTGCAAGAGTTGCCATTGGAATCAGTTTTGCCCACTTACCTAAAACAATCATGATTAATAAAAGAGTAATTGCATGTACTATTCCAGCGATAGGAGTTCTTCCACCATTTTTAACATTGGTAGCTGTCCTGGCAATTGCGCCGGTTACAGGTATTCCACCAAATAAGGGGGACAATATATTTGCCGCTCCTTGAGCAACTAATTCCATATTTGATTTATGCTTCCCTCCTATCATTCCATCTGAAACAACTGCTGATAGCAATGCTTCAATTGCTGCAAGAATTGCAATTGTAGTTGCAGGCATTATTAAATTTTTAATGGTGACAAGATTCATAGATGGGATTGAAGGGAATGGAATGCTTGAAGGAATTGCTCCAAATCTTGATTCTATAGTTTCAACATTTAAATGAAAATATTGAACAACAAAAGTCGTTAATAAAATAGCAATAATGCTTCCCGGTATTTTTCTTGATACCTTGGGCCAAAGAAATATAATTAATAGTGATGAAAGCCCGATTAATAATGTTTCCAAATTCAGTGAATTAAAATTTTTAAAATATACTCTCCACTTTTCAATAAAATCAGCAGGCACTGATTTAATATTCAAACCAAAAAAATCTTTTACCTGGCTTGAAAAAATTACAACTGCTATTCCGCTTGTAAATCCAACTATAACCGGATACGGAATAAATTTAATCATAGAGCCAAATTGGGCAAAGCCCATAATAATTAATATTACACCCGCCATCAAAGTTGCAATCATCAAGCCTTCTGTTCCATACTGCTGAACAATACCGTAAACAATAATTATAAAAGCTCCTGTCGGCCCACCGATTTGTACTCTGCTTCCACCTAAAAAAGAAACTATAAATCCTCCGATTATAGCAGTTATTAATCCCTTTTCGGGAGTAACACCAGAAGCTATTCCAAATGCAATTGCTAATGGCAGCGCAACTATTCCTACTAGAACACCGGCAGTCAATTCGCTGACTAATTGTTTTTTAGTTATGCTTTTATAAACAACAAATAATTTTGGTTTAAACATTTTAATATTGTATTAATATTTTAATTAAAGCGAAGAAACATACCATTGAAAAAAATTATTTCCAACATCTAAAAACCTTAGAAATTTAAAGAAGATAGATTCTAATAAACGGAATAAAAAAAGGGAAGCCGAAGCTTCCCTAAAGAATTAATCTAACTTTTAAAATATTGGTTATTTCAGCAGAACAAGTTTTTTAGTAGTTATGAAATTCTTTGTTCCGTCTGATGATACAGCATTTATTGAATAAAGATATACACCGGACGCTAATTTAGATGCATTAAATACTGTTTCATGATAACCAGCATTTTGAATTCCATCTACTAGTTCAGCTATTCTTTGCCCTAACAAATTATAAATTGTTAAAGATACTTTACTTTCTTGCGGCAAAGCATATCTAATCGTAGTTGACGGGTTGAAAGGATTCGGATAATTCTGGCTTAATTCAAATTGCTCAGGAATTATTCCTGCCAAATCTCTAATACCTGTTGCATAACCTGTTGAGTCTGTAAATTCAATATCATCAAGATAATAAGTTCCATAAGGTGAATAAACACCGATCCTAATCAATACATTTTTCTGCCTGTAATCAGCAAGTGAATATAATTCTTGTGTATACGCTGCTCCATTAAAATTTGGCCGCTGAATAACTTTCCAAGTTTGTCCTCCATCGCCTGAAACTTCAAAACTGCAGTAGCCTCCGCCGCCATCTCCTCTTCTAACCCAGAATGAAACATAGGGTTTAGGGGCAGCAGATAAATCAACAGTACCCTTTAAAGTCAGGAATGTATATCCATCCGTTCCTCCACCATTTTGAGGACAGTACCAAACCTGAGTACCACTATGAGCATTTGCAGAATTAATTTTCCAAACACCAGTAGTCCAATATGTTTTTGAAACACTATCAACTTCAACACTATCGATAAAGGGAATTTGAGCATGCTTATAATTATCTGTTACAGATATATCATCTAAATGCCATCCATCCTGCTGTACACCGGGGGCATTTGAACTGCTGGTAAATCTTAAATAACCGGTAGCTGACTGAGATAATGGGCCAAGATCAAACTCCTTGGCTTCCCACATTCCTCCGCTATTTCCTGTAAATGATGCTATATTTTTCCATGTTGCATTGTCGGAAGAAATATCTATACTACCATAATCATTATTTTGTTCAAATGCATATTTATGATTGAACTTAAGAAGTGGTCTGTTAATAGACGATAAATTCATTTGAACCACTAATCTTCTTTCTGCATAAGCCTCATAATTGCCTCCGGGAGAATCTTCAAAAGCATGAGTTGCCGAATGCATAGAATCTGCAGAATCAGCCTGCGTAACTTCCCATGGAATATCTGCCGCCCATTTAAATGAAGTACCTTCAAAAGTTTCATTAAATGGAGCTACTTCAGGAGTAACATTAAATGTGGTTTGGATATCCGCTCTATCTGAACCTTGGTTTACAAGCTCTTGTGTATCTGTCTCATATATTTTAGCATAGTATATTGTATTAGTAAAAGTTAAATCAGTTAATATAGTATCTGTTGTGTTTATATTATTTATATCAAGCACTCTTGATTCTGTACGTTTATTTATGTCAGATGTAACATAAAAGCCATTATTGGGATTACTATTATTGAAATCATTGTTAAGTTTATTTTGATCGGTAGATAGAACAATTCGATAGGAACCAAAATCACTTGCTGTTGATTTACCCCACTTAACTTCCATTCCATTATTAGTTGGATTAAGTAAAACAAACGATTTGGGTGTTGGGGCATTGTCTATCAAAATGTCATCTAAATAATATGAACCATAAGGAGCATATCCTCCAATTCGTATCATAATACTGCTCTCTCTGAAATTATATAACGAAGCTTGAATCCTTGTATATTGAGCGCCTGTGAAATTTGGTGTGAACAAAGTTGTCCATGTGATACCGCCATCATTTGAAGCTTGAACTCTCACATATCCTCCACTATTATCACTCCTCTTAATCCAAAATTGGATATAAGGATTAGGAACACTCGATAAATTTATGGGGCCCCCAATAGTTAAATAATCATATCCTTCAGGCCCGCCTCCTGATTGTGGTAAATACCAAACTTGACTATCCCCAGAATGATCTCCTGCTATCTTTACGCTCCAAGAGCCAGGTATCCATTCTTTTTGCGAAGTAGTATCAACACTAACATCATCAAAAAATGGAAATGCAGTGGTTCTGGTATTATTGTATATCTGAATATCATCTAAATGCCATCCATCCTGCTGAACACCTGCGCCGTTAGAAGTAGTTCTAAATCTTACATAACCACTTGTACCTTTAAGAAAACCTGCGTCAAAATCCCTTGATTCCCATAATCCTCCAGTGTTTCCTGTAAAGCCGGTTATTTGCGTCCAGTTTGAATTATCCTTAGAAAATTCAAGATGAGCTTGATCATTATTCTGTTCATATGAGTATTTTTGATTAAATCTTAATACCGGATGCTGCATGTTACCAAAATTTATTTGAGCCACTAACCTTCTATCGGCATTAGCGGTATAATTTCCCCCAGGGGAATCTTCATAAGCATGAGTTGTGCTATGACCGGCATCCGAAGCATCATCGGTCGTGACAGTCCAGGGTTTATCTGCGGCCCACTTAAAAGATCCTTCAAATGTCTCTGTAAACGGTGCTGTTTCTGCTGTAACAGTAAATGTGGTTGCTAAGTCCGCTCTATCTGAGCCTTGATTTACAAGCCCTTGTTTATCACTTTCATAAATCTTTCCATAATAAGTTGTATTGGTAAAAGTAAGATCTGTTAAAACGGTATCAGTTGTTGCTTTATTTGAAATATCAAATACAACATTTTCAGTACGATTATTTATATCAGATGTAACGTAATAACCTTTATTGCCATCAAAATTATTAAGATCGTTAGTAAGTTTGTTTTGATCAGTAGATAATACAATCCTATAAATATCAAAGTCGCTAGCAGTTGACTGTCCCCATTTTACTTCCATTCCATTATTTGTTTGATTTAATAGCACAAAAGATTGAGGAGTTGGTGCATTATCAATTATAATATCATCTAGATAATACGAACTATATGGTGCGTAACAGCCAATTCTGACTAAGGCATTGTTCACTCTGTAATTATATAGTGAAGCTTGAATACGCGTATAATTAGAACCGGTAAAATTTGGTAGCAATTAAATTATTCCATGTTGTACCACCATCACTAGAAGCCTGTAAGCTTATATATCCGCCTTGGCCATCTGATCTTTTAACCCAGCATTGAACATAAGGATTGGGAGTACTAGATAAATCCATTCCACTCGACAAGGTAATGTAAGTATATCCATTGACCTCACCCGGCCCTTTCTGCAGTACCCAGGCCTGAGAACCACTATGTGCGCCCACTATTTTTATTTGCCACTGAGAAGCATCTCGCGTCCACTTGGCATAAGACGTTGTAGTATCTTCAGCATCATCACTTAACGGAAAGGAAACTTGAACTTTATTTGTATTTAAGCTGTTTCCGGATTGAGAAAAAGAAAACGAGCTATAAAATAGTAATATTAAAAAGGTTGTAAAAATGGATTTAAACATAGACCCTCCTAAGTATAATTATTAAAATAAAATTTGTTACCCTAACAAAGTAAAACCGACAATTAAAATTTATTTCAAGTATATATTTATGATTGAGAAGAAAAACTACATCATAAAAGCGATAATAATTAACAAGCTTTTCTATTAAGCTTATGATGGAACTTAAAAAGAATTCAAGAACCATTCACGCAAGCTGCAGTTATAAATTGAACAGAAAGAAATTTTATCCGCTAGTAAATACTTATCGAACGATAAAATCTTGACGATAAATATTGCATAAAATCACGCTTAATGATATAGAACAATTGAACTAATTTTTTGATTAAAAAGACGGGTTTTCCGATTTATTTAATACAATTTAAAATCAGATAGTAAATATTATCTATAAGCAAAAAATAACTAGTTTTTTTTGTTTGATTTGGTTTAAACAAAATTAAAGATCACGATACTTTTAATTATTAACTAATTTCATCTCTATTTGCTCATATCTTGTTCCAGCTACTTCATTCATGGGAATAACTTCTTCAATCTCTCTTAATTCATCTTCAGTAAATTCAATTTCAATAGATTTCACGTTTTCTTCAAGATATATTATGTGCTTGGTTCCGGGAATTTGGACTCGGGTTTGCCGCTGATACTTCTTTCCTTTGTACCCGGTTTACGAACGATCCCAAATTTGGTTGCAATAATAACTTTTTCTCTTTTTTCTTTTAATGCTTTTCAAACTAGAATTTCATTCTTATATGGCCCATACATATCGGCTGTATCGAAAAATGTTAAACCTAGCTCAATTGCTCTATGAATTGTTTTAATTGATTCTGATTCATCGGTTTCGCCATAAAATTCAGACATGCCCATATAGCCAGGGCCAAGTGCTGATACTTCCAGTCCTAATTTTCCGAGTTTTCTTTATTACATTAATTTTCCTCAGCTAAATAAAAGTTCATAAAGTTGTTACCAATAAAATAAATATTACGGAGTTTTTACACTAGGAATCTAATAATCAATTTTAATTAAGATTATTCTTTCTTAATAAGATCTACATATTTTTTTGCCTCATGTTTTTTTCCCCATTTCCCATATAGTTCAATAATTGCTTTTACTAAATTGTTTCTAGTTTTTTTATCATATTCTTTTTCACCTTTTATCTTGGCATAATCCTTAAGCAAAACATTTTCAGCTTTGGAAAATTTTTTAAGTCCAAACAAGGATTTACCTAATTCACATTCAGTAGATACAACAAGCGAATTTTTCTCATCAAATATTTTATTTCTTATTTGAAGTGAATGAGTTAAATTTTGATAGGCAGAATCGTATTTACCATCGGCATTTTGTACCTTGCCAAGAAAAGCATAAGCATCACCAAAGTAATAATGATTTTTATCCAGTTTCTTTCCCCAGCTTTTGATTGCCTCAGTTATAAGAGCCTCCGACTGTTTATACTTACCGAGGAAAAAAAGCAAACATCCTAAATTATATTTATTAACCGTAACTTCAGGATGGTTATCCCCCAAAATTTTTTTCCTAAGATTATAAGCTTTGCTGAATAAACTTTCTGCAGCTAAATAATTGCCTTTATCCTGGGCAACAAATGCCAAATTATTAATATTATAAGTTACACTAAGGCTGCTATCCCCGAAGATTTTTTTATTTAAATCATATGCGGTTTGATAGTATTTTTCAGCAGAGTCTAATTCGTTTAAATAATGAAAATCAAGCGCTAAGTTATTATAAGTGGAAGCTACATCTTTATGTTCCTTACCGTAAATATTAATATAATTTGTCAGTGATTCCTCAAAACTTTTTTTAGCATCTTTATATTTAGATAAGTCCATTTGAAGTGTTCCATAATCATTTAAGGCTTCAGCAATTTTTGAGTTAGGCGGCTTTACTAACTTTCTTAATATTTCTATGGATTTCTCGTACAGATATTTTGCTGTGTCAAGATTACCTTTATAGTGATAAACCAATGCTAAATTTTTAAAACTCATGGCAGTTTCAATATTATTTTGCCCCAGCACTGAATCTTGAAGTTGAAGTGCTCTCTCAAGCTGAATAATACCCTGGTCATACAATCCTAAATTTTGAAAAGTAATTCCTAAAGTGGTTCTTATTTGAGCCTCTATTTCGGGTTGATTTTTCAGCTCGGTTTGTATTTTCTTTGAAGCTTTATCTAAAACTTCTACAACTTTAACATCTTTACCTTCTTTTGAAGGATCGACTGAAGAAAGTATTTCATTTAAAAATTTATTTATCTGATTTGATTTCGCTGCTTCAAGAGTAGCTTTATCTCTTTGCAATGCGGCAAGATTTGCCTGCCATATGACTGCTGCAACACCGGAAATTAATAATAGAGCTATAATAGTTACGGCGGTTACACCGATCTTATGCCTGCTCACAAATTTAATTGATCGGTACCACAAAGAATCGCTGTGGGCGTTAACAGGCCTTCCCTCAATGTAATGTTTAATGTCTTCGGCAAGAAGTTGAATTGAATTATAACGCCTTTCAGGTTCTTTATTCAATGCCATTAAAATTATATTGTCTATATCGCCGGATAGTCTTCTTTTAAGTTTTTCAATATTGCTGTTTCGTAGAATGCTGATTTCTTCCGGGGATATTTCATTTGCTTCACCGTCTTCAGTAATGGTCTTGCTGGATTTTGAAATTATAGTACTTGGTTTTTCAGGATTGATTGAAGTAATTACTTTTTCAACTTCATGAGGGAATTTATTTTTAAAGTTATACGGTAAATGCCCCGTCAAAAGTTCGTACAGTAAAACACCTAATGAATATACATCGCTTGCTGTGGTAATTTTTCCGCCTGTAACTTGTTCTGGACTGGCATATTCTACTGTCATCAGCTTTGAACCATCCCTGGTTAATGCCATTGTGTTAGCATTTTGCTCTTCGCTTAATAGTTTTGCAATTCCAAAATCAAGAAGTTTTGGAGTGCCGTCGGATGTGATTAAAATATTACTTGGCTTTAAATCTCTGTGTACAATTAAATTCTGATGAGCATAGTTAACAGCGGAACAAACTTTTATAAAAAGTTCAAGCCGCTGATCAACAGAAAGTTTATTCAGATCACAATACTGGGTTATTGGAATGCCGTCAATATATTCCATAACAAAAAACGGAAGGCCATCATCGGAAGTTCCGCCGTCAATAATTTTTGCAATGTTGGGGTGTTCGAGATTTGCAAGCGTTTGTCTTTCGTGTTTAAATCTTCTTACTATTTCATCAGTGTCCATTCCCCTTTTAATAATTTTTAATGCGGCGGTCTGCTCAAACTCATTATCTGCTCTCCTTGCCAGGTAAACATAAGCCATTCCTCCAGTGCCTATTTTCTTTTCAATTTTATAAGCACCGAATTGCTTCCCTATGAACATGTCATCTTCATCTATATTTTGCAGATAAGCTAAATCTATACCCGGTTCTTCCAAAAAGCTGCCTGAATTTTCAAAAGCAAATAGTAAAGCTTCAACTTCTTGTTTGATAGATTCGTTTCCCAAACATTCTTTGTCGATAAAATCATGGCGTTGGTTATTAGGCAGTTCGATTGCCGACTCAAATATAGATTTAATCTTTTTCCAATCCGGGATATTCATTTATAAAATATAAGATGGTTTAAAGAAAATTTTTAAGCCTTGCCCATTGCTTTATACAGCCATGCTTTTGCGGTGCTCCATTCGCGTTTAACAGTAGCGGGAGAGATATTTAGAATTTCTGCTGTTTCTTCAATTGTAAAGCCGGCAAAAAATCTAAGTTCAACAATTTTGCTTAAGCGTTCATCAAACATTTCAAGCTTCTTTAAAGATTCATCAAGAGCTAATATTTCTTCATTCTTTTCATCTGAAATAAAAAGAACGTCATCCAATGACAAATTATTTTTGTCTTCGCCTCTTTTAATTGCTTGTCTTCTTCTCGCTCTATCCACTAAAATTTGCCTCATCGAATTTGCAGCTACACCAAAAAAATGTCCCCGGTTTTGAAGAGATAAATTTTCATCTCCAACAAGACGAATATACGCTTCATGAACTAGTTCGGTAGTTTGTATAGTTCTTTTTGAATACTCAGCTTTTAAATATTTTGATGCAAGCCTTCTCAGTTCATTATAAACCAATGGAAGTAAAAGATGAATAGCATCATTATCCCCTTTATTGAAATCCACTAAAAGCTGGGTAACATTTCGAGAAGACATTAACGGCCTATAATAAGTTGGAATAAAACTATCAAAGTTTAATCGAAATTTTCTTTTCTGTTTAAGAGAGGTAAATAATCCAATCGCAAATGCTAATCATTTAGTCGATAAAAATATAAAAAATTATTTACTAACTTTCTTCAACTTTAAGATTAATATTTCTTTTTTTGAGGTGAGAAAGGATATAATCGAAACATGCTTTATTTTCTCCTAAAAATTCAGGAGGAGAAATTCCTTTCTTTGTATAAATATTTTTTGCAACTAAATTTACAGCAGCAGTACAAGTATAGCCTGTAGTTCTTGCCATTGAGCTTGTCTTTGTTTTAATATCAAATTCGTCATATAAATCATACATGTATTTTTTTTGCTTTTTATTCTTTTGGCCTTTAATTATTACTTTAAGAAGTGTAAACTCTTTTTCATTTTCCTTCAGTTTCCAAAAGGGAATAAAAGTTTTACTGTCAAATCCAACGGACGTACTTTTTCATCATTCCCTAATTCAATCAATTCCTCATCAAAGAAACCGGTTTCTTTTAACAATTTGATAGTATTTACATGTCCCGGGATAGCGTAAAGTTTTTTCAATCATGTTAGGAATTTTCATCGTCTTAATTAAGAGTTCTCAACCCATCAGTATTGAATGCTTCAAGCGATCCTACTCTTTCAAACTCAATTATATCCACATCGGAAAGTGCGGGCTTAATAATCAATTTACCATTTTTAATATACCGTGCAGGACGAGTATATTCCTCAATGACATCAACTGGAGAAAAAGGAGCTTTATATTGATAAGGCAATTTTCTTTTTTTAGGCAGTCCTCCTACATAACATTCAAATGATTCTATATTCATTCTTTTGTTATGATAGCCCAAAATAACACTGCTCAAGCCTGGGGCAACTCCGCAATCAACAATTGCTGTTACATTTTTTTTCTTTGCAAGCTTATCAAGCTCAAATGGGTCTTCACTAAAAAAAGAAATATCAACTAAATTTTTTGATTGCTCTATTACCGTTTTTATAGTATCAAAGCCCATAAAACCGGGAACTGCACATACCACTATATTAGAATCGCTGATTACCTGCTTAATATTTTCAGGAATAAATAAATCAGTTTGTACAGTTTCAAGGTTGTTATATTTTTTTAATTTCTTCAGTTTAGCATTATCAATATCTGCAACTTTAACCCGGAAATTTTTGGAAAGGTCAACAGCTATTGCACTGCCGACCATTCCGGCACCAAGCACAATAATTTTTATCATAATTTGTTTAAAGTATATTTTGATTAAAATAATTAAGTAATAATCAACAATCCTAAAACAATTTAATATAAAAAACTAATTATTGCATCTGGTATGTATGAACATCTCTTTGCGGGAAAGGTATGCTGATTTTATTTTCGTCAAAAGCATTTTTAACTTTTTCAATAGTATCAAAATAAACATTCCAATAATCAGGTAAATTTATAAAAGCTCTCACAGCAAAGTTTACACTGCTGTCAGCAAGTTCTTTTACCAATTATTTGAGGAACAGGCTCTGTAAAATTCTTTCGTCACTTTCAATTATATTTTTAATTACAGACCTGGCTTTTTTAATATCATCATCATATCCAATTCCGAAAATCCATTCTGCTCTTCTTGTTTCATTAGCACTATAGTTTGTTATTGTGTCCCCCATTAGCTTGCTGTTTGGAACAACTACTTTAATGTTGTCTATGGTGTTTTAATTTGGTATATAAAATTTGAATTTCTTCAACTGTCCCTATTGAACCTGCTGCATCTATAAAATCACCAGCTTTAAAAGGACGAAAAATTATTAGTAAAAATCCGGCAGCGAAATTTGAAAGAGCACCTTGAAATGCTAGCCCAACTGCGAACCCGGCAGCGCCTATAACTGCAATAAAAGAAGTTGTTTCGATGCCGACCTGTGAAAGTGTTGCAATTACTACAAATGTTACAAGTAAAGTATATACAATGTTAGTAGAAAAAGACACAATCGTGGAATCAATTTCTCTTTTCGCAAGTAATTTGCTTATTAAATTTTTTTAAAATTTTTGAGGCCCACAGCCCGATAATTAAAATTGCAATGGCAGCAATAACTTTAATCCCGTATATTGCAGCGAATTCTTTTAATTGAGGCAAGATGCTTTCCATATTTTCTCCTTTCGAATTAATTGATTTATGAATTCACTTAACTTACTCCCTTTTTTAATTTATTCCACTCAATTAGATGAAGTACTTTCTGAGTTATTGAGTTTCCGATTTACTATAGATATAAATATTCGCAATAGCAAATATTCACAGTTTTATTCTTTATAAAATAAAATTAAAATTTAGAGTTTGATTAGATATAAAATTATCGGCCTTCCTCTTTTAGCAAATTAATAAGTTTTTATTTGTTAAAGTTTGTTCACAGTAACACATTATTTTTTTCTTTATATTAATTATGAATAAAAATATTTACAGGATACTTACTTGCTAAAAAAATTCGATCAAAAAATTACCGAAGGAGCCTTATTTACAGACCATTACCAATTGTTGATGGCTCAATTGTATTATCAAAAATAATCTTCATGAAAAAAAAGTTCAGTTTGATCACTACTTTAGAAATTATCCTGATTATGGATCACACAAAGCCGGCTACTGCATTAATGCCGGACTTGAATGGCTTATTGACTGGCTTGAAAATACATCTTTTACCGACACTGAAATAGAAATCTTAAAGGCAAATAAAAACTCAAACGGAGAAAGATTATTCCATGATGACTTTCTAGATTGGCTTAAAAAAAACGGCAACTTTAAATCGTTATATATTAAATCAATTCCCGAAGGAAGAGTAGTTCATCCCAATGAACCATTAACTATTGTTGAAGGCCCCGCTGCACTTGCACAAATTTTTGAAACTGTTTTACTAAACAATTTAAACTTTCAAACTTTGATAGCCACAAAAGCATCCCGCATAAAAGAAATGACAAAGGGCCAGATGCTGATTGATTTTGGAGCGCGAAGAGCACAAGATAGAGGAGCAATTGCTGCTGTAAGGGCAGCTTTAATCGGCGGCGCTGACTTTTCATCAAACGTAGGAATTTCTAATTTACTTGGCTACCAACCCAAAGGAACTCACTCTCACAGCATGGTTCAAATGTTTTTGGCTTTGGGTATGAGTGAGTTTGATGCCTTTGAAGCTTTTGCAAATTTATATCCGGATGAGTGCGTTTTATTAGTTGATACTATTAATACCATTGAAAGCGGTATTCCAAATGCAATAAAAGTTTTTAAAAGTTTAAAGAAGCGCGGACATAAGCCAATCGCAATCAGATTGGATTCTGGAGACCTTGCATATTTAAGCATCATCGCAGTTCAAATGCTTGATGATGCCGGATTAAATGATGTTGGAATTGTACTTTCAAATGAACTTGACGAAATGAACATCTGGCAAATCTTAAGTCAAATTAGAGAAGATGCACCCAAGCATCAGGTTGATCCGGATAATTTAATTAAACGATTGACTTATGGTGTTGGAACCAGGTTAATTACTTCTGAAGGAGCACCCGCTCTTGGAGGCGTGTATAAATTGGTTGCACTGGAAAATAAAAATGAATGGGTTCCGGCAATTAAAATTTCTGAGTCAGTTGAAAAAATTCCAAACCCGGGCAACAAGCAGGTATATAGAATTTATAACCTTGCTAATGAAGCAACTGCTGATTTAGTTGCTTTAAATGATGAAGACATTATTTATAATGAAAAAATAATTTTACGTCATCCGTTTAATCAAACTAAAAAAAGAGTGTTAGATAAAAATCATTTTAAAGAAATTGAACCACTGCTGGTTGATGTATATAAAGATGGAAAACTTGTTTATGATTTCCCATCCATTGATGATTTAAGGAAGCAGCGTGAGAAAGATTTAGATAGATTAGACACCGGTGTAAAAAGATTAATTTACCCACATCTTTATCATGTATCTATAACTCCTAAAATTTGGAATTTACGGAATGAGCTAATTGATAAGTTAAATAATTCAAATGGTATTTAATTTTTAATTAGATAAGAATGTCCCTACCACTTCTTCAAATTTTTTCATTTCACAGCCAGGACCTAAATGCCCGCATTTATTATTAAAAACATAAATCTCCGAGTTTATCATTTTTGCTAAATCCATAGCCGGATTTGGATTAACCATGTGGTCGGTTAAATTCACAACTATAAGCACTCTTGCTTTTATATATCCGGCAGCCAGCTTCATTGATTCTGCAAACTGGGATGTAATATCCTGCTGCATCATTGCTTTTAATTGAGATTCCCAATCATAAGATTTAAAATACTTCTTTTGAAAAGAATATCTTTCATCTAGAAAAGAATCAAGGTCTTCCGGTTTTGTTTGATCAATTCTAAATTGAGGAGTTTGAATATTTAATGTTTGAATATTAGTTATATCTTTTATTAAATCTTCATCACTGATGTTATATTTATGTCCTTGTTCAATTATATCTAATTCGGTTTTCCAAAGGAGCAAATCATAAGAAGTAAGCTTTGGCGAGCCAACATAGCTGACCGCTTTGTCCATAAAATTAGGATAAGAAGTAATCCATTGGAAAGCCTGCATGCCTCCCATCGAGCCGCCCACAACAGCATAAATATGATTTATATTTAACACTTTCTTCAATAGAATATACTGTGAACTAACCATATCTTTAATATTATAAACCGGAAATTTTGAGTTTGCTTGCTCATCACTATTTGAAGGAGAAGAAGAATAACCATCGCCTAAAGCATCAACAGCTATTACAAAAAATTTATTCGTATCAATTAATTTACCAGGGCCTATTAAGTTTAATAAGTCTTCACTATTTCCCCCGAACCAGGTTGGAAATACAATAATATTTGATTTGTCTTTATTCATTTTGCCTACTGTTCGATAACCAACTTTACAGTTGATAATTGTACCTCCATCAGAAAGGCTTAAATCACCGATGGATGCGACTTTTAAATCTCCATCTGCAAAGAATAATGAAGAAAGCAAAAGAATAATTACAGAAGTTAGTCCAATTTTTTTTAACATAAATAAATTTCCTTAAACTGTTAAGTTAAAGCGGAATTAATAAATGGTTAGAACAAATTTAATGCGATAAGTTGTATATAAAATTCAATATATATTTTCTTTACTGAATGACAAATAAAACCTAATGAGATTAGGATTTAAAAACTATCGAGAAAAAAATTAAAAGTTTGTTAAATTAGGATTAAAATATTTTAAGAAAGGATTCGGGTTATTATGGACAATAACTTTAAGATTCCATCATCAATTTTGGAGCAAATAAATAAGGGCAATAAAATCGAAGCAATAAAAATGCTGCGTGAAGAACTTAATATCGGGTTAAAAGAAGCTAAAGAATTTGTGGAAAAGCTTTCCTCCGTTAATGATAATCCCAACGAAAATTTTATTGAACAAAAGAATATTTCAGTTTCAGAAAAAGCTTTAAACTTTTTGAGAGAAGGTAAAAAAATAGATGCTGTAAAAGTTGTGAGGGAAGAAACTGGTTTAGGCTTGAAAGATTCAAAAGATATGGTTGAAAAAATTCTTTCAGAAAATTCTGAAGTTAGAGAATTATATTCTGCACACAACAGAGCAGGAGTAAGAAAATTTTTCTTTGTAGTTTCAATTTTAATTTTAGTCTATTTAATAATTAACCTGCTAAAGTAAAATTAGTTGTTCATAACATTGATTCCGGGCAGGCTTTATCCGACTGCCTTTTGAATATAAAATAATCAGGCATAATAGATATAAAAAAAATTAACTCAAAAAAATATTTGTTTTTCTTTTTTATTTTAAAATACTATTCTATATTTTCAAATAGTTACAATCATAAATTAATTTTTATAAGCACCTTATGTTTGAACTGCATCAAACAACTAAAGAAGATACATTTTTAATTGGATCATTTCCGCTTTCGCTTTTACTGTTAAATAACGATTCAAATTACCCATGGTTTATTTTGGTTCCACAAAGAGAAAACATAAAAGAAATTTTTGAGTTAAACGAAAAAGACCAAGTCTCAATTATTAAAGGAATCATCTTATTTAGCGGGTATTCTTCAAAAAAATTACCGTCCAAATAAATTAAATATTGCCGCACTTGGAAATATAGTTCCGCAGCTTCATTTACATCACATTGTGCGATATAAAATTGATGCTGCCTGGCCGCAGCCTGTTTGGGGAAAAGTGCCATCCAAACCTTATTCGGATGAATTAAAATCTATTGTTTTTGAAAAATTAAAAGGCATTTTAAAAAATAATTTTACTTTCAATATTTAATTCATTACCATTCATTCTGTGATTAATTTTAATGATAATTTGAATTGATCACGAAATATAAAAATCCAACCCCGCTTAAATTAGTTATTAATCACAAAAACATTCTCCGTTGTTTAGTTAATTAATAGAGTAATTTAATTAATTATTTGGAGGTGGTTATGCCGGCAAAAAAATTAAAAAAGTTTCTGGATGATAATAACATCAAGTATGTTTCCATCACTCATTCTTCAGCATTCACTTCACAGGAAATTGCTGCTTCGGCTCATATTCCAGGGAAAGAACTAGCAAAAACAGTGGTTATTAAAATTGACGGCAAGTTGGCTATGGCCGTTATTCCTGGCTCATATAAAATAGATTTACATATTCTAAAAGAAATGCTAGGAAATGAAAATATCCGGATTGCCAGTGAATATGAATTTGTAGATAAATTTCCTGAATGTGAAATCGGGGCAATGCCGCCTTTCGGTAACTTATATGATATGGAAGTTTATGCGGCAGCAAGCCTTGCTGAAGATGAAGAAATTGCATTCAATGCAGGGACACATACGGAATTAATAAAAATGTCGTATAAAGATTTCGAAAGACTGGTTCATCCAAAAGTGATTGAGTTTTCTTATTTATCGAAATTGTAAATAATAAATTGGATGAGGCTGTCTTTATCATTCAAACAAAAATGGGAATCTATAAACCATCACGAAAATAGATTCCCGCAAACCTACATCCTCTGAGAGAGGAAAGAATGATTTTTAATCTTTGGTGTGAGACAACCTCATCCAAAGATTTTTTTATTGCTTATTTGATTCAAGTGTAAACACACCACTAACTATTTTCCAGCCGTCACCGTTCTTTACTAAGGTAAGATAACCGTCTTGTTTAACTGCTGCATCTGATATTGTAATTTTTGCAGTGGCTATATTATCATTACCATCAACAGAAGAAACTTCAAGGTTTCTTTTCCAGCCGCCTGCTCTGCCGGATTTAACTTGTTCAACAAATTGATCACTGGTTTGAGTAGATGTTTTATTTGTTATTTTATTAACGGTAACTAAAGTAGCTTCGGGATAAAAAGCTTTTTCAAGAGAGCTTACATCACGAGTATCGGTGCCGCTGACATAATTGCTAATTGCTTTTTCAATCTCATCCTTTTGCGCAGGCTCATTTGCAAAAACAGAAGAAGAAAAAGCAAAAACCATCAACAAGCAAACAAAAGAATAATAAAATCTTTTCATAACAACCTTCTTTTAAATAGTTAATAAATTAAATCTTATGTTTAATTAATTTTAATAACGGTAATTAAACTATTAAAAGTTCAAGGCAAAGTTTTAAAATTTTATAGCAGCGGTAGTTTTAGACTTTATTCGGCTTTAAATTTATTTGAGGGGAAATTTAAAGGTATATGCAGAACAATTTGAACCATGAACGGTTATTTTTGTGGGTTTAATTTACAGTTGGATCCTGCTTTATTCTTATAAGCTATTGCTCAAGAAAATATTCGTAAAACTCTTCTACTTCTTTCATTTCAGAATCAATATAACGTGCAAATAGTGTTTCTCCTGCTGTCTCTTTAATTGCCGATATTCCAACATCAATTAACCTTATACCGGTTGGAGTTAAAATAACATTATCAAAAGATCTGCCTCCATAACCCGGCGGTCTTTTGATATCCCGGTGACAAAATCCTTCCTTATGCAAATGTCTTAATTCATCAACAAATACAGAATATAAAGCTTCACGTGCTTCTATTTCTATTGACCTAGGTTCAAGTATAGTTAATCTTTCCATAACAAGAATTTGATTATCACCATCAATGTCAACTCTAATGAATTTTACGACCAGGTCATTTATCTGATTAGCATATTGCATATTTTTTGCTTCAACAGAAATCTCGACTCTTGATTCGGGTGTAAATATTTTCCCGGCTTCGGTTTTAGATAGTGCAATAACTACATTGTTATTGCCTCTTGAAAGTTCTTTGGGATATTTATCTTAAATTCATGTTATTAAATTAAATATTTAATCGGCAACTGAGAAATAAATCTCAACTAAAGTTATTTAACAATAATCATATTTTTATTTCAAAAGAATTAATTTCTTCGTTTCTGAAAATTTGCCTGCCTGAAGGCGATAAAAATATACTCCGCTTGCTAAATTAATTCCTTCATTGGAGAGGGCGTTAAAAGTTACTTCATAATTTCCCGGCTGTTGATTTTCGTTTACGAGGGTTGCCACTTCTTTTCCAAGAATATCATAAACAACAATCTTAACCCCCAACCCTTCCCAAAGGGAAGGGGAGAGGAAGGGATGGAATATTTAATGGTTGTAGTCGGATTAAAAGGATTGGGATAATTTTGATATAACATAAATCTATTGGGAATCCGGCTATTATCTTTTACGCTTAATACAGATGGTTGAATATTAACATTATCAATAGCCCATCCCCACCCGTTTACGTATTCATCTGCAAAAAATCTGAATCGAATTAGTATTTTTTCTCCGGGTTTAAATTTGTTAGTCAAGTTAAGGCTGTGTGTTCTAAACAATGTTGAATCCGGCGAGTCATTTGTATTAAAATCAGTTGACCACGCCTGATCAAACCTTGAATCATAACCATCACTTAAAGGGATCCAATTAAAACCATCCATCGTTGCTTCAACAATTACATAATCCCAAAAATTTGAATCACCAAAAACGGAGCCTGGATCACCTGGTTCCATCAATGCAATATCATCATAAGTGAAAATTGTTCCGGGTGAAGATAAAATTATTGGAACAGCTAAAGTATAAGTTAGATTTTGCTGATTGTTGTAAGGATGTGGAGTATGAACGGCAGGATTAGAAAAACCAGGATAAGTTTTTATTTCAAATCCGCTTCCAATAAAATCATTTGTTGATGCATTAAAATCATTTGTATAATTGTTTTGAGCATTCTTGTAAATTACAGTTGAGATATTTTTTGTTACTGATGGATATTCTATTCCATTTTTATAGCCTGAAACAGAAACTCCTATATTTCCTTCTTGAGTTATTGCAAATTGTATCAGCGTATCTTTATTTGTGATATTATTCTTTCCTAAGTAAGCATAGTCTGCTCCATTTATTTTGACAATTGAAGAATCATATAAAGATCGCAACCTAATATTTATATTTAAAAATCCGTTTAAATCTTGTGAAAGAGTTCTAATAAGTGGTTTATAAGTTCCTGCATTAGCAAGCGCCGGAATCTTAACAGACCATATCCCTCTGCCATGGCTTCCAATTACAATTTCGTCTTCTACATTTGTCATAGACCAAATTGCAACTGAAGGCAATCCGTTATTTGCAGCATGCCAGCTTGCACCATTATCTGTGGTTTCAAATAATCCAATCTCTGTTCCTGCCCAAATTGTATTTGGCGATTGAGGCATTACCAGCAAATCATAAACAGCAACATCAGGAAAACCATTTGTACTTACTGTACTGCTTCCAAATCCGCTAATGTCTTCCCAGGTTTGTCCCAAATTTGTTGTGCGAAGTATTTTTGGCTTATGAGCAAAAGAAAATAAAGCATAAGCAGTTGAATCCTGAGTTGGATGAGTAGCCAGTCCGGAAATTCCTCCCATTGATGTAAGGTTGTATAAATTTGTTGGAGAAAAATTTTCACCTTTGTTGGTTGAAACGTTAATTACGCCTCTTGCATCCATCCGTGAACCAGCCCAAACTATATTTGGATTTGCCTTTGAAACTTTTACATCATGAAACGAGCTAATGCTGCCCCAATGATTTGAAGATATTGCAGTCAGCTTCCAGCTTTCACCAAAATTTGTTGATTTCCATACACCTTGATTTCCAACTGCAAAAAGAAGATCGGGTTCAAGATTCGTTTTACCTATTTTAGTAATAAATGGAGCACTTCCCGAACCAACATCGGATAAACCTGATATTGCTTCACTGAAAGTCAAGCCGCCGTCAGTAGATCTTTCAAAACCGTTATATTGTGCGCCCCCAATAATTTTTAAAGGATCATCAAAATTCCATGAGGTTTCGTATCCATCACCGCCAATTTGGAATTTCCAGTTTGTTGTCAAAGTTGAATTTTCAGGTAGATCGCCAGGTACCGTTATCCTGCATACCGCCAATATAAGCGCTGCCGCCAGGCATCTTATCTACACCGTAAAATTCTGTTGTATTTAATCCGTTAATTGGTTGAATCCAATTCACCGAACTATCTGATGAAACACCAACTCCTCCGTCATTTGCATCCAGGATTCTGAATGACGTCCCTTCACCTTTTATGACTACTAAGTTGTGATGATCCACATGCACATTTCCGGTTGATAATGCCATTGTTATTCTTTTATTAGAATCAAGGAGACTAATCTTATAAAGAATTATACCGCCAACATAAACAATATTTTGATCATGAGGATGTGCAACAATCGTATTATCATACCAGCCTTGAGCGGAAAGCCAATTTGGCTCCTTACCATTTTCAGATGTTTTCTCCCATGAACTTCCTGCATTAGTTGATACATATAAATTTGAAGCCGGGTATCCCTCTGCTGCTGCAAAAATTTTATTTGTATTTACAGGAGAAATTGCTAATTCAAATCTCCCTGATGTATCATTAATTCCATTTTTTGAAAGATGCCATGTTTCGCCGGCATCTGTTGATTTGATAATTCCCTTTTGATCAACCGCTCCGAATAATATATTAAAGTTACCGGGCTTATCAATTATTTGTAAGACTTTTTTCACTCTGCCAAATGCGCCAATTGAAGTTTCATCATAAACCTGATGCCAATTAGTTCCTCCATTAGTTGATTTAAATATCCCGGATTTATTATAAAAAGTTTCACGGTATCTTCCTGATGAAGTAGAAGCTAAAACTATATTTGCATTGTTTGGATCAACAATTATTCTTGATACATTATTGAAATTTAAATTGCCTACAGTATTTGTAATTTGATTCCATGTCTCTCCCCTGTCGGTTGATTTTAATAAACCGTCTCCATTAACTACATCAACGTTATACATACTCTCACCTGTTCCGGCATAAATTATATTATGATTAGAAGGAGCCATTGCTAAGGCAGACACCGCAAGATCCGGAATATCCGGCGTTAAATTCCTCCAATGCTGGCCTGCGTCTGTTGTCTTCCATATTCCGCCGCCAACACTACCGACAAACCAGGTATTACCTGATGCATCATCAGGATCAACAATTAATCCTCGTGCTCTTCCACTTACATTTCCAGGCCCTCTTTCTATCCAGGGCAAGATTGAACCGGATATTTTTTGAAGGCGGTTTTGCTGTCGTGCTTTTTGTAATTCAATTAATTTATAGTTTGGCGGATAACCTGATTTCGTTTCACCATAAGGTATTTTCATTTCATTTAAAATCTGAACAAACTTATTCGGTTCATCTGCCCTCAATTCATTTTCTTCAGCTTTACCAAACTTTTTAATTTTTTCAGAAATTCTATTTGCAAGGATTGAATTAAGGCTGTTATGATTTCGTATTTTTATCAAGTTATCAATTTCATATTCACTGTGTAAATGTTCTTTACTATTTTGAATTTGAATGCTGTATTGAACTATTATGTAGAGTGCGGCCCCAATTAAAAAGATAAAAGTTAATCTTGTTTTCAAATTTCTTCCCTAAAACGATTATTCTTAACAGGAATATTTTATTTTTTCTTGTCTAAAATTTTTTGAAGGCGGACATCATAAATATCTTTGAAAGCGTCAGGCGGCTCAAAGCCTGTGACTGTTCCGGGGATAGTCTCAATTTCAACTTGATCATTATTTTTCCAGGTTACTCTTCCATTAGCCTGAACTGGATTCATAGATAATCTTTTCATTTTTAATATCATATATAAAATAATTAAGAGGAGGAGAAGGCATGGGGGGATTTGTTTTAATTCGCTTAACACAAATTGCATAAGTCTTATCTTCATTATAAGATATTTTATAATCTTTAGTGAATTTCTCTTTTGCAGTATTCTCAAGTTGTTCGTAATTAGATTTTCCAATCTCCGATGAACTGCAATTAAAAAATAAAATTGCAAACAACAGTATAAATATTCTAAGTGTTTTCATATCGGAAGTGAAATTATCTTGATTTTATTTTAGAAGCAAAGCAAAAATTTGAATTATCACCTAATTTGCTTTGCATCAATTTATTGAATTAACCATTCCTACAAAAATACTACCTCTTAAAGAATAAAATATACATAGCGAAATAATTTGTTTTAATTTAACATCAGTTAAAAAAATATATAATGCAAGGTAACCTTTTCTATCTTACCTGGTCTAATATAAAAAACAAATGGAAAGAAGAGGATGAACAAAATATATACTAACATTCTTAAAATAATTATTTCATCAATATTTATTTTTTCCGGCGTGTTTGCCGCGAATTTTAATAATAACTCAAATAACCTATCCAATCTTCATACACTTAGAGAAAAAAGTTTTTCAATTCAACCTGGTAAAAATTTAAACATAGAGGCTTCGTTTGGTGATGTACTGATTACTACCTGGGATAAAGCAGAAGTTCACGTAAAAATTTTGGGAAATGATAAAGCTGAAGACAAAGTTAAATTTTTAGTTCACAGTGATGAAAACGAAGTCTCTATTAAAGCTGAAAGTGATAAAAGCATATTCAACCTGTTTGATTGGGGGCCTAAAATGAGATTTGAAATTAAAGTGCCCAATCAATTTAACACCAAAATTTTTACAAGCGGAGGAGATATTAAAATTGCTGATGTTAAAGGCAACAATTTTTTAAAAACATCAGGAGGGGATGTAACTTTAAAGAATACAGACGGAAATTTAAAAGTATCAACTTCAGGCGGCGATATTAAATTATATCGAACAAAAGGGACTATGGGAGTTTCGACTTCAGGCGGGGATATTAGAGCTGATGAATTTGCCGGAAACATTGATGCAGAAACATCAGGCGGTGATATTTATTTAAATGGTAAAGATGCATCAATTAATGCTGAGACATCCGGCGGAGATATTACGGTAAAATATACAGGCAGCAATAAAGGAATTGAGCTGCATACATCCGGCGGGGATATTGATGTCAGCATTCCATCTGATTTTAATGCTGCCGCAAATTTATCAACCTCCGGCGGCGATGTTGATTGTGATTTTAGAGGAAACAATGCTGATAAAATTTCAGATTCAAAATTTATAGCTGATATAAATGCAGGCGGAAATAAACTAATTGCAAAAACTTCAGGCGGTTCGATAAGAGTTAGAAAAAATTAAATCTGTTCATACTATCTTCTCCACCAAAGCGCTGTAATGCTATAAGGCCTCCACCCTTTATAAAATTTGCAGCGCTTTTTTATTTTTAAAATGATAAGTCTCTTGTAATAATTTCTTTCTTTTAATAGCTTTACATAAAAAGATTATGGCTGAAAGATTAATATATCATTTTATTAACGACGACGATTTTCTTCACATCTCAAATAAGATTAAAGAATTTGAAATGCAAACTGCAGGAGAAATCAGCGTAAGCATAAAAGAAAAAAGAAAATTTTCTCAAAGAAATAAATCAATTAAAGAAATTGCAGAAGAAGAATTTTTCCGTCTTGGCATTGATAAGACAAGAGACAAAACCGGCATACTTATTTTTTTAATGCTCACCGATAGGCAATTCCATATTACGGCTGATAAAGGCATTCACGAAAAAGTATCCGATTCAACCTGGGATGAAATAAAAAATCAAATTCAAGACTTTTTTGTGAAAGGAAAATTTGCAGAAGGTTTAATTTGGGGAGTTGAGGAAGTCGGTAAAATTTTAGCAAAACATTTTCCAATTAAGCCGGATGATACAAATGAAATTTCTAATAGGGTTGTGTTGAGTTAACCTTCAAGGTCATTGCGAATGAGTCTTCGAGTGAAGCAATCTCAGATATTGAATAAAAGATTGCTTCGGCTAATCGCTATCGCAATGACAATTGTGTTTTTCCGATTTTTTTGGAATCTTTAATTAGATCTGTGAAAGATGCTGAAACAAGTTCAGCATGACGTTTAATCTCACTTCACGTACTTAACAACTTCTTCTTCAGCGGATTGGATATCATCGGCAGTATCAATTTCAATGCAGCGCAATCCTTCAACATCAACAGAAAATATTTTATTTCCCTTTTGAATGGCTTCTTCAAATGCAGCTTCATAAAAATGATTAACTTCTTTTCTCCTTAACATTTTGTCTTCTAAGATTTCAAACAGCTTTTGGTTGAACTCTTTATCAAATAATTCAATTCCAATTGATTCGCCAATTGCTGCTTTCGGGTCAACAACTTTACTTATTTCCATAATAAAGTTTTCTTCATCAACAGAGACTTTTATTTCTTCTTCTCCTAAAACATGATCGGAACGGACGGCAAGACAATTATTGTGCCCTGAAGAGATTAACTTATTTATTATCCTGCTGTCAAAAATTATATCACTGTCCAGCAACAGAATATCATTACCTAAAATAGAATCTTTTGCCAGCCATAGAGAATAAATATTATTTGTAGAATTATATATTTCATTAGTAATGAACTCAACATTTAGCTCAGGAAAGTTTAATCCGACAAAGTCTTTTATTTGTTCTTCCAGGTAACCGGTTACAATTACAATATCATCAATATCCATTTTTTAAAAGATTGTTTAATGTTCTTTCAAGAATTCGCTGGTCGCCGATTTTCAAAAGACATTTAGGTATACTATCGGTAATTGGGCGCAGCCTGGATGCAATCCCCGCTGCTAAAATTATTCCTTTCATGAATGGGAAGCCAGTTTTGTAGATGAATTTACATTTCTTTGAAATAGATATAAAAGCAAAGTTAAAATATTTCCAACCGTTACTAATCCAATTAAATAAATATCAATCCGATTAATAAAAGCAGATATAATTAAAAAAGAAATTTCAGTTGTTGGGCCAAGGTAAGTCCACAAATGCATTATGAGCTTGTTCTTATTATAAAAATCAGCGGCATCATATTTTTTTGTTTCCGATTCAATTGTGCTCGAAGAAAACTTTAACTGTACAGCAGAATATTTAAAGTATATCCATAACATAACTTTATCGAAAGTTTTCCCTTTTTGTTTGAGTAATCTATCATATTCTTCTCTAAAAAATTTCAAATCTTCACCAAGTATGCTTTTTCTATTTAAAGCATAATCCAAAAATCTGTTCCTATAAAAATCAAGAATGGATGAATGAATTGCATTGCTTATTCCCGCAGCAACTGTCATCGCCCACCAGAAGAGAGGATTATTTGAATGACTTGCAAACCCAATACCTATCCCAATATAAGCTGCTGTGCTGACAATGTAATCACCAAAGCCGTCTAAAATTCTACCGATGTAAGTGCCGTTCTTCTTTAGCCGCGCTAATTGGCCGTCGCTGCAATCAAGTACATCATAAATAATAAAGCACACTCCGGCTAACATGTACAAAGTTGGATTAGCCAGGCCAAGCATTATACTTGCCAATACACCAAATATAATTGATACTATTGTTAAATGATTTGGAGTTAGATTTGTTTTTAGAATTGATTTAACAAAAATAAAAGCAAGCGGACGGTAAAATATGAGATCGAGAACTTCCTCAACCTCAATCATCTTTAAAGTATTTTTGAACTCTTCAAATAACGTCATTATTAAAGGCTGGATTTACAAAACTCTTTAATCGCATCAATCACCATTTTATTTTGCTCTTGTGTTCCAAGTGAAATTCTTAAATGGGAATTTAGCAATTCTTCATTCATAAATTTTACAATTAAGTTTTTCCCGGTTAAAAATTCTTTTAATGGGACTTTAATTTTCCCGGGAATTTTAACCAAAATAAAATTGGCATTTGATTTAAAAACTTTAAATCCCGGCAGCTTACCCAATTCATCATAATACAATTTCCTGTCTTCGCACATTTTATCCGCAATTCCATTATAATAATCTGCAGAATCCAATGCAGCTATTGCAACTTCTTCATTAAGTCTATTGAAGCCTAAATATCTATTAGTAAATTTTGCAAGATTTTTATGGTTCTCACCTACTAAAGCAAATCCGATTCTCATTCCGGCAAGAGCGTAATATTTCGAAAACGTTCTAATCACTATTAAGTTTGGGTATTTCTCAATTAACCCTTTTACATATTCATTTGAACTGTCATACCAATATGCTTCATCAAGAACAACAACAGCATCTTTAAACGCTTCAAGTACTTTAAATAAATTTTCTTTAGAAATTGAATTGCCGGTTGGATTATTGGGAGAGCTAATCAAAACTACACTTGGTTTTTCTTTTTCAAATAGCTCAAGCATTTTATCAACATCATAATAAAAACTGTCTTCCCCTTCAATCAAAGGATACTCTACATTCTGGCCGTTCACTTCATCAGCCATAGCTTTATAATACCACCACGAGTAAGTTGGAATCATTATCTTCTGGCTCTCATTCATGTAACATTGAACAACTTGCTTTAATAAATCTTCAGCACCATAGCCGAGTAAAACATTTTTTTCATCTATATTAAATTCTTTTGCTAATCTTTCGGAAAGAATACTTTTAACGCCTTTTGTGAAGACTTTAGAGTAAAAGCTAATCTTTGTGAGATCAGCATTTTTAAGGATATCAAAACATTTCGGGGCAGGCCCATAATTGTTTTCATTCCTGTCAAAGTAGATAATTTTATTGTTCATAAAAAATTCATAATTGTAATTAAATAAATAATTAAATTTTTCTGCGCTGGGAAATTTTTACGCTCATTTTGCAGAAAATAAAATAACAATAACAATTAAAATATTAAAAAGGTTGCTATAACTGAAATTAAATTTTAAGATTTATTTATTCTGTGTGGAAGGTTTATTGCAGAAATTAAATTGAATAAAATTAACTAGACAATTAATAATTGTATCGCTTTAAAAATTAGATAGAGAGCTACTAAAAGCAGCACCACACCTAAAGAACGTATTATTCCATTTACGAGCTTTAGGTTTAATTTTTTTCTAAACTTTACAATTGTTCTCGAATAAATATACAACCATAGAAAGCTGCCGAATGCTAAGGAGAAACCATATACAGTTCCTAACAACAACGGGTTTAAAGTTTGTTCTTCCTCGTTATCTTGATTTACATATTTTAAGGAATCAATGGGAAGATTTTTCAATTTCTTTAATTCATTACCTGACATTTCTCTAATTGTATTTACGTTTTCTTTAATGATTAAATTTAATCCGCCGGTATGGAGCCCAATTGAAGAAACAAAAGAGAAAATTAAAAAAGTTGAAGTAAGCCAGCCAAGAAAGAGGGAGGGATTGGTTAGGTTTATTATTATTCCTGTCCTCATTCCGCCTTTATTTTTAAGCTTGTCTTTAATTACATTTTTTTCATCCGGGTTGTCAAGACTGAATTTTGTTCGAATGATTTTAATTCCAACAGCTATTAAAACCACGCCGCCAGCAAGTAAAAGATACGGTATAATCGGCCTGTATAAAGAATATAGAGATGAAATACCGAATACAATAATAACAATATAAAGGAATTCAATTATTGAGGCGCCAAGAGCAGTTCGAATGCAATAACGAAGCTTGCCGCTTAAAGCATTTGAAGTAATAATGACATTTATGGGACCAGCTACGGGAATGGAAAAAATAAAACCGGCGCAAAACCCGATTATAGTAATTGTAATAAGGGCTTCTAGCATACCTTGCCGATTTTAGTATGAATATCAAATAATAAAATCTCTCACTATCTCCATATTCTAAAATTACAAAATTACAAAATCTGGATTGAAACAAAAATTTTTAATTGACTTATTTTTAAGATAAAGGCAAAACTGTTCAAATTAAATTAGAAATAAGAAATCTTTTTTATAAAATAATGCCTGAAAATAAATGGTCTGATTCTGATTACTATATGAACAAGAACTTATTTCATCCCGTCGGGGTTAAAGAGAATTAGTTTATTTATTTTGTTATGATAATTTCAGGACTTCGGGATTTAGCATTGCTATGCATTCTAATAATGAAAACGCCGAGGGGATAACATTACGAATCATAAAAAATGTTTGGATTATTTTTTAAATTTTAATTTTGTATAATGGCTATGTTTAGACAGAAATGTATTCAAGTCAGGGAATATGTAAATATTATTTTAGATTTTTACATTTCTAATTTATTAAATCAATTCTATGAATTATAATCTCAATTAATTATTTTTCTTTTAATGAATTCATTAGAAATAAAAATTACACATCAATTCAATCACAACTTGCAGAGGGAACATTGGAAATTCAATTTATCGGCGCAGCACAAGAAGTAACCGGCTCACAGCATCTTTTAAAAATTAACGGCAAAAGAATTCTTTTAGAATGCGGAATGTATCAAGGACATCGTAAAGATGCATTTGAAAAAAATAGAAACTTTATTTTTAATCCGGCAGAGATTGACATTATGCTTCTTTCTCATGCTCACATAGACCATTCAGGCAATATTCCCAACCTTGTTAAGAATGGTTTTAAAGGAATCATTTACACAACCAGTGCAACAGTTGACCTTTGCCAGATTATGTTAAGAGATTCTGCTTACTTACAAGAAAGAGACGTTGAGTGGGTAAATAGACGAAGAGCAAAACATAAACAAAAATTATTCGAACCACTTTATACAATTGACGATGTTGAGGCAGCTTTAACACATTTTGTTGGAGTTCAATATGATAAAGAAATTGAAGTTGTTCCAGGAGTACGCGCTGTTTTTAGAGATGCCGGGCATATACTCGGTTCAGCAAGCATAATGCTTGAGATAAATGAGAATGGTAAAAAAACAAGGTTGGGTTTTACCGGCGACCTTGGCCGTGATGAAATGCCAATTCTTCGTAACCCAAATATTATGCGTGACCTTGACGTTTTGATAATGGAAAGCACTTATGGAAATAGACTGCATTCGGTAAGCAATGAAGCGGAAGAAGAATTAGCGACTACAATTATTGAAACCTTAAACCAAAATGGAAAAATAATTATTCCTTCTTTTGCTGTGGGAAGAACTCAATTGTTAGTTTACATGCTTCATAAACTTTGGGATCAAAATAGAATTCCTCAATTCCCTATTTATGTTGATTCTCCTCTTGCTGTTAAAGCAACTGATGTATTCAGGCTTCACCCGGAATGTTTTGATAGAGAAACTTATCGGGTTTTCATAGAAAATCATGAGGACCCTTTTGGCTTTGGAAGGCTTACATACATTCAAGATGTAGAAGCTTCAAAAGCATTAAATAAAGATAATACATCGTGCATAATAATTTCTGCTTCAGGAATGGCGGAAGGCGGAAGAATACTTCACCATCTTAAAAATAATATTGAAGATAAACGAAATTTAATTTTGTTTGTTGGTTATGCCGCAGAAAATACACTGGCAAGAAAAATTATGGATGGAGCTGAAGAAGTAAGTATTTTAGGAGACGTTCATAAAGTTAAAGCAAATATTAAAAAGATGGATTACTTCTCAGGCCATGCAGACCAAAAAGGATTGTTAGGCTACTTGAAGTTAAGCTCTCCGGAAAAATTAAAAAATATTTTTCTTGTACATGGTGAAGCGGAACAAGCTGAACCTTTAATCGAGAAGATTAAAAGTAAAGGTTACAAATCTGTTTATTACCCGGTGCATGGGCAAAAGTTTGAGATTTGAGTTATCCTAAACTTTCTCACGGAAGGTTTTTTAAAACTAACTTTTAAAATCTAATTCACAAACCCAATTTCTTTGAGAAATTGGGTTTGTTTTTCCCGATCTTCCATATGAACAAGAATAAATTACTTATCAATTTAATAACCACTTTTTATTAGAATTATAAAATGAAAACCCCATCCATTCTCATTTAATACAAATTATCTCTCTAATTTATGTAATATTTTAAGGAAAATATTGGTTTGAAAATTGCGTCCTCTAAAAGTTGATTTTTTAAAGTTGCACATAAAAAACGGGATGTCATGTTTTATCTTCTACAAAAAACAAAAATTTTCATATTAGCTTTATCATTTTTAATCATCTCATCAAACAATATTTTTTCACAAGGATTTTTACATGCTTCAGGAAGATATATCGTAAATGGAAATGATGAACTAGTGTTGCTTCGGGGAATTGGATTAGGCGGCTGGCTTGAGCAGGAAGGTTACATGCTTCAAACATCAGGATTCGCTAACTCTCCAACAGAAATAAGAAATAAAATCGTCGGTTTAATTGGAGAAGCTAACACAGATAGTTTTTATCAGGCATATTATGAAAATTTTTTAAGTAAAAAAGACGTGGATAAAATTGCAGAATGGGGTTTCAATTCAATTAGGCTTCCAATGCATTACAATCTTCTAACACCAACCGATCAACCCGGAGTTTATACCGAAAAAGGATTTGCAATGATTGACAGTTTACTTGCGTGGTGCAAAGAAAATCATTTGTATTTAATATTAGATCTTCATTGCGCCCCAGGCGGACAAAGCAGTGATAACATCAGCGATTATCAAAGCGGTGTTCCTTCTCTTTGGGAAAGTGAAGAAAACAAAACACGCACCATCGACCTCTGGAAAAAGTTAGCAGAACGCTATGCAAATGAAGAATGGATTGGAGGTTATGATTTGTTAAATGAACCTCATTGGGATTTATCTCCTAATAATCAGCCTTTAAGGGATTTATATATAAACATAACAAATGCAATCAGGGATGTAGATACAAACCATATTATTTACATCGAAGGTAATCAGTATGCAACGGATTTCAACGGCCTTGGTTCGCCATGGGATAAAAATTTTGTTTACAGTTTTCACAAATACTGGAGTAACCCTGACCAAGGGTCAATTCAATATTTAATCAGCTTAAGCCAGCAATATAATGTTCCTTTGTGGCTGGGTGAATCGGGAGAAAACTCCAATAAGTGGTTTACAGATTGTATTCAATTAATGGAAGCAAATAAAATCGGCTGGTGCTGGTGGCCTCATAAAAAAATTGAATCAATTGCCGGGCCTCTTTCCGCAAAAGAAACACCGGAATATAAAGTGCTTTTAAATTATTGGAGTAAGGGTGGAACAAAACCATCTGTAACTTATGCTTTAAATGCTTTGCTGGGTATGGCAGCAAACTTAGCAATTGATAAATGCGAATTTCATCCTGATGTAATTGATGCAATGTTTAGACAAATTAATAATAATGAAACAATTCCTTATGCAGTGAACAATGTGCCAGGAAGGATTTATGCTGTTAATTATGATATGGGACAAATGGGAAAAGCTTACCGTGACGATGACTACCAACAAATTAATGGAACCTCAATGACTACCTGGAATAGCGGATGGGCATTAAGAAACGATGGCGTTGATATTGAAACTTGCTCTGATTCTTACTCAAACGGTTATAACGTTGGATGGATTGGAACAAATGAGTTTTTAAATTACACAGTTAATGTAGTAGAGACAGGCGTTTACAAATTAAATGTAAGAGTTACCGGAAATAATTCAGGTGGAAAAATTTTATTTAGAGTTGACAACCAAAATGTAACCGGCTTTATTGATGTTCCTGTAACAGGTGGATGGAATTCATGGAAAACTATTTCAGATACAAGCAATATTAAATTAACTGCGGGATCTCATCTTTTGCAAATGAACTTTTATTTCGGCGGCTTTATTGTTGCTTCATTTGAATTAACCAAGTCATTGGTTAGTGTGAATGATAAGAAAGAAAAAGTAAAATCTTTTAAGGTTTATCAAAATTATCCTAACCCATTTAATCCAAGTACTAAAATAAAATATTCTGTTCCCTTCGTAGAGACGGGGCATGCCCCGTCTCTACAACTGCGGATTTATGATATCCTTGGAAATGAAGTAGCTACACTAATAAATAAAAACCAGCAGCCTGGCGATTACGAATTTAATTTTGACGCAAACAAATATCATCTTTCAAGCGGAGTTTATTTCTTTAAAGTAAGTTTAAATGGGTTAAATACAAAAGTTATGAAAGCAATATTGCTTCAGTAAGTTAGAGAACTACCAGCCCCTCCAATCCTCCCCAAAAGGGAGGCTTAAGTGCAGTTAGATTTATATGATGTTTTGGGAAAAGAAGTTGCTTCTCTTGTTAATAAAAAAGACGCCTTGTCCTGGCATCTTTTTCAAATTAAAAATTCTTAGGATTTATGATTGTGTCAGCAAGCTTTTAATATGATTAATATAAGCTTCTGCTCCGCCCTCCTGGTAACCGGTATAATTTATAACCTTACCCTTGCTGTCCAAAAGAATAATAGTTGGAAATCCTTGTATACCAAATTTCTGAGCCATCTGACGGTTATAGTATTGTGTTTCCTGTGATTGCTCAATATTTTGAGGAAAGTCAAATTTTACAAGCACAAGATTTTTATTTGCATAATCAATAAATTCTTTTTGAGTAAATACCTCGTTACTTAATCTTTTGCACCAAATACACCAATCAGAACCTGTAAAATCGACTAAAATAGGCTTATTTTCTTTTTTAGCTATTGTAATCGCAGATTCTAACTTTTCATTCCATTTTAATTCTGCTTTTGAGGATTTTTTATTTCCAGTTGAGCTAATTGCAAAGACAATTGTTGACACAAATGCAAGTAGAATAATTACTTTAACTATCGATTTCAAACCGGTCTCCTTTTTGTTTTTTGATTTTTTTACTTTCTTCATCTTAACTCCAACTTTCCTAAAAATGTTGCATAATTAAATCATCGCAACATTTGATTCAATAATAATAAAAAAGATTCACAAAATTATCACCGCATTAAAAAAATTATTGGATAAAAAATTCCCATAAACCCAATTTCTTTAAAGAAATTGGGTTTATTATTAAACAATAATATTGTTAAAAAAATGTATTCATTTTGTGATGGAATTTTTACTTTATTAAATGATATTTTCACAACAATAATTTTAATGAATCAGAAAGGTTGCGAACTACTATGAAAAAATTAATTTTGTATATATTATTTCTTACCTTTGGTGTTACACTGGTATCTTTAGGAAACATCGGTTTAAAAGCTAAATCAAAAACGAAAGAGAAAAAAATGAATTCACAAACAGAAGCAAAATTAGATACAGCAACTTTTGGGACAGGTTGTTTTTGGTGTTCGGAAGCTATTTTTGAAAGAGTAAAAGGAGTAAAAGCTGCCGTAGCAGGTTACTCCGGAGGAACAGTTGAAAATCCAACTTATAAAGAAGTCTGTACTGGAAATACAGGGCATGCAGAAGTTGTTCAAATAACTTATGACACAAATGTAGTTAGTTATGATAAGCTTCTTGAAATTTTCTGGAAAACACATGACCCAACTACTTTAAATAGGCAGGGTGCCGATGTTGGAACTCAATATCGCTCGGTTATATTTTATCACAATGAAGCTCAAAAAGAAAAAGCAGAATTCTATAAAAAGAAATTAGAAGACGAAAAGATTTGGAAAGACCCGATTGTAACGGAAATTTCTCCATTCACTAATTTCTATAAAGCTGAAGATTATCATCAGGAATATTATGACAATAATCCAAATCAAGGATATTGCGCTTTTGTAATTACACCAAAAGTTGAAAAGTTTGAGAAGATATTTAAAGATATGTTGAAGAAATAAAAACCCTTTAAAATTAAAAACCCAATTTTTTAAAGAAATTGGGTTTATGAATTCATTATATATTGAAAATGTAGGGGCGTTCAATTGAACGCCCCTACAATTAAGAGTTAATTACTTAGCAATAATATTTAATCTTGATAATCTAACACCACATCTTCGCGGGTTTTTCTTCCGAATATTTTTCTTCCTAATGCCGGCACTTTTACTTTTAAGTTTTCCATCATTGTGTAAACTACCGGAACTAATATCAAAGTTAAAAACATTGAGCTTATTAAACCGCCGATGATTGCCCATGCTAAACCTGACTTCCATTCAGAACCTGAATCGGTTGCTAATGCTAATGGAAGCATACCGATTACCATCGCTGTAGTTGTCATGAGTATCGGTCTAATTCGACTTTGCCCAGCTTCAATCAAAGCATCAAACACATTCATACCTGATTCTTTTCTCATCTGGTTTGCTCTATCCACAAGCAAGATTGCATTTTTGCCAACCAAACCAATCAACATAATTATTCCAAGGATAGAAAATATGTTTAATGTTTTCATAGTTAATGCCAACGCTAAGAAAGCACCAACCATTGCTACCGGTATTGATAAAAGAACTACAAAAGGATAAATATAAGAATCATACAAAGCAACCATTACCATGTAAACAAAAAGTATAGCTGCAATCATTGCTAATCCAAGGCTCCCAAAAGATTGAGCTTGATTTTTTAAATCACCTTCGTAAGCAACATCAACACCTGGAGGAAGAATACCTTTTGCTAAAGCAGCTTTAATATCAGCGCCAATACTTCCGCTCGGCCTTCCGTTAACCTGTGCATAAACAGTTATGGAATTTATCCTGTTTCTTCTCTGCAGCTTTGTTGGCCCGGTTGTTTGATAAATATCCGCAAACTGCTGAAGCTCAATCGCCTGTCCTTTCTTATTAATGAAGGTAAGATTTTTAATATCGGAAATCCTTGACCGGTCAAATTTGTCAAGCACAATTCTTAAATCATAATCATCGTTGCCATCTCTAAATTTTGAATTGTCGTCTCCGGTCAGCGCTACACGCAAAGCAGCGCCTACATCTGCAATCGTTAATCCAAACTGTGCTAATTTTTGCCGGTCAATATCTACACGTGTTTCCGGTTTACCTTCTTCGGCAGACAATCTAACATCTGCAGTTCCACGAATATTATTTAAAGTTTTCATTAAAATGTCGGCACCTTTTTCAACATCTGCTCTATTAGGCCCGTTTACAATTAATTGTATTGGGGTCTGGTTTGCAGTTCCGAAAATTCCTATTGGATTTACACGAACTTTCAATCCTGGAATTTTTTGTGCATATTGTTTTATCTTTTCTCCAACATCATCAGTAGAAATATCTCGCTGGTCTTTTGGAATCAATGCCACATCCAGCTCTGAAGAATTATTTGACGATTGTCCCAGCAAACCTTCATTAGATGCGCCAACTGTTACAAACACCTTTTTAACTTCAGGAAGATTAGTTATATATCTTTCAACATTCTGTGTAACCAGGTTTGTATTTTCAAGAGAAGCGCCTGGCTTAGTTTCTAATATTACTGCAAACTCACCACGATCGGATTGAGTAATAAACTCACTTCCAATGAATCCGGCTGGAGCTAAACCCAATGCAAGAATAAAAAGAACTCCCGATATTGCAATTACTTTCCATTTATTATGTAAAGCCCATTTCAATATATTGAGATAATGCTCAACTAATTTTTTAAATAAAGATTCGAACCCAAGAGCAAATTTACCCATTAAAGAATTTTTTGATAATCGTTCAAGCTTTCCTAATCTTGAAGCTAAAGCAGGTGTAACTGTGAAAGAAACAAAAAGGCTTAACAAAGTTGATATGACAACCACAACCGCAAATTCTCTAATTATATTTCCAATCAAACCGCCGGTTAATGCAAGAGGAACAAACACCACAACGTCAACCATGGTGATTGATAATGCTGCAAAGCCAATTTCATTTCTTCCTTTTAATGCAGCAACTCTTTTGGGTTCGCCTTTTTCTAAATGGTGGTGAATATTTTCAAGAACAACAATCGAATCATCTACAAGAATACCTACCACCAAAGACAAACCAAGTAATGTCATTAAATTCAAAGTAAATCCAAACATGTACATCACAATAAAAGTTGAAATCATTGAAGCAGGAATCGCAAGCATAACAATGAATGAATCTCTAAGACTATGCAGGAATAACATCATTACAATTGCCACGAGAATTACAGCTAAGAACAAATCGAACTTAACACCATTTGCAGCGTCTAGTGTAAATTGAGAACCATCCTGAGCAATATCGAATTTTACGTTTTCAGCTTTATAATCGGATTCAATTTTAGTTAGCTCTTTCTTTACCAGTTTTACTACATCAACTGCATTTGCATCAGTCTGTTTTTGAACTAAAACACCAACAGAAGTTTTCCCGTTAATTCTATTTATTGTGCTGTAATCTTTTTGGCCATCTTCAACTTCAGCAACATCATTAAGCTTTATTTCACTTCCGGTTTTGGTTTGAGCAATTATAAGGTTTCTTAAATCATCTACTGATTTTAGTTTGCCAGCAATTCTTACAACCAACTGGTCTTTACTGTCTTCAATTTTTCCGGTTGGATAATCCAGGTTTGAAGATTTAACCGCCTGCACAACTTGAAGAATTGATAAACCATACGAATGAATTTTATCAGCATTCAGGTTAACTTTTATTTCTCTTTCATCACCGCCTACTAAAGTAATTTGCCCTACGCCTGCAATTTTAGCAAGCCTCGGCTGAATCCTATCCTTAATGAACTGGTAAAATTGAGTTGACGGCATATTGCTCGTTACACCCATTCTCAATACAGGAATTTCGTCAAGTGCAAATTTTGATATTGTTGGACTTTTAGCATCAGTTGGAAGCTGGGATACAACTTCATTTACTTTTCTTTGAGCATTTTGTAGAGCAACATCTATATCTGCCGACTGCAGGAAATTCACCATTACAAAAGAAACGCCTTCGGATGAAGTTGAATTAACAGCATCAATTTCATCAAGAGTTGATATAGCATCTTCAATTTTCTTTGTCACAGATGTTTCAACTTCATTTGGCGATGCACCTGGATAGACTGTAGTAATAGTAAGTACCGGTGGTGTTATCTTCGGCAGCAATTCGTAGCTTAATTGAGTATAGCTGTATATACCCAGAACACTTAACGCAGCAAATATAACCACTATAAGCGTCGGCCTTTTTATTGCAAGTTCTGTTATCGTCATTTTCTAATACCTTCTTTTTTCAAAATTTAATTTCTGTTGTCATTCTTAATTGGAAACTAAGCTAATCCAAAGATGCTGAACCAAGTTCAGCATGACTAATTATTTATTGAACTACTGTTACTCTATAATTATCAACAAGATTATTCTGTCCGTTTACAACAACTGTTTCACCAGCTTTTAATCCTTTTAGTACTTCGAGATTTTTATCGAATGTGTTGCCTACAATTATATTTTTTAATTGAGCAACTCCATTGTTTATAACAAATACCTGAGCATCTTTTACACTTCCGATTAAAGCATCTCTTGGTATAAATAATTTTTCACCTTTGGAGCTTGAATTGAAACTTACGGTTCCAAACATGCCGGCTTTCAATGGATGTTCTTTGCTGTTTGGGAGAGAAATTTCAACTGGATAAGTATGTGCTTCATCGCCTTTATCACTTATAGTAGAAATCTTTCCTTTGAAAGTTACTCCGGGATAAACATCTGTGCTAACTTCAACCGGGTCACCGACTTTTAACTGGAATACATTTTTTTCACTAACATTTAATTTCACTTTCAATTCTGCAATGTCAACTATATTTGCAACAGGAGTTCCTCTTTTAACATAGTCACCCATATCAACTATCCTTGAAGTAACAACACCGGAAATGGGTGCTGTAATCTTTGTATTGTCATACTCTTTTTTAGCTACAATGTATTGAGCATCAGCAGATTGATATGCAAGTTTGATTGATTCTCTTTGTGCATCGGTAACAGATTTTTGCTGGTAAAGAGCTTCATATCTTTCGAAATCTTTTTTAGCTTTTTCATAATTTACTTCCGCTGTTTTAAAAGCTGCTAGTTTTAATTCATCATCAAGCTGAATCAAAGTTGATCCTTTTACTTTGTAGTCTCCGACCTTAGCATAAACACCGACAACTTTACCTTCAGCTTCCGAAACAATTGCTACATCGTTATTTGCATCGATATTTCCAACTAAATCAAGACTTCTTTCTACAGGTTTATTTTGTACAGTAGCTACACTTACAGGATAAGCATCAATTTTTTCATTTTTACTTTTTGCCTGAAGCTTAGCTTTATTATTTAATAGGATGGCAATTATACCGCCAACTATTACAAAGGCAATCAAAAAATATTTTAACTTTTGCATATTATTAACCTTTCTTATGCTTTAATTCTTTTTATTTACCAATTGATTTTTCTAATTGTGCAGCAGCTAATTCGTAATCTACCAAAGACTGCACATAATTTGTTTTAGCTTGAAGAAGTGCTACTTCGGCATCCAGCAATTCAGAATTTAGTGTTAATCCGTTTTTAAACTGCTGGTCGGTAACTCTATAATTTTCTTCTGCCTGCTTTACATTGTCATTTGCTACACTAATGCTTTCTTTTGAACGCATCATTTCCAGGTAGTTACTTGTCACCTCAAGAGTAACATTATCTTTTAAAGTTTTATATGAATCCTTAGCCTGCTCATAAGTTGCTTCAGCCTGCGTAGTTTGATCTGAGGTTGCACCCCAGTTCCACAGGTTAAATGAAGCAGTTACATTCACATCCCAGGTTCCCTTAAATTTATCTTCTGTCGGAAAAATTCTTGTATTAGGCCGTGCATAATTGTAATCGCCGGTCAAATAAATTTGAGGATACCAACTGGACTGAGCCATAGTAATTCCTGATTCTGTAGCTTTAATTTTAAATTCCATCGATTTTAATTCAGGCCTGTTTTCATAAGCTTTGTTTACCAATACATCTATATCATCTTTCAATTTTTCATTTGGATTCACAGAATCTGCAATGTCAATTTTTGTAGATAGCGGTAATCCTATTACATTATTTAACCCAATAACCGCAAGTCTAACTGCATTATTTCCATCGATTTGTTTTAGCTTTATATCTGCCAACTGAACCTGAACTTTTAACAATTCATTTTTAGTTGCTAAACCCTGGTCATAAAAATTTTGTACATCTTTTAAATGTGCTTTTGTCTGTTCAACATTTTCATCAATTACTTTTTTAACTTCATTTGCTTTGAATAAGCTCCAGTAAGCTTTTTTAATATTATAAACCAGGTCATTTTTATCGCGGTTAAAATCTTCCTTTACAGATTCCAAATTATATTCAGCAATATTTGAATTTGCTTTTAACCTGAAACCGGTAAACAATGGCTGCTGCAATGTTAATTTAACTCCATAAGTGTTTACAATATTTTGATTCAACTCAAAATCACCGAAAGGTGTTGAGATGGAATATGGGTCTATTGGGCTTAATCTTGTATAATTTGCATTAAGAGAAAGGCTTGGCAATCTTGCAGCGTTCATTTCACTTAAGCGTGCATCGGCAGAAGTTACTCTCCATTTTGCAGAATTAATTTCTTCACTGTTTTCCAAACCAATTTTTACACTTTCATCTAAGGTAAGTTTCTTAACCTCTTGCGCTAATGAAAAATTACATGTCAGAAGTAAAAAGCTGACGAAATAAATTATGTTTTGAAATTTTAACTTCACTTTTATATTCTCCTTATCTTTCTTTTTCAATTAATCACTAATTCTCTAATTATTAGATATTTGTTGTTGTTCCATTAAATGCTTTTGATATTTTTGTCTGCCTTCATCAGTGAAAATTCCCAAGAACAAAGTGGTGACTATAGTATCAAAAACTTGTTCGGCTGTTAAGGGTAATTCTGAAAGAATTTCGGGGACTAAAATATTATGTATAGCGTTTATATATACAAGCATCACAACCTCTTCGTCCAAATCCTTTCTTACCGAACCTTTTTTAATTCCTTCTTTTATTAGTCTTGAATATTTTTCACGGATATATTTTTTTCTGGATTCATTTATTTCTGTCCAAATCTCAGGGATATTTTTTTTCAAATCTTCGAATAATGGCCCCCGCATATTAGGCAGCTGCGTTCTAATAAAATTCATCATTGATGATATCTTCTCAACGAAGTCCAGATTCTCATCTGCCCATAACTTTTCAAGATAATTGTCAATGTCGCATTTTTTATTTTCAATTATCTCTCTAATTATCTGTTCCTTACCTTCAAAAAACTTATATAAAGTTTTTTTACTCATTCCCATACTGTTAGCTATTTCTTGCATTGTTACTTTATGAAAACCGAATTTGCTAAATAATTCATAAGATTGATGTAAAATTCTGTCTTTTATTTCAACTTCTGAATGCGTCATTTTTCTCTACCTCCACTAAAGAAACCGATTATGTTTTATTGGTTTCCTCTTATATATTTGAATATTGGCTATTATTACCATATTTTCTATTTTTTTTATTTGGAAACCAATATTGTTTATTTGGTTTCCAAACATAAGGCAAAAATCCTCACTTGTCAATAGAAATTTTAATCTAATTTTTTATTGTGTGATGAAACGAACTTTTTGGGTGATAAACGGTTTGAAAAATTGAGGAGATTTAAGAATCTGAGTCCATCGCTTTTTCATAATGCTCTTTAAATTTTTTAATTGCTTTGAAAATAGACTCAGCAATCGCCTGCTGACCTTTTGAACTCTTTAAATAATTCGCATCTTTTTTATTAGATAAAAATCCCGATTCAATTAAAACACTTGGCATTGAAGCCCCGACCAAAACATAAAATCCAGCTTGTTTTACACCTCTCGATGGTTCAGAAAGATCCTTACTAAATTCTTTATTTAAAATATCAGAAAACTTTTCAGAATATTTCATATAGGATGATTGAGCCATTGAAACTAAAATAAAATTTTCATCTGTTAATGCCTTGTATCTGCCGGGATTGTCTTCATACTGAATTACGCTATTTTCTCTTTCTGCAATTGAAATAGCTTCTTTAGTTCTGCCGGGACGTAATAAGTAAACTTCAAAGCCGGATGCATCAGTTGGTTTTTTAGGAGTTGAATTACAGTGAATTGAAATAAAAAGTTTTCCATCATTTTCATTAGCAATTTGTCCCCGTTTATATAGCTCAACAAATTTATCTGTCTTCCTGGTATAAACTACTTTAACATCCTTCATATTTTTTTCGAGAAGCTTACCAAGCTTTAATGTAATCCCAAGGTTCACATCTTTTTCTCTAACACCGTTTACTCCAATTGCTCCATAATCATGTCCCCCATGGCCGGCATCAAGAACAATAACATCAAAATCCCATTTCTGTTTATTCTTTTCCCTATTGTTATTATTAGAAAAAACTTTGTTATGAAGTGTAATTAAAATATCATTGCTGCCAGATGCATTTATAACTTCACTTGTCGAATATTCTTTCCCAACTTTAATTTGTATTTCTACATCAGATTTAATGTCTCTCACTTTTATTTCTTTAACCAATCCTTCATCTTTAACCCGGTTTAAAGCTTTAGCATCAGCGCTGCAATCTTTTAAGAGAATAGTTAAAACGCCTGTTTTATATGAACTGTTGTAGGTTGATACTTTTTTATCACACTTCAATCTTATTAAAGTCCCATTTGCTTTTTCATCTAAAGTCATATCGGATATATTAAAATGTCCGAGAGTAACATTTTCTTCAGGCTTTACTTTTTCAGTGTCAACTTTTTCATTTCCAGTTTCAGTTTTAGATTCTGATTCATTTTCTGCTATAGGTGCTAATGACCTTCCTAAAATTATTCTGTTTGGCCCGCTAAAAAATACTTGTCTGCCCATAGCTTCCTGGATAATATCCAATGTATAAAACATTGGAACATAAATTTCATTATTGCTTATAATAGTATTGACCGGGATTTGTATAACTTGGGTTTTGTTTGCGCTGGTATCTATTAAAACATAGTAAGGATTTTGAGCAGTTACCACCAAAGACTTTCTGTCAAAATCTACTTTAATCTTTTTTGTGTCTTTATTGAATTTATAATTTTCGGATAAAGCATCTGCAAATTGTGAGATTGAAAAATATAACATCCCATCTTTGCTTTGTGCAGTAATAAAATTGCTTCCAATTGCAGTTATAACTTCCAATCTCGTTATAGACTGTCCAAACAATTGAACGGAACAAAAGAGAAAAAAATAAAGAATCCCCTTGAAGAAATTGTGCGAAATACTATTCAATCTAATCATTAAAAAACTTACCCAATAAAAGGAATCATAAAACCCGATTTAGTTTTATATGCCTTAAATTCTTCACCAAAATGTTTATTCATTAATTTTTCTTCTATCGACGCTCTAAATATTATAAACGGAATCTGGAACAAAGCTATCGGTAAAATAATATAGCTCATTACTACAAAACCTGCACCCAAATCCATCAATATCTGAGAGATATATTGCGGATGCCTAACAAATTTAAATGGGCCTTTAACAACCAGCTTGTGGTTTTTGAAAATAACAATTTCCTGAGAGTAATTTTCACCAAGTGATTTATAAGCCCAAACCTGAATCCAGGAAAACACAAGATAAACTGCTAAACCAATTAATCTGAATGAATAATTACCGGCTGTATATTCTAATGTTCCGATTTTAAAGATTCCCAATACAAGACCGACTAATGTTAAAGTAGCTAAAACCAATGGAAATTTTTGAAGGTATGTCTTAGGCTTGTCTTTTGCTGCGCCAACAACAGAACGAAGCCCTTTTTTTGCACCTGATACATTTGCCGCAAAGGTTGCAATTAAATTTAATCCCGCAATAATATTTATTGGATCCATATTTTTAAATTAAGTAATTCTAAAAAAAATTGTAACCATAAAAGATAAACATTTAATTAAAACTTTTAAGGAGTTTAAATGAAAATTTAATTGAGAGGCTAAGCATTAATGTAAAAATAAAATTAAGTAATTGGTGGGGCATTTTACTAAAACCAACGAATAATTTAAATCTTTTTTCCATGCTTTTGCATAATGGCTTCCCATTCTTCCAGGCTTAACTGTTCGGATTCATCTAGCAACATGATTGGGATATCATCTTCTATTCTGTAACGGCGCCTAGTTTCCTTATCGGTTGAAACCAATGTATTTCCATCAAGTACTAAGTCTGCTTTGGTTTCAGGACAGCAAAGGATATCCAGTAAATCTTTACTAATCATTTTTATTACTCCTCAATATTAAAATCATTTTCTATATTCAAATAATGAAAATATCTTTTACTAAAATGATTAACCCGTCAAATATAAAAAATTAATATCAAATTTTAACCTTAAAACGCAGTTTCATTTTTTTAAGATTAAATATTTTAATGTAAATTTAAAGAAGGAAAAATTAATTTTATTTCTAAATGAGGGAGAATCATTTGAAAAGAATTAGTGTGTTTTGCGGATCCAATCTTGGCAAAAACGGAGCTTTTAAATCTGCAGCAACAGAGCTTGCAAATGTTTTTGTCAAAAATAATTTAACTCTTGTTTACGGCGGCGGACGCCTGGGCTTAATGGGTGAGATCGCAGATCAAATGCTGCAATTAAAGGGAAAAATAATCGGTGTTATTCCTAAAGCTCTGGTTGAAAAAGAAAGAGCTCATTTAGGTATTTCCGATTTAAGAATTGTTAATTCGATGCATGAAAGAAAGGCATTGATGGCAGAATTGTCCGATGGTTTTATAGCCATGCCAGGAGGAGCAGGTACGCTGGATGAATTTTTTGAAATGTGGACCTGGGCACAAATTGGGCTTCATAAAAAGCCATGTGCTATATTAAATATTGAAAATTATTTTAATCACTTAATTACTTTTCTAAACCATGCTGTTGATGAAAAATTTGTATTCCCTGTTTTCAGAGAAATGATTTTAATAGAAAATGATCCGTCAGTATTAATTGATAAAATGAAAAATTATAAAGCGCCTGACAGAACAATATAATTTCAATTTTACTTTTTAATTTTTTTGTGCTTGAAGCAGCCTTCAACATGGTCATTAACCATTCCTACTGCCTGCATATAAGCATAACATATTGTTGATCCAACAAATTTAAATCCTCTCTTTTTCAAATCTTTACTCATCTCATCTGATTCTTTTGTTTTTGCAGGGACTTCTTTTAGATTTTTAAACGAATTTATTTTGGGTTTTCCGCCAACAAATTGCCAAATGTATTTATCAAAGCTTCCAAATTCTTTCTGCACCTCTAAAAATGATTTTGCATTTTGTATGGCTGCATTAATTTTTAGTTTGTTTCTAATGATACCGGGATCATTTAAGAGCTTTTCAATTTTAGCCGGTTTGTACTTCGAGATTTTTATAGCCTCAAAATTATCAAATGCTTTACGATAATTTTCTCTTTTTCTTAAAATTGTAATCCAGCTTAAGCCGGCTTGTACACCTTCCAAAATTAACATTTCAAAAAGTTTTCTGTCATCATGGACCGGAACTCCCTATTCTTTATCATGATATTCAATATACAACGGGTCATTTGTCGCCCAGCCGCACCTGGTTTTTTGTTTTTTATTCATTTTAGATTTTAATTATTGAAAAAAATATTTTTTTTGAGTGGCCTATTTTATTAAAAATTCATAAAATCTTTTGTATTTTATGTTGCTTGTATATGTTTTTTATTTTCGTATTTATAATTCTTATCTAAACGGCTTAATAATATTTTAGAATTCTAACTTCGCTTAAAGATAATTTTCAAACTTAAAAAATAATTTAGTTTTTACAATAATTTATTCTTGTTAAACGTTGAGCAATTTAATTAAGCTAAAAAATTTATTTTATCTCAGTCTGATAATTTTCTTAATAATCTTCAGTGCCGGGCAAAATTTTCTTTTTGCAGATGAAGGCGATTTTAAGTTTGATAAAATTTCAACCGATGACGGGCTTTCTCAAAGTACCGTATTTTGCATAACCCAAGACAGTAAAGGATTTATCTGGATTGGTACTCAAGGCGGATTAAATAAATACGACGGCTACAGCTTTACTGTTTACAAATACAATCCATTTGATTCAACTTCTCTTTCAGACAATTGGGTACAAGCTATCATCGAAGATACTTCGGGAAATTTATGGATTGGCACTCATAGCAGCGGAATATTTTATTTTGATAGAGACAAAAATACTTTTACTGGTTACCGGAATAATGCTTACAATAAAAACAGCCTAGTTAACAACCGTGTGTGGGCTCTCTACCAGGATAAAGATGGTTATTTATGGATCGGAACAAGCGGCGGGTTAGATAAGTTTGATATTAAAAATAAAAAGTTCACTCATTTTACTCATGACCCTAAAAACTCAAATAGCTTAAGCCAGAATGCAGTTAATGCCATTTATGAAGACAAAGGCAGCATTATGTGGCTGGGAACCTGGGGCGGCGGGCTTGTAAGATTTGATCGTTATAAAAATACTTTCAAAAATTATATGTTCAAAAGCGGAAACATATATCATCATGACTCAAGAATTAAGGCAATTATAGAAGATAGAATTGACGGCCAATTATGGCTTGGCTCAATTAGGGAAGGATTAATCCGTTTTAATAAAAAAGATGGGTCCTATATTCAGTACCTGCACGACAAAAATGATAACTCAACTATTTGTCAAAGTTCTATTATATCTTTAGCTCAAGATAGAAACGGTAAAATTTGGGCAGGCACTTATGATGGCGGAGTTAGCAGGTTTAACAGGAAAACTCAAACCTTCACTAACTTTCATCATAATCCTAAAAAAACATCAACCATAAGTGATAATTGGGTTCAGGCATTATTCGAAGACCGCTCCGGTGTTTTGTGGCTCGGGACATCTGATGGAGTGAATAAATATATTGCTAGTAAACAAAATTTCAAAAACATACAAAACAATCCAAATGATCCAAATAGTATTGTTTCAAATGATATAAATTCTGTTTACGAAGCAAAGAACGGAATTATCTGGATTGGAACCTGGAACAGCGGGTTAGTTAAATATGACCGCGAAAAGAATACATTCAAAACTTACCAGAACATTCCATATAATTATCACAGCCTATCAAGTGATATTGTATTAAAAACCATGGAAGATGATAAAGGAAATTTTTGGGTTGCAACTGCGGCTGGGTTAGACAAGTTTGATAGAGCAAAAGGAACTTTCCAAAATTATTATTATTCGGCAAATGATCCTCAAAGTTTAAGCTTTAATAATATTTCTGCAATCTTTCAAGACAGTTTTGGAATATTTTGGATTGGGACCTGGGGCGGCGGGTTAAACCGGAAAGAACAAAACGCAGATAAATTTATTCATTATAATTACATCCCTTCGGATTCAACAAGCATTAGCGACGAACTCATAACATGCTTTTACGAAGATCGCGAGAAAAATCTTTATATTGGAACCAATGCTGGAGGGCTAAATCTATACTTAAGAAATATTGATAAATTTAGAAGATACGAATACAACCCCGACAATAAATTTTCCATAAGCAGCAATACTATAAATTGTATTTATGAGGATAAAGATGGAATGATGTGGATTGGTACATTAGGCGGAGGATTAAATCAATTCGACAAAAAGAATAATAAGTTTTACCATTACAGCGAATTACAAGGACTGCCAAACAACTCAATATTTGGAATTATCGAAGATGATAATAGAAATTTATGGTTAAGCACAGCAAAAGGCCTTTCCAAATTTAACCTTGATGAAAAAAAGTTTATTAACTTTGATGTTAAGGATGGAATTGGCAGCCAGGAATTCAGCTTAGCCGCAGCAAGGCTAAAGAATGGGAATATTATACTTGGTGGAAATACTGGATTAACAATTTTCAATCCTGATAGTATTCATGTAAACAATTTTGATTCCCCACTTATAATTAAATCATTTAAAATTTTTGATAAAGAGATAAAACTCAATCAAGAAATTACAGATGTCAAATCAATTGAATTAAACTATAATCAAAATGTTTTTTCAATTGAATATGCAGCCTTGGATTATATTAGGCCCGATAAAATTCAATACCAATATATGCTGGATGGATTTGATAAAGATTGGATAAATGCAGGTAGTAGAAGAGTTGCATACTATACGAACCTTGATGCAGGTAAATATAAATTTAGAGTGAGAGCAAGCAATGGTGTAAATGGCTGGATTGAAAAAACAACTCCTTTAAATATACGAGTCATCCCACCTTTTTGGCTGACATGGTGGTTCATTACATTGAGCATACTATTAATTATTGCAATAGTGTTAATGATATTCCGTTATAGATTAAATAGACTACTTGAAATGGAAAGATTGCGTACCCGTATTGCAGCGGATTTACATGATGAAATTGCTTCAAACTTAAGCAGCATTGCAATGTTCAGTAAAATTATACAGGATGAATCGAATAGCTTTACTAAAATATCTGCAGCCATGCCACAGCTTCTTGATAGAATTATTTCACTTTCTCAGGAATCTGTTGTAGCAATTCGTGATATAATTTGGGCAATTGACCCCAAAACAGAAACAATTTATAATCTTTTATTAAGAATAAGAGATAACTGCATAAGCACATGTAGAGCAAAAAGTATTTCATTTAAGTTTATTTTGCCTGAAAAAGAATTACTACCGTCAGAAAATCTTTCACCGGAACAGCGTAAAAATTTATGGCTGCTGTTAAAAGAAGGAATAAATAATGCAGTGAAGCATTCACAGGCAACAGAGATTTCGTTAGCAGTAACCTACAATGGCGGCCATCTTAAAGTTATTATTAAAGACAATGGTGTAGGTTATGACACTTCAACCCATTACGAAGGGAAAGGATTGACTACAATGAAAAAAAGAGTAGAAGACCTTCGCGGCAAACTGGATGTAATTTCAAAATTGAATGAAGGAACTATCATAACTATTATACTTGACTTGTAATTATAGAACAAATGAACTATTGCTGAAGGATTATATTATATTAATTTTTAAGGTGTGTCATTATCGAAAATAAGAACAAAAATAAAATGCCAATAGCCGTAGCAATTGTCGATGACAATAAAGATTTAAGAATGGGAACTGCTTATGTTCTCAGTTCTTCACCTTCATTTAAGGTGGTCGGTACTTATGAAACTGCAGAAGGATTAGTTGAATCTTTTGATGATATTGTTCCTGATGTTGTATTAATGGATATCGAGCTTCCTGGAATGAATGGTATTGAAGCTACCGATATTTTAAAAAAGCAGCACCCTCATGTACAAATAGTGATACTTTCCGTTTTTGAAGATGATGAAAATGTATTTCAAGCTATTTGCGCTGGTGCCTGCGGATACGTTGCAAAGCCTGTAATGCCGGCCCAAGTAACAGACATGGTAGAACAAGCCTTCGGCGGCGCATCCCCTATGTCGCCCCACATAGCAAGAAAAGTTCTAGAAATGTTCAAACATCATATACCTCCTCCAAAAGCGGATTACAATCTAACAGAACGTGAGCTTGAAGTTCTTGATTACCTTACCAGAGGATATGATAATAAAATGATTGCTGAAAAATTATTTTTAAGCACGTATACAGTTCGTGCCCATATACGAAATATATATGATAAGCTTCATGTTCATTCCAAATCTCAGGCAGTTGCCAAAGCATTGAAAGAAAGAGTGACTTTTAAAAAATAAAATTTTTTTTAATTAAGATTCCTCCCCATATAGTCCATTTTATCTATTAAAAATATAAAAATCTCTAAAAGCTATTAAAAAAATAGTACAGTCAATCTATTTCTAAGCGACTTTTCACTTCGTAATTTTGAGCATCCAAAAAATTCTTTTCCAGGCGCTGATTTATACAATATCAGTAGATAAATAATAAATCACCACAAGTGATTATTGCAAAAAAATAATAAGGACTGTAGCCATGTATGAGTTAAGAAAAGCATTTAGAATAGAGGAGATTGAAAAAACAAAAAAAGAATTCAAGACATTGAAGCACACTTTAATATGGTATGGTTTAGGCGCTATAACTTATACCATTCTAGCCTTAATTTATTTTAACAAGTAACAATATTTTTTTAGGATTTTATATGAAAAAACTTTTAAAAGTTCTTGGCATTGTTGTATCCGTAATAATTATCGGACTGATAGCGGCACTAATTTATTTTAATAACACTTACCCCAAAGTTAGTCCGCCATCCAAAATTCAAATAACATCAACGCCCGAAAAAATAGCTAGAGGAGAGTACCTGGCTAAACACGTTACAATTTGTATGGATTGTCATTCAACAAGAGATTGGACGAATGTTTGCCGGGCCTATTGTTAAAGGATACAGAAGGAAAGGGTGGAGATAAATTTGATGAATCAATTGGATTTCCGGGAACCATTTACGCAAAAAATATTACTCCCGCTGCCTTAGGTAATTGGACAGACGGAGAATTGGTAAGGGCAATAACAATGGGAATAAATAAAAAAGAAGAAGCACTTTTTCCCATGATGCCATATATGAATTTTAATCATCTTTCACAGTATGATTTGGAATCGATTATCTCGTACATTAAAACTTTAAAGCCGATTAAAAATGAGGTCCCGGATTCCAAAATAAATTTCCCGGTTAATTTGATTATTAAAACTTTGCCTCTGCAAACATACAAAGCGCCACAGCCTGTTGATAAGAGTAATCCAAGAGAATATGGGAAATACTTAGTTACCATTGCTTCATGTGCTGATTGTCATACACCAACCGACAAAGGTGCCCCGATAAAGGGAATGGAATTCGCTGGCGGCCATGAATGGAATTTGCCAAGCGGTGTTTTAAGAACTGCTAATATCACTCCAGATATGGAAACCGGGATTGGTTCATGGACAAAGGAAATTTTTATTGCCCGTTTTAAATCATTTGCTTCCGATAGCGCAAAACATATTCCGGCAAATGCTTATAAAGAATTTAATACGGTTATGCCCTGGACTCTTTTTGCAGGTATGACAGAAGAAGACCTCGGTGACATTTATGAATATCTAAGAACAATAAAACCAATAAATCATAGAGTTGAAAAATTTTCTCCTGTTAAAAATCAATTTGCAAATTCAAAAAACGGTGAAATAGAATAAAATAAAAACATAATATTTTTCCAGGGATAGTTAATTATAGAATATATATTTTATAATTTAATTATCCCTTTTTTATTTTACAGGAGCGCTATGTACTACGAACAATTTTTTGCAAAGCCTAATTCCAAAATTATCCTTTCAGAAATTCCAACTGAATTTGATACGGATTCAATTGATAAAAAAGAATCTAAAAAACTTGTAAAGAAAAACATTAAAAAACTAACCGAGCTTCAAGCAAAACTTTATGCAGATGATAAATATTCGATGCTGATAATTTTTCAGGCGATGGACGCTGCCGGCAAAGATGGAACCATAAAGCATGTAATGAGCGGCCTTAATCCGCAAGGCACTCAAGTTTCAAGTTTCAAGCAGCCGTCTGCGGAAGAGTTAGATCATTCATTCTTATGGCGAATAAATAAAGCTTTACCCGAAAGAGGAAGAATTGGAATTTTTAACCGCTCGCATTATGAAGATGTTTTGGTGGTTAGAGTACATGATTATATACAATATCAAAAAATTCCAAAAGAGCTGGTCAGTAAAAACATCTGGCAAAGACGATTCAATGAGATAAATAATTTTGAGAAATATCTCTATGATAACGGAACCGTTATTTTGAAATTCTTTTTACATGTATCAAAGGAAGAACAAAGGAAAAGATTTTTAGCAAGAATAGATGATACTTCAAAAAACTGGAAGTTCTCTGAAAGCGATGTTAAAGAAAGAAATTTTTGGGATGACTATCAAAAGTGTTATCAAGAAGCTATTTCAGCAACAAGTAAAAAACATGCGCCATGGTTTATTATCCCGGCGGATCAAAAGTGGTTTATGCGCCTTGCAGTTTCAGATATTATTACAGAAACTATGAAAGGACTTGACATCGACTATCCAAAATTATCTAAAGAGCATTTGGATAATCTTGAAAAGTACAAAAAGATTTTATCTGAAGAAGGATAAAAATGTTAAATTGAGGTGCAAACAAGTGAGGCTCATCTTTGAAGTGAACCTCACTTTTATACTGCGCTAAATTCAAAAAATTAAACCTTTACTTTTTTTACATCAACTTTTTTTTCAGTCGAAAGCCCTAATAACAAGTATAAAGGGCAGGTTCCCATAAATGCAGTTGCTAATGGAATGATCAGCAATTAAACCCAACCAGTTTTGTGCAATAATGCCCCAAACTGCAATTAAAACTCCTAAAACAATTCTGACTATCTTATCTGCAGAACCAACATTTTTTTTCATTTTCCACCTCTTGAAAAAGATATTAAAATAAATACAGACATATGATTCAAAGTAAGATGAAAGGATTCAAAGTAAATTTAGAAATGAATAATTAGAGATAGGATTTATTTATTAATTCAGCAGTCTTCTTTCATATAACATTCTTCATCTTCCAATTCAACTTCAACCGTTACATGTTCAATTGACATATCTTTAAACGACTCTCTTATCTTACGTTTAATCTCAATTATCTCATCCATGTTTTTTACATTTTCAACAACAACATGAATTGACAAAACGTGATGTTCCCCATCCTGCGACCAGATATGTGCGTGATGTGTTGATTTAACTTTATCGATTGATTTAATTTTGTTATCAATCTCCTTAATATTAATATCTTCAGGAACGCCCTGTAAAAATAAAAAAATTGTTTTCTTCAAATTTCTAACTACATTAAACAGAACATAAAGAGTTATTAAAATTGAAAGGATGGGATCCAATATATGAATATCCTTTACAAGCAATACAACACTCACAATTAAAACAGCTACCCAACCTAAGACATCTTCAAGCAGGTGCCAGGTTACTACCCGTTCATTCATGCTTTTACCGCTTTTTAATTTGAGAACTGCGGCACCATTTATAATAATTCCACCAATAGCAAAATAAAGCATTCCGCTTGCATTAGCGTGCTGCGGATTGAAAAGCCTGGGGATTGCTTCAAAAAGAATAAATGCGGAGCCGGTAACCAGCACTATCCCATTTATTAATGCCCCTAATAATGAAAATCTTCTATAACCAAAAGTAAAAGTTTCATTGCTTTTTTGTTTAGATTTATTTTGAAGAAACCAGGCAAGCCCAAGTGAAAGGCTGTCGCCTAAATCATGCAAAGCATCTGAAAGAATTGCGGTACTGTTTGTCCAGAATCCACCCCACACTTCTATTATTGTAAAAAAGATATTCAGAAAAAAAGCGGTTTTTATATTTGAAGTGCTTCTTTTATCCGAATCAATATGATTGTGATTATGAGCCATAAAATTCTTTTAAAAAAATTCCTTAATTCTTTCAGCCGGACGCGCAAGTATTGCTTTATCTCCTTTTTCAACAATTGGCCTTTGAACCAGATCAGGATTTGAAATCATTAAATCAATTAACCGTTCGTTTGAATAATTTTTATTTTTAATATCCAGTTCTTTATATGCCTTTTCATTCTTTCTTAATAATTCAACAGCAGCCAAGTTCATTTTTTTCAACAACGTTTTTAATTTAGATTTTGAAAATGGTTTTATATAGTAATTCACTTTGTCAAAGTCCACACCATTTTCGATTAGAATTTTGGATACGCTCCTGCAAGTTGTGCAAGTCGGCTTTTCATAAACAGTAATTTTTTGCATTACAATACGCCAAATAAAATTATTGATATGTAAATTTAATTAATTAGAATTGAAACTTACAGTGAAAGAAGTCCCCATGTCTTTTTTGCTTTCAACAGAGATGTCGGCATTTACAAGCTCGGAATATTTTTTTGAAAGCGCCAGCCCCAAACCGTTGCCTTCAAATTTTCTAGAATATCCTATTGATTCCTGGCTAAACGGTTTGAATAAGTGCGGTATATATTCTTCTGATATGCCTATCCCGGTATCCTTAACTGCAAATGAAATCCTATCATCATTATTTTTAAATATTGATACATCAACATTACCTTTTAGAGTATATTTTAATGCATTATCCAATAAGCAGATAAATAATTGAGATACAAGATATTCATCGTTAGAAACAACCGGGTTGCTTATATCCGAATGGAAATTTAATTCGAGATTTTTTGATTCGGCCTGAGATTTAAATTCATTAATTATTTTACAAAACACGTCCGATAAATTAAAGTTAATATGCCTAACTTTATAAGAACCTGCCTGCATAGAAGACATGTTTAATATCATATCAATAGTTCTTATTAATCTTTTACCTGCACTGTCCATACCCTGAAATAAGATTAATAAATCGTTACTCATATTATGTTTAAATTCTTCTTTCAATATATCAGTGATATTTAAAATTATATTTAAGGGAGTTCTTATTTCATGAGAAATTTGATTAAGGAATGCAGATTTAAGACGGTCTGATTCTTCCGCTTTTTCTTTAGCTATTATCAATTGCCTTTCAGCTTCTCTCAGTTTATTTTTATCCGCAACTTCTTGCAGTGCCCTTTTTATGGCAGCCGGGAGCCGGGTAGTATTATCTTTAAGAATATAATCGGTAGCTCCACTTTTGAGTAAATCAACAGCCCGCTCTTCCCCGATCGTCCCGGAAACAAAAATTACAGGAATATCAGGATATTTTTTCTTAACAATCTCTAAAGCTTCAAGGCCATTAAATGAGGGAATTTTAAAATCACATAAAATTATATCGAATGTTTCTTCTTCAATAGCTGCAGTAAAATCATTTTTATTATTTACTAATTTTAATGAAACAGGGAATTCAAGTTTATCTAAACTTTTACCGACCAATTCGGCATCGTAAGGACTATCTTCAACATGAAGTATTCTCAGTTTTTCTTTCATGATTAATCCCGTTAAAGTTATGATTGATGCGCTTCAATGTTTTTAAATTCTGCTTGTATTTATTAGAGCTTGGGAAAAAGCAATTGAAGGAGAAAAGAGCATGCCGGGTAAAAATGTTTACCCTGTTAATATTTGTTTGCATAGAGCAAATTTTATTCAGAATATGATATTATTAGATTTGAGGAAAGGCAATTTATAAAATTTTATTAAATAAGCAACACGTTTTTTACTTCAAATATTTTTCGAACCAGCTTCGCCTTAAATTCTCAACCTCATTTCTATGGCTTTTTAAAAAATGATCTCCATCTTCAAATATTATAAGTCTATATTTATAATATAGTTCGGAAAACTGCCGGGCAAGTTCAATTGATTGATTTACAGATACTGTATCGTCAGAGCCCCCATGCATTATTAAGTATGGTATGTTAGGTAAATCACTCACAAAATTTATTGCCGACCTTTTTTCCAATTCCTTTTCAAAATTTTTCGCTCCGATTATTTCTTGATAAAATATTTTTAACTCAGGATGTTCCAATGCATTTTGCTTTAAATTTGAAATTGCCCCGCTTAAAACCGCACACTTAAAATTATGATTCTGCTTTAAAGTTAATAATGTCATCATCCCGCCGCGGCTCCAGCCTTCTATTCCCCATTTATTTTTATCTACAAAATCTAGTTCATCAGCCAAAGGAATTAAATTCAAAATATCATTTACATCATTTCCGCCAAGCTGTTCTTCACCTTCGCTGCCGGCATTACCACGGTATTGCGACATAAATACAACGTAACCCCAGGACGCAAGCTGCCCAAATACTCCTTTAGCAGTAAAATGATCAATTGCACCTTTATTTCTATATCCTCCACGATTCCAGATTACACATGGATATTTTTGATTTTCATTTTCCTGTTTTGGATATGCAATGTATCCTTTTACTTTTAAGCCATTAGAAAGGTAAGTTATCTTTTCTACAACAGTTTTGTTTAATACATCTTCTCCCCACCCGCTTATAACCATTTTACATTGCGATTCGTTTAATATGATTTCTTCTCTTTCAATAAAATTTGATGACATAATCTCTTCTGTTCTAGCTTTAATAAATAATATTATCTCTCAGAAATATATAATTTAATTTCCTGGAAAGATGCAATTAAAAAAAATCCAAATATTGGAACACAGACTCCAAACAAATCGCAATTACTAATTCTTAATATAAATTTCTTTGATTTAATTTTTAGTTCAGATAATAAAATATACATAAACATTCTTCAAAATTTCTTTCTTTATTTTGTTTTTTATACATTGAATAATAAATAATTATTCTAAAAACTTTTCTTAAAATTGTTATGCAAGAAAAATGGGTAGAATGGAGTCAAAGATTGCAATCTATCGCACAAATAGGTTTGACATTCTGTGACAACACATTTGATATTGAACGCTACAAACAAATACAGCAGATAGCTGCAGAAATGATTTCAGATAATACAAATCAAAAACCAGAATTAATACTGGATTACTTTAACAAAGAAACCGGGTATGCAACTCCCAAGGTTGATACTAGGGGAGTTGTATTCAAAGATGAAAAAATTTTATTGGTAAGAGAAAGACTAGATAACAAATGGACTTTACCTGGGGGCTGGGCTGATGTTTGTTCTTCTCCTTCGGAAAATGTTGTAAGAGAAATTTTTGAAGAATCAGGTTATCAAACAAAAATAAAAAGATTATTAGCTGTGTATGATAGGGCATTACATGGCCACAAACCTGACTTGCCATACCATATTTATAAAATGTTTTTCCTTTGTGAATTAATTGGAGGAGAAGCAAAGACAAGCATAGAAACTTCAGAAATAAAGTTTTTCGGTATTGATGAAATTCCTGAACTTTCCAGTACTCGAATAACAGAAAAACAAATTCAAAGAATGTTTGAATTGAAAGATTTAAATACCACTGATTTTGATTAAATAAAAAACCCAATTTCATTTTCAGAAATTGGGTTTACTCCTCTTGGCTATTGATTTAACAACTATTTCAAGAGTGTCATCTTTTTAATTTGTGAAAAACTTCCTGCTTCTATTTTATAAAAATAAATCCCGCTGGAGAGATTCTCCGCATTGAATCTTACTGAATGTTTACCGGCAGTCTGGTATTCGTTCACAAGTGAAGCAACTTCAACTCCTAATACATTGTAAACTTTTATCTGAACATTCTCCGGTTTAGTAATATTGTAAGAAATAGTAGTTGAAGGATTAAAAGGATTGGGATAATTTTGTTCAAGTTTAAAGCTATTTAAGTTAGATTTATCAGTTACAGAAGTCGCGGTACCGGAAAATGATAAATCATCAACATAAAATACTGTTCCTATGCTTGCCGTACCAGACTCTGTAGTATCCTCACTAGCAGCCATCCATATTGAAGCAGAATCTGGAACATCGGCTGTGTAATACACTAACGGAACAGTAAATTGAGTATAATTTGCAGCAGCGCCAAACCACCCATAATTTCCAGCAATAATATTACCCCCAGACCAAAAATAAACCCAAACTAAAAATTTATCGGAACCAGATGTAGATAATTTATAATAACCAGTTAATTGTGCATATCTTTGATTAATAGGAAAACCTTTTCCATTATCTCCTAAAGTATAAAGAAAACCAGGATAAGGATTATTGGCAAAGTTTAATACTTCACCTCTTACTGCTAAATTCCCACTATGGGCATCTGAAGTTTGAGTAATAGGGCTTGCAACTTGAGGCACATTATCTGTAAACCATCCATCCGGATTTCCGTTAGTCCAACTTTCAAATCCGGGATTTGGTATCTGTCCGAATTGTTGGATTGTTACCAAAAATACAAAACCAAATATCAGTACTAATTTTTTCATTTTACACCTTTTAATTGTTTGGTTTTTTAAATAATAAAATTTCCAAATTATTAAAATATTTTTAAGCTAGAACGTAGATTGATTTATGAGATAAAATCTTAAATATACTTTTTTATCTCTTTGTAAAATCATAACTTTTACTAGTGATTTGTATTAAGTTAGAAAGTTAATATCAATCAATAAATAGTTCATTTAGACTATTTTACATTAAAAAAAATTAATGTTGTAAAATTGAGCACAGACCCATATAAGAAAATATTAGAACAGAAAAAGCTTATAGAAAAGCGAAAAGCAGAGATTGCACTTAAGAAAAAAGAAAGAAAGAAACTTAAAATTATCTGGTCTGCTATTGGTGCTGCTTTAATTGTACTAGTTTTACTTTTACTTCATAATTATAAAATAAATGAAATGCCTGACAGTAAAGATGAAAACAGAAACGGTGAATTAATTTTCCTGGATACTTTATCTCACGTAAAATTTAAATTAAATGTTGAGATTGCCGATAATGGATATCAATTGCAAAAAGGATTAATGAATAGAGATTCTATAACGTATGACGAGGGAATGCTTTTTATTTTTCCGCATTCTGAAGTTCATTCAATGTGGATGAAAAGCACCAAATTTCCGTTAGATATTGTTTTTGCTGACTCCAATAAAAAAGTGATTACCATTCATAAAAACACAGAACCATTATCAAGAAAAGTCTATTTTTCAAAAGGCCCATCAAAGTACGCCGTTGAGGTTAAAGCCGGATTGGTTGATTCAACAGGAATTGCTTTAGGAGATGAAATAAGATGGTTTGAAATGCTTAAAAAATAATTTCAGATATTATTGTAGATATTAATAAATTAAAACCTAATGGGGTAATCTGATGAAAAAACTTTTTTTATTATTTGTCATATTATCAACACTTCAATTTTTCCCGCAAACAATAGATAAAAATATTGTTGACAACATAGTTGTAAAATCTTTGCCTATTGATGGGCCAGGTGGCTCATTATTGATTATGCGGAATGGAAAAATTGAATATGAAAAAGCATACGGCTTTGCTGATGTTGAGAATAAAATTCCAAATACGGTTAGTACAGTTTTTCAAATTGGTTCTGTTTCAAAAGAAATGACTGCAGCAGCAATTTTAATGCTGGTTGAACAGGGCAAATTAAGTCTTGATGATACTTTAACTAAATTCATTCCCGATTTTATTGAACCCGCCAATAAAGTTACAATTAAAAATCTGCTGATTCATAACTCTGGAATACCGAATTATACTGAGATACAAGATCCGCCTTTTAGCTGGGAATCAAAGAACTCACTAGAGGATATTATCAATCTAATTAAAAATCGGAATTTTGAATTTCAACCTGGTGAAAAATTTAAATATGATAACTCCGGTTATGCAATACTTGCCTACATAATTGAAAAAGTATCCGGACTGAGCTTCTCACAATTCATGAAACAAAACATTTTTTTACCATTAGGAATGAAACATACTATTACATGGTGGAGGCTATGAGAATATTGGTGAAAGAGCAAAAGGTTATACTTTTGATTTAAAAAATAAAGAAATTAAAAAAGCAGTGTTCACCGAATTCGCACAGTTAGCCGGTGCCGGTTCTATCATTTCCACAGCAGGAGATATTGCAATTTGGGATGAGGCAGTTCAACAAAAGAAATTATTATCAACAAAATATTGGAATGCTGCATTATCAAAACATGTTGAGGCAAGCATGTTCGGAGATTCAACTTATTACGGCTATGGGTGGGTAATTCAAAAATATTATGGCCATAAGCTTATATGGCATACAGGCGGTATGGCAGGATTTCTGTGTGCTAATTATATCTTCCCAGAAGATAATTTAACAATAATCTTTTTAAGTAATGACGATTTTGTAGCACCGGCAGGCATTGTTCATCAAATAGCAAATTATATTTTAGGAATTGGTGTTGAAGAAAGAAGACCAATTACACTTTCGTCCAGCCAGCTTAAAATGTATGAAGGCACTTTTGATAACCCATTTACTAAGATAAAAATTGAAGCAGAAAATAACAAGCTGAAGTTTACTCCTATTGATATCCCTTTTCATTCTAGTGATTACATTGGTTCATCAAAAACAACTTTTTACGCAGACGGACAATATGGGAAGAAAGCTGTTTTTACTTTTGATGGTGATTCGGTTAATGAAGTTGAAATAAACAATACTGTCAACTCAATAAAATATCTTCGTGAAGGCCATGCATCAAGTGATTCAACTATTAATTTAAGTGATGATTATTTACAGAAATTTGTGGGCAAATATAATTTTTCAAATATAAATACAATGCAAGTTTATATAGATAACAGCAAACTTAAAGCTATGCTGCCCGGACAACCTGAATATACTTTACTGCCTGTTGATTCAATTACATTTGACCTCGGAAATTTACCCGGCTTTAAAATGATTTTTGATGTTAATAATAAAGGAGAAGTCACCGGTGTTACGTCAAGTCAACCTAATGGAAATTTTAAAG
>CAVZID010000002.1:0-22872 GCA_963775245.1 uncultured Bacteroidota bacterium
GCACCCAGCCGGGCTCGAACCGGCGACCTGCTGATTAAGAGTCAGATGCTCTACCAACTGAGCTATGGGTGCGGTGCAAAATTAAAAATTTTAAATACTCTTTCAAAACTGAATTAGTTTAAACTTGATGTAAAATTTTGATTGGAAATAGAAAATTTTGGATAAGAGTTGAAGAAATGGAATATTGGAAATTAGAAATAGTTATTATATTTCATATTCCTAAGCCCCTATATTATTTAGCAGAAAATCTTTGTGAATTAAAGTTGAAGTTAACTCCTGCGGAAGCAATCAAGCTTTTTGCATCGGAACTATTAAACTCTTTCCCAAATGTTAGGTTTAACCAAATGCCTTTTAAAGCTTCATAATCAAAAGATAGATCACCTTTATATTCTGTTTTTGATGAAGGAGCTGATTTCAAAGCAGATCGGCCCAATCCTTCAAATGAAAAAGCATATTTGCTTTTTGTAAAAGTTAGTCTGGCGCCGTAATCGATATTATCGTTCCCAACTCCGTAATGAAAATATCTCGCCACCGCCGAAAAGCTAAAAGAATGAGATACAAAACTAGGCGTAAGCCAAATAGCAACCCTACCGAATTTCCCTTTATCTACAATTCCATTATCAAAATTCCATTCTGCAGCGGCTGCAAGATCAAGAAAAAAGCCTTCCCGGTAAATTGCATATTGTTGAACTTTTTCTCTTACTGCATCAACCGAATCTTGATAGTCTGGATCTTCTAATATTAGCTGGTTTAAATTCGAAACAGCGGAATTATAAACGTAGGTAATGTCTTCTATCTTTTTCCAATTACCTTCATTTTCTTTCAGCTGCTCTTTATACTTGCTGTCTAAATCTTTTCTTCTTTTTTCCTGGAATGAAGCAAATATTTTTGCTTCTTTGGTTAAAGTCATTTCCATCATTTCCAAATTTTTTCTTGCTTCACTGCTGAGAGTACCGGAAACCAGCGACATTCTTATTCCAGTTGCTAATCCTGTTGATGGAAATAAATCGCCGCCGACTTCCGCAGTAGCAATGGAAACTGTAAACGTTCGGGAAATGGATTCAAATAAATTTCTATTAGCATCCTCACGCCAGGTTAATGTTGGAGCACCCATCAGCCAATAAGGACTTACTTCCAATGCAAAATCATTTGCAAGGCTTTTAAAATCACTAGAAATATTTTTTAGAGATAGTGCTAGTGACGATGGCGTATTAGGGCGTTCGACTGAATTTGGTTCAACACCTAAAACCGTGAAAGCGGGTGAAGTTGGTGTTCTTAATGAATTGTATGCCGGAAATTCGCTTCCGAAATCTTGTGATAAAATGATTTTATTAGAAATTATTAATACAAATAAAATCGGAAAAAACTTTTTTAAAAAACTTATTTTTATTTTCATTATTGTTTATTCCCTTATTAAACAAAAACAAATGTAACTGAATAAACGGCGTAACCGCCATCTTGCTTAACATCAATTGTGAATTCAAACTGTTCATTTTTAACACCGCCTTCAAGCAAATAAGTAACGAAAGTCTTATTTGTCAGGGGATTAATATCTTTTACTTTTGTGGTACATTTTAAAAGATTAAATTTTAAAGATTCGTTTTCATTTCCCACCGGAAGCATTTCTATTTGCCCCGTGTCCCCGCCAATCATTTCATCTTTGTAGTAAACGACAGTGCTTCCGACATTTGCATTACCAATTAATATTGAAAGATAAATTGGCGAGTTGTCCGAAACTTTATAAATTCTCGTTGCAGTTAGCTGTACTTCATCTGCCATTGGTTTCCTTAATAATTTCTCTTTTAAATTTATATAAAATCCACATTAGTAAATTGTTAAAGTTTCTAAAAAATTTTTATTAAAATATATTTAAGAAATTCAATTAAATGTGATTTACATCTTTATTTAAAATTTAGAAGAAGATGTTGTATGAAGTATTTTCCAATAATTCTTACTGCCTAATCCTAAAGTTTCCCATAACTTATTCAATTCATTTTCATCAAGCTTAATAATTTTCTCTTTATTTACACGGCCTGCCGTTGGGTCAAGCTGCTTAATTCTATTAAATATTTCTAGCCGCTCATTCTTTAAAGAAGGAATAAGTAAATACCATAAGCTAATCAAATCAGTCTTTGCAGCTTTACTAATTACTTCGGCAATTGTTATAGTTTTACCATTTTCAAAATCGCTTAACTTTTGTTTGAACTCTTTTGATGAATTAACATTAAATGGTATCCCAATTTCAAAATTTGTTATACATTCATTTCCAGCAGGCACTATTACAAAATGATCATTAAAATGCAGTGCAGCCCATCCGGATTCTACTTTTAAAATGCTGCTGTTGTCGCTACTAACCTTGTATTTAAATGTGGACCCAAAATCAATAACTTCCCCGGATGGAGAATCTATAAATAAACGTCTGGGAGCGCCCCATACTGATGCTTTTATTTCACCCGATTGAAGGTAAAAATAATTTCCTGAGTTATTGTCTTTAAGAAGTTTAATTTTTGTAGAGGGTTCAACTTCAATTTCACCAAGGATACCAAGCTTTATTCTTGATTTAGAGTCTTCTTCCGTGTTTAGCCAATTACCCGGCTTTAACATGCCATAGTTGTCTATTTTATTTGAACCGATGGAAGTAATACCGTAAAGTTTATCGACAGAAAGAAAGGCTACTGATTCATGATTATAAAATAGAAATCCAATTATGGCAGCAAATAGAACTGCGGTTAAAATAGTGGCGAGTACAATAAACTTCCCATCTCTATTTTTTTTAACTTTAATTCTTGATAATGGGTTTTCATTTAATTTATTATTATATGAATCTTCTTCAAAAGAATAAATTCCATAATCAATTAATTTATTTTTTTGAATACTTTTTGCATGCTTTTTTGAAGCGTAAGCATTTGAATGACTTTTAATATGCGAGTCGTTAAAAATTAATTTTACTACATCTGCATCAAGACTGCAATTTCGGCAATTATTTAAATGGTTAAAAATCTTTTTGTGAAGACTAAACGGAAGCTCATTCTTCACATAGCTTTCAAGGTATAATCTTACCTCTTCACACTGCATTTTCAAATTCTCCAAATAAAATCTTTTTTGCTATTCGTTTTCTAAGGTCAATCCCTCATGCGCGATTTCCAAAGTTTCAATGGCAACTTCATTTCCAGTTGCCTTTAAGCTGCTGCATTCAATTTTTATCGGGAAAGCATTTCTGACTTTCCAGTTAACAACCGGTTCATGATTTTCATTCAACAATGAAATTATAATATCCCGCCTTTCAACAGTGTTAAGCTTTGTTGTATTCAACCAGTTAAAAAACTCATTATCGCCTTTAACAATACCTCGCTTTAAAGTTATGTTAGAATACTTTTGAATTCCAGGCATTTTTATAGATGAATAAACAGGGCTTGATCCCTCACGGTATTCAATAACTGTCGTTTCAATCGTTAACCCGGAAACTTCTGTAAATCCCATTCTTGTACCGCCCCATTGAACTTGAAAATGTAATGAAACCAATGGATACTCAGCCATATATAACCTCTCATTTTTATTTTTTTGTTACAAATCCAATGTCTCTATAAATTTCTAAATCATGCTTGATAACAACTTGATGTTCTTTATTCTGAATATCTTTATAAAATATTTCCGTAATAATTTTTGTCGGCTGTTTCCTGCTGAAATAAGATTCGCTTGTATCTAAAAAAGTTTTTATTTCTTTTAACGGCGCTAAAAATTCAATATTTTTAAAAAGGTTAAGCGAAGTAATTTCTTTAGAACCATTAACTCCTAAAATTCTATTATTAAATTTTACACGAACATTAAAAGCGGGGTTATTACTGTTATTCTTTATTAAGATAAAGAGCAGCCCATTATCAAAAATGAAGTCAATAATTACATCAAAAGATTGATTTGTAACTTCAATTGCTTTTGACTTTTTAACTTCTTTCTTTTTCATATTTGAATTTCTTTTAACCTATATTAAAAAACTATTTTCTATTTTAAAGACTGCCCACTAAAGGGAATACTTATCCCCCATTCACAAATAAAAACTTATTTCAAGAAAACTATGTAGCCTTGTTGTAGAAAAGAACTTAGCAGAATTCAAAAGGAATATAAGAAATTAATTTTCTATAACTCAACATGTTTTTTATTTTTTTTTGAAATAAAATCCAACACCAAAAACCTGACTCCACAAATAGATTCTTAATAATATTGACTAATTAATATTATTGTTTTAATCTTATTATCCGTTTGTTAAAAAGATTTTATTGATAATAATAGGAGCTAAAAATGGAAGAGGTAAAACAAAATTCAAGCAGCTTACTTTTATCTTTTATCCTTGGCGGAATAGCCGGAAGCGCCTTAACTTTTTTGCTAGCACCTAAAAGCGGAAGAGAATTGCGCGGAGACATAATTGATAAGATTGAACTTTATCAAATACAAGCGACAAAGAAACGGCAGGGGATTTTATCTGATGCAAAATCAAAAAGCGAAGAACTCTTAGCTAAGGCAGAGTATCTTTTTGAAAAAATAAGAAAATTTGCCTATGGAAGATATGACACTCCAATTGAAAATGCTGAAAAAGAAATATCAAGTTTAAAAGCAGCTTTTAAGGCAGCAGTTAATTCATACAGACATAAAAATGGCAAATCAAATAATGATTATACAGAAGATGTTTTTTATGAAAACTCAATTAATTTTAATGAATTTGAAGATGAAACTTTGCCTAAGCATCTCAGCATGAAAAGAAGAAATAACTAATATCAATAATAATTGCCTATCTATTTTTCAATATTAATTCTTTTTGGTGTTGGGCTTATCGCCGGTTTTATGAATGTTACAGCCGGCGGCGGTTCAACTTTAACTTTGCCGGCTTTAATTTTTTTAGGGCTTGATTCCGCAACAGCAAACGGTACAAATAGAATTGCAATCCTTCTTCAAAATGTTTCCGCAGTTTATTCATTCAAACAAGAAAATTATAAACAATTTGATGTCAGTTTAAAATTATCTCTTCTCACTTTGCCGGGTTCCATTCTTGGTGCTTTATTAGCAATTAAAATCGGGGACGAATTATTTCAAAAAATTTTAGCTGTGGTAATGATTGGAATAATTATTTCTATGATTATTCCCACCAAAAAAATTGTTGAAGAAAATAAAACAAATAAAATTAGCTGGCAGACTTATGTAGCAATGATTTTTGTTGGTTTTTACGGCGGCTTTATTCAAGTTGGAATAGGATTTATTTTAATGGCTTCTTTAAAATATTTAATGAAGCTCAATCTTGTTTACATTAATATGCACAAAGTTTTTATCGTGCTTATTTATACTATTCCAGCGCTATTGGTTTTTATAGTTTCAAAAAATATAAATTGGTTTATGGGAATCGGATTAGCTGCCGGCAACATGATCGGCGGCTGGTGGGGAGCAAAGCTTTCTGTTAAAAAGGGAGAAAAATTTATTCGAATGTTTTTAATGGCTGCAATTTTTGTAATTGCATTGAAGCTGTTAAACGTTTTTTAACCATTTCTTATTTAATATAATACCTCATTATCGGCCTTGTTTCAGACCTTCTTTCAACTTCTTTAAATCCCACTTTTTTAAATGATGAATAAAAACCGGTATAAACAAAAGTATCAGCAACTTTTTCATTTTTAGGTTCAGTTGGATAACCTTCAATAATCTTCGCTCCATGTTTTTTAGCATGCTTAACAGCAGCCTTAATTAGTTCTTCACTTATTCCGGATTTGCGAAAACCTCTGGCAATAAAAAAACAAACAATTGACCAAACTGGTTTATCATCCACTCTCTGCAAGATGCGCGAGTTGTCTAATCTTGGAAAAACTTCTCTTGGCTGTATCGAACACCATCCGACAGCCTGACCATTTACATATGCTAAGATTCCAGGTACTCCTCCTCTGAATACAATTTTCTTAATTGACTTTTTATTCCCTTCACCTTTTTGCTTTCTAAATTCTGCCCTTGAAATTCGCCACCACATACACCAGCATCCGGCAACGGCACCGCGAGGGCCAAATAATTCTTCAAAATCTTTCCATCTTGCTTTTGTTAATGGATGAAAAGTTAAATCATATTTTTTTTGAGCAGCCAATTTTTAATAACAATTAATATTTCAAAATTCTTATCCCTATAGTAGGGGTCTAAATTTTTAGACCCATGTAAATCATATTTAAATTTTAAACAATAATTTCAAAAAAATTTAATTCACAAAACAAGTTTAACTTTAATTTATAGTGAATTCAATAACTTTAAGTTTACTTTAATTTCATTGATTCTCCAGTTAAATAAAGCGATATTTACATAGTCTTTATTAGCCGTTAGGCAAATATGATGGAGACATTCAATAAATATTATAGCTCCGGTTTTTACTTTTCCGGTTTTACACCGCTTACACAATTTCTTATTAATTTTTTAACAATCATTTTAATTAGCGAGGGGACTTATGAAAACTTTCAAAAATTTTCTAGTCTTATTTATTTTATTTCTTTTCCCAATTTCTTTATTAGCCCAGGACATAAATGTTCATAATTATATTGGGAAAAAGCAATCGGATGTAATTAAAAAATATGGGAACCCGGTACATCAAGATAACAGTAATCCGGACATGCTTTGCATGTTTTACCAATCAGGGACAAACAGCATGATCTTTGTTGCCAATGCACAAGGTGTTTATCAAGCCGAAGCAAATGTATCTTACAGTGCTGAAAAGAATGCGCGTAAAGATGTTAGCACATTAATATCAAATTCAATATCAAATGGATTTGCAGTTGATACTGTTTCTGTTAATGACTTTAAATTACACAAAACAGGAGTGAACGTTCAACTTCAGATGTCGGATAATAAAATTTCAAATAAATTTGATGTGAGGGTTAAGGCTAATAAATCGGAATCGTAAATTAAATTACTGTTTCTGATTATTTAAAGTACTTTAAACTTTTAATAGGCGAGCTATTTTGGCTCAAAGGGATAAAGTAATATATAGAGAATTAGTATATAATTTTTTGCACAAGGATATCATCCTGCAAATCCGCCAGGCTTTCCTTTAAATAATAATACCAAAAACACAACCGTTAAAACTGCAGCACTCCAAGCCACAGTAAAAAATGTCTTCATGTAATCAAATTTCTCAGTATACATTTTTTTAACTTCAGAAACCCGATAGGTATTTTCTTCTCCATTCTTTTCTTTGCTTGTTATTTTCTTATTTAAGAACAAGGCATAGCCGTCTAGATTATTTTTGAAATCAATAATTTTTCCGTCCAACATTTTTATTTTATAAATTTTGATTGGCTCAACCATTTCTTGAGTTACTTCTCTTTGCGAATAACAGCCATTAAATATCAAATTGACAAATAAAAAAAGTGTGGAAATAATAATTTTTCGGTTATAAATTAATGTTTTCAAAACGATTTCTCATTTGTTTTTAAAATATTACTGCAAATAAACTGGCAGAATAATATATTAATTTATAATAAGTTTTATCCTCCAAACCCTCTTCCTTCCATTCCTATCACTATTACAACAAGCAATGCAACAAATAAAGCCGCAACACTTCCAAGTCCTAAAAAAATCGTTTTAACGTAATCAAATTTTTCCGTATATAATTTTTTAATTTTGGAAACCTGGTAGGTATTTATCTCACCATTTTTTTCTACACTTACAATTTTGTCTTTGTATAAAGACGCGTACCCGACTTCATTATCTTTAAAATCAATTATTTTACCATCAAGCATCTCTATTTTGTAAATCTTGGTTAGCTGATTATTAGTTGATGCGACTTCTCTTTGTGAGTAGCAGCCGTTAAACACCAAATTTAAAAAAACCAGGAGCATCGAGACAATAAATTTTCGGTTATAAAAAAATGTGTGATACATGCTCTTTCCCCATTTTGTTATTTGAATTTAATTTCAAAAACAGTAATAATTTTATCTCCGAACAATCAATCCATCATGGTCTTGAAATAATATTTCACCGCTGGTGCGGTTGTAATTAACTCTTACCGTCAAGGTATCGCTTAAAGTAAATTGATGGGATTTGCTTTTATTAAGATTGAATATATTAAATAGTTAAAGTATGATTCCCTTCGGGGTAATCATGAGGGCCGCTTAACCACGCTGCGTTAAGTGTGTTGTTTGTTGTAATTCGCTGGGAAATTAATACGCTGTCATCCAGTGCCACACTTACCGAATCATTTTTAAAATCTGCTTCAACATCAATTGCTAAAACTTTCTTAACTACAGAATTAGTATCCTTGTTTTTGCCATCCAGAGATGAAAATTCATTGCATCCAATTAAAAACAAAACTAAGCTTAAAAACAAAATCGTGTATATATTTTTTTTCATCGGATTCCTTTGATTTGTCAACCTAAATATGAAGAAAGTAAATTTAATTTATTATTTTATTGTTAATCGCCAATAGGAAACTTAAGCTTATTGATTAATTGATACAACAGCATTTTTATCCACTTTGATATTATGTTTTTATGCCGGAAGTTTTCTAAATATTTTCCTTATTGTCCTATGAAATTTATGTCCTCCTTTTACAGGTTCGGCAAACATAAATATGCATTCATTATGAACTACATTAATATTATTTTCTTCACAAAATTCAATTGCTTTTTTTGTTTCCGCACCTGTCTGCATCCAGATGTGATTTATTCCCAAAGATTTTGCTTCCTCAACAATTTTTTCTGTTTGTTCCCCGGGAACTACAAGTAATGCTACCATCTACTTTTTCAGGGATTGAGCTTAAATTTGGATAGCATTTTATGCCGTCAAATTCATTGAGTTTAGGATTAACTGGAATAACATTGTAATTATTTTCTTTTAAGAAATGATAACAAAGAGTTCCGAATTTTTTAGGATTTTGCGAAACACCAACAACAGCAATTTTCTGCAGGTTTAAGAAATCATCTATGGTTTGTTTTTTAGTCATATCTGCCCCTTCTCATATTTATTATTTTGATACCTTGACAATTAATAATTTTGAATGATAATTATTATGATAAAATTTTTAATTGTTTCAAGAGTTTAATTCAGCAAGCTCATAATTATGCAAATTATTCAAATCAAAAATAATTTCACCGTTATCTTCAATATGAAATGATGGAGTGAATTTTGCACCCCAAACAATCTCATCCATAGTATACGAAAATCGGGAATGAACTGTCTGGCTGAAAGTATCATCAAAACCTTTTATCAAAATCAATATTTCTGCCGACATTGTTTTTAAATCTTCAATCTTCATCCCTTTAAATGGGCTATCATCATCAATGGGGTGAACAATCGTCCAGGTTAACGGAAAGAAATAAACCCCGGTTCTCTCCAGTTTCATATTAAAATATTGCCTATTAAAATTATTTTCAGCTTTATTAATTAAAACTAAAAGCATGCTGGCTTCAAGTTCCATCAAATTGTTCCGCCGCTGATTTGCAATTTTAAACATTAGAGCATTTATATTATTGTATGGAGAAATGACAGCATTTTTACTATATAAAATTCTTGTCGATGGACGTGAGAATCTTCCATAAAGCAAGCCGGTAATCAAAGCAAATGACATCAATCCGGTCATAGCTTCAAACGAGGCGACAATATTTGAATATAATCCAACTGGAGCTATCTTACCGTATCCGACAGTTGTAAAAGTTTGCACGCTAAAAAAGAACGCGTTAAAAAAGGTATCCGCATTATCACCGTTTTTAATTTCAACTAGATAAGCGGAACCATTCAAATAATATAAAACAGCAAAAACTAAATTGGTGAGAAAATAGAATAATAAAATAAAAACAAAAAATTTTGTCCATGAGATATTAATTAAATACTGGTAAGCATCTCTATAGCTGAATGATGTTCCTTTCTTCTCTACGTTAAAAGTACCATCTTTATTTATTACTCTTTTAGTAATGCTGGAATATTTTTCACCTAACCCAACAGGATCAATACTTTGTCTTTTCATAGTTTTATTTATTTTGCTTAATTATTCAATATTAGAAGTAAACAGAAAGGTTTGCCCTTCAGGAGAAATCGCAACTGCATCAGTTATTTTTCCAGTAGAATCTTTAACTTCTTTAATGAAATTAATACCGCTGCTTTTAAGATTAATTATTTTCTGATTTATAGTTTTAGATGAATATGTAATTGCATGCCCTGTAAAATTATAATCAAGCACACCCGGCAGATAAAAGGCAATCCTCATCAAACCGTCTTCAACAGCAAGCAAAATCTTTTGAAGCATTATTTTCTTGCGAAATTTCAAACCCAAGCTTCACCCAATATTCAACAGAAGATTTAATATCCTCTGTAACAATTCGTATCTCCTTAAACTTGCCGCAATTAGAATGAGACTTTCCTTCCGGCTTGTACATTTCACCTACGTTTTGCTTTATTAAGCTAATATGCAAATCATTTTTATCTTTAAATACTTCATAAAATTGATTGAGCCTTAATTTATAAGAAATGAATTTAAAACCGTTTGATCTCATTTCTAAAGTTCTTTTATCCATATCATCTGCAAAATACCCGATACCTGTGAACTTATCTTGATGTAGCAGCAGCTTAATTAAACCGTCCGAAAGCAGCAGCCAATTATAAGACTCTGCATTTTTTGCAACCTTCGTGAAACCTAATGCTTCATAAAACGGAAATGAGGAGACAATACTATTAGTACCAACTGTAATTTGAAATCCATCGCCAAGTCTATTTGCTGAATTAAGGTATTTCATCGTATTAAATAAATTACTTCTAAATTTTACTTTTTAAATATTTTTGTCTTTTAGTTTCGGGGAATTTTTCAATCGCATATCTTAACATTGTCCGCGGCATTTTTTTATAATATTTTTTTAAGAAATTTTCTTCAACTGTTAAATTACGTTTACCTATCTCTCTTAACATCCAGCCAACAGCTTTATGAATTAAATCATGCTCATCGTTTAACAAGATTTCCGAAATTTGCAATGCGACATCAAAACGGTTGATTTTTATGAAGCTGAAAGTTGACAGTACAGCAATTCTTTTTTGCCAGAGATTATTAGAATTTGCAAATTTAAACAAAATATCTTTTTCTTTATCAACTATAAATGCTCCTACAATTTGAGGTGCTGATAAGTCCACTAAATCCCAGTTATTAATGTACTTAGCGTTTCTAATATAAAATTTAAATATTTTCTCTCTTTGTGCTTCATCACTTTTTTTGTATTGATGAACTAAAATAAGTAAAGCAATTAATCTCTCTTCGTGTAATTTTGAAAGTAAAAGCTGCTTAACTTCTTCTAAAGTTAAGTTGGAATTATTAATAGCAATCTTTCTCGAAACAGGCACTTTTATACCGGCAAATTTGTCGCCTTCTCCATATTCGCCCGGGCCGGTTTTAAAGAATCTTTGAAGAAAAGCTGCTAACTCTTTATTTGAATGATTTCTAATTTCTTGCCTGACTTTTTTTATGCTCATTATTACACTTTGGGAGTTGAAATGAATAGTAGATGTAAATTTAGTAAAAATTATTTAGAGTAGAATATTGATATTCAAAATAGACTTTAATTATTCCCTTAAGAGTGATTATTAAGAACTTAAAAATAGATTTAAGTCATCAATAATATAATTCCGGTTGTGCTTATTTTATTTTGTTTGTATTATTCTTACCAAATCATTTCAATAAAATCAATCAAAGGAGTTATTAATGGAAGACCACGTTTATAAATTAATTGAACTTGCAGGCACATCAACCAAGAGTATTGAAAATGCTGTGGAGAATGCTTTGGCAAAAGCATCAAAGTCAGTTAGAAATATGAGATGGCTTCAGGTTGTTGATACAAGAGCGCACATTGAAGATCAAAAAATTCATCATTGGCAGGTGATTGTAAAAGTAGGTTTTACGCTTGAGGATTAATCTAAAAATCTTTGAAATCTTTTAGTTAATAAAATGATTATAATTAAATCAGCCTCAACTTCTTCTTTAATAAGAATTAGTAGAGGCTGATTAATAAAGTGCGAAAATTAATTTAATTTATTTATTTCAGTTTCCAATTGATCCACTAATTTTCCAAATCGAGTAATTACTGCATTAACTGTTTCCGGTTTTGTTAAATCAACACCTGCTTTTTTTAATTCTTCCATAGGATAATCGCTGCCGCCAGATTTTAAAAGATTCAAATATCTTTCTTTAGCAGCTTCTTTTTCCTTATCAGTTCCGGTTGTTACATCATTATATAATTTTGCTGATGAAGCAAAACATGTTGCATATTGAAATACATAAAATGGCGATCTATAGATATGTGGAATTCTTGCCCAGACTCTGTTTAATAATTCATCTTTATCATAAGTATCTCCGTAATAAGTTGTAAATAAACCATCAGCAATATTATTTAAAACCTCCGCAGTAACCGGTTTTCCTTCTTCAACTAACTTATGAACCTGGAGTTCAAAATCAGCAAGTAGAGTTTGAAAATAAAAGGTACCTGTAATTCCTCCTATAGCCTGCTGCAAAAGATTTATTCTTTCTTTCGGATTTTTTGTTTGAGTTAACATATAATTAAGCAGCAAAGCTTCATTAAATGTGGAAGCAACTTCGGCAACAAATATTGTATAACTCGATGTGGCAAAGGGCTGGTTTTCATACGATAACAATGTATGCATTGTATGACCAAGCTCATGGCCAAGTGTAAAAACATTATCGAGAGTTTCATTATAATTTAAAAGCATGTAAGGATGTACACCGTATACACCGGCCGAATATGCCCCCGATCTTTTTCCTGTATTTTCAAATACATCAATCCATCCGCCTTTTAGAGCTGTTGCCAATTTTGCTTGATAATCTTTTCCCAACGGCTTTACTGAAGCAAGTACATATTTTTTTGCTTCATCGTATGGATAAGTTTTATTGAAATCGGTTAGTGGAATAGAACCATCATAACTATGATATTCTTTTAAGCCGAGGATTTTTTTTCTTAACTCACTATATTTTTTTAAGGGTTCGGTATTTGACTTTACGGTATTTACAAGATTCTCATAAACTGCAACCGGGATATTATTCCCATCAAGATTAGCTTCTAGACATGATTTATAATTTCTCGCCTGTGCTGCCGCCCAATCACTCTGGCAGACAGCGTTATAAATTGCTGCGTATGTATTTTCATTCTCTTTGTAAGTTCCATAATGTGCATCAAATATTTTTTTTCTATCTTCTTGATTATAATCGGTTGCTAATATTCTCCCATAGTTACCATTTGTCGCCTTGACTTCACTGCTGTCAGCTAATGTAACTTTAGGAAAATTAACATCTGTTGTGGAGAGATTACTGTAAATATCATTTGGTGTTTGATTGAAGCGGGCATAATATGATAAAATTGTTTCCTTACTTTCATCCAATACATGAGCCTGCTGACGATAAAGATTTTCAATTCCAAATTTATATGGCTTGAATTCCGGATCTTTCAGCCAATCTTTCATTGTATCCCAGGGAATCTGCAGCATTTCAGGATTTATCCAGGAAGTGGCAGTTCCAAACTTGGCAAATAAAATCTGAACCTGCTGCATTTTTGCATTTATAGCTTGATCTCTAGTATCTGAATCCCTGGTTAATTGAGGATAGCGATAAACTTTGTAAGATAGAATTCCCAGGTCATCATTTAACTTCATTACTTTTAACAAGTTTGCTGAACTTTCCTTCAACTTACCTTTATAACTAATAATTTCATCCATTTTATTTTGAGCGTCTTTCATTCCTTCGTCCCACTCGCCCCAATTTTTATAAATATCATTTAGCTTCCATTTATACTCAGCAGGAATTTCATCTCTCGATTCATAAACTTTTTGAGAAAATGTTTCGCTTGAAAAAATAAATGCTATGGCAACCAAAATTGAAAGTGATTTCATGTATAACCTCTTTTTATGAATGAGTTATTATTATACGGAAAGTAAACCCTATTATTAAAAGTAATTTAGTAAATATTTTTTGATAGATTAAACCATTTGAATAATTATTTATCCAATCATCATTATTTCAGAAATAATGTAATTTGAAAATTTTAGTTGAAGTACGGTAAAATTACCTGACTCTCCCCCTAACCGACTAATTTAAAATTTCAAGATTACTTCTTTTTATTTCCCGCCCAATATCATAATTGAGCAAGGCTTATCAAGCAAAAGTGTAAATGAGGAATCTAAAATTTTCCAAAGTGAATAAGGTAAAAATTTTAATATTCTATAAACATGAAGTCGATGAGGAGCCTTGTTTAAAAATTTGTAGCTTTTAATAATTTTGAAGCCTGCATTCTTAACCATATTTGATAGCTTATCTTTATCAAACGAATGAAGATGGGCTAATGTAGGAGTCGGCTTATTGCAATGAATACATATTTGATAAGTTAATACTTGTTTGTAAGGAACTGAGACAAGAAATCGGCCGCCCTTTTTTAACACTCTAAAAATTTCTTTCAAAGCGGCCTGCGGATCATCTAAATGTTCCAGAACTTCTGAAAGAATAATATTATCAAATGAATTGGAAGCAAATGGTAAATTGAATACATCCCCACTGGTTGGAAATACTTTTTTCTCAGTTTCACTTTTTATTTTTATTAAATTATGTGTGGAAACATCAAGCGGGAAATATATACTCGATTTAATATGCTTTAAGGCATGTCCGGCACCTGAACCAATTTCCAGTATTTTTTCATTCTCTTTTACTTTCAGCAAATTAAAAATTGATTCATACCTGCGCCTATGTTCTTGTTCCATAAATTTGTCGTAGGTAAAAAAATCATAATACTCTGCATCAAGCTTATAGTGTTCTATGTGATCTGAATATTTCAATTTAAACCTTTCATTGCGGCGGAGCGTTTACTTCATAGCCAATACTAAAAACATACCTGGTTGAAAAGCCAAACATGTTGTCGCCGTTTCTTCCAAACACTGCCCAGATTCCGGGAGAGAAATTACCGATTTTAATAATTCCCGGATAAACATCTGCCATACAAAAATATTCTTTAACTCCGCTAAAGACTAATGAAGCTAACAAGGAATTATTTCTATCATAAAAAATTCCTGCGTGCCAGGCTGTTTCAATTGTCCTTTGGCGGTAAACCGTATCAATGTCAACCAAGTGTTTGGTTTTAAATCCAAATCCCACAGATAAATTATCTTCAAAGTCCATTTTTTTAGAAAAACCTAAAAGAGCTCCCATACCGAATCTGTAAAATAATGAATAATCATCCGAAAATGGCAGCTTCCATTTCATTGAAAAATATTGCCCCGCATTTACTCTTCCGTATGGCAAGGTAATAGAAGCCTGTAATGACCAGTCCGAGAGATTTAATTTGTCATGAAAGAATGCATTAATATTGTCAAAACTGAAAAGCACAATGCTTCCTAAATCAAAAATATAAATATCTGATATTTCATCCACGCTTTTAACCTCGCTTGGGCCTGTCTCCATAACTTCATTAAAAAGATGCTGCGACATTAAAGTAACAGCAGATAAAAGCCATGGCTCCGGAAAGCCATGTATTTGATACCATTCTTTCATGGCGGTAAATAACATGCCGCTGCCGATTAAATGCTGCTGATAATTCGGCACCCACTGCATATCATTTTTAGTAAAACTTATTGGTAAAAATTCAGTCCGTAGAAAATGATTCCATCCATAATCGGAAATGGTATGAAAAGGATCACCAAGGCTGCTAAGTACAGTATGAAGCTGCCGGCCATATAAAGGCTGGCCAATTCTATTTGAAACAGATTGTAGCTGGGTCACATCGTAGCCGCCGTTTATAAACAAAGTAATAGGATTGAAGAGAGATTCGCTGCCGTAGGGTTTGTTGGTATAGAAATAATATTTCTGTGCAAAGTTATTTTGACTGATAAAAATCAAAATAAAAAAAAGAACTGCAGCTTTTTGCTTAAAATGTTTTAAAAAAGTATAAATAGAATTCATCAATATTTTTAAAATATTTACTTCAACAGCAGCAAAATATATTTTAAAAATAAATAAGCCAAATCTTAATAGGTAATCTCATAAAATAATCGATCAATTCTTTATTTCATTAAAATCATTTTCATTGTTTTCGAAAAGGTTTCTTTTGAACCATCGCTTAAATCCACAGATTGAATTCGATAATAATAAACACCGGATGGAAATTCACCAGCATCAAAATTTAATTGATAATAGCCGGCTTTATATTGTTTATTGGTTAATTCTTTAATTTCTTGTCCTATCACATTAAAAACTACAATTCTTACCTGGCTTTCATTTGCAATAGAAAACTTAATAGTAGTAGCCGGATTAAATGGATTTGGATAATTCTGAAATAATTCAAACTTATTTGGCGTTACATCAACATTTATCTGATTCGAATATTTAAATGTACCATCAATATCAATTTGCTTCAGCCTGTAATAAAATTCATTGCTGGCTGTTGGGTTTTTATCAATATAACTATAATTTTTTTCTTCCGATGTTGTCCCGTTTCCTTTTATAAAACCAACTTTCTCCCATTTTACTAAAGGCTGTTTAGAACTAACAGATGACCTTTCTATTTCAAATCCATAATTATTAATTTCCGTAGCAGTTGTCCAATTTAACCTTACAGAATTATTCAACACAGAAGCATTAAAAGAAGTAAGTTCAACGGGAACAGCTATAACCCAATTATTATCAATGCCCACCGGCGAATTTAAATTGGAAACAATTGCTGTACTGAAAGTACTATTCATATTAGCTTTATTAATTGTATTTAATAAAACATCCGTCCAAAAAATATTATTATTTTCATTATCTACAGCTATTCCCCGCGGGCTTCCATTCGGGACTATCAATAGAGTATCAATGTTAGTCCCATTTGTATCAGCGGCCATTATTCTATCTTCACTTCCAAAATCAACCCAGTATATTTTTCCCGCTTTGCTATCGACACAAATTCCCCCTGCCTGATCTATGCCAGAGATAACATCTTCAATGTTTGAACCATCAAAGTTACATCTTCTTATTCTTTTACTCCCTACTTCATTTTCACTCCAATATATTTTATTAGCCGGAAGATCAAGAGCAACGTCAGTCGGGGCATTTAAACCGGTTAATAAATCTTTAATATCTGTGCCATCAAGATTAGCTGATCTTAATTTGTTTGACCCGTTTTCAACCCAATATATTTTATCATTATTACCGTCAACAGCAATTCCCCTGGGGCCATCAACAGAATTGTTTGAGGCACTTAAAATAATATTAGAATTTGTGCCTTTTAAATTTGCATTTAATAATTTCATCAGTATGTACGTTAGTATAAAAAATTATGCTGTCTTTCAAATCAATTGCAATACCGTACAATCCTTTAGAACTGGTGAGCAGAGTATTTAAGTTTGAGCCATTTAAATCACTTTGACCGATTTCTCCACTTTGATTTAAGGTAAAAAATATATTTTGAGCATAAGTACTATTTAAAAATATTATTAGAAAGCAAAAATAAATGTATACGATAGATCTTAGAATATAATTATTCATGTGGTTTAATTTTAAATTAATTAAGACCTCGAAGGAAATACTCCCTGGAGTGCAATAATGTAATTAACCGTTAAGTATGGCTGCATGTTATCGTGCGGTAAACTACTGCCAGTCACACCTAAATTGCCGCCGACTGTTGATGCAGTATTTGAATAATGTTTGATGCCTTCACTATTCGCCGCAGCATAATTATTAGTCGGATTATCACTATTTCCTATATCTGAATTTACTGGTAATGAATGAGTATGAGCTGGTATTTGAGAAGTTAATAACGTTACATTTTCAGTTCCACCAACTTCTCCAATCGTTTTAGACGTTAATCCAGGACCCGTGCCTTGGTGAATTGGAACTCTTCCGCTCAAATTAGGAAGTGCAAATGTCTGTTGTCCATCGCCGCCATATGTTGTTCCTAATAGTGCATACAAAGCTTGATTTTGCGCAATAGGTAAAAGCTGGCCATTACACAAAGCCCATCCCACTGGTGCAAAATTAAATCCAACTATCGTAATTTCACCAAGAAATGGTTCTGTAGCTTGAAGGGCCGAATTCTTTGATGCCGCTTTAGCCGACTTAAACGGAAATAAATTTATTAAGAAAGCTAATCCGGCGCTTCCGGCAATCCATTTTGTTGCGTTGTTTAAAAAGTTTCGGCGTGAAGTTGGTTCGTTTTTAATTGGTTCAACTTTGTTCATGTTAAGCATCCTTTTAGATTATATATAAATTTATCTTAAATAAATTTGCGGCAAAAGTAATAGTAATGAAAACATTTGGGAATCAAGAGTAACAATAATGCAATAAGTATACAAAATCAATAAGAATTTGTTTGAGTTGCGATACTGCAAATAGTTAGATCAAGTAAGTTTGTTATGACTTTTGGAGAGCGAATTTTATTACTGTAAAATGACAATATAATTTTAATAAGAAGTGTTGCACCTGTTTTCATTTGTAAGAATAAATACGAAAAATCAATATCAGAATTTCCACTATTGACAAATCATCTCCAAGATACTTTATTTTTTTTCAAATTTATAATGATTGCAATGGCATATATGTTGGAAATTTTCACCGGGGAAGTATCTCATTATTCATAGGGAAGTGTTAATGGAATCTTTTTTATCCGGCTATTTTTATCCTTCTTCAATCTGTATCGCAGGGGCTTCATCTAAGGCAAAAAGCATTGGATACGAATTATTAAGCAATATACTTTCTTATGGATATACCGGTAAAATTTATCCCGTCAATCCTAAAGCTGACGCGATTTTAAATCAAAAATGCTTTAAATCTATTTCAGAAATTGATGAAGAAATTGATCTCGCCATTGTTGTTGTTCCTAAAAATTTTGTTGAAGAATCAATTGACGAACTTTTAAATAAGAATGTAAAATCAATTATACTTATTACCGCCGGATTTAAAGAAACCGGGAAAGAGGGCGAGGAAATTGAAAATAGAATTCTATCTAAGATAAAAGAAGCCGGGGCAAGACTTGTCGGCCCCAATTGCATGGGAGTAATTAATACTCTGGATGAAATAAAATTGAATGCCACATTTGTTGCTGAAAAACCAGAACAAGGCAGCATTGCATTTTTATCTCAAAGTGGTTCCATCGGGGCAGCAATCCTAAATTCACTAAGAAATACTGAAATTAAATTTGCCCACTTTATCAGCGTTGGAAATAAAGCTGATGTTTGTGAAAATGACTTAATTACTTTTTGGGAAGAAGATAAAAACATCAAAACAATCTGCCTTTATCTTGAAAGCTTTTCGGACGGGGAAAACCTTATTAGAAGTTTTGCAGAAGGTAAAATAAAAAAAACCATCATTATTTTAAAAGCTGGAAACACTGCAACCGGAATGAAAGCTGCATCATCACATACCGGTGCATTGGGAAGTAATAATAAAGTAGTTGATTCGGTTCTGAACCAATTTGGAATAATAAGAACTAAAACTCTTGACGAACTTTTTAATACTGCAAAAGGCTTTGAAAATTTTAATCTTCCTAAAAGAAATAGAATTGCGGTTGTTACAAACGGAGGCGGATATGGTATCCTCGCTGTAGACTTATTTGAAAAGAATAATTTAAGTTTAGCTGAATTGAACAGCTCTACAAAAAAACGGTTAAAAGAAATTATTCATCCCGAAGGAAGCGCTGAAAATCCGGTCGATCTTTTACCAGGAGCCACAGCTGATATATTTAAAAAAGTAAATGAAATTTTATGCGAAGATGAAAATGTCGATGCCGTTATTTCTGTTTTTATTGAACCTGTTATGGTTTGTGCGTTTGAAGTGATTGAAGCAGTGAATTCAATAACTAGCAGTAAACCTATTTCTCAAGTTGTTATGCCATTACCTGAATTTTGGGAAAAGTACAAACATGAATCGCTGACAAATAAATTGCTATTTAAAAGTGTTGAAGATGCTGTTTCAACTTTATCAAAAATGTACTTTTATTCCCAAAGAAAAATTAAAAGAAAATATCTTAATCCAAATATTAAAAATAAAATTATTGCTGAATCACGTTTCCTTTCAATTAATGAAATAAATAAGCTTGCGGAAACTTATCACTTTCCCTTGGTTGAATCACATATGGTTGACAGCCGTTCCTTAAATAAAAGTGAACCAAAAATTTCTTATCCTTTAGTTCTTAAAGGAATTTCCGATAAGCTCATACACAAATCAGATATCAACGGGGTAAGTGTAAATATTCAAAATCGTGAAAAGCTTTTCGAAGCAGAAATGAAAATTTTATGCAGCTTCCGTGAACACAATATTCCTCTAGAAAAATTTTTAATTCAGCCTTATATAAAAGCTAAACATGAATTACTAATCGGCGGATTCAGAGATAATAACTTTGGCCCAATGATCATGTTTGGAACCGGTGGAAAATATGTTGAAGCTTATAATGACACAGCTTTGAAATCAGCTTACATTTCAGACGAAGATATTGATGAAATTATTTCTTCAACTAAAATAGGAAAAATTTTAGCCGGGATACGCGGAGAAAAGCCCATCGATTTAAACCCAATAAAAAAACTAATTAAATCCACTGCCCAAATGATGCTGGATAATCCTAATATCTCAGAGTTTGATTTTAATCCGGTAGTAGTAACAAATAGCGGTGAGATTTCCATTGTTGATGTTCGAATAAAGTTAGCGTAAAATCATATTCCCAGATTCTAATTCCAACTCAATTTATTATTAAAATAGATTCACCCTGTACCTTACTCAAAATGGGCAATTATTTCCTGAATCCTTTTTAATATTTATGTATCACATTACTGGTAAATAAATTAGTTTAATTTAAAAGCGTAAAAAGAAGATATTTTATGAATTTTTTTCAAATAATACTTATACTAATTGCCGGACTGATAGTTTATAATTTTGTTAAGAGATTCTTACTTACGAAATCAATAAAGCAGTATTCAGCGAGTGAAGCAAATGAAACTATAAAGAAATCCCGGAATGCAGTTCTGCTTGACGTTCGAACTTCATCCGAAAGATCAGCTCAGCAGATAAAAGGTTCAATTCATATCCCTTTAAATGAGCTAAGAAACAGATCAGATGAATTGAAAAAATTTAAAGACAAAGAAATTATTTGTTACTGCAGAACAGGAAATAGAAGCTTAAACGCTGCTTCAATGTTAAAGAAACAAGGATTTAATTCTGCCAATTTAAAAGGTGGAATTGTATCGTGGAATTTTAATTAAAATAAATCTTAAAATAGGAGAATGAAATGACTGTACATTTAAATAAAGAGACATTTTTGGAAAAAGTTTTTGATTTTGAAAAAAACAAGGATTGGAAGTATCAAGGCGATGCCCCAGCAATTATTGATTTTTGGGCACCGTGGTGCGGACCATGTAGAATGGTAGGGCCGGTTATCGATGAGCTTTCTGAAGAGTACAAAGGAAAGGTTAATTTTTACAAAATTAATACTGACGAAGAACAAGAGTTGGCTGGTGCATTCGGAATTAGAAGCATTCCTTCTCTTCTTTTCATTCCTATGGACGGACAACCTAAAATGGCAGTTGGTGCTTTACCAAAAGAAAGCTTAAAGAAAGTCATCGACGAGGAATTATTAGTTCCGGCAAGCGAAAATTAAAAATTATTTTAACTTATGTGACTCGAAAACCCGGTTTCATTTTGAAGCCGGGTTTTTTGTTTTAAACACTTCTTAAATTCGCTTTACTAACCTTTACAGAATTTTTCGCATTTCTTTCCATTTATGCTTTTATCTTTATTTCTTATCTTTGCTGTCATGCTTTTGAGTAACTAACTACAATACAATTTAGAGAGTAAAAATGACTTCAAGTGAAATCAGACAGCAATTTTTAGATTTTTTTAAAAGTAAACAGCATAGAATTGTACCAAGCGCCCCTGTGGTTCCTTTTGATGATCCAACTTTACTTTTTGCCAATGCAGGGATGAATCAATTTAAAGATGTTTTTTTAGGAACCGGTTCACGCGAATATTCCCGAGCTGCTGATACTCAAAAATGTATTCGTGTAAGCGGCAAGCATAATGATTTGGAAGAAGTAGGACATGATACTTATCATCATACTTTTTTTGAAATGCTTGGCAACTGGTCTTTCGGTGACTACTACAAAGCAGAAGCGATTGAATGGGGCTGGGAACTTTTAACAGAAGTCTGGAAACTTCCCAAAGAAAGATTGTGGGCTACTGTTTTTAGAGAAGACGATGAAGCTATGGAATTATGGAAAACTAAAACCGACATAAATCCCAACCATATTTTAAAATTTGATGAGAAAGATAATTTTTGGGAAATGGGTGAAACTGGTCCATGCGGGCCTTGCTCTGAAATTCATATAAACGTAAGTGACGATTATGATAATCCTAAACTTGTAAATGCAGGAACTCCTGAATGTATCGAAATCTGGAACTTAGTTTTCATTCAATATAACCGAGATGAAACCGGAAAGCTGCATGAGCTTCCTGCAAAACATATTGATACCGGAATGGGTTTCGAAAGAGTTTGTGCAGTTCTTCAAAAGAAAAATTCAAATTATGATACTGATGTTTTTATGCCGCTTATAAATGAAATATCAAAAGTATCCGGAATTAAATACGAGAAAGAGGAAGACCAAATTGCAATGCGTGTAATTGCCGATCACATCCGCACTTTAACTTTTGCAATTACGGATGGCGCAGTTCCTGGCAATGATGGACGAGGTTATGTCCTTCGTAGAATTTTAAGAAGAGCTGCTCGTTATGGAAGAAAACTAAATCTTAAAAAACCTTTCCTTTTTAATTTGGTTGATGTGCTTGTAAAAACAATGAGCAGTGTCTTTCCTGAAATAAAAGAGAAAAAAGATTACGTTAAAAAAATAATTCATGCGGAGGAA
>CAVZID010000003.1:0-22854 GCA_963775245.1 uncultured Bacteroidota bacterium
GCAATTTTACATAGATGTTATGTAGGTGAAACCGGATAGTGTGATAAGATACAAACAATTTATCCGCGATCGCTTTTGTAGAATGGCCTTCAACTAAAGCATTTAAAACTTCTTTTTCCCTTTCAGATAAAGAAGAAGTTTCAATCTTATTTGATGGTGCCTGGAAATATTGAAGCACTTTTCTAGCGACTTCACCAGAGAATGGCGCCCCGCCTTCGTATGCTTCTTTTATTGCTTCAAGTAATTTGTTTGTAGGGCTTTTTTTCAAAATATAACCCGAAGCCCCATTTTGCAATGACTTAAATATTTTCTCGCTGTCGCTGTAAACCGTTAACATCAAAACTTCAATTGTAGGATATAAGCTTTTAATTTCTTTCAAGCTTTCAATTCCATCTTTTACAGGTATTTCAAGGTCAAGAAGAAGAATGTCGGGAAGATCTTCTTCAATTTTTTGTAATGCTTCATCGCAGCTTTGATAAGTAGCAACGCACTTAAATCCGTCTGATTTATTTAAAATCATTGAAAAAACTTCACGGAATTCCTGGTCGTCATCAAGAATAGCTGCGTGTATGATGTCTCTGTCTATCATTTTAAATATTGTTAGTTAGTTATAAATCTTAAATCATATTATTATTAAAAGCAACTAATCAAATGAATAGTCTTTAAGACTGAATTGGAAACTTGATTGAAATTTTGCTTCCTTTTCCAGGGCCTGTAAGTAAATCAAATGTACCGGATAGTTCTTTTACATGTTTTGCAATATTAAATAATCCTCTTCCATGTTTTACTTTATTCATATCAAATCCAACACCATCGTCTTCCATTTCTAAATTTAAATTTCGATTCTTTACAGTTAAAAACAATTTAAATAAACTACAGTCAGAATACTTCAAAGAATTATTCAATGCTTCCTTGGTTATTAGCTGGAGACATCTTTTTGTTTGTGAATTTATTTTGACTTTATCAATGTTTTTAGATTCGATTTTCAAATTGATTTTCTTTGCTTCACATACTTCATATGCATAGTTCTGAAAATTAAAAACAAAATCATTTAATGAATCGTATTTGGGATCTATCGACCAGATTACATCTATCATAGAATCAACAAGATCACGCGCAATCTTTCCAACCCGTTCAACAGAATTATCTCTTGAATATTTTTCATTTACAATATGATTATGCTCAGTTAGTGTTTTCAAATCTGAACCGGATTCTTGTAAAGCATTTTCGGAGAGAATAGCAATTCGTGTTAACCCGGAACCTATCTCATCATGCAAATCAGCCGCAATACGGGTTCTGATTTTCTCAATCTCAATTAATCTTTTAAATCGCATTCTAAATATTAAAGCGATACTAACACTTAGAACCATTAATACTAAAGCTACGAACCACCATTCTTCATATAATGGGACTTCAATTTTAAAGTTTAGTTCAGCCGGGACAGCGCTTTTAATGCCTTCGCCGTTGATTGCAACAACTTGAAAAGTATAGCTGCCGGCATGAAGGGAAGCATAAGTTACCGAATTTCTATTTTTTAATGTATTCCAATTCTTATCATTATTAAGAAGTCTGTATTTATAAATTGTATTTTTTCCTTCAAGATAATTTATACCTACAAACTCAATTGTGATTGTATTTTGATAGTTAGCCAACGTAAAATTATTCTTTATTTGTTCTTCTTCTCCATTTATTAAAACATGACTAATATAAATTGGCGGGTGGATTTTTTCACTAATTTTCTCAGCAGGTTCGTAAATATAAAAATCGGATTGATTAGCGAAGCAAAATTTTCCATCAGCCGAAGAACAAACCGAATAGTATGGAACTTTCGGCAGCTCTTCATAAAGTTCGAATCCGGGGATTCCATTGTTTGATAATTGCTGCACACCTGATTGTGTTCCAATCCAAAAATTTCCGCCCGGAGTTTTGGTTAAGCTCCAGATATCATTACTGACAAGTCCGCTGTCTCTATTTATAATTTCAATATCTTTTTTATCTTGGTTATCGGCAGCAATTTGAATCAATTTAGTATTGTTAAAAATAGCAAGCCCACCATATCTTGTTCCTATAAATATTTTGCCTTCATCGTTTTCTTTAATAGAACGTACATCATTATTTGGCAAGCCATTGGAGGTAGTAAAAAGTTTTGAAAAGATTTTTTTATTTCCAGGGTTTCTATTTAAATCGTTTAAAATTTTTCCATAAGAAAAAACTGAAAGCCCGCCATCATATCCACCGAACCAAATATTGTTATTTCTATCCTGATAAATTTCTCTAACAGAATTATCCGGTAAACCATTTTTGATTGTGTATATCTTTAAGATTTTACCTGGGTTATCTTTATTAATAACAAAAATACCTGCATCCAAAGCACTGCACCAGAGATAGCCGTTGTTGTCTTCTATAATTCTATATAGCAAGGTGAACTTAACTTTTGCTGGAATTTTTATTTCTTCTTTTAATAAAAGTTGCGAAGGAACATCCGAATAAGGGTACTTATTTTTAATTACATAATAAAATATAATTCCCTCTGGATTTGTAACAAAAAAATTATTTTTTCTGCTGTAAAAAAGAGAAGGCAGATTTACTTTGGAAGCATAATTTTTTAATAAATGGAAATGTTCTTGCCAGGTATTGCTTTTATCTTTCCAAACTTCCAGCAAATTATTTCTTAATGCTAACCAGAAATGATTGTTGCTGTCCGAAACTACAGAAGCCCAATTATTTATCATAAACTTTTTGGGTATTCTATATTTGAGCAAATTTTGGTAAGTGAGTTTTGAGATTCCATTATCATTAGTCCCCATCCACAAAATGTTTTCATCATCCAGTAATAATGAAGAAACATTATTTTGAAGCAAGCCATTATCCGTTTTGTATTTTGTTATCCCGGTTCCGGAAAAATTATTTTCATCAATTTTTATTAATCCGCTGGATGTTCCTATCCATAGATTATTCTGATTATCTTCAATCATAGTTCTTGGGCCTTCATGAAGCAAAATATTTGCAGATCCGGAATTTGTTATTTTATATAAATCTCCATCCTTTGTTGCCGCATAAATAACACCGATTTTATTTTTTAATATCACAGCAATACTTTGATTGGAAGCTTCTGAAAGTTTTACTCTATTTAGTTGATCGTTGGTTAGTGAAAATTTAAATAGCCCTTTTTCAGAACCAATTAAAATTACATCATTACTTAATTGGGTAAATGAACTAACCCACCCAAGGTTTGATGTAACATTAACTAAGTGAATTGAATCATTTTGAATAAAATAGAAACCGCTGTCTGTCCCGCACCAGATATTTTTATTTTTATCTTCATATAGAGAATAAATTGTTTTTAACCTTTGGGATAAGTTCGAACCATAAACAAAAAATTTCCCGCTATGATATCTATCTATTCCTCCCCCAAAAGTGCCAATCCAAACATCACTTGAATTGTTTTTCTCCGCAATAAGACAGCTAACTCTATCGGATGAAAGCCCATTATCCTGGGAGAAATTTTGAAACTCTCTACTGTCATATACGCTAATTCCTTCCCAGGTACCAATCCAAATTTTTCCTAAAGAATCCTGGCACAGCGACAGAATATTATCTGAAACTAAATTGTCCATCATAGTGTAATTATGCAGCGGTAGAATTTGGCCGGAAGAATTTATCCATGGAAGAATAGATAAAAGAAAAATTAAAATTCTATTTAACTTGATATGCAAATTCTTTACTCAGTAAATTTTATTTAAACTTAGCTAAAAAAGAATTTAAAAATAAAATTTAAAGGCATGTTCAATGAAATCTATTTGCTTTGAAAGAAATATTCTAAGTGTCCTGTCAATCGTAAAATGTCTGGGGAAGGCTTGAAAATAAACTCAACTACTTTAAAGAATTGGGTTTATAAAGTGTCATCACATAGTTGACACTACACTAGAGTTTTATGATTCTTTATAAATGACTACTGTATAAACTCAAATTGCGAAGCTGCATTATTCCATTCTATCATATGAATATCCCAATCCCGGTAAGCAGTTCTTCTTTCCAGCTTTTGTGCAATCATAACTTTCTCGCCATCAGTGCGTACGTTTATCATTCCGTAGTTAGTTATAGTTCTTATCTTTTTATCTTTTGCATTTGATTTATTTAGCTCAATAAACTCTTTGCTAGAACGGGCTAACTCGGTGCTGAAAATTAGCGATCGTTCACCGCGGCTGTATTTACCAATTGTTCCAAGTGTATCCGGGCGCGGATGACAATATGGTTCTTCATCACCGCTAGAGATAACAGTTGCAATTGAATTTATGGCTTTTAAAAATTCAATAGTGAAATCGCTGCTGCCGTGATGACATGCCTTTGCTACATCGGCACCAACATGCTTGCTGGATTTTTCTATTGCGGTTGATAGTTGTGCCTCTAAAGTTTGCCTATCGGCTTCGCTTAAATTTGTATTGCTTAATTTATTTTTAATTCCTGTAACATCCATTTTAGAATAGCAGCTTAATAAATAATCTTCAGCAGGTGAATTTAAATCTCCACCAAGCAGTATTTTTAGTTTTCCAATTGATATTCTAAGTACAACAGAGTTCCCGTTTTTTGTTTTGCTTTTATTTTTAAGAAAAGCAGGCAGCGCATCTTTGCCGGCAATTTTTTTTGTGTAAGGAGCCATTACTTCGATTTTCATATTCCCTTTGTTGAAAAGCGGTGAATGTCCATAGTAAAGTGATTTCTTAGGCGCAGTTGTTTTGTTTAAAGTGTTAATGTAAGTGCCTGTCTTTGGAAGACTCTTAACTAAGTTTTTAAATTGTGCATCTGTTCTAACAAGGTTAGTAATATGCTCGCCGTCAGCGGTAACTCTTCCAAGTGAATCAAGTTTGGAACCTGAAGTTTCAACGAGGCCATTGTGATAAACTGTTTTAAAAGTATATTGATTTTTAAATCCTTTATTCTTTACAAACAATTTACCAAAACCTCTGTAATGGTCTACATCGGAATGCGTAATGACGGCTGTAAAAGGCGGCGGCGGAGTATTTGAATATTTTAAATTGAATCGCCAATCTAAAAATCGCGACATATTATCAGAAGCCCCTGCATCAATAATAAAATGTTTATCATCGGGAGTTACAATATGGCATCCATCTCCCTGGCCAACATCAACAAAATTTACTTCAAGAACTCTTTCTGCCTGTATGTCTGTTGAAAGAATATAACCATTAGAATTTCTTGCTCTGGCTTTTATATAAGTTTTTCCTTTTTCTATAACTTCCACAAAAGTATTATTAACAATTTCCGGTTTAATATAATCGCCGTAAATTAATTGTTTAAGGAACTTAATTTTTTTAATTTTTGTTTTGCTGTCTGTCTTATAACTATAAAGGTTGACAGACGGATAAACAGCGAACCCCATTCCCTGCTTAATAATTTGTGAAGACATGGTTGAATCTCCTATGAAGTAACTATTATAAAAAATCTTGAATGAAGAGAATGATTGAATTGAAAGCTCAACATTTTAAAAATACTGAACTAAAAACTTTAGATAACTTAGAAAAAGTTTTTATAAACTTCAAAGAGTATTTTACGGATTGCTTATTCTAATTGAATTAAAGTCCCTCAAAATTGATTTTGACTATTTCTCTTTTGCATGTCATAATTATTTTTGTGTATTTTCTATTTAGACTTTCAATCCAATTTATCAAATCAAAATACAAGGAGTTAAAAATGGTTTCCATAATTTCTCTTTGGCTTCCTATAATTCTTTCTGCTGTTGTCGTTTTTATTATAAGCTCTGTTATTCACATGGCAATGCCATACCATAAATCCGATTTCAAAAAGATTCCTTTAGAGGATCAAGTTAGGAGTGACTTATCAAAATCAAAAGTACCTGCAGGAGAGTATATGTTTCCTTTCTGTACTGATTCTAAAGAAAGGAACTCGCAAGAGTTTAAAGACAAAATGAAAAATGGCCCGGTTGGAATTTTAAATATTTTCCCATCAGGCGATTTTGGCATGGGTTCTAGTCTTGCAATGTGGTTTGTATATTGTTTGATAATTGGAATCTTTGCGGCTTATATTACGGGGCATGCACTTCCACCTTCATCTAATTACCTTTCAGTTTTTAGATTTATAGGTGCTGTTTCATTTACCGGGTACAGCCTCGCATTAATGCAAAATAGTATCTGGTATAAAAAAAGCTGGTCAACAACAATTAAATTTATGTTTGACGGCTTAATTTATTCTTTGCTTACGGGCGGAATTTTTGGATGGCTCTGGCCTTCTATATAAGAATCTTATGTTGAGGATTATTATGAATTAAAAATAGGCGCTCAGTTTGAGCGCCGTTCCATTTACTTTATGAATTCATTCAAAACTAACTTATCGGATATCGTAAGTGACCCATCCCTGGACTTCAATGCATAATCAAGATTTTCTGTCTTCTTACTTAAATATTTTTTCATCTTCTTTAGCATACCGCCGGAGAAGAATTTATTTGCTGTAAACAAAGCAGTTCTAATTCCGTTAAGCGTAGGAAGACTTTTCACAAAATTTTCCCAATCACTGTCGGGGCGCTTTACTGAAAATAGTGATTCATTTTTCCACCCGCTCAGCAATAAATAATCTGTGCCATTAAGATAATTAGGGTTAAAGTTGTTAAGGGGAACTAGTTCTGTAGCCAGTCCTCTATTCAATAAGAATTCTGCAATTGCTTCACCGAATTTTTGAGTAGTGCTGTTTTTACTCTGGACGATTATTAAAGCCTTTTTCATATCATACCTCTATATAATCTGTTTTAAATACAGGCGAAACATAATGAAGGCAACAGCACGGTGCACTTAAATTTTTATGGAAGGGTATTTTTGATGATGTGAAGTCAATATCCGTTGATTATTGAATAGATGGGATTATAAATAAAAGCAAAAACTGGAAATAAATGTCTCTCCACCGAAAATTTTTTCTTAATAGCTATGGGGAGATACAAGCTGCAAGTGGCCAATATGCTGAAACTCGATGTAAACTTAAATAAAAGCTCTGTTTCTTTAATCGTTTAATTAGTTTTAATAAAGAGTATAATTTTAACAATTAAACCAAATTTCTTTTTTAATAACTCAATGTGACAGAAAAAATTGCTTTTGAGATAACCTCTTGTGTATTTTAGAAACAACGATAATTTTTTGGGGTTCATTCAAATGAACCCCTTTCTTAATTTTAAATTAAATATATGAAGAGACAGATTTCAGTTTTATTACTCGTATTGTTGTTTACTAATAATTCATTTTCTCAAGTTGAAAAATTTCCGCAAGATTTTAAAAACTTCTTTAAGGTAGGTGGAGATATTGCAACTGCCCCGCTTCACTTTGATTCTAAAGATTGGATTTTATTTTCATCAACCATTGCTGTTACAGCCGTTACAATGGCTGCTGATAAAGGGGTTAGATCTTTTTCATTAAGAAGCAGAAGTAATTTAAATGATAACTTATTCAATCTTGATAAATATTTTTTTATTCCAACAGCAGCGGTTTCAGTTTTTGGTATTTACGGTTATGGATTGTTTGCAAAAAACGATAATGTCCGAAAGCTAGGATTGCGTTTGGGCGAAGCAACTTTTTATGCTTCGCTTCTTGACGTTATTTTGAAAGGAATAATTGGAAGAAGAAGGCCTGAGGAAAATCTCGGAGAATTGAAATTTAAACCATTTAAATTTGATATTGATAAATGTTCACTTCCTTCCGGCCACACAATTCTTGCTTTCTCATTTTCGTCTGTTATGGCACATGAAGTTGATAACATCTATTGGAAAATCGGCTGGTATTCTTTTGCTTCTCTGGTTGGAATGTCCCGCATTTATCATGACAAACACTGGTCATCAGATGTAATTTCAGCAGCGGCAATAGGTTATTTTATTGGGGACTTTGTAAATCATCATTACACTAATTCTGATGATCAAAGCACAAATGTTTCTTTGTTTTTATCTTTTAATCAATTAGGAATTCGATATTCATTTTAGAAACGATGCAGAATTTTTTTGAATCAAAAATATTTCGAGATTTATTTTTACAATTAGACAGTGTTCATCCACAAAAAAACATTTACATCTCACCTCTCTTTGGGGCAGCAAAAAGTTTTTTTGTTAATCATTTATCTAAATCAGAAAATCAAATACTTATTCTTCTCCCGGATTTACAATCGGCAGCAGAATTAAATGTTGAATTAAATTTAATTGGTTTAAACAAGAGGACAATAGCATTTACCGAATTTACTTCTGAATCCATTCAAGAAAAGCTTACAGAAATTTCTAAGAGAAAAAAAATCATAGTCATTTCAACTTATGATTTGTTGAACTATGAGTTCCCTTCCAAAGAGCAGGTTGAACAAAAAACAACCAACATTCAGGTTGGGGGAGATTTAATTTATGATGATTTGATTGAATATTTGAATTTATTAACCTACCAAAAAGATAAATTTGTTGAAGCACCAGGGTACTATTCACAGCGCGGTTCTATCATTGATTTTTGGTCATACAGCGAAAGGAACCCTGTTCGGTTAGAATTTGATGGAGATTTTTTAGAATCAATTCGCTACTTCGATCCTGAAAGTCAGCGCTCAATTGAAATTATTGATACAGCAACATTGGCGGGAGCTTTCGATAGTAAGTCATCAAAAAACTTTACAGATATTTTTGAATATTTAAGTAACCCAATAATCATGGCTTCATCATTCGAATTAAAGAATTTAAATGAAGAAAAGATAAATGTATTTAACAAAGAGGAAGAATCATTTTCGTCAAATAATTCAGTAATTGAAGAAGAGATACAAAATAATATTAAAAATGAAAACGAAGAATTTCCCGAACCGGTAGAAGAAATTAAAAAAGCAAAGGAAGAACAATTTTCAGTAAAAAAGAATTATCAATCGTTATTGGAAAAAGGAAATGCACGCTGGATAATTGAAGAAGAACTTGCAGCAGATAACGAAAGACTAAATCTCGGCTTTTCTGAAGTCCCGACTATAAACGGAAATTATGAAGTTCTTTTTAATACATTAAAGGAACATGCTGAAAAAAATTATGAAATAATAATTACTTCGGAGAATGAACTTCAAACCACAAGGCTGCATGATCTTTTATCCGAATTTAAAGAAGAACTTTCAAAATTAATTGATGAAGGCAAAATTAAATTAGAAACTCTTCCTATTAAGAAAGGCTTTCTTCATAAACAAGAAAAAATTCTACTGCTATCCGATTACCAGATTTTTAATAAACCTTACCGTACAAAATTATCATCCAACAAAAAGTATAAGCGCTCAAAATCAAAAGCATTCGCTTCGATTAAAAAAGGTGATTATGTCGTTCATGAAGATTACGGAATAGGAAAGTACGTCGGACTTGAAACCATAAAAATCGGTGAAACAAATCAAGAGTCGATGAAGATTTTATACAGCGAGGGAGGAGTGGTATATGTAAATTTAAATTACTTAACTCTTGTAAAAAAATATTCTTCAAATGAAAACTTATCACCTGCACTTTCAACTCTTGGAACCTCTGATTGGGTAAACACCAAGCATAAAACCAAAAAGAAAATTAAAGAAGCCGCACGAGAATTAATTGAGCTTTATGCTAAGAGAAAAGCGACCAAAGGTTTTGCTTTCAGCACGTGATACAGTTTGGCAGAAAGAGCTTGAGGCATCCTTTCAATATGAAGATACTCCCGACCAGGAAAAAGTTACGGAGGAAGTTAAAGAAGATATGCAAGCCGAAAACCCCATGGATAGGCTTGTTTGCGGCGATGTTGGTTTTGGTAAAACTGAAGTAGCTGTTCGCGCTGCATTTAAAGCAGTGCAGGAAGGGAAGCAGGCGGCAGTGCTGGTGCCAACAACAATTTTAGCTGAGCAGCATTACAACACGTTTAAAGATCGATTAACACAATTCCCGGTTAAAGTTGCTGCTTTGTCACGCTTTCAAACAAAAAAACAACAGACTGAAATTCTTAAAGATTTAAGCGAAGGCAAAGTTGATGTTGTAATTGGAACACACCGATTAATTTCTAAAGATGTGAAATTTAAAGATTTAGGAATATTAATTATTGATGAGGAACATCGTTTTGGTGTGATGGCAAAGGAAAAGCTGCGTTCAATTAAATTGAATGTTGATACTTTAACTTTAACTGCAACTCCAATTCCACGTACATTAAATTTATCTTTGCTCGGAGCAAGAGATCTTTCAATCATTGCAACTCCGCCGCCAAACCGCCAATCAATTTATACAACTGTTTCTACTTTTGATATGTTTAAAATTAAAGAATGGATTTTAAATGAATTAAAACGTAACGGGCAAGTTTATTTTGTTCACGACAGAGTTCATTCAATTGACAAGCTAGCAGCATACATTAATAAATATATTCCTGACATAAGGGTTGCAATTGCTCATGGACAAATGAAACCGACACAACTTGAAAATGTTATTCATGGTTTCTTGAATAGAAAATATGACGTTCTTCTTTCAACAAAAATTATTGAATCGGGAATTGATATTCCAAATGTGAATACAATTATTGTTAACCGTGCTGATAGATTCGGACTTGCAGAACTTCATCAATTACGAGGCAGAGTCGGGAGATCAAACCGCCAGGCGCATGCATACTTTATTGTTCCTTCGTTAGGCGGAATTACAAAAAAAGCGTTACGCCGTTTGCAGGCAATTGAAGAATTTACAGATGTCGGCGCAGGATTTAATATATCAATGCGTGATTTGGAAATTAGAGGTGCAGGAAATTTATTAGGAACAGAGCAAACCGGTTTCATAAATGATGTTGGTTTTGACCTTTATGTAAAGATGATTAACGAAGCTGTTGAAGAATTGAAGTACCAGGAATTTAAAGAAGTATTTAAATCATTACCAAAGCATGAAGAAAGAACCGAACCGACAATTGATACATATTTTGAAATCGGTATACCCGAAACATACATGCCGGAACAAATGGACAGATTAAATTTTTATACTTCTCTTTATTCAATTAAATCAATGGAAGAATTGGATGAATTAAAAGAAGAAATGCTGGACCGCTTTGGCCCATTGCCGGTTTTAGTTGAAAGATTAATCTCTGCAGCTAAATTAAAATATCATGCTTCTTATGCATTATTCCAGCGGGTTATAATTCAACGTAAAAATATATTCTTAATTCTTCCTAAAGGAGAAAAAGAGGATTACTATAAATATAAGTTTGTTGAGTTAATGCGTTTTATAATGGATGAATATAAGGATAAAGTTAAATTCAACCAGCAGAAAACTACGATGAAGCTTGTTATTACAAATAATTTTGAAACACCGGAAAAAATATTTGAATTTTTAATTTCATTTAGCCATGAAGTAATTAACTTATTTGGAGTAGAATTAAAAGCGGCGGATACAGCAGTTCAGCAATAATTTAATTTTGTAAAAAGATGTCATCTTTAAATAGCTTGTTGTGTAACATGATTTAGTAATAAACAGGGAATATTTTACATTGAAATACATAATTTTATTATGTACATTAAGTCTGTACAATAAGGAAAAATAATAAAATGTCTATAAGCTTAACATATACACAAGCCCGTGCAAATTTGGCAAAATTATTAGATGAAGTTTCGCTCAACAAAGAAGTAGTAATTATAAACCGTAAAAATGCAGAAAATGTTGCTTTAGTTTCTGAGAGTGAGTTGTCCGGCCTATTAGAAACAGCTCATCTTCTTCGTTCTCCCAAAAATGCCCAAAGATTATTAGGTGCTTTGTTAAAAGTTCAGGAAAATAAAGAATCGCCTCAAACTATAGAAGAGCTTAAAAGGGAATTTGGTTTTGAAGAGTAAAAAGCCGAAGGAAAGGCAAAGTGTATTTCAATCGGAATTTCGAGAGGACTTAGCATATTGGGTTAGGGTTGATCGTAAGATAGCATTAAGAATTTTTGACATAATAGAATCTATAATGCGAAATCCTTTTGAAGGGATAGGTAAACCTGAGCCTTTAAGATTTTTAGGAAGTGGAGTTTGGTCGCGAAGAATAACTCAAGAACATAGGCTGGTTTATGTAGTAAGTGATGAGAAAATAGATTTTGTTCAATGCCGATATCACTACTAAAAGCTGTATAATCCGTAGTTCAACTGAATCCGCATTCTGAATAACATAAAACAATTAATTTATATTGCTCAACTGAAATAACAAGTAGTTTAAGAATAACCTTACTTTTTCACATCAGCTTTTTGGTCCGGCACAAAATCCAGCACAATCGAGTTCATGCAAAATCGTTTTCCTGTTGGAGGCGGGCCATCGTCAAAAACATGCCCAAGGTGAGCGCCGCATCTTCCGCACATAACTTCGGTTCTATCCATTCCATAAGAGGAATCATGTTCGTAAATAACACTGTTTTTTCTTATCGGTTCAAAAAAGCTTGGCCAGCCGCATCCGCTTGCAAACCATGAATCGGATTTAAACAAAGCATTGCCGCATGCAGCACAGTAATAAGTTCCTTTTTTAGTTTCATCCCAATATTTGCCTGTATAAGCTCTTTCGGTAGCTTTTTTTCTGGCAACTTCGTACATATCATGCGGTAGAATTTTTTCCCAAACAGAATCGGGTAAATCCAATTTTGTTGTATCTGTTCTTGAGTAATAAGGATTATTTGGATGTATGTCGTTCATGTTATTTCCGTTTTTTGTCTGTGCAAAATTTTGATAGCTAATTAAAAATACAAAAGCTAATGATATTAATGTAATTCGTTTCATGTTAAATTGTGAGTTTAATAAACCCGGTTTCTTTGAGAAACCGGGTTTATATTTGATTGAATAATTTCTTTTTTGTTTTACAACTTTACTTAAATAAAAGAAAATATTCATCACAATCAAAGCATAATTTATTCACGAAATTGTTACGGAAAGAATCGAAGGCCAGTTAAAGATTTGAAAATTAGGTTGAAATAAAAAAAGGGACAGATTAAAACCTGTCCCCATAATGTAGCCCATTATTTTTATGTTACCAATAAGCTAACATCATTTTAAAAAAATCATCTTCTTCATTTGAACCATGTTGCCGGCTTGCAATCTATAGAAATACACACCGCTGGAAAGATTGTATTTTGAAGGATTGAATTCAACTTTATATTCCCCTGCTGATTTATTTTCTTTAACAAGTGTGGCAACTTCATTTCCTAAAATATCATAAATTTTCAATTGTGTTAAAGTCCCTCCTTTGGAGGGATTTAGGGAGGCTGGAATTGAATATTTAATTATAGTAGAAGGGTTAAATGGGTTAGGATAATTTTGAAGCAATTCAAATTTGTTAGGCGATACAATATTAACTTCAACAATTTTTGAATATGTAAATGCGCCATCAAAATCAATTTGTTTTAACCTGTATTGATATTTTCCATATTCAGTTGACTTATCAGTAAATGAATAACTTTTTGTTGAAACACTATTCCCATTTCCATTTACAAAACCAATCTTAATCCAGCCTACCCCCTGACCCCCTTCCAAAGGAATGGGGGATCCGAATGCCCCTTCACCCTTGGACGGGGTTGGGGATGGGCTCTTTTCAACTTCGTATCCATAGTTATTTAATTCCGTTGCTGTTGTCCAATTCAATTCAACAAAATTATTTTGAACAGAAGCTGAAAATGATGTCATTTCAACCGGGAGATTTCCATCTATTCTTTTACTAAAGAATATATCATAGTTTGTATCCACTCTGGTATCCATCCAAACTACGTACACACCTTTTTTATTATCAACATCAATACGGGGCAAAGCATGAGATAATGTATCGTGATTATCATTAACTATAACATCTGTTCCAAAAGTTTGTCCCCCATCAGTTGATTCATCATAGAAGCAATTTGTATAACCAAGCCTGGAATCAAACCAGGTTACATGAATATCGTTTGCATTGTCAATTGCCAAACGAGAAGGATAATTAAAGCTGTATTCATCTTTCAAATTTTGATCATTAATTTTAATATTTGAATTAAAAGATTCGCCGTTATCAGTTGACTTCCCGATATACAAATCATTAAAATAAGGTGCTTGTGTTTCTGAAGTATCTGCTCTCCAGTCTTTCCAAATTACATAAACATTCCCTGAATTATCGACTTTCATTGCAGGCTCTTCCTGATCATTAGTAGTGTCATCATTAACTAATTGATTAGCTAAAAAAGTTTGTCCATTGTCGATGGATTTAGCTAAGTAAATATCTTTACTTGTATGGCGTGAATCTTCAAAAGCTACATAAACATTCCCGGAGGATGAATCAACAGCAATTGAAGAAAAATTTTGAACGACTAATAGAGTATCATTAGTGTCGTCAACACGTACGGCAGGCCCAAATGTTTGCCCATTATCTTTCGAACAAACAACACTTATATCTCCTAAGTCTCCAAGAGTATAATAACGGTCATAATTTGTAAAAGAAACATAGATATAATTATTTTTTTTATTGATAGCTATATATGGCTGGAAGTTCCAAAGGTAATAACCGGTTCCATCAGTTGCTTTAACATCGGTTCCCCAGGTTACGCCTCCATCAGTTGATTTATCAAGATAAATATCAATCGGCATGTATTGATAGCTGTCGTCAATCCAGGCGCGATAATCAAACCAAACAACATAAATATTTCCTTCCGAATCTAAAGCAATATCTGGTTGATAAACACTATAAGAAGGTGGATAAGCAACATCATCATTTATTTTAACTGCTGATGAGAAAGTTGTTCCTCCGTCAGTTGAACGGGAAAATAAAACACTTTTATTAGTTTCATCGCCTGTCCAAACGACATATACAGTCCCGCTATCCGGGACAGCTATGGCCGGGCCATAGTCATTTATTTGATCATTGGGATCCTCATTTACTTGAACACTTGCTGAAAAAGAATAAGACGGGTTGTCTGCAGCTTTAAACATTTTAAAACTGCGATCGTTTTTGTATTCATTCCCATTAAAATAGTTTTGTCCTCTTGGAGGTTTAATAAGAATCTTCTTATTAACATAGCCTTGTGCAAAAGTTATTTGAAATACAAAAACAATTGCAAGAAACATTGCTGCAAAAAAAATGTTTATTCTTTGTCTTTGAGAATTCATAAGATATTCTCCCTTATTTGTTATTAGATAAGATAATTGGCCGGTTATTCAACGCAAGTTTAAAGCCAAAAGGATACTAAAATTGTTTAGTGATCTACACAACATCATAAAAATTATTAATAATAATTTGTTAATATGAGCGATGAACATTTCAACTTTAAACTTTCTATCCGTTGAGATACTTAACAAATTTTTATGTGATTAAAAGAAAGACGCAATATCGCCAGCTAGTTAATATTACCTATTTTATTCGTGCTTCATGAAATTATTTCATGTCACTTTTTATTTATGGTTGGCGAGGTTTATGAAGGCAAATAGTTTTTTATAAGTTTGAAATTAATATCTATGTTTGCATAAAAAAGAGCATTCAAAAGATGACATTTTTAGTATAAAAAAAAATCTAAATAATAATCAGAATATCTATAAATTGATAAATATTTATTTCAAATAAAAAAGATGTCATCTTTAACCGCTGCTTAACAAGAGATAATAACTTAAATGTGTTAAGTGAAGATGTGGTTTGGGAAAATTTAATTTAGAAAATTTTAATAATTATAAGCACTATGCTTTTATAATGTTTAAATATTATTTTTAAAGAAATTAAAATTGTATTATGAATTTAAATTCATACTTAAATAGAATTGGAATTTCAGATATCAAAAGGCCTTCGCTTGGTTTTTTAACCGAACTTCAAAAAAAGCATCTTCTTGCAATACCTTTTGAAGATCTTGATATTCCCGGTAGAGCAAGAATAGAATTAAACCTAAGAAAAATTTATAACAAAATAATTCCAACAAACCGCGGAGGTTTTTGTTATGAATTAAACGGACTATTTCACTGGCTGCTTACGAAGCTGGGTTACAAAGTTGATATGCTTTCTGCAAGAGTCTTTAATCAGCAGACAAACGAATACGGGCCTGAGTTTGATCATATGACTTTATTAGTTCATCTTAAGAAAGGATTGCTTGATAAAGATTTTTTGGTTGATGTTGGTTTTGGTGATTCTTTTAGAATTCCAATTGAGATGCCTTCCGAAATCAATAACTATGACAATATGGAAGCTGAAGATATCAGCGGCAGATACAGAATAATACAAATCCAAGAAGATGTATTTGAGCTACATAGGAGAAATAAAAATTCATGGGATATTCAATACTGTTTTTCAGCAATTCCACAACAGTTCATAAAATTTAAAGAGATGTGCGACTTTCAGCAAGACAGCCCAACATCGCATTTTAGAACAAGAAAACTTTGTACAATCGCAACTGAAAAGGGAAGAATAACTTTAAGTAATAATTCGTTAACAGTTACCGAGAATAATTCAAAAACAAAAATTGAATTTGAAGGAGATATTGAATTTTATTTCTTACTTAAAAAACATTTTAGAATTGAGCTTCAGCCGCTTAAACTATGAAACAAGCATTCTTGTTTGTCCTTAAAAATTATAATGGTGATATAAACAGATAAGGATATCTGTTCTGTAAAAAATTATCAACTAAATGGGAACAAATCTTAACAAGGTTAAACTATCTTCACGAAAAGAATATGAATATAGAATTCATAAAGTGCTTGATTTCATTGAACAAAATATCACTTTAAAATTAACTCTTACGAAACTCTCAAATGAATCTTATTTCTCACCTTTTCATTTTCATAGAATCTTTCATGCATTTACTGGTGAAACCCCGGTTGAATATATTAATCGTGTTCGTCTTGAGAAAGCGGCTAACTTTTTAATTTTAAATTTAGATGAATCCATAACTGAAATTGCTTATAAATGCGGCTTTAATACATCAGCAGCTTTTGCAAGATCATTTAAAGAATTCTTTGGACTTAGTGCAACCGGATGGAGAAAAGGCGGACATATTAATTTTAGTAAAACTCTTAAAACAAATAGCAAGATTTGGAAAGATAATCCGTTTAACAAATTTTACTTTGACGGTAGTTCTAAAAACAAATTTAAAAATCTGTTGATGAAAACGGAAATTAAAAATATGCCTGGATTTCATGTTTCGTACATTGCTCACTTTGAAGGTTACAATTCAAAGATAGGAAAGTTGTTTGAAAAGCTCTGCAATTGGGCAGGCCCAAAAGGAATTTTAAATCCTGAAACTAAATTCATCGGTATCTCATTAGATAATCCAAGAATTACTCCGCCGGAAAAATGCCGCTATTATGCCTGCATTGCGGTTCCTCAAAATGTTAAACCGGATAAAACAGTAAACGTAACAGAAATTCCTTCCGGCAAATGTTTAGTTGCAAGATTTGAGGGAAGTGAAAAAGATATAGCTCTTGCCTACGACGAACTATTTTATAAGCATCTTCCGGAAAGCGGGTGGCTGCCTCAAGACAGGCCTGCTTATGAAATTTATTATCTCGATCCGAACAAGGATCCAAAAGGAAAATTTAAAATGGATATTTGTATTCCGCTAAAACCATTGAAGGGTGTAAAATGAAAAAAATAGATTTAAAAAAAGAGTATAAAGATTTTTATACAGCCAAAAGTGAAGCAAAAATAATTGATGTTCCATCATTTAAATATTTAATGATTGACGGGAAGGGAAATCCCAATACATCAAAAGAATTTTCAAATGCTGTTGAGCTGCTTTATAAAATATCATACACAATAAAATTTGCGGTTAAGAAAGGTAAAATGGAAATTGACTATTCAGTTATGCCGCTGGAAGGTTTATGGTGGGCTGATGATATGAATGCCTTTACTGCGGACAGCAAAGATGATTGGAAATGGACAGTAATGATTATGCAGCCGGAATTTATAAATGAAAAATTATTTGAAGAGGCAAAATCTTCAGTTGAAAAGAAAAAAGGATTAAAATGCAATGCTGTAAGATTTGAAGAAATAAAAGAAAGTTTGTCTGCACAGATTATGCATCTTGGCCCATACTCAAACGAAAAAGGAACTATTGAAAAGCTTCACAAATTCATCAATGAAAATGGTTACACTTTTAATGGAAAGCATAGGGAAATTTATTTAAGCGATGTAAGAAAAACAGCCCCCGAAAAATTAAAAACAATTTTAAGGCAGCCTATTAAAAAAGTTGTGTAAATAATAAGGAAGTCATTTCGACAAAAGAGAGAAATCTTTTACGATAGTTAAAAGATCTATCACTCGAGGACTCATTCGAAATGACTACCTAAAATTTTTCAACGGTATCATCCTGTTATGTTCAGTTTTATAATGGTAAAACCACTATGCTTATTGCAATTCTTTCAGCCAGGATTCTGCATATTTTCTACCTGCATCTACAGTTTCTTTTCCAACGCGATAAAACAATTTCCACTCGTATGGTTTTCTTTCATAAACTGTACTTGCAAATAACTTCATACCATTTTCGTCTAAAATAGTTTTAGCATTATAATCAACATCTTTTGAAGCATCTAAAAATGCCTGCAGCCATTTTTTAATCATCGGCTTTGGATTGTCAGGGTATTCTTTTTCCCATTCAGCAACCTTTTCATTATATTCTGTCATCTGCTGCTGGTAACCCTGCTGCATCATTTTATCCATGTCTGAATTGTACATGGAATTGTTAGGATCATCTAAATCCTTTAATTGATCTTGAAATGATTTTATAGTTTCATCAAAAGAGGCTTGTTGATCTTTAGGCATAGCTGCTTTTGTTTTCTTTAAATTTTCAATACCTTCTTTTATTGATGCCTTTTGTGCTTCTTTCATTTCTTTTGCTGTCTGAGGTTTTTCGGGAGGAGTAGGTTTCTGTTCTTCTTTATATTGCTTATACTTTTGCAAAAAATCATCCGAAGCAACATACGATTTAACGTAATCTCCAATAACAGACACTAAAGCGGCCTTGTCTTTGGAGGCGAGGTCTTTAAGCTTCATTGGATTTGGATAATAAAATGAAGGCCCGATGCTGTTATTGAATATCATACCCTTTGCCCCTTCATCAGAATATTGAATTCGGTTTAAAATGTCCTGCATCTTTTGGTCAATTATACGGCTAAGTGTAAAGCCGAATAGTAAAAATAAAACCGGAATTACAAGTAATAATTTTTTCATTTAAGTATCCTTTTACTTTAAATATTTTTTTTGAAGCGTCGAAATTTCGTAAAAGAATTTAGGGCTGGCAATAGAACGAATAGGCTATTTTTAATTGAGAGTATAATTTATTTTTATTTTGCCTTTATAGCTCCAAACGCAGCAAAGCATGAATTCTTATGCAGCAACTCAACATGATTAAATCCAACTTTGCAGAGAAGGTCTAATTGATAAGTTACCGGCCGAGGAGAATCTTCTTTATCAATATAGTCAAAAACTTTATTCTTATAATCTTCTCCGCCGAGTTCTGTTAAATAATTTCCGTATCGTTCCCACATCATCGATTGAATGCTTTCAGTTTCATGAAAAACTAAATCCGAAATCCAAACGCTTCCGCCGGGAGCTGTTATGTTATAAATTTTTTGAAATGTTGTTTCACAGTCTTTATCATCCCGCAGATGATGTAAAACTGCCGCTGCAAGAATAACATCATATTTATTTTCAGGCAAATCAATTGTGCGAAAATCACCCTGATATATTTTTATCATTCCCTTGTTTACTTCCAAAATTCTTTCCTTTGCTTTTTCAAGCATCGGCAGACTTAAGTCTACAAGATCACAATCAAAAGGGGAAGCGTATTGAGAAAGTTTAATGGTATTATTTCCAGCACCGCAGCCTATATCCAAAACCATTTTAATATTTTTTGTTGAATGAAAAGCTGCCTGAGTAATAAGTTCCATTGCTAATGGTGCGTCAATCGTTGCTGACTGCCCTGTCTCAAGATTCGAAAACCTTTCAACGTCATTATCAAATCTTTCTTTTATTTGAGTTACCGATGATTTGTGTTCATAGTTCATATTATTATCACAACAAGTTTTTGCTTTTTAATCTAAAGAAAAATATTTGTTTATTAAAATAACTTCATCAAAAATTACATCACCCCCCCAAAAAATTCTTGCTTAATGTTATCACTTAAGGAAGGTTTTCTTGCGTTATATAGTATGAATCCCCAAAAATATTTTTTATGATATGAAAGGTAAAATCCATGAGTGATTTAAAAAGACAAATTTATGTTTTTACCATACTTCTTTTCATTTTAATGAATGCAATTTATGGTCAAAGCAAAGCTCCTTTTATTAAGGACTTTAGAGTGAATGAACAGGGTGGAAACTCGGTGAAATATTTAGTTAGAACCGCAATAAACAATAACAACATTTCCATGGTTGTATGGTATGATTACAGGGAAGGAACACCAAACGTGTATGCCCAATTAGAGAATTCTAACGGTGAATTGATTGGCGGAAATATAAAAGTTAATAGCCCGGAAACTAATAATAATTATATTTTCGCAGATGTTTCATATAACGAAGACAATCAATTTTTGGTTGTCTGGGCAGATGGCCGTCATGGGTATGCTATTTATGGCCAACTAATAGATGAAAACGGAAATTTTATCGGGGACAATTTCATTATTAATGATGAAAATATTACTTCATATCAAACCAATCCGGCTATTGCATCAAATGGTAAAGAGTTTATCGTGGTTTGGAGCGACGAAAGAAATGGTTATTTATATGATATTTACGGCCAGAAATTGGACAAGAATGGAAATAAAATTGGAAATAATTTCATTGTAAATACTGATTCACAAAGAGTTTCAAATTATAGTCCCGACGTAGCATTAAATAAAAACGGAGATTTTATTACAAGCTGGTATTATTACAAAAACGGATTTTTTACCCCGGAATCCATTGTTAGAAATAAAGATAACTATATACTCTCTCCCCAAATTGAAGTAAGCGATTCAATTTATGGTTCTGTTAACAACTATTATCCGCAAGCAGCAACGAGTGATTCTGGATTTGCAGTTGTTTGGTATAGAAAAAATAATAGTAATAATTATTATGTGATTGTTGGACAATTATTAAATTCAATAGGAGAGAAGATAGACTCTAATTTTGTAATTAACGAAGAAGGTGATTATTCTGCTTATTCTCCTTGTATTGGTGCAGATTCATCAGGAAATTTTATAGTAACCTGGTACGACTATAGAAATAAGTATGCACAAATTTATTCACAAAAATTTGTTGATAATAAATTTTCTGGAGCTAATTTTAAAGTTACTGAAGATGAATCAACTTCTACAAAAAGCCCTATAGCATGCGCAATGAATGATTCCGATTATTTAATTTCCGCCTGGTTAGATTATGGAAATCCAACTGAATATAGTATTTTATCCAGGTTAATTGACTCAACTGAACAGCCCATCAATGCTAGTATTAGAATGGATATGGATTCATTATCAAGTACAGAAAGTGACCCCACACTTGCTGTTATGGATGACGGGAGTTTTGTAATTGCCTGGACTGATAAAAGAGACAGAAATTACAAAACATTTTTTCAAAGATATGATGCTGAAGGTAATCCTTTGGGAACTAATGTAAACAATGATGATAAAAATTCTCAGTACAATCCTAGTATTGCACAATTAAAAGACGGAAACTTTCTTTTAGTTTGGAGAGAATATTCCCGTAATACTTATAACCAATATGAAGTATTGGGGCAAAAATATTTTAATACCGGTGAAAAAATAGGAGATACATTTATTATATCATCCACCGAAAGAAAAGGTGATGTATATTCTACAGATGTATGTTCAAACAGTAATGGAGAAATTGTGGTCACCTGGCAAAAAAGATTTAGCAATTTATATTATACAGTGGCTAAAAAATATAAAGCAGACGGCAGCATAGCTAAAGATTGTTTCCTGGTAACAAATGATACTACTTCATATAACGGTCCACCCAAAGCCGGGATTGATTCACTTGGAAATTTCGCAATTACTTACCATAGCTATAAAAATAATAACTATGATATTTTTCTGGATCGATTTAACAGCGAGGAGAACAAATTGATTCTGGGATTGTAGTTGATGACGACAATTCTTTAAGCACTCAATATGACCCGGATATATCTGTAAATCCAGCGGGAGATTGTATGGTTGCATGGTATGATTACAGAAATCAAAGTGGAATATATTTTCAGAAATATAAAAACATTGGGTCGGTTGATTCATTTGAAAAAATAGATTCAAATATGGCCGTTTCGAATTCTTACATGTCATACGGTGCGCCAACAGTAAGCATGCAGGATAACGGAAGAGTTTGCTATTTCATGGAGCAAGTCGAATGGATCTATTGATAATACATTCTATGATTTGAGTTTCAGATTATTCAATTAAGACTAACTCCGCTTACAGATATTATGCCTGCAACAATATCCCAGGAAAGAGATCAAATGACACAAGATATTGTTTTTAAAGACAATAAAATTTTTAATGTGTGGGCAGATAATCATGAGCCGGGAGTTGGATATGATATTTGGGCGAATGTATATAATGTTAGTGATTTAGTAACAGGTGTTAATGATAATGAGAGTAAAGAACCAACAAGCTTTAAGCTTTCTCAGAATTATCCTAATCCGTTTAACCCAACCACAAGAATTAAATACTCCATACCCGTAGAGGCGCAGCGCGCTGTCTGTACAATTAAAAGTATATGACATACTTGGAAGAGAAGTTGCAACACTTGTTAACGAAATCAAAAGCTCCTGGCAATTATGAAGTAACTTTTAATGCAAGCAACCTGGCAAGCGGAGTGTATTTTTATCGACTAAGGGCTGGTAAATTTGTTCAAACAAAAAAGATGATTTTACTTCGTTAGAAAAAACAAAATGTAAAACCTTCAAGGTTA
>CAVZID010000004.1:0-101820 GCA_963775245.1 uncultured Bacteroidota bacterium
AGCCGAATAAAAACCAAAAATTAAAACAATCCCGTAACAAGAATATGCCCACCAGGTTTGATAAAAAGGTGGTGTAATAATTAAAGTCAATGAAGCGGCATCCTCATTCCAGATGCCGTCGTTGTTTGAGGCTTTAACTTTGAATATATATTCACCCGGATCAAGGTTTGTATAGCTGGCATATTGACGATTCCCGATATAGTTCCAGTCTTTGTCAAAGCCTTCCAGCATATAGGCATATTTGTTTTTTGTTGGATTGGTAAATTCAAGAGCGGCAAACTCGAAAGAAATAAAACGGTCGGAAAAAGAAAGCTCAAGTTTATTCAGCTTCAAGAGTTCATCAATTGTCAAAACTTCTTTATCAAATTTTTTAAAAGAAGTTAAAACAACATTAGGTAATATTTTATTTATTTTTATTTTAGAAGGATTAAAAACATTAAAGCCATTCAAACCGCCGAAATACAATCTGCCATTTTCACTTTTAAATCCTGCATTATCATTAAAATCATATCCTTGCAGTCCATCGTTTACTTCATAATTTTTAAAGATAATTTTTGAATCCGGCTTATAATAAAATTTAGAAAGCCCTTTATCGGTACTCATCCATATAGCTCCGTCATCAGCTACTAAAATCGATTCGATCCCATTACTGATTAGCCCATCATTTTTAGTGAAAACTTTATAGTTATCGGAAATATTTGAATAAAGATTCAAACCATTATCTGTAGCAATCCATATATTCCCTTCCGAATCTTCACAAAACGAATTTACATTTCCCTTAGCCAAAGAGGTAGAATCGGCTTCATCATAAACATATTCGCTGCAAGACGAATCTTTATCTACCCGTACTACTCCATCAACCAAGCCTATCCAAATTCTAAGTTTACTATCTTTATAAATTGCATTGATTCTTTTACCGGCAAGGGAAGCTGAATCTCTAGAAGAATAAATAAATCTTGAAAACTGTCCTGAAGATTTATTCAATTTGCAAATGCCGATATTTGTCCCAATTAAAATATCTCCTTCATCATCTTCGCTTAAAGAAACTACTCTATTGTCAATTATAGTATTTTTACTTTTGGAATTATATTGATATTGTATAAAATCATTTCTGCTTTTATCATATTTATAAATACCGCCGCCAAAAGTTCCCAGCCAAATATCTTTATTAGAATCTTCAAATATCGAGAGAACAAATCCGCCGGTACTTTTAGGATTATTATGATTGATTGTATAATGTTCGAATGAATTTGTGTCGAAAGAATACTTGTCTAATCCTTTGTTCATACCGATCCAAACAACGCCTTCACTACTTTCCAAAATAGAAAACACATGATTATCCTGGAGTGAGTTTTTATCCCACGGATCATTTTTATAGTGAAAAAATTTAGGGGGATTTAAATTTGTTTTTTCTAAACTCTCATTAGTACCGGCCCACAAATTGTTAGAATAATCAATTAGAATACATCTTACAAAATCATTTCTAATTGATTTTTCGTCATGTGAATTATATTCAAAATTCTTGAATGAGTTTTTCTCTATATCGAATTTGTTTATTCCTCCACCAAATGTTGCTAACCATAAATTCCCATCTTTGTCTTGCTGAATAGAAAAAATTCTATCATCACTGATACTGTTTTTATTTTGTGAATTTTGGTAGACTGTAAATTTTTCTTTCGTAATTTCAAGCTTAACCAAACCTCCATTATATGTTCCAATCCATAAATTATTTTTCTCATCACAATATAATGCCATAACGTAAGTGCTGGTAAGGCTGTTTGTATTATATTCTTCGGGCATGAATCGTGTGAAGTTGTTTGACTTAATATTAAATTTATTTAGTCCGCCTCCGAATGTACCTATCCATAAATTCCCTGCATTATCTTCAGCTATAGATGAAATAATATTTTTGCTGATTGAATTTTCATTACCGGGTTCATTTTTATATAAAACAAATTTTAATTTGTTTTTATTTTTGTTCTTCTCATTTATTTGTCCGGCACTTACTTTATTTAATCCATTAGAAGTACCGATCCATAAATCTCCGTTTTTTGTTTGATAGATTGTTCTGACTTCATTGTCGCTTATGCTAGTTTTATCATTTTCATCATGTAAATAATGGATGAATTTTGTTTTAAAATTATTCTCACCCTTTTTTTCAACTGAATATTTATTTAGTCCGTTATTTGTCCCAATCCAAATATTTCCGAATGAATCTTGAAAAATGGAGCGAATAAATCCATCTGATATTGAGGTTGAATCCATCTTTGAAAAATTATAAACATAAAATCTATATCCATCGAATCTATTTAATCCGTCTTTCGTACCTAGCCATAAAAAACCGTCTTTATCTTGCATAATTGCCTGAACAGTTGATTGAGAAATGCCGTTTTCGACTCTCAAATGATCGAACTGAAGGTTTTGGATTTGCGCAGTGGCGATGGTGTTAAAACAGATTAGTATTAATGACGCTATATATTTTTTAATCATTTGTAATAGATTAAAATTTAATGAAGAGAAAAGGGAAAAGATGAGAATATATTTTTTTCAATGTTAATTAAAAATTTAAATATTCTCAAGTTATTAAATCTTTAATTAACAGTAATTTTAATATTATTGCATATGTGGAAGGTATATATATGAGTAAGGGTTTTAATATAGAAAATTTTGTGTAAGCATTCTAACAAAATTTAATTACAAACTTCATGAAATAACTTTTAAGTTTTATTAAAAATTAATTTTTCAAAATAAATTTTTATTAATAATTATATAACTTTTTGTAAAGCCGGTTTTGTAAATTTTGCTGTTCTTATAATTCTTTCAACTGACCTGGCAGCATACTCAACTTCTTCAATTGTATTGTATAAATAAAAACTTAACCGGCAGCTTGCAGGAGGATTGAGATTTAAATATTTATGTGCAAGAGTGGCACAATGACAGCCTGCTCTTGATTCAACGCCAAGCTCATTTAATTTTTCAGCTACATCTATTGGACTCCACCCCGGCACATTAAATGCAATTAATCCGGTTCTATTCTCAATATTTTTTGGCCCGTAAATAGTAATTCCGTTTATTCCACTAAGAATGTCAAAAGCTTTTTGGGTTAATAACTTTATATGATTTGTAATTCTACCCATTGCAAGTTTAACTGTGTGTTGAGTGATTGGCATAGAACTTTTAAAATATAAATGTTTATCCGGATTCAATGATAGATCTAAAATTAATCTTAAAGCCTGTGAAGAAATAATTGCCCCTAAAATGTTTGGCGTACCTGCTGAATATTTCCATGGAAGGAAATTATAGTCTACTTTTTCCGGTGAGACCTGCCCTTCTGCAATCATATCCCCTCCATATAAAAACGGCCTGCCATTTTGCAGCAAATGTTTTTTTGCACAAAGTACACCAATACCAAAAGGTGCTAACATTTTATGAAATGAAAAAGTAAGATAGTCAATATCTAAATATTGAAAATCAACATACGTTGACGGCACAAGCTGTGCACCATCAATTAACACAAGTGACCGGCTTTCACCAGTAGGTTGTTTGTATCCGCTTCTATCAGCAATTTTTTTTATAATAGAAATAGGAGTTTTAGTTCCAAAAAAATTAGAAGCCCCGGTGCAGCAAACAATTTTTGTTTTTGAATCTACTAAAGATGCTAAGTGCTGCAAATCCAGTTCGCCGGTAAATGGATCAAATCGTACTAAACGGCATTCTACATTAATATTAAACTTAGGGAGTATCTCTTTGCATAAGCCATACCAGGGAACGTAGTTTGAATTATGTTCCATAAAGGTTGTAACCACATTATCACCATCATGAAATTCTGTAAGAAGAGAATACATGACTGAATTAATCGCTTCAGTTGCATTTCTATATAATACAATATTTTCTCTGCCCGGCGCATTAATAAAACTAGCAATGGTATCATATGATTCCTCGAAAAGTTTAGTGGTATTTTGAGAAGCGTTCGATTGTCCACGATGAACATTTTCATAATTCTTAGCCAACTCATAATAAAGATTAACTAATTCTCTCGGCGGCTGTGTGCTTGCTGCATTGTTTGTTACAATTCTGTTTCCTTCTGAAAAAAGAAAATGTTTTCTAATTGAATTTACATTAAGTGAATTAGAACTACTCCAAAATTTCATATCAATCTCCAAATTAAATTATAAGTATCTGATATATTATTTAAGAAATACTAATTTTTTTGTTTGAGTAAATTGACCGGCTTTAAGCCGATAAAAGTAAACACCAGAAGCTGAATTCTTGATGCTGGCTGCTGGATTGAATTCAACTTCATATGTCCCGGGCTGTTTTTGTTCGTTAACCAAAGTGGCCACTTCTCTTCCGATAATATCATAAACTTTTAATTTCACTTGTAGGGGATGCGGATCTGCATCTCTTACGTTTGGAATCGAATATTTTATTTTTGTTGTGGGATTAAATGGATTGGGATAATTTTGAAAAAGTTTAAAATCTTGAATAGCCGTATTCTGCCTGTCTGTTATAGAAGTAACATCAATCTTCCATTTTGCTAAATAATTTATATTTTGATTTCCGCCCGGGCCTTCTGCCGTAAATGAACCGCCTGTATATAAATCATTTCCAAGAATTGCAAGCGAACGCGTTTCCAGGTTTAAACCAAATCCTAATTTTTCCCAACTGGTTCCATTCCACTTAGCAACATTATTGAAATCAGATTCCTCACCAACAGTTGTAAAATTCCCCACCACATAAATATTGTCTCCATCGAAAGCAAATTCCTGAATTTCAGAATTTTGTCCATTTAGTCCAGCACCTAATCCTTCCCAGCTATTACCATTCCATCTGGCTATATGATCGGCAGTGGTATCTCCGCCTGCATCAGTAAAAAATCCACCTATGTACATATCATCACCATTAAAGCCAATATGTTGTACGGTATTGTTAAGTCCGTTTCCAAAAGGTTCCCATTTTGAAGTCAGCCTATTCCATTTAGAAATGAACTTAACATTTGTATCCTGATCTGCACTGATAAAATTGCCGCCTGCATATATATCCCCATTATGTATCACAATTGAATATACCCAATCATTAAATCCTTTATCCATTGCTTCCCAGCTTGTACCATTCCATTTAGCAATTTTGTCGGCATCAGGATTTCCTCCGGCATTGCGAAAAGCACCTCCAGCATATAATGTATCTCCATCCACTGCTAAAGTGCTTACGTGTAAATTCAATCCACCGCCAACAGTTTGCCAATTTGTTCCATCCCATTTTGCGATAAAACTTGTATTTGGTTGATCGCTTGCTTTTGTAAATGATCCACCTGCATAAACATCATTACCTAAAATTGCAATGCTTGTACACCAATCATTAAGTCCGCTTCCTAAAGTCTCCCAGTTTGTACCGTTCCACTTTGCTATTCGACTAGCATTGCTATCTCCATTTATTGTTACAAATAAACCGCCAACATAAAGATCATTTCCGGATGCAGTAATTACATCAACACTACCATCAAGCCCGGGGATTGATTCCCAATGAGAGTTATTTGAAATTTGTGCGAAAGTTGAAAAGAATGTTCCTAATAAAAATATTTTTACAAATACTGCAACTATTATATTTTTTTTCATATCCGAATCTCCTATAGATTTAAACACTTGAACTATTTTATTAGCAATAATTTTTTAGTTTGAACAAACTGGCCTGATTTAAGTTGATAGAAGTAAACGCCGCTTGAAAGTTTGCTTCCATCAAATGTTACTTCATAATTGCCAGGTTCTTTTTTTTCATTTACTAATGTTGCAACTTCCCTTCCGAGGATGTCATATACTTTTAAGGTCATGGCCTCACCCCTGCCCCCCTCCTTAGTAAGGAGAGGGGTTTGGGGAGATGAGGAGACGGAAAATTTTATTTTTGTGGCTGGGTTAAATGGATTGGGATAGTTTTGATATAATTCGAATTTGGTTAGTGCTGAAACTGATACTTCTACTTCAGAAGAATATTCAAAGCTTCCATTAAAATCTATTTGCTTTAACCGATATTTTACATTTCCTTGTTGAAGTGATTTATCTATAAAAGAATATTGTTTTGTTGAAGTGCTGTTTCCATGTCCATTTACAAACCCAATTTTATTCCAGTTTATCTTATTGGGATTTGATGCCCCTTCCCTTTGGGAAGGGGTTGGGGATGGGCTTTTTTCGATCTCAAAACCATAGTTATTTATTTCAGTTGCTGTTTTCCAATCAAGAACTACTCCACGATCATTTTCATTGGCTGTAAATGAAGTTAATTCAACCGGCATTGCTACATCATTTAAATATCGAGCTACTGTAAAGACTGAGTAGTTATCTCCATCTGTAGAATAACCTGATACAATTATATTCCCATCATCCTGAAGTGCAATTGAATATCCATAAGATAAAGAAATGCCAATTTGTGTTATGACTTTTCCGTTTGTTCCAAATGTAGTGTCAATTGTTCCGTCTGATTTATATCTTACTAAAGCTATATCATTATAACTTCCAATTTTTGATGTTCCGGCTAATAATATTTTACCATCGCTTTGTAATACGGAGGCATAAGCTAAATCACCGTCAGTTCCTATAGATGTTGTTACTTTTCCCTTTGTGCCAAACGTAGTATCTAAAGTTCCATCCTCGATATAACGGACTAAAGCAAAATCGAAATTACTTCCATTTCCCGAATATCCCGCTGCAATAATCTTTCCATCATTTTGAAGTAATACCGAACGGGCTTTATCTTCTCCAAATCCTACATGCGTAGTTACAATTCCATTTGATCCGAATGTACTATCCAGATTTCCATCTTCTTTATAACGGACTAGTGCAAAATCATCATTACTACCGTTCCCTGTATAACCTGCTAAAATTATTTTCCCATCATTTTGTAATGCTGCTGATGTTGCAATGTCATCTGAAGTTCCAATTGGAGTGGTGACAATTCCATTTGTGCCAAATGTGTTATCTAAACTTCCATCTGTATTATAACGCGCCAGCGCAAAATCATCATTAATATCATTATTGGAAAACCCCGCTGCAATTAACTTTCCATCAGTTTGTATTACCAGAAAACGTGCTCTATTATCAGTATCACTGATGGGTGTAACTACTATACCACTTGTTCCAAATGTATTATCAAAAGAACCGTCAACATTATAGCGGACTAATGCAAAATCATCATCAGTTCCGTTATTACTAAATCCAGCAGCAACTATTTTTCCGTCATTTTGTTCAGCAAGTGAAAAGATACCATCAACAGTAGAATCAACAGAAGTTGTTACAATTCCATTCATCCCAAAAGTTTTATCTAATATTCCGTTAGAATTGTAACGTGTTAGTGCAAAATCATTATCGTTTCCATTATAAGAATATCCGGCAGCAACTATTTTTCCATCGGTTTGAATTATTGATGAAAAAGCTTCATCATTTAAAATTCCTACGGCTGTTGTAACTACCCCATATAACCCAAAATAATAATCCACTTCCCCAGTAGTATCGTATCTTACAGTTGCGAAATAATTATCTCCACCACTAACTTTATAACCGGATTGTATGATTTTCCCATCCGCTTGAATAACCAAGGAAAACGCTTCATTTCCTTCAGACGATAACGATACTGATTTTATTCCACTTGGTCCAAACCTATTATCTATCGACCCATCTTGATTAAGGCGTACTAATAAAAAAAACTCAGCCAGTGTTGTGAGCCGAAATCCTCCGACTAGGATTTTTCCATCATTTTGAAATGCTATTGAATTTGCTTCATCATTCGAAATACTATTTGAGATGATTACTATCCCGTCATTATCAAAGGAAGTATCTAATGAACCATTTTGATTATACCTGACTATTGCAAAATCTTGAGTTCCAATTGAATCAAGTGAGTAGCCTGCAGCCACTATTTTGCCGTCATTTTGGATTTTTACAGCGTTAGGATAATCGTAATTAGACCTTATTGTTGTATAAACAATACCATTGTTTCCAAATGAATTATCTAGACCTCCATTTGAATTATAACGAGCCAAAGCAAAATTGACTCTAGTCCCGCTTGAATCAACTGAATATCCGGTGACAACTATACTGCCATCATTTTGAATAGCTAATGAATTAATAAGTGAACTACCTATTCCGACAGAGGTTGTCACTATTCCATTTATTCCGAATGTATTATCTAAATCTCCATTTGTGTTATATCGAGCAATAGTAAAAACAGAAGTCCCTGCACTATCTGAATAACCCGCAGCTAATATTTTTCCATCATTTTGTATTCCTCCAGCATTTGCTTCATTATCAATAGTCCCGATTTGCGTTGTTACAATACCATTAACTCCAAATGTTTTGTCTAATGAACCATCTTGATTGAAACGGGCAACAGCGAAATCATAATCAGTTCCATTATACGTAGTGCCAATTGCAACAATTTTTTCGTCGCTTTGAATAACTATTGAAGAAATATAATCGGATGATGAACCGATAGTTTTTATAACAATACCATTTGTACCAAATGTATTATCAAGTTCGCCATTTTCATTATAACGAGCTAATGCAAAAGCATCCTGCCCTATGACAACTGAACCACCAGTAATTATCTTGCCATCAGTTTGAATGGCCGTTGAAGCTATATAAGCATTACTGTTAGAATTAATTGCCGTAGTAGTTATGCCCCCCTGCCCAAAACTTGGATCTAATTGGCCGGCTTGGGGATGAATTTTCCCAGTAGCTAGCAGCAGCACAATTGAAAAGAGAATTAAAATATTTCTTTTGTAAATCATCATAACACTCCTCATAATTAACTTTATCATTATTTAAGTAAAACTAATTTCTTTGTTTGAACATATTGGCCAATTTTAAGTTGATAGAAGTAAACTCCGCTTGGAAAGGGCGAATAATTATTCGTCCCTACATTTGTTGTAAATTCAACTTCATAAGTCCCGGGTTGTTTTTGTTCGTTGACGAGAGTTGCTACTTCTCTTCCGAGAATGTCATATATTTTTAACGTGACAAATCTCCCAGCTTCGCTTTCCCCCTTTACTAAAGGGGGACTAAGTGGGATTCGATACTTTATTTTAGTTGTGGGGTTAAATGGGTTAGGATAATTTTGTTCTAAATAAAAATTCTCCGGGTTAAAATCATTTTCTTTAGCATTTGTTGTAATTTCTTTTGCTATTAACCAAAAATCAGAATCCCATGAACTTAGGCTCCAATCACTCCAAACTGCAGCATCAGAATCCGATACAACATATTTTGCAAACATTTCACCGCCGGAGTAACCAGAGTCAGGATCACAGCCTTGTGAAGAAGTAAGTTTAACGGAGTCATAACCACCAACTAAATATGTGGAAAAAATATATTTACCAGGCTCAGCAATATTTAAATTAATATTTTCCCATGTTACCCATCCATTGCTGAAAGTGTCGGGAACAACTACATCTTCAGTTTTTTTAACCGCCCCGATAGAGTCCCTAATATGAAGCCTTAAATTTACTTCAATGCCGGAACCGGTTTTATTTATGGCCGAATCAAATGGAGCAGTAAAACGAAAGGCAAAAGATGAAAGATTAACCGGTTTTTCTATTGTAACGCTTTGAGCAACAGCAACATTTCTTTGATGGCCTGGACGATTATCTCCGCCAAACCAACCATATGCATTAAGTGAATCATATTTTATTTCATAGTTCTGGGCAAATAGAAAATTGCTAAGCATTAAACCAATAAGAATTGTTTTTATATAACTGATCATAGCCCTGTCATCCTCTCATTTTTACTTCAATAAAATCAATTTCTTTGTTTGGTTAAATGATCCGCTTTTTAATTGATAAAAGTAAACGCCGCTTGAAATTTTATATCCATCAAATGTTACTTCGTAAGTGCCGGGCTGCTTATGTTCGTTTACTAAAGTGGTTACTTCTCTTCCGAGGAGGTCAAATACAGTAAGTTTTATATTAATCAACCCACCCCTCGCCCCTCCGAGGAGGGGACTGCCCGTTGAAGGGATGGTGTATTTTATCTTTGTTGTGGGATTAAATGGATTGGGATAATTTTGGTATAATATAAATTCAAAAGGATGATTGTTTTTTTCATAAACATTGGTTGGAGTAACAAAATCACCAGCAGAATTCGTGTTTAAGATTATCCCGCCATCTCCAGCTATCCAGCCGGTTTTATCATCTAAAAAGAAAACTGTTCTAAATGCCCTGCTTGCAGGCGGATATTGTAATTCCCAGCTTGTTCCTCCATTCGTTGTGTGAATTAGAGTTGCATGTTCACCTACAACCCAGCCGTTATTTTCATCACTAAAATAAATTGAATATAACTTCGTCAACACAAGGACAGTCCTATTTAAGCTGAGCTGCGTCCATGTATTTCCTCCATCAGTTGTTTTTAAAACTGTAGTATCAGAACCGCATATCCAACCATTAGTTGCGTTTCCAAAACTGATTGAGTACAAATCAGAATTAACACTACTGTAAACAGAATCCCAGGTAATACCATTATTTGTTGTTTTAAATATTGTCCCTTTATCACCAACAATAATTCCAGTGTTATTATCTAAAAAAGTTATTGCATTAAAATCTTTTAAAGTAAATTGAGGTATGGTATCAAGTGTATTCCCACCATCTGTCGTTTTAAACATTAGCCCTTGGATTCCAACAAACCAGCCGTTGCTTGTATCCGTAAAAAAAACACTGCTTAAAGATTTGTAACCATTTATAGGATTTTTAATTTCCCAATCGATTCCGCCATTTGTTGTTTTGAGAATTTTAGAGCCGGCACCGCAAATCCATCCATAATTATCATTAACAAAATCGATATCACTATAGTAATCTCCCTTATAAAGAATTCGTAAATCCCAATTCTTGCCACTGTCAGTTGAATGCATTAGTGTACCATGATCACCTATAGCCCAACCATTATTTTTATCTCTAAAATTAATTTTGTAAAGAGCTTCGTAAGTGCCTTCATATTTACTGTCCCACGAAAGTCCGCCATTAGTAGTGGTAAAGATAGCTCCGCCTGCCCCAACTACTGCTCCATTATTATCATCATAAAACTTTACTCTCAATAAAGTTGAAGACATACCAACATTTGAAGTATCCCAGGTTACTCCACCATCAGTCGTTTTAACTGTAGTACCATTTTGGCCTACCGCGTACCCAAAGTTTGCATCAAGAAATTGCACGTCATAAAGTCGATACAGTGAGTTACTGGTTTGAGGATTCCAGTTTACACCGCCATCTGTGGTCTTAAGAATCGTTCCTTGAAGGCCAACTGCCCACCCGGTATTATCATCTATAAAATAAACTGATTGCAAATCATTCGTAGTTCCACTAGTTTGTGCATTCCATGTAATACCGCCGTCAGTAGTGGTTTCTATTTTCCCTAATCCAGCTACATTGCACCCATGATTTTCACTTGAAAAAAAGAATGCGTAAGAAGATCGGCTTGTTGTTTGGGTGACATCATTCCAGGTAATACCGCCATCTGTTGTTTTGGAGACATCCCCTGTGGCAGTAATAACATATCCAACATTTTCATTTACAAAACTTAAGCGATCATAAAAGGAAAAATTTCTAATTGTATATGAATTCCAGGTAACACCGCCATCCGTAGTTTTATAAACTTCTGAACTTAATAGCATCCATCCTATAGAAGAATTTAGAAAATAAATATCTTTAATAGATGGACTTAACCAATTTCCGCCCGCAGCAGGATAATCTATATTTGTTTTTACTTCCCAATTTTCGCCGGCATCGGTACTTTTTAATAATGTCCCGTAATCAGCGCCGGCCAAAATGTTATTTGCATCTATAAAAGATACACTATTTATATTATTGCCCTGCGGCAATGGATTTTGCCATGACCAACCATTCTGCGCCAATATGACTGTGCACGGACAACAGCACAAAAGAAATAGAAATTTCCTTAATAGCATATTTTCACCTCTCCAAACATTTGAGTTTTATTAAGTGAAACTTGCTTTAAAAAACTGTTTAATTATTCTAAAATTGTGTCAAATCTTATAAGATATGTTGCATCAGACAAATATTTGGACAACTAATTGAATGGATAGTAAATTAGATTAGCATTATTGAGGAATTGATTTTAAAAATTGATGAACTGTTAAATTGTCAAATTGCTGAATGATAATTTTCATTTTATAACAGTTTAACAATTAGACAATTTAGCAATACAACAATTTGAACAGAAGATTTATTTCATCTTTCTAATCCGTACTTCAACTTTTTTTGTATCCTTCATTAAATCAACAAGCTTTGAAATATCTGTATCTCCTGTGTGATAAGGATAAAGTATTTTTGGTTTAAAAGATTTTACCGCATTAGCAACCATTTCAGGAGTCATTGTGTATGGAAGATTCATTGGCAGGAAAGCAATGTCAATATTTTTTAATGCTTTCATTTCAGGAGTGTTTTCTGTATCGCCGGCGATATATACTTTTTTATCACCAAAAGTAATTATATATCCATTGCCTTCACCTTTTGGATGAAAGGGCTCTCCATTATCTCTCTTGTGAACCATGTTATAGGCAGGAATAGCTTTTATGTCAATTCCATCCACCGTTTTTTCATCACCGTTGTTCATAACAATTCCTTCCGGAATTTTTTCTTCGCATAGCTTGGTGCAAACAATTATTGTTTTATCTGTTTTTATTTTTTCAATTGCAGATAAATCTAAGTGGTCGCCATGGTGATGAGTTAAAACAATTAAATCTGCTTTTGGGAATTTAGAATAATCCGCCAATTTGCTCCAGGGATCTATAAAAATATTTTTATTATCAAACCTAAACATTAATGAAGCATGGCCAATAAAAGTAATTTCTAAATTTCCTTTAGAAGTTTTTATGGTATCTTTTTCAAAAGTATCCTGTGCAAAAACTGAGGCTATCATAAAAAATGCAGCAAGTACTATAAATAAGATGTTATTCATTTTTTCTCCTAACATTAAAATTCAGATATATAACTACAACAATTTAGTAATTAAACAATTTAACTAATAATTGAATCAGGAATTATAAACGGTTATGATTCATTAAAATAATAACAATTAATTACTGATTTTAATTTTCTTTTTATAATCGCCAGGAGTGCAGCCATACATTTCCTGGAATGATTTTGAAAAATAAGCTTGACTATTAAATCCAACCTTGTAGGCAATTTCAGCCATATTGCCAGCATCCTGTTTAATTAAATCTGCTGCACGCTGCAGCCGGAATGAACGAATAAACTCGCTAGTTGATTGATTACATATTGCTTTCACTTTTCTATGAAGCTGTGACCGGCTCATTCCTATTTTATTACACAATATTTCAACACTTAAATTTTCATCTTCGATATGTTCTTCAATTGTCTTTGTTAATTTTTCAATAAAAACTTTTTGATTTGAAGGTACAATAAATTCAGCAGGTTTCAGAATCATCTCCAACTGAAATTTTTCTCTCATCTTCTGCCGAACATGAATTAGATTTTTTACTCTTGCCTTTAATTCATCGGTGTTAAAGGGTTTTATCAGATAATCATCAGCTCCGATTTCCAAACCTTCTAGCTTGTTTTCCATTGCTGCTTTGGCTGTTAATAGTATAATAGGAATATGATTTGTCTTTATATTTGATTTTAATTCTTTACATAATTCATAGCCGTCCATCTTCGGCATCATTATATCGCTAACAACTAAATCGGGAATTAATTCTTCTGCAAGCTGTAATCCCTTTTCTCCATCTTCAGCTTCTACAACTGTATAATCATTTTCTAGTTGTTCGCAGATAAAATTTCTCAAATCAAAATGATCTTCAATAACTAAAACCAGGTTTGCCTGCCCGGACGATAGCTTTGATTCTTTCGAAACAGATTTTATTTTCTCTTCACCAGCTTCAATTAAATCATTTTCTTCTTCAACTATTTTATTCGCATAATCTACAATATCTTCTTCAGCAAGCAATTCATCTTTCTCAAAAATCTGATCTGATGTAAAATGTTCTTTGCCCAAAGGAATATTTATTTGAAAAGTAGTCTCAACGCCGGATAAACTTTCAACTTTAATTTTCCCATGATGAAGCTCAACAAGTTCCTTTACCAAAGATAATCCTATACCTGTTCCCTCATATCCTTTTGAACCGCTTTCATCAACTTGATAAAAACGATCGAATACATAAGGAAGTTTTTCTTTTGGGATACTAATTCCAGTATTTGTCACTTTAATTTCAACTTCGGTTTCATTCGAATTTAAATTCACCGAAACTTTTTCATTTGCTGGAGTAAATTTTAATGCGTTTGAAAGAAGATTGTAAATTACTGTTTCCATTTTTTCTTTATCAATGAAAACATATAATTCACTTTTCTCAGAATTATTTAACAATAACTGATTATTAAAATTCAATTCAATATGATTATGCTCTGCAAGTGAAATAAATGAAGATACAATCCTTCTAACAAAACTATAAATTTCGGTTTTTTGAACTTTTAACTTTATGCTGCCTGATTCTATTTTAGATAATTCTAAAATCTGATTAATTAATTGAAGAAGCCGCTGGGCATTCTTTTTCATTACATTAAAATCTGAAGGAGCCTCAGGTGACTTTTTCAAATACTTATCTAGCAAACCTAAAATTAAAGTTAGCGGAGTTCTGAATTCATGTGATATATTTGCAAAGAACCTTGATTTTAGATTGTCAACTTCGTTTAATTTATTTGTTTCAAATTCTTTCAGCTTCAAATCATTTTTTAACTTTATTCTAGTTACTTCATATTTTCTTACAGTAATTAAACCCGCAACAAAAATGGAAATATAAATCAGATACGACCACCAGGTCCGCCACCAGGGCGGACTAATAATTATTTGCAATGATGCTTCCTGGTTATTCCAGTACCCATCATTATTGCTGCCTCTAACCTTGAAGGTATAGGTTCCGGGATCAAGATTGGTATAAGATGCAAAGTTTTTTGTTCCGGATTGAATCCATTTTTTATTAAACCCTTCCATCTTATAAGCATAACGATTTTTTGTCGGCTCAGTGAAATCTAAAGCTGCAAATTCAAATGAGAAAAATTTATCCGAATAATTAAGCTCAATGGTTCTTACTTTCAATAACTTATCAATTGATAAAAATTCTTCATCAAATTTTTTAAATGATGTAAATGCGACCGAAGGTAAATTTTTATTTTCATTCATAGCAGAAGGATTAAAAAAATTGAATCCATTCATGCCGCCGAAAAATAGTATTCCATCTTTAGTTTTGATAGCAGAATTGTCGCTGAAGTTATAATTATCCACTCCATCATTTGCGTCATAATTTTTAACCTCAAAATTATTTTTTGAAATGTATTTGAATTTTATAAGCCCTCTTTGAGTGCTCAACCAAAGGTTATTTTCATTATCAGTAAGCATTGCTTGAATTTGATTGTCCAGCAGTCCCTCATTGATTGAATAATTAGTGAAGTGCCCTGTGTTTTGATCAAGTAGATTAATTCCGTGGTCTGTTCCAATCCACAAGTTACTATATTTATCTTCACATATTGCTGTAACATTTCCTTTGCTTATGCTTGTTGAATCATCTTCATCATTAATATATTTAACACAAGTGCCATCCTTATTTATTTTAAGCAAACCATTTGGAGTCCCAACCCAATACGCATCATTTTTATCTTTATAAAAAACAGTAACTCTTTTACCACCAAGTGCTGCAGAATCTTTTGGACTAATTATATTATAAGAAAATTTTTCATTTGATTTATTCAACTTACATACGCCAACTTCAGTACCAATCAAAATATTTCCTTGCTGGTCATCCTTCAAATTTACAACTCTATTATCAAGTAAAGTATTAGGTTTCTTCGGGTCTTTTATAAAATGTTTAAAACTACCTGTTAATGTATTCAACTTAAAAAGTCCGCTGCTATATGAACCTATCCAAAGAATATTATCTTTATCCTTATATAATGCATAAATAAAATTCTCATCTTTTTTGGGGGTATTTGAAAAATTAATATGAATGAATTTTCCCGTATTGAGATTGAATTTATCCAATCCTTTATTTGTGCCTATCCATATATTGGAATCATTTTCTTTGGAAAAAGAAAGCACATGATTATCTTGAAGTGAATTATCCTGGTAAGGATTATTTTTAAAGTGATAGAATTTAGGTGGGTTTAAGTTAGTTTTTTCAAGGCTTTCATTTGTGCCTGCCCACAAATTATTTGAGCGATCTATTAGAATTGATCTTATGTAATTATTCTTTATAGTTTGGTTATCTCTATTATCACTTTGAAAGATTTCGAATTTTTCTGTTTGCGGATTAAATTTATTAATGCCGCCGCCTAATGTGGCAAGCCATAAATTTCTATCTTTATCTTCTGTTATTGATAATACTTTGTCAACACTAATACTATTTTGTCCGGGAATATTTTTATAAATAGTAAATTTTTGCTTTTTGATTTCCAGCTTAACTAATCCGCCTGCATAAGTACCAATCCATAAAATATTATTTTTACCAAGATACAGATTCATTACATAATTGCTGCTCAGGCTGTTTTCATTTTTTTTATCGGAAGAATAGACTGTGAATTTTCCGGTTTTAGTATCAAACTTATTTAATCCACCACCTAAAGTTCCAATCCATAAATTCCCAAAATCATCTTCAGCAATTGATGAAATACTGTTTGAGCTTAATCCATCTTTTCTAAAAAATCTATTAAACTTAAACTGGATGCTTTTATTATTTTGTTTAACAAGTTGATCGGCAGAAATTTTACTTAGCCCGCCCGAGGTGCCGACCCATAAATCACCATTTTTACTTTGGTATATTGCGCTAATATCATTGTGACTTATACTAAAATCATCATCTTTAACATTTAGAAAATGTAAAAATCTAACATCGATATTTTTATTTGAGTTTTCATTAACTGCAAATTTATTTAGTCCCCGTCTTGTGCCAATCCATAAATTGCCATTTTTATCTTGATAAATGGCTGTTATAAAATTATCCGAAATAGAATTGGAATCTTTTTTATTATATATATAATTATAAAACTTATAACCGTCGAATTTATTTAATCCGACCTTTGTTCCAATCCACAAAAAGCCTTTTTTGTCTTGATAAATTGTTTGAACCGTTGATTGAGAAAGTCCATTTTCAATTAAGAAATGATCGAATTGCAGTGATTGACTTTGCGTAAACAGCAGGTAACTGAATAAAAAAATAATTAATATGATTTTTTTTATTATCATAAAATTTATAATTCTTTATACTGGAGAAATGAAGCAAAAGAGGAGAAATAATTTTGAGCAATCTTAGTTAAAATAATGATAATTCTCAACACTCAAACTTATTCACATAAACCTATTTTATTGATTTGAATATACAAAGGAGTATTAACGGACAGAGTATTGCCCGTCACTTAAAAATGTAAATGGTTTTTATCCCTTTACTTATGATTTATTTTAAATCAAAATTTAATTTTATTTCAGCAAGATTAATTTTTTTGTTTGATGAAAGTCTTCCGTAGTAAAAGAATAAAAATATACACCGCTTGAAAGTTTGCTTCCTCCATAGGAGCGGGCATCAAATGTTACTTCATAATTCCCCGGCTGCTCCTTTTCATTCACCAGTGTAACAACTTCTTGACCTAGTATGTTGTAAACTCTAAGCTGTACTAAGGCCTCCCTTTTAGGGAGGTTTGGAAGGGCTTGGATTGAATATTTGATTTTAGTTGTTGGATTAAATGGATTAGGGTAATTTTGTTCTAATGCAAAATTTGTTGGCGCTGATATTTCCACTTCAACTTCTTTAGAGAATTTATAATTACCATCAAAATCTATTTGCTTTAGTCTATATTTATAAATTCCATTTTTAACAGAGTTATCTACAAAAGAATATTTTTTAATCGAAGTTGAGTTTCCATGTCCATTTACAAATCCAATTTTTTCCCAGTTTACTGATGACTGATTGCTAATGACTGATGACCGTTCTATTCCAAACCCATAGTTATTTATCTCCGTTGCTGTAGTCCAATTTAATTCAATAGAATTATTTTTTTCTATTGCTGAAAATGAACTCAGTTCTACCGGCAAAGCACTGTCTGCAAAAACTCTTTGAGCATAAATATCGTAATCACCTATTCTATAGTCATACCAGGTTGCAATCATTCCATAAGCTTCATCACTTACCATACTAATATTGAACTGGTAGCTTGCGGCAGTACAAACAGCTATACCGTCAGTTGTCCAAGCACCGCTTCCATCCGAATAAATTCTCTGTGAATAAACATTGTAATCACTACTTCTATAATCAAGCCACGCAATTATGGCTCCACTCATACCATTATTTATAATTTCTAAATTGCCCTGCCAATCAGCTGCTTCACAAACCGGGACTCCATTATTTGCCCATTGAACATTACCACTTGAATTAATTTTTTGTGCATAAATATTATAGTCGGACCCGTTGCGATTATCCATCCAGGAAATAATTGCTCCGCCAGAGCTATCCTTCGCAATAATGATATCCTGTTGATCATCCGCAGCATCACAAATGCTGACACCATTATCTAACCACTGCACAGTACCGCTGGAATTTATTCTTTGCACAAAAACATTTCTATCACTTCCGTTTCTCATATCAGCCCAGGTAATAATTGCACCCCCATTGTCATCAGAAGCAATATCTGCACCCAAAGCAGAAAATTGATTTCCTCCCATAGTATCAATTACAACTCCATTTGATGTCCATTGCGCAGCACCACTGGAATTTAATTTCTGAGCATATATTCCATACTTGCCGCTGCGGAGATCGTCCCATTCAAATATGCCGCCGTTACTTCCATCTTCAACAATTTTGGCTCCTGACTGATCATCACTTGTAGAACAAACTACAACTCCGCCAGGGGTCCATAAAGCCGTACCGCTTCCATCTATCCTTTGAGCATAAACATCATTATCTGTTCCGGATCTATGATCGTCCCAAACTATTATGACACCATTAGAATCGTCACTAATAATATCAGTTAAAGTTTGATTATCTGTTTCTGTACAAACCCCAATACCATCGGCAGTCCACATTACAGTTCCTTGAGAATTTATTTTTTGAGCATAGATATCGGTACCTATACCGCTTCTGGAATCAGTCCAGGCAATTATGGCTCCTCCGGCGCCATCGCTTATAATAAGCGGCTTTGATTGCAAACCAGAAGCAGTACAGATTTCCACACCATCAGCAGCCCACTTTACTTCACCTAAATAATTAATTCTTTGAGCATAAATGTCGTCTTGATGAGTACCAACTCTATTATCCTGCCAAACTATAATAGCTCCGCTTGAATCATCACTAGTTATTTCAGGGCTTGTTTGCGAATTATATATTGTGCAGATTGGCGTATTTACAGTTGGGTCAGATGACCATTGAGCGTGCAAATTTATGTTGATTAAAATTATTAAAGAAATAAAAACAAATAGTATTAAACATTTCATCTTATTACCCTTTACTAATTTTTTAATTAAATATTTTTTTATAATCATTTTAAGAGAATTAATTTTTTTGTTTGACTGTAGTTTCCAACTTGAAGGCGATAGAAATAAACTCCGCTTGCAAATTCACTACCATCAAATGTTACTTCGTAATTTCCTGGCGGCTGTTGTTTGTTAACCAGCGTTTTTATTTCTCTGCCAAGAATGTCATAGATTTTTAAAATAATGACCTCACCCCTGCCCCTCTCCTTATTAAAGAGAGGGGTTTGAGGAGAGGTTGGAATAGTATATTCTATTTTTGTTGTGGGGTTAAATGGGTTGGGATAATTCTGTGAAAGAGAAAAAGTATTCGGAATATTATATTTATTATCCAGAACAGTGGTCGTTACTTCACCCGCAGTTTTAGTACTTAAAATTGCTCCTCCGTTCCCAACAAGCCAGCCGGTTTTGTCGTCTAAAAAGAAAACCGATCTGAAGAACTTTGACATTGGCTCTTGCTGCAAAATCCAATTTGTACCACCATTTGTGGTTCTTATCATAACTCCGCCCTGCCCAACGGCCCATCCATTATTTTCATCTGTAAATTGAATTGAATGGAAAACTGTGAAAACGGAGTATCTCATAAAAATAGATTCTACATTTTGAGGAAGCCAGCTATTACCGCTATCTGTAGTTTTTAAAATTGTCGTATCCGACCCGCATACCCAGCCGGTATTATTGTTTACAAAGCACACTGAATAAAAATTAGAAGTAACGCCGCTTGAAAGTGAATCCCATGATAACGCCGCTATCCGTAGTCCTATAAATTATTCCTTTATTTCCTGCAACAAACCCGGTTGTGCTATTTGTAAAAGTAACAGCATTTAAATCATTATTTGTAAATGCAGTAATTGTATCTACTGTATTTCCGCCATTTGTAATTTTATAAATTAAGCCATTAGCACCAACTACCCAGCCGGTATTAGCATCATTAAAAAATAATCCATTTAAAATACGAAATGCAGTCCCACCGGTTTTTAAATTCCAATCGGTTCCACCGTTAGTTGTAGACATTACAACATCGGGAATACCGCAAACCCATCCATTATTTGCATCTAAAAATTGTATTGAGGTAAAAGAGTATGCCGGGTAGATATTTTTATAATTCCATTCTTCCCCTCCGTTGGTTGTAGACATCATTGAACCAAAATCACCTGCAGCCCAACCATTATTAGCATCAATAAAATCAATGCTTTGAACTGCATTATAAGTTCCTTTAGTTTTATTCATCCATGTCGTACCGCCATCTGAAGTAAATAATAATAAGCCGCTTTCTCCCACTGCCATTCCAATATTGTTATCATAAAAATTCACAGCATTAAGGTTAATAGTTGTATTGGAAGAAAGTGTATCCCAGTTTGCCCCGCCATCGGTTGACCTTATAATTTTACCTAATTGTCCAACTGCAACACCCGTGTTCGCATCTATAAAATGAACATCATACAAACGGTAGTTAGTATTACTGTTTTGAGCAGGCCAGGTAATTCCTCCATCAGTTGTTTTAAGAACAGTACCGAGCCTGCCAACTGCCCAGCCGGTGTTTTCGTCAATAAAAAATACTGATTCAAGATCATTTGTAGTTCCGCTATTTTGCATATCCCAATTGGAACCACCATTAGTTGTTGTGTATACCAAACCATTGTTTCCAACAATACAGCCATGGGTTTCGCTTGTAAAAAACATGGAATTAGTAGTAGCATTAATATTTGTATTTGTATAATTCCAGCTAACACCTCCGTCTGTTGATATATAAACATTACCGTATGTATCAATCACCCATCCGGTATTCTCATTGATAAAAAAAACATCAATAAAAAATTGGTAAGCCTCTACTATATGCGGTTCCCAGGTAGTCCCGCCATTTGTTGTTTTATAAACTCTATCTTGAGCGACAATCCACCCGGTTGATGAATTAATAAAACTGATTGCTTTTACGCCGTCGGATATACTGTCTATTGTTGTTTTAACATTCCATGAATTTCCATCGTCGGTACTTTTCATTAAAGTTCCATAGTCAGCGCCGGCGATAACCGTATTAGCATTAAGGAATTTTACTGAACGCATGGTGTTCATCTGCGGTAATGGATTTTGCCAGGACCAGCCATTTTGTCCATTTATAAAAGCTGCAGGCAAGAATATTAACAAGATTATAAATGAGCGTAACTTAAACATAGTACCCTCCGGTTTAGAGATTGTATGCAAATTGTAATTTATGTTTTGCATACAGCCTGTTTAGGTTTAAGCGAACAAATAGTTTGGGATAAATTTGTTTAAATATAAAATTGAGACTGGATTTAAGATTTCACAATTGTTACAAAAGTTTTAACTAATGTTACAATTATGAAAAATATGATTGATTTTTATTCTTAAATGGAGATTCGATAAAATTTATGTACTACTATTCGAGATTTTCTTTTTGTATTCCGAGGGTGTGCAGCCAAAAATCTCAATAAAAGATCGTGTGAAATAAGATTGAGAGTTAAACCCAACTTTGTATGCAATTTCCGTCATATTGCCCGCATCATTTTTAATTAATTCCGCTGCTCTTTGAAGACGGAATGTACGAATAAACTCGCTTGTAGATTGATTTGTAATCGCTTTAATTTTCCTATGAATTTGAACCCGGCTCATTCCCATTTCTTTACAAAGATTTTCCACATTAAAATTTTCATCTTCAATATGGACTTCAATTATTTTTGTAAGCTTCTCTATAAATATTTTTTGATTAGAAGGAACAATTATTTCTGCCGGCTTTAAAATTATTTCCGATTGAAATTTTTCTCTAATTTGTTTCCTAATCCTAATAAGATTTCTAACTCTTGCTTTTAATTCTTCTGTGTTGAACGGCTTTACTAAATAATCGTCCGCACCGGTTTCCAATCCTTCAATTTTATTTTCAAGAGATGCTTTTGCAGTTAAAAGTATAACCGGAATATGATTCGTCTTTATATTTGTTTTTAATTCATTGCATAGCTTATAGCCGTCCATATTCGGCATCATAATGTCGCTGATAACTATATCGGGAATAATTTGTTCGGCAAGCTTTAATCCTTTTTCCCCATCTTCAGCTTCGACAATAGAAAAATCATTTTCAAGCTGTTCGCAAATAAAATTTCTTAAATCAAAATGGTCTTCCACAACTAAAATAATATTTGATTCTGCTGATGCAGTTGTTTGTGCGGCTTCTTTTATTATTCCGGGAATATCATCAACTAATGTTTCAGCTCTTTTTAAGATTAATTCATTTTGTTCTTCTTGTGATTCAATTATTTGCTCTTTTGAAAAATGATTACAACCAAGTGGAATTTTTATTTTGAAAATTGTTTCATGTTTATCACTTTCAACTTTTATAGTTCCATGATGCAGCTCGATAAATTCTTTTACAATAGCAAGGCCGATTCCTGTTCCTTCATAGTTTCTAGTTGAACTGTCATCCGCCTGGTAGAAGCGGTCGAAAATATGAGGAAGATGTTCCGGCAAAATTGTAATCCCGGTATTTTTAATTTCAATCTCCGCATACTTTGAGGATGAATTTAGATAAATAGAAATATTTTCTCCTTTAGCAGTAAACTTTAAAGCATTTGAAAGCAGGTTGTAAATTACTGTTTCCATTTTGTCACAATCTATATAAACAAAAACCTCTTCCATTTCAGAAGAAACAGTTAAAGGAAATCCATTAAAGCTAAAATTAATCTTCCGTTGCTCTGCAAGTGAAATAAATGATGAAGCTGTTCTTCTAATAAATTTTACCAAATCTGTACTTTGTACTTTAATATTAATATTTCCAGCTTCCAATTTGGAAAGCTCAAGCATTTGATTTATTAAATGTAAAAGCCGCTGAGCATTTTTTTTCATGATATTGAAATCTGAAGTGCTTTTTGTTTGCTTAATTAAATACCTTTCAAGTATCCCAAGTATTAATGTTAACGGTGTGCGGAATTCATGTGAGATGTTTGCGAAGAAACGGGATTTTAATCTATCAAGCTCTTTAAGCTTTTCAGTCTGTTCGCGGATTGTAGCGGTTCTTTCGGAAACTGTATTTTCAAGCTGATAGGTTCTCTTTTCCAATTGCCTAACTCTAATCTTAACAATAGCAAAAACAGCGGCGCCAAAAAATAAAAGATAAAGCATATAAGCCCACCAGGTTTGAAACCATGGTGATAAAATTTCAAAGGCAAATAAATCTTCCCGGCTTATATGATTATAAATATTTTTCGCTCGAACTTTGAAGGTATATTTGCCCGCCGGAAGCCCGGTGTAATCTTTTCTTGTATCCTTTGTAAAATTAGACCAGTTCTCATCATATCCATCAAGTTCAACTTGAAAAAGATTTCCTGCTGCATCATCAAAGCTTGTTGCTGCGAATTCAAATCTTAAAGAATTATCTTTATATGCAATTTCAGGCAAAGGAAAATTTGAATACGAAGTTCCGTTATACAATGAAGAATCATTTGAGATAACAGAAACGCTTCTTATCAAAGTTGAAAAATCTTGAGAATAATTTCTTTTTACTAATGATGAATACCTGGCAAGGCCATCAGAGCCCCCAATCCAAGCAACTCCATTCTCTTCCGGATAAATAAAATATGAATTGCCCAAATCATTTATCCGTGAAAATGGAATGTCTTTCAATTTGTAGGTTCCATTTGATTGCAGTTCCGCTTTTCCTTGAATTGTCTTCCCGTTTTGTTTTGCAATCATCCAAACATTACCATGTGTATCTTCTTGTAAAAAATTTACTTTGCAAGTTGTATCAGCAAATGCAGCTCCAATAGTCGTATCCGGCAAAAAAATATTTTTTTGTGCATCAAATTTGCGAAGCCCTTTTAATGTTAAAAAATGTGTTGTGCCTTTAATTAAAGCAGGTATTTTTTGTCCGGCTGGAAGATTATTTTCCTGACCGTACTTAGTGAGAGTCATAGTCATCTGTGGGTTTTTCTTTTTCGAAAAATCCATTTTAACATCTGCTTTAAATAAACCTTCGAACTCAGTTCCCAGCCAGAGTGAGCCGTCTTGATTTTCTGTTATTCCAATTACTCGCTCATTAACAAAAGGAACAGGAGGAATTTCAACCCAATGATTATCAATTAGCTCAAGCCCTGCAAAACCTTCAATTAAAGCCACGTAAACGCGGTTGGGGTCTATTCTTGAATGGTAAAGCCGTTCGGTATTAAAATCATTTATCTTAAACGCTTTTGTCCCTGAAACTTCAAAAATAGAATTTTGTGTTCCCAATAAAAGTTTGTCATCACAATTAACTAATGAAATTGATAAAGTTGATACACCGCTCACCTGTTTGAACTTAGGAAAAGGAAATTCATTTTTATCCAAATAAAAAACCCCTCTATCATTTGTTGCATAAATAATTCCGTGGAATCTTATCATCGATTCAACATAAGTTTCCATTCCCGAAGCATACTGAAAACGTGAAATCGAAGAAGGTGTTTCCACCCTTGCAATACCGTTATTCAAAGAAAGCCAGAGCCCATGCTGCTTATCCGCAAAGAGATTTATTACAAATTCATTTCGCAGCCCTGAAGTTTTGTTCACAACCTGACAAAGCTTCCCTGCTTGATTAATAATAACTACACCCCTGCTGGTAGCAAAAGCTAATAAGCTATCATCGATACATGCCCCCGAATAAATTTTATTTTTGATAAATAAATCATTTTGTTCCGAATTAAAACTTTGAATACTCTTTCCATCAAAAATGAAAATCTCACCACTGAAAGTGCAAATCATGAACTTCGTTTCATTGATTGGAAACATGCAGCAAATCGTTGCACGTTTAAAAGTTTTTTCACCTGCTATGCATTTAATTGAGTCCCCCAGCATTTGAAAAACACCCTTATGCCATAAGGCTAAATAGATTTTGTTTTTAAAAATAAAAAGATAATCTGTTTGTTGTTTTGAATACCAAATGTTAATGTGATTATTAAAAAGCATAAAAATATAATTACGGGTTCTAAAATAAACTGTGTCATTGTTTGCTTTCACCTGATAGACATCATGAAAATCCTGGTGTTGTTTTGGTATTAAATGTAGGAGGGAAATAAATTTTAATTGTCCTTCGCTATCGGGACTTAAGTATCCTAAATCGCCTACTGCCCCAACATAAATAACATCTTTCGCTATACAAAGAGAACGGACTAAAGTTTTGTTTGGAGTTTGAATCAACTTCCATGTAACGCCATCATAAACAAGAACACCTTTGTTGTTTCCAAAGTACATGAGTCCTCGTTTATCCTGAACAATAGAGAAGTTTTGAATTTCAGCATTATAATCTGTTGGGCTAAAATTTTGAATATATGGGAATCCATTTTCAACCCAGTGAGAAACTATATTTTTCTGTGCAAATCCAGTGGTTTGTAGAACATAAATCAAAAGATAAAATTGGTAAAAAAGAAATAGTCTCATTAAAAATAATTGAGTTTAAATTGAAATATTGGAGGCTTATACGAATTAACTAATTTTGAATGTTAGTAGCAAGAAAAATTTTGGAAAATATAAAAAGATTGAGAAGATTGTATTATTAGACTCTTAAGATTTTAATAGTAATAAAATTAAATAGAATTAATTAGGTTGTGCCTTTTCAGAAAGGAAAAATAATTAAGAAAATAATGTGGATAGCGTAAAAATATTTTAATAACTTAACCAAGAATAAATAACTTTCATTGCGAAAACTATTTGACTCATGAACGGAAAGACCAAATCATCGAATTGAAAATATTTCATTTATAATCAAAGCATAGGCATAATGAAAAAAATATTTTTAGTTTTTTATTTATTCATCTCTATAAATGCATTCCCGCAAAAGCTAACATCGAACAATGACTTAGTTAATGATGCATTCAAATTAGCGATTGAAACTGTTGATATAAATGTAAGACGCGGGATTCTAGCTGCCGGTGGTGATTACGGCGGAGAATGGACTCGTGATATTGCAATTAATTCTTGGAATGGTGTCAGCTTATTAAGGCCTAAAGTTGCTGAAAAATCTTTATGGAGTGTAACAATAAATAAAGATACAATTGGGCATCAATACTGGGATAAAATTCTCTGGGCAATTGCTGCTTGTAATCATTACGTCGTAACCGGCGATAAAGATTTTCTTAAACAAGCATTTATTTGTTGCGCTAATACAATTAAACAATTGGAACAATCGACATTTGATAATAAATATGGTTTGTTTATGGGGCCCTCTGTTTTCAATGACGGAATTGCCGGATACCCGGAACCAATTTATGAACCAAATAATTATTCAAGCAGTGTGCTTGACTACAAAAATTCACATGTTATAAAATGTTTGAGCACTAATTGTATTTATTACGGTGCTTACATTGCTTTAAGCAACATGAGCAAATTTTTAAAAGAAGATCAAGATATTTCCCAAATGTATTTACAAAAAGCTGAAACATTGAAAAATAATATCTTGAAATATTTCTACAATGATAAGGAAAATACTTTCTATTATTTGATAGATCAAAATGGAAAAACTGCAGCTTATCAAGAGGGGTTAGGAATTTCATTTGCCGCGATATTTGGAATAATCGATGGTGATAAAGCAGAGCAACTAATAAAGAATGCGGTAGTTTCAAAATATGGAATCACATCTATTACTCCGGATTTCCCTCGCTATTCAAAAGAGATGCCCGGCAGGCACAATAATATTATATGGCCGATGGTTAATGGATTTTTTGCAAGAGCTGCCATTGCAACAAAAAATTATGATTCATTCGACCACGAGCTTTTTGGTTTAACTCATTTAGCACTTGATGAGGATAAAGGTAATTACAACTTTAGGGAAATCTATAATCCAAATACCGGAAAACCTGATGGAGGTTATCAAGACTGGGGAGAATCGAAACAAAATTTTCATTGGGAGTCAAGTAAATTTCAAACATGGTCTGCTACTGCTTATATTTCAATGGTTTTAAATGGAATATTCGGCATGAAGTACACTGAAGATTCACTATCATTTTCTCCCTACTTACCTGAAGAAATAAGTTCAATAGAATTATCGGATTTATCTTATCGTGGATCAAAATTAAATATTTCACTTGAAGGAAGTGGAAATGAAATTCAATCTTTTATTATTGACGGTATAAAACAGAATAATAACTCCATCCCATCAAATTTACATGGGAATCATACATTAAAAATTATTATTAAATGAATCGTAAATTTTTTGTTCGGAATATTATAACAATCTTAAATATTGTAGGGAGTTTATTTTGAAAAAGTTTTTTCTAATATTTTTTTGGTTAATGATAAATAACTTGTTTGCACAATATACAATTTCAAGGCCGCCTGCTATACCTCTTATAACTTCAAGCCCTTATTTCAGCATTTGGTCATTTGCAGATAATCCTCTTGATGATTATACAAGGCATTGGACCGGCAGTACCATGAGTGTTTTTTCAATGATCAACATTGATGGAAAAGTCTATAGAATACTAGGCGGCAACATTGGCGATGTTCCAAAGTTAAATCTTACGCAAACTATTATTAATCCAACTCAAACTATTCTTAAATTCAATGATGCCGGGATTGAGTTAAAATTAATATTAACAACTCCCCTGCTGCCTGATTCATTAGATCTAATTTCTGAGGATGCCTCATACATAAGCTGGCAAATAAAATCTGCTGACGATAAAGAACATAAAGTTTCAATTTATGTTGACAACGACGCAGAGCTTTGTTTAGATAACCCAGGCCAGAATGTTAGCTGGGGAAGATTAAAACTTGGTGATGCCACTGTTCTAAAAATGGGTTCTACTAAACAGCCGATACTTGAAAAAAGCGGAGATAATTTAAGAATCGATTGGGGTTATGTCTATCTGGTTTCTGCTGCCAATCAAAATCCTAAAAGTGCAATTGGTCCCGCTGATGATATTAGATACGACTTTATTAATAATAACAACTTACCGTCCAGCGATAATTTTGATATGCCCTGTCAGGGCAACTTTGGATGGCCAGTTCAATCCTTACTTTTTAATTTAGGAAAAGTCGACAGTAGAGAAAAAGAAGTGTATGCAATCTTAGCTTATGATGATGTTTATTCAATCGAATTCTTTCAAAGAAAATTACAAGCCTACTGGAAAAGAAATGGCAAATCAATTAATGATGTTATAAAAGAGAGATTAAATAATTATAAATCTTTAATGAATGACTGTGAAGAGTTTGATAAAAAATTAATTACAGATTTAACTTCGAAAGGCGGAAATGATTATGCATCAATCTGCGCTCTGGCATACAGGCAAGTTTTTGCAGCACATAAGCTGGCTGTTGATATTGACGGCACGCCAATGCTTTTTCCAAAAGAAAATTTTAGCAACGGCTGCATAAGTACAGTTGATGTAATTTATCCATCGGCACCTTTCTTTATTTATTTCAATTCAAATCTTTTAAAAGCATTATTAACACCTGTGTTTGAATATGCAGAAATGTCACGATGGAAATTTCCATTCGCTCCACATGATCTTGGAACATATCCTAAAGCAAACGGACAAGTTTACGGAGGAGGTGAAAAAAACGAAGAATCACAAATGCCTGTTGAAGAATCCGGCAACATGATAATACTTACTTATGGAATTTGTAAGAAGGAAGGCAATGTTAATTATGCAAAAAAATATTGGAACAGTTTGGAAAAGTGGGCGGAATATTTGAAGGAAAAAGGATTGGACCCTGAGAACCAATTGTGTACAGATGATTTCACAGGGCATCTTGCACATAATACTAATCTATCTGTTAAAGCTATTGTTGCGTTAGATTGCTTTTCAAAAATTTGTGAAATGGCGGGAATGAATGATAAAGCAAAAGAATACCAAACAATTGCAAAAAATTATGCTGGTCAATGGGAGAAGATGGCTGTGGATAATGATCATTACAAATTAGCTTTTGATAAACCGGGCACCTGGAGTATGAAATATAATTTAGTTTGGGATAAACTTTTTAATCTTAACTTGTTTCCAAAAATTGTTGAAGAAAAAGAGTTGAAATATTATCTAACTAAATTGAACAAGTATGGATTGCCGCTTGATAACAGAGCTGATTTTACAAAGCCTGAATGGATGACCTGGACTGCATCAATATATAGTAACAAAAATGATTTTGAAAAATATATGCATACAATTGTTCAATATTTAAATGAAACTCCTGACCGGGTTCCATTTAGTGATTGGTATGAAACTACTACTGCAAGAAAAGATGGCTTTCAAGCTAGAAGTGTTGTGGGAGGTATATTTATTAAAATGCTGTTTAAATAGTGTTTTATACAATAATTTTCTTATTACAGAAATTCTCTCACAATAAAATTATATTTGAAAAGAGAAAATATTGGTAATTTATTTTGGATGAAATAAAACAAATTAAGAAAAATCATGAATGAATTAACAGAAAAAATAGGCAACTGTATTGAACGCGGAAAGGTGAATAAGATTTCGCCATTTCCAAAAGACATGATGGGACAGGAAGGTGCTGATGAATATACAAAACAAGCACTTGAAAATTCAATTAGCCCCGATGAAATTTTAAAAGCATGTAATGATGGAATGCAGAGGATTGGTGAAAGATTTGGACGCAATGAAGTTTTCGTGCCCGAACTATTAATGTCGGCAAAAGCTATGAATGCAGTTATGGCTCACCTTAAACCTTATTTTCAATCAGGCTCTGTAAAGCGCAAAGGCAAATTCATTATTGGAACTGTTGCCGGTGACCTTCATGACATCGGGAAAAATCTTGTGTCAATGGTTGTGGAAGGAAACGGCTGGGAAGTTATTGATCTTGGTGTTGATGTAAAACCTGCTAAGTTTTTAGAAAAGGTTAAAGAACATCCAACAAGCGTTGTTGGTTTAAGTGCATTGTTAACTACTACTATGGCGAACATGGCAAAGACAGTTACAGAAATTAAGTCTCAATTTCCTGATACAAGAGTAATAGTTGGAGGAGCGCCGCTTACACAATCTGCCGCAGATAAAATGGGAGCTGATGGATTTGCAGATGACCCGCAAGGGGCAGTGGAGTTTTTAAATAAAACTATTGCTGCTTAAATAAAATTATAATTGCTTACTTAAATGAAATTATAAAAATTATTTTTAATTTAGCATACATAGATTTTAACAATCAAATAATGTTGGGGTATTTTCAAACCGATTGTTTCAGCCCTGAATTTTTGTTCAAAAGAAAAAGAATCGTATAAAAATGAAATCACTTCTAATCGAAATTAAAAAAGGTAAAGTATTGTTATCCGACGGTGCATGGGGAACTTTTTTGTATCAAAAAGGATTGCAGGCAGGCGAATGTCCTGAGATTTGGAATGTTACTCATCGCGATGATGTTTTGGCAATTGCAAAAAGTTATATAGATGCCGGTTCGGATATGATTTTAACAAACAGCTTTGGCGGCAGTCCATATAAATTAAAACACTTTGACTTACATGAAAGTACAGTGGAATTAAATAAAGCTGCCGCTGAAATTTCAAGAGAAGCTGCAGGTGATAATCATTTTGTGCTTGGCTCAATCGGCCCCACAGGTGCAATGCTGATGATGGGTGATGTTACGGAACAAGAGCTTTATGACGGATTTGCAATTCAAGCTGCTGCATTGAAAGATGGCGGAGTTGATGCAATTTGCGTTGAAACTATGACCGACCTTCAAGAAGGTTCACTTGCAGTTCGAGCTGCAAAAGAATCAACCGGGCTTGAAGTTGTCTGTACTTTTACATTCGATAAAAAAGTTAATAATGAATTTAGAACTATGATGGGAGTATCAACTTCTGAAATGGTTAATTCAATTAAAGAAGCTGGAGCAGATGTTATCGGAACAAATTGCGGAAACGGATTTGAACAGATGATTGATATTGTTTCTGAAATTAGAAAAGTTGATTCTTCAATTCCAATTTTAGTTCATGCAAATGCGGGGTTACCGATTTATAAAGATGGAGAAACAATTTTTCCGGAAACTCCTGAAATGATGTCGTCAAGAGTAAACGAATTAATCAAATGCGGTGCTAATATTGTAGGCGGGTGCTGCGGCACAACCCCAAAACATATTCACGCACTTGCACAAGCAATAAAAACGAATCATTTATAATGCTGACATCGCAAACAGAAAAAACAAAAGATACTTTTGAAGTAAATATTAATTTCAAAGATTTAACAATTGACCGCAATGAAATTAATATTATGCTTGGATATAATAATGGAAATGTTCAAGTTCACTTCGATGAAATGATTACTCAAGCTTTAGATAGGCTGCCTGAGCTTTGCAAAATAAAAGCAGGTTACCGGGTTGTTGATTCACAAAAGTTTCATGATAGAAGCAACGGACTTTTAATTGGCGGTAAGTTTTTTGAGCTTGATAAAATTGTAACCGGGCAATTAAAAAAATCAGACAGCATGGCTATGTTTGTTTGTACTATTGGGCCTGGAATGGAAAATTGGTCTCGAGATGAAATAATTAAAGGTGAACCGGCATTCGGCTACATAATTAATTCCGTTGCATCTGTTGCTGCTGAAAGCGTTACTAATTATCTGCATGACTTCATCGGCGAAAGAATGGCGGAGAATGATTTAAATATTACTAACCGTTACAGCCCCGGCTATTGTAATTGGCCTGTTTCCGAACAGCAGCTTTTATTTTCTTTCTTTCCAAAAAATTTCTGCGGCATTAAATTAAACGATTCTTCATTAATGACCCCGATTAAATCTGTGAGCGGAATAATTGGTATAGGAAAAGAAGTAAAGTATAAAGATTACATTTGTGATAAATGCGGAATTAAGGACTGCACTTATCGCTCAAAGCGTAAAAAGAATTGAAGAATTAATTAAATTTGTCAGTGATAACACCATGTTTCGACGAGCTTAATATGACAAAGTCAGTCTGAACTTGTCGAAGTCTGATGATATGACTAAAAATGATTGACATTAAAAAACTTATTAAATTTATTTTTCAGAAATAAAATTAATTCACGCTAAAAATTAAAGGGAATTTTAATCATGACTGACCAGCATTGGAAAACTCTTCTTAAAGTTTTAAAAGGTGAAACTATAAATCCATTGCCAATAGGTTTTATTATTGACAGCCCCTGGCTGCCGAATTGGTATGGAATAAAAATATTAGATTACTTTTCAAATGATGATTTATGGCTCAAAGTAAATTTAAAAGCAATAAATGATTTCCCCGATGTAATGTTTCTGCCGGGATTTTGGTCTGAATATGGAATGTGTACGGAACCTTCTGCGTTTGGTGCCCGCAGTACGTTCCCGCTGGATGAATTTCCCCATGCTCATAAAATAATTCAATCCGCTGATGATATTGATTCTCTTCCTGAACCTAATCCCAAAACCGATGGACTTTTACCTTTCATGTTGAACAGGTTAAAATTAGCGCAGCCTAAAATAGAAGCAGCAGGACATAAAATTCGTTTTTCTGTTTCACGCGGACCATTAAATGTTGCAAGCTACTTAATGGGTACAACAGAGTTTTTAACTACAATGATGATGATGCCTGAAAAAGTCGAGACGCTTATAAAAAAGATAACTGCATATTTAAAAAATTGGCATGAGCTTCAAATGGAAACATTTCCATCAATTGATGGAATGCTTATGCTTGATGATATAATCGGATTCATGGGTGAACCTGAATTTCGTCAATTTGGATTACCTTATTTTCAAGAAATATATGGGATGAGCAATGTATCAGTTAAGTTTCTTCACAACGATGCGCCTTGCAGAGTATCAGCTCCAATACTGCCTGAGATGGGAATAAATTTATTTAATATGGGCTTTGATGTAACACTTAATGAACTAAAACAGATGACAAACAGTACGATAACAATGCTTGGTAATCTTCCACCGCGCGATGTGCTTGCGGCAGGAACACCCGAACAAGTTTCCAAAGAAACCACTGATTTAGTTAATTCACTCGAAGATAGAAAAAGAATAATTATGTCTTGCGGCGGCGGAATGCCTCCAGGAGTTGCAACTGAAAATATTTCTGCGTTTATAAATGCGGTTAAGAATAATTAAAATAACATTTTTTAAATAAACCCAGTTTCTCAAAGAAACTGGGTTTATACTTTTAATTTATGTTACTTAATCTTCGGAGGAATTAATTTATAAACCACCGGTGTTACAAGTCTTGACAGCAGAGTAGAACTTATCAACCCGCCAATAATCACAACTGCCAAAGGTGATATTAAAGGATTTTCAGAAAGAGCAATCGGAAGCATACCGCCGATTGCTGTTAACGATGTTAAAATTATTGGAAGAAATCTTAATTCGCCTGCTTCTCTAATTGCTTCATCAAGTGATTTCCCTTCTTCTCTTAATTGATTTGTAAAATCAACCAGCAGAATTGTATTCTTAACTTCAATACCGGCTAAAGCTATTAATCCTATTATTGCAACAAATGAAAGTGAGTTGCTGGTAATTAAAAGTGCAAGTGATGCGCCTACTATTCCAAGTGGAATTACTGAAAGCACAATCAAAATACTTTTATAAGTTTTAAATTCCAGCAGCAGCACGGCAACAAATAAAAAAACTGTTGCAATAATTACCGTATTCATTCCGCCGAAAGATTCTTCGCGCTGCTCAACTTCACCGCCCATTTCATAAGTGTAACCGGAAGGCAAGCTAAGATCATTCATTTCAGCTTTAACTTTTTGAATAACTTTATCGTTCAAGTATCCTTCTTGCACAAACGAGCTTATTGATACAGTCCGGATTTTATCTCTATGATTAATTATTGGCGGAGATGAGACAAATGTTAATGTTGAGATTTGGTTAATTGGTATCGCAGTTCCTTTATAATTATTAATATAAAGATTTTTAAATGCATCCAGTGACTGTAAATCATTTTTTTGTTTGGTAACTAGAATGTCATAATTATCACCCTTATCATCAGTCATCTTGCCGATATCGAAACCAGTAACAGCCAATCGGACATCTTTACTAACCTCGCCTACTGCTACTCCAAGTATGCCTGCTTTCTCTTTATTTATCTCAACTTTAATATCCGACTTTAATGATTTCAAAGGATTCCCAATGTAGATTGTTCCTTCGGTATTTTTCAAAAGTGTTTCAACTTTAGAAGCATACAGCCTTAGAGAATCTAAATTATCACCGAATAATCGTACCTCTACAGGAGCTACTACCGGCGGGCCTTGTTCGAAATTTTTAACTTCAACTTTTGCCCCTGTGTAAGGCGTCCATTTATCTCGAAGCTCTTTTATCAACTCAGTTTTCTTCGAACGATTCGTATGTTCATCAAGCTGTACAAAAATTTGAGCAAAGTTTGCTTGTTCATTTCTCTGCAAAACATTGTAGTAAATCTGCGGGTTGCCTCTTCCAACATTCGAAGAATAGTATTTAACTTCAGGATATTTTTTTAACTGCGACTCAATTTGCATTGTAATATAATCAGTGTAATTAAGATTAGACTGCGGCGGCGTATTAATTTCTATTAGAAACTGAGGTTTTTCAGATGCCGGGAAAAGACTGAATCCTATTACAGGCACTAACATAATTGCGCCAGCGAATATTGCAGACGCTATAAGCACAGTTAAAACAGGCCTGTTTAATGCTTTATCTAAAATTACAGAATAACTTTTTGATATTGCTTTCTTCAATACTCTCAAAAATATATTTCCTTCTGTTGGCCCTTCATGCTCTTTTAAAATTCGACTGGTAAGGAATGGAATTATTGTAAGCGATACAACCATCGAAGCGAGTACGCTGGAAATTACTGCTATTGGCAGGCTTCTGATAAAATCCCCTGAAGAACCTGGTAATAACACTAACGGAAGAAAAGCAACAATTAAAGTCATTGTACAGCCAACTACGGCTAGTGCAATTTGTTTCGCACCTTTTAACACAGCATCAATCCTGGTATTCCCTTCTCTTAACCAGCGCTCAATATTTTCAACAACAACAATTGAATCATCAACTAAAAGTCCGAGTGCTACTACAAATCCTACAATGCTTAACTGATTTAAATTAAAGCCAAGTACATTTATTATTGTTATTCCAATAGCGAGAGAAAGCGGAATTGAAATCATCACAATAAATGCTGACCTGTATCCTAACGGAAGAAGAGTTATTGAAACTAAAAGTATTGCTATTAAAAAATCTTCGCCTAATCCGCCAAGTCTGTGATTAACATTGTCAGCCTGGTCAAAGGTTTGAACAAAATCAATATTGTTTGGTAAAGTAGATTTGAATTTTTCCAAAACCGGCGCATATATTTTTTGCGCTGCTGTAATATTTTCTCCGGGCTTTAATGCAGCAACCACAAACACACATCTATGAGAATTTAAGCGGGTTACGTAAACCGGTTTTTCAAAACCAAAATAAACATTTGCAATATCTTTTAATAAAACATTCTTGCCGTTTGCTGAATACACAATTGTATTTTTAACTTCATTTACATTTTCATAACTGCCGTTAGTTTGAATATTAAAGCTCCTTGTGCCTGCATCAACATTACCTCCGGGAATATTTACAGCATCGCTTTGAATGCTTCCGAGAACTGCATTAAGCGGAATATGCATCTGGCTCATCTTATCAAGCTTTAATTCGACCCTTACATTTTTATCAGGCAAACCATGAATCTTTACATTCTTCAACATTGGAAGTTTCTCAAGTTCATCCTGTAAATTTTCTGAATACTCTTTCAATTTATCATAAGAAGCATTTTCGGAAATCAAAGCAGCTTGAATAACATTCACGTTTGAAGGCAGCCATTTTTGAATATCGATGCTGTAAATGTCGCTTGGCAATTCACTGCGCATATTATTTACTTCTCTTATCACCTCTTGATACTTTTCATCAATATTAACTCCATGTTGATAAACTACTTCAACAACTGCCAAACCGTCTCTTATAGTAGTTCTAATGTGTTTTATATTTTCAAGAGAGGATATTTTTTTTTCAATAGGATTGACTACCAATTCTTCCATGTCTTTTGGGCTAGTACCGGGATAGATAATAACTATCGGGAAATCAGGTGAACTTAGCTCAGGGTCTTCTGAGCGAGGCATGTTCATAATTGTCGAAACGCCAATGATAATCAGCATTGCTGCGAACAACATGGTTAACTGTGGAAACTTAACTGCATATTCAATTATTTTCATAGTAGGCTCAATTAATTTTTATCAATTTTAATTTGAGAGTTATCATCAAGATAGGCACCGCCGGAAACTATTAAGTATTTGCTTTCATCAAGCCCGCTGGTTAAGTAAACACTGTCTTTATCGAATTCAAAAATATTTACTTTAACCTTGCTTGCAGTTTTCATATCATTTGTTGTAAACACATAAGCTGAATTCCCATCTCCTTCTAGAATAGATTGGTATGGAACAATCCAAACATCGAATGGATACTTAGGAAATATCTTAGCTTTGCCGAATAAGCCGCTTGCTATTTTAGGAGTTTGGTTTGAAGTAATTTTTAAATCAACATAAAATGTACCGCTGTATGGATCGACTCCTTCAGACTTGCGGTAAACAGTTGCATCAATATTTTTTGACGGATCAACATCAGATTGTATTAAAGCATTATCCCCTATTTTTACAACAGACCAATCGTGATCACTTATTCCGGCTTTTAAAATCCAGTTCCCTTTTGCTGCACCGTTGGTTTGCAATACAGGAGTTCCGGGACCTACAAGTTGTCCCTCATTAACAAACTTTTTCAAAATATAACCATCGTCTGTTGCTCTAATTTCCGAATGATTTAAATTATATTTTGCAATTGTTAATTGTTCAACTGCAACATCGTAACCTGTCTTTGCGTCCTGCATTTGAGATAAAGTTGCAACACTATCTTTGTATAGATTTTCTGCGCGGTTATAATCTCTTAAAGCTTTTTCATAAGCCGCCTTTGCTTGAGATACTTGAGCTTGTATTTCATTTAGCTCAAGAGTTGCAAGCACTTGATCTTTTTTCACTTCATCTCCTTCACTAACATAAATTGCTTTTACAATTCCGCCCGTCTTAAATGAAAGATAAGTTTCGTCATCAGTTGTAAAAACGCCGGATACAATAATCGGTTTTTGCACTGGCTCTTTTTTCAGCTCGACAATCTTAACCGGGATTGTATCATTTGTTTTTTGTTTCTCTTTTGAAGAACAACCCCAAAATGCAGCGAAAGAAAAAATTAAAATCGTAAGTAAAATTTTATTATTCATTTTATAACTCATTTATTTTTTACGTATTTATTTTAGATGCTCTATATTGCACTTAAAAATGTGTTGACAGTACGATTATTTTTAAGATAATTCTACCAATAAGCCCTTCCATTTTTAAGGGAAGGGTTGGGATGGGTTCATTGTTTTGTTTAATCATTTGAACCCTCTCTAATCTCTCCCTTGCTAAGGGAGAGACTTATTATAAATCGCATCTTCACATTTTTTAATTCTATCATAATTATTATTAATTTTTTACTTCTTTTAAAACATTATTTGTATTTGGAAAAAATTACATTTTTCCTTAAGCTGAATCTTTATTGGCTGCAACCAACCTCTCTCTCATAAACTGCAATTGTAGAAAGGACTTTATTTGTCGATATATTAATCATTAACTCTGCTTGAGTTAACTGCGATCTGGCGTCAACAGTTTCTATAAAAGTATTTACACCTTCCTTATAGCCTTTTTCAATTAATCTTTCATAACTGCTTGCTGCTTTATATTTTTTTTGAGCAGTGTAATAATTTTGTTGCGCAGCAATTAAATTGTTTCGGGCAACTGTTTGGCTAAGCTCTAATTGTTTTGTGGTTTGATCAAGACTAAGCTGTGCATCTTTAACATTCAATTCAGCTTCATCGACTTTGTAGCTGTTGCGGAAAGCTTCGAAAATCGGTACACTTAATTGAAAGCCAAAGAGATAATATTTTGAGTCATGATTTAAATTCCATATTTGGTCCTGTGCTCCAAGATCAAAGAAAGCATTTATCTTTGGCACCCAGTATAGTTTTTTCATGGTTAAAAACGATTCATTCATGCCTTTAGCTGTTTCAAGCATTTTTAGTTCTTCTCTTCCTGAAACATCGTAGTTCCCGGCAAGCATTGAATCGACTTTGGATAACTTTAATTGAATGTTGTACGAAGTGTCTATATCCGAATCTAAGCTTTTATTCAAAAGAAAATTAAAATATTTTTTTGCTGCTAGAACATTATTCTGTGCATCAACAATTTTAGAGTCTACATCCGCTATTTCACTTTCAGAACGTAAAATATAAACCGGCAAACCTTTCCCGTTTTTCAATAAGGATTCATTTACGCGCTTGCCTTCATCAGCAACTTTCAACGCATTTTGATAAATCTTTACAGCAGAGACCGCACTTAAAAAATTATAGTATGCTGTTTTTATATCTTTAACTAATTCTTTTTTATACGCGACAACTTCATATTCCTTTAATTGAACCTGATCGCTTTGAATGCTATGATTAATAATTAAATCTGTATTAACAATCGGCATTGTAGTTCTCAGCTTAACATCATAATAATGAAAAGGGAAAAAATTTATTTTAACATTATCAAGCTGCGGAAAGCTGTTGCTTTGTGTTAATAAATTTAAAGTGGAGTAAACAGGATTAAGCATATCACCAACAGGAATAGAAATATTTCTCCCGCCTTCCCCGCTGGTATAATCACCTTCAAGATTAATTGAAGGAAAAAATAAACTGGTTGCGGTTTTAAGAGAGTACATTGCTTTTTCAAGTGAAATCTTTTTTTGATTTAGAACTATGTTGTTTGCTACGCCTTCTTTTATATAATCCTCAAGCTGATTCTGAGCAAAAATATTTTGCCCGGGTATTACACAAAATAGAAGAACGATAATCCAAGCTGTGGTATTTATTATTTTCATACTCACCATTAAAATTTTATTTAAATATCTGTTAAACATAAGAGAATGATTGAACAGTGTATAATCATACAACAAAAAATTTTATTTAATAAAAGTGTCTAGAACACTTAAAGCATTTTGAATAACTTGCTCATGTTCCTGCCCATTTATATTTTTTATGGCAGCACCTCTCCGAATAAGGAGAGAAGCCATTCCATGAACCGTTGACCACAATAAAAAAGCTACTGATTCTGTATTTTGTTTTTTGAAAAATCCTGCACTTTGGCATTCAGCAACATTTCTGATTAAAAGCTCAAATGATCTTAAACCATGGTCCCAATCTTCCAGCTTGCAAATTATTTCTTCAGGAGCTCTTATTATGAACATAATATCATAATACTGCTGATTTTCAATTGCGAACTCAATGTATGCCCTTCCGTGTGCAATTAATCTTTCCCGCGGGTCTTTTATGCTTTGAGCAGAAAGCTGTTTTTGATAAAGCATTCCAAAACCCTCTACATGAAGTGCGTAAAAGATAGAATCTTTATCTTCAAAATAAGTATAAATTGTTCCGGGGCTGTATTCAATTTTTGAAGCAATTTTTCTTATTGATACCCCATCATAGCCATCTTTAACAAAAAGCTGCATTGCTGCATTAAGTATCATCTTTCTCATTTCAGCTTTTTCTTTTTCTTTTCTTTCAGTAATTCCCATTTTCAAAACCTAAATATTTATTCGCCGTGAATATATTGAACACTGTTTAATTTGTCAAGAGGATTTTAATAAAATATTTGAAGAATATCTTTTTGTCTTCATTTTAAAACATTCTTTGTGATTCAAAAAAAGTTACTCTATTTTAAATACAATAATAAATATGGATAATTCTAGTAATTGTATTTTTAAATTTTATTGTTTACCAAACTAACAAACTTGAATCTCCTCAATCAGAAAAGTTCCCTCATATGAATTCAAAACTTTTACTAATCAGCTTTTTTATTTTTGTAAGTGTATTTAGTTCATTTGCACAAGAGGAAGCGAAACTTTCTGTTACCACGATAAGTTCGAATGAAATTGTTATTGTAATTCAAAAGTCATTTCATGCAAGATATGGCGTGGCATATCCTATAACTTATAAATTTGATATCCCGCAGAATTCTAGCAATTTGCTGTTAATGGGAAAATATAATTCAATCGGGATTTGGAAACAAATTGCAGAAAAAACATCCTCTGATTTATTTAATTCCATAGAAGCTGTTCGATTTGATTATACAAATAACGTAGCGTATGCATCCGCAGTATTCTCTGGCAATTCCGACTCGCTTTATTTAAAAATGGTTGATTTAAGTAATAATACAGTTCCAATAATTTACAAGGGAGTTTCAAAATACTACGATAATAGGCAAGCCGCTGTTACGGTTTCCTTTGATGATTGGGAAGATTGGAACGCTCCTAGAATTCCGAAATTAGTTCATTTATTTACATCGAAAGGATTATACCTGACTGGAGCAGTAATTACTCATTTTTGTTCAGTTTCAACTTGGCAGCAAATCCAAAATGAAGTTGATTCAGGTTATGTAGAAGCTGCTTCTCATAGTCAAACTCATCCTGAAACTCCTTATGCAAATCCAGAAGATGAAGTTAATGGTTCATATAATGACATTCTGAATAATCTCAAACTTCCTCCACCCTTCAGTAGTGCGGGAAAAGAATATGTTTACACATGGATAGCGCCGTATGGAAATTTCGATTCAACGGTTGATTCATTACTAGAGAAATCAGGATATCTTGCTCCTCGTATTTATGCAAATCAGGATACTGCCAGTCCAAGAACATATATTTACGGCGATTCAACAATAAGTTCTTGGGACTCAACTAGAAATCATTTTGCTCCATTTTTTCCTACTGTTGAACTTGGAGCGCCAAGTTGGGGTGGCGGCGATACTAGTCTTACATCATTGAACAATCTTTTTGATACTATCGTTCAAAAAGGAGATGTCTATCATTGCATGTGGCATCCGCAAGTATTAGAACCTGATATAAATAAAAGTTATTTGAACAGTCATATAAACTATATTAGTAATCATAAAAATGTTTGGTACGTGAATCTTGGAATCTTATATCTTTATCATTTAATCCAGATGGAAAATTCTTCTGGTTTGACGGCTGGAATTGCTGTGGCAAATAAAGTCCCGGCATCTTTTGAATTATATCAAAATTATCCGAATCCCTTTAACCCAACAACAATTATAAGATTTACAATCCCAGAAAATAAAAGTAATGTAACACTTAAAATTTATGATTTGCTTGGAAGAGAAGTCGCAACACTTTTAAATAAACATGAAGCACCTGGAACTTATCAAATTAATTTCGATGCTGAAAATTTATCTTCGGGCATTTATTTTTATCAACTTCAAGCTGACAATTTTGTACTATCAAAAAAAATGATTTTAATGAAATAATTAAAATTCTAAGATTTTCACTTTATTGTATTTTGATTTAATTGTGCTCAACTAGTTAGCAAATTACATTTGACTAATTTTATATTTTAAGATGTAAATTTAAATGTGTAAAAATTAACCCGCTTTTTAAGACAATATGTAATAAAATTCCTTTACTGCAAAATTTCTTCGTAATTATAATCTAAACAACAGTTTTTAAGTAAATAAAAATTAAAATTTCTAGGAAATGCTACTGGCATTATTTATGTGCCCGGTATCATTTTATAAAAAATTAAAAGTTATAATTTAAACCATCAGAACAGTCCTAATAAAGATTAAATTGTTTCGATTCATTGTATAAAATTTTAAGTTTTTTTTAAAATATAAAGGAGCAAAAATGATAAAATATTTCCTATTTGGATTTGTATTTTTATTACTTCAGTTGAGCATTTTTGCCCAAGGAAGTAATAATCCAAATCCATATTGGTCAGGCGGTATGAATTTAGGTTACAATACTGGTTTAGGTTTTCAAGGAAATATTACCATTTCAAATTTTGCTCAAGACTTCCCTTTCTCAGCAAGATTTGGAATTGAATATACCAGCGTTAATCCAGGAAGCCCTGAGCAAGCAAGAATAATTTTTATAAATGACGCAACAAATGGAGTTCCTCAGAAAAGCGGCTATGTTTGGGATTTCAGGATGGATTTACTTTATCCGGTAAAAATCTTTTCCTTCCATAGATCATATCTTTTCTTTGGCCCAAGGTACTCTCAATTTACTGCTAACTTTGAATTCATTGATGGTAACGAATTCTTCACTATTAACAGCAATCAATGGGGATTGGGGTTGGGTGCGCAATCCAATTTTTTATTATCACATAGATTGGATTTAGTTCTTACCACCGGATTTGATTATTATTTCTTAGGGATAATAGAAGGACATGATACTTCCTATGGGCCTGATGGAGAAATTATTAATGGAAGAAAAAATTATAGTTACAGCGATGCCGATAAAGCTATCAATCAGCCTAAGTTTGTTTTAAAAGCTATGATGGGATTTAATTATTATTTTTAATTTGAAATAACACTTTGTTAGAATTTAATGTCACGATTCACTTTGTGACATTTTTTTTACTCGTATCGACAAAATATTTTTCATTTAATAATTAATTTCTGCAGCTTCCTTATTATACTTCTTCCTATATTCAAGTGGAGATAACCCGGTAATTTTTCTAAATGTTGTTCTAAAGGCTTTTAAATCCGAATAACCAACGTCATACATAACTTCTGAAATAGATTTGCGTGTTGATTCAATACTCTTCTTTGCTGCTTCAATTTTTATTCTTTGCAGATATTCTATCGGAGTATTGCCTGTTGCTTTTTTAAATCTTCTGTCAAAATTTCTTCTGCCTATTGCAAATTCAGAAGATAAATTTTCAATATTAATTTTCTCATTAAAATTACTTTCTAAAAAAGTTTGAGCTTTTTTTATCTCTTCATCTTCATGATTTTTTTGAACATTAAAAGCTGCGAATGGCGATTGACTGTAGCGGTCCATATCAATCTCAAAAAATTTTGAACAAAAAATTGCTGTCTGCCTGTCATAATATTTTTCAATCATATATAAAAGAAAATTAAGAAATGAAAATGCCCCGCCGCTAGTATAAATTCCATTTTCATCGGTAATAATTTTATCGGGAACTAAATTTATTTTTGGAAACATTCTTCTAAATTCATCAGCAGCAAACCAATGAGTTGAGCAGCTTCTTCTGTCGAGCAGCCCTGTAGAAGCAAGTAAGAAAGCACCAGTACATAAGCTTATAACTTCTGCACCTTGTTTGTATTGCCTGGTTATCCATTCGGCAATTTTTTGATTTTTCCTAATAGACTCTTCATTATAATAACCTGGTTGAAATGCAGGTATAATTATCAGATCTGTTTTTAATATTGTGTTAATTTCATGATGAGGATGAATTGAAAATAATCCGTTGTACAAATTTATTTCTTTTGAAAGTCCGGCTAGTTCAACTTTAAAAAGAGAATCTTTACCTTCTTTCTGCCATAAATTATCAGCTCTTGTAAACATGATATATGAGCCAACTATACTGTCTAAAACAGTTTGCCCTTCGGGGATGATAATAGTTAAATGTTTCATCGTATTAACTTTTTATTTGAAAAATACAAAAATAATAATGTCTAAATCAACCCTTAAAGATGTCTAATTTACACATTTTTAAAGGATTGTTTGGATATTATATTTGCAACAAATCAACCTTAATTCAAACGAAAAATTAAATAATTAAAGGATGCAAAAAGATGGAGCAAATCATAAATCAATTTAAACTTCAAACACGCTGGTTTAAAAATGCAATTGACGGTATTGATGAAAATAATGGAATGATCAGGTTAGATAATAAAGTAAATAATTTACGCTGGCTTGCCGGGCATCTTGTTACTACTCGATATAGAAGATTAGTTTCAATGAAACATTAATGCAGCACCTTATTTACACCATGATAAATTTTTTCGCAGAAAATGCTCCACCTCCCGGGACAAAACCATTTGAAGAATCAATTGAATATCCGCTACTTTCTGAAAGCCGAAATGATTGGGACATGTATTCGGAAACTTTTATAAAAGGAATGGCTGAATTAAGTGCAGAACAATTATCCTCAAGCATTTCTTTTCAAATTCCTACCGGTGGAAATACGCTAAAAGATGCTTTCGCATTTTTTGCAATGCACGAATGCTATCATATAGGACAAATGTCTATTATTAGAAAAGCTTTAGGTTATCCTTCAATGATTTTGATTTAACATAAACAAGTTATATCAATAACTCATGTTATGCAAAACAAAAAGTTATAAACCCAGTTTCTTAAAGAAACTGGGTTTATTTCTCTTTGCGTAAGGTAGTCAATAACTAATTATTTTTTTTAGAAAGGAAATTATAATGACAGTAAAACAGCTTCTTGAAGATTATTATAATGGTTTTGCAATAAAATCCGGATGGGAATCAACCATTTCAGAAGAATTCAAATTTGTCGGTGGAGATATGATGAATACAACTCCAATTGTCGGCAAACAAGCTTACATTGAAGTTATAAATAGATTCTCCAGACTTTTCACATCAATGCATGTAAAAGAAATGATAGTGGAAGGTGACAGTGCTTGTGTAATTGGAAATTATGATTATGTTTTTCCTAATGGTAAAAATATTAATGGCAACGTTGCCGAGTTGTGGAAAGTAAAAGACGGCAAGCTGGATTCTTTAACTATATTTTTTGATACTTTTTCATTTGATCTGTTTACAAAGAAGTTAAATTAAATTTGAACCATGGCTTATAATGAAAAACTAACAAAGCGAGTTAGAGAAGCACTTTCTCATTTACCAAAAGTTGAAGAGAAGAGAATGTTCCGCGGTGTGGCTTTTATGGTGAATGACAAAATGTGCATCAGTGCTGGTGATGACGAGTTAATGTTTAGAATTAATCCTGCAATTCATGATGAAGCATTAAAAAAGAAAGGTGTTCGCCCTGTTATAATGAGAGGAAGAGAATATAAGGGTTATGTTTATGTTAATGAAAAAGCCATAAAGGATAAAAAAGATTTTAATTATTGGATTAATCTTGCTCTGGAGTTTAATAAAATTGCTAAGTCATCTCGCAAAGCGATTCATTCGAAAAAGAAACATAAAAAGTAAATACTCTTTTTAAATATTTTGTAAATCATTTCTTTTTTTTTATTAACTTCCACTCCATAAAATTGTAATTCACTAAATGGAGATTACATCATGCCTCGCAAAAAGAAAAACCAAACCAATGAAAGCCGCAGAAATTTTATTAAAACAAGTATAGCCGGTGGTATCGCAGCAGCCTCACTCCCCTCTTTATCTTTTGCTGAAAAAGCTGTTAACAAAATATCTCCTCAAAATAAAATTGAAACTTTTGAATTGGATGAAATTACAATTGACGAAATTAGTTCGGGATATAAATCCGGAAAATATACTGTCCGCTCAATAACAGAAAAATATATTTCGCGAATAAAAGAATTTGATAAAGCCGGGCCGGCAATAAACAGTATTATTGAATTAAACCCCGATGCATTAAAAATTGCTGATGCACTTGATAAAGAATTAAAAGAAAAAGGCCCGCGAAGCCCTATGCATGGAATCCCGGTTCTTTTAAAAGATAATATTGATACAATTGATAATATGGAAACTACAGCCGGCTCGCTTGCTTTAGTTGGATCAAGGCCGCAAAAAGATTCGCATGTTGCAAAGCAGCTTCGCGATGCTGGTGCTTTAATTTTGGGTAAAACAAATTTGAGTGAATGGGCAAATATGCGGTCTACTCATTCTACTAGCGGATGGAGCGGACGTGGCGGACTTACTAAAAACCCTTATGCACTTGATCGAAATACTTCCGGTTCAAGTTCAGGCTCAGGGGCTGCTACTGCGGCAAATCTTTGTGCTGTTTCTGTTGGCTCTGAAACCGACGGCTCTGTTGTTAGCCCTTCATCACTAAACGGATTAGTAGGAATTAAACCAACCGTCGGTTTGGTAAGCCGTGCTGGAATTATTCCTATCTCTCATTCGCAAGATACTGCCGGCCCAATGACTCGCGCTGTTAAGGATGCAGCAATTTTATTAAGTGCAATGGCTGGTGTTGATGATGAAGATGAAGCGACACAAAATAAAGAAAGAAAAGCTTATCCCGATTACACAAAGTTTTTAGATAAGAATGGATTGAAAGGTGCAAGGATTGGAGTGCTGAGAAAATATTTTGGATTCCTCCCTTCTGTTGATAAAGTAATAAATAGTTCATTGGAAATATTAAAACAGAATGGTGCAACTTTAGTTGATCCGATAATTATTGATACACTTGGACAATTTGATAATTCTGAAAGTACAGTTTTATTATATGAACTGAAAGCAGATATGGCTGCTTACTTAAAACACCGTGGCCCAAATACTCCACTTAAAACTTTGAAAGATTTAATAGAGTTCAACAAAAAACATGCTGATAAAGAAATGCCGTATTTCAATCAAGAATTATTTTTAGAGGGAGAAGCAAAAGGGCCATTAACTGATCAAGAATATATTGATGCATTAGAAAAGAATCACCGCTTAACAAGAGAAGAAGGAATTGATGCAGTAATGAATAAACATAATCTTGATGTAATTGTTTCCCCAACCGACAGCCCTGCATGGATGACAGACCTTGTAGATGGAGATCATTTTCTTGGTGGAAGTTCGCAGTTCCTGCTGTTTCAGGCTATCCGCATATAACTGTTCCGGCAGGACAAGTATTTGGTTTGCCGATTGGAATTTCATTTTTTGGAAGAGCATGGAGCGAACCCGTACTATTAAAAATTGCATATGCATTTGAACAAGTAACAAAGGCCCGTAAGCCGCCAAAGTTTTTGGCGAGTGTGGATTTGAAAGTTTAAAATCGTAGCCTTAAATCATAATGGTTATATTAAATAACTTACTCAAGTTGACCGCCTATTTGGGTAAACCGTTGAAACGGTTATAGATATTCATCTTTTCTCATTAACACCGGGATTAATCCCGGTGTTAATGAGAACCAAAAACTTAATATTTAACTGTTTTAACAGTTTTTAATTTAAGGCGTTCAACTTGAGTAACTTAATATCTTATCAATATATAATTGAATAGTCACATGAATTAAGCATTATTCTTATTTTTAAAAGGAAAATATTTAATTTAACATACTGGCATATAGATAACAATTATCATTTATCAATTTCATTATAAATGTTTTTATTATGCACACATTGCAAAGATTTGCATCAGGACTAGATCAAATTCCCGCAGGAATTACTTGGTACCTGACATATATTGCCGAAGCAAAAGGGAAACAAGATCTATACACAAATCAATCACCTCAAAAGTTAAAGGTACTACGTGAACATGCATTAATTGAAAGTGCAATATCATCCAACAGAATTGAAGGAGTGGAAATTGAAAGTAAAAGAGTTGGTACAGTAATTTTTGGCCAACAGCTTTTGAAAGACCGTAATGAAGAGGAAATACAGGGCTATAGAGATGCATTAGAATGGATCCATATTAAGGCAAACACTATTTCATTATCAGAAAAGTCGATTAAAAAATTGCATAAGATGTCACGAGGTCAAATTTGGGATGCTGGGAAGTACAAAATAAAAGATAGTGATATTATTGAACGACTGCCTAATGGAGATATAAATATTCGCTTTAAAACAATTCCTGCAAAAGTTACATCATCTGCTATGAAACAATTCATTTCCAGCATTAAACTTTTAGGAAAAGATAATGTAATTCATCCAATGATATTAATTGCAGCAAGTAATTTAGATTTTCTTTGCATCCATCCTTTCCGTGATGGTAACGGACGTGTATCCCGCTTATTGCTACTTCTACAATTATATCAAGCGGGTTATGAAGTAGGCAGATACATAAGCCTTGAACGACTTATTGAAGAACACAAGGAAAGATATTATGAAACATTAAAAGTATCATCTCAAGGCTGGCATGAAAATAAACATAATCCATGGCCTTATATAAACTTTATTCTTTTTATAATTAAAAAGGCATATATCGATTTTGCTGAGAGAATTGAAAAAATCAAATCACCTAAAGGAAGCAAAACGGAACTAGTTGTAGCTCAAATACAAAAAATGAAAACAGAATTTTCATTTGCACAGCTTCAAAATAAATGTCCGAATGTTAGCAAAGATATGATTCAAAAAATATTAAAAGATTTAAGAACATCCGGTAAGTTATATGTTAAAGGCCATGGCTTAAGTGCTCGATGGTTTAAAAAGGGTAATACCCTTTCATAGAGGTAATAATAAGGGTAATATAATAAAATGGAGTGAACCAGTACTTTTAAAAATTGCTTATGCTTTTGAACAGGTAACGAAGGCACGCAAACCACCGAAGTTTTTGAAGAGTGTGAATTTGAAAGCATGAATGATATAAGTTCTATTTAATTATTATCTGTAGAAAAAAAAGCGGGAGTATAAAATGTTGACAGGGATACACTTTCTACTAAGTTATAGATGTACGCTGGAATGTGATCATTGTTTTGTATACGGCAGTCCTTATGCAGAGGGAACTTTCACTTTAAATAATTTGAAGAAAGTCTTTAAAGAGATAGTCAAAATCAAAACAATTGAATGGATTTATTTTGAAGGGGGCGAACCATTTCTATTTTACCCATTAATGCTGGAAGGAATTAAACTTGCAACGGACTTTGGATATAAAGTTGGTGTTGTAACTAATGCATATTTTGCCAACTCAAAAGAGGATGCAGTATTATGGTTGAAACCGCTTTACGATTTAGGAATATCTGATCTTAGCATTAGTGATGATTCTTTTCATAATGACGAAGAACAGGATAGCAACGCAAAAATAGCATTAGCTGCAGCAGAAAAATTAAAAATCCCGGTAAGTTCAATTTGTATTGATAAACCGGTAGTTAAAGATGCAAAAGATATGAATCACGATAAAGGCATGCCTGTTGTCGGCGGAAGTGTAATGTTTAAGGGAAGAGCAGTTGAGAAATTAATCAATGGCCTTCCGAGAAAGTCATGGAAAGATTTTAACGAATGTCCTTATGAAGAATTAATTGAACCAGAAAGAGTTCACATTGATCCTTATGGAAATGTTCACCTCTGCCAGGGAATATCCATGGGGAATATTTGGGAAATACCGCTCTCAACTTTACTCAAAAATTATAACGCTAATTCACATCCCATCTGCGGGCCATTAGTAAAAGGAGGCCCTGTCAAATTAGCTGAAGAATATAATATTCAGCATGAAGATACTTACATCGATGCATGTCATTTCTGTTATCTAACCCGTTTAGCTTTGATAGATAAGTTCCCACATTATCTTACGCCAAGACAGATTTATGGATTAGAATTGTATTTTTAAGTCCTTTTAGATGGGAATTGGATAAAAATATCAGCGGCCTGGAAATTTAACAGTCTACAATTATATCTATAACTAACTACATATAAATCAGATATATAATTCACCATATAATAATTCTTTTTTTATTTCTATTATTAACCCGTTAGAATTACATTTCATTTGTAGTAAATCTTCAATAATGATTCTACTTAATTTTAAATAAGGTTGCTCAAATAATAAATATTTTGGCTATACTAAAAAAAGAAATAAACAAAGAAAAATTAATCTCTTTCTCTCTATCAATTTTAATTCATGGAATTATTGTAATAGTTCTATTGTTAATTAAAATAAATTATACTTCGGTTGAAAAAAATAAACCCATACAGTTGGATATAAAAATAGTACCGCCGCAGCCTGAAAAAGTTGAAACAGTTAAGCAACCTGTAGTAAAAAGAATAATTCACCCTCCACGAAAAACTAAACAAAAGGAAATTACTAAAGTCAAAGGAGAAAAGATCGCAGTAATTGATTCTACAGTTATTAAACAAAAAGAAAAAATTGTTAAGAAAGAAAAAGTTGATTCAACTGAAGAAGATTTAAAATTTGCAGCAACTTTGCTGGATTCATTTTTAGTTCATCATCCTGAATATGCAAAGTTTATCTTACAACAACAGGCAAAAAGACTTGCTGAAAACCATAAAATAGTTAGTAGATATGAAATGGTACAAAAAATTAATGATGAACTTCATGAATACATTCAAAAGAATTTCCCCGAAGGTTCGGAACATGCTATGAGTCCATACGGTGGTCCCGGAATGCAGATTCCAATTGACGGAATTATTGATGCCATTAGAGATATATTTAAATGATGACCTTCATTTTAATATAAAGAATTAATTTAATCCGATTATTCTATTGTTCAATTGTTCTTCTGTTCAATTGTTCCATTGTTAGATTGTTTTATTGTTCTTTAATTTCAAGCTTTAATTCAATACATGATTTCGCTTTCAGGTTCATATCTGTCCAAAATAAATAAAAAAGAATCCCTCAAATAAAGGAGGTAAATTTGTTTTGACAAAAAAATAAATTATCCAAACTTTATCGAGGGACTCATGGTAAATGTAAGTCTTTTCAGTCAGATATTAAATTATATAGATAGGAATCAGTTTACAAAAACAGTAAAAAAATATCAGAGCGATAAGCATAGTAAAGGAATAAACAGCTGGACACATTTAGTCTCAATGATATTTTGTCATCTGTCAAAGTCACAATCCATAAGAGAAATAACAAATGGATTACTGTCTATAACCGGCAACCTAAATCACTTAGGGATACAAGGGAAAACTCCAAAGAAATCCTCCTTGTCATATATAAATGCCCATAGAGATTGGCAAATGTTTCGGGAATATTATTTTAAGTTATATGAGGGATTGCAGAATAGAGGATATTTTAAGAGAAAAAAGTTTAAGAAGATAACCAGAAAAATATATTTACTTGATAGTACCACCATAAGTGTATGCCTAAAGGTATTTGATTGGGCAAAATACAGACAAGAAAAAGGAGCAATAAAATTACATACCATGCTGGATTATGATGGATGTCTGCCAAAGTATGTATATATGAGTGAAGGTAAACAATCGGATGTAAAACATGCCCAATATATGCTAATGCCCCGCAAATCAGTAATAGTATGCGATAGAGGATACCTTGACTTCAATATGCTCAATGAATGGACAAAAGAAGAAATCATATTTGTGATGATGTTAAAGAAATCAATAAAATATGAACAAGTAAAAGAACTGTCATTACCGGCAGGAAAAGATGAACATGTATTAAAAGATGAAATAATAACTCTTAGCCAAGAAGACACAAAAGAAGAATATCCGGGAAATCTCAGGCGAGTTGTTATATATGATAAAGAAAAAGACCGTCTAATAGAGGTAATAACCAATAATTTTTCTTGGACAGCATCTACAATTGCTCAGCTATACAAACAAAGATGGATGATAGAAATTTTCTTCAAAGAACTCAAACAGCACTTAAAAATCAAATCATTTATTGGAACTACTGAAAATGCGATGTGGATACAGATTTGGACAGCATTGATAAGTTTAATGCTGCTGAGATATTTGAAAGAGATAGCTAAATATGGATGGAGTTTATCAAACCTAATAGCTTTTTTAAGAATGAACTTATTTGTAAAGATATTATTGACTGAATGGTTGGATAATCCTTTTAAGCCACCAGAAGATTTTTCCATTAAAAATCTGCAGATGGATTTATTTTAATGGGGGGATTCAAAAGCATATAGGAAAATATCTGTCCAATACTCATTATTTGATAATCTTTTTTACTTTGGACGATTTATTTTGGACAGCACTGTTCAGGTTTGTGAAAATATACAAAATAAAAAGCGAGATTTTGAAGCAACAGATTTTTATATTAAGTAAATGAAATTTTTGGTTAAAATTATCTTATAAATAAAAGCATGAATTATAATAAATACGCAATTGGCTCTTGTTTAGGGGCTTCTTCAATTTCTTTTGTTAGGATTAAAAAAGAAAATGATCAAATTACTATTGAAGATGTATTAACACTTCCGCACAACGGTGATCCGAGAAAAGTTTTTAAGGATCAGTTAATAGAATTTACAAAACCTAAAGAGCTAGTTTTATCAGAAATTAATACAAGAGAATTTTTAAGAGAGAAACCAATTGAAGAAGATGAGTACAGAATTTCTTCTTTAGATCTAAATGATAATATTGAAAAATCATCCTTCAATATTCCAATTGTTGTTACCGGAAGAAAATTTAGAAAACTCGTTAAGTTTACAAATATTTCAGAGCCTGAAGCTACTGAATACGCTTTTACATTTCTTAATAAAAATAAAGAAGAATTTTCTGCCGTTGCTTCTTTAGGCGGTGAAACTTTCATGGTTTACCCTCTTGATGAAGAAGGAAAAATTTCAAATGTAATCACCAGGAATCAATGCGCCTCCGGAACAGGTGAATTTTTTCTACAGCAAATAAAAAGAATGAATCTCGGAATAGAAGAAGTTGTAGAAATAGCTAAAGATGCAGAGCCATTTAAGGTTTCAGGAAGATGCTCTGTGTTCTGTAAATCGGATTGCACTCACGCCTTGAATAAAGGAGTTAGAAAATCAGAAGTTACATCCGGGTTATCTTTAATGATGGCGGAAAAAGTTGAAGACCTGCTTAAGAAAGTAAAACCCGGCAAAGTGATGGTAGTTGGAGGAGTAACGAAAAATTCTGTTGTTATGAATTTCCTGAGAGAAAATATCTCAGGTCTGCCTGTCAAGAATATTGCAGCCCTCCCAATCGTCATTTCGAAGGAGTCTTCGACTGAGAAATCTTCAAAAAATTCTAGAGACAAGATTTCTCCCTCCGGTCGAAATGACAAGGGAATTATTTCACAAACAGTTGCTAATAATACTCAAGATGAAAAGACAATTATTTATATTCCTAAAGAAGCACCTTACTTTGAAGCGTTGGGTGCTGCACTTTACGGACTTGAACATGAAGTAAACTCAATTGAAAATTTTGAAGATATTTTTATTCCCAGGAGCAGCTCTTTTGTTTTTCATCAACCGTTAAAAAAGTTTGAAGATAAAGTTCAGTTCAAAACAATGAAACATCATAAAGCAAAAGATGGAGATGTTTGTATACTCGGACTTGATGTAGGCTCAACAACTACAAAAGCGGTAGTAATTAGAAAATACGACAGCCGAATTTTAGGCTCTGTTTATCTCTATACTCATGGAAATCCAATTGAAGCTGCAAGAAAATGTTATACAGAATTGTTAAGACAAATTCCGGAAAAAATAAAAATTATTGGAATCGGCACAACCGGTTCAGGCAGGCAAATAGCCGGACTGCATGCTTTAACTGAAGGAATAATAAATGAAATCATTGCCCATGCTACAGCAGCAGTTTATTTCGATCCTGAAGTCGATACTATTTTTGAAATCGGCGGGCAGGATGCAAAGTTTACTTACATAGTTAATAAAGTCCCCGCTGACTATGCAATGAATGAAGCCTGTTCTGCTGGCACCGGTTCTTTTCTTGAAGAATCTGCTTATGAATCTTTGGGAATCAAAGTAACTGATATTGAACCTATCGCAATGAATGCAGACATGCCGCCAAACTTCAGCGATCAATGTTCTGCGTTTATAAGCTCAGATATTAAAACCGCTCAGCAGGAAAATATTAGCAAAGATAATATCGTTGCAGGACTTGTCTATTCAGTATGTTTAAACTATGTAAATAGGGTTAAAGGAAATAGAACAGTTGGTAAAAAAATATTCATGCAGGGCGGCGTATGTTATAATAAAGCCGTTCCAATAGCAATGGCAGCTTTGACTGATAAAGATATAATTGTTCCCCCCGATCCAGGTTTGATGGGAGCTTTTGGAGTTGCATTAAACGTAAAAGAAAAAATTGAATTAGGCTTGATGCAGCCTGGTGAATATTCACTAAATGCCCTTGCTGAAAGAGAAGTTAGCTATAGAAAACCTTTTACTTGTGCGGGCGGAAGTGAAAAATGTGATTTAGCCTGTTCGATAAACTTGATTGAAGTTGAAGGAAAAACTTATCCGTTTGGCGGAGCTTGCAACAAATACTACAATGTAATAAGTAAAACAAAAGTTGATGTTGATAAATATGATTTTGTAAAGAAGCGTCAAAAGTTGATGTTTGAAAAATATGCGAGCCTACCCCCCAACCCCCTTCCCAAGGAAGGGGGAGAAAGAGACATTCTGACTATTGGGATAAATCAATCTTTTCATACTCATACAATTTATCCATTGTATTATAATTTTTTTACTCAGCTTGGTTTCAAAGTTATTCTTTCAGATGAGATAGATGAAAAAGGATTGGAAAGAGAAAATACTTCATTCTGTTATCCGGCACAGGTCTCGTTGGGATTGTTTGCAGACTTGATTGAAAAAAATCCCGATTATTATTTTGTACCGGAAATTTTTGAAATGTATGTTGAAGATCCGCCGTTAAATGGTTTAGGGCATCACCGAATTGATTCTAACTGCACTTGTGTATTTGTAAGCGGCGAGCCGTTTTATTTAAAGCAAAGTTTTAAAGATTTAATTCCAATTGAAAAATTAATCACTCCATATTTTAATTTCGCAAACGGCTTTGAAAAAGAAGAATCAAAATTTATTGATGTTGCCAAGCAATTAGGCATTAAAGATGAATCAAAAATAAAAAACGCATTTGAGTTTGCTTTGAAAATGCAGGAAGATTTTCAAACAGAACTTTATGATTTGGGAAAATCATTTAAAGAATTCTTAAACAAAAATCCTGATGAAATGGCAATTGTTCTCGTAGGAAGGCCTTATAATGCTTTCACTGAATTAACTAACAAAGGTATTCCTAAAAAATTTGCATCAAGAGGAGTCTATGTTGTTCCTTATGATATGTTTGATTACCGCGATGAAGTTATAGATGATGATCAATACTGGGAAGGCGGCAAGAAAATTTTAAAAGCTGCACGTATCATCAAAAATAATAAGCAGCTTTACGCAACTTATATTTCTAATTTCTCCTGCGGCGCGATTCAATTTTAATAACAACTTTTCGATCAATGATGGGAACGAAACCATCTTTAACTCTTGAACTTGACGGGCATACTGCCGATGCAGGAATAAATACAAGAATAGATGCAGCACTAGATATAATAAAAAATTATAGAAAAGTTCAGTTTAAAATAAGCGATCCGGATTATAGTGATTTTGTACAGGCAAGAATAGAATTTGGATCGGACCAAGGATATTTCATTTCATCAGAAGGAGAAAAAATTCCTTTATCAGATCCTCGTGTAGATATTCTAATTCCTTCAATGGGTGATCTTGCCGCACCAATGTTCGCAGCCGGCTTAAGAAGCCAGGGTTTCAATGCAATTGCAATGCCCGAAGGAAATCCGGAAATACTAAAACAAGGAAGAGCGGTTTCGAGCGGTAAAGAATGCCTTCCACTTTTACTTCTGGTAGGTTCTCTTCTTGATTACATCGAAAATAAATGGGATGGAAAACAATATATCGCATTCTTTAACGTGCAAGGTGGAGGCAATTGTAGAATTGGGCAATATCCGGTTTTCATAAGAGACGTTATTAAAAGAAAAAGAATAAAGAATGTTGCAACGTTAACATTAATGAATGATGACGGCTTTGCCGGTTTAGGGCCTTACTTTGCTTTAAGAGGTGCGCAGACTATTATAATTAGTGATGTGCTTGATGATGTTCGTTCAGGAATTATGGCTCATGCAGAAAATCCGGATGAAGGATTAAAAATATTCTATGAAGAATATGATAAGCTCAACAAAGTAATTGCAGAAGCACCGAATAAAATTTACAAAGCACTGAAAAAGTTTGCAGATGTAATAAGGAATAAAATTCCTTCAAGAATTCCAATTCATCATGCTAAGTATATTGCTTTATGCGGGGAAATTTATGTGCGTAGAGATCATTTTTCACATAAATGGCTGAACAAACATTTTGCCCAAAAAGGATTCATACTTAAAGATGCATATATAAGTGAGTGGGTTTATTATATTGATTATCTTTTAAAGCAAAAGCTAATGGAACCGGATACTGCATATAGATTAAAGTTGGAAAGATTAATTAGAGTATTATATATGCGTATGGCAGAGTATAAAATTAAAAAGGCTCTTTCAAGAACCGGTTACTATAAATTCCATCTTACAAAAGTAGACGCACTTTTAAAAGAAGCAGTCATATTATTCCAATGGAATACAAGGGTGAACCTGGAATTACACTTGGAGTTGCATTACACGAAACAATTGATAAATACAGCGGTGTAATAAATCTTGGCCCTTCGGCTGCATGCCTACCCGATTCACGGAATCATTAGCTGCAACGGAAATGAAAGTTGAAAACAAAATATCTGTTGAACAATTAATAAATAAAAATTATAAGCTGCCGGAAATTTTTAACGGCAAAATGAATATACCTTTTTTAACAATTGAAACAGATGGAAATGTTTATCCGCAGGTAATCGAAGCCCGTCTTGAGACTTTTGCTTTGCAGGCAGAGCGTGTAGCAAGTTTAATAAAGAAAGCAAAGATGAATGGGTTCGGAAAATAGTTTTTAACTTATTATTATCTCTCAGTTAACTTGCAACTTATTTCAATATTTAATTCTTTTTTACTTTTCATCCAACCTTAGTATATTAAATTCCACTTTAAGTATTAAAAATAATTTTTACACAAATGCATATCATAAAAATGAAGATGAAAGATTTTTATTTCTTTATAGTCATATTTTTAATTTCAATTGCCAATTTAACTTTCTCTCAATCAATTCCTGAAAATACTTATTCAGACATGAAGTGGCGATTAATTGGGCCTTACCGCGCAGGGTGGGGCACGATGGCAGAAGGAATTCCAAACAATCCAAACACATTTTATTTTGGCGGTGCTGGTGGCGGAGTTTGGAAAACGATCGATGCTGGAAGAACCTGGCAGCCGCTAATGCAAAACGAATCGGCTTCCGCAGTTGGTGCACTTGCTATAGCTCCTTCAAATCCAAATATAATTTATGTTGGAACAGGACAGGTTGCACTGCGATATGATAATTTAGAAGGTGACGGTGTATTTAAAACTACGGACGGCGGGAAAAACTGGATTAATGCCGGATTGAAAGACACAAAATATATCGGGAAAATTTTAGTTGACCCTCATGATCCAAATAAAGTTTTAGTTGCTGCTTTAGGTCATATCTATGGTGACAGCAAAGAAAGAGGGATTTATCTTTCTACTGATGGCGGTAAAAGTTGGAATCACACTTTATTTATTAATGATTCTACCGGCGCGGTTGATATGGCTTATGATATGAGCAAACCAAATATAATTTATGCAGCACTTTGGCAATTAAGATCTCGCCCATGGCTCGATTATTTTATTCCGCAAAGAGGATATTCTTCAGGCATATTTAAAAGTATTGACGGTGGTTTGCATTGGAAAAAACTTAAAAATAAAGGGATACCTAAACAACCATTAGGAAGAATAGGGCTTGCAGTAGGGCAAAATACTTCGGCAAAAATAATTTATGCAACAATAGATGCGGATAGCGGAAAAAGTGGATTCTATTCTTCAAGTGATGGTGGCAATGAATGGAAATTAGTAAATAAGGATTCGGAACTTGTAAGCTCGTACTTTTCAAGAGTAACAGTTGATCCGACAAATTTATCTACAGTTTATGTAATGGGAAAATCTATCCATAAATCAACCGACGGCGGAAAAACTTTTGAAATATTTAAAGGCTCACCTGGTGGAGATGATTATCATTACTTGTGGATTAATCCTAAACAGCCTGATAATATGATAACGGCTTCCGACCAAGGCACAGTAGTTACAGTTAATAATGGTGATAGCTGGTCAAGTTGGTATAATCAGCCTACAGGACAATTTTATCATCTTGCTGCTGATGACAGATTTCCTTCAGAATTTACAGCGGCAGCAGGACAACGGCACAGTTGAAATTCTTAGTCAAGGACCTTATGGAGTTATTGAATTACGCGACTGGCATCCAGTTGGTTCCGATGAAAGAGATTATGACATTCCAAAACCAAGTAATCCAGATATTGTTTTTGGAAGTGGATTGGGTGGAGGTCTGCATCGCTTCTATGAAATAACCAGGCAGTCAATTGATGTATCTCCCTGGCCTCATTCAAGCTATGCTGAATTTCCACCGATAGCTAAGTACCGCTATTCATGGATAACTCCAATAGAATTTTCTCATGTTGGAAATCAGGCTTTATATTTTGGGGCACAATATTTTTTTAGAACAACAGACGATGGAAATAACTGGGATATTGTCAGCCCTGATTTAAGCCGGAGCACAGGAGATACAACAAGCAATAAATATCCTGATTTAGAACAAGCTGCAAAATGCGGCTTCGGAGTTATTTGGAGTATAGCTCCTTCACCTATTTCAGAAAATGTTATTTGGGTTGGAACTGATGATGGATTAATTCAACTGACAACTGATTACTGTAAAACCTGGAAAAATGTAACGCCGACTTCTGTTCCTTTATGGGCAAGAATTGATAAAATTTCTCCATCACCTTTTGATATTCACACTGCTTATGCCGCTGTTAATACAAGAAGGCTTGATAAATTTTCTCCATTAATTTTGCGGACAACAGATGATGGAAAAACCGGGCGAAAATGATTAATGGTTTACCAAATGATGAATATGTAAATGCTGTCTGTACCGATAATGAAAAAGAAGGTTTGTTATTTGCCGGAACAAATCGAAGTATTTATGTTTCATTTAACAATGGAGAAAACTGGCAGCCGTTAAGATTAAACTTCCCAACAACTTCTATTAGAGATTTGCTTGTTCATCATGATGACTTAATAGCAGCTACTCAAGGAAGAGGAATTTGGATATTAGATGACCTTTCACCACTTAGACAAATTTCTGGAAATATAAAATCACAATCTGTTTTTCTATTCCAACCAAAAGATGCATGGAGAATGAGAGGAAATACTAATAATGATACTCCCTGGCCCCCTTCCACTCCTCTTGGGCAAAATCCTCCTGACGGGGCAATAATAGATTATTATTTCAAATGGAACAGTGAATACCCCAATTAAATTATCAATCTATGATACTTTTGGAAATTTAATTCGCAGTTATTCAAGCGACGAAAAACCAGAAAAACTTCCTGTAACAATATATTTTGATAAAAGATGGATTGGAAAAAAAGCAGCTTTATCAACTCAAGCTGGGATGCATCGGTTCGTTTGGGATTTACGATTTCCCCGTCCGAAAGCTTTGCAATATGAATATTCAATAGCTGCCGTCTGGACAGTAGGAACTCCAATAGTTCCTTTAGGGCCATTGGTAATGCCGGGGATATATAAAATTGTATTAAGTGTAAATGGAAAAGATTATATAAAAGAGCTAACCGTTAAACTGGATCCAAGGATAAAAATAAGCACCAGTGACTTACTTAAGCAGCTTGTTCTTGCCCAGCAAATTCAAAAAACTTCAAATAGCACCGTAGATTTATATGATAATGTTAATAATGAAATCAAGAATGACAGTGGTAATCTTCCGCATGATACTCTGGAAAATCTTAAGCAGCTTAAAACAAAAATTGCAAACGTAAGTAGAATAATTTCGGGTTTAGCTTCTTCGATTCAAACAGCAGATGCTGCACCAACTCAAGGGCAAAATAATTTATACAACGAGTACAAAAAGCAATTTGAAGAGCTTGAGAAAAAGTGGGAGGAGATTAACAAATAAATGTAAAAATATTTTTAATTAATTTTTGTTTTTAATTATGATATAAATTCGAAACATTCATTTCATGATAATTAGATGAAAAAAATTATTTTTAAGATCAGCGTATTAATTTCATTTGTTTGTTTAATTCAATTAGCTTCATTTGCACAGCCGATAGTTAATACTACTTCGGGGCCAATTAAGGGGAATTCAATTAATGGTATTTATGAATTCCTTGGTGTGCCATTCGCAAAACCTCCGATAGATTCATTAAGATGGAGACCACCGCAAGATCCAACTAAATGGGATTCTGTTTTAACAACTCAACAATTTAAGCCAGGCTGTATTCAAAAAGATTTTACTCAAGGAGATACAACATATACAATTCTTGGAAGTGAAGATTGCCTTTATTTAAATATCTGGACACCGGATACAATTTCTAAAACACTCCCGGTTATGGTATTCATTCATGGAGGCGCCAACCAGCAGGGAGCTACGGATGAAGTTAGTGGAGGCACTCAAATTTATTATGGAAAAAATTTAGCTCAACGCGGCCATGTTGTTGTTGTAACAATAGAATATAGGCTCGGCTCTTTAGGCTTTCTTGTTCATCCGGCCCTGATCAGGAAAATAGTAATCATGTTTCAGGAAATTATGGCCTTATGGACCAGATAAAAGCATTGCAATGGGTTCGAAGTAACATTACGGCTTTTGGTGGAGACTCATCGAAGGTTATGGTTTTTGGTGAAAGTGCGGGAGGTTTGGATATTGGAGATTTACTTTTTTCTCCTCTTGCCAAAGGTTTATTTCAACGCGCTTGTATTGAAAGCGCAGTTCCGGTGGCAATTGATTATAAGACAGCAGAAGATAAAGGGATACAATTTGTCAATCAATACATTCAAACCGGAACCGATTCAGAAAAAATTGACTACATGCGTAAATTACCGGAAGACTCTTTAATTAAATATCTAACAAATGGATTAGCCGGTGGAATAGTACAAACTCAATGGTCGCCAGTTTTGGATAACTATATTATCTCAGGTTCGCCAATTATTGATTTAAGCTTAGGCAAATTCAATCATGTGCCTCTAATAATTGGAACAAATGCTGATGAAATGGCTTTGTCTTCTCCCCCCATTGTTTATCCGGCTATGGTTACAAGTTTGATGAATTTACTGGTCCCGGCTAAATATGTATCCGAAGGTTTAAATTTTTATCCTCCCGGAAGTAATAATACTGAAGCGAGAAATTCGTATGTTCAAATTCTAACCGACAAACAATTTACATCAACAGTCCGCCGCACTTCTCAATTAATTAGTGAAAATCAGAATGAACCTGTTTGGAGATATTTTTTAACTTACAAGCAATCGGGAATATTAAATTCTCTCGGCTCTTATCATGGACTTGAATTATTTTATGTCTTTAATAATTGGGAGAATGCTACTCTGGGAAGCGGCAAGCTTTTTACTGCTCAAGATGATTCTTTGCAAAATAATATGCTTAAGTATTGGGTAAATTTTGCTAACACAGGAAATCCAAACGGAAATAGTTTACCTAATTGGCCGGAATATAATGACAGCACGGATTGTTATATGGAAATAAATGCAACTTCTGATGGAACTAAATCGGGAGTACGAACTGAGAAGTGTAATTTCTGGGATGAAGCATCTGGTTATGTTACGGATGTAAATTATAAAAAAGAAAATGAGTTACCATCAAAATTCTTATTGTACCAAAATTATCCTAATCCATTTAATCCGAACACAGTCATTAAGTATTTTATTCCTACATTAGAAACTGGATATATCCCTTTTATACAATTGAAAATTTATGATATCCTGGGAAATGAAATTGCAACACTCGTTAACAAAAAGCAGAGACCAGGTAATTATGAAGTTACTTTTGATGCATCAAAATATAATCTAAGCAGCGGGGTTTACTTTTATCAACTAAGCAATAATGGATTTATATCAACCAAGAAATTTGTTATACTCAAATAAGTCTATCACTTAATGAAAATTAATTTCCGTGAATTCTTTTCGCTTACTTATATATTTTAATATTTTAGTAAAAAGAAATTTGTTATGGAAATTAAGCATACCGAAGAATTTGAACTTGCATTTCGTTTTGTAAATGAAACCAATTTAAATATTTTCTTAACTGGTAAAGCGGGAACTGGAAAAACAACTTTTCTAAAATATCTGCGTGAAAATTCTTTAAAAGAAAAGCATCGTCGCTGCACCGACCGGAGTTGCTGCAATCAATGCGAGAGGAGTTACACTACATTCATTATTTCAGCTACCTTTCGGAATTATTCTGCCAGACACAAATATAAATCTCAACTACAGTAATAACATTAAAGATCATTCTCTTCTTTCTAAGATTCGCTACAACAAGGAAAAATTAAATTTACTTCGCAGCATAGAGTTACTAATAATTGATGAGGCCAGTATGGTTCCATCATATATTGTGGATGCGATTGATACAATACTGCGTTATGTTCGTAGAGCGCCGCATCAACATTTTGGCGGAGTTCAGGTTTTATTTATTGGAGATTTGTACCAATTGCCACCGGTTGTTAAAAGAGAGGATTGGGAAATATTACAGAATTTTTATAATTCTATTTTCTTCTTTGATAGCTTTGTTTTACTGGATAACACACCTATCATAATTGAACTGAAAGAAATCTTCCGGCAAACCGATGATAAATTTATTGAGATATTAAACGGCATTCGCAACAACGACATTTCGGAAGATAATTTTAGATTATTGAATAATAGAATTAAACGAAATTTTACATCGGGAGAGAATGAAGGATATATTACTCTTACAACCCATAATTATCAAGCTGATGAAATCAATAAAGGCAAATTGAATTTTATACCATCACAATCTCATAGTTTTTATGCTGAAATAGTTGATGAATTTCCTGAGCATGTTTTGCCGGCGGAAAAAGAACTTAAGCTTAAAGTTGGTGCACAAGTTATGTTTCTAAAAAACGACACCGAAGGCAAACAATATTTTAACGGAAAGATTGGTGTAATTACAAATCTAGATGAAGATTTTATAAAAGTTAAATGTAAAGATGACTATGAAGAAATTGTTGTAAAGAAAAGTGAATGGCAAAATATAAAATATAAATTAAACCCGGATACTTTGGAAATTGAGGAAGAAATATTAGGCAGTTTCATTCAATATCCGCTAAGGCTTGCCTGGGCGATTACTATTCATAAAAGTCAAGGTTTAACTTTCGATAAAATGATTATCGATGCGGGAAGAGCATTTGCAATCGGGCAGGTATACGTTGCTCTTAGCCGTTGCACTTCTTTAGAAGGATTAGTTCTAAGGGCACCAATTAATAATAATTTTCTCGGGGCACATGACGATTTTATAGAATGGCAGAAGCACAATTGGAACAATAATCTTGTTCAAATTTTTTCTGATGCAAGACAGGAATTTATTCTTGAAGAATTAGAAAAAATTTTTACCTGGAAAAACTGGTATTACGAACTTAAAGCCTTAAATGAATTTATAATTGAGAGTCAATAAAAAATAAATGCTGATGCAATTATATGGATTCGACAATCAATTGAAAAACAAAATGAGCTTTATGAAGTCTCAGAAAAATTTAAGCAAATGATAAGTCGACTCAATAGCGGGAAAGAATAATAGAAAGAAGATGAAAAGTTTCAAAGAAGAATAAAAGACGGTGCAAATTATTTTCACAATGAAATAAGCAAATGGCAGAAAAGTTTTTATAATCATCCAATATCACTCCCTACAAAAAAACTTTCCAGGAAAGCAGATAGTTTTCTTGAAGACATTAATTTTATAATAGATGATATATTACAAAAGATTAATTATTGTAAAAATGGATTTCAACTCGATGAATATTTGAAAAAAAGAAAATCATTTGTGAGAGAAACACAACAAATAAAAAGCTACTTATTCAAAAAGTAAAATTCCGATTCATCGGTAAAGTTCTTAGTACAGTTGAAGAAACAGTTTATTATTTGACAGCAAGGAAAATCAGTTCAGCAAATTGCAGAAGAGAGAAATCTTGTAGAAGGGACAATTAAAGGCCATCTTGCAAAAGCAATAAGTCAAAATTTAATTAGCATAGATGAAGTTATGCCTAAAGTGAATTTAAAAGAATAGCAGAATTTTTCCCGAAAGATTTAGATGATATAAGATTATCCTTATAAAAGAAAGTGTCCCTCCCGAAATTACTTATAGTGATTTAAGAATAGTTTTGGCATGGCTGCAAAAAGGAATGAATAATTCAATTTAAATTATGCCTTTTCGAGAATCTGTAGCTCAGATTTTAAAATCTGAGTAGACTTAAAATTTGCAGTTTCAAGATTGGAGTTTTGAACAATAAATGATTTTTTGTAATTGTGTATGATTTTATTTAAAACAAAAAACCCCGATTAAAAATAACCGGGGTTTGTAAAATAAATTTGGCAGCTACCTACTCTCCCACACACCTGCGCATGCAGTACCATCGGCGTGCAGGGGCTTAACTTCTCTGTTCGAAATGGGAAGAGGTGTAACACCCTGGCTATAACCACCAAAATTTAAAACCATTTGCTGAACTTATTTCAGCATTAATTTTTTATTAAAATAAAATGAAAGACTGAAAGAGCGAGCTACAAAAAAATTATTAATATACTGTGAATAAAAATTTAAATGGTTAAGCCTCACGACTTATTAGTACTGCTCGGCTGAATACGTTACCGTACTTATACCTGCAGCCTATCAACCTCGTCATCTCCGAGGAGTCTTCAGTCCATAAAGGAGGGATACCTAATCTTGAAGCGTGCTTCGCGCTTAGATGCTTTCAGCGCTTATCACAACCGTACATAGCTACCCAACGATGCCACTGGCGTGACAATTGGTACACTAGAGGTACGTTCACTTCGGTCCTCTCGTACTAGAAGCGACCCTTCTCAAGTATCCTGCGCCCGCATAGGATAGGGACCGAACTGTCTCACGACGTTCTGAACCCAGCTCACGTACCGCTTTAATTGGCGAACAGCCAAACCCTTGGGACCTTCTTCAGCCCCAGGATGCGATGAGCCGACATCGAGGTGCCAAACCTTACCGTCGATATGAACTCTTGGGTAAGATCAGCCTGTTATCCCCGGCGTACCTTTTATCCTTTGAGCGACGGCTCTTCCACTCGAAGCCGTCGGATCACTAACTCCTGCTTTCGCATCTGCTCGACTTGTAAGTCTCGCAGTCAAGCTCCCTTTTGCGTTTACACTCGCCGCATGATTACCAACCATGCTGAGGGAACCATTGAGAGCCTCCGTTACATTTTAGGAGGCGACCGCCCCAGTCAAACTACCCGCCTAACACTGTTCCTAGCCCTGATTCAAGGGCCGAGGTTAGAATCCAAATAAAGCAAGGGTGGTATTTCACCGTTGGCTCCACCGAAACTAGCGTCCCGGCTTCAAAGCCTCCCACCTATCCTACACATGCTTTATCCGAACCCAATATTAGGGTGCAGTAAAGGTGCACGGGGTCTTTCCGTCCATATGCGGGTAACCGGCGTCTTCACCGGTACCACAATTTCACCGAGCCCGTGGTTGAGACAGTGCCCAAATCGTTACACCATTCGTGCAGGTCGGAACTTACCCGACAAGGAATTTCGCTACCTTAGGACCGTTATAGTTACGGCCGCCGTTTACTGGGGCTTCGATTCAATGCTTCGCTTGCGCTGACATCTCCTCTTAACCTTCCAGCACCGGGCAGGTGTCAGTCCCTATACATCGTCTTGATTGACTTCGCAGAGACATGTGTTTTTGTTAAACAGTCGCTTGGGCCTTTTCACTGCGGCCTTGTTCTGCTAAGCTCGCAAGAGCTTCACATACTTAAGGCGCTCCTTATCCCGAAGTTACGGAGCTAATTTGCCGAGTTCCTTAACCACGGCTCACTCGAGCACCTTAGAATACTCATCCCGTCTACCTGTGTCGGTTTGCGGTACGATCTGATACATTTCTCACATACGAAGATTTTCTCGGCAGTATGATTACGGTTAGTTTATGGGCTAAGCCCTCCCGTTCGTGTCTCGGCCTTAAAGAAAGTGCGGATTTGCCTACACTTTCAGCCTACTCACTTAGACCACCTAATCCATCAGGCGGCTAACCTTCACTTCTGCGTCCCTCCTTATGCTCAAACAAAATATACCAGGTACAGGAATTTTAACCTGTTTTCCATCACCTACGCCTTTCAGCCTCGGCTTAGGGTTCGACTAACCCTGAGATGACTAACATTGCTCAGGAAACCTTAGACTTTCGGTGTGCAGATTTTTCATCCGCATTATCGTTACTTATGCCAACATTTGCTTTTCTATAAGCTCCAGCATACCTCGCAGTACACCTTCGCAGCGTATAGAATGTTCCTCTACCACTCTAATAAATTAGAGTCCATAACTTCGGTAAGTAGTTTAAGTCCCGTACATTGTCGACGCCCGATCGCTTGACTAGTGAGCTATTACGCACTCTTTAAATGAATGGCTGCTTCTAAGCCAACATCCTAGTTGTCAAAGCAATTGAACATCCTTTCTCTGTTAACTACTATTTAGGGACCTTAGTTGATGGTCTGGGTTGTTTCCCTTTTGGCAATGAAGCTTATCCCCCACTGCCTGACTCCCGAGAAACATGTATACGGAATTCGGAGTTTGTCTGGGTTTGGTACCGTTGTGACAGCCCTAGCCCAATCAGTGCTCTACCTCCGTTACACTTTTACTCGAGGCTAGCCCTAAAGCTATTTCGAGGAATACGAGCTATTTCCGAGTTTGGTTGGCCTTTCACCCCTACCCTCACCTCATCCAAGCGGTTTTCAACCCACATTAGTTCGGACCTCCATGAGGTTTTACCCTCACTTCATCCTGGACAAGGGTAGATCACCCGGTTTCGCGTCTACCCCATGTTACTTAAACGCCCGATTAGGACTCGCTTTCGCTTCGGCTTCATTTCTTAGAAACTTAACCTTGCAACACAGGAGTAACTCGTTGGCTCATTATCCAGAAGGCACGCTGTCATCCTGATAAACGCAAGCGAATATCAAGACTCCAACCGTTTGTAAGCACACGGTTTCAGGTACTATTTCACCCTCCTATTAGGAGTGCTTTTCACCTTTCCCTCACGGTACTGATTCACTATCGGTTACGAGATAGTATTTAGTCTTAGGAGATGGTTCTCCCGGATTCCCACAAAATTCCACTTACTTCGTGGTACTTGGGAGTATATTCCAAAGAGCTATATTATTTTCACTTACGGGACTATCACCCTCTACGGTTAAACTTTCCAGAATATTCAGTTAATAATATAGTTTTTTACTCTTCGGCTTATCAGCAATTCAGCCTGAATATACCCCACGACACCGCTAACACAACAGTTGCTTCCTTATACATGTTAGACGGTTTAGACTGTTTCCCTTTCGCTCGCCACTACTTAGGAAATCACTATTGTTTTCTATTCCACCAGCTACTTAGATGTTTCAGTTCACTGGGTTGCCTTCATACATCCTATGAATTCAGATGTAGATAACTAGACATTACTCTAGCTGGGTTGCCCCATTCGGAGATCTCCGGGTATTGGGTTATTTCCACCTACCCGAAGCTTATCGCAGGTAGTCGCGTCCTTCATCGACTTCTCGTACCAAGGCATCCGCCGTGTGCCCTTAGTAACTTAACCAAAATTTTTATTCACAAATATATTTTTGGTGCTCTTCTAATTAATAAAAGAAAAGACTATAATTTTTTTATAGGCTCAGTAAAACTTCTCATTATAAAAATAAGAATTGTTTTTACTCTTTCAATCTTTCAAAGAACAAAATCGCACAAAGGCGATTAACTAGTGGAGCTAATCGGGCTCGAACCGATAACCTCCGCCTTGCAAGGGCGGCGCTCTCCCAGTTGAGCTATAGCCCCAAAACTTTTAAGTTTCAGGGATGTTAAGGTTACCAAATAAAAAACACACAACCCTTAGCAGTGGGCCTGAGTAGAGTTGAACTACTGACCTCACGCTTATCAGGCGTGCGCTCTAACCAACTGAGCTACAGGCCCAGGTTCTATTTCAAAAATAATGAGAACTTTTTTCGAATCTTTGCTGATAATATTTTTTGAAAACTATTGAATATCCCATATTTTAATTATAGGAATACTCTAACCACCAGCTAAGGTTCAGGGATCAAAGACAGAAAGTATTATTTAATACTTCGCCTGAGATTCATTACAATAAGAACAAAAAGAAAGAGTGAGCGATTAAAATCAATTGCATTAATGGTTTGATTACTCTTAGAAAGGAGGTGATCCAGCCGCACCTTCCGGTACGGCTACCTTGTTACGACTTAGCCCCAGTCACCGGTTTTACCTTAAACAGCTCCCTCCTTGCGGTTAGGACACTGGCTTTGGGTACCCCCGGCTTCCATGGCTTGACGGGCGGTGTGTACAAGGCCCGGGAACGTATTCACCGCGGCGTGCTGATCCGCGATTACTAGCAATTCCAACTTCATGGAGTCGAGTTTCAGACTCCAATCCGAACTGGGGATACATTTAAGGGATTGGCTCCACCTTGCGGTTTAGCAACCCGTTGTTGTATCCATTGTAGCACGTGTGTAGCCCTAGGCGTAAGGGCCATGCGGACTTGACGTCATCCCCACCTTCCTCACTACTTGCGTAGGCAGTCCTATTAGAGTGCTCAGCATAACCTGATGGCAACTAATAGTAGGGGTTGCGCTCGTTGCGGGACTTAACCCAACACCTCACGGCACGAGCTGACGACAGCCATGCAGCACCTGTACAAATGCCCCGAAGGGAAGGCTGCTTTCACAGCCGGTCACTTGCATTTCAAGCCTAGGTAAGGTTCTTCGCGTTGCATCGAATTAAACCACATGCTCCACTGCTTGTGCGGGCCCCCGTCAATTCCTTTGAGTTTCAACCTTGCGATCGTACTCCCCAGGTGGAATACTTAATGCGTTAGCTGCGGCACTGAGCCCAAAGACCCAACACCTAGTATTCATCGTTTACAGCGTGGACTACCAGGGTATCTAATCCTGTTTGCTACCCACGCTTTCGCGCCTGAGCGTCAGTAACGGACCAAGAAGCCGCCTTCGCAACTGGTGTTCTTCCAGATATCTACGTATTTCACCACTACACCTGGAATTCCGCTTCTCTCTTCCGTACTCAAGATCAGCAGTATCAAAGGCAGTTCTACAGTTAAGCTGTAGGATTTCACCTCTGACTTGCCAACCCGCCTGCGCGCCCTTTACACCCAGTAAATCCGGACAACGCTTGCCCCCTACGTATTACCGCGGCTGCTGGCACGTAGTTAGCCGGGGCTTTCTCTGAGGGTACAGTCAAATTCCGATGCGATCGGAGTTATTCGTCCCCTCTAACAGGAGTTTACAACCTTACGGCATTCATCCTCCACGCGGCGTTGCTGGGTCACCCTTGCGGGCATTGCCCAATATTCCTCACTGCTGCCTCCCGTAGGAGTCTGGACCGTGTCTCAGTTCCAGTGTGGCTGATCATCCTCTCAGACCAGCTACTGATCGTTGCCTTGGTAGGCCGTTACCCTACCAACTAGCTAATCAGACGCAAGCTCGTCTCTAGGCGTTACAAGAACTTTAACAACATCACCATGCGGTGCCGCTGCATCATTCGGTATTAGCCTCGATTTCTCGAAGTTATTCCAAACCTAAAGGTAGATTGCTTACGTGTTACTCACCCGTGCGCCACTTTACTAAAGATATTGCTACCTCTTTCTCGTAGACTTGCATGTGTTAAGCACGCCGCCAGCGTTCGTCCTGAGCCAGGATCAAACTCTCCGTAGTAGAGTTTAATTTTTTTGTAATCTTGGCGTTTAGACGCTTGATTGAAACCATTTAATAAATTGATTAAATGCACTCACTCTGTCAAAGAACTTTTATTGAAACCTTCAATAAAGAAGGGTTTCAAATTTACCTTCTCTTGTTTCTAAAGTCAAGAGATAGATTCACAATTTCAATTTAAAATTTGCTATTTTTATTAATGATTTTTGAACAAATGAAAATTTCAAAACCATTTTTAAATTAGCCTATCAAATATATACTATTATTTTAAATTGTCAAGAAATCACAGATTTTATTTTTATTCTTTTTAAATATTTTATTCTAAAAATGTTTTCAGTTTACACGTATAAATTGTTAAACAAAATTTTAATTATTAGGATTTAACTTTAACAGTAGTAATACTACCGTGGCAGTGCTAGCAACTATGCCTAAATAAGTAGCAACCTGTGATATATAATAATTAAAATTTCTTATAATTTTACGCGGCACCCAAATATAATCGCCGGGTTCAATTTTATACTGTTCATCTTCTACTGATACCCATCTTCTTGATTCACCTTTTATTAAAGTTATCTCATCATCAATAGCATATTGCCCTAACCCGCCAGCTTTATCTATATAATAACTAATATCTTTTCCTTCAATATAATTTATCCTGCCGGGGTTTGTAACTTGTCCAAATACTTGAATTGTTTTACTCTTCGCAGGAATAATAATAATATCTTTATCATGAACATAAAATTGTGAAGCTTCGGAACCGGGTTTATCATAATCAATAAAGTTAACGGAAGTTCCGTCAGTTAAAATTCTTACTTCGTTATCAATTGAAAATAATTCCTTTTCTTCTTTTGTTAAACCATCCATTCTATTCATCATTAGTTGATCTAAATTTAAAAATCTATTAACCAAAGAAGTGTCTAATGGGGTATCTTTTAAATCAATATTATATAACTTTTTAACCAAAAGATTGAAATTATTCCCGGTAAAAAGTTTAGCTCTTCGTAACGAAGCATTTGCAGTTATACCGCCTGCTTTTTTTATTACATCACTCAATGTAGTCGAGTTTTTTGTTATGGGAATTTCACCAGGTAAACTAACTTCTCCAAATATGGTTACTTTAAAATCCTTCCGTTGTGTCTCTTCAGCTAAAACAGTAATTCGATCTCCTCTTTGCAACGAAAAATTACTGTTAATAGGTAGTTTTATATCTTGCATTTGCTCCCCATTGTAGCTAAGCCTATTTATCTCGACCGAATCAACATTTTCATAAGCTTTATTAATACCGTTGGCGAGTGTAATCGCATCGACAAGTTTATCACCATCTACAAAATTAAATTTGCCCGGACTATTCACCGCGCCTTCAATATTAAAAAAATCTCTTTCCAAATCAGTGGGAGGGAATATGATAACATCGTCATTTTTTAAATACGGGTTTTGAGAAAAGTCGCCTGTCCTTCTAAATTTTAAAAGATCCAATTTAAAAACTTCGCCAGATTTTCTCTTTAAAGTGATATCTCTAAAAGAAATACCTTCAAGTTCTTTTTCAAGTACTTTCTTTTCAAGAAGGCCTGTTGTTTCAGAATATAATTTTAATTGTATTTGATTAAATAAACGGGTAACCAATTGATCAACCCTATCTGTTACCAGTGCAGGAAAAGTTCCGGTTACAATAAAATTCCCGCCGATAGTAACACTAATTGCTCCAGCAGAAAAAAGCTGATCAGTATTCGTGTTTGATGATTGCGAATTAAACTGAGCAAAAATTGAATTGATGCTAAAGAAAAAGATTGTCATAAAAATTAAAACTAATTTTTTAGTGTTTTGTAAAGAAATCATATATTGTAGCTTTATTGTTGATATTGAATTTTATAATAATTTTGATACTCGCCTGAAATAATTCTTTCCCACCAGTCTTTATTCTGAAGATACCAGTCAATTGATTTGATAATTGAATCTTCAAATGTAAATGACGGTTTCCATTTTAATTCATTTTGTATCTTAGATGAATCAATGGCATAACGTCTATCATGGCCAGGCCTGTCTTTAACAAACTGAATTAACTCTTCGGTTTTATGTAAATGGCTTAAAATTAATTTCACAATTTTTATATTGGGCATTTCATTGCTGGCTCCAATATTATAGACCTCGCCAACTTTCCCTTTTTCAAAAACTAATTCTATTGCTTTTACATGATCGATAACATAAATCCAATCACGAACATTCATGCCATCACCATAAACCGGAAGCTTTTTGTTATTTAAAGCATTGATAATCATTAATGGAATTAATTTTTCAGGGAATTGAAATGGCCCGTAATTATTTGAGCAACGTGTAATAACAACAGGTAAATCATAAGTATGATGAAATGATAAAGCCATCATATCTGCAGCAGCTTTACTTGATGAATAAGAACTGTTTGGTGAAAGCGGTGTTGCTTCTGTAAACAAACCGTCGTTACCAAGACTACCATATACCTCATCGGTAGAAACTTGTAAAAACTTTTCTACCTCAAATCTTTTTGCTGCTTCTAATAATACATTAGTACCGATGACATTTGTCCTAAAAAAAACTTCCGAACCTAAAATGCTTCGGTCAACATGAGATTCAGCGGCAAAATTAATCACGAAATTAATTCTATGTTTCTCAAAAATGTAATTTACAAGATCGTTATTGCAGATATCACCTTTTATAAAAAAATAATTTTTATGTTTTTCAGAAGACTTTAAATTTTCAAGATTACCCGCATAAGTGAGCTTATCAAGATTTACAATTTTATAATCATCACGTTCTCCAAGAACATGATTAATAAAATTGCTGCCGATGAATCCTGCACCGCCTGTTATTAAAATATTTTTCATTTACGCTTTTAAAAGAAAAGAATCCTATAAAGATTCCTGATTGAATAAAAAAACTATTTCCATTTAAGTTCGAAGGCACATTAGACAGTTCCTTATCATTCTCAATCTTCCAGCTGTCGCTAAATGTTAACTGATAGCCAAACCCAAATCTAACCGACACAAATCTATAAACCGGAATATCTACATTTAACATCGGAGAAAAAAACCAATAATTGTTTTTTATTGTTCTACTAATATTCTGTGCAGATGAAGATGAATTCGAAATTTCATTCCATACTTCATCCCAATTAAAGCTACCGCTGTTTCTATAAAGTTCAATTGAAAGACTTCCCGCTCCTATTACGCCGCCCACTGAAATACCAACGTTTTTAACAAAGGGCATTGTGTATTCAATTGTTAATCCGCCGCCGCCTAAAGAATAAATAGCTTCTCTATTTGTTCCATCCACCACTGAAGATTTTGAAGTTGAGCCGGCATAACCCATTCCGCCAACTCTTAAGTATGGAATAAATCCTAAGTATGCAAACCCTGAGCCGCCGGATGTATAAAAACCGTTTGAACTTAAATCAGGAACGCCAAATGATTTTAATTTTTGATTTATTAAATCCATTTTAGGGAAAAACCATCCAGGAGAATAGCCGCCGCCAACGCCAAATGGAGCATCAAAATATTGCTCCCTTTGAGAAAAAGAAAGCGTACTCAACACGCAAATTATTAAAACAACCTTAATTGAATATCTCATAAATTTTAATTTTTAAGGGAGTTAAATTTACCAAACACTTGGTAAAATCAAAAGAAAGATTCGGCTTTTCTATCCATTAAAAAAGGGTAAAAATATTGGTAATCGCTGGAGTTCTGTATAGTTATAAAAATATATTAAAATGAAGCCGGCTGACCTTCATATTCAACATCCATATGGTAATTCCATTTATCGAAATATAAATTGCCACCTCTCCATTCTACCTCCCCTCTTTGAAAATCATTAGTTTCGCTTCGTGGATAAATTTTTGCTGGGAATAATGGTTGTCCATAATCGCTGTTTACAATTAAACGGTATGAATCAATTCCACTTGAATAATAATATTTAACATGCGGGTCATCAGAATCTTGAATTCCATAATCCACATCTATTGGAATCCAGCCATAACCTTCCAGGTAATATTCAGCCCAATCATGGAGATTTACACTGCCGGGATGAAGCATCCATCCGCTTTGCCAGCGGGCAGGAATGCCACTTAATCTTGCGAGGGTAATAAATGTTAAAGCTTTTATTCCGCAATCACCATGCATGTTGTTAATGCAATATTCTGAAATATCATTTATAGTTGAATATTCTCTCGCACTAGCCCAGGGAATATTTTCGCTTATCCATTTAACACTTTAAATACTTTTTCGTATGGATTCTGTGTATTACCAATTATTTTTTTTGATAACTCTTTTAGCTCTTTAGTAAAAACGATATGCGGCGGACGTTCTGCTGTAAATTCTTTATAAAGCTCTGAATCAGTTTTATATGGCTGCACTTTGTTTGTATCTATTTCATAAACTTCAGAATAAGCCGTGTATTCAAATGTCATTTCAAAAACAGTCGGCTTTCCTTTTACTGCTTTCTTTTGAAGATATAATGTCCTTTGCGGATTAGAATCATTGGCAATTACATATTCATCTGAATTGACAGAGAGAAACTTGATATCTTTTTGTCTTTCAATATTTTCTTTAGGATACGGAAGCCAGCAGCGAATAACTTCTCCAGCCGGAACTGCATCAGCGTCAACGGTTAAAGTATAATGCAGTTTCATCTTTTTAGAATTTACAATATTATTACCGCTCTCTTCAAATTCCTTCACTGATACCGGCAAATGTGTTTTTAAAAATATTCTTAATTTATCATGATAAGTTCCATCTATTTCTTCTTTAACTTCTGCAGCATTCTTTATTTATTCTGAAAAGATTTGGAACCGCATTATTGAAATATCTTTTTTCTCCGTTTATAACTTTCATTTCCAATGATTTATCTTGTTCCCATTTATCAATCATTTCGTCAGTAAGATTTGGGAAATAATAAGACAACTGTTCTTTAACATCGCTCCTGGTTTTCTTAAAATCTTTTTCAATCCTATTCATTACATCAATTTGAAAATATAAATTATATTTTTCTGTATCAGGCAAATCTTCAGATAAAAGTTGTTGATTTATTAATTCTTTAGCGTGATTAAAATTACCATTTTTAATTTCAGAGTTAATAGTAGGATAATTAGTTTGAGCATCTATTTGGTTGACAATAAGTAAAGTCATTATTAAGATTCCAAAAAAAATTAATTTTGTAATAATACTTTTAACAGAAAGCGTTTTATTTTTATTTAGCATATTCATTTGGTTTATATTTTGATTTTTGCAAATATACAAATGAAACTATAAATATTTTAACCTAGAATTATAATTTTATAAATTAATACTGACTTATGAATATAAAATCACTTCAAAAAATTTCCTCAAAAAAGAAAAAGCTGGCTATCGGTTTGATGTCAGGAACTTCATTAGACGGTGTTGACGCAGTTCTTTGTGAAATAAAAGGGAATTCCATCGCGACAAAAATTAAACAAATAAAATTTATCACTTTTCCTTTCCCTAATGGATTGAAAGAAGTTTTAATTGAAAATTCTACTTTGGGAAAAGGAAATGTAACTGATATCTGCAAGCTCAATTTTTTAATTGCACATGTATATGCAGAAGCTGTCAAACAATTATGTAAGAAAGCAAAAGTACCGCTTTCAAAAATTGATTTCATTGGTTCGCATGGACAAACAATTCATCATCTTCCAAGCAAAGAGAATTATTTTGGATATAATATTTCTTCAACTTTGCAGATTGGCGATCCTTCTGTAATAGCAAAATTAACTGGCATTACAACCGTTGGTGATTTTAGAGTTGCAGATGTTGCACTTGGCGGACAAGGTGCTCCTCTAATTCCTTACTTTGATTATATTTTATTCTCATCTCCAAAGGATGGTTCCCAAAAGAAAAAAAATCGTGCGTTATTGAATCTTGGCGGTATTTCAAATTTTACAATCTTAAAGAAAAATGGTAAGGTCAATGATGTTATTGCTTTTGATACCGGCCCGGCAAATATGATGATTGACATTCTATCTAAAAAATTTTTTAATACAGTTTATGACAAAGATGGGAGGTTTGCTTCTAAGGGAAGTGTAAATGAAGAATTGTTTAATGCTCTAATTGTAAAAGATAATTTTATTGAAATGAAACCTCCAAAATCAACTGGAAGAGAATATTATAATGAAGAATTTTTAGAAGATTTATTAACCAAATTTGATTCAATACCAAAAGAAGATTGGATGGCAACGATAACAAAATTTACTGCTTATGCTGTTTGGCGCAATTATGAATTATTCGTAAAAGATAAAACTAAAATCGATGAGCTTTTTATTAGCGGCGGCGGAGCAAAAAATAAATTTTTAATAAAGCAATTAAAAAATTATTTTGGCAAAAAAGTTATAATTCAAAATATAAAGAAAATCGGAATTTCTTCTGATTCAAAAGAAGCTATTTGTTTTGCCATATTAGCTAATGAAACTCTTTGCGACAATTCTTCTAACATTCCAAGAGTAACAGGCGCAAGTAAAAAAACAATATTAGGAAAGATTTGTTTACCGTAAAATACAAGCCACTAATTTCACGAATGACACGAATTAAATTTAATTAGTGCAATTGGTGGCTTATTTAAAAAAATAAATTAATAAGAGTGATATAATGAAAGATTTAATTTACAAAGAAGAGTTTTATAAAATAGTCGGTTTATGCATGGAGGTACACAAAACTCTTGGTAAAGGATTTTTAGAAATTGTATACAAAGATGCGCTTGAATATGAATTTAAAATCAATAACATACCATACGAAAGAGAAAAAGAATATATAATTAATTACAAAGGAATAATTCTTTCACACAAATTCTATGCAGATTTCGTAGTTTATGATGATATAATTTTAGAAGCAAAAGCTGTCAATGGTTTACCGGAAGATTTCACAAAATTAATTTTAAATTATTTAGCTGCATCAAAATCAAAGTTAGGAATTTTAGTTAACTTTGGTTCTTCTTCATTACAATACAAAAGATATGTATTATAAAATTCGTGTTATTCGTGAAATTAGTGGCTTGAGTTTATGCCACGAATTGCACTAATTCCACTAATTAAAAAGGAATTTATGAAAATATTAATCACTGGCGGAAGCGGATTACTTGGACAATATTTGAACTTGCAGTTAACAAAGAACAATGAGATTCTAACTTTTTACAATTCACAAATCGGCAACTGCAAAAATTTTAATTCAGCGCGAGTTGATATTACGAATCAAGAAAAGCTTAATGAGATTTTTTCAAGCTTTAAACCGGAAGTTGTTATTCATACAGCCGCAGTTTCAAATCCTAATATTGCTTCAAAATTATCAAGCAAAGATGTTTACAAGATTAATGTAAATGCGACAAAAAATTTTGCTGAACTTTGTGAAATATATAAATCAAAATTAATTTATACTTCAACAGATTTAGTTTATGCGGGTTACCGAGGTTCAATGCTGGTTGAAGAAGGAAAACTCATTCCGGTTTCAATTTATGCTGAAACAAAATTAATGGGTGAAGTTAAGATTCAGGAAACATTTGATGACTATATAATTTTAAGAACAGCTTTGATGTATGGAATTGGGTTAAACAATTCCAAATGCCACTTCCATGAAATGTACAACAATTTAAAAGATGGAAAGCAAGCCAGGCTTTTTACAGACCAGTTTAGAACACCATTAGCATTACTAGATGCGGCAAGAATGATTGATGAACTAATTCAAAAAGATATAAAAAATGAAATTATAAATTTCGGAGGGCCTGAAAGAGTTTCAAGATTTCAGCTTGGTGAAAAACTATGTAAAGCCACTTCGTTGGATAAAAATTTACTTATTCCAATTTCGATGAATGATATTCCTGATATGCCTCAAGTGGCTGATGTTTCGATGAATACAGATAAGCTTAAATCGTATGGAATAAAGCAGAACAGTATTGATGAGTGTATAAGTCAAATTATCAAAGGTAAGTAATGAATTTATTGCAAAATTTAAACTAAAAATTCAATTTTTTATAGATGGATCGACTGCTCTTAATACAATAATGCCCGTATGCTTTTTTACTCTGGCTAAATAATCAGGCAGTGGATCATCAGTAATTTGTACTTTTGAACCGACAATTGGCGCATGAAGAAAATGAATTCTACCGTCATCCATTTTAATTGCAATTCCAACGTGTCCAATATCCAACCCTTTTAAATTTGTGGTGATTGCAATTAAATCTCCATTGTGAATTTTATCTTCAATAGCTGCGACTTTTTCCTTTGGGACATAATAATATTCCCTCTTATTAATTGCTTCTTCTTGTTTCTTTATGATTGGAATAAAGGCAGGATTATCTTTTAATTGCACATAATATTTCGGATTTTCAGACATAAATCCAACATCAAATTTAATTGGTTCGCCGCCTATTTCTTTGGTAACGTCCTTTACAATTCCTTTATGTGTATTATTGTAGATCCAATCTGAAAAATAATGCAGCCTTGATGGATATTGATCTAATTTGCCGTCTCTGTACCTAATTTTCTCTAATTCGTTTTCATAATCTTTAAAAGTAGTTTTGCCTTCTTTAATTAATCTTGAAAAAACCAAAGCATTTTCTAAAAATGTTGTACAGTCCAACCCTGTTAAATTTATTACAAGCTGCTCAGTATCTCCAACTTCCAAAGTGTGTGCAACATAATCAGTTCCTAAAAAACTTTTACCAACAGCAGTAATCACATCACCAAGTGGCTTATCGGCAAGATCTTTTGAAACTGCCATTTTAAATTTTGATTTACATACTTCAACATCTTTCTCTTTATAAATTTGAGCTTGAGATAAAATCGAAAGCAAAAAAACTAGTAAAAAAACTTTTTTAGATAAACTAATCATTTCTTTTTCCAAACTATAAATAAATGTTCTATTTGAATTTTAACCTTTGACTTTTAGATGATATCCTCACCGCCGACATTTGCAGAAGAATATTCCTCAATCTGTCTTGCGTGAGCAAGGTTTTCAAATCTTGCATACTCTTTTATAAAAGCTAAACGCACTGTTCCGGTAGGACCATTTCTTTGTTTACCAATTATAATTTCAGCTACTCCTTCATTTGAATCACCATTTTCATTTTTCATTATCCCGTAATACTCTGGACGATTTAAAAAGATAACCACATCAGCGTCCTGTTCAATTGAACCGGATTCACGAAGATCAGAAAGCTGTGGACGTTTATCTGTTCTTGCTTCAACAGCTCTATTTAATTGTGCTAAAGCAACTACAGGAATATTTAATTCTTTAGCAAGAGATTTTAGTGAACGGGAAATATGAGAAATTTCTCTTTCACGGCTCTCTGAATTTGTCGGGCCTTGCATCAATTGCAAATAATCAATAATTATCATTCCAATATCATGTTCAGCTTTCAGTCTTCTTGCTTTTGCACGAATTTCCAAAACAGTTTGAGCGGGAGTGTCATCAACAAACAAAGGTGCTTCAATTAATTTATGAGCATTTTTGCTTAGCTTCACACCTTCTTCATGAGGAAGTTTTCCAGTTCTAACCAGGTGAGCATTCAATCTTCCTTCTGCGCAAAGCAGCCGGATGACTAATTGCATAGTTGACATTTCAAGACTAAAAATTCCAATCGGGACTTTATGTTCTATTGATGCATTACGTGCAAGAGAAAGTGCGAGGGCTGTTTTCCCCATGGAGGGCCTGGCCGCAATTATAATTAAATCTGATTTTTGAAAGCCGCCAAGCAGTTCATCTAATTCATAAAAACCAGTAGGAACTGAAAACTTTTTTGTAGTGTTTGAATGAATCGCTTCAATATATTCCAAAGCATCTCTAACAGCACGATCCATTCCCTGGTATGATTTTTTTAAATGTGATTCTGTGATTTCAAAAATTTTACTTTCGGCAAGATCTAAAAGATCGAATGCATCTTCTGTTCCTTCGTAAGCAGAACGGGCAATTTCATGTGCACTTGAAATTAAGCCGCGTAAAATTTCTTTCTCTAAAATTATTTTTGCATGATATTCAATGTTTGCAGCAGAAGAAATGTTTTGTGACAACTTGCTTAAATAAACTGCACCGCCGCTTACTTCAGTTTGTTCACGTTTTTTTAATTCTTCATAAACCGTAACAGTATCAATTGGTTCACCGGCATCAAAGAGATGCACCATTGCTTCAAAAATTAATTGATGCTCTTTTAAATAAAAGCTTTCCGTTTTTAATAACTCAATTGCTTTAGGTACTGCTTCTTTTTCAATTAGCATTGCACCTAAAACTGAGGCTTCAATCTCCGGTGCGGATGGTGGCTTTCACATCTGCGGGAATTAGTTTGTCTAAAGCGGTATTAGTTTTTTTTGCTTTTGCCATTGATAAAAATCCCCGAAAAAATCGGGGTTATTTTTTTGATAATCTATTTTAATTACAAATGGAAAATAAAAAATATTATTGTAAAAAGAACCGTGAATTGCTGAATTGTTATTTAATATTTCAATTAAAATAAAATTTAATTCATCTCATCATATAATTGACGGAATTTTTGTAACATCTTCCCAGGCGGGACGTTTCCAATGAGGATTACGAAGTAAAGCTGCCGGGTGATATGTAACCATAACTTTGGCACCTTCAAATTCAAAAATTTGTCCGCGCATTTTTGTAAGTGAATCTTTTTTCTTTAATACACCTTGAGCAGCAGTTAAACCTACACACAATATCATTTTGGGTTTAATTAAAGCAATTTGTTTTTTTAAATACGGAATGCAAGCTTCCATTTCTTCTGAGCTTGGAGTTCTATTTCCCGGCGGACGGCTTTTAACAACATTTGCAATATATACTTCTTCCCTGGTAAAATTAATTGCTTTTAAAATATCTGTAAGCAATTGTCCTGCACGGCCTACAAATGGTTCGCCTTGCTTATCCTCTTCTGCACCTGGCCCTTCCCCAACGACCATTACATCGGCATTTGGATTACCTTTTCCAAATACAAATTTATTTCTATTTTGATGCAAAGGACATTTCGTACAGGTATTTATCATACTTTCAAGTTCATCAAGATGATTTTGCAGATTTCCAATTTTCTTCAAAAAAACTTTCCGGCGCCTCTTCTTTATATTCGGTTTTGGGTTCTTTTACAATTGTTGTTCTTCTTTTCAATAATACCTCTTCAAATAATTCATCGCCAAAAATTTCTTTTTGGTCTTTTAATGATTGAATGATTTCGTTTTTTATGGTTTGGTTCATTTAGAATAAAAATATAATTATGCTGTCACATAGTGCTTGTCGAAATGTGATAACGGAATAAGTTCAGACATCTATAAACTCAGTCCGACATTTTTAATATCTCAGATAGAATTTTATTTGCAGCCTGAAATTTAGATTGAAGTGGGAAATTTATTTTCTTTCCATTCTTATGAATAACGGTAATCTTGTTAGTATCAAATTCAAATCCGCTGCTTTTATCTTTAAGGGAATTTAAAACAATCATATCTAAATTTTTATCTTTGATTTTCTTTTTAGCATTCTTCAATTCGTTATCTGTCTCAAGTGCAAAGCCGATTATCTTTTGTTCTTTTTTCTTTAAAGAAGATAAAATATCTATAGTAGATTCCAAATCAATTTTATCCAATCCGGAGTCTTTTTTGATTTTTTTTGAGGATGCTTTTTGGGGTTTATAATCAGCAACTGCAGCCGACATAATTAATACATCCTGATTCGCTAGTTCTTTATCAACGGCTTTCTTCATATCAGAAGCTGAGCGAATTTTTATTTTATTAATTTCAGGATAACTGACTTCTGAAGAAGGGCCAGAAATCAATGTAACATCTGCTCCACGCAAATAAGCTGCTTTTGCAATTTCATATCCCATTTTGCCGGAAGAACGATTACCAATAAATCGCACAGGATCAATATCTTCATAAGTCGGTCCAGCAGTAACTAAAACTTTTTTGCCGGTTAAATCTTTTGTATATCCGCTTAATACTAATTCCATTGCATCAATAATTTTATGAATATCCGGCATTCTGCCTTTGCCGCTTAAACTGCTCGCTAATTCCCCTTCTTCTGCTTCTAAAATAAAATGGCCAAGACTTTCAAGTTTTACTAAATTTTCTTGGGTAATTTTATTTTCATACATATCAACATCAGCAGCGGGAGAAATGATTAATGGACACCTCAATGCCGCCACCAGTGTGGTTAAAGCATTATCTGCAAAACCATGAACAATTTTAGCAACAGTATTTATTGTGCAAGGAGCAATTACCATTATGTCTGCCCACAGTGCATAGTCAATATGCCAGGTTGAAAGTTCAGTTCCTTCTTTTGGAGATGAAGGAAAAGTGTTAACAATAACTTTATTTTTTGACAGTGAAGAAAGCGTTAATGGAGTGATAAACTCAACTGCCGAAGGAGTCATTACGACTCTAACTTCCGCTTTACGTTTAATTAAATCACGAATTAAAAAAGCAGATTTATATGCAGCAATCCCTCCGGTAATTCCAAGAATAATTTTTTTACCTGAAAGGATGTCTTTCTGCATAAGAAATTAGATTTGTTAATTAAAATAAAAAACTTACCGGTGAACTAATTTTATTAAAAGTATTACAAAATTTTAAAGTTCAATGATAACATTACAGTCAAAAAGTTAATTGAACGATCATGATCCTTTGGATCATTTGGGTTTGCTGCATCATTCAAATTATAACTACTAGTTTGCGGAATGCCCCCAAAGCCATTTTGTGTATTACTGCTAAATTCTTTGCCCGTTAAATTTGCAAAATTATATTTTGCTTCTATGTCAAAAGAGAGCGGGAAAAAAGGAATTTCTACTAATGTACCAATCCCTAATGCTAAACCAATCCTATTTGTAGAATTTAAATTTGCTTCCGGGATAATATTATTATCATACTTAGCATTTCCACTAAAAAAATTCATATTAAGGCTGCCGCTTATATATGGTTTTACAATTGGAAGAGGAAGTACATTATATTCAGCTCCAATACCAACCGATAGTACCTTGAGTGAATTAGTATATTTTGAATTTACAATTCCGCTAAGGGTAGTTACCGGAATTGTGGAATTATCTGAAAGAGCGTTATAGGTCACATTTCCAACGAATGTAATCGGTATTGCTAAAAGGCCTACCCGGACTTTTCCTCCTAATGCATAACTCGATTTACCTAATGGATAATCATAAATACTATAAATATCACCTTTAATATTTGAGGATTGAGGAATAAGTAAGCCTCCACCAACGCCCACGCTAATACTAACGGGTAATTGAGCAAACAAAGACAATGAGCTAAAAACAAATAGAACGCCTATTAAAGTTAACCTCTTAAACATTTATTCCTCCTTAGTTATTTGCGTAAATTTGCTTCAACTACATTTATTAGATGTAAATCAGCTCCCCTTAATTCAATTAAATATTATTTTTTATATTTAAATTTTATTTTACCGTCAAGCAATTCATTTAATGCTTGTATGTGAGGTTTTTCTCTTTTTTCAAAATCCAGAGAAATTTTTAATTGTGCAGGATTTTCAATGTCCTCAGCTTCATCCTCTGTAGTGCTGGTTGGAATAGTGCTGATTAAAGCATTATATTCAATTTTATTTTCACTATTTATTTGCCGCCCGCGTTTTGAAGTAACGATAATTCCTTCGTAAACATTGGCTGCATTCTTATCAACTTCTCTTAAATCTATCGGTGTTATTTCCACTTATATTACTCCTTGTATATTATTTTTTTTATTAAACTTTTAACATCATGAACTGCTTTTTCCAAATCTTCATTGGGTATAAGATAATCAAATTCATGCTTAAGACTCAATTCCATTTTTGCTCTCTCAATGCGCTTTTTAAGGTCTTCTTCGCTTTCAGTGTTACGGGCAGTCAGCCTTTTAATCAATTCTTCTTTGCTCGGCGGAACAATATAAATTAGATGAGCGTTATGATAATTTTTTTTAATAGAAAGAGCGCCGTTTACATCAAGCTCAAGTAAAACAGGATTTTGTGACCGGATGTTTTCATCTATAAAACTTTTAAGAGTCCCGTAATAATAATCATAAAATCTTTCCCATTCAGCAAATTCATTATTTTCAATTTTCCTTTTGAATTCTTCTTCTGTTATAAAAAAATATTCAACTCCGTTTGTTTCATTATCTCTTTTTTTACGTGTAGTAGCTGAGATCGAAAAAATTATTTCCGGGAATTTATTTAAAATTCGTTTTACAATAGTAGTCTTTCCCGAACCGCTTGGAGCGGCAACAACAATTATTTCTCCTTGCTCTGTTTTCAAGCTCACTCAATATTTTGAATTTGTTCACGAATTTTTTCTATTTCTTCTTTAATTAAAACTGCGTTATGAGTTATAATTGTAGAAATTGATTTTGAAGAAATTGTATTTGCTTCACGGTTCATTTCCTGGCAAAGAAAATTTAATTTTCTACCGGGTTCGGATTCGTTCTCAATACTTTCAAGGAAAAATTTCAAATGACTTTTTAATCTTACACACTCTTCTGTTATTTCAGATTTCTCGGCTATAACAGCAAGCTCTAATTCCAGCCTTTCATTATAAGGTGTTATGTCTTCAATTAATGTTTTAATTTTCTCTTTTAACTTATCAAAATATTCTTTAACACTTGCCCCAGACTGCTGCTGAATTATTTCCAGCTTCTCTTCAATTATTTTAATTCTTTTGGTTAAGTCTTTTGCTAACTCTTTTCCCTCATTCTTTTTCATTTTATTTAATTGAATGAGAGCATCACCAACTGCTTTTTTAATTATATCAACTTCTTCATCTGAAATCGAGTTATCGTTAATAGAAAAAACTTCTTTGTTATTCAGCAAATGCTCAAGCTTAATTTTTTCAGTAATCTTTGCTGCTTTTTTTAATTCTTTAATTAAGCCAAGATAATTTTTTAGCTTTTCCTTATCAATAATATTTGCAGCATCCGAATTGGAATTATTTAGCTGAATAAAAACAGTCAGTTTTCCCCTTCCAACTTTAGATTTAATGAACTCACGGATCTCGTATTCTTTGTTCGTCAAAGAAGAAGGAGTCTTGAGATAAATATCCAGAAACCTGCTGTTTATACTTTTGATTTCAACTTCAACGGAAAAGTTTTTACTTTGGGCTAAACCTTTACCGTAGCCGGTCATGCTGTTTATCATAAAATCCTATAAAAAAGAAGTTAAAAATAATGAATTTAGCAGTGGTTTACAAAATCAAATTTAAGCTTAAATGCTTGAAAATACACTTTAGAAAGCTTCCCCGATTCCGATATGAATTTGAAAATTACTAAAAAAATGTTTGTCCCAGGTATCCCATAAGTATTTCTTTAAATCTGGATCATAAAATTTCAGTCCAACATCAAGCCTGAATGGAGCAATTGCGGTATAAACCCTGATTCCCAAACCAATTGCTTGCGCTATTTCATCAAAGCGAAACTGCTTGTATCCCAGCCAGGTATTACCGGCATCATAAAACATAGCCATACCAAAACTTGAAAAAATTCTATACCTGTATTCAAGAGAACTTTCCAAAAGAAAAGTTCCGCCTTTATCCGTTAATCCCTGCACATTTTTATTTTCTTTTGGAATAAGCTGGTTAGAAGCCCATCCTCTGATTGAGTTACTACCTCCGGCAAAAAATGTTCTGTTAATTGGTATTTGATCGTAAGTACCAATATATTCCTGAAGTTGTCCAACTTTAAATTTGGCAGCTATAATATTATTTCTTTTTAAATCTACTGCATGATAATATGTTACATTAAAAAGAATTTTATAAAATAAGGCGCCATCAAAATTTGAATGAAAAGCTTTTTGCACCAAATAAGGTATTGCATTCGCTTCTTCTAATTGAAATGAAAGGTTATATCCCTGGGTGGGAAAAAGAATATTATCAACTGCCGTTTTTCCAAATTCAGCACCAATTACTGAAATGAATTTTTTAGAAAGGCTGTCTTGAGGTTCCTGTCTATAATATTCGTATACTTGTTCAATATTATAATAAGTACTTAAGAAATTGAAAAATGTAAAGCTTGGGAATTCAAATTCGAAAGTGATTTGTGAGCCATATTTTGTGTAATTAGTTGAAGGTTTCTTATTTACTGTAGCGTAAGTTTCCCAAGTTCCGAAAATAGGTTTGCCAAATAAATAGGGTTGTTCAATTACTAATCTGGAATCAATATAACCAAGTAAAGTCGTATCTCTAAAAGAAAATTTCTTAAAGAAAGGAAGGAAATCCGAATGAAAAATATTTTGTATACCTACTGCTCCTCTTAAAGTTAGTTTTCTTGCGTCACCTAGAAAATTTTTCCTAAGGTATGATGCACCAAGCCCAAAATTAAAAAGGTTTTCCTGGTTGTTAGCTATTATTTCCGGAGCTAATTGATTTAATAAACCGACATTTCCATCAAGCTGAATGTTAACTTTGTTGCTTGAAGTATCAGCAACTCCTCTTAAATTAACAGAGTTAAATAAATCAGTCCTGAATAATCTAACCTGGTTTCTTTTTATCTTGCCAAGATCATAAAATTCTCCAGGATTAATTTTTACAATATCACGTAAAAGCTTATCGCTTACTAAATATTCCCCAGGCCCGCTTTTATTAATAAGAATTGAGTCGACTGTATAAAAATTCCCTGTGGTAAAATATATTTTAAAATTTGCACGATTTTGAGTTGTATCCTTAATAATAATTGTACTATCAAATCTTGAATACATGTACCCGCTATTTTGCAAAGCTGAAACAGATTCATTAATTCCCTGCTTTAATTCATCCTGGGAATATCTTTCGGTTGAGTCAAATGTTACGTCTTCATAAATTACTTTTTTAGGCTCGGGAGGAATTTTAGCAATCCCAAATACTTTTGTTGCACCAAAAAATGATGTTGAGTTTTCAGTAATTAAATAAGTAAGAGATACATCGTGGGAACTTGTATCTAATTTATATTTATAACCAAATTTGGAATTAAAAAAACCATTGGCTTGATAAAATTCTTTTAACGCTTCGATATCGATAGGAATATTTGTGGAATCAAAATAAACAGGTTCGTTGCCCAGACTGCTTGAAATAGAATTTAAAAATTTCCAAAACCACCAGGGCGTTTGCTTAGATTGAATTACGTCTTCAAGCTGTGAAGTGGAAATATCATGATTTCCTTCAAATGTAATAGACGTTAATTCATAAGGCTGCCCGTTTTGCCCTATTAGGGAAATTGAAAACACAAAAATTAAAAATAAAGTTATTTTGATAAAACGCATTACCAGGGGTTATAATTACAATTTCTTATTTGTGATTATTTAAAGATGAATTAAAATCCAATTACAAGTTTAACTCAATATCTTTTGAAATAATTTTTAATGATGGGTAATCATTCGTAAAATTCTTGACGAAATAATCTTTTACTTCCTTATTCTTAATATTCTCAGAAAGGAAAAGAGAAATTGATTCACTTTGCTCTATAATTAAATGAGCGTAATAAACCTGGCTGCTGTCATAATCAACAATATAACTGTAGACTTCACCACCGCCGCTGCCTAAAAAATAGTCCAAAGAATTATAATAGATTAAATCATAATTATAAGCCGGAAGATTTATTCTCTTTACAAGGCTTTCGCTAAATGATCCATCCAGCAGACCACTTTGAAAAACAGTTTTTAAAGAACCATTGCTATATTTCATCAAATCAAATTTAATACCCCAATCTTTAGAATTATTTATTTCTATTCCCGTAGCTATTTCTATCGATGTATCCATATCATAACTTCCTTTATATGCAAATGCCACTTCGCTGCCAAGTGCTTTTGATGCCTCACTCGCTGCAATTTGCGGATCACTAAAGTCAGGTGCTTTTAAGGAAGAATTATTACTTTTATCTTTATTATTACACCTAAAGAGAAATAATGCGAAAAGTAAAACCAGCAAATATTTTTTATTTGATAACAACTTTGGTTCCTTTCTTTACAACAGAACAAATTTCATCAATATCTTCATTACTTACTGCGATTGAACCGTTAGTCCAGTTAAATACAAAGGGAAGATTTTTAAATATATAATCCATCCTTCCAATTCCATGGATTCCTATATCTCCTCCTAACTCAGTTTTCAATGTCGGGCATTCGGCGTAATAATATTCAAACCTAAGTTCATCGTATTCCTTCTGAGTAATTAAGCCTTTACGCAGCCCTTCTGCATCATCAGTTAGATTAGGATAATTTAATCTTAAAAATTTATAGTATACATTAGATGTATCTATCGAACATATTTTATATTCACCAACAGGTGTAGAATAATCGTTTGCTTTTGTTTTAGGTAATGCGACGTTTTTTCCAAATGAAGCCCGGTATGATTTAATAAAAATTGTGTCCTGGTATAAATTAACTGTATAGGTGCTGCGGTTGATATAAAGTACAGGGTCATCAATTTGGCTGATACCTTTATCGTGCATTGCTTCCGACAACGGTACTTCGCGTAAATTTAAAACTATCCCGTAAACTACAACTCCAGCTAAGAAAACAATTATGCCTCCACTAAAAATTACTACATTTCTTATCGTAGTTTTATTTATATAATTTTTAACGGCAGCAGCATTAAAAGAAAAATTTCTATTCTTATTTTTTTCCATTAATTGTTTTTCTTATTAACGGAGTGAAAGAAAACCCGCACTTAGCGAATCAAAATTAACTAAAAATGTTTAACTTTTAAACGAACATAAAAAAAGGCGAACAAATGATTCGCCTTATTTAATAATAAATATTTTTATCCGGCAGCTGCCAGATAAAATTATACTTCCATAATTTCTTTTTCTTTATGCTTCAGAATTTCATCCACCATTTTTGTGTGTTCATCAGTTAGCTTTTGAACTTCATCCTCAGCATCTTTTAGCTGATCCTCAGAAATTTTTTTATCTTTTTCTTCTCGTTTCAAATGATCGTTAGCATCTCTTCTAACATTCCTGATTGCAACCTTTATATCTTCTCCAAATTTTTTAATAAGCTTTACAAAATCTTTTCTTCTTTCTTCTGTTAAAGGAGGAACAGGAATTCTGATGTTTGTTCCATCACTGACAGGATTAAAACCAATATTAGCTTCAAGTATTGCTTTTTCTACTGCCGGTACAATAGACTTATCCCATGGAGTAATTGAAAGAGAATGAGCATCAAGTACAGATAAATTACCAACCTGGTTGATGGGAGTCATATTTCCATAATAATCAACCTTAACTCCATCTAGTAAAGCAGTGGTTGCCTTGCCGGTTCTAACTTTCGACAATTCACTTCTAAAAGCTTCAATAGATTTATTCATTCTATCTTTTGCGTCTTTAATTATTTTTTCCATTATGACCTCTGAAAAATTATTAAATTTTTTAAGAAGCTACTTCTGTATTATCAATAAAGGTTCCTATAGATTCACCCATAACTAACTTCAATAGGTTATCCGGAACATCCATATTAAAAACTATCATGGGCAAATTATTTTCCTGGCAAAGACTAACAGCAGTTAAATCCATTACTCTTAAATTCTTTTTAAGAATATCCAGGTAAGATATATTATTAAACTTAACCGCATTGGAATTTTTTTCCGGATCGGAATCATAAACGCCGTCAACACGTGTCCCTTTTACAATTACATCTGCTTCAATTTCAACTGCTCTTAGTGAAGCTGCCGTATCTGTACTGAAATAAGGATGTCCGGTTCCAGCACCAAAGATCACTACTCTTCCCTTTTCAAGATGCCTAATCGCACGTCTTCTAATATAATGTTCTGCAACTTCATGAATTTCAATTGCACTTAACAACCGCGTATAAATTCCTTTATTCTCAATTGCATTCTGAAGAGCGAGAGAGTTTATCATAGTTGCAAGCATCCCCATTTGATCTCCGGTTACCCTGTCAATTCCATATTCACCAGCACTTAAGCCTCTGTATATGTTGCCGCCTCCTATTACTATTCCAAGCTCAACTCCGACATTTTTTACTTTTTGAATTTCATTTGAAAAAAAATCAAGAACTTTCGAATCAATACCGAAGCCTTTTTCACCCATTAATGATTCACCGCTTAGCTTAAGAAGTACTCTTTTGAATTTTAAATTACTCATATAAATTTTTCGATTGTGTAGGATTAAATATAAAAAAAGGTCTTAATAAATTTAAGACCTTTCTGATAAAAGATTATTTATTTTCGTCACTTAGATGGAACCGGCGAAATAAGGAAAGTTTTGCCTCTGTTCCGTTTTTTGAATTGAATTGCTTGATAAGATCACCAACAACAATAGAATTGTCTTTGATAAACATCTGTTCGATCAAGCAATTTTCCTGGTAAAATTTATTTAGTTTACCGTTAGCAATTTTATCTAAAATCTGTTCAGGCTTACCTTCTTTTTTAGCAATCTCTTTATAGATCTCAATCTCTTTTTCAATCGTATCTTTAGGTATTTCTTCTCTATAAACAGCGATAGGTTTCATTGCGGCAACCTGCATTGCAATGTCTTTACCAATGTTAGTAAGGTCTTCCTTATTATTTGTTACCTTATCAAATTTAACCAGCACGCCAAGCTTTGACCCTAAATGAACGTAATCAACTACAAGACTTTCAGGATCCTTTTCAATGGCAAAACGGGAAACTTCAATTTTCTCACCGACTTTTCCTAAAACATCATTCAACTTTGTTTTTAATTCAGCGTTATCATTTAAAAGCGCTTCAACATCTTTCGGTTCTTTATTAAAAACCGTATCTAAAACTGAGTTAGCAAAATTTGTAAAGTCATCACTTTTTGCTACAAAATCGGTTTCGCAATTAACTTCAACAATAGCACCTTTGCTTCCGTCATCGGAAACTTTTGTAACTATTAGTCCTTCGTTGGCAGATTTTTCAGCTCTTTTAGCAGCAACAGATGCGCCTTTTTTTCTAAGCACTTCAATTGCTTTGGTTAAATCACCCTCGGCTTCGGTAAGAGCCTTTTTGCAGTCCATCATACCTGCGCCGGTTTTTTTTCTTAATTCATTAACTTGTGCAGCAGTAATAGCCATGATAATAATCTTCCTTTAATTTATTCATCCGAAGTTTCTGTTTTTTCTTTAGCTTCGGCTGCTTCTTTTGCTTGAGCTTTTTCTTTAGCTTCGGCCGCTTCTTTTGCTTGAGCTTTTTCCTTAGCCTCAGCTTTTTGTTCTTCGCGTTGTTTTTTTATTCTCTCGTTTTCAGCAGCTTCTTCGGCTTTATGTTCTTTAGCTTTAATGTTACCTTCAATAACAGCATCAGCTATGTATTTAACAATTAGTTCAACTGTTTTAACAGCATCATCATTTGCAGGAATTAAATAATCAACCGGGTCCGGATCGCAATTAGTATCAACAACTGCAAATACAGGGATGTTCAATCTTTTTGCTTCTTTAATTGCAATTGATTCTTTTTTAATATCCACCACAAACATTGCTCCAGGCAGCCTATTCATCGATTCAACACCTTCGAGAACTTTTTTCAGCTTGTCTTTTTCTCTTGTTAAAAAGAGACGCTCTTTCTTTGTTATCTTATCGAAAGTTCCGTCGGTTTCCTGCTTTTCAATATTGGTCAATCTTTTGATACTTTTCCTGATGGTAGAAAAATTTGTAAGCATTCCGCCGAGCCATCTTTCGCTCACCCAGTTTGATTCGCTTCTTCTTGCTTCCTGTTCAATAACATTCTTTGCTTGTTTCTTTGTCCCAACAAATAAGACTCTTCTTCCATCAGAAACTAAATTAGAAAGCTTTTCTGCGCAGTCCGTAATATTGGTTTGTGTTTTTTTAAGATCGATGATGTGAATCCCGTTTTTCTCCATAAAAATATATGGCTTCATTTTGGGATTCCAACGGCGTGTAAGATGACCGAAATGTGCCCCAGCTTCAATAAGCTGAGTTAATTCAACTTTTTGCATTTTTACTCCTGTTTATCTTCTACTTTCTTCTCTTTTACCTTTAATCCCTTTAAATTGGGACACAGGGGGTAAATCCGAAAGTATGAATAATGTTGTTAAATAAATTATCTTTTAGAAAATTGAAATCTTTTACGAGCTTTTGGTCTTCCGGGTTTTTTACGTTCAACCATTCGAGGGTCTCTTGTTAATAACCCATCAGGCTTTAATGCTTTTCTGAAGTCCGGATTAATAGCAACCAGAGCTCTAGCAATACCAAGCTTAACTGCGCCGGCTTGACCGGTAGTTCCACCGCCATTAACATTAATGAGTAAATCGTAGAAACCTTCAGTTTCAGTAACCTTTAATGGAGTTAGAATATCTTCTCGATTAAGAAGCATCGGGAAAACTTTTTCAAATTCTTTTCCGTTTACGGTAATCTTTCCATTTCCGCTTCTCAGAATTACACGTGCAACTGCTGTCTTTCTTCTTCCTACATAAATTTGATCTGCCATTTTCTCTCCGTTATAAACTTATTGTTTCAGGCTTTTGAGCTTGATGTGGGTGTGATTCACCGGAATAAACTTTTAATTTCTTAATTAACTTATTCCCCAATCTGTTTTTAGGAAGCATACCTCTTACAGCGTTCTCTAAAACAAATTCGGGTTTTTTTGCAATCAACTCTTCAAATGATTTTACTTTTAACCCGCCGGGATAACCGGAATGATGAGCATAAGTTTTTAATAATTCTCTTTTACCTGTCATCTTAACTTTTTCTGCATTTACTATTACAACAAAATCACCGGTATCTGCATTAGGCGAAAAAGTTGGTTTGTTTTTTCCTCTAATAATCATGGCAACTTTCGAAGCCAGTCTACCCAAAACCTGATCCTTTGCATCAACAACATACCATTTTCTATCGGCATTTTCCGTGCTTATAAACCTGGTTAATTTTTCTTGTTTCACGCTATTTTCCTCCGAAACATAAAATCATTTCAAATAAAGAGCAGAAATTTAAGTTTAACAAGCCTGAAAGTCAAGAAAATCTATTTTGAATTATTTTGAAAAAAAGGAGTAATAATTTAATTTTTTCAATTTTGTGGAATTTAACTGGAGAATTTTATATACAATACAAATACTGAAATAAGAAATATGTATGAAAGTCTTATTTTTATAAACCCGGTTTCTCTAAGAAACCGGGTTTATTTATGATAACTAATTTTGTTTCTGCCCTCTATTCATCATAGGCACACTGAACTTAGAAAAACCGGCTGGAATTTCAAACATACTATTGTCTAGAGATTTTTTCTCTACAGATTTAACTTCCATAGAACTTTCAACTTTCCCGTCTTCATAATGAATAGCCTGCATCGGGAAATATCCTTTTCCTTCAATCTCCTTTTGCCAGCTTGATGATTCATCATTCGCCATAGGGTTACTAAAGCCCATAAAGTTTCCCAATTCTTTTGTCATCCAAGCTTCAGTTTTATTGCCATCATCATCTGTATAAACCCACTTTTCACATTCGTAACCATTAATGTCTTTTGTTTCGCCGGTCTTATCAAACTTCCCATTCATCTTTCCATTATCTTCTGATTCATCATTCTTTTTCATTTTTTCAGCCATACCTTTCATCATATTCATATCCATCTCCATATACATTTTTTGTTCAGGCATAAGAATAGTCATTTTATGTTCTTTTGAATCCATAACTACGTTAGCCTTTTGCTCATCACTAATGTTAATTAAGGTTTTGTTGCCTTTAACAAACATGTTTATGTCGGTGTCTTTATCACCTGATTTTACATTCATAACAACTTTGCCTTCAAACTGTGATTGTGCAAGAATCTTTACAGAAACCAAAGAAACCATCAGCATTAACAAAGAAAAAAAGCTGAAATAAGTTTTTCTAAACATAGCTCCTCCTCGACTTAAGTTATTTTAATTTTAATTAGAAATATTGTTTTCCAAACTTAAATGTTTTTATCATACCAAAAAACTCAGGCTGAAATGATTTGAAAGAATCTCTGTCATTCATAATTAGCTTTACACTAAAGTCTTCATCATCTTCCGTTCTAATATAAAGTATTTGACTAATTTGTCCCGCTAATTCTACAGGATCATTATAAAAAATTACATAATTTTTTTCCGACCTTTTGTTTTTATACCTGCTTTCATTAAATAAAAATTTTTCTTTTACTTCTAAATGAATATACGGCGGTGGATCATAAGTGCCTTTCAATGCCCAGAAAGTAACTCCATCAAGTTTGTCTTTTACATTTTGATCAATGTACGTCCATCCTTTTGGATATCGCATTGAAACATCCAATGTTGGTTCTTTGTAAATCTGATCAAGATTAGTTGTATCCGCATTGGTCCCAGAGAAATTTAAAAACGTAACTGCATTTTTGTTTGTTTGATTTTCTTTTTTCTCAATTATTTTATTTTGTTCAAATTCTTTTTTAGAAACTTTCTTTATTGGCAAAGATTTATCTTCATGTTTTTCTTTCACCACAGGAATGGTGTTTTTAATATTTTCAAATTCATTGGTATAAACTTGAACATACGGGTTTGTTTTATGATGGTTGTTAACAGTGATATCAAATATAAATATTGAGGCAAAAATTATAACAGAATGTAATACTATAGATATAGATATGCTTATGAAATAGTTATCCTCATTATATTTTATCAAAGCTAAATTCATGGTTACTTTAACATAAGCTAAAGCAAATTTTAATTCAAGACTATATATACATTCCTAATATCATGTCATTTATGGATCAAAATATTATAACCCCAATTTCTTGAAGAAATATGATTTATTTACCAAGCTTGATCCGAAACTCCACTATTGGCGCAACAATAAACTTATTATTGTTCAAATTAATTTTCTTTGAAGCCGGTGCTAAAATTACTAATTTTGGTGTCGTTTTTTTTTAATTATTTAATGTGAATTCATAATGAAATTTTTAATTACCGGCGGTGCCGGATTTTTAGGTATTAATTTAGTTCGACATTTACATTCCCGCGGCCATAAGGTTATATCTTATGATATAGCGGAGTTCGATTATCCGGATATGCTTGCTTATACCGGAGATGGTACAATTAAGATCATTAAAAATGATATAAGAAATAAAAGCGCTGTTGATGAAGCTATAAAAGGAATAGATGTTATAATACATACTGCGGCAGCCTTGCCGTTGTATAAGCCTGAAGATATTATGTCAACAGATGTCGAAGGAACAAAAAATTTACTTGAAGCAGCGAAGAAGCATAACGTTAAAAGATTTATTCATATCTCATCCACTGCTGTTTATGGTATTCCTGATCATCATCCAATAAGTGAAGATGATAAATTAGACGGTGTTGGCCATTACGGAAAAGCAAAAATTCTTGCCGAGAAAGAATGTCTTTTTTATCGAAACAATGGGATGTGCGTACCAATTATAAGGCCCAAATCTTTTGTCGGCCCGGAACGATTAGGCGTGTTTGATTTACTTTTTGATTGGGCAAGAGACGGCAAAGGATTTCCAATGATTGGAAATGGTCAAAATCGTTATCAGCTAATGGATGTTGAGGATCTTTGTGATGCCATTTATTTATGTGCAACTCTTGATGAAAAAAATGTTAACGATACTTTTAACATTGGTGCAAAAGTATTTACAACAATGAAAGAAGATTACCAGGCAGTTTTGGATTATGCCGGCTTTGGTAAAAAAATAGTCGGCTTACCTGAAAAGCCGATAATATTTACTTTAAAAATTTTAGAAGCTCTTAAAATTTCACCATTATATAAATGGGTTTATGAGACTGCTTCTAAAGATTCATTTGTTTCCATTGAAAAAGCTGAGATTGTTTTAGGATACAAACCAAAATATTCAAATAAAGATGCTTTGATTAGAAGCTATAAATGGTATGTTGAACATTTTGATGAATTTAAAAATAAAAGCGGTGTTTCTCACAGAGTTCCCTGGAAACAAGGAATTTTAAGAGTAGCTAAGATGTTTTTTTGATTATTTTTATACATTTATTTGTTTTTGCTCAGTCGGTTGAGTAATTTTACTCAATTGATTGAGTAAAATTTATGTATGAAAGAAGCCAGCTAAAAGAATTTAATCAAGCGTTTTAAAGAACCTAGGAAATTCATCCAGGTTATTACTGGACCGCGTCAGGTTGGAAAAACAACACTAGCAGAACAATTAGTTCAGAAGATATCAATACCATATAGCTTTGTATCTGCCGATGCAATCCCGCCCTCAGATTCAACATGGTTAGAGCAACAGTATGAAACTGCACGTTTAAAATTGAGTTCAACAAAATCAAAAGAATATCTTTTAATAGTTGATGAGATACAGAAACTTCACAACTGGAGTGAAGTTATAAAAAAAAATTGGGACAACGATTCAAGAAATAATATCCCAATAAAACTTTTGTTGCTTGGCTCTGCTACTCTTTTAATTCAAAAAGGATTGACTGAATCTTTAACTGGCCGATTTGAAGTAGTTCAGCTTCCTCACTGGGGCTATTCAGAAATGCTGGATGCTTTTGATTTTACACCGGAAGAATATGTTTTTTTTGGATCATATCCAGGTGCTGCACAACTAATAAAAGATGAAAAGAGATGGAAGGATTATATTTTAAATTCAATTATTGAAACAACCATTTCTAAAGATATACTGCAGCTCACTCAGGTTCAAAAGCCTGCTTTACTTAAAAATCTTTTCGATCTTTCATGCAAGTATGCAACTGAAATATTATCGTACACAAAAATGCTTGGCCAGTTACATGATGCAGGAAATACCACAACTTTAGCACATTACCAGGATTTGCTGAATAAAACTTGGATGATTGCCGGAATTCAAAAGTTTTCAGGTTCGGCTGTTTCAGTTAAATCGAGCATTCCTAAATGGTTAACTTACAACACAGCTTTTTCTTCCGTTTATTCCGAGCTAAGCTTTAAACAATCTACTGCACAATTGGACGCATGGGGAAGATATGTTGAAAGATCTATTGGTTCATATTTAATTAATCAATCGCGTATTAACGATTTTCAACTTTATTATTGGCGTGAAGGTAATGATGAAGTGGATTTTATTTTAGCGAAGGGTAAAAAAATTATTACGCTTGAAGTAAAAACAAACAGGACAAAGGTTCATAAAGGCATAGAGAAATTTAATCAATCATATAAAACATATAAAAATATTTTGGTTAGTAAAGAATCTTTATCATGGGATGAGTTCCTTAAAACAGATATTTCAATAATTTTTGATTGAAGGTTATTAAATTAAAATATTATTTAAGCTTCGATTGAAAATTAAGACGCTTCACCGAAGCGTCTCTACAACAAAATCAAATTTTACTTATCTAAAATTAATGATCACATAATAATTATTTCCTAATTTTAATTATATTTATTTCCCTTAAAAAATTATTATCTTATCTTTAATTGAAAATTAAAACTTACTTCAAGGAGTTGTGAGATGGCAAATAAAAAGAAATATTTGAAAGAGGTAATTCAGCATATAGATATTAAAAAGCATAATGTTATTCCCCTTGTTGATTCGATGGAACACATGGCTTTTACAGCAAGAGATTTAAATCGAGCTGCCAGAATTTATGATATGATGTTAAAAGAGCAAGAGTGCGGAATAATTTTAACTCTTGCCGGAAGCTTATTTAGTGCCGGGTTAAAAAAAGTTGTTTATGACTTAGTTATGAATAACATGGTTGATGCAATTGTTTCCACCGGTGCAGTAATGGTTGATCAGGACTTTTTCGAAGCGCTTGGTTTTAAGCATTACAAAGGAACTCCTTTTAGCGATGATAATGAGTTAAGGGATTTGCACATCGATAGAATTTATGATACGTATATTGATGAAGATGAATTAAGAGTCTGCGATGAAACTACCGGAAAAATATTTGACAGCTTAGAACCGCGCCCATATTCATCAAGAGAATTACTTTGGGAATTTGGAAAATATCTTGATAACAAAGGCGGGCCAAAAGTAGACGACTCTGTTATTTATGCCTGCTATAAAAAGAATGTTCCAATTTTCGTCCCGGCTTTTTCTGATTGTTCTGCCGGATTTGGATTTATAGTTCATCAAACACAAAATCCAACTAAACATGTTTCAATTGATTCAGCAAAAGATTTTCTTGAATTAACAAAAATAAAATTGAACACAAAAGAAACAGGAATTTTTATGATTGGCGGCGGTGTTCCTAAAAACTTTACTCAAGATATTGTTGTTGCGGCAGACATTCTTCAAGAAGATGCCCCAATGCACAAATACGCAGTTCAAATTACAGTTGCAGATGTTAGAGACGGCGCATTATCAAGCTCGACGTTAAAAGAAGCAAGCTCATGGGGAAAAGTTGAAACAACTCACGAACAAATGGTTTATTCCGAAGCAACAATCGCAATGCCTTTGATTGCCGGCTATGCATATCACAAAGGTTCATGGAAAGAAAGAGAACCAAGAGAATTTCAGAAGATTTATTCGGAAGAAAAAGCGGAAGCTTAAGTAACTAATCTTATAGGTTTAATTAGATGCCGGAATTTTTCCGGCATTTTTTTTATTGATTAAACTATATCACTTATAACTTTATCTTTAAATAGTCAGTCCTTAAAAAGTCTGTCTGTTTTCTAATAACAATAAAACCTTTTTATTATTTGGTTCAAAATTGTTTTGGATATAGTTTATTAAAAGAGCAAAAAATATTTTTCCCTTAGGAATGGATTCCCACAACTTTCGCATCAACTTCTTAAAATTAAATGCTGCCGCTGCTAACATTAAATTCATTGAGTCTCCGATAAGTCCTTTCAAATAATTTCTCAATAATCTGTGATCCGTTTTTAAGTGACCGATTATTGGTTCTATGGCTGCTCTTCTTCTAAATCTCGCTCTGGCTTTTTTCTTCTCATACTCACTGCTTCCCTTCTTGGGCGGCTTGGGTATCAGTATCTCCGTTTCTCCTATTCTTGTTTTGCCTTTATAGCCCCTGTCGGCTATGGCTACTTTGGGGCTACTGCCTCTCAACTGTTGGCATTGCTCCAATGCTTTCGGTAATGTGTGTCCATCATAGTCATTGTTTTCTAAACTGTATGCACCTACTATTATCCCGCTTTTCTTTGTCATCACTATTGATGCCTTTGAGCCAAACTCATATTTCTTGTGCTCTTTTCCCTTCGAAACACAATATACTTTTGATTCGTGGATACTGTAGATCTTTTCTTTGTCGTCTTTCTTCTGGCTTAATATTTTCTTAAAGATTATTATCTTTTCATTATACTTCTGTTTTTGGCCTTTACTCAGCCCTCGTTCGAGCTCTCGTACCAATCTACCGGCTATGGTCTTTAGTTTTCTTGCTGCTGCATATGCCCTCTTTTTATTCTTTGGATGATTTCTAAATCTTTGCGCCATCACTAATTTCTTTACTACCCTTGTATAGCTCTGCCTTTGTTCGATGCCTTCTTCCTTGGCTATCTTCCTGCATTGTTCAATTATCTTTTTGTGCAGTTTTACATCCGTTGGAAACGTAATGTTTTTCTCTTGTACCGTTGTATCTACTACTACTTCTTTTTCCATCGCTGATTTGCCGTGCAGGCTTATCGATATCTCAAGTATCTTTTTTACCCCTTCTTCGCCTATGCGTTTTCTAAAATGTACTAAATCACTTGGCTCTACTGGAAACTTCCACTGAAAATCTTTCTCTCCGCTGAAGTACTGCCAATATGGATTCTGTACCCATCTTTCTACTACTGTCTCGTCTCCTAAATTATACATCTGTTTCAGTATTATCAGCGACACCATTAGCCTTACTGGTTTTGACGGCCTTCCAAATTCTATGTAATACTTCTCAAAGTCTTTTTCTATTTCCACCCAGGGCATCTTCTCCGACAATTGATACAACGGTTCTTTCGGATTCAACATCTCTTGCAATCCTTGGTACAAAAAACTTTTCTGATGCTTATCCGGTGAATTGCCTTTCATCTGAGTTATCCTTTTTTCTTTAAATAATTTGCAAGGTTTTAATCACAATTTATTTAAATCTTGCAATATCTGACAACTCTTTTTTTCTCTTTTCTTTTATTTTTTCTCTACTTATTTATTTTTTTTACTTTTTCAGGATCGACTAAATAAACTTTTTTCACAGTCCCCGATCCGAAATAACCATATCCTTTATTTAATCCGCATGAATTATACTCTTCAAAGTGATGTTGATAAAAATTTTTATCTACTGCTGTCACACTTACTCTTGTATATTGAGTAGTGTCTAGATCTGGATAAAAAGCATCGTTGTTATAATTAAAAGTTGTATCGTTAGTTATAAATGCATATTTAATGTAAGAAGTAGGGGCTCCATAATAATATGTTAATGGAAAATTAAAATTGATTATATATGCATAAGCATTATCACTCTTTGTCCATTTCAGGTCTAATATTACTGATTTATCGACAAGGATTTCCTGGTAATTTTTAAGTGATGTAATTTCGAAATCTCCAGGTAAAGTAGTTTCCCCGGTTATTGTTTCTGTCCCCGTTTTTATATTTAAATAATATTTTTCACCCGGCTTAAAATGAGATGTTGAATCGACATAATATTCAGCATAAAAATTATCATTGTAATATGAATATTTTTCTAAGGTTGAATTTCCGGTAACAGAAACATCTGCTTTGTCATAAAAATAATCTGAAGAATCATTGCTGTTTAAAGGTACTGCTCTATAAACAAAAACCTTCTGTTTGGCTGAATCGCTTGTTATATATGCTAATACACTGTAATCGTCAATTCCAGTTGGTTCGGTTGTTATTTTTTTACAACCGACCGTAATGACAAAAAGAGTAAATAAAAAATATAATAACATTTTAAAAATCAACTGTCACTCCGATTGTTGGAACAATAAATGAAGCCCAGTAATCTATCTTTTCATCACTTTTTTCTAGATCATAGGTGTAGTAATAAGCATTAGGACTATTATAAATATTTAGAACTTGTAAATACGGTTTCATCAGCAGACTTCCCCAAATAAATGAGCCAACTATTCCAATATCCAACCTATGATTTGCTTCCATTCGCTGTGCATTCTTAGAAGTTTCAATTGGGCGCCAAACGCCAACATATTCTTCGCCGTAAAAATTAAAATCATATGCATCTTTATAATCCGTTCCCCCTTTAAATTTACCTATCACTCTTGTATACGGAAGACCCGAAGCGTAGGTCCAAAATGCGCTAAGCTTCCATTTTTCTGAAAGATTAAAATTAAACAGTATTTTTATATTATTGGTTCTATCATAAGATGAGAAATAATCATATTCATTCCCAAATTTAATTGACCTTGAAAATGAATAAGCAGCCCAGCCGTTGAGCTTACCTTCTTTCTTAGAAATCATTAAATCTAAACCAGCAGCATATCCATTTTCGAATCTATATCTTGGTTCATTATTATAAGAAGCAGGAAGATTTTTTCTATTTCTATAATATAAATCGATATTTAATTCCGTCTTTAAGGGAAGATTAATTATATTAATTCCCAAATCATAATTTTGTGAACTTAGTATTTTATTTTTATCAGAGGCTAAAAATAAAGCTGAATAAGGAGTGTAAAAGCTTTCATTTCTTCTTTCTTTTATAGTATACAAGTATTGATAATAAATTCCGTAGTTAAGCTCTAAAGAAATATTTTTTGAATAATCATACTTTAAATTTATCGCAGGGGAAAAGTTAAATGATTTACTTATCGAACTATAATTTCCTCTCAAACTAAATCTTGATTCCATTGCTTTTAACAATGGTATGTTAGATAACATATAAGAACTTAATAAATTAGTTTTTGCAGAATAAGAATATGGATTCGGGGCATAATCAAAGAATATATCCTCTGGCGGATTTATCAGGCTTCTTAACTCAAGATTGTAACCAATATTCCAATCATAAGTCAAATTTAAATTCTTTGCTTCAAACCCAAACTTGAAATGATTATCATTTATTAAAAAGTTATAATCTATATTTGCAGTTATATCTTGTATTTTATTTTTAATTAAAGTCTTTGATTTCGGAACTAAATCTACAGCGAGTTCAGCACCCATCTGAGAGCTGCTGTAAT
>CAVZID010000005.1:0-176266 GCA_963775245.1 uncultured Bacteroidota bacterium
TATTTTCAGTGGAGACTTCTCTATCTCTATTATATTCTTCAATTGATTTGCTGTTTGAAAATAGAATTGTGAATGTAATATCGTTTTCAAATTTGGATGCCACCAATGCAATAAAGCCATTACTAAACTTCCAGTATAGTTCAGGTCCTTTATATCTTCCATATTTTGTTATTTGTATCCATACAAAAGCAGAATCTATTAACGGCCCAACTTCAAAACTCGGTTTGCCGTATTCACTGATTAAAGTTTTTTGCAATTTTTTAAAATCACTTCTTATATCACTGTTTGGATTAAATGAATAAGTGCCTTCAACTAGCTTCCCTTTTTTAAAAGTATAGTCAATTCTTGTTCTAAGTCCGGCAAATCTACTTGTGTATGACAAGGCATAAACTCCAAAACCGGAAAAAGACTGTAGGTAGTATTCTTTTTCAGAAGATTTGACTTCATTTACAGCACTTCCCCATTTAGAATTTCTAAAGCCGGTGAGTTCTTTTAAAGAATCTGTTTGAGCGTAAATTAAATTATTTTGTATCAACATGAAGAAGAAGAGTAATAATAATTTTTTCATGATTAAAAATTACCCTAATTGATTTGCAATTATAAGTTAATGTATATTCGTATTAAATTCACTAATAATTTTTTTGCAACATTTAAGAGAATGTTGGGCATATTTGAAAATAGGAAGTAAAGTATTATGGATGTTTTATATGAATTAAAGAAACGGGAACCAATTTTCCATCGCCCAGAATTTGGAACAACACGAAAAGATTTCGAAAACATGACCGAAGAAACTTTCTGGGAAGTTGGCGCTTCAGGACGAATTTATAGCCGGGAATATGTCCTAAATGTTTTAGAAGAGCGTTTTTCAAATCCACAACAAGATAAGTGGGAAATAAAAGACTTTAAATGCCAGGAAATTGCAAAGGATAATTATCTTGTGACTTATACTTTAATTCAATATGAAAGAATTACAAGAAGAGCTACTATTTGGCGCAAACATGATTATGGCTGGAAAATTGTTTATCATCAGGGAACGATTGTAGAGGATAATTAAATTCAATTATTTTATCTTATAAAATGTTATAATTATTTTTAGCAATAATAAAAAGATAGGTACTATCATGAACATCAGGGGTTTCAGTTATAGCCTTCTAAAAATTTTATCAGTTTGGATTTTTGTGGATTTATTTTTACCAAATTTCATTTCAGGTATTCTTGTTTTTATCAAGCCTTTTAGTGAACACGCAAGTTATTCTTCAGACACAATTGTATATTGGATAATTCAATCAGTTGTTTATTTAATATTATCTTTGATATTATGGTTTAGTGCTAATAAGATGAGTCTGCTAATATTAGGTAGATATGACGAGAATAATGAAATTTTAAAACTTAATTTTCAACAAAATAAAATTCTTGAAACAGGATTAATATTAATTGGTTTTTATGAATTAGTGATTCAGTTGCCAGGTATAATCAGTAACCTCATTACCCTCTTCAGTAATGCAGAATTAAGTCATAACTCCTTAGGCGTGAGAGGCACTGAAAATATTGTAAAATCTTTTTGTATTATTTTAATCTCAATTTATTTAATCATGGGGAGAGAAAATATCGTAAAAGTAATTACTAAGTTGAGAACCATAGGCATTCAAAAATAACTTTTATTTTTTTAGTTGAATTCATTTAATATTTCCTTCATCAATTATGGAAGGTCCATTATGAACAAATTATTATTAGCTTTGATCGTTTTTTCTTCTGTATTTGCTAACGCTCAAGAGAAGCAAAGATACATAGATGTAAACGGAACATCCGAACTTATTCTTCCTGCAGACCAAATAAATTTTACTGTTGAAATAAGAATAGTAGATGAATCAATTGAAGCAAGTAAAAAAACTAACGACAAAGTTCTTAATGAATTCATGACAATTTTGAAAAATAAAAGTATAAATAAAGATGATATAGAAACATCTCCTATTAGGCTTGGGAAAAATTACAAGTACAAAGAAGATACCCGTGAAAGAATTCAAGATGGTTTTTATACCGAGGTAGAAGTTAATTTCACCTTAAAAGATTTATCAAAATATTTTGAACTTAGCAATAAGCTTGCTTCAAATGACAATTTTGAAATTCAAAACTCAAGCTACAGCATTTCAGATTACGAACAGCAGCATCAGCATGCATATATAAAAGCACTAAAAGCAGCTAAAGAAAAGGCAGAATATATGACAAAAACTCTGGGGGTAAAATTAGGTGAAATTTTGGAGATTGATGAAAATAACTATCATCAGGGTTATCCAAACCCTATGAATTCAATCACGGAAGTAAATGCAAAAAGCGGTAATATTTCCGGTAAAGTAACAATTAGAAGAAGTGTTAGAGTTAAATTTGCGATAGACTAATTCATGGTTGCGATTATCGTATCAAGATAAGTGGTTTAATAAAAATTATCAGATCAATCATGTCCAAGAACTTATGTAACAACAGAATAATTTAAAAAGAATACATAATTACTTAGTTACTGGAAATTGGTAATCTATTTAAAGAATAAATATTTACAAATGTCATTTTTATAAAAGTAAACTTAATTAATATGGCTATTCTAGACAAAGTAAAATTTAGATATGACAGAGTTGGTTAATTAAAAAACTAAATAATGTTTGGCAACCTAAAGATTTCTTTTTTGATAGAGTTGATCAATAATTAAAGCAAAGAGAACTTAAACTTAAGAATGCCAAACAAAATAGAAATGAGGAGAGAAATGTTTCTTAAATTTTCAACTTTTTTATTTAATTCGTAATTCCATTTCGCGCTGAACCAAAACACTTTTGTATGTTTACAGTCATTTTGTGACTATTAAAATAATTTGAAAAATATTCGCGTTTTTCTAACAAATCATATATTAATTATATAATTTAATATTTAACTTCATATAATTAAGACCGTGAAAAAGAGGGTAATTTGCTTAGTTTTTTTGTCAATAATATTTTAAGCTATGTCTTTATGCATAATAATTTAAAATCAATTACTACTTTTAAGAAATATTAACTCATTATTAAAAAGGAACGTCTTATGAAAGACTGCTTAATGAGATCAGTAAACTTTTTTATTAAAATATATTTGAGTTTAAATTCCATTAAATATTCAAAATTAAAAATGCTTTTAATATTAATTTTTATCGGGTTTTTTATTAATTCTTGTGCAATAGGGATAGGTCATCATTCAATTCTAAAAGATAAAGCAAATAATTTAAATAAAAATCCCGTTTTTGAAGCTGAGTATGTATCTTTGTTAGGAAGGCCTGCTTACCTTGATACAATTGAATACTTTAAATTAAGGGCAGGTATTTCTTTTAGTTATTCTGATCTTTATAAAGTTGGAAAAGTAAATTTAAATAATAATAAAGTTACTATTTCTTTGATTGATTTTAGAATTCCAGTCAGATTGAATATTATAGAAACAAAACATTTTATGCCGTATGTTGGTGTAGGGTTAGGGTATTATAAATTAACATCAAATATTAAATCCTTAGGTAAGCTTATTAATTCTGAATATATAGGTGGTGATTATACAATCAATTATTATGCAATTGATAATGATCTTCAGACAATTTCATCCGGAATTTTCCCTTTCATTGAAGGAGGAATAACTTTTGGTCTTTCAAGTAAGGCTCAAATTAGGTTCTCTTATAAAAAGGATTTCTTAAAAAAGAGTTCCGGCATTGACTTATCTGGCGATCGAATTATTCTTTCGTTTATATTTTATAGTGGATTATTTTAAATATTGTTACAATCATTAATCAAAGTTTTTTGATGCATCTTCATTCCTCAAGTCCCCTTACTTAAACCACTCAAACTCCCCAATATTTATTAGTTTTCAAACAATACCTTGTAAAACTACAAATAAAATTTTTACCCGCAATATTATATTTTCAACTTACATTGCGGCACTTTTACCACTTCGACCATTTTCTTCGTCCCCAAATACATCCTTTGGTTTTAACTTCAACTTCGACTTTTCTTTTTCCTTTACTACTGGTATTCTATAACAACCAAACTTAGGTCTCTCAATTATTTTTTCCATTTCCATTTTATTGAGCAGCTTAATTACATTAGATAATTTTTTTCCTACTTCAACAGCTATTTCATTTGTTTTCAAAAGTCTTCCAAAATTTTAAGTACATCATAAAACACTTTTTTTTTCGCAGTCGTTTTAACTTCATCTTCAGCAATATTAAAGCAGCAAAGTTTCTCATCAAATATCAAGTTGTAATTTGTTTCTTTTATGTCTCTTCCTGTTATATGGAATTTAAATTCATTTTTCTTTTTTCTTTATACCATCAGAGTAAACATTGCACCGGTTATTCCCGTTGTACAAGAAATTTCTCAGATACATTTTCTTCTTGTAATTTTTAAATATAATGAAATAGATAATTTTATTTTGGGAATTTTAGGAGAAAACTTTTTAAATGAAAAAACTCGATTTACAGAAATCGAGTTTTTTTGGTGGGCCCGGATGGATTTGAACCACCGACCCTCTGATTATGAGTCAGATGCTCTAACCAACTGAGCTACGAGCCCTAAAATTTAGAAAGTAAAAATAATACTTATAACTATTTAAAATCAACTATTCTTAATTGAATTTACAACTAAAAATATTTATAAACATACTGAATTATCCCAACCTTTTTGTCATTGTTATCAAATTTCTCTTCCTCGATTATATTGCCTTTGTTGTCATATTTATATTCATATTTATATACTAAATCATTATCTGAGTTATAAGAATAGGCAAATCTTTTCTTTCCATTATCACTGTATTCGTAATCAATTTTATATTCTAAATTATCATCAGCGCTGTACCATCTTTCTTCAATTAGATTACCGTAGTCATCATAATCATATGAATAATATTTTTCCAGATTACCTTTCAAATCATAACGTGAAGATTTTATTTTATTTCCATACTTATTGTATTCGTATGTATACTTATTTTCCGGTTTGCCTTCCGGGGTATATTTTATAGTTTCAATTCTTACCCCACTGCTGTCATACTTATAATCAAATTTAGATTCGATTTTATTTTTGTCATCATAAATAATCGTTTCTTCAGGTAAACCATTGACATTATACTTTACGGTTGAAATTTTTTCCTGGTCAAACAGGTTTCCGTTCAGGTCATAGTCAAAACCTATTTTTTCAACAGATTTTATATTTTCTGCTTTAATGTAATTTCTTTCAATAGCCTCAACATTTTTAACTAATTTTTCAGCAGGCTTCTCTTCTGTTTTTTCGGATTTAGATTTTCTTTCTGTTTCAGTAACCGGTGTACAGCTATTCAGAAGCATTATTAAAAAAATCAAACTTAATATGATTAGAAAATTATATTTATTCTTTAGTTTCATTATTTAACTTAATATTCTCATTTCGATTTTAACTTTGAATAAGCGTCCAACAATTTTTTCTTTGTCACTAATAAGTCTTGCGAAATCACTTTTACTTCCCCAAGAACCGGCATAAAATTAGTATCTCCATTCCAGCGCGGCACAATATGAAAATGTAAATGTTCATGAATTCCTGCTCCACTTACTCTTCCTAAATTACCTCCAACATTGAAGCCCTCTGGATTATAAACTTCTTTCAAAGCTAAATAAGCAATTTGAAGCTTGTCCATAATTTCTTGATTTTCTTCTTTAGTTAATGTGACGAAATCGTCAGTGTGCCGGTAAGGTACCACCATCAAATGCCCATTATTATACGGATAGAGATTAAGTACCGTAAAAGTTAATTTTCCCTTTTCAATTAATAAATTATTTTCATCCTCAACGTTTAAGTTAATCATACTGCAAAAAATGCAATCATCATTTTTTGTTTTGTCTTTAAATGAATCGATATATTGGGAACGCCAGGGCGACCAAAGTTTTTCCATATTACCTCGTACAAATAAAAAAGGCGGCATTATAATACCGCCTAAAATTCAATGATGATTAACCTTAATGTCCCTCTTCTCTTGACTTTTGATATTCATCAACAATCTTTTGTTCTACTTCTTTTGGAACTTCTTCGTAATGAGAGAAAGTTCTACTGTGCATTCCTCTACCAGAAGTCAGACTTCTAAGCTGGGAAGAATATTTATAAAGTTCAGATAAAGGAATTTGAGCTTTTATTATTTGGAAATGCCCATCTGAATCCATTCCTAGAATTTTACCTCTCCTGCTTGATATATCTCCCATTACATCGCCCATGTATTCTTCAGGAACAGTAACAACAATTTCATAAATTGGTTCAAGTAAAACCGGTTTGCATTCATGGAAGCCTTTGCGGAAACATTGTGATGCTGCAAGTTTAAACGACATTTCATCGGAGTCAACATTGTGGTAAGAACCGAAAAATAAAGTAACTTTGACATCTACTACCAGGTTGCCAGACAATACTCCTTTTAGCATGGCTTCCTGAATTCCCTTTTCAACTGCAGGAATAAATCTTCCGGGAACAACTCCTCCAACAATTGCGTCAACAAATTCAAATCCTTTTCCTCTTGGTAATGGTTCCATTTTGAAATGTACATGTCCATACTGCCCTCTTCCACCGGACTGCTTTTTATGTTTATATTCAACATCATCAGCTTTACCTTTTATTGTCTCCCTATAAGGAATTTTAGGTTCAGCTATATCAACTTCAACGTTATAACGTTCTTTTAATCTTTTGATAGCAAGTGAAAGCTGCAACTCACCTTGACCTGAAATAATTGTTTGAGAAAGTTCAGGATCAAACTTTACGTTGAATGAAGGATCTTCTTCATGTAATGTATGTAATCCAGAAGCAATTTTATCTTCATCGCCTTTTGCTTTAGGAATAATTGCTCCTCTTATAACAGGTTCCGGGAACTCTATTTTTTTAATCTTTACAGTTAAATTTCTTGAAGTAAGGGTATTATTAGTGTGAGTGTCTTTCAATTTGACCACAGCACCTAAATCACCGGCACTAATTTTAGATACATCCGTTCTATTATGTCCGTTTAAAATAGATAGCTGCGATAATCTTTCGGTTTTATTATTTGTTGAATTCAATAAATCCATTCCAGCAGCTACAGAACCAGAGTAGACTTTAAACAAGGATAATTCTCCAACGTGCTGTTCTGATATTACTTTAAAAATAAATAATACAGGTTCGCCATCGGGATCAGGAAAAACGTTTACTGCTTTGTCATTTTCAACAAATAAAGCTTCTTCCCCACCTCTATCTTTTGGTGATGGAAAATATTCTGAGGCAAAATCCAAAAAGCTGTTTACACCTACACCTTTAGTAGCTGAAACAGCAAATACAGGTGTAAAGTTTCTTTTTATTAGAGCCTGCTTAATACCTGTCTTTAATTCTTCGTCTGTAAGACTACCATTTTCAAAATAGTTATTCATTAGCTCTTCTGTAGTCTCAGCAATTTTTTCAACCAACTCTGTCCGATAATTATCAGCCTTCTCTTTTACATCAGCAGGAATTTCTATTTCAGCAACCTTTTTACTCCCTGCATCACCATATTGAAATGCTTTCATTTTAAGCACATCAACAACTGTATTGAAGTTAACACCTTCTGATACCGGGAATGTCACTAGAGTAGCACCTGACGTGAGTCTATCTTTTGCTTTAGCATAAGTTTCTGCAAAGGTGGAATGTTCATTGTCAACTTTATTAATAATAATTGCCGATGGTAAACCAAATTCATCAACAAATCTACCTGATATTTCTGTTCCCACTTCCACACCTTCAGCAGACTTCAATATCATAACTGCAGTATCGCATACTTTCATTGATGCTTTAACTTCACCGATAAAATCCGAATACCCGGGGGTGTCAAGAATATTTATTTTTTTGTTGTTCCAATCTAAATGTAAAAGAGATGTTGATATAGAGATTTGTTTTTCAATTTCATTTGGAGAGTAATCTGAAATTGTATTTCCTTCGGCCACGGTACCAATTCGATTTGTTTCTCCAGCAGTAAACAACATTATTTCTGATAATGAAGTTTTACCACTTCCACCGTGACCGATAAGCGCAATGTTGCGAATCGATCCTGCGTCATATTCTTTCAAGTGTCTTCCTCCTTAAATACAAGGTAAGTTATTTAATAATAATTATAATTTATTTTTGTTTTGATCTGTTTGTGTAGGCACTCCAAAAAGTATTAACCCCGTTAACAACAGCGGATAGGTTTTTTACCAACTGCATAGCCGGTTCTTCAACACCTTTCCTAACTTTTTCTTCCAGGTCCAATATTTTATCAACTCTATCACGGACATTAAATATTATTTCTTTTGAAACATCAAGTTGACTGTTTGCTTTATCGGAGATGTCATTTAAACTTTCACTTAACTCTGTTGCGGTAGCAATCAAAGGTTTTAATTCATCCGATAGGCCTTTTATATCACCCTCTATAGCTTTTATCGATTGAGTAATACTTTTTAAATAAATAATTAGAGCAATACAAAGAGCAGAAGCTGCTAAAAGCAGAATGATATAAAAGACCGTTTCTGCACTCATTTTTTATGACTTTTTAGTTTCTTTATAAGCATCTACGCCAGCTTTAAAAGCTGTCTTAAGGTTTGTTTTTTCTTCTTCAACAAATTCTTTTCCTGAAGAAATAGCTGTATTGGATTTTTGTTTTGCATCATTAAAAAGTTTTTCTGCATCCTTTAGTAATTCTTCAGATTTAGATTTAGCATCAGATATGATTTTATCAGACCTGCGTTTGCCTTCATTGATTAATTCTTTTGCTCTGTCCTTGGCATCAGCAACATACTTATCAGCATCATCCAAATAATCGTCTGTTCGAGATTTAATATCATACCTGAATTCTTTACCACTTTTAGGAGCATATAATAAAGCCATTACTGCACCTACAGCTCCTCCAGTGAGTAAGCCAAGAATAAAACCTCTGCCTGAATTATTTTCGCTTGACATTTTAACTCCTTTATTTAGTATTATTTAGTACTAATCGAATATAACAACAGCCCCTTTGAAAATCAAGGAAAGCTATTTATCTGTGCATCTAATCAATTACAAAAAAATCTAAAAGAACAGTACAAATAAATACAATCAATCATTAACTTACAAAAAATATTTACAGGTATAAGTATTTATTTCTTTTAAAATATTAAATGATTTAACTTCAGCTATGCCTTTTAATATGATAAAAAATCATAAGTTATAACTATTACTTAATAGCTTTTATTTACTTAGTTGTTATTTTTTGTTTTATCTTCTAATTCTCAAAGCACCGTATTTAATAACAAAATCAAACAAGTTTTTCTGTTGTAACTGAGTCAACCGATATTTTCCCAAATCTCTTTTGATAAAATGATACGCTAAAGATTCCAATTAAAACTGCAAACCATAGAGTAACAACCCTTACAATAAAAGTAGAAGCAACGGCAATGTTTTTTGTGGCTCCGGCTTTAATTAGTAAATAGGTTAAAGAACCCTCTGTAGCACCCAAGCCGCCAGGCAGCATTGAAATAGCTCCTATTATTATTGCAAATGCATAGCTAAACGAAGCCCATAAAAAGCTAACATTAACAGCTAGATTTGTTAAAATTATATGATATCCCCAGCATTCAAACGACCAGGAAAAAAGGCTCAAGAGAATCATATAAATAAAAGGAAGCGGGCGAAGCATTTGATAAGAACTTTCATAAGCGCTGTGAATTCTAATTAAGTGTTTCTTTATGAATTTACTTTTTTCAAAGAACTTTAAAACAGGCATTGCAATTTTCTTATTGCTTAAAACAACTACCAAAAGAAATAATAAAACCGACACTGTGAGAACAATTATTCTACCATAATTAAATACATATGCCCCAACAAGCGCTATAAACATTAATGAAATTGAATCCGTTATTCTTTCCATTATTATGATAGGAGCAGTTTTACTAATTGGTGTATTGGAGATCTCTTTAACTAAATATGCTTTTAAAAGCTCTCCAAATTTTCCGGGCGTAACGCTCATAATCAGTCCGGACATAAATATAGAAAATGAATCAATTTTTTTTATTTTGACATTTATAAGATTTAAATAATAATCCCATTTTAAATACCTAGTTAAATAATTTAATAGGGAGAGTAAAAGCAGGAATGGGAATAATAGCCAATTAAATTCTTCAAATGCTTGGGCAACATTTTTATAATCTGCATAAATTGTAAATAGCAAATAAATCAATCCCCCAACAGCAAGTGAAATTAATATTTTCTTTTTTATTTTTTTTAACAAGCTAAATTATCCTAAGTAAAGATTTATAAAATTTAGACAATGGCAGTCCAACAACATTATAGTAACAGCCATTTATCTTTTCTATGAACACAGCACCAAAGTCATCTTGTATTCCATATGCACCGGCTTTATCCATCGGGCTTCCTGTTTCAATATATTCTTCTATTTCTTCAGGTAGTAATTTCCTGAACTTTACAGATGTCTTTTCGTATTCTGAAATTGTTTTCGAATTCTTAAGGTTAAAGATAGAAAATCCCGTATAAACCTGGTGGGTATTTCCACTTAATAAGCTTAAAATTTTGAAAGCATCTTTTTTGTTTTTTGGTTTTCCCAAAATTTGATTATTGAAAACAACAATTGTATCAGCTGTAATAATTATCCCACTGCTAACTTTCTTTTTAGCAGCCTCTAATTTTTCTAAAGATATTCTTTTAACTATATCGATTGGTTTTTCATTCTTTTTAATACTCTCAGGTGTGCTGAATTTTAAGACTTCAAATTCTAGTCCGATTTGTTCTAATAATTTTTTTCTTCTTGGGGAAGACGAAGCGAGATATATTTTTTGTGAATTATTAATCATTAATTTGTATAAAAGTTATGTGATAGTTTTTAGCAAAAATATAATTTCATTTTATTTTTTATTTGTAACTAACCTCCATTTGAATTAAATTAAAAATGTATAATTACTCAACTTACAGACTTATTTTAAGTTTAAAAAATATATCCACCGACCTCGTATTATAAAGTTTAATAAAAATAAATTCTATTTACTTTTCTAACAAATATTCCATTTATCGGTTTAGAAAAATAATTAAAAGATTATTTGGTAAAATATTTTAGGAAATTAATTGTGAAACATATAATTATTTTACTTTTAATCATATTGTCATTAAATAAAATTTCTTTTTCTCAATGGGAACCGGTTAATGAAACTTTTAATTCTGGTCATACTTCGGCAGGAATAATTTATTGTCTAGGAGTAAAAGGAAAAATCTTATTTGCTGGAACTAACGATGGATATGTTTTTAGATCAACTGATGAGGGAGCAAGGTGGTACAAGCTGCATAATTTACCCATCTTTAACCGAGCAAATTGTTTTTCAATTCAAGACACAGATATTTATATGGGAACTGATGTAGGAATTTTTCACTCAGCTGATTTTGGTGATAATTGGGTAAAAATCTATCCTTACTCAGTCCATACAATTTCAATAATTGATACAAATATATATGCTATTCACTCTCAAACTTTTGTTGATGGGACCGGCAGTGGAAGTATGATAGGTTTTTCAACAAATAAAGGTTCAAGTTGGAAGACTATTTATACAGGTTTAGATAGTACCATTTATCTCTATCCCTTGGTTAATTTGAGAAATAAAATTTTTGTGGGGATGTCAAATTGGATGAATAATTATAGTGGTGTTCTTATATCAACTAACAATGGAACAAGTTGGACATTATCCAATGATGGATTACCTAAAGGAGGAACAATCAACTATTTAGCCATTAGTGGCAATAATATTATCGCTGGTAATGATGGTGAAAATCCAGGTTTGTATTATTCTACTAATGAAGGAATTAGTTGGAATATTTCAAACTTAACTGGTGAAATACCTTATGGCTATAGCCCAAATATTTTAACACCTTTTCGTCTTGGGGCATCGGAAACAAATAATATCGTTGCAGAAATTACATATCATTTTAAAGGAGGAAACACTGCGGGAGAAAGTGATCTTGTCAAATCTACTGATAATGGAATTACATGGCAAATTATTCATACTACAGATGAAAATTTAGGTAGTTTTTTTTTATTTTCCGGATCCAAACTATATTCAGGCTATAAAAGTGTTTATGTTTCAACAAATTATGGATTGAATTGGACGTCTCTAAAATATGGCTTATCTTCTCATTATATTTCTTCCATGTTAACAATTGGAAATAATATATATGTTGGATTTGATCGTTTATTTAATTCCAATGATCAAGGTCAAAGCTGGCATGAATTTGAAGGCAACGGAGACGGAACCCCGGACCCTAGGGCTGGCATAAATACTATTAAGTTAAATGACAAAAATATTTATGTAGGGACATACAATGGAGTCTATTTTTCCTCGGATGAAGGCTTATATTGGACAAAAATAACTGCAGATTTAAGTAATATTTATTCATTAGCTTTCTCTAAAAAAAATATCTTTGCAGGTAATACTGAAGGAGTACATAAATCAACGAATAACGGGATTAGTTGGGCTCCTATTTCATTAAATGAAAATGTCAATTCGCTTGTTGTTATTGATACAAATATATTTGCCGGAACCAGTAACGGAGTTTTTTTATCAACAGATGAAGGAGAAGCATGGAAAGAAGTAAATAATGGTTTGCCTTCTTACAATAGAATATATTGTCTTGGAGTTTCTGGGAAAAATATTTTTGCTGGAACTTATTTTGGCGTTTATATCTCTACAAATAATGGTTTAGATTGGATATCTTCAAATAATGGATTCGACAAAGCAGATTCGCTGATAGAATCTATTAGTGTTGTAGATTCCAGAATTTTTGCAGGAGTATTAAACAGACATTTTGGAGGAAGCATATATCTTTCAACTGATAATGGTCTCAATTGGACAAACATTAGTAACGGACTAGATTATACTCCGGGAGTTACTTCGATAGTTATATCAGGTGACAATATGTTTGCAGCTACAGAAGATTATGGGGTGTGGACCCGACCTCTTTCTGAACTAACTTCGACTGAGAAAAGAGAAGTAAAAAAAACTCTGCCTTATATTTTATATCAAAATTATCCCAATCCATTTAATCCAATGACAAAAATAAAATTTGAAATTAAATCATCTAAATTTGTATCAATAAAGATTTATGACATTTTAGGGAAAGAAGTCACAACTTTAATAAATAAAGAATTTGAACCAGGAATTTATGAAGAAACATGGGATGCTAAAAACTTTTCAAGCGGTATATATTTTTACCAATTTAAAACTGTTAATTTCGTTGAAACTAAAAAAATTATTCTTCTTAAATAAAAATAGCTTTGACAAATTAGAAAAAATAATTTTTATTAAATAGTATTATAAGATTTAATCATTAATTTTCTCGACTTTTGTTCCAGGGAAATATAAATCTAAAATCTTTCTATAATTAACTCCTCTTTTTGATTGAGCTATTGCCCCCCATTGACATAAACCAACACCATGGCCAAAACCTTTTCCATTTAAGATTATTTCATCTTTATTAAAAGAAACAGTAAAATTATTACTGTAAAGAATTCCATTATTCGATTTTTTTATTACGCTTCTTATATTATTCCCATACAATGAAATTTGGTTTTCATTTCCATTATCGTCAAAAGTAATTTGTAATTCGTTTATCCTGCCGGAAGAAAATCTGCTTTTAACCTGGATATTTTTTAAAAATATATTTTTACTTTTTATTAAATCAGCATCGATCAAACGATTAATAAATTCTTTTTTAGAAAATTTTTCTTCCCATGTGAATCTTGGAGAGATTGAACAGTTAGGCGGTTCCCCATCTTTAATGGAAATTAAATAAGAAATATGCTCATCACTAAATACATTCTGAGCATCTTCTGTCCTTCCTCCGCAAGTTGAACTATAATAAATAACAGCAGGTTTATCCTCATAAGTTAAAATCATATCTTTGGTTTCAGTGATAATTTCATTTATCAAATCATTTTCTCGTGATGCACCATTATAGGCTTGATCCCTAACGTCCGAATAAATATCAAAATTATTGTCTTTATTAATTTTCGAAAGAGCGTAAGTTCTAGCACATATTGTAAAAGCTTTTAGTGCTTCGTTATAATCAGTTCCATTTCCTAAAGGCATTTCTGCCGGGATAACGCCTTTTATATAGTCATCTAGTGAAAGAACATTTATAACTTGAATATTATTTTCATTACTAACCAATTGAAGTATCCCTCTATAACTTCTATTATCATAATTTAAAATTTTGTTTTTATCAGTAGAAACAATTTCTGCTTTTGAACACTCCAAAGAATTATCATCTAACTGAATATTCATTTTGTAATTTTCAGTTTTTACAAAGATTGCTTCATGAGGCTTTATCTCTACACTATGATTACCGGCAATTAATAAAGTGGGTATTGTTTCGGTTAGTTTTATAGAATTATTTTTTTCAGCAAGTAAAACTCTAATCTCATTTTTAAATATTGGCAGTTTTAATCCAATATTTTTTTCTTCATTTTCATTAGTAAATTTTTTGGAAGGAGAACATGAATTAATAAATAATATAATAACTACAGATACTAAAAATGCTGCAAAATTTTTCTTCATAATGCGGACTAAAATAACCCAATTCGAACAAAGAAAAAAAGTATAAGTTTATGGAAACAATTAAGGGTTGGTAATGAATTTACAATTGATAGGATTTATCTGAATAGAGCTTTTATACTTCCCCAGGTTCTTTTAACTCCCGAAATAACCGGAGCAACAGTTATTTCTTCAGAATATGAAGCTTGCTTATTTTTATCTACTATTTTAATCTGATAAATAAAATAAACATCATTGGTTTTATATGCAGACCTGTCTACAAAATCATAAACAGAATTATCGCCTTTTGGATCTATAGATGCTATTTCAACATAAGAACCCTGAGTGCCGCTTTTTCTTTCAATTGCAAAATGGTCAAGATTATTTTCTTGTTGGGTTCTCCAATGAATTTTTACATCACCAGATTCAGATCTGCCTGTCACATCATAAATATATGCGGTGGCAAAAGCAGTTGAAAAAAGGATTAAAAAAAGGATTATTATTTTGCCCTTAAAGAATTTCATAGTCAAAATATATCCTTCTAAAAATTTAATGTCAAGAAGAATTTTATGATTATTTCATTTTTGAATTATCTTAAAAATGATATAAACTTCAATTTCAAATAGAAATTTGAGTAAATCTTATTTAATATTTAGACAAAAATTATTTCTTTTAAATATATTATAAAATGAATATACAACAACCAACTTAGATTATTTAATTTATAATCATTATTCAAATTTATGTTTATTTATTTAGCTAAAATCATGTTATTTAATTAATAATTAAACCTCGCCTAAATAATTAAACTTTCCAGTGGGTAATATCTTGACATTTTAACCTTTTTTTTCAAACTTCTTGTGGCATTCCAAACATTTTTCTATACTATAAGGAGGTATACATGAAATTGAAGGCTTTACTATTTTCTCTTCTTCTTTTACTATCAATTCCCATTGTAAAAATTTCCGCACAAACCTTCGATGGAGAATGGTCATGTGATTACGTGACCAATGATGATGCAGCTAATGGAACAGGATATAATACAATATCAGTTGCTGTTTTATCTGAAAATACATTTGTTGCTTTAATTGACGAATACCGGGATGGTGATAAAGTATATTATATGGTAGGATATTCGAATGCTGACTCAACGCATGGAAGATTGGGACAATATTTATATGGTGGGGATTTACGACCTGTAACTCAACAATCCTGGGCAAGTGGGTTCGATAATATTGAAATGTATGAAGCAGAAGATTTAGCGATTGATTCCGATTCTTTAATATATGTTGCCAACAATGGCCAAGAGAAAAATATTTTAGTATTTAAATTAACTCCAGATACCGTTATCAGTACCGATTACCGTATGATATCCGGAGCAGATTCATTATGGGCTATTGATATTGATGGAGAAGGCAGAGTTTACGTTTCTTCAATAAAAGATCAATCAACCCCAAGTCAAGTTTTAGTATTTGAAAGTATTAAAAATGAGCCGAAGTGGTCAGACTTATCCCACAATGCTTCCCCTTTAACGACAATCACAATGCCCGAACCTGGTGAAATTCGTGGTGTAACAGTTACTTCGGATGGTTCACGTGTTTATGCATCTAATTACAATACAAAGAAAATTTATTGCTTTACAGGTTCCCCAAGTACCGGATATACTTTAGATAGTAATTTTAAATTTACTTTGAATGACAGTATGATTGCTTCTACAGGAGACACATTAAATCCCGGCCCCTGGGGATTAAATTTTATGAACGATAAAAATATATTATTTGCTGCATGTGATGTTGATTTTCAAACTGGAGGTGGTTATGAATATGGAAGAATTTATGAGCTTAACCCAAATACAGGAGAAGTTTTAGACACAATAAATACTGCAGAGTGGAATTTTAAGGTTGAAGGAGCATATGATAATCATTCTACCGGTATAGCTTCCGGCTATACATCTACTTACAATGTAGATTTTGATGAAAATTATAATGTATATACTCAATCATATTTTAGCTGGACCGTTGATAAATGGAGTTACAGCAAAGATCTTCCGGTAATTGATGTTACGGGAGTTGAAAAAACAAATAACAATAAACCTGAAAAATTCAGCTTAAAACAAAACTATCCAAATCCTTTTAACCCTTCAACCACAATTGAATTTTCAATTAATAAAGAAGCAAATGTTAGTTTGAAAATATATTCAATTACAGGCCAGCTTGTAGCTGACTTATTAAACTCAAAAACATTATCAAATGGAAATTATAAAATTAATTTTAACGCTTCTAAATTAGCTTCCGGCACATATATTTATACTCTGAAAAATGGTAATCAGCAAATTTCTAAAAAGATGATTCTTTTAAAATAATTCTAAATGTGAGTCAGCAATGATAATTATTATTATTGCTGACTCTCACATCTTCTTTTTAAAAAAAATTTAGTAAATAATTTTGGGGAAGGTAAAATATTTTTCCATTGGCATGGAGTAAAAATGAATTTTTTTACGAAGTTATTTTTTTTAGGGTTCTTAATTTTATTTTTAACATCCCAGTTATCAGCTAATGTTTATTCTTCCCAGCTTAATTTTACAAATCCAGATGGTTCCCCTTTTGATGGAAGCTTTAGTGATGGTACAGGTGGATTATTTTCTTTCTTTTTAAATGATACTGCCTCTTCTGTTATAATTCAAGTTAAGGATGTATCGGATAATTCAGTTGTAAAAATAATTGAGGCTGGAGCTATGTCATCCGGTAAAAATCTTATATCATGGGATGGTAACGGAACCAGCAACGGTAAAAGCTATTATTATGAGATTACTACTGAACAGCCTTCTTACTCAAATTCAATATGGACAAAGTTCTATGATTCCGGGGATATAAATATTTATTCCCGCGGCGGAGATATGGTAACCGATATGAAGAGTGATTTGTTCGGTTTAATTGTAGCCCCGAATAATGGCGGACCACTTGGAAAAGGAATAACTATTTATAATCCCGATGGAAGTTTTCATGATCCTTTTCTTATAGCTCAAGATATTTCTGAAGGCGGATCTGTTGATTGGGGAACTCAAACAGAAAATATTGTAGGCGGATTTTTTGATGATCTTGGAAGATTTTATGTTTCTGCATTTACAAAAGGAGAATTAAGAAGACTTGACGGTGGAGGTTCTCTAACTACAGTAGCTGGTAATTTAACTTTTCCTAAAGGAGTCTTTGTAAGTGGGACTAGCAGTAAAAGAACAATTTATATTTGCTCAGGTAATCAAATTATAAAAATGGTAATTGGGGATGATGATACTTTTTCTGGTTTTGCTGATGTTGTTGCCAATTTTTCTACCGGTTACCCTAAAGATGTTGCGCTAGATGATGAAGGGAATTTATATACATGTTTAAGAACTGATGATGAAGACTTAAATTCTGACGGTGCAGGAATTTTTAAATTTTCTTTATCTGGAACTCTGCCCGTTACTGAATCAGATGCACTTTGGCAAATAGGAGCTGATGAGACGCATAAAGTTTCTGAACTTCAATTTGATTATGGAAAAGATAGGAATTCAAATTCGGATGATATTTTATATTATTGTACGCGTGCTGACGCTGGAAATAATGATGATGGAATTTGGAAAGTAGATGATATTAATGCATTATTTGCAACTGCTTCTCCAATTATTACTGAAATAGAATTATATGGAGGTGATGACAACATTAATGCTCGTGCTGGGTTGATTTTAGATCCGGCTGGAAATTTAATTCTTTTGGAAAATGCAAACGAACATATATTTTTTATTTCTCCACCGGACAGCGAATCAACAAATAGTTTTACTACTACAGGACGTGATACTATCAAATTAGGAAATTCAACTGCAGTTACAGATAAGAATATACCCGGTGATTTTGAACTATATCAAAATTACCCTAACCCATTTAATCCAAGTACTACTATTGATTTTGATTTATCAAGTGAAGCTACTGTTAACTTAAAAGTGTTTAATTCTCTGGGACAAGTAGTAGCAATTTTATTAGATAACACTAAAAAGTCACAAGGTGCACACTCTGTGGTATTTAATGCATCCGGACTGCCAAGCGGAACATATATTTATAGATTACAGGTTAACGATAAAATTCTAACTAACAAAATGATTTTGTTAAAATAGAAATTACCAAAACATCTTATATTAATTAATAATTAAATGAACAATTAATATTACAAACAGTTTTGTTTCTCTAAGTTATTTTAATATTTTAGCAATAAAAGAAGTTAAGAAATAAATTAGGGTTAACGGATAAATCATATTTTTATGGAATCCAGAACAAATTTATTTTGTTTTTATCTATCGCTTACTATTAGAATAACTCCAAGAAATTCAAAGCACTTAATCAACTCATTCATAAACTATATATAAGGAGAAAAAATGAGATATATAAGAATTACTATTTTATTAGTAGCAATTTCTTTCATCTCCACTCTGTCTTTTGCACAGACTACTATTTATAAACGTTCAGCTGTTATCCCGCCAAGGCCTGCAGATCCGGAGGGATATGGGAATATAATTAGTGGAGATGTTACCGGCAGCGGTGCCCCACAAATCTATGCGGTAAGCGGGGAATTAAATAATAGTGGTATCATTCCTAGAATTTACGAATTTAAGTGGAACGGCACTAAATGGGATTCTGTTTGGGGTTCGGTACCGGGGCTTACAGATCAAAACACATGGTGCCCTTTAGCTATTGCCGATTTGGATGGCGATGGTAGGAAGGAAATTGTTTGGGGACCAATAAATGCAGCTTTAAGTGCCTCAAATCCTAACCCAATGCGTTTAATTGACTACGAAGCTGATGGCAGCGGCGGCGATGCATTAGGTGTTTCGGATGGCAGCGGCGGTTATAATCCAAATGCTACATGGACAATGACAGATTCTTCAGAATACAATACCCGTCCTTTCGTATGGGTTGCGGCAGATGTTAATAATGACGGTAAACAAGAATTAATCTTCACAACCAGAGCCGGTGGCTATCATTTTGGAGTTATCTCTGTAGATAACATTCCTGATAATGGAGATGGATCGGAACAATGGAATTTAGATACAAGCGGCATAGGCGGCGGAACTGGTAGTTTTTCTTTTCCGGATCTAGCAGTAATTGATAGTACTATTTATATGTTTAATTATTCAACTGGGGATATGCAGCCAATTTACTATGCTAATGGTAAATATACTTTCGGTGAAATTTACACGGCTGTAGCCCCGGGCGGTACTTGGAAAACTGCGCAAGTAGTTGATCTCGACAATTCTGGACACAAAGAAATCTTAATTGGTTCAGTTAATAATGGAAAAGTATACTTGTTGCAACCTGCAGGCGATTCTCTCTCTACTACTGAGATTGCAGATTTTGGCTCCTTAGGTTGTAATAGACTTAACGGCAGTGCACTTGGCGACTTTAACGGTGATGGTTATATGGATATAGCTTTCGGGTCCCGTTCAACCTATTCTACACCTGATGCTTCCATTTACGTATTATACTACAAAGGTGGAGATATAACTAGCCCGTCAAGTTACCAAACCGCTCTTGCAGATTCCGAACTTGCTGCAGGTGATCAATGGGATATGTTAACTGCAGATACTGTATCTACACCTCATCAAATTGTATACTCAGGTATTGATAGAAGCGGAATCGCAGCTCCTATAGGTGTTCTAAGCTCAATGAAAGTTGACAGCTTAATCACAATAACTGAAGCTGTAAAAGATGCAGACAATAACTACGTTCCAGACGATAGCGGTGCAACTGTAAAAGTTATTGGTGTTATTAACAGCGCTAATGATCAAGGAACAAATTATTGCAGCTACTCAATGCAGGATGGCGGCGCAGGTATAAAACTATTTGGAAATAGCAGTTTTGGGACTGATTTTAATTTTGGCGATAGAGTATTAGTTACCGGAACTGTAATACAATATAATGGTTTAAATGAAATAAGTCCAACTAGCGTAACTCTCCTTGATTCAGAAAGAGTGCTTAATCCAATGAAAACAACTCTAGAAGATTTAAGCATGAATTCAGAGATGTACGAAAGTATGCTCGTTGAATTAGATGGTGTTGGAAAAACTGCTTCATCTGGTGCTTGGCCTTCCTCTGCTTCTTCAAATGCCTCAATGGAAATTTGGGATGGATATGATTCTCTGTCAATGTTTATTGATAAAGATACTCAATTAGGGGCAAATGCTGAACCAGTATGGCCAGTAAATTTACAAGGTGTTATGGCCCAATATACCAAAAGTGTTCCAGCAAATGATGGTTATGAAATTCATCCTAGCTTTTATTCACAGTTTACTCAAAATGTAGCTGTTCTTCCTTCAAAATATTTCTCACTTCAAACTCCAGCTGACAGTATGGTTGTTTCAATTACAGATTCATTACAAAAAGTTAATTTTAGCTGGATGGATGCAATTGATTTGAATGGCGATGCTATTAAATATCAATTACTACTATTACCTAGTCTTTACACGTCCGGTGCTCTTGATAATGCAATGATGGATTTGGATGCAAAAACAATTTTAGATGGAATGACAAGCGACACGATGACTGTACGATGGACTGTAAAAGCCAAAGGTGCAGAAACAGACTTCACTTCTAGTGTTGATACATTTATGGTTACATTTATAAATGACATTGTTGTGGGAGTAAATGATAAATATGTTCCTACTCATTTTTATGTTGATCAAAATTATCCTAATCCATTCAACCCAACCACTACGATTAAGTTTGGATTAGAAAAACAGCAAAATGTTGATTTAAGAATCTATAATGTTTTAGGCCAGCAAGTAGCTGTATTGATTAATAATCAAGTAAGAGCTGCCGGTTCTTATAATGAACATTTTAATGCTTCAAACCTTGCCAGTGGAACTTATATTTATAGATTAACTGCAGGCAACAATATTGTAACTAAGAAAATGATATTATTGAAATAATAATTCATCTTCTTTAAGATTAAAAAGCCGGGCTTAATGTCCGGCTTTTTTTATATTCTAAAATTTATGACATCACTGTATTTATAAGAAGGTAAATATAAAGTATAGATTTGAATTATTGTAGAGCTAAATGGTATCGAACCGCTGACCTTCCCGATACTATCGGGACGCTCTCCATCCCTTATCATTTGTTGTGGAGCTAAGCGGGATCGAACCGCTGACCTTCCCGATACTATCGGGACGCTCTCCATCCCTTATCATTTGTTGTGGAGCTAAGCGGGATCGAACCGCTGACCTCTTGAATGCCATTCAAGCGCTCTCCCAGCTGAGCTATAGCCCCAAGTGTTTAATAAATAAATTGTGTCTCGAAAATAATGAAGAATATTTTGTTAGTCAATTTATCTTCATTGCATTATACTATATTTGAATTTATTTTAGTTTTGTTATTCACTTAAATTTTTCAAAAATAATTTAATTATGAAAAATCTTTTTGCGGTATTATTTACATTATCATTTTTAACTTTAGTTTTTCTAGTTGGATGTAAAGATCAAGGAACCAACATAGACAGCACTACTATTCCTTCTTCAAATGTAAGTTATTCACAGTATATTCAGCCGGTGTTTGATAATAAATGCAATAACTCAGGCTGCCATGAAGATGCTACACGTGCCGGCGGTCTTAGTTTAACCTCATGGGCAAATACTACTTCTGACCCTGGGGTTGTATTTCCAGGTGATACTAAAACTAGCAGGTTAATTTGGGCTATTCAAGATCAAGCTGGAATTAGTCCTATGCCTCCCTATGGATATGCTGCATTAACAAAGAATCAAATCGACGGAATAAAAACATGGGTACAGGAAGGAGCAAAAAACAATTAAAAAAATATTTAATTTTAAATCGGAATAAATACCAAAAATCAAAGTTAAAAAGACAAATAATTTTCAATATTCAATTTTCAACAATCAAATATTGTAATATGTTTTGAAATTTAAAGATTTTTATTGGAGCTAATATTAAAATTGTTTTTTATTTTTTGGGATTTTGCAATTATCACATGATAATTGCAAAAATTATTTATTAATTAAATCCACTTCATTTCTTTGTACCAGTCACAGGTTCTCCTTATACCGGCTTCCAATGATAATTCTTGGTGATATCCTAATTCTCTAACTGCTTTAGATGTATCGCAAATCCATGAAGCCTGTGTTATGTCGCGGGCTTTTTCAATATTTAATGTAGCTGGTTTGCTGCTGAACATTGCAAAGAATTGGGCAATGGATGCAATGCCATATACAGCAAAATGAGGTACTTTAATTTTTACAGGTTTATTTCCAAGAACTTTTGAAGTAACTTCCCCAATTTCTTCCCAGGTATAATATTTTTCTGAACTAATAAAATAAATTTTGCCGTTTGATATTTCATTTATAGCTGCAAGATACAATCCATTAACCAGGTCATTAACATGAATCAGGTTGACAACTTTTTTATTAAAGCCAATAGTGGTCATCAATCCTTTATTAAATGTTTTAAAGAAGATTAATATTTCTGTATCTCTTTCGCCATAAACTGCTGCAGCTCTGCAAATAGTAATTGGAAGCTTGTCCATAAAAGTTTTAGCTAATTCTTCCTGAGCCAACTTACTTCTCCCATAAGTAGTGATTGGTTTGCCTTTCATTTCTTCCGTTACCGGTTTACCATTCCAGGAAGGGCCGGCGGCAGTTTGACTGCTGACAATTAAAAATTTTTTTATTGTTGATTTGAATTCAAAAGCTGTTTCAAGCATGGCTCTTGTTGTATCTACATTTCCTTTAAAATAACCTTCCGGAGTTTTAGATTTCACAACACCTGCTACATGATAAATATACTCAGCATCTTTAAATGATTTTCTCAAACCTTCTTTATCTAATAAACCGGAATTAAAATTTTTAATATCCTTCCCTTCCAGCCAGCGCATATCACTGGTTTTTCTGGTCAGACACCTCACTTCGAAATCTTCTTTCAATAAAAGATCAACAAGATGACTGCCGACAAATCCGTTTGCACCGGATACAACTGCAATTCTTTTTTTATCTACGCTCATAATTATTTGATTTTGAAAGTATTAAGTTATAATTTTTGCCGATAAATTTAATTAAATCTATCAAAAATAAATAAACTTTCTCTCATATATGAATTCGGAGGAACTTTTTGGATTTATTTAAAAAATGTTATGATTTCACCAGGGCAGATGATATAAAAAAAATAGGCCTTTATCCTTATTTCCATGCTATTGAAGCTAACGAAGGACCGGTTGTACAAATTGAAGGTAAAAAAATGATAATGGCCGGCTCTAACAATTATCTTGGACTTACAGGCCATCCCAAAGTTAAAGAAGCAGCTATTAAGGCTACTGAAAAATATGGGACAGGTTGTTCTGGCTCCCGCTATTTAACAGGTACATTAGATCTTCATATTGAATTAGAGCAAAGATTGGCAAAGTTTTTTAATAGAGAAGCTGTATTACTTTTTAGTACCGGCTATCAAACAGCTCAAGGAATAATCCCCACTTTAGTTCAAAGAGGAGACTATATAATTTCCGACCGTGATAATCATGCTTGTATAGTAGCAGGAAATTTAATGGCAAAAGGTGCAACTGCAGAATTTGTTCGTTACAAACACAACGATATGGAAGACCTTGAAAGAGTAATTAAAAAACTCCCCTTTGAAACAGCAAAATTAATTGCCAGCGATGGTGTTTTTAGTACTGGTGGTGAAATTGTTGACTTAGTAAGGTTGAATAAAATTGCAAAAGAAAATAATGCAAGAATTTTAATTGATGATGCACATGCTGTCGGTGTAATCGGTAAAGGCGGAAGAGGTACTGCAAGTGAATTTGGTTTAGATAATCAAATAGATATGACAATGGGAACTTTCAGTAAAACCTTTGCTTCACTTGGCGGTTTTGTTGTCGGTGAAGAAAGAGTTATAAATTATATAAAGCACATGTCTCCTGCTTTAATTTTTAGTGCATCCCCTACTCCAGCTTCTGTTGCAGCAGCTTTAGCAGCTCTTGATATATTGGAGAAAGAACCGGAACGTGTTGATAAATTACTTCGCAACGCTTCAAAGATGCGCACTACATTAAAGAAAGAAGGCTTTAATGTTATTGAAGGAAGGACGGCTATTGTCCCTGTTATTGTAGGTAACGATGAAATTGCTTTTCAAATGTGGAAAATGTTATATGATGCGGGAGTTTTTGTCAATGTCTTTATTTCACCCGGTGTTCCGCAAGGAAGACAAATGATGCGGACCAGTTATATGGCGACCCATGAAGACGAGCACCTTGATAAGATACTTGATATTTTTGTAACAACGGGGAAAAAGTTAGGGCTCATATAATTGAAATTACTTTATTCAAATTTAAAAGCATACTATGTAAACTAGTATGCTTTTTTTATTACGGAGGATCAAATGAGTGCAATAAATATCTCAACTGTTAAAACTCAGAATGATATAATGAGATTCATAAAATTCCAATGGAAGATTTATAAAAATGATCCCAAATGGGTTCCTCCGCTAATTATGGATAGAAAAAAAATATTGAATAAAGAAAAAAATCCTTTTTACAAACACGCTGAAATGGAAATGTATTTAGCTGAAAAAGACGGCGAGCTTGTTGGAAGAATTGCAGCGATAAAAAATGATTTACACAATAAATATCACGATGACAATGCCGGTTTCTTTGGTTTCTTCGAATGTATTAATGATCAGGAAGTTGCAAATGCTCTTTTCGATAAAGCAAAGGAATGGCTAAAAGCTAAAGGATTTAAAATAATGAGAGGCCCTGCCAATCCTTCCAGCAACGATGAATGGGCCATGCTGCTTGAGGGATTTGATGATGAACCAAGACTGTTAATGACTTACAATCCAAAATATTATTTGGATCTCTGCGATAATTATGGCTTCAAAAAAGCTAAGGACTTATATGCCTACAAGCTTGAGAATGAAAAAGTAGTTTCTTCTGAAAAAGTTAAACGAGTTGCTGAACTGGCAAGACAAAGATACAAGCTGAATATTTCCCAGCTTAACATGAAGGATTTTGATGCAGAACTTGAAAAAGTAAAGTTCGTTTACAATAAAGCCTGGGCACCTAACTGGGGTTTTGTTCCATTAACAGATGATGAGATTACTGCTATGGCAGAAGACCTAAAACAATTAGTTGAACCTTCATTAGTTTTATTTGGCGAAATAGATGGAAAACTTATTGGATTTGCATTAGTAATGCTTGATTATAACCAGGTTTTTAAAAGTATGAACGGAAGATTATTTCCGTTCGGATTTTTAAAGCTTTTTACACATAAAAAGAAAATTACCTGGAGCAGAATAATAACATTAGGAATTATACCTGAGTTTCAAAAGAAAGGATTGGACTCAGTTTTTTATTGGGAAATTGTAAATCGGGCCCACAAACTTGGGATAGATTTAGGTGAAGCTAGCTGGATACTTGAAGATAATGACATGATGAATAGAGGCGCCAAAGCATTAAACGGTGAACTCTATAAAAAATACAGAGTTTATGATTTAGCAATTTAAATTAAAGTTTCTTTTGTAGAATGAGTTCTTAACTTATTAAGAACTCATTGCCGCTTCATATTTTGCTGAATGTGCAGGATCGATCTTTTTCAAAGTTTTAAATATCTCATCTTTATCAGGGTAATCTTTTAAGCGCTCAATTATTTCCCCGCTCTTAGCATCAAAAAATACTTTCATAATTACTGATGATAAATCAATTTTTGATCTCAATGCATCCAAAATATTTATAGCTTTTACTATATATTTTTGCCCATTGGCTTTATCTTGTTCGTAATAATCAATTCCGTAATGATACTGATAAAACGCTTCTCTAAACGGCCTGAATTTATCATTTAACAAATCATCTACTAGTCCCCTTCTGCTATATGAATTACTATTCTTTTCCCACCCTGTCGAGTTTGATGAACTTGAAGCAGCTAAATTTACTATGTCGTATGCTTTTGAATAATAATCAGTTCCGCCGAACTCATCCCATGAATCTAAATCATAACCAATAATAACATAAGCATAATAATTTAATAAGCTTGTTAACGGATCGAAGTTTGAAAAGTCTGGTATTAAGCTTTGATTCTTTTCATAAATAAAAGACCAATTATTGTCATTTATTGTAAGCATTAAAGATGAATTAGTTGACTTATAAATTTCTCGCTGACTTGACACAATTATTTGAGCTGTATAATTAACATTATTTGAAGCGCTTAAAAGTAAAATAGTAAAGGCACAATTAATTTTGTTTCCTTCCCATCCATCTGTAAATTTTGTTTGATTAATATAATTTTGAACTGCCGATTGAAAACCAGAAAGATTGTCTCTGGCTGAATTCGGGATGCTTTGCAAATTAACTGTTACTGTACAATTTAATTCTTGAGCGAAAAGAATTGAAGATGCAGTTAAGAAGAGCACAATTAAGTATTTCATTAATTACCCTTAAAATTTAGAATAATTGTTGATTTAATATATGAATTTAGATATAATCACACAACAAATGAAAAATTGTATTGAATGAAATTTATAATATTCCTTGTAATAATAGTTGCAATAAATTACTCATTTCCTCAAAATAATCCGGGGGCAAAACAAATCGCTATGTCTAATTCAGATGTTGCTTTAAGTAATGATGTTTTTTCAATTTTTAATAATCCTGCCGGACTTGCTCAAATGAATTGGAGAGAAGTTGGAGTTTACTACTCCCCCGCTCCATTCGGCTTTACTGAATTAGCAAACGGATTTGTTGCTTACAATGAACCTTTTTCTTTTGGCAACTTAACAATTGGAGGAATGAATTACGGTTTTGACTTATACAAAGAGAATAAAGTAGTAATAGGTTATTCTTATAATTATTTGAATAAAATTTTTGCTGGTATTGCAATTAATTATCACACGGTTTCAATTCAAAATTACGGCAATGATGCTTCTTTTTATTTGGATATAGGAGGGTTGGTTTATTTAAACAATAATTTGCGATGGGGATTTTCTTGGCACAATATCAACCGCGCAACATTTGGAACTGAAAAAGATCAAATACCTACGATTTTTAATTCGGGGTTTAGTTATGATTTGTTAGAAAATTTTTCCATTAATCTTGCTGTAGAAAAAGAGCTAAGATATAATGCTTCATTTAGATTTGGAATTGAATACGATATAATTAAATACTTAACTCTCAGAACCGGATTTTCAAATGAGCCATCACGTTATTCAGCAGGCATAGGAATTAATTATGCAAACTTTAGTCTAGATTATGCAATGTTCACTCATCAAGATTTAGGATTAACACATCAAGCCGGGATAGTTTTTAGTTTTGGAGATGACGGCAGCAGAAAAGATAAAATCCGGAATTATCTAAATCAAAATGAATAATTTTTTAGAGTGAATTTATATTGAAATATCTTTCTATCATCTTAATTCTCATCTCATTTTTATTATTTAATAAATCAATTTTCTCTCAAACCGATTCAACAACAGTAAATTCTGAAGATGCAGTTGACGATTTGCTTCAAGAATCAACTGAAGAAATTGATAATGACCAGCTTTATGAAGTGTTTGATGAATTATCACGAAACCCTATAAATTTAAACAAGGCAGATATAACCGATTTACAAAAAATACCTTTCATTGATCTTGCCACAGCAAAAGCTATAATCACTTATAGAGATAAATATGGAACTTTCTTTTCAGTAAATGAATTATATTCAATCAAAGTCCTAAATGATGAATTAGTAAAAAAAATTGTTCCATTTGTTACTGTAAGAACTCAGACAAAAAATAAAGAACAATATGCAAGCAATTTTTTAAGAAATTCAAAAGTCTATTTCAGAAGTAGAACAATTAATGATCTTCAGACAAAAAAAGGTTTTACTAATAATAAATATCTGGGGAGTAAACCAAAAATTTATAATAGATTGTTAGTTAATTATAACAATCATTATGAACTTGGACTGTTAACAGATAAAGATGCCGGAGAAAAATCTTTAGATGATTTTTATTCATTTCACTTTGCTGTAAAAAACTATGGCATCTTACAATCTTTTGTTGCCGGTGATTATTTGATGGAGTTTGGGCAAGGACTGGTTCTATGGAGCCCTTATGGTTTTTCCAAAGGTGCTGAAGCAGTTTACCCGCTTAAAAAACGGGATGGGGACATTAAACCTTATACTAGCAGCACTGAAAATAATTTCTTCCGCGGAACTGCCGCTGTTATTAAATACAATAATTTCAGGTTATCTGCTTTTTATTCTAATAATAAATTTGATGCAAGCATAGATCCTATTACTCATGAAATTATTTCAATGCCGGTTGACGGTTATCATCGAACTGAAAGTGAAATTCAAAAAAAGAAAACCGCAAATGAAAGTTTTTATGGAAGCAGATTTGATTATTCAATTAATAATTTACTTAATACAGGCATAATTTATTATCATTCAAAATTCAGTAATAAAATTACTCCATCAAGCATTTATGATTTAAGTGGGGAAATATTTAATTACACTTCTTTCTATTATGATCTTTATATAAGCAACATAAATTTATTTGGGGAAGAAGCTTATGATGGAAATGTAGTTGCTTCAATCAATAATTTGGAATTTTATATTTCCGATGATTTTACTTTCGTTACATCAATCAGGAATTATCCAAAGAATTTTAAGAATATTCATTCTTATGGATTTGGTGAAATGTCAGGAAGTACAAGAAATGAATTTGGAATTTATAATGGTTTCAGATGGCGTTCGCCTGTTGGAATAATCAATGCTTACTTCGATCAATTTAAATTCCCTTACGCGACTTTTGATCTTCCATTGCCCGGAGAAGGGAATGAGTTTCTAATCAATATAAATTCAAAACCAATTAAAAATATTGAAACAACTTTAAGATATAAATATGAAAACAAAGACGTATCTGAGAGTATTTCCAATTCAAATCAAATTGTAAAACGGCTTAAGCAAAGTATTAGAGGTGAATTAAGTTTTCAAGCCGCTAAATCCTTAAGATTAAAGGAAAGAGTTGAATACAGCAATTATAGAATAAAAGACATTAATGCTAATGAAAGCGGATTTTTAATTTTTCAAGATGTTAGGTTTATCCCCACTTCAAAATTAAATATTTATGCCCGAGTAATTTTATTTCAAACAGATTCTTTCAATTCAGCAGTTTATGAATTCGAAAATGATTTATCGGGAATACTTACAAACTTAGCAATGTACGATCAAGGAATGAGATGGTATTTTATTGTTCGTTATTCCCCTCTCCGGTTTTTTACTATTTCCCTTAAATATACAGAAAGTTATAAACCGGATACTAACTTTTTAAGCTCAGGTAATTCTCAAATAAGCGGTGGATTGGATAACCGTTTAAGCTTCCAGTTAGATTTTAAATTTTAATTCAATTATAAAATTATTGAACAAATTCTTCATCTAGATTTGCTAAAGCTTTTTTTATAGCTTTAGAAAGAATGAATTTATCAAATGGTTTTCTTATATATCCCGAAAAATTTAATCCTTTAATTTTCTCATTTATTTCAATATCGGAATAACCAGAGAGAAATATGTAAGGAATGTTATAATTTTTAGAAAGATGATCTGCGCATACTAAACCGGATATTTTACCCTTTAATGAAATATCAAGCAACACAAGATCCGGCTTTTCAATTTCAATTCTTTTTAAAACTTCTTCTCCGTTGTCTACAACAGAATTTACTTTATAACCTAAATCAATTAAAGTATTCTGAATATCCAATGCTACAATATGTTCATCCTCTGCCACGAGAATGGTGTACATATAAAACCTTTTGAAATTAAAAATTTTGAAAATGGAAAAAACTACATTATAACCAAATAAGCAAAAACAATATTTATGCCTGTAAATTAATACTGAAATTACTTAAAAATTTATTATTTAACATGTATTAAGAAAATTATTGAAAATTAATTCGCTAGATACGAATGAATTTCGCAGGCAGATGATTTAGAAATAATTTAAGTTAACTTTTTCGCGTTTTCATTTTTTTTACATTTAACCAAATACATTTGAATTTCTAAGTCATGAATCAAATTTATTGTTCCATTTTTTTCACATTCAAAATGCTCTTTAATTAAATCATAAGTTGAAGTTGTTATATTAATTTCACCCTCTTTACCATACTGTTCCATACGGCTGGCAATATTAACAGTATCTCCCCAAACATCATATGTAAATTTATTTTTACCAATAACTCCGGCTACAACACTTCCGGAATGTACTCCTGTCCTCATTATCCATTTATGTTTTGAATTAAGATTTCTTTTTTTTAGATAATCATTCATTTCAAGTGCGGCTAAAATTGTATCTACAGCGTGAGATTCATTTTCTTTTGGAAATCCGCTGCCAACCATATATGAGTCTCCAATTGTTTTTAATTTTTCCAATCCATGGTTTTCTATTATTGTATCAAAATTTTTAAAGATGTCATTTAATTCTTCAACCAAAGCACCAGCACTCATCTGAGAAGATATTGATGTAAAGCCCTGGAAATCAGTAAACAATAGGGTGACCATCTTGTATTCCCTTGGTACAATTTTGCCGTTTTCTTTTAAATTCTTTTACTATTTCAATAGGAAGAATATTATTAAGCAGGCTGTCTGTTTTTCTTTTTTCAGCTTCAAGTTCCTGGGTTCTTTGTTTTAGTTTGTAATTTATATCGTGCTTGTACAAAGCCATTTCAATTGTGGAATGAAGGCTTCTTTCATCGAAAGGTTTTAATAAATATCCAAAAGGCTCTGTAATTTTAGCCCTGTGCATTGTTTCTTCATCAGCAAGCGCAGTTAAATAAATAATTGGAATATCAAGTTCTTCTTGAATTTCCTGTGCAGCTTCTATTCCTGAAACATCGCCTTCAAGCATAATATCCATCAATATTAAACTTGGATTTAAAGTATGCGCCCTGTTCACCACATCAATAGCGGTTTTAGCAATACCAACAACATTGTAACCAAGCTGTTTTAAAGTAACGCTTAGATCTTTTGCAATTATGCCTTCATCTTCTGCGATTAATAATTTTGCTTTTGTTGACATTTAAGAATTGATTAGAACCTAATTACCGTAATAAATAAAATGATTAACGAATAAAATTAATCTTAAATCTTAATTAATCAAATAGACGAGCTATTCTTTTTTATCGTCATAATTATGCCCAACAATTAATCTTATTCCCCGTTTAAAAGTTAAGTAAAGCCAAATCCATTCAGCCATCACTCTGAATCTATTTCTAAAATTAATAAGAAATAAAATATGAATTAATGACCATGCTGCCCAGGCGAAAAATCCAGTCAGCTTAAAACCTTTTATTTCTGCAACTGCCTTTGCCCTGCCGATAGTTGCCATATTTCCTTTATCTTTATATTTAAACGGTTTCCTTAAATCAGGCTCCTTTCCTTCCTTGATTATACCGGCAACATATTTGCCTTGCTGAATAGCAACTTGAGCTACACCAGGTAAATATTTTCCATTCTCAACAAAGCCGGCTGCGTCTCCTATTACGAATATATCAGGAAATCCTTTTATGCTCGTATCATGATTTACCATTGCCCGCCCTGACCTATCTGTTGCAATGCTCAGAGTTTTAATCAATTTTGAAGTTGTATTGCCTGCAGCCCAAAAAACATTTTTAGTTTTAATAAAATCATCTCCCATTTTTATTCCATCAGGAGAAACATCTGTAACCATTTTATTAAGAATTACATGTACTCCCATTGACTCTAGATCTTCTTTTGCCCTTCTTGATAAATCATCTGGATAAGTTACTAGTAATTTAGATGCCCCTTCAATTAAATAAACCTTTGTTTTAGAAGTATCAAAATTCCTAAATTCTTTTATTAATGATTGCTTAACAATTTCTGCAATAGCTCCTGCAAGTTCAACTCCTGTAGGGCCACCGCCAACAATTACAAAAGCCAAATATTTTTCTTCTTCATCTTTGTCTTTTATTTTTTCGGCTTCCTCTAAAGCATTTAGAATTTTTTCTCTAATTGTTAGTGCATCACTAAGTGTTTTTAATCCCGGTGCTGTTTTTTCCCATTCATCGTGTCCGAAATATGAATGCATTGAACCCGTTGCTACAATTAAATAATCAAATTCAAGATCAGTTTCCTTACAATGCACAATTTTATTTTCTTTATCAATCGATACTGCTTCATCCATTATTACTTTAATATTTTTATGATTACTGAATACCGACCTTATGGGCACAGCAATATCACCCGGGGAAAGTTCTGCGGTTGCAACCTGGTAAAGTAAAGGCTGAAACAGATGGTAGTTCGTTTTGTCAACTAAAGTAACTTCAAAATCGGTCTCGGTTAATTGTTTGGCAGCATTCATACCGCCAAACCCAACACCAATAATAACGGCTCTTTTCTTATCCATTAAGAAAGTCCTTGTAAAAAAAATTGGGAAAATTTAATTTTAAGTTAGCAAATAAACTGAAATATTAATAAATTAATCATTGCAAGTTCTAAAATAATCCGACATATGGATAATTATCGCTTTGACCAATAGGGATTGTTCAACTTTAACCTGCAAAAGTTCCTTTTTTTATTTTAATATCAAATAACTATATTTGTCATTAATATTTAATAATGGGTATTTAAGTTTTTCAATTAGCAATTTTTAGGTATATATGCAAATTTCTAAAATAGATTCTCTCAATAGATATAATGCTCTATTGAAATCTTCTATTAAATCTTCCGATGAATTTCCAAGTCAGTTAGCCGAGTTTTTAGTAAGCGAATATGAATTACAGTCTATCGTAATATTTAAAATTACAGATGATAATAAGCTGCTCGTTATTGGCAAGTCCAATGAATCAAAAAAATCCTATGAAAATGGTTCTATAGTTGAGTGTTCTCATTGTGTTGCTTTAAAATCTAATGGTAACGAGCCTATGTTTAACACTCAGGCAGATTGCCAGATTCAAGCCAGTGAATTTGTTGTTTATGAAGGCAGCTTAATTATACAATACTCACCTATTGAAAACGCTATCTTAAAAATTGCTAAACGTACTCCTTTTTCAAAAACAGATAAAGAAAATATTGAGACTATAGGAAGGGCTGCTGCAAACCTTTTAAATATTTGGTCTAAATCGTTTACTAACACATCTATCAGTAAAATAATTACTGACATTGCTCATGAATTAAGAACACCGACAAACAGTATCATGGGCTTTGCTTCTTTATTGAATGAAGATAATTTAAGTTCATCCCAGTATGAATATGTAACAACTTTAAAAGATAACGCTTACAATCTCTTAGCGCTGTTAAATGATTTAATTGACTTTTCAAAATTAGATGCCGGGTTAAGCAAAGAAAATCCTACCAATATAAATCTTAAAGAGTTTATTGAAGACATAATAAAATTGTTTTCTGAAAAGATTGATAAGAATATAATCGATTTCTTAATAAGTATTGATAAAAAATTACCAGAGACGATTAAGATTGACAGCCAAAAATTACGCTATACTTTGGTAAATATAATTACTACTTCAATTAGATTGACGGAAAGAGGTAAGATTTCAATTTTAGTTCAGCAGTCGGATAAGATGCAGCTTCATATAAAAATATCAGATACCAGCCCGGGAATTTCAACTTCAAAATTAAAAGATATATTTAAGCCCTTTGCTTTAATCGATATGAACAAGAATAAAGTGGGTTCTTCAACCGGGCTTGGATTAACTTTATCTAAAAGATATATGGAACTTCTTAAAGGACAGATAGAAGTTTCCAGCTCAATCGGGAAAGGTACGACCTATAATTTATACCTGGATGTTGAAACTCTTTCCCCTATCGAATCTCAAATTTCTTCTTTGCCAAAATCAGGAAAGAAAAATAAAGTTCTGGTTATTGAAGATGATTATGCAACTTCAAAATTGTTAAGCAATTATTTAAATAAATGGGGTTATGACCCAACTATTGTTAATTCGGCAGAGCAGGCACTTAAAGCAATTGATAAGGAAATATTCCTAGCAGTATTAATGGATATTGTTTTGCCGGACGCAAATGGTTTTGAATTATTAAAAACTATTCGTGAACATAAAAACTCAAAAAACACTCCGGTAATTGTCTGTTCGGTTGAAGCAGAACAGCAAAAAGCTTTCTTGATGGGTGCAGTTGAATATTTTGTTAAACCGATTAAATACAAATATCTTGTTGAAGTTTTAGGAAGCTACAAGTTAAAGAAAGATTCAGTTATTCTTGCAGTTGATGATGATATTCCTACTTTAAATTTAATGAAAGAAGCAATTGTGCAAGCCGGTTACAATTGTATTGCTGAATCCAAATCAACGGCAGTTTACAATTTGATTGAAGATAAGAATATTGATATTGCAATAATAGATTTAGATATGCCTGAACTTAATGGTTTTGATTTAATCAAACAGATAAAAAGTAATCCGAAGTTTACTAAGCTTCCTGTGATAATTTATACCGGGAAAGAAAATTACAAGGATGATTTAGCTAAAATTGATGGACTCTTTTCAGACTTATTGCATAAGAGCAGCAGTAACATTGAAGATCTTGCCGACACTATCAATGCAATGATAAATAGTTTTGATGAGCCTGCTAAACCAGAAGAAGTTGAGAAGCAGAAAGACTCGGTAAAAATATTGCTCGTTGAAGATTATAAACACTCTCAAATTATAGTTACAAGACTACTTAAGAAAAACAACTTTGAATCAATTGTTGTTGTTGAGAATGGACAGGAAGCCTTAGAACAGGCTAAACAGCATAAATATGATTTGATTTTAATGGATATGCAGATGCCGGTTATGAACGGATTTGAAGCAACAGAAAGAATACGTCAGCTACCTCAATATAAAGAAACTCCAATCATAGCACTTACAGCTTTTGCTATGAAAGGCGATAGAGAAAAATGTTTGGAAGCAGGCGCCACGGATTACATTCCCAAACCAATTGACAGCCAGGAATTTATTGAAAAAGTTAAATTCTACACTGAGAGCAAGATTAGTGTAAATTGATATCCCCATTTCCTGCTAACTCTCTTTTGAATAAATCTTTATTATAAAATTGTTATTTTTGAACTCGCTATTTAAAATATTAGCATTTCAGATTTTTGTGCTTACAAAAATAAACCCAATTTCTTAAAGAAATTGGGTTTATAGATATGGAATTATTTAATACTGTAGAACAGACATTCCTGTCTGTTCAAAAATAGATTCTATAATTTGTGGACAGACAGGAATGTCTGCCCTACTATTGTTATAAATTATTTTTTATTTCATCCAATTATTGCTTTATGATTAATGAAAACATTCGAGTAAGATTTGCACCCAGCCCCACGGGTTATCTTCATGTCGGAGGACTGCGGACAGCACTTTATAATTATTTGTTTGCAAGAAGAAATAACGGAAAATTTATCCTAAGAATTGAAGACACTGACAAGAATAGATTTGTTGAAGGTGCAGTTAAAAATCTTATTGAAACTCTTGACTGGATTGGTTTAGACCGCGATGAAGGGCCTTCAAAAGAAGGTGAGTATGGGCCTTACTATCAATCTCAACGTTTGGATATCTATAAAAAATATTCTGAAGAATTAATAAATAAAGGTCACGCCTATTATTGTTTTTGCAGCAGTGAGCGATTAACAGAAATTCGTGAAAAGCAGCAGAAGCAAGGCTTGCAGTCGAAATATGATAAACATTGTTTAAGCTTAACTCAGGATGAAATAAATTCAAATTTGCAAAATAATCTTCCGCATGTTGTTAGATTAAATGTTCAGCCGGACGAGAAAATAATTATTGATGATGTTATTAGAGGCAGAGTTGAATTCGACAGTAATATTGTTGATGACCAGGTATTAATCAAAAGCGATGGATACCCGACTTATCATCTTGCAAATGTTATTGATGATCATTTAATGAAAATTACTCATGTTATTCGCGGTGAGGAATGGTTGTCATCAACTCCCAAGCATATTTTGTTGTATGATTTTTTAGGATGGGAGAAGCCAGTGTTTGCTCACTTACCTTTACTCTTAAATTCAGATAGGTCTAAACTAAGTAAACGGCAAGGTGACGTTGCTGTTGAAGATTACAGAGCGAAAGGATATTTGAAGGAAGCGTTAGTAAACTTTGTTGCTCTACTTGGCTGGACTGCCGGAGACGATAAAGAATTTTATTATTTGAATGAATTGATTGAAAATTTTTCTCTGGAAAGAGTTAACAAATCCGGAGCAATATTTAATGTTGAAAAACTGGATTGGCTGAATGCAGAGCATCTTCGCACCATGCCTAACTCTGAATTGCTTATTTTGTTGAAAGAAGAAATTCAAAAGTCAAAATATAAAGATCAGAATTATTTTGATGAATATTTGATTAAAGTAATCGACGCAATGAAAGATAGAGTTTCCTTCGTAAAAGAATATATTGAAAAAAGTCCTTATTTCTTTGAAGCACCGACATCTTTTGAAGAAGATACAGTTAAAAAAAGATGGAAAGAAGACAGCGCCGATTTGTTAAAAAAATTATCCGTTAAATATTCTTTATTGAATAATCCTCAAAAAGAAGATTATGAAATTGCATTAAAATCAACAGCTGAAGAATTACAAGTTGGAAATGGAAAATTAATTCATCCATTAAGATTAGCTGTTTCAGGAATGGGTTCAGGCCCCGGAGTTTTTGATATAGTTTATATTATTGGAAAAGATGAAACCTTAAATAGAATTAATTATGCTATTGAAACGATAAAAAAATAGATTGAATTAGAATAAAAAGAAGAGTTGTAAAGACAGAATCATAAATGTTAAGTTATTTATTGAGCATAAGTGAGGCTGACCAAAAAGAATTAAACTGTAGAACAGACATTCTTGTCTGTTCATAATATAGTCTATTTTCTAAATAATTTTGCACAGACAGAAATGGCAATGCTCCTTTTTGGTTATTATCTTCATTAGAGAGATTTCATAACTAAGAACTCATCCCCACCCTTCTCTTGAAAATAGAAGGGCTTGTTCGTAGAATTAACTCTGTCATTGTCATTTTAACAACAAATTATAATGTATTAAATGTAGCATCATAAAACAAAATATTATAAATTAAATTATTCAAAAATATCAGAAGAAAACAAAATCAAAGAATATAATATGCCTAATAACGATTCGGACAATATAAAAAATAACGAAACCACAGCACCAACAAATTTCATTCGTGAAATTATTGATGTGCATAACAGAACCAACAGATTCAATAAAAAAGTTCATACCCGCTTCCCTCCCGAACCGAACGGATATTTGCACATTGGACATGCAAAATCTATTTGCCTTAACTTTGGAATTGCAGAAGCTTACAACGGTAAATGCAATCTTCGTTTTGATGATACAAATCCAGCTAAAGAAGATGTCGAGTATGTCGATTCTATTATTGAAGATATAAAATGGCTTGGCTTTGATTGGGAAGACAGGCTGTTTTATGCTTCTGATTATTTTGATAAGCTATATGAATTTGCAGTTAAACTCATCAAAAAAGGAAAAGCTTATGTTGATTCGCAAAGTTATGATGAGATAAAAGAAAACCGCGGTACGCCAACAGAGGCTGGGAAAGAAAGTCCTTTTAGAAATCATAGCGTTGAAAAAAACCTTGATTTATTTGAGCGAATGAAGAATGGTGAATTCAAAGATGGCGAGCTGGTGCTGCGTGCTAAAATTGATATGAGTTCCCCTAACATGAACATGCGTGACCCGATTTTGTACCGCATACGCCACGCTGCGCATCATAGAACCGGAGACAAATGGTGTATCTATCCAATGTATGATTGGGCGCATGGACAGTCCGATTCTATTGAAGGAATTACACATTCAATTTGTACTTTGGAATTTGAAAATCACCGCCCGCTTTACGATTGGTTTTTAGATGAACTTGAAATTCATCATCCACAGCAGATTGAATTTGCGCGTTTGAATTTAAGCTATACAATAACGAGCAAAAGGAAACTGCTTGAATTAGTCGAAAAAAAGTTAGTGACCGGATGGGATGATCCTCGAATGCCGACTCTTTCTGCTTACCGCCGCCGCGGCTACACTCCCGAATCGATAAGGAATTTTTCCGAGCGGGTTGGAGTAGCAAAAAGAGATGGAATGATAGATGTTGCATTGCTTGAGCATAGCTTACGAGAAGATTTAAATAAAAAATCTGCACGTGTTATGGCTGTTCTCTATCCTTTAAAAGTAACAATAACAAATTACCCTGATGGAATGATAGAAGAATTGGACGCTGTAAATAATCCCGAAGATGAATCAATGGGAAGCAGAAAAATTCCTTTCTCCAAAGAGATTTATATTGAGCAGGATGATTTTAGAGAAGACCCGCCTAAAAAGTTTTTTAGACTGTCACCCGGCAAAGAAGTGCGTTTGAGATATGCCTACATAATTAAATGTGAAGAAGTTGTAAAAGATGAAAATGGAAATATAATTGAATTAAAATGCACATACGACCCCGAAACAAAAAGCGGAACCGGGACAAGTACTAAAAAAGTAAAAGGAACAATACATTGGGTTTCTGCTGAACAGGCAGTTGATGCAGAAGTAAGACTATACGACCGTCTATTTAATGTTGAAAACCCAATTGGAGATAAAGAAAAAGATTTTAAAGAATTTTTAACACCGGATTCTCTTGTAATTATAAATTCCAAAGTTGAGCCTAGCTTAAAGACTGCAAATAAAGGAGAACGCTTCCAGTTTGAAAGACAGGGTTATTTTTGTGTTGATTCGAAAGACTCATCTGAAAACCATTTAGTATTTAACAGGACTGTCACTTTGAGGGATTCATGGGCGAAGATTGAGAAGAAGCAGAACTAAATTATTTCTTATGCTTAGTTTTCTTGAAACTTAAAGCATTTTCACTTAATATTGCACTGCAAAAATTAGCCGAAGTGGCGGAATTGGTAGACGCGCTGGACTCAAAATCCAGTATGGCTTAAACCATGTGCCGGTTCGAGTCCGGCCTTCGGTACTAAATAGCTACTTACGTTCCTATTTCATTTCGACCAGTGAAATAAACGTTTTTAATTTACTTATTAGATTTCTCAGTCGAAGACTCCTTCGAAATGACAACTCAAAAAACTTTCTAAGTGAAACTTAGTGTTCTAAGTGGTTAAGCTTTTTTTACCACTAAGGCACTCAGATCACTTAGGGACACTAAGATAAGCACATAAAAAAGCCGTCCCAATTTCTTGAAACGGCTTTAGGAGAGTGCTCAATGAACAGGAAATCTATCTTCTTTTTTGAGTGTTTCTTTCAGTTCTACTATTATTCATATTGCTTCTTTGAACATTTTCTCTTTGTGTCGGTTTTTGCCTCTCAACGCTTCTGCTCGGAGCTGATTCTTTTTTAGGAGCAGTGTAAGTATTTTTTCTCTGGCTCGAATTATCATTTGAACTACTGCTTTGTTTCCTTATTACCCTAGGTGTCTCAGTTTTTGGGGCTTCCTTTTTTGTTTCTACTCTTCTTTCCGGCGTTCTTACATTAGTTTTTGTTTCAGTGCTGCTCTTAGTCTTTGTACGAACTTCTGCCGGAGTACTTCTTTTTACTTCAGTCTTAGGAGTTTCAACAGTTCTAGTAGTATTTGTCCTATTGACTTCTGTCTGTCTTACATTACTTTTTGTTTCGGTAGTCCTTGCGCGTTCAACAGTTCTATCATTGTTTATAGTTTTGAAGTCGCCTCTTTCATCTCTAACCCTAACATTTTTATCATCGGTTCTTATGTTGTTTCTGTTTTCACCTACAGCAATTCTATTAAGTTCAAGAGAAGAATTTCTATTGGCTCTTTTTATAGTTACGTTTCTTGTGTCGCTTCTATTTATTTCATCTTTAGAAACATTGTACGTTCTAATAACTTCTCTATTAACATTTACATTTGTTCTTGTAACTTGTTTAGGGTCAGAAACAAAATCTATTTTTCTTTTAATAATATTTCTTCCACCCATGTTTCTTACATATTCAACATCAACACCTCTGTTTCTAATTCTTCCGCCTGAATAATCATAATTGGTTCTGTATTTTGTTTTGCTGTAAATTCCATAGTTATATGAAGGAGCAGCAAAATATTTATTAACATAAGGATCGCATACATACCTGTATTTAACAAAGTGCCAATGATTGTAAGGAGTATAATAGTTAGTTGTAAAAATTATTCCAACGTTTGCATAGAATGCTGCATAAGGCGGTAAAGGCGACCATCCGATGTAATCATTATTGTAACGCCATTCAACCCATGCCGGAGCCCAATCATAATCCGGTACCCAAAGCCAGCCATAGTAATTGTCAAAATACCATCTGCCATAATGATAAGTTATATAACCGAATGGTTCGTATGATTCCCAGTACCATCCGTCGCTTGTCCAAATCCATTGGCCATCCATATAGGGCGACCAGGTGTTACTAACAAAATCCGGATGCCAAACATCTACTCCACTATTTAATTCGATCCAAGAGCCGTATGGTGCAAGTTGTGAATAGAATGACCCAAATCCAATAGGCGGAGCAGGAGTGTTTGCTTCAGTCTTTATTGAAGCACTTAATGCTATTGCTAATATAATTAATGCTATCTTTTTCATGATGAACCTCGCTAATTTTTAATCACGATTTATACATTGTTAGCCAATGATTGTGCCATGCAGATTTCAGTAAAAGAAGAGGTTTATTGAAGAAATGAATGTTTGTTGTGTCTAATATACTGTACAGCGCAAATCTAATAAAATACAATAAAAATAAGTTTACCTTTTAACTTTTCTATTTTTCCATTTATAGTTTCCAAAAGCACCAGCTACCCCGGAAATAATTATATATGGTATATGAAAAATTTCAGCCAACAAAAAATGTTTTAATATCTCGTTAGTATATAAGGCTTTTGTCCCCTTTTTCAAAATGAAGTATTCAATTACAAACTTACCGGTGAGGCTAATCACCAATGTTAAAAAATATATATTTGAATAAAAGCCAAGAACAAGTTGAGATATAATTCCACAATAAAAAAGAAAAATAAAAAGTAGTTTAGCTACCAGATTTTTGTTTTTATAAAATAATCCTTTACTAGCCCATCTTTGCCTTTGTTGAAAGAATTGAGATAAAGTTTGATTTGATTTTGTTAGAGATACAGCATCTTTATTGATACAAAATTTAACCTTGTATTTTGTATCGCTGAAAAGTTTTTGCATCAATATTTCGTCATCACCGGAAGACAAATTCAAATTATCTTCAAATCCGTTTACTTGTTTATAAACATTTTTTCTATAAGCTAAATTTGCTCCATTACATATTGCCGGAGTTTCATTTCCTATTAACCCGGCACCGCTTAAAATTAAGCCTGCAAATTCAAGTTTTTGAAGTTTTGTAAATAATTTTTCATCACTAATAAAATCAACCGGCCCGGAAACAAATCCGGTGTCTTTATCAAAATAACAAACTAGATTTTGAAGCCAATTTTCTTTATGAACACAATCAGCATCTGTGGTAACGATTATATCCCCTATTGAATTTTCTATTCCAAATTTAACTGCTCTTTTTTTGTGAGCTCGAATTACTTTTGTCGCTGGTGTTTCAATTACCTTAATATTTTCTGATTTAATCGCTTGCTTTAATTTTGATAATGAATCATCAGTTGAGCTATCGTCAACATAAATAACTTCGAATTTATCTTTTGGGTAAGTTAAACTCTGTAGGCTTTCCAAACTTTGATGAATATTTTCTGATTCGTTTCTAAATGGTATAATGATAGAAATGAATTCATCAATTACTTTTTCTTCAACTGCCTTTAATTTGTTTAATCCGTTATAAATTGTAGAAAGGAAATAAATGTAATAGAGTAATAGAATTAAAAAAAGTAGAATCAAAACTGTTTCAAGCATTTTTACTCTTAAAAATGAATAATAGTCCTATCAACGACGGGATTAAAATATTTATAAAGAAAACAAAAAAAGCAGCACTGAAAGCTGTTTGACTCAACTCCCCAATTTTTGTAAGAAAAAATATTGAGACCCCTTCTCTAACCCCCAACTCGCCTATTGAAAACTGGCCTATAAAGACTTTAGCAAAAAGTATCATGCTCACAACTTGCAGGTAAGGAATTAAATTTAAATGATTTGAAAATGCGGCTATCAAAAAGACAAATTGTAATACAAAACAAAGATAAAATAGAAAGGACAAAATCGACATTTTTACAGTATAATTTTTATCAAGTAATTTTAATGCCTGAAATTGATTTATATTTTTTTCAAGAAATTTTATACGCTTAAGTTTTGATTTGAAATATTCAATATAATTTTTGTTTGAGTCGAAAAACAAATAGAGAAGGATTACCAAAAAGATTATACCCGCAAAGCTTAAAAAAATATTCCTAAAAGATATTGCCAATCCTTTGCTGATAAAAAACGATGAAGAAATTATTCCTATTATCAAAATAACTGCAAGCGGGAAAAATTTATCTAATGCTGTAGCAATTGTAACTTTAACAATTGATTTTTCTTTTAGAGCTATTCCCCTTCCGAAATATTCCCCTATTCTTGCCGGAGTAAAAGCGCCGGCACTCAATCCATAAAATAGAGAGCTTAAGATTTTTGAATTATCATTTTCGTTTAATACTGTTTTACAGGTAAGCTGCCATTTCAAAAACTGCAAATAAAGGTTAAGAGGCAGAAGCAAAATAGCTATAAATAAGAAAAATAAATTTGCCGAAATGATAGAATTTTCAATCTCAGTAATATTTATTTTATCTATGAAATAAACCAACAAGCCAACAGCAAAAAGTATTTTGAGAATAAAAACTATTATACTTTTGCTTTTAGCTTTAAGCATTTCATCTCCGGGTTCTATTTCTAACTCTTCTAACAATTTTTAATTATGCTAAATAAATTCAAAAGCAAAACCAAAACCAAATCGGCTTACACGGTCGGTGAAATACTGGTTAAACAAATCGCCTCCGGTATAATAAGAAGCATAAATTAAAATTCCTTTTCCATTCCAGTCACCAAACTTAAATCCTAACATATAATTTTGGTTACCTACATACTTAGGAATTCCTTTAAAATTTACTTGTCCGGCGAAAAAAATGTTTGTTTCATTATTCAAAATTTTGCCTATGATATTTGGAGAAGAAATTTCAGCGCCAATTCCAAACACAGTCCTTTTCAGCGGTTTGCCGCCTGCATTTTGATGAAATGCATAAGAAGCGCTTCCATAATATCTAAATAAAAATTTTTCAGTTGGTAAAATATGACCCAGAGCAATTTCTGCATAATCTCTTCCAAAGGCATAAGGAATTTTATTATCCTTCCAGGCGTGCGTTAACCAGTTCCAATGCCCATCAGCAAGGTGAGAACTGTTGTGAATAATTCTGAATCGTGAAAATAATTCTCCATTGGAAATACTTTTAGTGTAAGTTAAATTTCCTCCAAAGAAACCATCAATTTCATCTATCTGCAATCGATATTGTAGGTATGAGGTAACATAAGCAAAAGCCATGAACTCAGCTCCAACTGAAAAAACATTATCAGCAAAACTAAGTTTGAAAACATCAAACGAATTTCCAATATCTACTTTTAGGTGCCAGTCTTTTGGATACATAAGCACACCCATTTTTGCTTCGTCTATATTTGCACGAAGCGGTATAAAATGAAGTCCCTTGGGTAAAAATTCAAATTTAATTTTAGTGCTGTCTATTGGATTTGATTGAGCCTTAATTGTTGAAATGATTGCAAGAAACATTAAAAAAGTTAATAGTATTTTCCGCATTATAGTTAAAGAATATTATTAATAATTGTTTTTAATTTTCAATCTCTAAGATATTAATTTTTAAGCCTTCAGTGCAATTTGTACACATATCAATATTTTTTCTGTTATCCAAAACTTTATTTCTGAAATTTTGATACGCACTTGAGTTCCAAATTTCGTAAAAAGAATTTTCAGTTAAATTTCCAATTTCATGCTGGGCATCTTTATCAAAACAGCAAGGAACAACTTTCCCGTCCCAGGTAATTACAGAAGTACGCCATAAAGCAAAACAATGGTTTTCAAGCTTGCTATTAATTTTGAAATCACTATCGTTCATTTTGTATCTTCTATAAGTTTCATTTGTCGGCAAAAACTTTTCAGCATTTTCTTGTGAACTCACCTGCATGGTTTTAAAAACAACTTTATCAACTCCAACATCTTTTCCATATTCTAAAACTTGTTCATATTGGTGTTCATTTTGTTTCATCAAAATAAATTGAAATTCAATGAATGGAGTTTTTTGCTTTAACTCTTTTTTTCTATTTACAATTAGCCTTAAACCTTCGTCTGCTTGTTTAAAAGTTCCTCCGACTCTATAATTTTGATAGCTTTCTTCATCAAGTCCGTCAATTGAAAATATTAGTTTATCCGGAGCATGCTTTAAAACTTCATCAACATTTTTTTTATTTATAAAATGCCCATTTGTACTAATTGATACATAAACATTTTTACTTTGAGCATAAGAAATCATAGCCGGCAATTCTTTATTTATAAATGGTTCACCTTGAAAAAAAAGCTGCACATAAAATCCAGTTTTACTTATTTCATCTATAATTTTTTTAAAGTTATTAAATTTTAACAATCCCAATGGACGTGTCAAAATTCCAAGTCCTGAAGGGCATTCAGGGCATTTCAAATTACAGTGGTTTGTTGGTTCAATTGAATATGATACGGGCATTCCCCACACAATAGGCTTCTTTAAAAGCTTTGATAAATTAAAAGAGCTGACAATCTGCAACGTATTTACAAATCTTCTAATCGTAAAATATTTAAGAATATTTATTTCCAATATAGCTTGATTTTTTAGACATCGCGTACAGCAATTGATTCGAAAGATAATTAAATATTCACTTTAACAAAAGGAATCTAAATCACGTAAAACCGAAACCAAATAATAAGTTGCACACCAAATTTTACTTAATTAATTATCTATTAATTAAAATCACAATTATTAAAAACTTATCGGAGATAATAGATTTTTTTATTAAAAATCGCTCAAATCATTCTTTAAAACCATAAAAATAAGGGATATCCTGATTGTTCAACTTTGCTTTGAATCATACTTTGCGCTTGTAATAAAAACCAATTACAACTGTGTGCTGTAATAAATAGTCAGATATATTTTTTTTGAGACGTTGAAATGAAATTAAGATTTGTTTTATTTTGCTTTATTTTAGTAACAATTATTCCACTTATTAATGCACAAGATTTAATTACCTTCGATGACCAAGGATGGAGTAATGACCAATCAATAACCTCTAATATAACTCTTGGAAATTACAAATTTTCAAGTAATAATAGTTTTTTCACAAACTACGGTTATAATTTTAACATAAATGAAAACAGTTTATATTATGTATACAAGGATCCAAGCACAGATAAAATAACTATTGCAACCAAAGATGATTCCCCTGTTAATTTCTTAACTGTTGATGTATACCAGGTAAGCGAGACCAGCACAGGAAGTTTAATTATAGAAGGCTGGAACGGCTCAAGTAAACTTTATTCAAAATCATTTTCCAGCTTGGGATCATGGCAGAAGATAACCTTGAATTATTCTAGTATCAATAAAGTTATAATAAAACAATCAAATTCCACAAGCAATAATCTAGTTGATTATAATTTTGATAATTTTTCATTTGATAAATCAGTCGCGGTAACTGATACAACTTCGCCTGCCTTAATAAGTGCTTCAGTAATTACTCCTACTTCAATAGACCTAATATTCTCTGAAACTTTAGATAAAATTTCAGCATTAAATAAATCAAATTATTCTATAAATAATGGCATCACTGTAAACAGTGTTGCTATAAGTTCTGATTATAAAAAAGTTACTTTGAGCACTACACAAAATACAGCTAATAAAGTTTACACTGTAGTTGTAAGTGGAGTCAAAGATTCAGCAGGTAATACCATTTCGCAAAGTAATAATAGCGCTCAATATTATTATACCGGGGATTCTACACCGCCTGAATTATTAAGCGCTCAAATTTTAGATTCTGTTACTGTTGAACTTTTATTTTCAGAGAAAGTAGACAGTGTTTCAGCAAATAATAAATCAAATTATTCGATTAGTAACGGAATAAGTATAGAAGCAGCTCATCTATCTTCAAATCTAAATAAAGTAACTTTACAAACAACAAGACATACTTCAGGACAATCTTACAGCATCATTGTTAAAAATATATTTGATCTTGCAGGGAATTTAATATCAGATAATAACTCCTCTAACTATAATTACTATATTGATAATATCCCTCCTGATATTACTGAGATTTCGGTTAATAATTGTAAAACCATTACTGTACAATTTTCAGAAAGATTAGATCTCAATACAGCTATAAATAACAAAAATTATAATATTTCAAATAGTGTAACGATAAATCAGGTTCAATTATTACCAGATTCTACAGGTGTTTTACTAAAAACATCACAAGAACAAGCGGGTGCAGATTATACTTTAACTATAACTAATATTAAAGATAGAGTAGGAAATTTAATTTCTCCAAATCCAAAATCTTATACTTATCAGATTCCAGCAAAAGGCGGAGGAAAACACACAAAAAATTCTATTCAAAGTGCAACATCTAATAATTGGTATAATAACTTTTCCCCAAGTAAGTCAATTGATGGAGTGGGAATGAGTAATCCTTTATCACGATGGTGCAGCAGCAAGCCATTGCCTGATACAATTGCATACGATTTAGGTAATATATTTGCGATAGATAGTATAAGAATTTCTTTCTATGATTGGGAAACAGATGGACTGTATAAATATTCTGTCTATGCCTCAAACGATTTAAGTACTTGGGAACCTGTTGTTGAAAATGTATGGTCAGATAATGTTGAATGGACAGAAATTGTATTTAATGCCATCGAAAAAAGATATATTAAGGTAGTTTTATTAGAAAGCAATCAAAGTTCGCCTGCAAGTATTTGGGAAATTGAAACGTACGGAGCCGAAAAAATTACCGGAATTTCTACACTTGATGCTATACCTCAGCAATTCGAACTATCTCAGAATTACCCAAATCCATTTAATCCAAGCACTACTATAAATTACAGTCTGCCAAAAGAGGGAAAGGTAGTTCTAAAAGTTTATGATTTATTAGGGAATGAAGTTTCTACATTGGTTGATGAATCTAAACCTGCAGGAAATTATAATGTTAAATTTGACACCGAGCGAAAAAGCCTTTCTAGTGGGATTTATATTTATAAAATAACTACTGAAAGCTATACTTCCGCAAAAAAAATGATTCTTCTCAAATAAGAAGACTGTTGATTTGAATAGATTATTTGATTTTAATTTTATTATACAGCTATTATTTTTATAAACTCATTAGCAATTTCTTAAACTAACCCATATCTAACAATAGTATCCAGGTCACTCAAACCCTGCCTTATTTTGTTAAGCAAAATTTATTTTGTTACTTTTATCATCCATAAATTATAATTCCTGGAGTGCTAATGTTTATTAATTTCCGTGATATTCCCGGCCATCAAAATCTATTTTTAGACTATTTGTATGAATTTCAAAATGTAAAAGAATTTTATGAAAATGATTTTAAGGCTACAGAAGAATATTCAAATAAGTTTAAAAAGATTTCCGGTTCAGAAAGAATTTTTCGGAATGAGATTCCAAATATTATTCTTAAACAATATAGTAATTTAGAGCCTTCTCAAAAGACCAAAGATAACATTGCTTCACTTAAAGAGAAAAATACTCTAGCTGTTGTAACCGGGCAGCAGCTTGGAATACTCGGCGGGCCACTTTACACCTTTTACAAAATAATTACTGCGATAAAATTAGCCTCAAGCTTATCAGAAAGATATGACGAGTATAATTTTGTACCGGTATTTTGGCTGGAAGGCGACGACCATGATTTTGAGGAAGTTAGCCATATTAATCTAGTAAATGATAGTAATGAATTAGTAAAATTAAATTACGGTGAAGTAAACCCGGATGATGAAATTAAAATAAGTGTTGGAAATATTAAGCTTGATAATTCAATCAATTCTTTCTTTGAAGAGCTTTCAAAAAATTTACGTGACACGGAATTTAAAGAACCTTTATTAACAAAACTTAAATCAATTTACAGAGAAGGTAAAACCTATCGTGAATCATTTTCAGAATTAATATTTTGGCTTTTTGATGAATATGGTTTGGTGCTATTTAATCCCCAGGATATTGAAATTAAGTCTTTGCTAAAACCAGTCTTTAAAAAAGAAATTAACGAATTTAGATTGCACACAGAAAAGCTAGTGAATGTTTCGGCAAGACTTGAGGAAATATATCACGCTCAAGTAAAAGTAAAACCAATAAATCTCTTTTACGGTAATCAAGAAGGCAGGTTTTCAATAGAACCAATGGATGAAGGAGGTTACCGCTTAAAACGTAAAAAGAAAAAATTTACAAACGAAGAAATTCTATCTGAAATAGAAAGTAACCCTCAGAATTTTAGTCCAAACGTATTGCTGCGGCCAATATGCCAGGATTATATTCTTCCTACAGCTTTTTATATCGGGGGGCCAAGTGAAATTTCCTATTTTGCTCAGGTGATGAAAATTTATAGTCTTTTTAAAATAGAGCCTCCATATATATATCCACGTTCTTCAGCGACTATTGTTGAAAAAAATATTAAATCGATTTTAGAAAAATATAATTTATCTGTTGAAGATATTTTTACCGATATTGAAAAGCTGAAATCAAAAGTTGTGGAAGCAATATCAGCAACATCCATGGAAGATTTATTTAGTAAAACCCAACATGATATTGATTTGGCAATGGATAATTTAAAAGAAAAGTTATTTGTAATTGATAAGACGATCGCAGACACAACTTCAAAATACAGGGAAAAGATTTTTCACTACTTGAATGAACTTAAAGAAAAATCGAAAGATTCCCAGGCAAAGAAACATGAAATTACGTTAAGACAGATTGATAAAGCTTCTATAGCGCTTTACCCAAATTCAAATCTACAAGAACGAGAAATAAATTTTATTTACTTCGTTAATAAATACGGAATGGATTTTTTGAAGAGAATTTTTGATGAAATTGAGATAAATAAATTTGAACATCAGACTTTGAAGCTCTGATATTTTAAAAGAGTTTAAACTCTTGAGAAGAAAAATTTTTCAGCCTTAACTAATCGAAGACTAACATTTTAATAGAAGTACACACTTCGACAAGCTAAGTGTGACAGGAAAACTAAACAATCGTACTTTCTGTCTCTCCATCAAAGAAGTGAAGTTTCTGAGTATCAATATAGATTGTTCTCTGTGAGCCCGGCTTAGGTTTTTCTCTTGCCGGAATTCTAGCAATAAATTGATTACCTTCAACCGAGAAATAAATAAATATTTCATTCCCCATTGGCTCAACTACTTCCAGCTTTGCATTGAACGGTGAATAATGTGTTTCGGTAGGAGCAGCTTGAGAATCATATATATCTTCCGGCCTAACACCTAAAATTATTTTTTTGTCATTGAATGGTTTTAATTTATCTGTATATTCACCATTAAATGATAAGTTTAATTCGCCGCCGTTTGTTTTAAAAGAAGATCCGGACACCTTTCCTTCAATAAAATTCATTGAAGGGCTTCCAATAAATCCTGCTACAAATTTATTCGATGGATAGTTATATAAATTCAATGGGGTATCGGTTTGATTGACAAGTCCGTCTTTCATAATCACGATTTTATCTCCCATAGTCATCGCTTCAGTTTGATCATGTGTAACATAGATCATTGTAGCACCAAGCTCATGATGTAGTTTTGATATTTCAGTTCTCATTTGAACACGCAGCTTTGCATCAAGATTGCTAAGCGGTTCATCAAATAAAAATACTTTTGGTTTACGCACAATTGCTCTGCCTACAGCTACTCTTTGCCTTTGTCCACCGGAGAGTGCTTTTGGTTTGCGATCAAGATAAGGCTCCAACCCTAAAATTTTTGCTGCATCAGTTACTCTTTGCTTTATTTCTTCCTTACTGAATTTTCTAAGCTTTAAACCGAAAGCCATATTTTCATAAACAGACATATGCGGATATAAAGCATAATTTTGAAAAACCATTGCGATGTCTCTGTCTTTTGGAGAAACATTGTTTACCATTTTGCCGTCAATAAATAATTCACCTTTTGAAATTTCCTCAAGCCCGGCAACCATTCGAAGTGTGGTTGATTTACCACAGCCTGAAGGGCCGACAAGCACTACAAATTCTTTATCTTGTACTTTAATATTTACATCTTGAACGGCTACATTTCCGCCTTCATAAATTTTGGTTACGTCTTTTAAAATTACTTCTGCCATTTTTCACCTGACAATTTGTTTTAGTTGTGATAAAAAATTCGGATTGGAAATTTTAACACATTCAAAATTATTAACTTTACCGCCATCTTTCAATAATAAAGACAATATACTGAAAGCCATTGCAATTCGATGGTCATCATAACTATCAAATGTAACTAAATTATTTTTAATTCTACCATCAATTGAAAATCCGTCTTCATATTCAGATACTTCTAAGCCTAATTTTTTAAAATTACTGCACAACGCTTTAATACGATCAGATTCTTTTCCTCTTAATTCCTTAGCGTATCTTATTTCAAATTTTCCTTCGGCAAAGATTCCGGCAATTGATAGAATTGGTATTTCATCAATTATGTTAGGAACAATTTTTTCTTCGATCGTAATATTTTTTAAAGCGCTGCTTTTAACTATTAAATCACCATAAGGTTCACCAGCAGCAATTTTCTCATTTTCAATTTCAATAGAGGCACCCATTTTATTTAATATATATACTATTCCAGTTCGAGTTGGGTTCAATGAAACATTTTTAATTTTTAATTCCGAACCTTTTGAAAGCAAAGTTAGAGCTATAAAAAAAGCAGCAGTAGAAATATCTGAAGGTACAAAATATTCTTTTGGTTCAGGATAATTTTTTAATGAAGAATAAACAAATTTTCTGTTTCCCTTTTCTTCTATTTTCAATCCTAACATTCTCTCTGTATGATCACGAGAAGGAAGTTTTTCAATAACACATGTTTTATCTTCCAGATGTAGTCCGGCAAACAATACAGCACTTTTAATTTGTGCACTTGCAACTGGCAGTTCATAACTAATTGGGTTTAATTTTTCTGATGGAAATATTTTTAATGGTAATGTGAAATTTTCAGAAGCAGAAATTTTTCCTCCCATGGCCGAAAGAGGTGTTATTATTCTTTTCATTGGCCGCCGCGATAACGATTCATCGCCAATTATTTCAGTTTCAAAATTTTGAGCAGATAGTATTCCGCAAATTAATCTTGTAGTTGTTCCGCTGTTTCCGGCATCTAATATATTTTTGGGTTTTGAAAAGCCTTTGAAGCCTACGCCAATAATTTTAACAGCACTATTTTCTTGTATTATTTCAGCACCTAATTGCCTGAAAATATTTTGAGTTGTTTTTACATCTTCGCCGTTAGATAAATTATAAATTCGGGATTCCCCTTTTGCCATAGCAGAAAACATTACAGAACGGTGTGATATTGATTTATCACCGGGGAGTTCTAATTCACCCCTCACATTATTTAATTTATTGAATTCTTGAATCATTTATTTCTAAAATTAAATTTTAATATTTTTTTATTAATGGAATAGTTAAAAATTGTTAAATGGATTAATTGTTAAATTGTCGTCGGAAAAAACTATTAGACAATAAAACAATTAAGCCATTAAACATTAAAACAATTAAATAATTTATTTTCTAACCCACTTCTCAATCAGTCCATTCATTTCAGTTTCATTTATTTCATTCATCTCATACATTCCATTCTTCAACCTTTGTCTTAATGCTTCATATAACACAACCGCTCCTGCAACTGAAACATTTAGACTTTGAACCATGCCATACATGGGAATCAAAAATATTTCATCTGCTTTATTTGCAGCTTCTTCAGAAACACCACGATGTTCATTTCCCAAAACAATTGCACATTTTTTTGTAAGATCTAAATCATAAAGATTTTTTGAATGCTCCATTAAAGCGGATGCATAAATAGCAAATCCATGTTCCCGTAAGTTGGAGTAACATTCATCAACTGTTTTAAACTTTTCTTTATCAACCCATTTGAACGCTGATGCAGAAGATTTCTTTCCGATTTTTGGGAATGGTTCTTTGTTATAGACTAAAGATACTTTTGGAACTCCCACTGCATCACAAGTTCGAAAGATTGCACTCACATTATGCGGGTCGTGGATATTCTCAATTACAACTCTTAATGAAAATTGTCTTGTTGAAACAACGGAAGATATTTTTTGAGTACGTTTTTCAGTTTTAAAACTTTTCACATTCAGCTTTTATGAAAGACTAACTTAAAAACCGATTTGTTCTTAATTGACCTTGCTTTATCAATTTTGAATTTTGATTTATCGGTCTTCAAATAATATGAAGCAAGATCTAAAATTTTATCCATTGCTGTATCTTCATCATGAGCCCAGCTTTCGCAGCCTCTTAAGGATGGAATCTCTGCAGTCACACCATCATCTGTTTTATGAATTATAATATCTAAAATCATTTTTTTATCTTAAATCAAATTCTAATAACTACTCTTCCCTTTTTCACCACTAACGATTGCCACACTTGCACTAGCTCCAATTCTATCTGCTCCGCTGGCAATCATTTTCTCAGCATCTTCTTTAGAACGAATTCCTCCTGAAGCTTTAACTCCAATACCGCTGCCAACTACGTATTTCATCAAAGCAACATCACCGGCAGTTGCACCGCCTTTACTAAAACCAGTTGAAGTCTTTACAAAATTAGCTCCGGCATTCTTGCAGATTACACAAGCCTTCACTTTTTCTTCATCAGTTAACAAAGCTGTTTCCAAAATCACTTTGCAAATTGCACTATTTTTTTTTGCAACGGAAGCAACCTCTTTAACATCATTAAAAACATAATCATAATTTCCTTCTTTCAGCCTGCCGACATTTATTACCATATCAATTTCCTGCGCACCGTTATAAATAGCCTGCTCAGCTTCAAAGCGTTTTACTTCTGTTGTAACTGCGCCAAGTGGAAAGCCAATTACTGTGCAGACTTTTACATCTGTTCCTTTCAATAAATCAGCACACATTGGAACGAATGAAGAATTGACACATACTGAAGCAAAGTTATATTTTTTTGCTTCTTCACATAAAGAAGTAATTTCTTTTGAAGTTGCCTCAGGTTTTAAAATCGTATGATCTATTTTTCTTGCTAGACTTTTATCTGATAAAGACCCCCCTATTCCGAGTCCTGCAGCGATTCTTTCTGCGCCATTCTCAACAATTTTTTTTACAGATGTATGTTGAGTGACAACATTAGTTTCCCATCCTTTGCATGAATCATTTTCACAATAAAAATCACGCAAAACTTTTTCAAGAAATTCAGGAGAGACGTCATTATCAGGAAATGTATGATTCATTTTTAATCTCCAAACAATTTATATGCTTTAAATGTATTACTGAGAAGCATTGCTCTTGTCATTGGACCAACACCTCCGGGCACAGGAGTAATATACGAAGCTTTTTTAGAAACTTCCTCAAAATCAACATCACCTACTAGTCTATAGCCTTTAGATTTACTAGAGTCTTCAATTCTATTAATACCTACATCTATGACTACCGTATCATCTTTAATCATATCTGCCTTTACAAAATTTGCGCTCCCAATAGCAGCAATTAAAATATCAGCTTGTTTAGTGAATTCAGAAACATTCTTCGCAGCAGAATGGCATATTGTTACTACAGAATTAGCATGCTCTTTTTTCTGAAGCATAATATTTGCTATCGGTTTACCAACAATATTGCTCCTTCCCAAAACAACGACATGCTTACCTTTTGTTTCAATGTTGTAGCGAATTAATAATTCTTGAATGCCCGCAGGTGTACAAGAAACAAAGGTATCTTTTCCTATAACTAAATTTCCTATACTTGTAGGACTAAATCCATCAACGTCTTTTTTAGGAGAAATTGATTCTATAATTTTATTTTCATTAATGTGTTTTGGTAATGGTAATTGAACAAGTATTCCGTGATAATTATCATCCATATTATATTTTTGAATTACTTCCAGCAACTCTTTTTCTGAAATTGTGTCAGGCAAGTATTCAGATTTTGTACGCATGCCGATTTCTTCACAATCCTTAATTTTACTTCTTACATAAACTTGTGAAGCGGGGTTTTCTCCTACTAAAATTGTTACCAAACCTGGAACATTTTTACTATTCTTTTTTAATTCATCAATTTTTAGTTTCAGTTCTGTGCGAATGTCTTTTGCAGTCTGCTTTCCATCGATTACTATCATAATAACTTTTAATTCTTAGTTTATTTATAAAAAATACTTTTAAGCTTTAGAAAGCGTTAAACTTCTTTCAAAGGTAGTTTGGCGTTTGCCGGATAATTTTCCTTTAGATATTTTTTTAATTTTTTATCCTTAATAATTTCTTCAGCGAATGGATTCGAATTTTGCCAGCCGGTTTTTTTCTTTGATCTTAAATTTTCTAAACGCCTTATACTGATTTCACAAAATATAGGATCAATATCTGTAGTATAACATTTTCTTCCAGTCATTTCGGAAGCAAGTAAAGTAGTTCCCGAATGCGAAAAGAAATCTAGTACAATATCATTTTTCTTGCTGCTTGCTTCAATTATTCTGGTAATTGCTTTTAAAGGTTTTTGAGCATAACACCCATTTACATTTTCTTCCATTCGATAAAATACCTGCTGGATATCAACCCATACATTACCTGCACGTATATTTGAAGACTTGCTGCGCTCTAAATTTTCAGTTTCTTTACCATTAACCTTTTTGTAATAACCTTTTAGAATCTTTGGAATCTCAGTGTATTCTGCATCAACAAAAAAGAATGGTTTTCCTTTTATATAATATAAAAGCTCTTGACGTATTGACATCCAATTTTTTTGAGTCCCGTAACCTCTTTGATTCCTCATCGTTATGAAGCTTCGAGAATTAAATCCGCTGTCTCTCATCATTAAAATAAAATCAGCAAGCGGTTGAAAATTTTTATTTTGATCAGCGCCAAGCCAGATATATAAAGAAGAATTTTCACTTAAGAATGTAAAAGAATTATTAATCCAAAGTTGAGACCATGAAATAAAATTTTCATTATCTCTTTCTTGGAAAGCAACAAAATTATATGGCGGATCATGAATTGCTAAAGTGGCAGTGTTACCATCAAATAACTCAATAACTCTTTTTTCATTTGTTGCATCAATGCAGCCAACTTTATGCTTTCCTTCAGGATCAATCCAAATTTCATTTTCACTAAGCCTGCAATATTTTAACAGCAACTCCCTTAGCTTGTCATCATTATCAATTCTTGGTAAAGGGAAATTTACCATAAACTATTCAACTTTTTTAACAAACTCAGGAAAAATTATTCTTTCTAATTCCACAGTCTTCCCGGTTTCCGAGTCAACTTTAAAGAACATTCCGCAAAGATGAACTTCATTAACGGCTGTTTCATATCTTTGTGGAGTTTGAAATATAAATCTATTCAAAGCAGCTATCGTTTTCATTCCAATTACTGAATCGTAGGGGCCGGTCATTCCAACATCTGTAATATAAGCCATACCTTTAGGAAAAATTCTTTCGTCCGAAGTTTGCACGTGAGTATGAGTTCCAACCAATACACTAATTCTTCCATCAAGATGCTGTGCCATGGCCATCTTTTCAGCAGTTGCTTCAGCATGAAAATCAAGAAAAATTACTTTGGTTTCATTCTGTAATTTAGGAACAATCCAATCCGCACACTTAAAAGGACAATCTATTGTCGCCATAAAAGTCCTGCCCTGCATATTTAGTACAGCAACTTTTCCTTTTTTTGTTTCAGCAATATGATAGCCGTTGCCGTAAGTGCCTTTAGGATAATTCAAAGGCCGTAATGCTCGCGGTTCAGCTTTTAAATAATCTTGTGATTGATATTTATCCCAGGTATGATTTCCTCCGGTTATAACGTGAACGCCAAGCTCAAATAAAACTTTTCCTTCTTTTTCAGTACAGCCTTTGCCGTCGGAAACATTTTCTCCATTGGCAATTACGAGATCAGGTTTATATTTTTGAACTATACTAGGCAGCCAGGTTTCAACTAAATTTAATCCCGGCTTGCCGATAATATCTCCGATAAAAAGTATGTTAATTGTGGGCATAATTCTCGCTTTTTTGGTTAGAAATATATTTATAAATGAAGTAAATAAAAAGAAAACCTAATTTTAGAATTGATATAATGAAATTAAAAATCAATTATCCTAAGAGACTTCGGAAAAATTAATAATGTCAAACTGAGTTTATCGAAACATGACAACTTTAGAAATAAAATAAACTTCGACAAGTTCAGTTTGACATTATAACTATAATAAAGTTAATTTTTCAGAAGTATACCTAATTTAATTTTTGAATCTCTACATCGTTAATAATAAATTAACAAAATGAATTTGGAAAAAATAATTTCTACTCCGATTGATGAAGCAAGCTATTGTGTATTTGATGTTGAAACTACAGGATTATCTCCATTTAAAAATAAAATAATAGAAATTGCTATTGTAAAAGTTTCCAAATTAAAAATTGTAGATAAGTATAATACATTTTTAAATCCCGGTAGGCAAATCCCCTTCTTCATTACAAATTTAACCGGCATAAGCGATGATGATGTTTATGACGCACCATTTTTTGATGAAGTAGCTGATGACATAGTAAATTTTATTGGAGATGATATTCTGATTGCACATAACCTTGCATTTGATCAAGGTTTTTTAAGAGCTGAATTGAAGAACTGTGGCAGAGAAAAAATAAGTAATCCGGGAGTTTGTACTGTTAAATTAGCCAGAAGGTTATACCCGAACTTAAGAAGCAAATCTTTGGGTTCTGTTTCCTCTCATCTAAGATTAAAAAATAAAGATGCACATAGAGCTTCCGGAGATGCTGAAGTAACTGCTAAAGTTTTAATTAAGATGTTGAAGTCTTTGAAAGAAATACATGAACTTGAGATTGTAGAAGAATTAATAAGTTTCCAGCATTTTCCATCTAAACAAATTGACAAACTTAAAGTAAACAAAAAATTAAATGAAGATATTGTTTCTTTACCGGATGCACCGGGGAATTATTATTTCCTGAATTCCAAAAATGAAATAATTTATATTGGAAAAGCAAAGTCATTAAAGAACAGGGTTAAATCTTATTTTTCTTCCAATGCAACCAGGAAAGCAAAGAAAATAGTTAAGCAGGCTTCAAGATTAAAAATTGAAATTACAAACACCGAACTCACTGCCCTACTTTCTGAAGCAGAATCAATTAAATTAAAAAACCCAAAACATAATACTCAATTAAAAGAGTATGGTAATAAATATTTTTTAAGAATAAAAAACACAGAAGATTTTCCTTCTATTGAAATATGCAACTACTTTGATTTTGATGGTAATGATTATTTTGGATTATTCACCACAAAGAAAAAAGCAATGAAAGTTTTTGAAATGGTTATCAAAACATTTGCAATTCGTGAGTGTGATGATAAAGAATTTAATAAACACAAAGGATGTTTTCTTGCTGATATTGAACGATGTACTGTTCCCTGCTTAAATCAAGATAAGCAAAAATATAATGATGAACTTTCAAAAATATATGAGTTTCTTTTTGGAAAAAATCAATTTGCATTGACAAGGCTAATAAATAAAATGAAATTCTATTCTGATCAAGAAAAATATGAGAGAGCTGCAGAAGTGAAAGAGTTAATTGATTTAATTCTTGCTCAAACACATAAATCTTCCCTTCTCGCCGAGCCGGTTAATGCGGCTAATGTTTTATTTGAAATTAATGGTGGTTTTCAATGTGATTATTTATTAATGATCGAGGGGAAAATTTTTATAAAAAATAACCCGCTTAAGAAAAAAGATCAATTTGAAGAAGCCATAGAAGATTTTTATGAAAATGTTAATCAATTGGATAAGATGCCGACAGAAGAAGACCTTGAAAAAATGAAAATCACTTTAAACTGGCTGATTAGAAATAGGAATAAAGTTCGAATGTTTTATTTAAAAAATTATAATAGCAAGAAAGAGCTTTATTCAAACTTAACCCAAAACAGGTATTGGAACGAGTCTAACTATGAATCTGAATTTGATATAAAGAATTTTATTGATAAAGATGTTATTGAAGACTATTAATATTTAATTATCATATGTTACATATAAATAAACCCAATTTCTTTATGAAATTGGGTTTATATCTACTCTTAATCGCAACTTTAATTTTTCATTTCTTTCTTCATGCTGTTATTCTTTTTGGGAGCCCATTCCTTTAAAAATGCCATCACTTTATTCTTATCATGCCCTTTCCCCGATTCCAATAGACTTGTATCCTCAGAACGAAGCAGTTTTCCATTTTTATCTAAAATAAATATATGAGGATATCCTGGAATTTTAGGATAATGTGACAAAACTTTCTCGTTTTTATTTTCCGGACTGTAATTAACCTTTACAACTTCATAATTGTCATACATATATTTTGATAGTTCAGGATTAGAAGCAAACAGACTATCCAGCCTGCGGCACCATATACACCATTCACCACCAACATCAAGTAAAATTCTCTTATTTAATTTTTGTGCTTCAACTATTGCATTGTCAATATCCTTTTGAGCATCTCTTTTAGGATTAAATTTATGTTCTGCTTGAACTGCATTCAGCTTTATATTTTTTACACCGTCATTTTTATTTTGTGCATTTAAGTTAAATGTAAAACAGCCTATTATTAACATTATCACATTCGTCTTATTGTCATTATTAACTCCTTAATTTGATTATTGTCTTTATCAAAAATAAATAATTAAGTACGATTAAATCTACTTTATTTTTTATTTTTGAAATAAAAAATGAAAAAAGAAATATTAAATAAGAAAGCAAATAATATATTAAATGATAAAACTTCTGGTTCAGTTGAATTATTAATAAAACTAAACGACTTAATTAAAAATATCTATGATGATAAAAAAGCAGTTAATGATATTATTGGTTCTGTCAAAGTTAGATTGAATGAATTTCAAATTATTAATACTTATTTAAAAATAGTTAGAAAATTAAATAATGATGGCAATCGCAGTAAACTAAAATCGTTTTTGAATAAATACGTTAACGATATTTCAAATCAGAATGAAATAATCTATGGAAAAGTGAAGAAGCTTATTAAAGGAAAAAATTCAATTTTAACCTTATCGAATAGCAATACCGTTTTTGAAGTATTAAAAAGATATTCGAAAGAAAATAATAGATTGAAAATATTTATTTGTGAAAGCCGTCCTAAGAATGAAGGAAGAATTTTAGCAAAATCATTTATTAGAGAAGGGATGAAATGTGAACTTAATTTTAGAAGCCATGCTTCCCCAATATATTACAAAAATTGATGCTGTAATTATTGGAGCAGATAAAATTTTAAAGAATGGAAATGTTATAAACAAAATCGGCAGTCTGAACGCAGCAATCATATGTAAATATTATAATAAGGCATTTTATGTTGTTGCTTCAAAAAATAAAATTTCAAATCAGAATAAGCATAAACCAATTCAATTAGATTCAAATGAAGTTTGGAATTATTCCCATAAAAATCTAAAGGTGAACAATTTTTATTTTGAAGAAATTGATAAAAAATTGATTACAAAAATTATTATTGCTTAAATTAAATTCTGAAAACTAGCATTACATAATTACATTAGAATTAAATTGCAATTCGCTGTTTGCTTTTCAAATTAAATCTATATGTAAGTAATAAAGCAGAAGAAGTTAGCCCCAATAATAAGCCAATCCAAATTCCCTGAACACCATAATCATATTTAAATCCGAGAAAATATCCAACCGGTAATCCAATTAACCAATAAGAAATAAAAGTGATAATAGTTGGAATTTTTACATCTGTTAAGCCTCGTAAAATTCCCAGCCCCACAGCTTGAACCCCATCAGAAATCTGAAATAAAGCTGCAATAATCAACAATGAAGATGCTATTTGAATGACTTTATCATCGTTAATGTATAATGATGGAAGAATATTTCTCATTGTAATAAAAATTATCCCTGAAGTAATCATTATAAAACTTCCGGAAAGTAGTGCAATAAAACCAGCTCGGCGAATCTCAGTTATGTTTTGTCTACCAACAGCATTGCCAACTCTAATTCCACCTGCAGTAGAAACTCCTAACACAGCCATATAAGAGATTGAAGCAAGATTAATAGCAATTTGATGTGCTGCTAATTGTTTTGCCCCAAGCCAGCCTATCATAATAATTGCAAATGAGAACGCACCTATTTCAAAGAAATATTGAAAGCCAGTTGGCAGGCCAAGCCTTAATATTTTTTTAATGATTGGAAAATTTATATTTCTAAAATGAAAGTTGACGTTATAAGCTTTAAAATTTTCTTTTTTCATTATATAAATCATTAATGCTAACCCCATAAACAATCGAGAAAATAAAGTCGACAAACCGGCGCCATCTAAGCCTAATTCAGGCATACCTAGCTTGCCAAAAATAAAAATCCAATTCCCAAATATATTTACAATGTTCGCGGATAAAGTAACCACCATTGCAGGCTTTGTAAAAGATAAGCCTTCAATAAATTGTTTGTATGTTTGAAATAGCATTAAAGGAAGGACAGAAAATGAAAGTATCTTCATATAAGATCTTGCATAAAAAATAACAGTTTCAGGTTGATGGAAATATTTTATAATATCAGCAACAAAATAAATTACAATCATCAAAAAGAAACCAACAATAAAATTTACAAGTAAAGATTGCCTGAAATAAATTCCGCATTGTTCCCATTGTTTTGCTCCAACAGATATAGCAACTAAAGGTGTGACAACATTTGAAACGCCAAGCCCTATAATTATAATTAAAAAGAACAGACTATTTGCTAAGGAAGCTGCAGCCAATTGAACGGCACCTAATTCACCGACCATTATGCTGTCCACTACACCCATCATTATAATTCCAAGCTGGCCAATAATGACAGGATATGCTAATTGAAATGTTTGCCTTATACTTTCTTTAATGCTAATCATGAAAAATTAATTATAAGGAAAATTTAGAAAGCTAATTTAAGAAAAAAGATTGGAAGGATTATGAAGTTTTACATGATGTAATATTATATTTGGCAAAGCTAAATGAAGTATACCTTCCTTAAAGCTCTGGAATATATACCTTGACAAAGGTTAGCGGAGAGACAGGGATTCGAACCCTGGGTACGTAAAATACGCACAACGGTTTTCGAGACCGCCCCATTCAACCACTCTGGCATCTCTCCGAAATTTTGTTAACACAAATATAAAATATCAATAACAATTACCATAATTCATTGATGAAAAATACTATCTTTAAAAATATTGCTCCTATTTAATTTATATGTTATAGAATATTCTTCAATTTTTGTTAAGAGGTTTCAAATATTTATATTTGCATCACTTTTTATTGGAAAGGTGCAGGAGTGGTTTAACTGGCACGCCTGGAAAGCGTGTGTGCCTTCACGGGTACCGAGGGTTCGAATCCCTCCCTTTCCGCAATATAATCCGCCTTAATTAATTCAATCTAATAATTTATCTTTATATTTGATTAGAAATATATTGCAGATTTCTTTTATTATTTCATTCAAAATGTTAACTTGATACTTCAAAAATTAAGGTGGAAATCAAATGAAAGAAAACCGAACTTCCTTCCCTGCTGTCTTTTGGATAGCTAACTCAATCGAAATCATTGAACGTTTTGCTTATTACGGAATCTATATGGGTTTCGGAATATATATGGAGTATCTTGGATATTCAAAAGGTCAGCTTGGAATTGTACAAAGTATATTTCTTCTTTTTTCTTATGTCATTCCAGTTTTTTCCGGAACATTTGCGGACAGGTATGGATTTAAAAAAATGCTGATTGTCGCATACTTAGCTTACTTACCCGCTATTTTACTTTTACTACTTACCAAATCTTTTAGCGGTATAGCATTAACTATGTTAACTATTGGTTTTGCGGCTGGTATTTTTAAACCGCTTGTTTCCGGAACTGTAAGAGCTGTAACAGATAAAACCAATAAAACACTTGGGTTCGGAATTTTTTATGCGATGGTTAATATCGGTGCATCGTTTGGGCCAATTGTAGCCGGGAATTTAAGAGCGATTTCTTGGAATTATGCATTTATGGCTTCAGCAATTGGCATCGGTATAATGTTATTGGTAACAATATTCTTTTATAAAGAACCTCCACGAGAATTAGAAGGAACTACTCTAAAACAAAAATTTAAAGATATGGGTGTAGCCTTATCGGATGTTAAATTTTTAATATTCCTTATTCTGTTGGGAGTATTTTTTTGGTTGCCTTTCTGGGCATTCTTTAATCTTCTGGCAATTTATATTGATAAAAATTTGGATACTGTAAGTTTATATCAAACTTTACAAGGTATTTTCGGAACATGGTTTTCAGGATTCTTTTCTACCGCAAATGAAGATGGTTCAAGAAGAGTCCTTGGTGAAACTATAGCTAATACTGGATATGTTATTATTTTATTTCAATTGATAATTTCTAGAATTTTTGAAAAACGTAAAGCCATTCCTTCTTTTTTATTTGGCCTTTTTGTAGCTGGAATTAGTTTTATTGTAATTGCTTTCGCAAGGATAGGACCTTCCGAATTAATTTTTCTAGGAATATTTTTATTTGCTATAGGTGAAATGATTTCTTCCCCAAGAATTCAAGAATATATAACTTGGATAGCTCCGAAAGAAAAAGCAGGACTTTATATGGGTTCAAATTTTTTAGCCACCGGTTTAGGAGGTGTATTAAGTGGAATTACTTATACATCTTTATACGGTGTATTTAGAGACATGGGAAACCCTGAATATGTCTGGTACGTTTTAGCTGTTAACATATTTTTAGGAATTTTAGCGATAACAATTTTTACAAAAACATTGGGTGAGTTTAAGGAATTAGAATCTTAATTAACTATTAATATTCCTTATTATAAATTTTATCTTTTTGTTTAAGCATTCCAGTCAAATAAGCGGAATGCTTTTTTTATTTTAAATGGATATATTAGAAATATTTGTCATCACCTTAAACAAATCTCAGGTAAATAAACCAGTGATTCAGTAAAACCCCGATAGAGTTCCCTTCTTAGATAAATTAGTTTTGTAATCGAGGATCCAATTTAAATGTAAAGTGTGTTTTTACTTTGGAGACTCATATGAAAAAAATTGCTAGAATATTTTCGATAATTATATTTTTAACATTTACAACTCTTGCTCAACCATCATATCTTATGAATTTAAGCAGTCCACAGATAGTTGATGATAAAACTATTGAGTTTGATGTGAACATAGAAAGTACCGGACCAGATTTTATTTTAACTTCTTACCAATGTGCATTTAACCTAGATTCCCAGTTTTTTAATGATACCTCATTTTGTTTTGAATATATTCCTTCAACTTCCGAGCTAAATAATGCACCTTTGTATGGAGTTGGTTGTGATAAAGTTGATGGAACTAGAAAAATTCATTTTGCTTCTAGTGCAGGACTAGATAGTATAACCTCACATCCAATCCGGGTTGGAAGATTTATGATAAAAAAATCTTCAGCTCTCATAGTAGATTCATTACATATCATTTGGGCATTCGATGGTATATATAAAACAATACTTACCGGAGAAAATTTTCAAGAAATAACAGCTCCATCTGATCATGAAAGTTTAAATTTTAAAAATGAAACATCAAATTCTAATAATTTCTTAGCATTTAGCTCTGGTGAAGGATTGTTAGATGGCGATATTCATTTAAAAACAAAGGAAGGTTCGATTTCTTCACAAGTAGTATATTTTTTAAATACCTACAGTACCTTAACTTTTACTGTAAACCTCTCTAAATCTGGAAATTGGTATGCCTGGGGAAGAATGTTTTTTGATTCAAGCGGTTCACAAAATTCATTCTATTTCCAAATTGACGGTGGAACAAAGTTAACTTTTGGAAATCATAATCAATTTGATAAATGGCACTGGGAGGGAGCAGGATTAAATAAATTAGATATCGGAAATTTATCTGAAGGTGAACATACAATAACTGTTTATGGTAGAGAGCCATCAGAAACAGTAATGCTCGATCAAATATTATTAACTACCGATGGTGATTTAATAGCTTCAGATAATTTACTGCAATCAACTACCCCTGTTGAATTAATTTCTTTTACTGCTTTATTAAATGATAGAAACCAGATAAAATTAAATTGGATGACAGCTACTGAATTAAATAATTATGGATTTTATGTAGAAAAATCTACTGACAAAAACGCTTGGAAGAATTTAGGCTTTATTAAAGGGAACGGGACTTCCAATGAAAAACATTTCTATAATTATATTGATCAAAATATTTCTTCAAAAAATTATTATAGAATAAAGCAGGTAGATGAAAATGGAAGTTTTAGTTTTTCAAAAGTCGTTGAAGTAGATAATACTCCTCAAAATTTTAGTTTAGAACAGAATTATCCTAATCCATTTAATCCATCAACAAATATTCAATATAGTATTAATCAAACATGTAATGTTAAAATCGATATTTATAATCTTTTGGGAGAACGTATAACCGAGATAAAAAATGAAACACAAAACTCCGGTACATATAAGTTAAATTGGAATGCTTCAGATTATTCCAGCGGAACTTATATTTTATCTTTATATGCAAAACCTAATAATGGGTCCGAAGCTTTTAAGGATGTTAGAAAAATGCTCCTATTAAAGTAATTTGTTAATATCATATGCTGAATTTTTAATCATTATCGGTATTTATTTACCAAATGATTTATTAGGACAAAAGAAGAAATTGAATGAATTGTGCATTTTCTATTAAAAAATGCATTTTTCACACTCAGGTTTATAGTAAGTTCATTTCAGGTGCACCCCGATAGTTAGCCTTTCAAATTAATCTTAGTTTGACCTTCGAATTGGAGTATTATTCTTCAAATTTTTGAACGAGGAATGAAGTGAAAACATTAGATTTAATTAGGAAGACCGGACTATTTATTATTATGCTAAGTTTTTTTTATAATACCTATTCACAAAATTATACGTTATCTATTGAGAATGGTAAAGAAATTAATTCAAAAAAATTTGAATTTGAGGTGTTTATAAAAAGTAATTCAGGTGAATTTGTTTTAAGTGCTTATCAAGCATCCCTTAGCTTTAATCAGCAAATAATTAATGATGGACATTTAACTTTCGAATTTATTACCGGAACTTCGGAATTGAAAAATTCACCAGCTTTTGGAATTGGAATATGTGCAACTGATGGTGAAAATGAGCTGACATTTGCATCTAATCCGGCAGGAACGGATACAATAGAAACAACAAAAAAATGTATTGGAAAATTTTTAATTACTAATTCAAAATCATTTGCCAAGTATAAACCTGAAATTAAATGGAATTTCGATGGTTATATAAATACAATAATTATCGAGTCAATAGCTACAGATATAACCAAACTTGCAACACCAATAAATTTAGAATATAATAGTGCTTTAACGGCAACCAATGAAAAAGCACAACAACCTAATTCCTATAAATTATATCAAAATTATCCTAATCCATTTAATCCTAGTACAAAAATTAGTTATTACATTCCTAAGGATAGTAAAATTAAAATTCAGATTTATTCTTTGATTGGGGAAAGAGTCTTTGAGATGAATGCTGAACAACAGAACGAGGGAATACATGAATTTGTTTGGGATGGCAAAAATTTAGCATCCGGGGTTTACATTCTTGCAATGAATGCAGATCCAATAAATGGAGGGGAAAAATACAACTCTGTAAAAAAAATGACTTTGTTAAAATAGTCACTCGAGACGGTTAGAGATGATATCTGTTGGGGAGCGATGTCATCTCTTAACTTTTTTAAACGCAAAATCTTAACTAACGTTTTAAAACTATAACTTTCAAATTATCATAACAGAATCTTACATAATAAATAGTCCAAGTTACTACACCGAAGATTTTAAAGAAAGCTTCTAATACTTCCTCTTTCCCAGATGTAATAATCTTTGCATCACTTAATAAGTCCATCACAACTGCTACCCCTAATAATACAAAAGCCAGAATTAATATTTTGTATTCAGAGTTTATTATTACTTCTTTAAATCTATAAATTATGAACAGGACATAAATTGCATAAGCAAGATAGACGAAAGTATTTTGAATGTGTAAAATTAGTCTAAACGCTGAGTGAAATTGAAAATAATCATCAAAAAATAATAACAGCGTGAGTAACCCTGAGAAAAAAATAAACTTAGCAACTTGGCTTGAACTAGAATATATTTTAATAACTATATAACTAAAAAAGCATACGCTCATACTAGCTGACCATAAAATAACGCGTATTTTTTGAAGTAAGCCCGCATAGATAGGAATTCCATAATGTGATTCAGGATTTCTGCTTACATATTCAAAAGGGATATTATAGGTGTTTAAGAGTATAATTATAGCAAATAATAATAACCCTACTCCTAAATAAGTCAATAATAAAATATTAATAGTTGAAACAGATGGTGGATTAAATTTATTTTTCATTTGATTTTTATAAATGAATAAATCATACTTGAACCAAAATTAAAAATAGAAAAGAACTTTTGTAAGATAATAAGATAAGATTTCTAAAGAAGTGGAATGTTGAGGTTCATGGAAATGGTTTTTAGATAATCTGCACAAATAAATTTTGTTTGATCATGAATATTAAAGCTTTTATTTATTAAGAAAATCTTATTGCTGACGACCTATGTAATTCATTTTTTCACTTTCAGTTTTTTTTTCTTCTTTCTCTAATTCATGTTTATATATGTTGGTATTGAGATGGAACAATTCTTCAAAATATCTTTTGCTTTGAAGAGAAAGAAATCCAAGACTTAAAAATTGTAGAGCAATAATAAGTGTAATGCCACCAACAATAAATGCCTGAGGACTGCGTTTAAATACTTGTGAAACAGCAAGCGAAAATCTCTCATCAAAATATTGGCTTATGGTATGAACATGTGGATATACTAAGGCAGTATTTATGAAAATCCATCCAATTACGTATAAAGCAATCAATAATAGAGCTAATCCAACTAAAATAAAAAATATGTAAGGTCTAAAAATAAAGCCGGACATAAATCCAGACATTATTCCTCTTATCATTTTTATACTGGATTTTCTTTTTGCTTCTTTCTTTTTATTAAAACTCCAATTCAAATGAGCCGGGATTTCGACAATTCTGGCTCTCAGTAATAAAGACTTATAAATAATTTCCGGATTTATTTCTGTATCTCTTGCTTTTAGGTTCAAGTATTTAAGATACTTCCTTTCATAAGCACGTACCATACCGGTGAAAGTATAAATTTTTTCTCTAACAACTATTGAAAGGAATTTATTTACAATTTTACTTAAATGTTTTCTTACAAATGGAACGTTAGATACTTTTCCTCCTTTCATATAAGGAGAAGCTATTACTACTTGAGCTTCTGTTTCAACGATTGTATCTAGCAACTTTTTAATATGGTCGGGAGAGTAACTGAGGTCAATATCTAATGGAATTACGTAATCACCTTTGGCATGATTAAATCCAGTACGCAAAGCATGCCCTAAAAATAAATTTACCTTATGATTATAAACTGAAACATTATTTCTTTTTTTGGCAAAATCTTCCGCAACTTCTTTAGTATTATCAACACTTCCATCATTTATAAAAATTAATTCCCAATCATACTCGTTTTCCAAAGTTTCCATATAATCACAAATAATACCAAGGTTCTTATCAATTATAGAAGCTTCATTAAAACCAGGGACTAATATAGTAACCGAAGGTTTAATAGCAGTATTGGATAGATTCATTCACATCTCCAAATCATTTATTTTTACAATTATAAACAGAGAATTTAAATTGTTAAGCTGTTGTAAAATAATGATATACAATTACTTTAATCATATTACTGTTTCAAATGAAAGAATGGGATTTAAAAACTATTCACTAAACAATTAAGACTATTTTAATTTTAAGTGATTAATTAATTAAAACTATCTAATTTCACCCTTCTAATACTTTTCATTGATTTTGCATGTGTGCTCATATTAACCAATGAAAAATTATTCGAAAGTTTTTTTATCACTTCTCTAAAAACTTTTAGTTTACTTTCAGTATTTAAATCCATTCCAGGGAAAAATGCTAATCTTGGCGCTTGATCGCCCCCTACTAAGTCTAAAGGATGAAGTAAAAAACTAGGTTGAGTATTTGTTATTTTGCAAGAAGTAATTGCTAAATTTAAATAAGTATGCATTGCTAAATTAGAAAATCGGCTAAGATATAGTAGATAGCTTAAATGAAATGGAATTTTTAGAACAGGTATAGTACTAACCGGTATTTCAAGCAATTTTTCATTGGAATTGATGGCCCAATAATATGGTTTAACAGACCTAAGGCCATCATTAAAATGCCCAAATAAATTTTTTCTTATTTTTCTTTCTTCTTTGCTGAGATTAGATGTCCAGAAATAGTATGTCCTAGCTAATGGCCCAATAAAGGTCGGTAATGTTGAAGCATCATAAAGATAATTTTTTTCCTTCAATACATTTAAAACAGTGTTGCTCCAGCTAAAACCAGGAGCTCTAAACCCTATCGTTTTTTGACCGGTAGAATTACATATTAATTCCTCTGCATTTTGAATTTCAAATTCAACTTTGTCTTTTTTATAGGTATTTAACCAGGACTCATGAGAATAAGAATGGTTACCTACTTCATGTCCCCTTTCAACTATCATTCTTAAATACTTTTCATTAGAAGAAATTTCAGCATCCTTACCAACGATAAAGAATGTAATTTTAAGATTTAATCTTTCTAGTTCATCTAATACTAAGGGGAGAAAATTATCTAAATAAGAAGGATATTTATCCCAATCTGAATTACCATGTATCTTTAAATAAGACCACTCATTATCAAGGTCTAAGGAAATGCTGCTAAGCGGTTTCTGAATATTCATAATTTGACTTTGCTTTTGACTTCTCCTTATTATTTTCCACTATTTCTTTTAATGCTTTTTCTGCTAACTGAATAGTCTCATTTACGTTTAATGTACCATTAACAATATGAGATGAATTAACAATATATATACTGTTAACCGATGTAGTAATAGGAGTAATCTTTTGTGAATAATTAATTGTTGACAATGCAAAAACATATTTTGCTCGTGAAATTTTAAAACTTAAAACATCCGTTACACTTAATGAAGGATACATTTTACATAATTTATTTAAAAATATTTCTTCTATATCAGTATCAGAATATTCAAACCAATTGTCATCGGGAGTAATATACTTTGGAAGATATATTAACGAATTTCCATTAAAATATTTTTTATCAACTAAAGCTGACATTTCAATAATGCCTGTGAAAGGAATATCTAATTCGGTTATATTTGTAACATAATAATTTGAAATAGGCTTCTTTAAAATTATCGAGGCACAAATAACACCTAGATATTGAATAGAATCCATTTTATTTTTTTCTTCTTCAGATAGCTGCGGACACATTTTTTTTGCTATTGGAGAAGATGCTGTAACAATTACTTCATCAAATATTTCTTCTTCGCCATTAGCATATTGAATAAATACTTTCCCATTTTCCATTGATTCAATTTTTTTTACGGGATGTTCGGTTTTAATTTTTACTGATCTTTCCAACAACGAATTTTTAAATTGTTCAAGAATTCTTGAATATCCTCCAGAAACATACCCAAACATTTCTTTTTTTAATCCAGAACGTCTAGCAGCATACATTCTTTGTATGGTTGCCCAAATAAATGCGGCTGAAGCTTTTTTGTATGTTTCACCTAATTTTGCGCGAAGTAAAGGCAGCCAAATTTTTTCAAATGTATTATTGCCGGATAATCTTCTCAACCATTTTTCAACAGGAATCTGCTCAAGTTTTTTCCAATTTTTGATTTTTGATGCATAAAAAATTGTAAACCCGAGTCTTATTTTATCTATAAAGCTTAATGGAGGAAATTTCAAAAACTCAAATGAATTCGACATTGAATAAAGTTTACCATTAGTGTAAAAACCAGTTTTAGTTTCAACCCAATTTAGCTCTTTTTCTAAACCAATCTCTTTAAGAATTTTTAATAGATGTGAATCTGAAAGTAGAATAACATGATAAAACTTATCCCATATAAAATTCTCTAATTTCCAGGCACTAGCTAATCCACCTACATCTTTCCCAGCTTCAATTAAATGGACTTCATTTTCACTATCTGATAAACGATGTGCTAATGTCATCCCAAGCATACCACCGCCTATCACGGCCCATTTCTTTTTATGATTTTGCATTAGATATTATATTAAGGTGTTAAATTGCCTTTTGAAAGTAGTCTGCATTTTCAGAAAATGTAACTAACGAAGATTTAAATCCATCATAAGAAATATATGTTTCAATGATACCTGTATCTTCTATAGTACAGCCAGTATTACAACTTCCAGCTAATTTTTGTATAGTCTTAAATTCAACTTTATTGAAATTACCATCTGCATATTTTGAATTAAGAAAGTCTATTAAAGCCTGGACCTCATTTGCAACACCTTTTTCAACAATCATAAATTGTTCATAAACTGAATTTACAAACTCGTCTGCCGGTAATTCATTTCCGCGGCCAATGCCTGTATAACCAATATTTTTATCTTTAAAATCATTATGCTTATATATATTGCAGCCGTCAACTATTCCAAACAGATTTTTATTTGTATTTATGATTTCATCTTTCTTATCAATATACAGCTTGTGAGCAGTACAAACAATTATAATTTCAGCATCCTTAATTGAGCTTGATAAATCATTTGTAAAATATTTTTCTAAATTAAACTTTAATAAGTTTTGATCATCTTTTTTAACATAAGGATCGTGAATAATTACGTTACATTTTTTATCAAGTAAAAGTTTTGCTAAAGATAAAGTAGGTGAATTTCGAGTATCCTCTGAATTGAATCTATATGCTGCTCCAAGTAAAGCGATAGTTTTTCCCGAAATATCTCCAAACGTTCTTTCAACTAATTTTATTGTTTCATTGGGTGAATTATCATTTATTTTTCTAGAATTAATTATTAAGCTTTGAGAAGTATCTGCGCCACTTTCTATTTTTCTCCACCATAACAGAATGCCATCCTTAGGTAAGCAATGTCCACCAACACCAACCATAGGAATTAGTATTCCACCGCTTGGTACTGCATTGGGATCACCAGTTGCTGAATCCATTTGAGATAATTTATTATTTACTTTATCTCTGAGATTATAAAAATCAATATTATTTTCATCACAAAATCTTACAACTTCGGTTGAGAATGCTATTCTTACATCTCTATATGCGTTCTCTAAAGTTTTTACGACTTCCGCTGTTAAGCTATTAGTTGGATGAAGTGTTCCTTTTGTTACTATATATGAATATAAATGTTCAATCATTTTAGGAGTGTCAGGATGAAGCCCAGCAACGATTTTATCTGATGTCACAACTCTTTCCACTAATCTTCCAGGCATAACTCTATTGGGGCTATTTCCTAAAAGAATATTTTTCCCTTCGACCAATCCGAATTTGGAAAAATAATCTTTCATTAAAGTCGCCATTGAAGAAGGTGCTAAAGTAGATTCAAAAATAATTAAAGGAATTTTATCAACTGGCTTTTTCTGAAGAGCATTTGCTAAATTATTTAAAGCCTCGAACATAGGCCCGTAATCAGGTTCAAATCCTTTTTTATCGGTTTGGACACAAACCAAAATTACATCTGCGTCAGATAAATTTGAATAATCATAGCTGGCGCTCAAGATTCCATCTTGAACAGCATCTTTTACAATTTTATCTAAGCCAGGCTCAATTCCACCAATTGTAGATTTCCCACTATTAATGGCCTCAACTTTCCACCCTGAATTTTTTGAATTTCTTTGTATAACTATAACTTTGGCTGGCTCCTCTGTTCCTATTTTGATTTTTGCATTTGCCAATAGCGCTGCCATCGGCATTCCCACAATACCGGGCCCAATTACTCCTATTTTTTTAACTGTCCAATTTTTTTCTATTCCATCAATTTTGAATTTCATAAATTTCCTTTTTTTTTATTTTATTACCACCATCAATAAATTGTTGAAACCACAATTCCAAACAAAGAATGCCCCATAATTTTCTTCCAAAAGCACGTTCGTTATGAATCAGTTTTTTAATATTCTCAGTATTAAATATACCTCTTGAATGACTAGTAGATGACAACAAAACATCCTCCAAAAACCCCGAGGCTTTATTCTTAGCCCATAAATGAAGTGGAACGGGAAAACCCATTTTATCTTTTCTTTCAATAATACTTTTAGGAAGGATATCGTTTGTAGCGCGTTTCAAAATATATTTCATTTCAGCGCCTTTGAATTTCATTGAAGGCGGCATACTAGCTATTAAGTCTGCAATTCTTCTATCAAGTAGAGGCACTCTGGACTCAATTGATACAGCCATACTTACTCTATCTTCAACTTGAAGCAATGCAGGTAAGCTGCTGGTCATATCGAAGTGAGTCATCTTATTATAAAATGATTTTGTGTCGGGATCATTAAATAACTTTTTGAAATGGCTAAAAATTTCTTCTTTGTTATATGTAGCATTGAATTCATTAGTAAATAAATCGTTAGAACCATTTCTTCTATCAATCAATCTAAAATATCTTTCATCCATTTCACCAAATGCATTATCTTTCATAAATTCTTTTAGCATAGGCATATAATTATGAAGATGAGGAAGATTAGGAAGAATAGTATGCAAAGTTACTATGTGTTCTCCTTCTTCATTTGACTCATAAATTGCACCTTTAATTGCCTGCTCTAAATAAGCAACAACATAGCGAGCATAGCCTCCAAAGATTTCGTCACCTCCCTGCCCACCTAAAACAACTTTAACATTTTGTGCAGCAAGTTTTGATACCATATATTGAGGAAATAATCCTGGACCGGCCGCAGGTTCATCCAGATGATAAATTAATTTAGGCAATAAACTAATGAATTGATCTTCCGTAGGATAAATTTCAAATAGTTCTGAACCACTGGTCTCTGCTACTTCTCTTGCATATCTTGTTTCATTAAATTCTTCACCTTCTCTGAATGCACCTGTAAATGATTTAAAATTTCCATTAAGTAATTTAGAAGCTAAAATAGTTACAATGCTCGAATCCATTCCACCGCTTAAATATGAACCTACTGGTACGTCACTTCGTAATTGAATATTTATGGTATCATTTAATAAGCGCTTTATTTCATGAATAAAATATTCTTCAGTATGATGATTATCAACTTTAAATGAAGGCTCCCAATATTTTTTTATTTTCATGTCCATCGTATTTAAATCAATAGACATTTGGTGACCGGGTAATAACTTGTAAATATTTTTAAAAAGAGTTTCGTTTCCAATTACATATTGAAAAGTAAGATATTGATTTATTGCATTATAATTTGGAACAGCATCAATATTTGGATGTTGGAGAATTGCTTTTATCTCAGAAGCAAATATTAAATAGGAATCATCATTGTGAAAATATAAAGGCTTGATACCAAAGTGGTCACGTGCGATAAAAAGTTTATTTTTATTCTTATCATAAATTATAAAGGCAAACATTCCATTTAATTGACTAACACAATTTTCACCATATTCTTCATACATTTTCAAAATAACTTCTGTATCGGAAGTGGTTTGAAACTTATGGCCTTTAGACTGTAATTCTTGCTTCAGTTCCTTATAATTATAAATCTCTCCGTTAAAAACTATTGTCAGACTTTTAAAGGTCATCGGTTGATGGCCTGTTTTAAGATCTATAATTGATAGTCTTTTGTGATAGAATCCAACATGGTTGTCAATAAAATGACCTTCGTCATCAGGTCCGCGATGATTTATTGCTGCAGCCATTTGCGACAACAAGCTGACTTCAACATTTTGTTTATTTTTATTGATTAAACCTACGATTCCACACATGAGCAAAAATAGAAAATAGTTAAAAATTCTGTGATTACGCTAACAGAGACCAAATATTATGCCTCACTTTTGCAAGCATCTTTAATTAAATAAAACACTCTAAATGATATAAATTATTATAAAATATTACTAAAATGAGAAAAAAAGGAGATTTTTAATTATTATGCTACATTGAAGAAAAAAAACAGGAATTGAAACGGAAAAAAAATTAACAGGAGAATTAAATAAATTGATTAGCTTCTTAAAGAATACTTTGGTCAAAGCAATATGAATGAAGGGACTTGTTTACTTATTTATTTTGTTATAGCTGTTCTATTTATTCCATCTTTAACTTTAAGTTTCCACCATTCAGCCAATTCTTTTGGTAAACAATGCCAAATATCTCTTAATGATTTTAAATAAATTAAAAAATCTTTATAAATACCGAAATGTAATTCATCGATTAAATAATCAGGATGTGTAAGACAAAGAATTGTCCCATAATTTTTTAAAATCCATTCGGTTTTATTTTTCCAAATGCTTATATCTTTTTTTTGTAGAACATAAAAAAGCGTATGATCTTGAGGTAAGGTATATGGCAATTCTACAAATTTCCCCACAATAAATGGCCATATACTTCCAGTTCCCCCAGGAAAAGGTTGATAAGGATCATAATCAAAACATGAAGCATCATAACTTATATCAAGTTTCTGCAACCATTTAAGATTCCGGTGTACCTGAGGAGAACGAAATCCAACTGCGTTATATTTTTTAATTGCCTGGTTTATAAAGGGAACTCTTTGATTAAATATCTGTTCTGTATAGTATAATTTACCGTCGTGATTATATCCATGAATACCAATCTCATGACCTGCATCATTAATAATTTTAATTATCCCATTATCAATTGGATATTTATAGGGAACAATATTCCAAGATGATTTAAAACCAAGGCTTTGTTCAAGTTCAATTATTTTGGGAATATTTTTTAAACCAGCTAATTCTTCCACATCATGTGTTAAAATTAAAGCTGCTTTATAATTTTCAGGATATAAATTTTCCTTTAATGTATTATATCCGTTCCGATTTTTTATAATATTAATAAGTTCATCATTTATAAAATTTTCTTTTAATAATATTTTTGAATTATATCTTTTTTGTAATTTCTGCCTTAAATTAATCGGCAGAATTGGCCTAATGATATTATAATATGCTTTTTGTTTTAATTGAAAAGATGAAACAAAATTATTTTCCAAGAAATATTTAATTATCAATTCATTATTGATATCCGGGAATGGTGGAATTACATCAAGTGAATCTATCAAGTTATCTTTCATTTATTATTCTTTATATTTTGAAATAAAATTCTTGTCCCCGAATATTCGATATTTGCAAATAAAAATTAATTATTTTGTAAATAATTTCAGTGCGGATTACGTTTATAACAGCTTTTTGTATAAATTCAAAATAGTTTTTTCCGAATGACTCCAAAGATAGTTATTCATTACTATTTCATATCCTATTTCACCCATCTTTTTTGCTTCATCCGGACAATCAATTAAATATAATAATTTATTTTTATAATCATTAATATCATCAGCATATAACCCGCTGTTTTCTGCCATACTTTTTGTTTCCTTAAGATTAAAAGAAACAAATGCTTTTTTTGCCTTCATATACTCCAATATCTTTATCAATGTTAAATACTCGTTAAAACCATTTGGCAAATCCGGAGCTATACAAACATCAGCAAGATATAAATATTCCATTACTTTATCATAATCTACCATACCAATAAATGATATATTTTTTGAAATACCATATTCATTTGCTTGATGCTCCATTTTTAATCGAACATCCCCATCACCTAGCAAAATGAATTGACAATCAGTTCTTTTTTCATCTATAATAATTTTTTTAGCAACTTCAATTATTATTTCTATACTATCAGTTATTGTCATAAGTCCTACATAGAGAATAATTTTTTTCCCTTTAAATTTACTTATTAATACATCCGATTTTATGGGTTCAAAATTTTCATAAGGGCCGTTGTATGCGACCTCACATTTTTCTGAAGGTACATTAAATTTTTTTATTAATCTTTCTTTAAATGTTTTGTTAACTGTAATAATAGAATCTGCTAATAGAACTGTTAACTTTTCATTATAATTTAATATCTTATATATGAGTTTGTTCGAAAACCTAATATTAAACATTTCAGGGGCTAAGTCATGCTGATCATAAATAAATTTTACCCCAAATAATTTTGATATTAAAGCAAGAGGCCAAAAAAAGTCCGGCGGATTCGCCACATGAATTATTTTAATATGTTTACTAACTATCAAATATAGAGACAGAGAAAATATTTTAATGAGAGATAAAAAATATTCTAAAAAAAATCCGATGAAAGAACCATCGGACAAATAATTTTTATATCTATATACAGATATGTTATCTATGTTAGTACGTTTTTCTGAATCGTATATTGATGTAGGGCTAATTACAAATACATTGTAACCATTTCTACTTAAACTAATTGCTTCCTTAGATACTCTTTTATCAAAGGGATAAGATGCGTTTTGTACAATTAGTAAAACTTCAGATTTAGAAGACAAATGAAAGTTCATTCAAGTTTCTAGCTTGATTTTACAATTTTAATATCTATGATTTTTGACAATATATAGAATATTCCAAACATGATTATAGGAACAACAACTACAAAATGTCTTGATTCTGCATCAATTAGAGAGGTTCCGCCCAAATAAATTCCAACAAACAATAACATTATTTTAATTTCCCTGGGTATTTTCTTACGATTTAACCAAAATGGATAGATTAATAAAATTGAACAAACACAAACGAAACTGTTTGGTATCATATAAAAAAAAGTAGTAGGTTTTTGTTGAGTATACGAATAAGGGTAATTGAAAAAAAGTCTTCCTAAATTATTAAGCCAATTCGAGAAATATTTAAAAGGATGTGCCTTTAAAATTTTTATGGCCTTAGCTTTATATATTTGATCTCGCTTAAATTGTGAAAGGTCTTTAATTGGGTTAACGAACTTATAGTGATTCTTTGAGATAGTAGTAGTTGTATCAAATATGTCCGGGCCAATAATATAATCGCCATATTCATTTGGATAAGGTGAAACTGAGCTGTATAAGGTATCCCCTCCATTCGTTGACCAATAAAATATTTTACCGGTTAATGTATAAGTATATACTAAATAGGGCAAGCAAAATATCAATGCAAGTGTAAAAATCTGAATGGAGACTTTATAAGTATTATCTCTATTTATTAAATATAATATTATAAATGATAGTAATGAAAATGCAATTACAAACCCAAAGAAAATCTTGGTCATTGCTAAAAAACAAATTGTAAATGATAACCATAAAATTCTACGTATGTTATATTTGGCCCTATTTTGTATATAACAAAACTGATAAAGTATTGATGAAAGAAGAAAATAAGTTAATGCTTCAGTTTCAAGTTTAGATATAAATAAATATATCGGAATGTATAACCCCAGGATTAAAGTAAATTTCAGAGAAAGTTTTTCATTTAAATATAGTTTTAGTGTTTTATAAAAAAATACAATTGCAAAGAAAACCATCAAAATATTTAAATATTTGGGAATTGCCGGCGGGGAATTTAAATATACAAAAGGAAGAATAATCAAAGGGTAGCCAGGGCCATTAGTTAAATCGATATTATCCGTAGAAGTATAGAAACCATGCGTGATGTTTGTGGCAAACTTCCAATACCTGGATTCATCATTATATAAATTATTTTTAATGAATAAAATGCCAACCAATAAATAAATTAAAAAGAGAGGTACTAATATTTTATTTTTATTCATAGACTTTTAAAACATTAAAATCATAACACATAATAATTGAAAAAATTTTAATAAATATTAAGAAACTCGGAAAAATTATTTAGTATAAATTAGAATTTCTGAAAATAGCTGTATGCATAACAGTTTTATATTTAAATTAAATTAGTTTTAATTCTCCGATACTAATAAAACGTATATTACAATTAAGAGCGAACTGTTTATCAGCTTTAGAATCGCCTATCATCACATAACGCTCAGGATTACTATCTCTAAATTCTTTTGTGATTTTTAAAAAAGATTTAATGCCTGGCTTTGGTTCATATTCTTCTGCATAAATAACAACTAAATAATCCAAAATATTCTTCCAATTTATTTGTGCAATTTTATTCTTTTGCTGCTGAATATTACCATTGGTGATAATTGCTATTTTTTTATTAAGGTTTAAAAGTTTTCCTAATATTTCATGAGTCTCATTATTGAGTTCAATTTTGGGAGATATTTTCAGTGTCCTTAATAATTTTAATAAATTATTAATTTCGCCATAATTAATTTGATAATTAGCTAATAATTTTTGAAATAAATTTGTTCTCCCATTATGTATGAATTCATCTATTAAAAAATGATAGTAATCTAATTTAGAATTATTAGGATATTTTTTTTCAAGGTAATTGGCAATTTTAAAATAAGCTGAAAATAAATAAATATTTTCATCATAAAGTGTATTATCCAAATCAAAAAGATAATAACGATATTGCCCCTCTAAAAAAGATTTTAGATTCAAAATAAATTTATTAATTTTATTATCTCAAATGCTTCGGCATAAGCAACACTAATTTGGTTCCCTCTATACATTGCCCTGCCTTTTAGTCCTTCTAGCCACCATTTATTATTTTTTTTAACCTGGGAACTGTGGGCATCTATGCTTTGAATTTTCTCATCAATAGTATCACTAATATCAACGAATAATTGTGCGTGGAAAGACTCCGGAACTACGCCACCAGGGATTGTCTGTTCGTACATAAATACCGAACAATTGTTTTTTCTAGTACTTGCAATAATTCCATCTGTTAGGGCATTATGATCTTGATGAGAATCATGGTTCCAATGAGTAAATACAATATCGGGTTTATATTTTTGTAATAATGAATCTATTATTTTAACTATTTCCCTACTAAAAAATAACATACTAAAATCGATGTCTAACAATTCCAGTTCAATTCCAAGTATATTACCAGCGTTGTATGACTCTTTCCTTCTTATTTCTTTATCCGAAGGCAAAGTAGCTACAACACCAATTACTGAGTGATTTTGTTTTACAAGCTTAGCAAGTGTTCCTCCCATACCAATTTCTAAATCGTCGGGGTGAGCTCCAAAAGCCAATATATTCATCTAGCCTCCATTTCATTTTTTTTTGAGATTACAATTTCTTCATAATACCTTAATACTGTTATTTCTTCATAATTTAGATCTGATTTATCCAAAGAAACATTATTATACAAATCCAATATCAATTTGGGGATATTCACTCCCGCTAAAGTTGCCATTATTGTTCCACCACCCATTCGCGGATTAATTTCTAATAATTTTAACTTGCCGTTTACATCTTCTTTCATCTGTAAACAAGAAGGGCCTTTCAATTTTAAAAACTCAACTAAATTTATGCTTAGATTTTCAATTTCTTGATTATGCAAAATCTTACCTTTAAATGAAATCCCATCCTTTGTTTCGATTCTCTCTCGTGGAACTGCTTTGATTGCTTTTCCTTCCAAATCTGATAATACATCAATAGTATATTCCTTCCCTGGTAGATATTCACAATAAATCATATCAGAATATTTAGAAGAAATATTTTGCAACTCATTTTCAGAGTTAATTAAAAAAGTATTTCTACTGCCCTTTCCTGCTATTGGTTTTGCAAACACAGGAAATGATAAACCAGTATTTGGTTCCAGACTAAACTTAGGAGTTGGAAAATCTTTTTCAATTCTTTTATAAAAATTGTACTTGTTGTTGCAAAGGTCTATAACATCGATATCGCTAAAAAAACACGTAACTCCAATGTTTTTAAGAATATTTTTGTTTTGTGAATAAGGAATAATATCAAATCCGCTTGTAGGCAATATTAATTCAATTTTTTCCTTTTTAATTATTTCTAAAGCTTCTTCAAAAAAGTTTTTTTCTTTAATCTTTGGTAAAACGTATCCTTTATCAGCTAAATAAAATCCAGCTGAAAGTAGATTTGAATCTGTAGTGATAATCCTGCCCTGGTAATCTATTTTTCTAAGTGACTTTATTGCATTAATTGCAGCAAAACCACCTGCGCCAGGTAATAATATATTTGGAGATTTGACCATATTTTTTAATAAGTTATTTAAAACTAAAGGTTATGATAAATTTATATAAATAAGTTTTACTTATAGCATAAGCTTATGTTGTTCTAATTTTGATAACTCCACAATGTGAGTCTAAATAATAATGAACAATCAGTTAGATTTTAAATGCTATGAAAGGCAAGAAAAAAATGCTTGCAATAAATGGCAAAGGATCTTTTCGCTCCCATGTACATTCATACATTTCACTAAAACGATATTTAAATACTCTCCGTTCTCTAATCATTTGTGAAATATCTGCAAAAATATCAGCCCAATATTTATCAATTATATAAGTATTATTATTATTATTAATTACTTCTTTGCCTATTACAAAATCAATATATTTTTTCACAATATTCTGGTTACATTGAGTTGCAAAATTTATTGATTTCCACGTTCTTGGATTCATTTCTATTACTTTATATTTATTATCTGTAGGATCTAGTACAAATTCTATTTCAGATATCCCCGTATATTTAATTTTATCAAGAATGACCTCAGCTATTTTCAATACATCTTTACTCTCAATGCTCCTTAAATAAGTGCCGGTACCAAATTTGTTTGGATGCTGCCTTAATTTTTCATAGATAAATAAACCTTTTATTTTTCCGTTTTCTGATGTAGTGCATACTGATTGTACAGGGAAATCACCTTCAATAACTTTTTGAATAATAAGATTTTCTTCGCCTAATTGATTTGCAATTTTTTTCCGTTCTTCATCATTTAAGTCTTTTAGAAAAAATGCTTTTTTCCCAGTAAAATTCTTAAAACTATTTCCTTTCCTACCTTTTAATATAAAATTAGAATCCCCTTTTTTAGAATATAGTTCGGAATTACCCAAATATGTTTCAATTTGATTTTCGATTGGGAGTGTTTTGTTAAATAAATATTTATCAAAAATTACTTCATAATTATTTTCAGGTAAAAAATATTTCTCTTTTAAAACGGTTTTATTATTATTTAGATATGCGATAATATCTTCATTTGTACCCATTATTACTGACGGGTAAGATACCGGCAATTTTAAAATAGTATTAGTTAAACTTTCCTCAGCATTTTTATCAAAACTAATATTTGCTAATAAATTAGATTCAAGTTTTATATATTTTGAAATATATTTTGAAAATCTTCCAGCCGAAAAATATTTATCATTAATTTGAATAATCGGAATTCCCATCTCACCGGCAGATCGAATAATCCCCAACCCTTGAGTTCCATTGCCTAAAACCACTAATGATGCTTTGTACATGTAGAATGACGATTATTATAAAGAAATTAATATTGTAAAGATAACAATATTTAATAAATTACAAGAAATTTTATAAAACTTTTTAATTTGTTAAAGTCTTTATTACCTGCTCATATTTTCCCATCTCAGTATTGTAGTTATACGCTTTAAAAAACTCTTTAGCTTGGGTAGTATATTCATTTCTTGCATTTGAGTCAGTATATAGATATAAGATTTTTTCTGCCATATTTTCTATATTTTCAGGTTCAAAAAAACATACCATTTCTTCAGAAAAGTATCTTTGTATAGCTTTATAACGGGGAGCAATTACCGGAATATTCATTATTACATATTCAAATAATTTAACCGGAAATCCATAAGTACTAGTCTGGAGACTATTTCTTTGCGGTAAAATCCCTATATCCATCTTAAGAAGTATATTGGGAATATCTTCCAAAGGAAAGAATTTATCATATATAATTACATTTCTTTCAAGTTGATAATTTTCAACCAATTTCTTCAGTTCTTCAACTGTTTCTCCCTTCCCAATTAAATGGAAAACTAAATTCGGGACTTTATCTTTTATCAAATTTATTGCTTTGATTATAAGGTCTTGGCCAAGCCTATAAGAAATCGTTCCATGATAGACCATATTTATAGTTTCAACATTTTTGTCTCTTGGTTCAACTTTTCTTGATTCAAAAATAAATGTATTAGGAACATTTAATATTGGTGTAATTTTACTTTTGTTTATTCCTGATTCAATTAAAAAATCCATTTGCCCTTCATCTGCACATAATACTTTGTCTGCAACATTCATGGATTGATTTTGTTCCATCTTAGCTATTGAATATAAAATCTTACTATTAAATTTTGACTTCATCATTATTGGGAATAAATCATGATTATCTAAAATTACCTTTTTTGATTTCACCCGAATTAAGTATTTTATAAATACAAGAAAGTTAGGCATGTTATGAAAGTGAAGTATTAGATTTGTGTTACTATCAACAATTTTGTTTGCCTCTCTTGAAACAAAAAAGAAGAATTTTATTAATCGTATTAAATAAAAAAAAAGATTTTTCCCTTGATATTTTTTTAATTTAAGTGAGCTGACATTTTCTCCGGTTTTTTCATCTTCTATACAAAAGACATGATATTTAATTGAACTTTTTTCTAGGAATGTAGTATAGGTTTTAACTCTTCCGTCATTAAAATATGTTGAAAATAAAATGTGAAAAATGATTTGATTATTCATCGATAAAGAAATTTAATTTAATTAAAACCTTTTAAGAATTATATTCAGCAATTATAGTTTTACAGCCATAAATTTGCTGACCGACTTTTACTTTAAATTCCACATTTTCGCATTGAATAAATAAATCTGCTTGCGAGCCTCTTTCAATAAAAGAAATTTTCTTTCCCATCTCAATTTCATCATTTAATTTAAAATAAGGTGTAATTTTATTTACAAACTTGTCTGCAATTAAAATCAAATGACAACTCAAGGAACTATTTGTAAATTTAATTGTCATTCTTTCATTTTCTAAGTGGAATTTTCTTGCAAAGAGATTTATCGAACGTCTCAGTAAAGTGAAATTTATATATTCCCATAAATCGACCATAGGCAAATTCAATCCGGTTTGATGATGATATATAAAATCAACTTTTCCTGATATTGGTGCGTAGTTATAATGAACATCAAAAGGTGACATATAAGCACCAATTAACCAACCTTTCTTATTTTCCACTTCTGATTTTGCAATTTCAGATATAAATATCTCTTCACCATTTTTATTAGAAATTACTTTTCCATTTTCAACTTTATAAATGTACATTACTCTACCATCTGCAGGAGACACAATTATATTATTTCCTGTGGGGACAATTCTTTTAGGTTCTCTAAAAAAATAAATGTTTCTAAACCAATAAAAAAATGCGATTGAAAAAATCAAAAAAGGTATAAACAAAAATAATAAAACGTGTAAAGGTGTAAGCCCTATTACCGAACCAAACACATATAATAATAGAAAACCAACTATAACCAACAGTGCTAATTTTTTCATTATAATTCCTTTAATTAAACTTTTTTAAATAACATTTTTTAAAACTTCTAATTTGATGTTTTCATCAAAATTAAATTTAGTTGATACGTTAAGTTTATATTCTGCTCTCCATTTTGAATAATTTAAATCTACAATATGTTTCTTTTTTTTATTTAAATAATATCTTATCAACTTTAATGGGACCAACATATTTGACAATTCATAATTCAAAGGATAACCCCTATTTGTATTGATATAAAGTAATTTTTCATCATAATTTTTTACTAATGATGCATAATATTTATGACTTAGATGTTGATATGAAAACTTATTATCTAAAAAGTTATGAGTAACAATACTATATCCAGATGAGATTAATGAAGTAATATAATTTATATCTAAAAACGGAGAGAAAGTATTTAGAAATAAGTTCTCAGTATTAAGTTCGGTTGCAAAATATTTTTGAATCCCAAAATTCACTTTTATAAAAAAGTGGTTGAAATATTTATCATTATTAATTATGGGAGATATTAAGTTTGTTAAATAATCAAATACAAAATTTTGATTTAACCCTAGAGCTGAAATAAAATCTTTTTTATTATTCAAATAGTTTTTTAATATTTGCTCTTTATTGTCAGTATAAATTAAATTATATAACAACTCATTAGTTTGATTATTAACTTTCAATCCATCTCTTAAAAATGAATCTCCGCAAAGTCCCGTAAATACATTCGAATTTATTTTTAGCTCTAATAATTTTTCCCAAATAAATACATAATGATACCTATTAAAATTAAGCTCTATATTTTTTGTTCTAATAATATAATCCAAATAGGACTTGGAGAACTCTTCAAATTTATTATCTAATAATATTTTATAATAGTCTACTTTTTTACTTTGGTTTAATATTATTTCAGCTACAGAAAATTCCATATTATTTTCTCGTCCAAAAGTAAAAGCTGAAAAACCAATTTCATTTTTATTTATTCCCGATAGCAATAACCTCGAGTCAAAACCTGATGTTAATGTTAATAATACTTCATTTCCATTTGAATATTGAGAAATAATATCTTTTAAAGTCTGAACAGTACTTTCAAGATTAATTTTTGATTTGCTTTTATTATCAATAATAAATTGTAATAAATTAAAGTAGTGAAATTGTTTGATCTTTTCTTTATTAAATTCTAAAATGAATCCAGGGAGAATCCATTTGACGTTACTAAATATTGTATTTTCATCATAAAAATAATTTAGTAATCCATATTGTATTAATCCGTTTGCATCTATAGTTGAATTTTCTGTTAGAAGAGCAATATTGCTTGAAATTAGTAATTGATTGTCCTTATACTTGTAATAAATTCGTAACACACCAACTTTATCATTACATAGTAAAACTTTTTTATTCCTTAGATCAATTAAAACTAAATTAAATGAACCATGTGCTTGCTCAAGAAATTCTAAATTCTTTTCTTTATAATTTTTAATTAAAATACTCAACTGATGAGCTGAAGCAGATTGTTGTATTTTTTCAATTAAAATCTTTCCCCTAACAATTAAAAGAATTTGTTCATTCTTGTCATAATAAAAGTTATCTGATATGATTTCATTATTTAAACCTTTTAAACTTAACTTCAAAAAGGAATTGGAAAATTTTATTTCATTGTTTTCTATATTAAAATTAAAAGAATCATTTTCAATCCATTTGTCAAAATCTATTTCAGCAAAAATAACACTCAAATCTTACTATCCTTTTCTTTTAATACATTCTCATAAACCTTGATTATTTTATTTGCAATTACAGAAGCGTCAAGATAGGAAATCTTTTCTCTTCCATCAGAAGGCATTCTGTTCTCATAAATAATCTTTAATCTGTGTGCAATTTCTGAGCTTGAATATTCAACTAAAAAACAATTAAAAGTATTATTAATTACATCTTTTACATCTCCAACATCAACCGAAATAACCGGAAGATTACAAGCCATTGATTCTTTAATTACATTTGGAGATCCTTCCCAGAATGAAGTTAAAAGCAATACATCTGAAGCTTTCATGTAATCAATAACTTTTGATTGAGATATTCCAAAAGGAGTTACTAATTCAGCATTGGATATTTTATTGTCTTTTATAAATTTCTCAAAACTTTCTTTAGCAAGTTTAAAATTTTTTCTAGTTAATTCGATATTCCCTAAAAATAAAACAATAAAATTATCTTGTTTCAAATTAAGCTTAGCTCTATTTTCTTTTTTATCACCGGGTTTAAATAAAGAGAAATTTACACCATTAGGAATAACATCAATACTAGTACTTATATTTACTTTAGATTTCATATCCTCAGATTTTACGATAATCCTATCAACTCTCCTGGCTACAAATGTTGTTAATGCTCTATCGAATCTACCTCTTATTGTAATTTTGCCCTTTTCATCAGGGCTTCCTAATAGATCGCTGCCCATTAAAGATAAAACAATTGGATGTTTTGTCTTAGCTAACATGGCAGTAACTCCACAATATCCATAATGAGCATGAATCAAATCAATATTATCTTTTTTTATTATTTCCTTTATTTTTTTAGAATAAGAAATATAATTAACAATTGATTTATATCCTTTAATATCTAGAACAGATACATCTAATCCAGCGCTTATTAATGAATCGATTTGTGATTTAATGAAAGGCTGATAGAAAGGAGTTTCTTGAGAAGGTAACCCGCTCGCAACATGCAGAATTTTCATTTAATCTTCTCTTTCTCAATAATTCCATTAGGTGTTTTTGAACTTGATCTATTACTAATATCAATAAATAATTTAAATTTACCATTAGTAGAATTGATAATCTCTTGATTAAAAACCAATTCAACTTTAAACTCATTATGTAAATATTGATTTAATGTATTTAATATCTTTTGTTTTATATCCGGCTCAATTATATTTTCAACAATCAAATTAACTGTTATTTTACTTTCATTTTTTATTACTTGATATTGTTTTATTCCGTTAACTTGTTTTAATAATCCGCTGCCCAAGAAACTAGGGACTACCAAACTACCACCACTTGGTAATTTAATTATATCAGACATTCTCCCATCAATGCTTTTTAATTTAGAAAAATTTAAAGAATAATTTTCATTATTATCATTGATCGCTTCTGATGCTAAATCACCATTTTCATATCTTATAAATGGAAGGACTTTATTATATAAATCTGTAACTACTATTTTTTTAGAAACTTGAGTAGAATTTTCAATTGGCATCAATTCAACAAAAACTTTTGGTTCAATTATAGAATAATATTTATCGAATTTTGTTTGAACAGCAATACCGTTTATTTCACTACACCCATAGTGATCGAAAACTTTCCCAATTCTTTCTTCTAATTTATTTTTTTGATACTCCTGTAGATTCTCTGCGGTAGTAAAAACACTATCTATAAAATCTAGTTTAACATTTCGTTCTTCAAGATATTTTGCAAATAAATACAAAGCATTAGTATAACCATAAATTGATTTAGGTTTCTTTTTCATCACAAGCTTGAATAAAACTTCAAATGCTTTTGCATCATTTAGATTATAAGCTACAAATCTTTTTTCGTTTAAAAGATAAGATTTTGATCTTGACGATAATTTTTTCCATTCAATATTAACAGTCGCAGAATGCCCCCAAATATTTACCCAGGGATCTCCTAATTTATACCCACCCAAATGTTTTGCAAATAATACAGAGGCTTTATTTGCACTTAGTCCAATTCTATCATGATAGTATTTAACGGGATTCCCTGTTGAGCCGCTTGATGACCCTTTAGTACAATTTGAAAGATCAATTTCGGATGAAATTATTTCATTTAAATTATCTTGAAGATCTTTTCTTGTTAAAGGAGGTATTTTATTTAACTCATCCGGATATTTAAAATTATCATATCGAAATCCAGCGTCATCAAATCGCTTGTGATAGAACTTTGAGTGCTTATAAGAATATTTCAATAATTCTTTAATCTTATCAACCTGAAAAGATATTATCTCATCTTTTGACCAATTAATAGTTTTTAGAAAAAAATTAAAAAAATATTTAACCTGTTGATTGTTTAATCTATCCGAGATATTTAACGCAAAATTTTCTGCAATTATTTTTCTAAACATTTATACTATTAGATTTATAATTTTTATAGTGTATGTTTAATCAAACCAGACATTTCTTCCATGGTGGCGATATACAGCAGGCCTTTATCCCTTAAATCGGACACATATTTAAGTAACTCAGGAAATACTTCCTGTATTATCCAAGGATTTTCACTAGGATGAAACCAACCATGGCATACAGTATTCGTTTCAATAGCCTTATCAATATATTTTTTGTAACGATATAAATAATATTCTTTAGTCCAATTAAATCCCATATCCTCTATACTAAAACTGCTTGGAAGCTTTATCATTCCTTCTTCACCAAGTTCAGGATAAAATAATTCATAATTACTCTTCTGCCGGTAATTTGTAAATCCATGTTTGGCTAATGTTTTATAATTCCCATTCGTCCCACCTGGAAATACCATTGATTTCAAAGTTATATTCCATTTTTTAGCTGCGTCAACGCAAGCTTTGATATCATCATCTGCAACTTGAGGAGGACATATATTATCTTTAAAGTGTAAATGGGAAAACGAGTGACATCCAATTTCATGTCCGGTTTTAGATTTTAATATCAACTCAACTAAATCCGGGGCATACCATTCAGGTGCTTTATGATAATCTGAATAAGGATCATAATCATACCAGCTTCCTTTTCTAAAATCCCAATGATCATCAAAGTTAGGTATTTTATTCATCCAATCATGATCCCCATTATTACAACCTTCTAAAAATAAATGTCCCACTATTGCCCAAGTTATAGGGATATTGTAATCCTCAAATAACTTTAAAAGTACAGGTACATTTTGTCTTGACTGTCTTGCTTTTTTTAATCCATACTCTAAAGGATTTTTACTTTTTTTACTATATCTCCATGCCCAAGCTAACTCAAAATCAGCAGAGATAACAAAACCAGCTTTATATCCATTTGGAAAATAATTATTCTTTGAAAATTTGACTGAAGGTTTGTTGCTAACTTTAAAAGATATTTTCGTTAAATAACTTTGGGCTGATTTTGGCGAGTTGCTATAAATTGATTGATAAATTTTTTTGAGCATAATTGTAATAATTACTAGATGGTTTTTCAGAATTTAAGACTTATTTATTATTAGGTTTGATTCAAATATAAAACTGAGATTTAAAGAAAATTAACTCATTAAAATTGATTTAATAATTTCATAGTATTTCTGTTGCATATTATTTACGGAAAATCTTTCCTTTATTCTTTTTTGAATTTCGGTTTTATTGTTTGCATTTTCTTTTAATGATTTAACAGTTACTTTTATCTTGTTCACCAAATCATCAGTATTCTTATACTCAAAAAGAAGATCTTCTGAATTTAATATTTCTTTCGTTCCGCCTGTATTTGATGCTATTACTCTTAGGCCTGCGGCCTTAGCTTCCAAAATTGCATTTGAACAACCTTCTCCTAAGGAAGAATGGATCATTATATCTGATATAGAAAGTAACTCGGGTATATTTGGATTTTTATTATAAATAGATACTAAGCCTTCCAAATTCATATCTTTAATATAAGCTTTAATTTCATCTTCCATTTTACCTTTTCCAATAATTATATAATGAAAGTTCTTACTTTCATTTTTCAAGAAAATATTTAAAGATTTTATTATCGTAAAATAATCTTTATAAGGCATGAAATTAGCGATAGAAATAAAAATTATAGCATCACTCCCTAAATTTTTTTTTTGTAAAAATTCCTTTTTCTTTGTCGTATCGGCGGTAATAAAAAATTTGTCTTCAATACCATTATAAAGAACAAAATGCCTTTTGTTATTTATTTTGATTTTGTTGGCGGCAAATCCAGCGATTGAATTTCCAAGAACAAATTTAGAATGTTGTAAAACAAATGACCTAAAAAGTTGTCCAAAATTATTTTTCCTTATACCGTGTCGAATTGATCCATTTAAGATGGGGACGCCTAGAAGTAAAGAAGCCGGTATAGAATACAGCATTTCGGAATTGCCCCAAGAATGTATTAAGTCAATTTTATTTTCTTTAATCAACTTCACTAAGTTCCTTATTCGTTCTATTTTACCAACGCCCAATTTTTTGGGTTGCTCTAAACCATATTCGTCAATATATGAATCACTAACATCATTTAATGTGGCTATTACATGTTTAATTTTTGCATTACTAAAGTTTACTAGCACTGCAAGCTGTCTTTCTCTACCGCCTCTTCTAAAATCCGATATGATATGAAGCAATTTAATTGGTTCGGTCATTTATATAATTCAAGATGCTGTTTGAAACAATTTTCAGAATTAAAATTTAAGGTAATTTCATCTCTCCCCTTCGCTGCCATTCTTTCCGCTAATGTGTAATTAGTTAGTAGTTCAACTAAGGATGATTTAAAAGAATCGTAATTGTTTTTTTCGAATAAAAATCCGTTTATTCTATTATGAATAAGGTTATTAATTCCAGAAACATTAGTTGATAAGATTATTAAACCCCTTGTTAAAGCTTCTATAATAGAAAGTGGTGCTCCTTCAAAATGAGATGCATTTACAAAAACATCAGAAGCAGCTAAAAAGTTTGGTATTTCCTCTCTAGATTTTTTTCCCAAGAATATAACATTATCAGATAAATGGTTGTTTTTTATTTTATGTTCTAATTCTTCTTTAAGAACACCATCTCCAATAAAAATCATCTTAATTTTATACTTATCAAAAAATTCTCTACCAAGAGTAATAAATGAGTCAACTAAAAAATCACTTCCTTTTATTGTTTTTAATGAACCGACATAAATTAATATTTTTTCTTCTTTTTTAAGACTAAACTTTTTTCTTAATATTTCCTTTGAAGCGTCAGGCTCACCAAAAGGTATTATGGGTAATATTTTTTTTATTTTTTTACAAACTCGCTTTGAATATTCCTCAACCATTGGGTCTGAAATTGCAATTATTTGTTTAGCATTTTCAAAAAATTCTTTGTGTATTTTAGGTTTATCCCACTCACGCATCCCTCCACCGTGAATGTATATAACGTAATTAAATTTTGAATTAATTTTTTTGTAGTAAAAAATAGGATATGCTAAAGTTGAATTACTGGTATAAGGAATATGTACAATGTCATATTTATGAAATATTAAATGCCATATAATTTGCAAAGTGTGTAAGGATGGATTACCTGTATATAGTCTATATTGCTTGATTAAATTTATGCCTTTACCATTTCTTGTCAATAAAGAAACATCCTGTTTTAGCTTACTCATTTCATTAATAAAATGATAATTATATATCTCCATTCCACCGGTGGTATTAGGATAAATACCGGGGGAAATCATTAATATTTTCATTTATCTAATACTAAACGAAATAATTTTTCAGATTTTATTAATAATGAATTAGCGAAGGTAGGATTAAATTTATAGGTGAGTATATTTTTTAAAAATGACGTACCAAACAATTTGCCTTTATAAACTACATTCCCAGCCATAGGTTTACGTGGAATCCTTTTATATTTTTTATCTTCATTATCAAATGTTTTATTTGATTCTTTTGAAGAAATAGTTGAAGCAAGATAACCGGCTTCTTCTGAGATTCTTAAACTCACATCATTGTACGCTCCACCAGGCCAACACAATATATCTATAGTTTTATTCAACCTTTGTTCTAGTAATTCTTTGGAATTCTTTAATTCATACCAGAATCGTTCTTCCATTTCATGCTGAGTTTCAAATCTACCAATCACCTTATCTTTAGTAACTTCATCAAATTTATTTTTTAATTCTGAATACCAATTTCCATTAAATAAATCATAATTTTCTTTTGCATATTCAACCATTTTATTTTCAATTTCTTCGTCCATAAAAAATCTTTTTATACCTAAAGATCTTCCATTTTCCAAAATAGGTAGTCCAATTTTATTTGAGAAGTACGAATTAGAATTGTGAGTAAAAGATTTCTGCTCTGGTTTATCATTCCAAGAAATCCATGGATACTGTTCGTTCCATTTTTTTTTAGACTGCACTTCTTTAGGTGAAAAAAAATCTAACAATTTGGGTCCAGTATAATACCATGTATGACTCATAGAATGAGACTGAATGTCTACTAAACCTGACTTTTCCATTTCTTTCATTTCTTTCCAAGAAAGAAATCCTAAAGCTTTATCTTGTTCTTCTATCCTTACTTCATTTTCAAATTGTGCTCTAACTATTTCTCTATTATCAACAAATTCCGGGTTAACAAAAATAGTTGCTTTTATATTGTATTTTTTTAATAATGGAAATAGATAAACATAATTATCAAGATATCCATCATCAAAAGTTAAACATATTTCGTTAGATGGAAGAATAAAATTATTTTTACATAAGTCTTTGACAAAATGAGTTTTTACCTTTTTTCTATTTAAATATTCAAAAAAATATTTAATATGATCTAATTTTATTGAAAGGTATTTATAAATCCAGTTGGTTTGAGTATTACCAACGCTGTGAAGCATATATATCATAATTTAGAAAAAATAAATTGCTTTTTGCCTGAATCCGGGATATTAAATCGGTCCACTTTTTTAAATTCAACATCTAATTGATTTTCACAGTGTTCCAAAATTTTTTCCTTAAAAAAAGACAAATCTAAGTTTAAATCAGTAGTTACATACTCTACTAATAGTTTATTAATATCATTTTGATAAATTCTAAAATCATCTATACCATCTTTTTCTCTAAAGAGATGTGTAAAAAATGTCGCTCCGATACTACCGCCATTTTTTAATTTAATCAGATCAAAACTTCGTCCATGAACAGCTTTTAATAAAGGAAGTGTTCTTCCGCATGTACATTTTTCCCTTGTTATTATTCCTCGATCTAATATTTTATAACGAATAAAGGGGAAAACATAATTTGATAAATCTGTAACAACTATTTCTCCTTCTTCATCATATATATTTTCTCCTTTTTCATTAACAACTTCAGCTATTATGTTCTCTGCTGTTATATGTAAACCTTCATGATTTTTACATTCTTGAGCTATAAAACCAACTTCCCGGCAGCCATAAAAACTAAATACATCAGTATTGAAAGCTTTCCTTATTACTTCCCTTTGCCATTCATACAGTTGTTCTCCTGATGTAAGTATTGCTTTCGGTTTATAAACTCTAGATTCATTTTTTAAAATAAAATTTGAAATTTCATAAAGTGAAGAAGGATAAGCATGAATTTGATCGGGCTTATAAGTATTAATATATTTTATAAAATCTTTAACAATATTATCATTAAGCTTATAACTTGATAGTACTTTATAATTGCCAAAATAAAACTTTATTTTATTGATAAGAGTTCTGCTTTTCTTAACATCACGCATTGAACCCCATATTCTCAATTCCTTGTCTCCAAAATCTATACCCAACCAATTTAATCCTCTCCAGACTAATCCTGTTTTTATAATTTCAGCATCTATATCCGAATAAAAAATAGTTTTATTTCCAGATGAACCACTTGTAGAATTTTCCCTTACCCTTGAAGACGGCAGATTTTTATTTAAAAGGGATTCTTTTTCTGCTTTTATTATTTCTTTAGTAAGAAAAGGTATTTTGCGAAAATCTTCTAATGTTTTTATTTGTTGAACATTTAAATTCTTCTTATAGTATGGAACATTTTCATAGCTTTGTTTTAATAATTTATTCAATCGATCAATCTGAAATTTAACTAACTCATCTTCAGGGAGATATTGAGTTTCATTAAATAATTTATAATTCTGCCATTTCTGTTTTCTTCTACCAAAGTTGGTGGATAACTTAAAGATTGATTTACTTAATAATTGCTGCATATTTTTAATTCTTAATTATTGTTTGAAAATTCTATTGGTTGTTGTTTTAATTCTTTGCTTTTTCTATCATTGATAAAAGAGTATTTTAATATGCCAGAAAGCAGGGATGATTTATTTTTTGTGTTTATATTATTTCCAATAATTCCGCCAAAAATAAGAAATGCTAATGATGTAGTAAGTTCATCATTTTGAGCCATTATATACATTAGTAAAAATAAAAGGAGGTATATAATTGGAATATTAAGTGTTGTATATCTGTATAACTTAAGTGAGTCTATTATAAGTAAAATGATAGCAGTAAAAAATATTAGAACTCCTATAATTCCTCTTTCGACTAATAAGAGAACATATCCATTATGCGCATTTAGATTATCTCCGCTATAATTTTGTATTACATATCCTCCTTCCCCAATTCCAAATAATTGATCAACCATATTAGAAGTCATAAATTTCTCCAAAGCAACTTCAGATCTATCATATCGCCAAGACATGGTTCCATATTGAACATCCTTAGTATATTTATGATTCCCGGATGGAGTAATACCAAACACAGATAAAGGTTCTTCATAAAGTCTCCAATAAATATTATCAATCAAAACAGGTTTAGAAACTTCAGATAATATTGTGTTGTAAATTAGATAAAAAGAGATAAAAAAGAATATTAGTAAAATGCTGCTGGTAATAATTTTTTTAAAACTAATTTTAATTTCTTTTTGTGTTAAAACCATAACAATGAATACTATTATTACAGCTAAAATCGCACCTCTTGAGGTAGTGAGTACAACACCTAAAACAAAAAGGAAAATTAATGTAAGAGAAATTATTTTAGGAAAAATCTTTTTATAATACAAGAGTAATGTATAGATAAGTGCAATCCCAATCAGCATACCATGATAATTGTAATTTGTTTGAGTATTATCATTATATAAAAAAACATTTATAACTCTGACCGGATTATTATTTCCCAAAACAATATACGTATACAGTAAGTCAATCGAAGCGAAAATCCCTGACGAAATTATAGCAATTATAAATACATTCTTTCCTTTTGGATTTACGCCAACAATAAATCCAAGTATTAAACTGCCAATTAAAATTAGATTGTCTTTAATTAAGCTAAAATCATCTATACCATAAAATCTTAACAATAGTATCGCTAGGCTATAAAATATAAATCCAATAAGCATATAAAAATATTTATTGGTCAACAGATATTTAGCAATTAAATTCTGATTTTCTTTTTCAAATAATAATCTCCCTATCATCCCAATAAGCAGCAAACCACGTAAATCAAATAGAAATGGCAACTTTAAATTAAAACCATATAAAAGCATGAACAATAATATTGCTGATAAAATATAAGGCTTCTTCACAAACAGGTAGAGAAAAACTATTGGGATAACTATTATGAAAATCTTAATCATTTTTAAGTTCTAAATAATCTATCTTTAAATTGTTGAAATAATATCAATATATTTTTTAGTAATATTTTCCCACGAATAATTTTCAAGTTGATCGAAAGCATATATTTTTTTTTCTACAATCAATGAACACAAAGCATTATAAATAGAATCACTACTATTTATGTCTGCAATTTCACCACACTGTATTTCCTGCATGATATCGTATATAGCCGAATTCAATGAAGTAACAGCAAGTATCGGTTTTTTTGCATTTAAATAATCAAAAAACTTAAATGGTACTGAATATTTTACGTCGCCGCCTTGTGGCAGATATAAAATATCTGCACCTTTCATATACGATATTACTTTTTCATAATCAACTTTATCATGTTCAAATACTAAATTTTGAAATTTTAAATCATTTATAATTTCTAAATCTTCATCTCGTAATTTTCCAAATACATGAATCGCAATGCTATCTTTTTTTATTAATTTTTTCGCATAGAGTCTTTGTATAGGTTCAAACAAATAATTTAATTTTCTATCTCCATAAAAGTTACCTGTATATAAAATAACAATTTTATCTTTTTCTAAATATGCTGGACCACTCTCTTTCATATTTGAATCAAATCCATTTGCAACAACATAAATTTTTTCTTTGTGAATGAATTCTTTATATGCAAAAGCTGATTTATTAGTATTGAATACCAATGCGTCTGCAAAGTTCATCATTTTTTTCTCAATCCACTTGCAAAACTTTAACCCTAATGTAGATAAATTACCATGGTAAAAAGTCCATGGATCTCTAAAATCTAGGATTAATTTCGTTTTCATTAATTGGCTAAGGAAATAACCAATTAAAAAAGATGAAAAAGGAGGTCCCGTTACAATTATTATATCAATATTATTTTTTTTTATTACGTTATATCCTTTAATAATTCCAGGAAGCAGCCATCCAATATAAGGATCAAAATATGTATGCGTTAAATTACCCCAAAACCAATTCAAAATTTTTTTAGAAATATTATTTTTTTTTATTGGGAAAGGTGGGAACATTATACTTTTGAAAACCTTGCCATCAAACTTAAGTGTATTATCGAGATGCTGATAATATTTATTTTTTATAGTTAAAACACTTACATTATAACTATTTTTTTTTAAGTAATATGATAAATAACTGAATCTCTTTGCACCTACCGTTTCACTCGGAGAAAAAAATAAAGATATCAGTAATAAGTTCTTCTTTGCTACCACTTTAACTTAACTTTATTTAATATTTTATTCATAAATAAATCTATTTCATCAATCTTGGTTATTTTTAATAAATAGAGATATAACAAAAAATAAATTGAACTGAAAATTATGGCATTTGCAACACTGTTGATATTTATTAAACTTCCTAGATAAAAAATTGGTAAACCAATTAAGCTAATAATAATAATCTTAAATATTTTTCTCCATCTTAATAGTTCCTTAATAGTAATTTTATATGTAGGAATAATTTTTGCAGCAAGAAAAATTGAGAGTGAAACTTCTGTTATTACATAAGCAACCGCAGGCCCATAAAATCCAAGAAGCTTAAACAAAATATATAATGCTATTACATTTATTATCAATGATAAGATATTCCCTATTACAAAGAATTTGTTTTTATTCATCGCTCTCAACGGTGAACCCATTTCAAAACATTGTCGAATCATTAATATCAGATAAATTCTAAACAAAGGGATAGCTTCAGCATAATTTTTTGTAAATAGTGTATTAATCCATACATCAGCATAAAAGAAAAATACCATGAAAACAGGTGCTACTAAAAACAAATACAGCACATTAGATTTATTCCAAAGATGTAATGCTTCCATCGGGTTTTTATCACTCTTAAGGGCCATTTCAGGGAAAATCACATTGCTCACAGATTGTCGTACAATACTAATAATTGGAATGTTCTGATTTCCAACGGCATATATTGCTAATGCAGCTGCACCTAAATTTGCTGACACAATTACATTACTGATTTGGTTGTTAAACTGAAATATTAAAGATGCAAAACCTAATGGCAGAATGTAAAGTAATTGTTCTTTAAGCAATTTAAAGTCGACTCTTTTAACAAACAATTTGTTTTTTAAAAGATAATAAATTGTAAATGTGGTTTTACAAATTTCTAAAATTATTAATTGATATATTAAAAACTTAACATCTCTAGTTATGTAAGCAACTAAAATTAATGTCCCCGTTCTTATAAAGATATTAACACCCGACCAATATAAAACATAATCTGATCTTTTTTTAGCTAACCAATAATTATCAAGCAAGTCAATATTTAAATAAACAAATACATAAATAATTAATAATGAAATAAAATCGTAAGTTGTTAAATGTGAAATGTAGTTTCTGAATAAATAGATTATTATTAAGCCGGTAATGCTAAAAGTAAAGAGTAAAAAAACTGTATTCGAAATATATTGTTTTTCTCGATTTACATCTTTTGAAACGAAATAGAGTAAATTGCTTTTTATACCGAAACTTACAAAAGTTAATACAAGAGAAGAGTAAACTAAGAATTCTTTGTATTGCCCATAAGCTGCTTTGTCCAGGATCCTAACAAGAAAAATAGGGCTAAAAAATTGTATTGCATAGTTTAAAACCTGCGAAACAACTAATGTAAAAGTTCTTTGTGTTAATGATGCCATTCTTTATATTCTACTTTTTAACAATCTTCCAGGATTGCCTGCGATTATACTATTTTCAGGAAAATTTTTTGTTACAATTGATCCAGCGGCGACTACAGTTCCATATTTAATGGTAACTCCGCTTAAAACAATAACCCCAGCCCCAAGCCATACATTATCTTCAATAATTACTTTTTTAAATTCATGACCTTGTTTATTAATATTTATTGAAGGATTATCAAATTTGTGATTAGACGACCAGATTTTTACAAATGGGCCAATCAATACATCCTTTCCGATTTCAACATTACCGCTTGACTGTATCATTGTACAACGGCCGATATAAGAATTATCTCCAATAATTAGTCTTTCAGGAAATTTTATTGAAACCAATTCTTCTATCATAACTTTTTTTCCAAGCTTTATTCGACCTTTAAATGTTATTCTTCTGATCTTTATACCGATTTTACTAGGAATTAAAGAGATAAAAAAATCTAGATATTTAAAAAACGAGTCCTTTGATTCAGACACAATTCCTTTAAACTTGCGGATTACTTTTTTAAAGAATGAATTCATTTATGATATTATTTACGAATTTGAATCTAAAGAAAAATCAAAAACATTTTTTATTTTTATTGGAAGTTCTGCTAGCTGAGATATAACAATTTTCTTTGAATCTAATGAAGTCATGTAACTTGGAGAATAAAAATTATCTTTTACTAAAATATTACAATTACTTTCAATATTTAACGAACTAATTTGATTATTGTTATTACTAAACGTCATTAAATGATCATTAAGTGAATATTGAATATTGGGCGCTAAATTAAATGTGATTTCAATTAAATGCTTGCCTTTACCAACTATTGTATCAATAATTTCAAGAATAGATTCATTACAAACAAATTCCCTTTTTATCGAATTTATATCCGACAGATCAGAATACCCATCTTGTAAATATTCAAATTTATCAGTGGTAGCAATTAACTCATATTTAATCTTACTTAAGTGAGAAAAAGCTCCATATTCATAAAAGGCTTGCTCTTTCCCATCAATCATAATAGAATTGTGTGAATCTGTTTGCCTAAATTTATTTCTCATTTTTAAATTTGAAGTATAGCAAAAAGTTCCCGAGTCGACAATTAAAGGAATTGAATTTTTTTGTAAAACAAAACTTCCTTTATCACAATGATTATGGCCACTTACAATATTATTTAACTTTCCAGCACCAACAATTAAACCATAATGTGAATTAGAAAACATACCGTAACCAGATGGATAGTAACTAAAAACTTTCTTGTTATTGACCTCGAAATCAATTTCAGAGGTATAATTCAAATCATTTAAAAAAGAATGATCCCTTGCGTCCCAATCAAAATAATCTTTATATAAAATAATTCGGCCATCTGAACTATCACCGAATTGTGGAGATGATTTATAAACGTACATATATTCATTTACAAATTTTAATGCTCGAGTAACTCTCCCAGAAATAGATTTATCAGATAAAAATTTATTCACACTTTCTAGTTTCAAATTTTGATTAAACAATTTTAGAAAATTAATGCTTAATAGAACTGCTTCAAGGCTCAGCTGATGATAGTGATTAGCAGCTTCAAAATTACATCCATCTTCATTAAATTGATGAATGATTTCTTCTCGTAAATCCTTTAAAATTAAATTTAAGTACTCTTTAGTGCTTTCCCCATAAAAACATAAGACTAAAATTAATAAACTAACAGTTGAAATTAGATAATGATTATGCTTTTGAATTGGATTGGATTGAAAAGATTCTTTTCCTAATATATATAAAGCATGTGCCCATAATACTTTATTATAAAGCTCTTTTTCTTTTTTATTATATTTACTATAAAAATAAGACACTCCTAAGCTTAAGTTAATAGCACGAATACCAACATCCATGGAACATACCCAATTTACACCATTTTTATATTGATTTTTTGAAATCCAATCATTTAGAATCTTCCTAAAGTATTCAAATACAGATTCATCACTAGCTATAGAATACGCCTGGATAAAAGTTGGAATAAATTGTAGTCTTGAAAATTCCCACGGGACAATAATGTCACTACCTTTGTCATTCTCAGCTTTAATTAGTAGATAAGGTATCTTAGGGTAAATTTTACCTGAAAAAAAGTCAACATTCCAAATTAATGCTTCCTTTTGCTCAATTATTTTATTAAAAACTTTAAATTTCCCGGATTTGATAGTTTGATAATCTTTTATAGCATTTACATTTTTGTTGAATAAAGATACTAAAAAACTTTCAGGCTGCCACAATTCTTCCGTACAGAATTTAGAGATTGTAGGGTTATGTATTTTATAATAATCTGCAGAAATGAAAATATAAATACTTTTAAATATGTTAGATGTTTTCTTCCTTAAATATCTAAACTTATTTATGATTTTTCTTAAAATCATTTAATCTTGTTCTATTTTAAATAAAGCTTCGCTTAGTAAGTCACATTTATGAATTTAATGAATCTCCGCAACTGAATGCCTTAAGAATGATAATTGTATAAACTTAAATAATTATAAATTTTTGAAAGCATAAAAATAGTTCAAAAAATATGCCTGCCCAAATTATTTATTTACATATATAATTTCACCAAATTTATTTGGTGGTTCGTCTATATTGTGGATTATTATAATAATCATTTTCATTATGAATAAGTTAAACTTGTAAGCATTATTTATTTTGAAGTAGACACTTCATAAGAAAATTATTTAAAGGATTAAAAATTTTAACGTTAAGAAGAATAAAACAATATTTGTTATGTTTAAGTATTTAACAAGAAACTTTAATGATATGTAGTAAAACTATAGATATCAAAGAAAAACAATAGCGTTCAATCATAGTATCCCATACGATTAGAAAATACCCTAAGTAAGTAAATTCTATACAAGATTTAAGGTTTTACCTTATATAATTCAAATTTTATATAAAATATATTAACCTCGAGTTTAAGTAAAGAAATTAGGATATTATGAAAACTATAATAACAAAAATCGCCTTAATTATCGTGCTGGTATCTGCTAGCATTAATGCTACTAATTATTATCTTTCAAATTCTGGGAATGATTCAAATTCTGGAATTACCCCCTCTTCCCCTTGGAAATCATTATCAAAACTTAATTCTATTGTCTTAAAACCTGGAGATAATGTTTGTTTCAAAAAAGGTGACAGTTGGAATAGTAATTGGACTATATCAAATTCTGGAACTGAAAATAATCCCATATACATTAAAAGTTATGGTGAAGGTTTAAAACCAGTCCTTGATGGAGCAAGCACATTACAGTATTTAATTCAATTAAATATGGATGTCAGCTATATTATATTTGATGATTTATTTCTTAAAGACTGCAACCCCCAGTATTCTGGCGGACCAAGAAGTTTAATTTATGGTAGGTCCAATAATAGAAATATAATTATAAAAAATTGTACTTTTAGACAAAAAGTGATTTCAACAAGTTCTGATTATGCAGCGATTTATGCAAAAGATCCAAGTTATTTTACAATAGATAGTTGTGATTTTAGTGGTGGCTGTCAAATGATACATTTTCAATCAAACAACACTAATCATAGAGACGTTCATCATATTAACATTACAAATAATTATTTTCATGATATGAACGCTAGACTTTATAACAATAAAACATATGACGGACAATTTGGGTTGGCAATAAAAATGTCAATGAGCTATCCAGCAGGAATTGGTAATGTTCTTGGACAAGAAGGAATTGTAAGAGATATAAATATATCTGGAAATAGATTTTATAAGCTTTCTGGAAATGCTATCTGGCATGAAGATACAAGAAATACTCAAGAGAAAACATCCGAATACCCTCAAGGTGTCCCTATTTGGTTAGTTGCTGGTAAAACAAGTTATAATATAAATGTAACAAATAACTACGCTAAATTAGTAGAATGGGGATTTATTGATTGGGGTAGAATTACAGACAGAGGCGGTCTATTTCCATGGAGTAATTGTTCAAGCAATATAATTGATTCATGTGGTTTCGATATTAGTGGAAATCCAACTACAAATTATCCAACAAATGCTATAAATACACATGCTTGGAAGCAAGTTTACATTGAAAATAATATCATAAGTAATGTTGCAACAAACAGCGGTGATGGGAAAGGAATAATATTGGATTATTCATCTGATTCTAAAAAATTTATATGCGACAGTGTAGTTGTTAGGAATAATATTGTAAGTGGGACAGGTGTAAATAGTAAACTCAATTATGCGGCAGCAATTCATCTCAGTTCAGCAGAAAGGTGTTCTGTATATAATAATATTTGTTATGATAATAAAGCAGGAATTTGTGTTGAATCGAGTACATCCACTGATAATTTTATATGCAATAATACAATGGATGGAAATATCTATGGATTTTGGTTTGGAAGCCCTGCAGTTAGAACCATATTAAAGAACAATGCAATAACCAATAATAAAACTTATGGAATAAAAAATAATACAAATTTAATTTACGATTATAATGGTTTTCATAATAATGGAAAGGATTACTCTTCGGGCCAGCAGGGTAACAATGATGTATTCGGAAATCCACATTATCTCAATTTATCAAAGTATAATTATGAATTAGACAGTAATTCTGCTTTCATTGATCAAGGCACTAACATCGGAATATCTAAAGATATTATGAATAACCCAAGAACAAATAGCATTGACATTGGAGCATATGAGTTTAGTAAAAATACGCAAGACAACCAAAAGGTATATGTAAATATTAAGATCTTTTTGCAAGGACCATATTCAAATGGTTCGATGTTAACTAGTTATAGAAATGAAGGATTAATTCCTTTCATTGATCCATATTTAAAATCCTTAACAGTTAAATCATTACCTGAGAATATAGTTGATTGGATTTATATAGAATTAAGAAGTAGTAAGTTTGCTAATTCTAAAGTGGCTCAAAGGTCGGCATTTTTAAGATCCGATGGTATGATTGTGGACATTGACGGTAAAAGTATGGTTGCTATTAATAATATTACTCCTGGCAATTATTATATCGTTATTAAGCATAGAAATCATTTAAGTGTTATGACTAGAAATCCAATTTATATTTCATTAACTTCGCGACTATTTGATTTTACCTTAACTCCTGACTCAGCTTATGGAACTAATGCATTGGTTAAATTAGAAAATGGAGTTTATGGAATGTATTCTGGGGATGGTGATGGAAATGGAATAATAAATATTAATGATTATAACAGTGTCAGTAATAATATATTTAAATCTGGTTATAATTCTGGAGATCTTGATTTGAATTCAATTATTAATGTACTTGACTATAGTAAAAGTTGTAAGAATCTTTTAAAAAGTTCACAAGTTCCGAATTAATATTGCTTTCAATCTAAGTGATTTACAAAATAAACTTATAAATACAAAGTTTATATCTATTTTATTTAATTTCATTTATTGTTGCAAATTTGTTTGTCTGTAAGACCCCCAAATAATTATGTCATATCTTATTTGAAATAATCCCAAACTTTAATATCCAAAAATAAAGTTAATTCCCTTAATATTTAATGTGTTCTTTTGAGGTCATCAAACATATTATTTTGCAAATCACTATTATTATCACGAATTATTTTCGGCATATGGAAAATTTTTCCGACAACTAATAATAATTCCTCATTAATTTAAATAATTCTTAGTATTTTTATTGGCACGTATTGTGCACCTTATCAGTAGCCAATTTTTGTGATTTTCATCACTTTTCAGTGATTTAAATAAGTTTGGGAATAAATTATTTGTTTAATGTTTCTTCCTTTTATAAAAAGGAAGAAGAAATAAATTCTAAAAAATATAGAAATATTATTTTAGAATTTCTGCACTTTAGTGATAAATCTAATATTTGGAATTAATTAAGTCTCGAGGTTTACAAATGAATAAGAAGTTTTATCTAATAGCTCTTTTTTTCCTATTTACTATAGCTATTTTTTCACAAACAACGTATTATGTTTCATCATCAAAAGGAAGTGATTCAAACTCAGGAAAGTCCTCCTCATCTCCTTGGAAAAGTATGAATAAATTAAATTCAACAAAATTTTATCCGGGAGATAAAATATTATTTCAAAAAGGAGATTCTTGGATTGGACAATGGAGTTTACAATATTCTGGAACTTCATCACAACCAATTTATATAGGAAACTTTGGTAGTGGCTCTGCACCAATAATAAGTGGAAATAATTCATTAGCATATTTACTTCGTCTATATGATGATGTTAAGTATGTTACTATTGAAGAAATATATTTCAAAGATTGTGATCCAGATGGATCAGGCGGAATTAATGGATTAATTTACGGCACTTCCAATAATTCAAATATCATAATAAATAACTGTACTTTTTCTCAAGCGAAAGCTTCAAACAATGCTGATTATGCATTAATTTATATGAAGGATCCAAGTTATTTAACTATTGAGAATTGTGATTTAAGCGGTAAAAGTCAAGCAATACACCTCAGATCTAATTATAGAAACCACCGCGATGTGCACCATATTACCATAAAGAGTAATAATATTCATGACATTTCAGATTGGGCTCTTGGTAGAGGTATCAGATTTAGTTCATATTATGCTACTGGGGTTGGTTCTACGATTGGACAAGAAGGGATTGTTCGTGATATAACTATAAGTGATAATAAATTTACCAAAATAGGAAGTACAGCAATATTTCATGAAGATATTCAAAATTCTTCAGGAACGGCAATATGGTTAGAAGCCGGAAAAACTTCATATAATATCAATATACTTAGAAATACAGTTTACCTTGTGGAGTGGGGATTTATTGATTGGGGAAGAATAACTGATAGAAATGGTAAGTTTGGGTGGAGTTATGTTGCAGGGAATAAAATTGATCATTGCGGTTTTGATTTTAATAGCAATGTAACAACTAGGTATCCAACTAATGCTATTAATACACACGCATGGAACGATGTATTTATAGAAGATAATGTAGTTACAACTGTTGGAACTAATAGCGGTGATGGGAAAGCAATAATTTTAGATCATTCATCATCTATCTCAGCTTCAGGGGTTAGAACTGTTTATCCTTGTGATGGTGTAGTTGTAAGAAGAAATATTGTAAGTGGTTGTAGGTATGGGAGTACTGGTTATGGTGGAGGAATTCATATATATGATGGAACAAACTGTAAAATTTATAATAATGTAAGTTTTAATAACGAATCTGGAATTACAATAGAGGGTAAAAATAGTACAAATAACTTAGTCTATAATAATACTTGCGATGGGAACGATGCTGGTTTTTGGTTTGGCTCAATTGGTGTCGGAAATTTAATTAAAAACAATATTTTTTCAAATAATAAAAATTATGGAATTAAAAATAATACTAATTTAGTTTATGATTATAATTGTTTTTATAATAATGGGAAAGATTATTTATCAGGCTCTTATATAGCACATGATGTTAGAGGTAATCCTAAATATGCGAATGCTTCAAATCATAATTATCAACTTTTATCAGGCTCTGTTGCAATAGATAAAGGAACAACTATTACTGGTTTATCAACCGATATTCTCGGCAATTTAGTTAAAGGTAATGTAGATATCGGGGCTTATCAATATTCATCAGGTTCAACTTCATCGGTTCCTTCAGCCCCCTCTCTGAATTCGCCATCAAATGGCTCAACAGACATTTCTACAAGCCCAACACTGACTTGGAACTCTTCAACTGGAGCTACGTCATATTCATTACAGGTTTCTACTAGCTCAAGCTTCAACTCATTTGTTCTAAACCTTAATAATATAACATCAAATTCAAATCAACTTACAAATCTTTCTGAGAATACAAAATATTACTGGAGAGTTAATGCACAAAATTCGTCTGGCACAAGTTCATGGTCTTCAATCTATAGTTTTACTACTCAGGGGATCATTACTCCACCAACTCCAAATGGAAATTTTATTTCGATAAATTCGGAAAATGGAACTTTAAGCGGAGATGCCCATTTTAAAGTAAAATCAGGTTCAATTAGTTCTAAAGTTGCTTACTTTTTAAATACATCTAGTTATATACAATTTAATTTAACCCTTGATAAAGCCGGTCAATGGTATGCTTGGGGTAGAATGTTTTTTGAATCATCTGGAAGTCCATGTAATTCATTTTACATCCAAGTGGATAATGGCACTAAGCTCACTTTCGGAAATAGCAATTTTAATTATGATAAATGGAATTGGGAAGGTTACGGGACAACAAAATTGCCTATTGGAAATTTAAGCGCCGGGACTCATACTATAAGGGTTTATGGTAGAGAAGCACGTGAAACTGTAATGTTAGATGTTTTACTACTTACTCCAGATGAAAATTTTATTCCATCAGATAACGTGAAACAATCAAATAATGGAACAATGGTGTTTGCTGCTGAAAATGCTCAATTGATTAATGACGCTGCATTTAGAATTAAAGCTGGTTCAATAGGTCAGAAAGTAGCTTATTGCCCCAACACAAGTAGCCAAATAAAATTTTCATTTAATGTTACGGAAAGTGGAAGTTATTATGCTTGGGGACGAATGTACTTCGAATCTTCAGGTAACCCTAGAAATTCGTTTTATCTACAAGTAGATAATGGTCCAAAACTAACTTTTGGGAATAGTAATAATTCATATGACAAATGGCATTGGGAAGGTCATAGTTTAATTCCACTACCAATTGGTACCTTAACTGCAGGTAATCATACAATTACAGTATCCGGAAGAGAAGCTTATATAACGGTAATGTTAAATCAATTATTAATTACCAACGATGCCTATTTTGTTCCTACAGATAATAATGTTACTTTTTCAAAACCTTCTGACTCAACTAATTATTCAATAAATTTGGAAGAACCCTCTAGCTATAAATTGTCTCAGAATTACCCCAATCCATTTAACCCAAGTACAACAATAAGTTTTTCAGTTCCTAAAGATGGAATGGTTTCTTTAAAAGTATATAATATATTGGGAGCTCAGGTTGCATCTTTAGTAGATGAGGTTAAATCAACAGGAACTTATAATATTAAGTTTGATGCAAGTAATTTAGCAAGCGGGATTTATTTATATAAACTCATAACTCCTGATTATGTTCAAACTAAAAAAATGATATTAGTGAAATAGATTAAAATATAATTATAATAACAATTGTTAAAGACGGGTTTATACCCGTCTTTTTTTTACCAAAACCTATTCCATTTATTCTTAATTAATCTCAGTATTACTTCTATTGTTGTAAGCTTACCAATAATATTTAAGTCTTTTTCAAGATAAATTTTCTCCAAATAAGAATCTGTAATATACTCCCTTATTAAGGCTTCTTTTGAGAATACTAATTCATTTATAAAATTCACATGCTTGTGATTTAACCATAGTTCCCAATTTTCAAGTAATCCATGATTTTTATTCATAAATAATCTCTTGGATATACCATTAATGATTCTACTGTATCTGTTATAATTTTTATAGTAAAAATTTCCTTTTAACACTATATCCGGACGTGTATTTTTAATTGGAATTTTAATTAAACTTGGAAGAGAACAAGACATTAAATACGATTGCAAAAGAAATTCATTCCTGCTCCACCAATTTTCTTTTGCTTTCCTAGCTGTTTTTAATGCACTAAATTCAATTGAAAATGCAAGATCAATAATTTCATTATCCCATGCAGTTACTCTCATTGTATTAAAATTATTCGCTATTTTATATTCTCCTAAAAAATGAATTTTAGACGCGATATAAATAATATAGGAAATATAAAATTCTTCGCTTAAAAAATTTCCAAATTTATTCTGTAAAAAATTGAAATCCATCAAAGTATAATCATAAAATGATTCAAATTTACTACTAAATATTGATGACCATAATTTTCTATCAATATCAATACGTCCTGTTCTAAAAGCCTCCATAATATGAATTGGTGTCAATGCAGGCATTCCAATATGACCTCTAAACATAGTATCCATCATTATCCCACTTATTACCAATTTATGATCGGGCAAAAGTTCTTTTAATCTCGAATAAACATATAATAAAGTTGATCGTAAAATTCCCTGAAGACCCGATGACAAATAAACAGTTTCCAATATGTAATGAGGGAGATTATTAATAAAATCTTCTCCGAAGTCAATTACTTTATGAGATAGGTTTAGTTTTTTTGTTGTTTTTGAAGCTGCAATTATATCGTCACACCCTTCTTCACCATAAGTGTAAGCAGTTATTAAATCTTTATTAGGAGCTAAAGCAAGGTTTGTTCTGGCGTCCCAACCACCTGACAAAGCTACTGCTATTTTTTTATTATCGTTATTAAAATTAGCATGAATTCGTTTTTCGAAAATTTCTTTGGCATATTCTAAAGCTTGTTCACCATTTAATAAATTTTCTTTTTTTATGAATTTATTACTATACTCTTTTAGTATAAATGTGTTCTCATTTTGATTATAAACTAATATTGAAGCCGCCGGCATTGAATAAACATTTTCTAAAAAAGTAATATCTTCTATACCAAAATTAAAAAACAGATAATTGTACAACCATTTCTCATTAAACTTATTATCATTTAACAATTTACAAAAGGATGATAATTCTGTTGAGAAAATAAAAGTGCTATTTTTAATATAATAATAAACCGGATGCTGCGATCGTCTGTCACTTATTAAATAATATTTGTTAATTTTTTTATTGTAAGCTATAATTGAGAAAACTCCGTTCAGGGTTTTCAAATTATCAAAATGTTCATTTTCTAAATTTTCTATTATATAAGCAAAGGGGACCTGTTTAAAATCTAGGAGATCACCTGCAAATCCAACAAACCAAATATTGTTTTCATAAAATTTTTTACCTAATAGTGGTTCATCTTTAAGATATGCAATGGAAAAAGAAATAAATTGATTCAGAGTAAAATTTTTAACCTCTAAATTATTTGATAAATCTATAATGCGGTCATCATTACTTAATTGAGATTGGTTAATATTGTGGACTAAAAAGCTGCCCATGGGCTCCCTTTTTGAATTTAAATATAAAAATAATTTTTAAATTTAAATAAATAAACTATAAATGATTAATGAATTATTTATTAAATTTGATTTAAGATATGGCCATCACATTCAGCTATATTATTAATTATAAAAATTATTTAATATTTTTAAAAATTATTTATTTAACTACTAAGTGAATTTCATTAAATCCATCAGTTTGGATTAATCTTGTTATAAAATTTAGGTGAATATGTTAAAATATTATTTGATGTATCCTTTAGCTTATAAATTTTTTGATTTTAACCCTGTTACTAAAAAGGTCTATCGTTATATTGGTAATAGTTTAGGTGATATAAAAAAATCAAAAAAAGGTTTGAGCAATAATTATGTTTCCCAGGGGAGAAAGATTTGTAAACTTATAAAAGAACATTGCGGAATTCAAAAAAATGCTAAAACTTTGGAACTAGGGACAGGTTGGATCCACTGGTATTCGACATTTGTAAGAATTTTCTTCGATTTAGAAATAGATTTATTTGATGTTTGGGATAATAGACAACTAAATACATTTAAAAAACTATTTAATCAATTGTCCTCGATTTTAACGATGGAGGAAAAAAACAATTTAGTTGACGCTGATATTTTTAGTAAACTAAAAAATGTCGATTCATTTAATGAAATCTATAAACTATTGAATTATAAGTATATTATAGATGAAAAAGGGTCATTATTAAGTTTTAACGAAAATACTTATGATCTAATTTTTAGTTGTGCCGTTTTTGAGCATATATATCAAGGCATTCTTCCTGAGTATTTTAATCAAATGTATCGAATATTAAAACCAGGCGGACATGTGCTTCACATTATAGATATAGGGGACCATTATCATTATCTGGATAAAAACCGAACACATTTTAAGAATTACTTAAAATTTTCAAACAAGGTTTGGAAAAACTATTTTGACAATTCAATATTTTATATGAACAGATTACAAGCTTCAGATTGGCATTCTCTTTTTCAGAATTCAGGGTTTCAAATGGTATATGAAGAAAAGTTAAATGTAGATACAAGTAATTTGAAAATAAATAAAGACTACTTACATTACAAGGATGAGGATTTGAAGTGTCACCAAATAGTTGTTATATACAATAAACCCTTCAAATAAAAAATTAGAAGAATTAAAATGTTATTAAATTATCCTTGCATTAGGAAATTATTAAGTAATAACATGTTGTATATTTTTTTATCTTGAATTTATTTTCTTATCATATTTCAAGTAAATATTTATATCTATAAATTTTATTAAAATTTTATAATTAAATGCAATAGTTAATTATTTTTAAGTAGTGTAAAGAATTTTGTGTAAATGGTTAAACAAAGATTAGAGGATAAGTGCTGCGGAGCGTAGCGGAGCAGCACTTATCCTCTGCACTCGAAAGCGGTATTGCTTTTGGGAAAATAAATAATATGTTTAACTTAAATCCAAAAGGAGTTTACACATCATGGAACTCACCGATGAAATGATCGAGCAGTTAAAAGCCGATCTAGCCAAAGCCAAAAATTACAATGATTTAATGGGTAAGGATGGAGCTATTAAAAAGCTAATGGCAAAATCCTTAGAACAGATGCTGGAAGCTGAGCTAACCGAACAACTCGGCTATGAAAAATATTCCCCAGCCGGAAAGAATAACGGCAATAGCAGAAATGGAAAAACCCGTAAGACTCTGAAGAACGATAATGGAGAAATCGAGATTACCGTTCCACGAGACCGTAATGGAGAATTTGATCCAATCATTGTCAAGAAGTATGAAAGAACCATAGGCCCTATTGAGGATAAGATAATCTCTATGTACGCAAAAGGAATGACTACCAGAGATATACAATCACATGTTCAAGAGATGTATGGCTTAGATGTTTCAGCCACCTTGATTTCCAATATTACTGATAAGATAGTTCACATTGCAACAGAGTGGCAGAATCGTCCTCTTGAAGGGATTTATCCAATAGTTTTCTTTGATGCTATCCATTACAAAGTAAGAGACGAATCAACAAAGAAAGTGGCCTCAAAGGCTGCCTATACGTGTCTGGGAGTAGAACTTAGCGGCAGAAAAGATCTACTTGGCCTTTGGGTCGGCGAAGCTGAAGGAGCCAACTTCTGGTTGAGCGTTCTTACAGAGCTTAGGAATCGCGGAGTTCAAGATATTCTGATTGCTTGCATTGATGGATTGAGAGGCTTTCCCGAAGCTATACAAACTATTTTTCCTAAAACAGAAATCCAGCTTTGCGTGATACATCAAATCCGCAATACTCTAAAATATATTGCCTCTAAAGATCAGAAAGAATTTATGAAACAATTAAAAACTGTTTACACAGCACCAACAGAAGAAGCTGCTTTAGAGAATTTAAATTTACTTGAAGATAACTGGTCTAAAAAATATTCATTGGCTCTAAAATCCTGGAGAGGTAACTGGAATAATCTGGCAACCTTTTTCAAGTACCCTGAAGAAATCAGAACTATAATTTACACAACCAATGCTGTTGAAGCGGTACACCGCCAGTTCAGAAAAGTAACCAAGGCAAGATCATTGTTCCCGAATGATGATGCACTCAAAAAAATGCTGTATCTTGCTTACAGAGATTTATCTAAAAAATGGACTATGCCGATTAGAAACTGGGCTATTGTTCTTTCCAATTTTTCTATTAACTTTGAGGAAAGACTGGAGCCTTTCCTCTAATGAATAATGCCATTTACACAAATTATTTTACAGTCTCTTTTTTTAAAAATTATAATTTTAATCTATATATATACAACATGTTATTATATCATAATTATTGTAAAGGTGATAATTTTATTCCATCAATCCAAATTTTTCCTATACCACCAACACAATAGTCTATCTGTGTATTAATTTTTAAAAGAATCTGAATTATATTACTTGGCATTACGAAATCTTGCTTTTCCTGTACCCATCCATGTTGAGTCGGACCATAATAATCAGTTAATTTAGTTGTGTCTACCGCTGTTACACCTGATAATTTAATTCTGACTGCTCCAGGATTTGATTTAATCCAGAAAGATAGCTCATAAGTCTGCCCTACCACAAAATTTGAATTATTTATTTTCTGACTTATTTCAGAATACTTATAACTTTTATTACCTTGAGCGATAAGAGAATCAATAAAATTAATTTTGAGAGATGATTTGCCGTCAATATAATCACTTCCATCAATTGAGAATAAGTCATAACTGGGGGTGCCATCAACATATGTTTGCCAAAAATCAGGATGAACACCATCAGATGATATTTCAAATCTACCATTGCTAATGTAATTTATATCTGTTAGCGAGTTTAGTGTAATAATATTACTTCCACTAAGCTTTCCATCATCTGAAATAATATAAACTCGATAGCTGTACTGGGTTCCATTGATAAATTTATAGTCGACATAAGAGGTATCATTTTTTGCTATAGTGGAATAAATTAAATCACCATTATTGTTATCTACCCCCAAACCTTCCTGACGATATATATTATAACCTTTAAATGATGAGGAATTTGATTTTTCCCAATTTAGAGGAATTTTATCAATAGTCTCTGCTGCATTACTTATATGAACTGGCTTAGGAAAATCTATTGTTCCTAGATCAGTTTCACTTTGAGTAAGGTTTATATTAGTTTCATAATATATAACTTCACCAGATGAAAGGTTTTTCTCAACATAAAGTGTATGCGCCCCATCACTTAATGTGGAAATTTTGAAGTTTCCATTTGCGTCTGTTGTTGTCTGCCAATTAGCAACATCATCAACTTTGATTGTTGCATCGGTGACCAATATTCCTTCGATAGTAACTTTACCTGTTAGTTTATCTGTTCCTAACTGTTTAGTATCCGAACTTAGATTCTTACAGGAAGAAAAAACAAGCATAATAAATAGAAAAGAAATTATACTATTATATAATGTTAATTTCATAAATTCTCCTTTGATATAGCGATGGTCAAATAAAACATAAAGAATTTTTAAGTTTTTAAACATGATATAAGTCACTTATATAAAATCACTTATAGTTGTTTAGTTGTGATAGAAAATCAATTTTAATGCCGATTTAATTAAAAATTATCAATCATTTTTATTTATATTTTTTTATAAATAATCAGTAAAAAAAATTTTAAAGAATAATAAAAATTTATATTATATAAATAAAATGAGAAAAAAGGTCTTAATGATACATTTTATATGAAATCTTCCAACTAAGAAAAATACAATCGGACTCTAAATAGTACTTCCCCACTTTATTTGATTACTTTATTATTAATTAAGAATAAAAAATTAAAGCATTCTCATTAAACCAAATTTAAATAAATTTGAATGCACTTTCGTTTTTACTATTTATTTTATTAGGAATATGTATTCGAATATTTCTTTTTTCTTTTTTTAATCTTTTTTTCTCCATTGTCATCATACCCATAATAATATCCGTATCCATAACCGTATCTATGTTTGAAGTATGAATTTTTAATATCACATGCATTAACTACTAGGCCATTCACCTTAACATCTTCTCTACCTAATTCTTTTATTCCCCAAAGAACACTATCTTTAACTGTATGATTGGGTCGAATTACCATTACTACATCTTTTATTCTCTTACCCAAAACTAAAACATCAACTACCCTTGTAATTGGCGGAGTATCAAATATTATGAAGTCGTAGGATGAATCTTTAATCATTTCAATTAATTTATCCATTTTTTCTGAACCTATGAGATCACTGGAATTTTCCGCAACTCCTCCAGATGGAAGAATATTAAGAGTTTTAAGAGAATTATCTGTCCCAAAATTCTTATTTAAATTATAAATATTTGGAATATTTATATCTTGAGTTAAATAGGTTATTAACCCAGGTGAATCCTTAGAAATTTCAAATAATTCTGTTAATCTTGATTTCCGCAAATCACAATCAATAACAAGAACTTTCTTTTCAGCTTGAGCTAGAGATATAGCAAGATTGGCTGCTATCGTTGTCTTCCCACTATTTTCTTCACAACTTGTAAGCATAATAATTTTCTTCTTTGCATCTGAAGATGATGCTAATTTAGTTCTTAGTACACGATAAGATTCTCTAAAACCATCTTGGTTATCCATCAATGTTACAAATCTGCTTTTATAATCACTGGCATTTTTTATACTTTGATTAATTGATTTATCATAATTTGGAATAATAGCAAAAACTGGTAATCCTAAATCTTTTTCTATATCATCTAAGTCTGTTATTTTTTTATTTATTGACTCTAGTCCTATGACAATACCTACCCCAAGTACAAGACCAAATAATAATCCAAATATAGGATTAATTTTTTTTCGCATATTATCAGCTTCATAAGCCGGTTCTGCAATTATAATATCCTGAAGTTTGGAAAGTTCCGACATCCTCATTTCTTCTCTCTTACTCATCAACATATTGAATACTTGCTCATATGTTTCTTTTGCTCTGGTTAATTCAGCTAATTTAGTTTCCTGAGTTGGTAAATTTTTAATTTTCCCTTGATACTTAGAAATTAAATTATCTAACTGAACTTCTTTTTGTTTTAAGACATCAATATTTATTTGATATGCACTAAAGGTATTCTGATTGTAACTTGATAATTTCTTTTTAATTTCATTTATCTGATTTTCAACATTAATTACTTCAGGGTGAGATTCAGTTCTTTTTTGAAGCAATTCTATTTTTTTAACTTCCAGGGTTGAAAGTTTATTCATTAAATCTGCAAATGGAGACATACTACTTGAAGAATTAGTCCCTTCAGATGAAATTGTTGTTTGATCAAAAAATCCATTATTTTCATATTGTTTTTTCATAGAAGCAAGCTTATTCTCATAATCGTTTAGATCAAGATTTGTATTTATTTTTTCTGCTTCTAGTTTGCTAAGAAAATCGACCATATTACTTGAATTTTCATCGATTTTGACTATTTGATTGCTTGATTTGTAGCTGCTTAATTGATCCTCGGCATCTTTAAGCTTTTCATCAATTTTTTGAAGCTGTTGATCTATAAAGTTATACGAATATCTTATTGATTCTTTTTGCTGGTCAATTCTAGTTTCTCTAAATTTATCAGCAATTGTATTTGCTAAAGTTACAGCGGCTGATTGAGTTAGGGCAGAACATGTAACTGAAAAAATATCTGTTGTTTGTTTATGATCTGTGGTAATCTTTCCTTTCAAATTATCTATAACATCATTTGTGCTTGCAAAATCTATAAATAGTTTGCTACCTATAACAGCATTTGGCCAATACAATAAAACTCTTGCCTTTTCAAAATTAATATCTGCCGTAGATGGATCATTTATCTTCTGAATTAACTTACCTGAATCTTCATCATAGACTTCAAAAGTATTAGGTGATGACTTTTTAACAGAATATATATAAGTATAATTTGAAGGTTTGGTTTCAACTTCTAAAAATTCAGGCAATTTTTTTTCTGAATTATTATTCCCCCCAAATAAATCATTATAATCTAAAATATTTTTATTAATCTGAATTGGGTCAGAGTTTGGAACCTCAATTCTATCAACATTTAAAGTTAAGTTCAGTTCTGTTACAACTTTTTCTAGGACTCCGCGAGTTGTAACTAATTCCATTTCAGTTTCAATTTGATCTTTAGTATCAATTGCTAAGATTCGATTAAGATCATCTTTTGCAGATTTTTCATTATTTTCTTTTTTTAACAAAACTGTTGCCGAATAATAAGATTTACTAGTGTAGTTAAAAGCTAGTACACCTATGACTGCTACTAAAACAGCAATTATAACTATCTTTTTTCGATGGTTAATCATCTGAAGAAAATCACCAATACTGTGCTCAGGCTTATTTTCACCACCTTGCAATAGATTTAATATATCATCACTATTCATAATAATTTCCTATAACTAATCAATTTCAAATTTATATTAATTATCAAAATTTATTTTTTTAGTATCAAGCTTATAATCGTAACAAGAACCGCAATTCCAGAAAATATAAATGCAGTATTTCTAGCATCAACCCACCAACTTTTAGTAACATAAATTTGATCCCCGGACTTTAATCCGGTATCAATCAATCTATTACCTTCTTTAATTATTTCTTCTCCATCCAATTCAATTCTTTCGTTATCTCTAATTAAATAAATATCACTTAAATCTGCATTCTCAGTTTCCCCACCAGCTAAAGCTAATATATCTGAAAATTTTTCAATTCCTGTAGCATAATAAAACCCAGGATTCTTTACTTCACCAAATATATTGATTTTATATAAAGGTAATATTTTCAATTCAGGGTCTTTATACAAACTATCATATTTAATTTCTATCTCATGTTTTATCTCATCAAATTTTCTATTTCTTGTTAGAATTATGCCAATAAATGGAAATTGTATATTGCCATTTTGCTGCACAAAATAATCACCGGAAATTTGATCTTCTAAATTGTAAAAAGTTAATCTTACTCCATCCCCAGGATTTAAATCTTGACCAAACATAAAGATATTGTTTATAATAAGAACAGTAAATATAACTACCAACTTTAATTTCATTCTTCCTCAATTTTAAGATATTAACAAATGAAAAATAGTACCACTATTTTCAAGATACAATGTAATACTTTCCGTAATAAATTAAGTTGATTTGTTTAAATTATTCAACATGAGAATGAATAGTTTCCCTAATTACTCTCGCAGGGACTCCTGCAACAACTGAATTAGGAGGTACATCTTTAGTTACAACAGCACCTGCACCAACAATAGCATTTTCACCAATAGTAACGCCACATAAAATAGTTGCTGATGAGCCGACTGAAGCACCTTTATTGACAAATGTTTCTATTACTGCCCAGTCTTTTTCATTTTGCAATTGTCCGTCATCAGCAGTAGAACGTGGATACAAATCATTTATAAATGTTACATTATGTCCAATAAAAACATTATCTTCTATATGTACACCTTCACAAATAAATGTATGAGAAGATATTTTGCAGTTCTTTCCAATAAAAGAATTTTTCTGGATCTCAACAAACGTTCCAATCTTGGTACCATCATCTACGGAACAGCCATACAAATTTACAAAATCAAATATCTTAACATCTTTTCCTAATCTAACATTATTTATGTTTTGTTTTTCTGACATATAGATTATCTCTTTTAAGTTTTATTAATTCTCGATTAAAACTGTTTTTTCTTTATAACTTTTTTCAGACATATTATTTTTCAAAGCTACAAATAAACCTAGATTTTTTATTGATTCATTTGAGGCTTCTAAAATTTTAACGACATCAAGTCCATCCTTGCCGGATGTTAATGGTATATGGTTATTATTTATTGCGTTAATAAATTCAGTAGCACCTAATGCTAAAGCTTCTGTTTGAATAATTTTAGGAGAATACATATCACCAGTTCGATATTGAACAAGAGTTTTATGAATATTCTCCATAGTATCTACCTGAACACCACAATCATAAACCTTTATCTTTTCAAAATTTTCCATATCATCAAAAACTAACATTTTTTTATTACCAGCAACTATCATTCTTCTAATTTTAACAGGAGAAGTCCAATTTACGTGGAAATGAGCAAGACATGAATTATTTTCAAAATGTAATGAAAGATGAGCTATATTTTCTTGATCTGTTTCAAAATTTGAAATTCCTGTTGCAGTTACACCAAGTATTTTTTTATCCGGTAAAATATATTTCATTATTGAAAGATCATGTGGTGCTAGATCCCAAATTACATTAACATCATGCTGGAATAAACCCAAATTAATTCTAACAGAATCGAAATATATAATATCCCCTAATTCACCTTTTTCAACAAGTTCTTTTATCTTTTGTACTGCACCTGTGTAAATAAATGTGTGGTCAACAAAAATTTTCAAACCCTTTTTATCTGCTATCTCAATTAATTCTTCGCCCTGTTTGGAAGTCGTGGTAAAAGGTTTTTCTACCCAAATATGTTTTCCTGCTTCTAATGCTCTTTTAGCTAAATTGTAATGAGTAAAAACTGGCGTTGCAATAACTATAGCATCAACATCACTATTTAAAAGATCATCGTAATCATCAGTTAAATATGCACTAGGAAATTTAGACTTAATATAATTTAACCTATTTATGTCTTTATCGCATCCAATTACTTTTTTTACATCTTTATGGGCTAAGAAATTTCTAATCAAATTTGGGCCCCAATATCCCAATCCTACAACTCCAATTTTCATTTATTCCTCCATATTATCTGGTTGATGGATCAATACTCAAAAACATAATTATTTATTTGCCACCTCTGGCTAAAATCATTACTGGTAAAGTTTTCAAAATTAATTTTAGGTCTAACCAGGGTGACATATTATTTACATAATAAAGATCTAATACTATTGAATCTATAAAAGAAACTGAACTACGTCCGGAAACCTGCCAAACACCTGTGCAGCCTGGCAATACGCTTACTCTTCTTTTCTGCCAATTATCATAATGTTTGTACTCATAAGGTAAGCAAGGTCTTGGACCAACAAGACTCATATCACCCAACAAAACGTTAAACAACTGCGGTAATTCATCAAGTGAAGTTTTACGAATTATTTTGCCTATTTTTGTTAGTCTGCTATTATTGATTATTTTTGTATTTTCTTGATGAGTTTTCATAAACTCAAGCATTTGTTTTTTACGTTCTTCATCCTCTCCATTAGCCACTTGCATAGATCTAAATTTATAGAATTGAAAAGGCTTGCCGTTTTTTCCTATTCTTGTTTGCCTAAAAAATACTGGACCTTTAGAAGTAATTTTTATTAACAATGCAATCATCAAAAAAAGTGGAGAAAGAAAAATCAGCGCTAATAATGAAACTAAAATATCAGTCGTTCTTTTTAATAACATTGAAAAATCATTGTTATAAAGAGGCGAAGATTCGATAACCGGTATAGAAGCGTATTTTTCTGTTGAAACTTTTTTATGAACAATGTCGAACAACTGAGAAGTAACTTTAACATCTACATCAAATCTTTGACAACGATCAATAACCGATAATAATCTTTCATAATCATCATCATCGCTTGCAATTAATATTTCATGAACTTTGTTGTTCATCATTATTCTTTCTAAATCGTACAAACCTCCTAAAACTTTTTTACCTTCAACTATCTCTTCATTCACTTCTCGAGAATCATCCATAAAACCAATTATGTTAATGCCAATAGGATTTTCAAACATTAATTTTGTTGCTAAAATTTGTCCGGATTTACCGTTGCCAATTATTAAAACGTTTCTCCTAAACTGTTTATTATTTAGTTTGATATAAACATTTCGAAGTATTATAATACGGCCAATAAAAAGTAATAATAAAGAGCTTATCGAAAAAACAAATATTACTAATGTGGAATCAATAATATTTGAAGTTTTTAATAGGAATGAAAAAATTATTATATATATAATTCCAAAAAATAATGATTTAACCAAGGCTGTTAAATGTGCAGCTTGACTTAAAATCAAATGAATTTTATACAGATTATTAAATTCAAAAATTAAGATAAAGGAAAGCACTAAAAATAAGATTATAAAAGTTTGTGCTGTATATATTGTTTGATTGTGTGAAACTTTATTTAACACTTCAAAAATATATCCTGCAAATAAGAAAGATACTGTAAGTAATATTACATCAGAAGCAGCAAAATAATACTTATACTTTGGTAATTTAAACATTAATAAATTTCCTTCATTCTTATTTATTTTAATGTATGAAAATTTCTTTACTAAAATCTAATTTATTTATTAAAATAACTTTTAATTGTATCACACACATATTCAATCATTGAATTATCTAATTCGGCATACATCGGTAAAGACAAACCACTTTGAGCTAATTTTTCAGTAACAGGGAAATCGCCTTTCTTATATCCTAAATAATTAAAACATTTTTGTTGATGAAGAGGAATTGGATAATGAAAACCAGTAGAAACACCGTTATCATTCAAGTATTTAGCTAATTTATTTCTTTCTTCTTCTCCACCTTCTTTTACCTGGATGACAAATAAATGATATACATGTTTTACATAATCAGCTTCTTTAGGTAAAAGTATTTGCTCAACTCCAGATAGTAACTCATTATATTTTTTTGCAACATATCTTCTTGATTCAGTCCATGAATTTAAATGCTTAAGTTTAATCCCTAATACAGCACCTTGAATTCCATCCATTCTATAATTATGTCCAAATATCTGATGATCATATTTTTTCAAAGCGCCATGATCACGAATCATTTTTACTTTTTCGGCTAAATTATCATCGTTTGTTGTAAAAGCACCACCCTCACCATAAGCGCCAAGATTTTTACCGGGATAAAAACTAAATGAAGCTGCTGTACCAATTCCACCAACTTTCTTACCCTTATATTCTGCTATATGTGCTTGTGCACAATCTTCTACTAAATATAAATTATTTTTATTTGCTATCTCTTTTAAAGCATCCATATCTGCCGGCTGCCCATACAAATGAACCGCAACTATCGCTTTGGTTTTAGAAGTAATTGCTTGTTCAACCTTTAGAGGATCTATATTATAAGTATCTCGTTGAACATCTACAAAGACAGGATGAGCACCGCAAAGAGTGGCGCCCCATGCTGTGGCTATGAAAGTATTTGCTGGGATTATAACTTCATCACCAGGACCAATACCCAATGACCAAAGCACTAAATGATTTCCATCAGTACCTGAGCTAACACCAAGACAGTGTTTAACATCGTGTGCTTTTGCAAATTGTCCTTCAAAATCAAATACAGCTTTACCTAATACAAAGGCAGAACTTTCTATAACATTTTGGATCGAAGGTGAAACTTCAGCTTTTATTGAATTATATTGTGCTTTAAGATCAAGAAAAGGTACCTGCATTTTTTATTTCTTACCTTCTTAATTAATATTATTTGCTTAATAGAATATTATAATTCTGATTTATCAAATTTTACTATTGATTTATTAAAACTCTCTATTGCTTCTTCACACGAATTAAAAGTTTCAAATATCCTAAATAACCTTGCTAACTCGAATAACGCTCTTGCAGATGGATGCAGTTCAACTAATTTTAAATCACCGTTCAATGCACTAACTTTTCTTAATGAGACAACTAATGTTCCCATAAAGGTTGAATCAACAAATTCACACATCGATAAATCTACTATTATTTTTCTTTCACCGATGTCGATTCCATCAAATAGAATGTTTTTTAATTCTTTAGATTCTTTTAATGTTGCCCTAGAAAAGTTGACTTTAACAACCATTGTATCTTTAATACGTTCTACAGTAAAATCCATTTGAAAACTCCACATTGTTATAGTTTTAAGCAATTAAGAATCTTTATGCCCAAAAATTTCTTAATCTTTTCAAGTTAGTGCCAATTCAAGTGCCAAGTTACTGAAAGCTTGAAAAATTCAAATAAGATAGCTTTTCAAGAATATTTCTTTTATTTGTTGAATAATAATCTGTTTCAAAATAGAACATAGTTTAATTTAGAATCTAACAGTCAATCTTTTTTTTCATTATTATTATTATAATAGTCTATTATCATATGAATTTCATTTACTAATCTTTTATTAAGATTTTCAATGCTATCTACATAAGATATTAAATCATCTGGAAGCTTTTCCTTTTTAAGAAGAGAGAGGTATCCCAAAATTTCAAATACCCTTGAATGAATACTATGAGAAATTGCTTCATCAAATTTTAAGTTTTTGATCAATTTTAACAGGTCTTCGTCAGTTGAATTCATTATAAATTTTATATTAGTTGACAGCTTCTGCTATAATTCTGTTTAAATCAGGAAAACTTAATTGCCTGCCTTCGTATTTTAATTTACCAATCAAGTACGAATTTTCTTTTTCAGGCAAAAACTTTAACGCATTTGTTTTGAATTCAACATCTATAGTTATTATTTCCTTAATTCGATCAACAAAAAATCCTATTTTTTTATCAACTATCTCAATAATTAATATCCTTGTGTCTTTGCTTAAATTCAAACCAACCTGCCCAATGCTGCCATATTTGTAAAGGTCAATTATGGGAACTAATAGCTCATCTACTTGAATTTTCTTTGTTTCAACTGGATTTAAGTTGATCCCTTCTTCTAATTCATTTGGATTTATAATTGCGGAAACATCATTAATATCAATACAATATTCGTTATTATTAATCTCAAAAATAACCAAACCTGTTAGATTGTCTACTATAGTGGTATGGCTCACCATATTTGGCCTTTAATATAGTTCTTAAAAAATAATTATTAAGCATGAATTGCTTGTAATTGTTGTATAATGACAATTAAAGTGCCAATAAATTACCTAATAAAAACTACTGATATCAAAGAATTTTAATACCCGCGTTAAATAAGGGTTAAATTTCTTAACCCGTATCAAAAATAATAATATTCAAAATTAAATTATTTAATATTATTAGTTTATTAGTTTCAGATTAAAAAATGATTATTTTTTAGGATATTACTCACTTTTTTCTGTAAGTCCATAAGTGTGAATTTTATTATATAAGGTGGGTTTTGATATCCCCAGAACTTTACATGCAGTTTGTTTATCCCATTTTAAGTGGTCTAATACTTTCTGAATGTGTTTTTTTTCTACATCTGCCAAAGTAAGATTAAAAACATCTTCATCTTCTTCCAATTCTTTTCGTACAGATTTATTTCTTAAAAGAACATTTTCATTTTCAAGGACATCACCTTTTGAAAGCACAACAGCCTGAAGTAATATATTTTCAAGTTCCCTCACATTCCCTACCCATTCATTATTTTGAAGCATTTCCATTACTTCATATGGAATTTTTTTAACATTTTTATGAAGATCTTTGTTAATTTTCCTTAAAAAATGAATGACTAAACTTGGGATATCATCCTTTCTTTCCCTTAATGGAGGAACATCAATTGTAAAAACTTTTAGTCGATAATATAAATCTTCCCGGAATTTTCCTTCTTTAACCAGCTCATTTAAATTTCTATTTGTTGCTGCCACAACTCTTGCGCTCATCGGAATGGTAACTTCACCTCCAACTTTTTCAAATTCCCTTTCCTGCAAAACCCTCAGCAATTTAACTTGTAAGTTTGGAGTTATTTCAGAAATTTCATCTAAGAAAATCGTTCCATCTCCAGCTAATTCAAATTTGCCTTTTTTATCTCTAACTGCACCGGTAAATGAGCCTTTGACATGTCCAAACAATTCACTCTCTAATAATGATTCTGTGAGTGCAGTACAATTAACTGCAATGAAAGGTTGATTTTTTGTAATACCCGTATAGTGTATAACTTTTGTTATTAATTCTTTTCCGGTTCCACTTTCACCTTCAATCAAAACATTGACACGCGTTGAAGAAATTTTTCCAATTTTCTTAAATATCTCTCTCATCAATTGTGTTTTTCCGATAAGACTATTTTCATAATTAACATTGGAATCATCTTCAGAAATGGCTGTTACAAGCCTGTCGCTTAAACGCCTGCTTTCTAAAGCACGTTTTATGACTGAATTGAACCTTGATAACTCAAGCGGCTTCTCAATATAATCATAAGCCCCAAGCTGCATTGCAGTTATAGTTGACTGCATATCTTCAAAAGCAGTCATAAGCACTACCTGATTTTTTATATCTATTTCTTTAGCTTTTTTAAGAACATCAATACCAGTGAGTCCAGACATCTTTAAATCTGAAAGTATCAAATCGGGTTTATGTTGATCGATAAGCTTAATGCCCTCACCTCCATTATTCGCTGTAACTACTTCATAACCAATTTCAGTCAAATATAGCTGTAAGGTCTCCCGGATAGAATCATCATCATCAATAACTAATATTTTTTCCATAATTAATTTTCTATGTTAAAAGTAATTTCAAAAATCGTAGAGCCAGGTTTAGAAGTTACCAATTTTAATTTACCATTATGTTGTTCTATTATTTTTTGAGCGATAGGCAAACCCAATCCAGTACCGGATGATTTAGTTGTAAAAAACGGTTCGAAAATATTTATGTTTTCATCAAAACCTGGACCATCATCCTTTACGAATATAGAAACTGATTCAATCTTTTCATCAAAGATTATTGATATCGTAATGCTGCCTTGTTGATTAATTGCTTCAATTGCATTTTCAATTAAATGTAAAAATGCAGATTGTAATTTTTGATAATCCCCCATTATAATACAATCATTCAATTCAGTTATGAATTTTATTTTTCTTTCAGTCAGGATTGGCTCTAAGAAATCTTTTATATTGTTTATTAGATTAGCCAGATTTACATTTGAATTAATCAACTCTACCTGGCGTGAATACTGAAGTACATTTCTTAATAGTTTATCTAGTCTTTTAACTTCTTTTTGAATAATAGAAAAAGATTTCCTCTTGGAATCAGGTAAATCCAGGCTCTTGGAAAGCATATCAATATTCATATTTATTGAAACAAGAGGAGTTTTTATTTCATGCGACAGAAATGCAGTCATCTTACCTATTGCAGCAAGTTTTTCAGAATTTCGAAGATCTTCTTCAGCTTTAATTTGTACAGAAATATCTCTGAAAATTCCTAACAAAAGTGATTTACCATTTTCAAACTGAATAATTGTATATGAAATATCAAGTACTAAAGATTTTCCAGATCGTAAAGTTCTTTTAGATTTTTTATTTCTAACAAAACTATTACTAAAAAAATTTTTCTGATATTCTAACAGCATTAAAGCTGCTTCTTTATTGGTTTTTTCAGAATATACATCATAATAAGGCTTACCTATTACTTCTTCTTTTCTAGCATCGAATATTTTGCAGAAAGCTGTATTAACTGTAATTACAATTCCCTTGGAATCCGTAAGCCTCATGCCGTCATTAGAGTTTTCCCAGATTGATCTGAACTGCATTTCAGAAAACCGAAGTGCTTCTTCAGCGAGCTTTCTGCTTGAAATATCCCGAACCAATCCCACAAAAGCTTTAGGTTTTTTATCTTCACCATAAATTACAGATGCACTTAGTTCTCCTGGAAAAGTCTCTCTATTTCGCTTGAGTAAAATATACTCTTTGTTTCTAAGATTCTGATGATGAAACAAATGAAATGTTTCTGTTTTAAATTCCCACATATAATCTGGAGCAACAAAATCAATTACATTAAGTCCGACTATTTCATCTGGATGATTATAACCGAATAACGAAGCAACATGACTATTACACATTAAAACATTACCACTCAGATCCATCAAAACAATGCCGTCAGGGGAAGTTTCTACCAGGCTTCGATAAAGCTCCTCACTTTGTCTTTTTTCTTCTTCAGCTAATTTTGTCTCAGTAACATCTTCAGCAAGTCCAACAATTTGAGTAACTTTATTACTCCCGTCTTTGACAGGATATCCTCTATCTCTAATCCATCTTAATTGTCCATCATCTCGGATAATCCTATATTCAACAAAATACCCGTCTTCACGCTGATTTTTTGTAGCTTCATTTACTTTTTGAATATCTTGAGGATGAATGATCTCCATCCACGAATTTGGGTCGTCATATAAACTTTGACACGTTCTTCCCCATATATCTTCATAGGTATGGCTTACATAAATTCTTTCTTTTTTATGTCCATCTAATGTTATAATATGAAAGACTTCATTAATATTTTCAATTAAGCTGCGAAATCTTTCTTCACTATTCTTAAGTGCTTTTTCAGTCTTTTTTCTTTCTGTGATATCTCTGAAAATTGTAAGAAGAAGAGGTTCCTCAATTAATTTTATTATTTCATTGCTATATGAATCTATAAAATTGTTAATGACTTCTGCATAAATAGTCTTCCCGCTTTTTAGCTTTAGTTCCACTTCAAAAACAGATTTCATTTCTCTTTTTTGAAATCTATCTTTATAAATTTCTAAATCATCATCTTTACTTGTTCCACTGTTTTGAACATAAATAAAATTGAAATATTTCCCGATTAAATTTTCTTCATTTTCATCTACTAAGTTACAGTAAGCTTTATTTACAGCTACAATTTTTCCTTGCCCATTAGTTAATCGCATTCCTTCTAATGAATTTTCCCAAACCGAACGAAACCTGAGTTCAGATTTTTTAATTTCGTTATGCGCATACTGAATCTCTGTAACATCTCTAATGACCGTTACAATTTTATTATCTAAATACGGAATTAATCTTGCTTCATAAAAATTATTTTTATTTTCTTTTGTGATCGAATATTCAATAATTGAAAGCTTACTAGATTTTGCTGAATCAAATACTGCTTTATGGAATCTTTTGCTTATGTCGGCAGGTAATATATCTTCAAGCTTCTTCCCAACTAAATTACTTTGCAAAAAATTAAAATCGCCAAGCGAATTTGATTTGAAATCTATTATGGTTCCGTCATAGCTTAATATTATTAATACGTTTGGAAAAACTTTGAAGATAGCATCAAGCTTAGCATTTGCCTTTATAAAATCAGCATCAATATTTTGAAAAGCGTTGCTTGAAATTTTTAAATGCGATGACTTAGCAGTATTTTTTTTCGTTTTATTATGTTCTTTCATTTCAATGATTAAGCTATCAAACCCTTATTAAATATCATTTGGCAAAATATTTAAGTTACTAGGATCAGATTTCCGCGAATTAATTACTTTTTTTGAATCAAGTATAATTTAATAAAAATTAGAATGGCATACACAACAATATTAATTGAATATTCCGAAATAAAGAAAATTGAGTCTATTATATAAAAAAAATTTGAGGGAATAAAAAAGTAAGCGTCAATAACGATTTCTTAAAGTACACTTTCAAGTGGGCGCTATCTAGTGTATACTTTGCGGTAATGAGGAAAATTGAAATCTTTTATGACGCCTACATTAAATGGGAATAGAAATACTGAAACGTTCAAACATCGTATAAACAGTTAGCACAATAATAGATGAGATGAAAATTGATAAATTATTATTTCTTTAATTGCTGTTAAAATAGTACTTAGAAACTAATAAATAAAACATAAAAATATTTGCATTATTTTAACACTGAAAAACTAGGAACTAGTTTATACTATTTTCTATATTGTCCTGCCACTGCTTTTGGATTGTTATATCTTTTATAAGAACAACTCTTACATCTCTCTCAGCTAGGGTTAAAGAATAACTGGTTATCTGCATTTCATAAAAATTTCCACCCTGGTCATAATGCTTCCATGAGTTAATATAATCAACATACTGCGTAAGCTTGGGAAGTATTTTTACCATATTACTCTTTTTTGAAGTTGAGTTTCTATTTTTTGAATTATTCAGCAAGTCGTTGCGTGAAAGCCCGTAAAATCTAAGTGCGGAATTATTCGCACCTAATATTTCTAAAGTTTCTTCATCATATATAATTGTAGGAGTATTAATACTGCCATAAACAATATTAAATTTTCTAATAAGATCTTTGGCTAAGTATGGCTCGAATTTATTTTTGTTGCTTAATCTTTGGCCATTCATTAAGATTTTTCTCCTAAGCGAATTGTTTATTACAAAGATTATTTATTAATGGGACTATTTTTGTACCAAACTCGGATTTTGGCAAAAATCCATCAGCACCGGCAATTTTAGCAAGATTAGAATACTCAGGAGTGTCATATAATGTGACGATGATTATTTTAGCTGATACGTTCTGAGATTTCAACATTCTTGTAACTTGCAGCCCACCAACGCCAGGCATTGATAAATCTAATAGTATTATATCGGGATTTAGTTCGTAAACTTTTTCAAGCCCCTCTTCCCCTGTTGCTGCTATACCAACAATTTTAACTTCAGTATGAGAGTTTAAAAAATTAACCGCTGATTGTAAAAATGCTTTGTTGTCATCAACTAAAAGTATTGTGGGTTTAATGATATACCTCCCTGTTCCATAATAAATACCAATAAAATTTCTATATATTAAAATGAAACTATCACAAGTATATAGGAGTTGCAATCGGGGAAATCCTGAAATAATTATAACAAAAAGACTTAAAATTGTTTAATTATCTGTGAACCCTATTTTTACACTTAGAGTTCACAAACATTTAATAAAATTATCTTTCTGAAGAAACCATTCCCATTCTTATTGCATATCTAACTAAACCAGCTACATCATGAATCGCAACCCTATTCATCAATTGTATTCTGTGGGTCTCTACAGTTTTAACACTTACATTTAATTTGCTTGCAATTTCTTTAGTCGAATTACCTTCAGCTATAAGTTGAAGTATTTCTCTTTGCCTTGGAGTTAATTGAGTGTACATATTTGGTGCTTCTTCTGTTTCAAGGTCCAAATTGTTTACTCTTCTTAAATAATCATGAACAACATGCTTTGAAATTGCCGGGCTTAAATATGTTTCACCGCGCGCAACAGCATGAACCGCAATATCTAGTTCCGTTGGAGCAGAATCTTTCAACAAATATCCTGAAGCACCAGACTTTAATGCCTGCACAACATATTCCTCGTTTGCATGCATAGAAAGAATCATTACATCAATATCAGGATAGTCTTTTGACAATCGTGCTGCTACTTCAAGTCCGTTTAATTCAGGCATGGCAATATCCAGCAGCACCATATCAGGTTTTTTCTCTTCAACAATTCTAAGTGTTTCTCTTCCGTTATCAGCTTCGGCAATTACTTCAATGTTACTTAAGTTTTGAAGCAAGTTTTTTATACCTGCTCTAACCAAAGTATGGTCGTCAGCTAATAGTATTTTTATTGGTTTCATAATATCACCTTTTGATTTATTTTTCACTCAAAGGAAAACAAGCAATTACTTTAGTACCGTTTTCAGGCGAAGAATAAATTGACAGTTCTCCCCCTGCTAATTCAACACGTTCCTGCATTCCTAATACACCAATGCTATTTCCGTTCAATGCTCGTTTCCTCATTTCTGTTACATCAAATCCTTTTCCGTTGTCTTGTACCTCTAGTCTTAATTGATTTTCGAATATATTAATTTCAATTTTAACGTTTTTAGCTTCAGAGTGCCTTATAACATTATTAATAGCTTCCTGAACCACTCTATAGCATGTTACTTCTACCTCAGAAGAAAGCTTTTTATCTAATTCAATAGATTTCATTTTTATGTTAATGCCAGAACGCTGCGACTGTTTATTTATATACCAACCAAGAGTAGGTATTAAGCCTAAATCATCCAGCATCGAAGGCCTTAAATCCAAAGAAAGATTTCTAACAAGCTGCAATGAATGTTCAACCAATTCAACACTATCTACCAGGTGGGATTTTAGTTTTGATGACTTGGTATATTTATTTATTGCTTGAAGATTAATTTTTATTGCCGTTAAAGTTTGCCCTATTTCGTCATGAAGCTCTCGTGCTATTACTCTTCTTTCACTTTCCTGTGCTTCAATTAATCTTCTAGATAATATTTTTAGCCTATCCTGAGCAACTTGTATTTTGTTAAATAATCTTTCCCTCTCTTCTTCTACTTTTTTTCTTTCAGTTATATCGCTGCAAATAAATTGTATAGCATTTTCTCCTTTATAGTAGAAAGGCATTGCAGTAGCTTCAAGATAAATTAAAGTTCCGTCTAATTTATTTGCTTTAAGTTCCAGCAAAGGAGTTTTTTCATTTAATTCTAATTTATTCAACTCATCTGAAATAATTTTATAGTTTTCGTGCTGTATAAAATCATTTATCGATTTGCCTACTACCTGCTCAGGATTTTCTACACCAAACAGTATAGCACCCGCTGCATTTATAAAAAGTATTTTTTCATCGTTTAAAATTCCAACTGTATATGGTGAAAGTTCAACAAGCTGTCGATATCTTTCTTCGCTTTCTTTTATTGCTTCGTCAGCATTTTTTCTTTCAGTTATATCATCAAAAGTAGTATAAACCTGGTAAGGTTTATCTTCCCTGCTCCTAAATAGCGGAACTGCATTTACATTGATCCATCGATAAACTTCATCATAAGGTGTTAAGATTCCCATTACAAAATTCTGTACTTCTTTCCCCATATTTAAAGCAACTATTGCAGGATGTGCATCATCAATAACTTCTGTTCCATCTTCAAGAATTGATTTATAGCCGGACGTCAATGAGGATTTACCCTGCATTTGCTCTAAGGATATTCCTAAAATTCTTTGCGCTGCCGGATTTGCAGATAAAATTCCTTTCCCAGTCTCTTCATAAATCACACCTTGTGTCATGGTCTCAAATAATGTACGGTGTTTTTGTTCCGAATATTTTAAAGCATCCTCATTCTTTTTTCTTTCGGAGATATCTCTTCCTATTGCATAAAAATTATCAAATTCTGGAGATGGGGATATACTCCACTCAGTCCATAAATATTTCCCATTATTACATCTTAATCTGCCTTCAAACGTTTTTATTTTATCCCCGGCTTGAAGATTCATCAATTTAACTTGAGCTGAAGTCTGATCGTCATAGTGAAATAAATCAGAAAATGAAATTGATGATATTGAAGTTGGATCAAATCCGGTAATTTTTAATAAAGATACGCTGGCGTTTTTTATTATTCCATGAAAATTGGAAATAAGAAGAAGGTCAGAAGATAGTTTGAAGAAATTATTTAAATCAGCATCAGGAGTTGCTAACTCAGAATTTATTTTATTTATATTTATGTTTTCTTTAATTAACATCCTGTTTTCATTAAATGGAACCATTTGCTCTTATAAATCATTAAAAATTAATGAAATTACAGAGTATCCCACCAAGGATTAACAAATATCTTACCAATATTTGCTAATAAAAAAATAATCGACTTCAGGAAGTCAATACGTAGAAAAGAATTAAATATCTAAGTTAATTTAATATTTAATTTACTGCAGGTTAAGAAATAAGGCTGGTTGAGATAAAACCTCAGGGAAAAATTACTTATTACTTCGAATTCCCTTAGATAATTCTACCGAAATAAATTCTGATTTTGAATTTTGACCTTAAAATTATGATTAGATTTGCTTTTTATTAGATTCAACTTTATCCGGCATTTCCAAAACTAAAGTTTCATCATGGTATTTCATAAAATTTTTGCTTGGTTTAATCCCCTCCCCTAATTTTTCTGCGTATACTTGCGTAAATTCTGCGCCTATAAAAAGAATTTGCGCAGAATAATAAACCCATAATAATAATATCACTAATGAACTTGCAGCCCCATAAGTAGAGCCCAGTGTACTTTGCCCGATATACAAACCAATTAAATATTTACCCAGCACAAAAAGAACTGATGTAACTAATGAACCAAACCAAACATGCCTCCATTCAAGTTCAACATCCGGCAGTCCTTTGAAAATCATTCCGAACAAAATGAATATTATTAATATTGAAATGACGATATCGATTGAGTCAAGAAGAAATACTGGTATAGTAACTAATACTTTATTAATATAGGAGCTTAGTGCAGAAATAAGTGAGCTTATTATTAAGGAAACAAGCAATAAAAAACCCGTTCCAATTACAACCCCAAATGATTTGATTCTATCTTTAAGCAAACTTTTAATAAAATTTTGACCTGGTTTTGGTTTTACTTTCCAAATCATATCCAAGGAGTCTTGAAGCTCAACAAATACCACCGTGGAACCAATTATCATTGTAATTAAGCTCATTGTAATTGCAATAATATTTGCGCTGGATAGACTGACTTTCTTTAAAGCATTTTGAATGAGTACCGCACTCTCGCTGCCTACCATATCTTTAATCTCATTTACAATTTGTCCACTAGCAGCTTTTTCGCCAAATATTAATCCAGCCACACTTATTGCAATAATTAATAACGGGGCTAATGAAAATATCGTATAAAATGATAAAGCAGCTCCGAGTTTTGGGCATTTGTCATCAATGAATTTATTGATAACATCAAGCAGGAATTCCCAAATAAATTTGATATTTTTTTTCATTTTCAGCCTACCGAATCCTTTTCATATTTTGAAAACAATCAATTATAGATAAAATTAAAATAGAAATGTCATCTTTGCGTATTCAAATAATCATAAATCATTCTTGAAATTTCAGCCTGCATTTTAATAACCCCTTCTTCATCTTTAACATTTTTAGATAACAATACCAGAATGTATTCCCTTCCATCCGGTAAATAAATTATTCCAGAGTCATGCCCAACACCGGTAATGGAACCAGTTTTATGTGCAACTTTAACATCGCTTGGCAAATCCGCCGGAATTCTTTCATTAAATTTTTGCTGTAGTAATATATTTATCATGTCATTACAAGATGAATCTGATAATATTTTATGTTCGGCAATCGATTTAAATATAAACATTAAATCATAGGCTGTAGTTGTATTATTCAATCCAAGATTAAAAGCCTTATTATCTTCAACACCGCGTAAAACTTGGATATCATTGGCTCCTATTTGTTTCATAGTTTTCATAACATTTTTAGCATCAACCAAATCAATTAAGATATTTGTAGCAAGATTACTGCTTACAGTTATCATTTCATAAACCAAATCATAAATAGTTTTTTTATGCCCAATATATTTATACAGCCCATCGCCTGAATCTTCTTCGATGTCCATCGAATATGCTGAACCGTCAACTATACTTTTAAATTCATTCTTAATTAAGATTGAATCGTTAAGATTAAACTTCCCTTCTTCTGCCTGCTTTAATACTTCAATCATTACAGGAGTTTTCATTGTACTGGCTGCATGGAACTCTTCTTTTTCATTTATAAAAATATTATCTGATGTATTATCAAGGTTTAAATATGCTAAAGCAAAATCCCCTTCATATTTATTGAAATGATTAATTATTTCATGTTTTAATGAATTAATATTAGTTTGTGCCATCACAAAACTCCAGCTTGATAAAAAAAGAAAAATAATATTTTTCATTTCAATAATATCATTGATTTGGTTGAAGAATAAGTTTTGCCATAAGAATCTGATATTTGAAGTTTGTAAAAATAAATTCCTGAAGATAAATTATTTCCATTAAATGTTGTTTCAAAAGTTCCGGCCTGTTTTGCACCATCGACTAATGTTGAAATTTCATTACCAAGTATATCATAAATTTTTAAATACACTAAAGCCTCCCCTTTGAGTAGGTTTGGAGAGGAAGGGATTGTATATCTTATTTTTGTTGTGGGATTAAACGGATTCGGGTAATTCTGATATAACTGATAATTGGATATAACTTCACTTACATTTTCTACAGCAGTAACTTTATTTTTTACATTTCCAATTAATTTTATTTGCTGATTTCCGCCATTTGATTTAATCGTCAACAAAGCATTACTAATATCTAATGTTTGCGGATGAAAAATTATTTGTACAGTATCAATCCCAAATGGCTCAATGGTAGAACTAGAATTTAAAATTTCAAAATCTAACTTTGATAAAGAATAATTTGAAATGATTAAAGTTCCTTTACTAGGATTACATAAAACTAAATTCATCATGGAAGTATCGGATATTGAAGTCGAATCAGAAATTATTTTTCCCGGGACAGCTTCAAGCAGAGCTGTTTTTGGCTTGTCTTCATCTGTTCTGAAGTTATAAATCCTATCAACAAACTCCGGATGGTCTATAAAAGGATTTCTATTTTTTTGAAGTATAGCAATTGCTTCGTTTCTATTTCGTTCTTTTACAGAAACAGTATCAAGCTTATTCCAAATTCTAAAAATGTTTTCCTGAGTTTTATCAAGAAAACCTCCATAATTCTGAGGATAGCGGGCGATAAAATAAAACATAGAACGGCTTACATCTCCTTTATGCTCATCACGCGGTTCATATATTGTCTTTCCGCTGCTATCTGTTCCTAGCTTACTTCCTCCTTCCTGCCAGGAAATATTGACAACATCCCCAAAAGGATAATTCGCTCTTTTTGAATTTGCATTATTATCAGTAGGGTAAAGATGATACAAGTCTGATTTCATAGGTTCATTGCTATTAAAATTTGACTGCGGCCAGGTATGTTCTGTATTAAAGCTGTAATTATTTTGTGCATCACTTCTGCTTGTGTAACCAACAGCCAATCTTCCAGTGTAAACACATTCCAGAGTATTTTTAGAGGCACCCATTCCATTTGTCTTTTGATTATCAATATTCATAAACATTTCATCTCTTGCCGAATTATATCCAAGAGAAGTATGCCCGCTAACAAATTTTGTCAGAGCCTTTTTAAGCTGTGAATCATAAAGATTAAAAGTTAAACTGTCGTATAAATCATTAAACTTTCCTGAACCTTTCACATTTATGACAACAGCACGTAAACTATCGTTTGTCTGAAAAATAAAAATATCCTTATCAATTACATTTTGAATGGGCTTGTAGTATGATGTAATTTTAACACTATCGTTATGTCCAATTATAAAAGAAGAATCACTAACAGAAAAACTTTCATTATAATTTTCAAAAAAGATATTATCCATTTTATCGGATGAATTAGTTAGATAAAATATTACACTATCAATTTTTCCTGTTTGAACTTGTGGAAAATTAATACTCGTCTTATAAATAGTTAACTGTGCATTAGCTGTAAAAATTAATATTAAACAGATGATAATGGTTTTGAATGTTACCTTCTGCAAAAGGACTCCCTTTAAAATTAAATCAATAATAATAGATGAGCTATTCCGAATCCAAACATTTTTCTTTATTTTCACCCATCCAAAATTACGAAATGTTTTTTTGACTATAAAAAGTAATCACAATTTTATTAATCAATTGGGAGTTGGTGTGCAATTATTGGATAATGACTTTGAAGAATTTGTTTATGTAAAAGAATCCGGAATACATGGCAAAGGTTTATTTTCTTCTGTTAAGATAGAAGAAGGCGAAACAATAATGGTTATTAAAGGAGAAGTAATTTCAGGCGATGAATGCGAACGCCGTGAAGATGAAGAAGATAATGTTTACATATTTTGGAACGGTGATGATTGTTATATTGACACAGCTATGACGGATAAAATAAAATTCATTAATCATAAGTGTGATTTCAACTGTGAAGTTGCTGATGGAGATGAAACTTCGCTTTTACTGGTAGCCAACTGTGATATCGAGCCGGGTGATGAATTGACTATTGATTATGGCTATGAAGAAATTTATGAATATTGTAGATGCGAAAAATGTGTGCTTAAGGTTGCTGTTTAGTTTAAAATAAGGAGGCTGTCTCAAAAGTAATTTATGCTGTCACACTAAGCTTGTCGAAGTGTGATTTAATCTTGAAAAATCAGTCTTCGATAAACTCAGACTTACAAATTTCACCAATTGAGACAGCCTCTTTAAGAATCACACCATTATCAAAATTACAAACCCAATATCAAATTGAAAATATTGCACATAATTCAAGTATAAATCGTAATGCAAGATTGACCGGATTTTTAGCTAAAGCTAATTTCATTATTTAGCAGCTAACTCTTTTAAAATACCTTTCAGCAAATCATAGAACTTTTCTACTGTTGCAATATTCACTCTTTCATTCGGGGAATGAGCGCCTTCGATAGTTGGCCCGAAAGATATCATATCCAGCCCTGGATTTTTATCTCCTAAAATTCCGCATTCAAGTCCGGCGTGAATTGCTTTAATTTCAGGCTCTTTATTGAAAAGCTCTTTAAAAACTTTTTTAGATGTTTTAAGAATAGATGAATCCATATCCGGTTTCCAGCCTGGATAACCATCAGTTGCACTTATTTTACCTCCTGCTAATTCAAAAACTGCTTTAACATTATTGGCGATATTTCTTCTTGAACTGTCTATTGAACTTCTTTGACTTGTTCCAAAGCTTAAACTATCGCCATTTATTTTTATAGTTGCAACATTAGTTGATGTCTCAACTAAATCGGGAATGTCCTGACTCATAGTAATAACACCGTGAGGCAAAGCAAGCGATGTATTAATAATTTTTTTTGTAAACGCTTTAGTAAAGGTTTTATCTGATTTGTAACCGGATTTTTTTACTTCAATTTTTAATCCGCTGTCCGAGGTTTTAAATTCATTCAATACTTGTTTTTGAAGTTCTGTAATTTTATTTGAAATGTCTTTTTCATCTTTACTATTAATTAATATTATTGCTTCGGCTTCCCGCGGAATTGCATTCCGCAAACTTCCGCCTTCCAATTTTGAAATTGTGAAATCAAAACTTTCAATTTCTTTTAAAGCTCTTCCTAAAATTTTAATTGCGTTTCCTCTCCCTGCTTTAATATCCAAACCTGAATGGCCGCCTTTTAATCCTGTCACCATAATTTCTATAGGAATAAAATCAGCTTTGACTTTTTCCCATTCAATAGTAAAGTCGGCAAGTGTATCAACTCCCCCGGAACATCCTATGTAAAAAGCGCCATCTTCTTCGGAATCTAAATTCAATAAAGTCTTACCGGAAATAAATCCAGGCTCAAGATTAGTTGCACCTGTCAAACCTGTCTCTTCATCTACTGTTAATAAAACTTCAATCGGCCCATGAACTATATCATTATCAGTAGCGACTGCTAAGCCGGCAGCAACACCAATACCATTATCACTTCCCAAAGTAGTTCCATCAGCAGTTATCCATCCGTCTTCTCTAATTACTTTTATCGGATCATTTTCAAAATCATGATTTGTATCCTTATTTTTTTCACATACCATGTCCACGTGTCCTTGTAAAACAACTGTTGAAGAATTTTCATACCCTTTGGTTGCAGGGACATAAAAAACAAGATTCCCAACTTTGTCTTCTTTAAACTTTATATCTAATTCTTTAGCTAAATTTTTCAAATGCTGAAGAATCTTTCCTTCTTTTTTGGAAGGACGCGGCACTTGTGTTATTTCATAAAATCTTTTCCATAAGATTTCTGGTTTAAGTCCTTGTACTGCTGTTTCCGGCATTTTTTCCTCCATATACTTTTTTGGTTATTTACACTCGCATCGTGGCAAGTTAATAAAAAGGACGCCTTGTGAGCGTCCCTTTTTTCTAGTTTTAAACTTCTTGTTCTATTTTTTGTTTTGCTGCCAATCGAGCATTCTTCCTATGCATTTCTGTTAAATATCTTTTCCTAATGCGAATACTTTCTGGTGTAACTTCAACAAACTCGTCATCTGTTATCCATTCAATTGCCTGCTCAAGAGTCAATATTGTGGCAGGCTCTAGTCTAATTGCTTCATCTGCTCCTGATGCTCGCATATTTGTTAGCTGTTTTGTTTTTGTAACATTTACACGCATATCAATATCACGAGAATTTTCTCCAACAACCATACCTTCATAAACTTTTGTCCCTGGTTCAATAAAAAAGATTGACCTTTCTTGAAGCTTAAACATTGCATACGCAGATGATGTTCCTTGTTCCATTGCAACCATAGCACCTTTGGTTCTATGAGTAATTTCTCCTTTGTATGGTTCATACCCGTTAAAGTTGTGATGAAGAATTCCTGTACCTTTTGTGTCTGTCATGAATTCAGCACGATACCCAATTAAGCCTCTTGCCGGAATAATAAATTCAACTCTTGTATTTTCATTAAATGTAACCATGTTTTTCATTTCACCTTTTCGCTTACCGAGCTTTTCAATAACAATCCCAACGTGCTCTTCGGGTACATCAATTATAACATGTTCAACAGGTTCGCATAAAACATCATCTATTTTTTTTGTGATTACTTCAGGTTTACTCAACTGAATTTCAAATCCTTCACGCCTCATGTTTTCAATAAGAATTGCCAGATGAAGTTCTCCCCTTCCGCTTACTTTAAATATATCTGGTGAATCAGTCATTTCAACTCTTAAGCTTACATTAGATTTTAATTCTTTTGAAAGTCTTTCACTAATGTTCCTGGTGGTAACATATTTCCCTTCAAGCCCTGCAAAAGGGGCATTATTAACCATGAAATTCATTGTAATGGTTGGTTCATCAATGGCTGTAAATGGTAATGCTTCAGGTTTTTTAGGATCAGCAATTGTGTCTCCAATATCAACATCTTCTAGGCCGGCAACTGCACCAATATCTCCGGCATCCAGTTCATCAACCTCTATCCGTTTTATATTATCAAAAGTATAAAGTTTTGTAATTTTTGAATTTATTTTATCACCTTCTTTGGTAATATGGATTATATTATCACCTAATCTAATTTTGCCGTTAAGAATTCTACCAATTCCGATTCTTCCAAGATAATCGTTATAATCAATTGCCGAGATAAGCATTTGAAGCGGTTCCTCAATTCCAGCTTTCGGAGCAGGTACTGATTTTATAATTACATCAAATAGCGGTATTAAATTATTACTTTCGTCTTCCAGATTTGTTTTTGCTACACCTTGCTTTGCAATAGCATAAACAAATGGAAAATCTAATTGTTCATCACTGGCGCCGAGTGCTACAAATAAATCAAATACTTCATTTAAAACTTCGTTTGGACGGGCATCTTTTCTATCAATTTTATTTATTACAACTATTGGCTTTAATCCAAGCTCCAAAGATTTTTTTAAAACAAATTTAGTTTGCGGTAAAGGCCCTTCAGCAGCATCGACAAGCAGCAGAACACCGTCTACCATTCTTAATGTACGTTCAACTTCTCCACCAAAATCTGCGTGGCCAGGTGTATCAACTATATTTATTTTAATATTTTTATAATGAATACTGCAATTCTTCGCGAGTATGGTGATTCCTCTTTCTTTCTCAAGAGTGTTGGAATCCATTATTCTTTTTTCAACTTGCTGGTTGTCTCGCCATGCACCGGTTTGCTTGAGCATGTAGTCAACTAAGGTAGTTTTACCGTGGTCAACATGGGCAATAATTGCAATATTCCGAATATCGTCTCTAAGGCTATTCACATTTTTCCTTTAAAATTATTTGAAGACTTTAAATATAGATATATGCGATTCTATTTACAATTAAGATGAAGGGTAAAAATTATTGAGAATTTAGTTTTACTAAGTAACAACCTGGGTATTTAAAGCTATTTCTTCAAGGACAGAAGAAACTTTTAAGCATTGATTCAGAGGGCCGTTAAAAACAATACTTTTCCCCTTTACATGTACTTCAAAAGCAAATCCCCGGGCTTGTTCAAATGTACAGTTAACTGCTTTAATAAGCTGGGCAATTACCTCATCAAATGTATGCCAATCGTCATTATACAAAATTACTCTGCTTACTAAGCTAATATCCGATTCTTCATCCGTAATTATTTCTACTTCAGGAAGCTGCTCAGTTTTTTGTAATTCTTTTTCCATGCAATCAATTTAAAAATTTATTGAAGAAATATAAATACAATTTAATAAAGATTTTATCTCATGTTTTTTAAAAATACGTGGTTTGATTTTAGACAGGTGTATGGTTATATTTTTTGTCAAAATTACAGAAGTTTAATGGAGGTATAATGAAAATAGCAGTATGCGTTAGTCATGTTCCTGACACTGCTACAAAAGTTAAAATCGGTGCCGATGAAAAAACTATCGATCCGACTGGAGTAACATATATAATTAATCCTTATGATGAATTTGCTGTAGAAGAAGCCCTTAAGACAAAAGAAAAATTCGGTGGTGATGTAACTGTAATAAGTGTCGGCAGCGATGCAAATAAAGAGACAATAAAAAAGGCTTTAGCAATGGGCGTAGATAACGGAGTTTTATTGAAAGATGACGGCCAAAGAGATTCATTTGGAATAGCTCATGCACTTGCAGAAGAAATAAAAAACAGCGGTTATGAAATTGTATTTATGGGAAAACAATCGGTTGATTATGATAATTCAATTGTTCCCCAATTAACAGCAGAAATTTTGAACTACTCATGTATTTCCGTTGTAGTTGATTTGAAAATTGAAGGTAATAAAATTACAACTGAAAGAGAAATTGAAGGCGGGAGAGAAGTTGTCGAAACAGAACTGCCTACAATTATTGGCGCTCAAAAAGGATTGAATGAACCAAGATATGCTTCTTTAAAAGGAATAATGTCTGCAAAAAAGAAAACGATTGAAGAAAAACCTGCTGCTTCGTTTGAGAACACAGTTGAAGTAATTAAACTACACAAACCTCCGGCAAAACAGCCAGGCAGAATTTTAGGAACTGATGCTTCTGCAGTTCCAGAATTAGTAAAGCTACTTCATGAAGAAGCAAAAGTTATTTAAAGAATAAGGAATTTACAGTAATGTCTGAAAAATTAATTGCAGTATTAGAGCAAAGAGAAAATAAATTAAAAAAAGCTTCATTCGAAGCTGTATCGGTAGCTGCAAAAATAGCAGCTGATTTAAATCTGGAATCTGAAGTTGTTGTTGCTGGAAGTGAAATTGAAAATTTAAATGAAGCCGCTAAATATGGTATTTCAAAAGTTATTCATTTAAAGAATGAGAATTTTAAAAATTACAGTTCATCCGGGTATGCTGATTCTATAGCAAAATATCTTAAAGATACTGAAGCAAAATATATAATTATTCCAAATACAGCGTTAGGAAAAGACCTGGCTCCAAGAATAGCTGTAAAATTAAATGCCGGAATATTAATGGATTGCGTTAAGTTAAATATAGAAGATGGTGAAGTAATTGCAACAAGGCCAATTTACGCAGGGAAGGCTTTATTAGATTTAAAATTAAAATCTGAAATTAAAATTTTCACTATTCGAACAAATGTCTTTAAAGCTGAACAAACAACGCCAGATTTACAAGTTAATATTGAAACAAAAGAAATTTTGGATGCTGATTTAAAAACTAAAGTCGTAGAATTTAAAAAGTCAGACGGAAAGATTGATGTTGCCGAAGCTGATATTATAGTTTCCGGTGGAAGAGGCTTAAAAAATCCTGAAAGCTTCAAATTGGTAGAAGATTTAGCAGATGCCTTTGGTGCTGCTGTTGGAGCATCAAGAGCTGTAGTTGATGCAGGCTGGAGGCCTCATAGGGAGCAAGTTGGCCAAACAGGTAAAACAGTTTCCCCATCACTTTATGTTGCATGTGGAATTAGCGGCGCAATTCAACATTTGGCTGGAATGTCGTCTTCAAAATATATTGTTGCAATTAATAAAGATAAAGATGCACCAATATTTACTGTTGCTGATTATGGAATCGCTGGAGATGTATTTGAAATAATACCGAAATTAACTGAAGAGATTATTAAACTTAAATCGTAATAAGTTAGGAGTTTTATTTGCACAAAATTCAATGTGATATACTTGGTTTGTCTTCCAGCCCTTCGACCGGAGGTGCTTATGCAATCTTATTAAAAGAAGTAAATGGAAATAGACGGCTTCCAATAATTATAGGTGCCTTTGAAGCTCAAGCGATTGCACTTGAATTGGAAGGAATTAAACCTCCCCGCCCGCTTACTCATGATTTATTTAAACAGGTTATTGACAACTTAGGAGCATCTATTTTAGAAGTTATAATTGATGAACTCCGTGAAAACACATTTTATGCAAAAATTTTATTAGAGATTTCTGGACTTACAAATGAAATAGACGGCAGGCCAAGCGATGCTATTGCATTAGCTGTAAGAGCTCAAGCTCCAATTTTTGTAGCAGAGAGTGTAATGGAATCTGCAGCATTTATTCCATCCGAAGAAGGAGATGATGATATTTATAGCAAAGAAAAAGCTGAAGAAGAAATAAGAGAAGAAAAAACTCCTAAAACCAAAGAAGCTAAATTAGCTGCTCTTCAAAATAAACTACGCGAAGCAATCGAAGCTGAAGAATATGAACGTGCGGCAAAACTTAGAGATGACATAAAAAAACTAACTAGTAATAATTAAATTACGCAAAAACTTTTTGACCGATAGGGCATTCCGTACATTTTTTCTTTATGCAATAGTTTCTAAAAATTTCAATCATACCTTGATATAAAACTGTTTTCTTCCATGCATTGTCTAGCCTAAGTGCATCACATACTTCTTTCACTAAACCATTTTCACTTTGTTGATAAAAATTAACATAGGTTTTTATAACTTTTTTTGAAAGTTCTTTCATATTGAAAAGGTCAAAATAAACTAATATAATAGGAAGTATTACATTAACAATAATTTCATCTGCTCTTGAAACACCGATAAAATAATTAATCCTTGTTTTGGATGGTTTATCAAAGATAAAATGCTGAGTCCAGAAGCCGTCTCCTTTAATAACAACCAATGACCTTAGTTCGTTTATAATTTTTCCATAAGAAGAATAAGTCTTAAACAGCTTTATAATATTGTAAATAAAATTATGATGGAAAATTCTATCTACGATTCTAACTCCACCAGCTATTCTTATTGTAGGAAAATTTTGCGGCCTTAATTTAAAGAAATGCCATTGCGCTGCATTATAAATTTTTCCATCATAAATTTGTCTTATTCCACTCCATAAATCATAAAGCTCACGGGTGTACACAGATGTTTCACTATCAGGTAAATTATAAACATCAGGCATTAAACCGGCAATATTAAATAAAGCTGATTCCGCTGTTTTAACAAAATCGCTTGTGTCTAACATCTTTAAAAGTTTTATATCAGCCGACCTTGCAAGCTTCAGCATTATCTCTTTATTCTTTGAGTAACCCAATGCTTCAAACACCTGCTCATACATAAGCTGATTCCAGATAACTTGATCTTTAAAATCTTCAACTTCAAAATTTTTGTTATGAAAATCTTCAGTCAATTCATAAGAAATTATGGGCTCTTTTAATTTCATTTCTTTGATGTAGCTTAACTCTTTGAGCCTTTCAAACATTTTCTGGCTTTTATTTTTGAACCTTTCAACTCCAAAATCAAATACTATTTTTATCTTTTCATCCTCTGTCAACAACTCCGAAACCTGGTCGCATGGCATCTTGTTTATTCTGGAATCCCTTTCATCTATTATTGCTTTTTGAATCTGGTCCCTAATGCTGCCATCAAGTAAATTTTCAAATGAAACGGAATGAACCTTTCTTCCTTCTTGTGTAAATACGTGTGAATGATTGTCACTCCCAAATACAGCATGTAAAATTACTTTGTTATATTTTTTATTAATATTATGTCCGTGAGCTTTCCAATCAGAAAAATGTGAGTCAATTTCAACATCACCAAGGTAAGTTATATTTCCAATTTTAATTCTGGCATTTTTAAAATCAGGGCCGCCTAATTCATCATTTAACATTCCAGGGTCGAGAACTTTAATTTGTTCTTCTTCAGATGTTAAAAGATTTTTGGAAAACTGCTGCTGCTTCCAGATTTCATATAAAAATTTCTCATGTATTTTTGAATTCTTGGCCATGGCTACACCTTTAATTCGTAATTAATATTTAGAAATACTGAAGTGGATTTTTGTGATTTAATCTTGTAAAATATTTCTATTAAATTTTTATAAGGCGCTAAATTAATATTTCGAAACGCATATTCCCCACTGTTAATCTGGTAAAACATATCCCGCTTTTTGTTATTAACAAAAAGATATAAATCTACAGGAAGTTCTGCAAACGGAACTTGCAGCTTTATATCTAAAAATCTTTTTTGAGTTATAATTGAATCTTCAATATTTAAAAGTTTAATTAGAGGTAAGCTGTGGTCGGTTATTAATTCTGAAATATTAAAAACTTCAGGATAAAGTTCCCTTTGTATAAATTCATTATCGAAAACCGGAAGAGTTTTTTTTGATTCTATGATTGTCGTATCACGCAAAATTTCACCTCTATTAAGAGGGCTTATTTAACCCTTGCAAAACTTACAAAGAAAAGAGGAAAGAGTAAATCGTTAACACACTTTTTAATAGTCTTCTTACAAAATTAGTTGAATAATTCAATAATTCTGTTGTTATAGCTAAGAATTTCTGCCCTGGCAGCTTCGGCAAAATCATTTCCCTTACTTTTATAAATTATTCCACGACTGACATTGATCAAAAAGTTAGATGGTTTTCTATTCTTTAAAATTCCAATAATTTCTTCAAGGCTTCCACCTTGCGCCCCAATTCCTGGTAAAAGTATTGGAAGCGAATCAATTCGATTAAGATTTTCTTTTAACTCATCGCTTTTTGTTGCGCCAAATACTATTCCGCAGTTATTATTCTTATTCCATACTTTTACGTTGTCAATAATCCGCTGATAAAGAAAAGAACCATCTGTTAAGCTTAACTTCTCAATATCATTCGCTCCTGGATTGGAAGTTAATGCTAAAATAAAATTAAGCTTATCAGAAAAATCTAAAAACGGCTTAACTGAATCTTCGCCCATGTAAGGATTAATTGTTATTGCATCACATTTAAATTGTTCAAATACTGATTTCGCATACATTTTAGAAGTATTACCAATATCACCTCGCTTTGCATCTCCGATAATAAGAATATCTTCCGGTATTAGTCTAATTGAATTTAATAAAGTTTGAAATCCTGGAGTGCCATCTTTTTCATAAAAAGCAAAATTGAATTTATATGCAGCAGCATAATCTTTAGTTGCATTAATAATTTCTCTATTAAATTCAAATACCGGGTGTGAATGTGATTTTAAATATTCAGGCATTTTTTCAATATCAGTATCTAATCCAACACAGATAAATTTCTTAAAACTATTTTTCTTTTGAAGTTTTTCTAAAGCATTCATTTTATTTTATTTTTTATTTATTTCAAACTACAAATTAAGAATTTACTAAAAATATTTATCTATTAATCTTTAATTATAATTCTTTTTAGCTTTATAAATATTAGCAACTATTCCCAGCATAAACATATTCACTAATAATGAACTTCCGCCATAGCTTACAAATGGGAGAGGAATACCAATAACCGGCATTACGCCAACTGTCATTCCAACATTTACTAATAAATGAATAACATAAACTGCAAGAACACCAATAGCTGTCAGACTTAAGAATTCGTCTTTTGTGCCGGTAGCAATTTTTAAAATTCTAAGAAACAGAACTAAAAACAAAACCAAAGTAATAAACGAACCAACAAATCCAAATTCTTCGCCAATTACACAGTAAATAAAATCAGTCCATTGTTCGGGGATATATTGAAGCTGAGTTTGGTTACCAGCCAAAAATCCTTTACCCCAAAATCCCCCCGAACCAATAGCAACTTTTGCCTGTATAGCATTGTATCCTGAACCAAGAGGATCAGCCATCGGATTAATAAATGTTTGTATTCTTTTTTGTTGATGTGGGCTTAAAGCTCTATAAACATAATCGGCAAAAAATCCGGCACCAAGATTTAATGCTAAAATAGAACCATTGAAAAAAATATCTTTTTTAAAAATGAATAAACCCACTACTACCAGCAGTAAACCGATAATAAAATATGTCATTCCAAATAAAGATGAGATAGCAATAAAGCCTGGAGACAACACTATAAACAATCCAAACAAGCTAATGCCTTTCCAAAAAATCATTGTAAGCATCAAACCCATAAATACGATTGCGGTTCCCATATCAGGTTCTAATAAAATCAAACCAACTGGAATACATCCAATTATTAATGATAATACGATATCTTTAAATGAATCAATATCTGTATTTTTTCTGCTTAAAAATGAAGCAAGCGCTAGAATGGTTCCTATCTTTGCAAATTCAGACGGTTGAAATCCCAATGGCCCGAAGTCTAGCCAGCTTTTTGCTCCGGATATTCTTCTACCCAATACAATTACAACTACTAAAAAAGTAATTGAAATTAGATAGCTTGGAGCTGCAATGATTTTAAATGTGTTTGTGGGAATCGAATAAGTAATCAAGAATATTATTAAAGCTGCTATTCCCCAAACAACTTGTTTTTGAAAATTTCCACTTGCCGAAGGATTGTTTAATGTAGAACTGTAAATTGCCACTAACCCGAATCCTACTAACAATACAACAGCAAAAAATAAAATGAAGTCAAACTTATCTTTAAATTTATAATCAATTTGCAAGCGAAGCTCCAAGTACTTTTGTATTTATTTTGGGAATCAAATCTTTTTCATCCTTCTTTATTTCGTCCTTCTTCAAGTAAGCTTCAATCATCTTCTTAGCAATTGGAGCAGCATAAGTTGCGCCGAATCCTGCATTTTCAACCACAACTGCAATTGCTATTTTAGGGTCTTGAAAAGGAGCAAAACAAATAAAAACGGAATGGTCTTTTCCGTGAGGATTTTGTGCTGTCCCGGTTTTACCTGCTATCTCTATATCTTTCATTTTAATTCCAGTTGCTGTACCATTCCCTTGAACAACTAAATACATTCCATGTTTAACTATTTCAATAGCTTTCTGACTTACATCTATTTTTACTTTGGGAAATGAAAGTGGAACCATCTTTTTTGTTTTACTATCAATATATCCCTTTACAATATGAGGAACGTAAGTGGTACCATTGTTGGCTATTAAAGCACAGTATTTTGCAAGCTGGATAGGAGTAACGCTAACTTCACCCTGTCCAATTCCCAAACTTGCCATTATACTTCTCGGCCAATCTTTACCATATCTTTTTACATAATAATTATTATTAGGAATTAATCCTGGTGATTCATCTCCAATATCAATCCCGGTTTTTTCCGCAAATCCGAATCTATGTGCATAATCCGACCATCTATCCAAACCAATTTTGTAAATTAAATTATAAAAAAAAGTATTGCATGATTTTTCAATTGCATGAACAACTGTTAAAGCACCATGAGGCCCGCCATGACATTTAAAGAACCTGCCAAAAGTAAATCCGCCATTACAAAAAATAGTTGTATTCTCATTTATTACACCAAGGTCCAAAGCTGCAATTGCTTCCATAGGTTTGAAAGTTGAGCCAGGTGGTTTCATTGACATTGTAGCTCTATTGAAAGAAGGTTTTTGCGGATTGTTATAAAGTTTGGCTAAATAGTCTTTGGATGTCACATAAGAAAATTTATTTAAATCAAAATCAGGTTTGCTTACTAATGCAAGCACTTCTCCTGTTGAAGGTTCAATTGCAACTGCTGCACCTGAAAAATCTCCAAATGATTGTTCTGCTGTTCTTTGAACATCAGCGTCTATAGATAAAACAAGGTCTTTACCTTTAATTGATGGTTTATCATCTTTACCGTCTTTATACTTCCCTATTTCTTTTCTTTTTGCATCAACTAAGACATAGTTATAACCTTTTTCGCCTCTTAATAGTTTCTCATAGGTTTTTTCAATCCCTGTATTACCAACATAATCTCCCGGACTGTAATAGTCTTTATATTTTTCAAGCTGGGCCGGGGAAATTTCTTTTGTATATCCAAATACATGCGAACCTATAACATTATCAGGATAACCTCTTTGCATCTCAACGACGTAATCTACACCAGGGAGACTTTCAGAGTTTTCTTCGTACCAGGAAATAACTTTAAAATCCACTCCTCGTTTTATTCTAACAGGGAGAAACTTAGAGTAGATTCTATTATCATTTAATATTTTTGAAATGTATCCTGAATCCACTTCAAGCACTGTTTCCAAAATATGATTTAGCTTTTTATCATAGTACGCAGGAGTTACTCGAAGAGTATAAGCAGGAATATTGTTAACAAGCACTTCGCCGTTTCTATCATAAAAAATTCCACGTAAAGGAGTTTGCTCAATTGCTTTAATACTATTGTTAGCTGACTTCTCATCATAAACTTGATTTTCGATTATCTGCATTTGAAATAACCGAAACACTAGCAGCGAAAATATCCCAACTATAATAAAATATAAAATCGATTTTCTTTGAGGCGACGCAAAATTTTCTCTACTCAATTAATCCTGCTCCTTGGGAAAAACACTACGACAATCAAACTTAATACTGCTGTATAAAATCCGGGCAACATCCCTTGTTCAAAAATTAAAAGCAAAACATTTGAATTAAAATCTATTGTTGAGAAGAAAGAATAGACGACTGAATCAATAACTCCACATAGTAAAACTATCAAACAAAAAAACAAAGACTTAATATACTGTTCTTGCTTATTCTCATTATAAAAATAACCGGCAACAAATCCTGACAAAGTTTTTGCCAGCATTATACTTCCGATTAAACTACCGGTTATGATATCAAAAAGAAATCCATAAACGAATCCCAAAACCGTTCCGTATATTTGCCCATATCGCATCGCATAGAATACAAGTAATATCAATATCAAATCAGGAATAACGCCGTTTATAGCAATTAGCGGAATGATGGTAGTTTGAATTAATAGCAGCGGGAAAAAAAGAATTATGGAAACTATGAAATTAACTCTCATTCTACTTCCGGTTATAAAAATTTAATTCAAGATTTGACTTTTCCCTGCTTTCTATTTTCTGCAAAACAAAAACATTTTCAATCGTTGTGAAATCGACATAAGGAATAATTTTAACTTCATTAAATATTCCTGTTTCAACTTTCGTCAATTCTTTAACAGTTCCAACAGGAATTGGAGTTGCAATTAAAGTGCTTAATTCAGAAGTAACCACTCTATCTCCTGGTTCGACATCATAAGTTTTAGGCACATCAATCATAACTAAGTCTTCACCATTCCATTTCATAATTGCATCTACTCTGCTTCTTTCATCCTTTACTGTAATTTTTAAATCTCTGTTTTTTAATGTTCTTGCTATGGCATAATCTTGTGACACGGCTTGAACAATTCCAACTAAACCATGATCATTTAGAATAGGCATACCGGGCTTAACACTATCTTTTAAACCAACATTTAATGTGATAGTACTTTGTGATTTTGTAAGTGACCTTGAAACAACTTCTGCGGGAATTAAAGGGAGTTTAACTGAATCTTTAAAATCTAATAAACTTTTTAACTCTTTATTTTCAACACCGTATTTTCTGAGCATATTTACCTGAAACATTAATTCAGCATTGGTCTTTCTAAGTCTCTCATTTTCATTTTTCAAACTAGATGTACTAATCACATTTGTAATTACAGAAGTAACAGCAGCAAAAGTGCCGAAAGCAACTGAACGAACATTTTTTATTTCCGGTTTTTGATTTAGAGGTATTAAGAGAAGGCTAATGACTAATAGAACAACAAGGATTATATACTCTTTAAAGTTATCCCATAAGTGGGTTAAAAATTTTAGCATTAATATCTTCTGTTACGAATTAATACTTTTGAAAAGTGATTCAAATTATCAATTACTTTACCGGTACCACGAACAACTGCAGTAAGCGGATCATCTGCTACATGTACTGGCAGGTTTGTTTCCATCCTGATTCTTTCATCAAGGCCTTTAAGAAGAGCACCACCGCCAGTTAACATAACGCCGCGGTCCAAAATATCTGCTGAAAGTTCAGGTGGTGTACGTTCAAGTGATTGGCGTACTGCATCAACTATTTGCACAACTGCTTCATTTAATGCTTCACGAATTTCAACAGAACTTACTTCTGTTGTTTTAGGAATTCCGCCTACTAAATCTCTTCCTTTAACTTGAATTGTAATTTCTTCCTTTAATGGAACCGCTGAACCAACTTCGCATTTAATTGCTTCTGCGGTTCTTTCACCGATTAAAATGTTATGATTCTTTTTGAAGAATTGCATTATTGCATAATTCATTTCATCGCCTGCAATTCGAATTGATTCTTCGTTTACAATTCCTGATAAAGCAATTACCGCAATCTCTGTTGTACCGCCGCCGATATCAATAATCATATTTCCAACTGCAGCTTCAACATCAATCCCGATTCCAATAGCTGCAGCCATCGGTTCTGCAATTAAATGAACTTCCTTTGCACCTGCATGTTCGGCGCTGTCACGCACTGCTCTTTTTTCAACTTCGGTTACACCACTTGGAACAGCAACCACGACTCTTCTACTTGAAAAAGCACCGGCACGAACTTTTTTTATGAATGCTCTAATCATTCCCTCTGCAATTTCAAAATCCGCAATAACACCATCCCGCATAGGACGCGTAACTCTAATTTCTTTATGTTCCCTACCCTGCATTTCCTTTGCTTTATTGCCGAGAGCAATAATTCTTTTGGTGTTTTTATCAAATGCAACAATGGAAGGTTCGTTAAGAACTATCCCCTTGCCTTTAACATAAATTAATGTATTTGCAGTGCCAAGGTCGATGGCAATATCTGCAGAGAAAAAATCAAAAAGTCCCATAAAACCTCTTTATAGTATGGAAGATGGTTGATGAAAGATGGCTGATGTTTAATGTCGTATCCATTATTTAAAATTTATTTTTTATCTGAATTTAGTTTAATCGTAGTAAAAATTTTCCTTAATTCAAGACTTTCATTTAATAATCTTTCTAACTCGGATTTTGAACAGTTTTTTGGAGGAATTGCACTTAATATCCTAAACCAATAATTACTCTCTCTAATTTCTTTTAGAACAATACCAATTTTATGAATAAAATCTTTTTTTGATTCAGCAGCCTGAGCCTCTTCATAATTGGAACCGGATGATGTTGATGCTTTAGCTAACTGAAAAATTATTATATCATAAATTTTATTTTTAGGAAGATTAAATAAAAACTTCAGAGTATCAATTCCAAAATCGAAAACTCTTAGTAGTAATTCTTCGATTTTAGGATTCATAATATCCCCCTTTTAATTTAATAGTTAACAAAAAAAATGAAAATTTTATTCTTCCCATCACCTATCTTCCATCCTCCATATTACACACTCCATCTTCCATCCTAATGTTTAAAGTGTCTTACACCAGTAAAAATCATTGAAATATTTTTATTATTTGCTGCTTCAATTACATCATTATCTCTAACAGAACCGCCGGGCTGAATTACTGATACAGCACCGTATTCAATTATCTTCAGCAAAGTATCAGGAAATGGAAAGAAAGCATCGGATGCTGCAACAGAACCTTTCAAATCTAATCCGTGCTCTTCTGCTTTCATATTTGCAATCTTAGCTGAATCCAATCTCGACATTTGTCCCGCGCCAACTCCTAAAGTTACTTTATCTTTTGCAAAAACAATAGAGTTTGATTTAGTATGTTTTCCAATTATCCATGCAAAATATAAATCATCTAATTCAGCTTCAGTTGGTTTTTTATTTGTTGCACATTTAATAGCATTCTTATCTAAAAATTCTCTATCTGAATCCTGTACAATTGCACCGCCAGGAATATTCTTATAATATATTTTATCATCAAGAACCGATTTTAATTGCTTTAATAAACGGCGGTCTCTTTTTTTGCTTAAAATTTTAAGTGCACCTTCTGTGTACGCTGGAGCTGAAATAACTTCTAAAAATATCTCATTCATTTTTTCAGCTACTTTTTCATCAACTGTAGAAGTAAAGGCAACTATTCCGCCGAATGATGAAACCGGGTCGCATTTCAAAGCCTTAGTATAAGCATCAAAAGAATCAACTCCAATTGCGGCTCCAGCAGGATTTTGATGCTTGATTATTGCACAGCAGCCTTTTCCTTCAGTTGACATATTTTTATGTATGTCTTCAACCAATTCAACAGCGGCAACTAAATCTAAAATGTTATTGTATGATAATTCTTTTCCGTGAAAAACTTCAAAGTAAGATTTGAAGTTACCATAAAGTGCAGCCTGCTGATGCGGATTTTCTCCGTAACGTAGGGTGTGTTCTTTCGGATAATTTATTCTAAAATCTTTTTTAGGAAGCTCAAATTTATCTTCTAAAAAGTTTGCGATGTAAGTATCGTAATTTGCTGTATGTGAAAATGCTTCTACTGCTAATTTTCTTCTTGTTGTTAAGCTAACTTCCCCGTTTTTTAATTCTTGTATAAAAGAATCATATTGGTCAGGATTAGTAAGTACAGATGCGTACTGGAAATTTTTTGCGGTAGCACGAATTAAACTTGGTCCGCCAATATCAATGTTTTCAATTATATCTTCTAAAGTTGAATTTTTATTTTCTGCAGTTTTAACGAATGGATAAAGATTAACACAAACAACATCAATAGGAATTATTTTATTTTCATCAGCCTGCTTAATATCCGATTCATTATCTCTTCTAAAAAGAATTCCTCCGAATATTTTTGGATGGAGTGTCTTCACTCTGCCGTCAAATATTTCCGGAAAGCCGGTAATATCACTTATCTCTGTTACTTTTAAATTCGATTGAGAAATCATCTTAGCTGTGTTACCGGTAGCTATTATTTCATAATTTAATTCGATTAAAGATTTGGCTAATTCTACTATTTTTGTTTTGTCTGAAACGCTGAGAAGAGCAAGTTTTTTCAATTCAATCTTTCCATAATTTTAATTATAATTTAATTTACTAAAATCACCTTGTTATCGATTCTTTTAATCTTGTCTTCAGCAAATTTTTTTATAACAAAAGGAAGAAGCTGATGCTCAATCTCTAATACCATAGAAGCAATCTCTTCCGGGGATTTAGCAGTAGAAATATCCACACATTTTTGAGCAATTATCTTGCCAGTGTCATAAGTTTCATCAACAAAATGAATTGTTGCACCAGACACTTTTGCTGAAGATTCGAAAACAGCTTTGTGAACATTCATCCCATACATTCCTTTACCTCCAAAAGAAGGCAGCAATGCTGGGTGAATGTTAATAATTTTACCTTCAAATTTCTTTAATAGATTTGACGGAATCATTTTTAAAAATCCAGCCAAGACTATTAAATCAATTTGATTATTAACTAAAAGTTCAATTAATTCATCGTACTGAATAAAGCCCGGTTTATTACCTATGCTGTAAGCCGGGATAGAAAATTTTTTTGCAATATCAAAAGCCTTGCACTCTAATTTGTCGCTGCAGACGGCTTTTATTTCAATAAGATTTTCCGGGAAACTTATCCCAACTTTGTCAGGGTAAGGCTGGGACTCAATAATAGCTTTTAGATTAGAACCTCGACCAGATACAAATACAGCTATTTTCACTCAAACTCTTGTAAAAAAAGTGGTTAAAATTACCTAAATAGAGAAAAATAATCAATTAAACTTGCCCAACTAACAAGCGATATTACTTGTCGATTGAGTATTTGCACAAATCAATATTGTCATTTCGAACGAGTCTTCAAGTGAGAAATCTTCAACAAATTCCGAAAAAGATTTCTCCCTATAGTCGAAATGACATTTGTAATAGTTGTTCAATACGTTCAATAGACAACCCTAATTAACGGTAACATTAGAAACGAGAAGCCTTTTAGTTTTAAATGCACTTATTAAATTCTTTAATTTATTTTGATAGTCAAAGTCAGAATAACTATCAGCTTCACCCAGGTACTCTTCTGTTTTTTGATTATCCTTTAATGCATTGTACGCACGCGCCAAATAAAAATTTGCAAACGGTTTAATCCAAGTTTCATCGGAATCATCAAGGCCCATTAAAGTATCAGCATAGACAATAGATGAATCATAATCATTCAAATAATACGTTACATTACTTAGATATAGATAAGCTTCTGCTTTAAGCTTTTCTGATTTAATTTTTGTAAGAACTGTATCAAGAATCATTTTAGATTTTTTGTAATTGCCTGCTTCAATAAAATTAGAAGCTTTTAAAACAGCAACTTCATTTTCTGACAAGCTTCGTTTTATATAAATATTACTTTTTCGCTTTGCATAAATATCATCATCCAAATCCATATTTCCGAAGCCGGCAAGATTAAAATATTTAATTGCTTCTTCTCTATCATGAGTAACTTCACAGCATAAACCCATTCTGTACGAACCGATTCCAGTATAATCTTTATTAACTGCTGATTTTAAGAATTCATCATAGTAAACTTTTGCAGTATCAAATTCGTTTCTCCGGAAATAAATATCACCCATTAAAAAATTTGAAAAAGAAATTATCTGTTTAAAATTTTTATCTCTCTTATTTATAATTTTCTTCAAATATTTTTCTGACTCTTTAAGATCCCTTTGCTTCAATTCAAGTACGGCAAGAGAATAATTAAATAATAAGTTATCAGGATATTTTTTAGTTAACACTTTGATATATTTTTTAGAACCATCATAATCAAACATTACTTCGGATAAAATTTGAGAGAGGTAATATTCTGCTTCAACCTTGCTTCTTTTACCTTTCTCTGCGGCTATTTTAATATACTTTAAACCAGTTTCTTTATTGCCGTCAAATCCAACAAGACTTAAAGCCCAGTTGAAAGCAGATGGAATGTGGCCGACAGCGAAATTGTATAAACCTAAACCGAGATAAGCATCATATTGAAGAGAATCGAGAGCAAGTAAATGTGATAAATATGAATCGGATTTTTTTGTAGCCCAGGCTGCATCTAAAAAATTTCCCGCATTGGTGAAAACTATTGCTCTATAACTGTAATTTGCTCCAAGAGTATAGAGTGTTTTTTTGTCGTCAGGTTTTTCATCTAATATAGCTTTGGCTTTATCAATTGCTGAATCAGAATAATCGACAAAAGTATTAAAATATATTTTGTCTTTACTCCCCAAATAGTACCATAAATAGATTCCCGATAAATAATGATAACCTCTTGGGTCGTCGGGATATTTTTCTATCAATTTATTCAAAGTTTCTTCTGCATTTTCCCACTTAAAATTATAGGATTGTTCCAATGCTTTAGAAATATTTCTTTCAATTTCAGGCTGGGCAAAATTTAATGATGTAAATAAAAAAATAATTGATGAAACAGCAATTGCAAATTTAATTGTTATATTTTTCAAGATTAATAGTATTTCGAAATGCTTTGTAAATTAAAGTATAAATATAGTTACATTTATTTAAACATCTTTTGACGCAGGTCTATTTTCTTCCGAATATTTTAACGAAGCTTTTACAAATTCTCTGAATAACGGATGTGCTTTTGTAGCTCTCGATTTTAGTTCAGGATGAAATTGGCAACCGAGAAACCATGGATGGGATGGGATTTCAATTATTTCTACTAATTCTCTATCAGGTGATAATCCGCTGAACAACATTCCTCTTTCTGATAAAACGTTTCTAAACTTATTATTCACTTCAAAACGATGGCGATGCCTTTCAGAAATATAATCAGTTTTGTAAGCTTTTTTAGCGGCACTATTTTCTTGGATAATACATGGATAAGCACCTAGCCTCATAGTTGCACCCATGTTTTTAATATTTTTTTGGTCAGGCATTAAATCAATTACACTGAATCTATTTTTCTTAAATTCTGAACTGTTTGCTTTTGAAATTCCGCAGACATTTCTTGCATATTCAATTACAGCACATTGAAGCCCCAGACAAATTCCAAGAAAAGGAATATTATTTTCGCGAGCATATCGTACTGCAGCAATTTTACCTTCAATACCTCTTTCGCCAAAACCGCCTGGTACAAGTATACCACAAACTCCGTTTAATAATTTTGCTGCGTCTTCTTTTTCATATTGTTCAGCACTTATTGAGCGAACAATTACTTTTGCGTCGTTTTCAGCACCGGCATGTACAAATGATTCCATGATACTTTTATATGCATCCATGTGCTCGACATACTTCCCAACTAAGGCAATCTCGACAGTCTTGGTCGGATTTTTAATTTTGGAAACTAAATTTTCCCAATCATCAAGTTTAATTTTTCTATCATTTAAATGAAGCTTGTTCATTACAATCTGGTCTAATTTTTCTTTGTAAAGAACAATTGGCACTTCATAAATTGATGTGCAATCGTAAGCAGAAATAACAGCTTTGGAATCAACATTACAGAATAAAGCAATTTTATCTCTAAGGTCTTTTGCAAGTCTTTTTTCAGAACGGCAAATTAAAACATCCGGTTGAATTCCAAGCTCAAGTAAGTTTTTAACACTGTGCTGCGTTGGTTTTGTTTTTACTTCACCGGCAGATGCAATATACGGTACTAAAGTTACATGAATACTCATAGTATTTTTCTTGCCGTAAATCAGCATCAATTGACGCATAGCTTCTATAAATGGAAGGCTTTCAATATCGCCAACTGTTCCACCAATCTCGGTGATTATAACATCATATTCACCAAGCTCTGCGAGCTTTATCATCCTCTGCTTTAATTCATCGGTTATATGAGGAATTACCTGCACGGTCGCCCCTAAATAATCACCTCTTCTTTCCTTTGTTATTACTTCATGATAGACCTGGCCTGTAGTTGTATTATTTGCTTTGGTCATATTTACATCTAAAAATCTTTCATAATGGCCAAGGTCTAAATCTGTTTCTGCACCATCATCAGTAACATAAACCTCACCATGCTGAAACGGATTCATAGTCCCGGGGTCAACGTTTATGTAAGGATCAAATTTTTGGATGGTAACTTTATAACCGCGCTGTTTGAGAAGAAGGCCTAATGATGAGGCTGTAATCCCTTTTCCTAATGAAGAAACAACGCCGCCGGTAACGAAGATGAATTTAACTTTTTTGCGAGATGCCATAAATTTTTTTTTGCCCCCAAATATAGATTAAGGATTTAAGAAAAACAATTTATCAGAAGCTATTATGAAAATATTTTTATATTTTTTTTAGATAACGTTTTTGAGCATATAATTAAAACTGTAATTGTTTTTTAATTTTCAACATTTTCAAATAAATTGTTTGTAACCCTATAATTTGAGTTATAGATTTATTTTGATTATAATGTTCAATATTAATTACACTTCTATTTTACAGTCAGGGATATTATGAAAAAGATTGATTTAAAAACACTTGAAAAGAAGATAAAAATTAGATCACTGGATATAAATGATTTTAATGAACTTATTGAACTGCAAAAATTGTGTTTTCCGGGTATGCATACCTGGAAGAAAGAACAAATTGAGAGTCAATTGGAAATTTTTCCTGAAGGACAAATTTGTATTGAAATCAATAAAAAAATTGTAGCTTCTTCCAGCAGTTTAATAATTGATTTTGACTTGTACGAAGAAGGTGATAATTGGCAGACTTTGAGTGATAATGGATTTATAACAAATCACGATACAGATGCTGAAACATTATACGGAATTGAGATAATGGTACATCCTGATTTTCGTTCAATGAAACTTGCACGAAGATTATATGAAGCAAGAAAGGGAATTGCTAAAAAGTACAATCTAAAAAATATAGTTATTGGTGGAAGAATTCCAAACTATATTAAATATCAAAATAAATTATCTGCAAGGGAGTATGTAGAAAAGGTCATGAATAAAGGGCTTTATGATCCGGTTCTTACTTTTCAATTAGCAAATGGATTTGTATTGAAAAGAATTATTCCGGCTTACTTAACCGGGGATCAAGAATCTGCCGGCTTTGCTACTCTGCTTGAATGGTCAAACATTGATTATGTCCCACCAATTGGGAAAAAAATTGTTACATCAAAAAAAGTACGTATTTGCGCTGTCCAATATATGCTTAGGGAAATAAAGAGTTTTGAAGATTTCGCTAAGCAATGTGAATACTTTACTGATGTTGCATCCGGGTATAAAAGTGATTTTGTGTTATTCCCTGAAATTTTCACCTTACAATTATTGTCTTTTCTTCCCAATGAAAGGCCTGGGATAGCTGTTAGGCATCTTGCAGAGTTTACACCTCTATATCTGGAACTATTTAATAAGCTATCAATGAATTATAATATTAATATAATTGGCGGTTCACATTTTACTAGAGAAGATGATGATCTATTTAATATTGCTTATTTGTTTAGAAGAGATGGAACTATGGAAAAACAATACAAGCTTCACATTACTCCAAATGAAAGAAGATGGTGGGGAATAAAGCCAGGCGATAAAATTGAAGTATTCGAAACAGACAGAGGTAAAATAAATATTCAAATTTGTTACGATGTTGAATTCCCAGAGTTAAGCAGAATTGCCGTTTCAAAAGGAGCAGAAATAATTTTTGTTCCATTCTGTACTGATGAACGATATGGTTATCTTCGGGTAAAGCAATGTGTTCAAGCAAGATGTATTGAAAACGGGGTTTACGCTGTTATGGCAGGTAATGTTGGAAACTTGCCCTTCGTAGAAAATATGGATATTCAATATGCCCAATCAGGTATTTATACTCCATCAGATTTTATGTTTTCTAGAGATGCAATAGCAGCAGATTGCACTCCAAATGTAGAAACAGTTGTTATTCATGATGTGGATTTAGAATTGTTAAAAAGACATCGCTCACAGGGAAGCACGCTAAACTGGTTTGACAGAAGGCAGGATCTTTATGAAGTAATACTAAAAAAATAATTTATCCATTTAACTCATGTTACGCAAGGCTTATAGATTTAAACCCGATCTCTCAAAGAACTCAGGTTTATTTAGGCGTCATACGTAAGGTAAGCTTTAATAAAAAGTATAATAAATTTTATGGGAAATATTCTAAACGACTATTTTGGCCTATCGCCCGAAGTCCAAACAAAACTGATTGAATCAATATTTGCAATACTGATTATTCTTTTAATTCAACGGATTATTAGAAGATTTATAATTATCAGATTGCAGGATATAAAAGTCCGTTATCAATGGCAGAAAATTTCTTTATATCTCGCAGTATTTTTAATTGTTGTTTATCTACTTAATACCTGGCTTCAAATTTTTGGATCTGTGGCAACATTTTTAGGACTTATTTCCGCCGGTATTGCAATAGCGTTAAAAGACCCTTTGGTGAATATGGTGGGTTGGGCATTTATTCTTATTAGACAGCCATTTAAAGTTGGCGATAGAATTCAAATAGGTAAAAACGCAGGCGATGTTATTGATATAAGGCTTTTCCAATTTTCCATCAACGAAGTAGGAAATTGGGTGGATGCTGAGCAAAGTACAGGGCGTATTGTTCACATACCTAACGGAATAGTATTTATTGAACCGCAGGCAAATTACACTGCAGGTTTTCAATACATCTGGAATGAAATGCCGGTGCTGATTACATTTGAAAGTGATTGGCAAAAAACAAAGAAAATACTTACAGATATTGTGAATCATCATGGTGTGCTTTTAAGCAAAGAAGCAGAAAAGCAAATTAAAGAAGCAGCTAAAAAGTTTCTAATATTTTACACAAAGCTTACTCCTATTGTTTACACTTCCGTAAAAGACAGCGGTATAATGTTGACACTGAGATATATGTGCAATCCGCGGGAAAGAAGAACTACTGAAGAAAAGATTTGGGAACATATTTTAACCGAATTTGCAAAACATAAAGATATTGATTTTGCTTATCCAACACAGAGGTTTTATGATAATGCTAACGAGGGAAAAGATAAGAAATAAAACTAAATGATTTTTTAGAATGGTTTAATTCAAAGTTAAAAGAAACCTCCGAGATTTCTGAAAACCTCGGAGGTTTGTTGTTTAAATTTAATTATAAGCCCGCGTTATTTTGCAATCAAATCTTTTAAGTATTGAGTTGTTATAGATTTTGGACGAATTATCGGATGCATCAAAGCTCTATTCACAACTGCTTGCGCAGTTAATCCTAAGCTTCTTGAAACTGCAAAAAGAACCGTATAATATGAAAATTCTTTCAATCCATAATGGTAAAGCAATGAGCCAGAAGCCGCATCAACATTTGGCCATGGGTTTTTAATTTTAGGTTTCTTCTTAAGCTCTTCAGGAACTACTTCAAACAATCTGGTAACAGTTAAGAATACAGGATCATCGGGAAAATGTTTTTTACCAAAATCAACAAAGCCTTCAAACCTTGGATCTGTCACTCTTAAAACTGCGTGTCCGTAACCAGGAACAACTTTACCAGAGTTTAAAGTTTCCCAGACATAATCTTTAACTTGCTTTTTTGTTGGAGTTCCACCAAATTTGTCAATCATTTCCAATATCCATCCAAGACTTTCCTGGTTTGCTAATCCATGAAGCGGCCCAGCCAATCCATTAAATCCACCTGATAGGGAATAATACAAATCGGATAATGCAGAATTGATTGTTTGAGTTGTCATTGCACTAACATTACCGCCTTCATGATCGCAATGAGCTACGAGATATAATCTCATCAAATCTTTAAACTCGTCACTATTCGAATCAATGCCAAGCATGTGCACATAATCTGCGGCCAAACTCATTTTTTTATCAGCTGGAATTAATTCACCTTTATTAAATCTTATTCTATAAACAGCAGCAGCAATGGCAGGCAGCTTTGCTACAATGTTAAGAGCATCTTCAACAGTTGGTTTCCAGTATTCATCCTTGCGCAAACCTTCATCATATTTTTTTGCAAATACTGATTCTTTCTGCATTACTAAAATTGCAGTGTCAAGCATCGTCATTGGATGTGAATCAGCAGGCATACTATTTAACACATCCCAAACATAGCCTGGAACATCTTTTCTGTGTCTCAATTCTTCATTTAAATTTTCTAATTCGGATTCATTTGGTAAATCACCGGTTAATAAAAGGTAAAAAATTTCTTCCGGGGTTTTATCTAAAAGTTTTTTTAGATGAATGCCTCTTACAATTAATCCTTCTTCTTGCGGGACTCTTGAAGTGTCGCAAATTAAAGCTCTTGCTCCTCGCATTCCGCCGTAAGCCTGCTGAATGGTGATTTCAGATAAAACTTTATCACCGCCTTTTTCAAGGATTTGTTTTGCTTCTTCACGCCATAATTCTACTTTTTCAGATAATTTTTCAAAAATATCGGACATGTAATTTCAACCTCTCTGGATTTTTATACCCTTTTAAATTCAATAATTTGAAACGTGAAATTAGCTTATTTTTAGTTTGAATTCAATAAAGGCTTAATAAGTCAAAAATCAAATATCAAAAGTCAAAATGCTTAACTAAAGACTAAATCGAGTTAAAAATTTCCGGCTTCTTAAATCTAATCTCTTAAATCATGTCTCTTAATAATTCTCTGTTTTTAATTCTTCATTTTCTAATTTATATTTATTACAAAGTTTTTGAATAATAATAAATAAAATCATGTTAAACTTTTGCACTTTATTTATTGTCAAAACGTAAATTATTTTTAGATAATGTGATTAAAAAATTTGAGAGAAATCATTAAAAAAATTCAGATAATACCCTTTTTTATTTTAATATTATTTTTATTCAGTGAAGGACTTGCCCAGGATACAACCAGCAGTTTAGCATTCAAAAAAAACCGTCCAAGAAAAATAAGAGGTGGATTTTTTTACCAGCCTGATCTTGCTTATCAAATGTGGCAGCAATTTAATTTAATTAGAGAAGCAAACTCAGGTGATGTACTTGCACAGCATGAATTAGGATTACGATATATATTGGGAGAAGGTATTGCCGCTGATACGGTTAAAGCTGCTTACTGGATTCACAAAGCCGCAGAAAAAGGTTTAACAGCAGCTTCTTTTAATTACGGAATTTTATTATTAAACGGATGGGGCGTAAATTGGAATCCTTTTCAGGCTTACAAATATTTTCTTGATGCAGCCAATGATGGGATGCCGCAAGCAGAATACATAGTTGGAATTTTATATACGGATAATTTGATTATTAAAAAAGATTTGAATAAAGCTTACTACTGGATTAAGAAATCTGTTAAAGGAAATTTTGAACCAGCGAAAGAAGTGCTGCCTGAAATTGCCAGCAAGGTTGATACAACAAAAATTAAAATTGATGATTCGATTGCGAGTAATAAAAGTAAACAAGATACATCGAACCAAAAGAGTAATCAATCACTTCCTAACTCACTCGGTTTGGTATTTGTAGATTTCTCAACAGAACAAGATACAATTACTCATATTTCGGATTCAACCTTAGTTGATGATATATTATTAATTAATTCAGACGATTTAAATAAAGAGCTTGGATTAAAGGAACAAAATAATTCAATTGATTCAATTAAAACTTCCGGCATTTCATCTCTTTTAAAATATGCAGATTCAGGAAGCCCGGAAGCCTTAACATTTATAGGAAGATTATATGAAGAAGGTATTTATTATTCAAAAGATATTGTTGCAGCTTCGGCGTATTATGTCAGAGCTATAAAATTAGATTCACCCCGCTCCCCTTTTCTTCTTTATGAATTAATAAAAACAAAAGATTATTTCGTAAATCTAAAAAATGATATTGACCAAAATATTCCCGATGCCATGTATGTTTGGTATGGTTTACACACTCTTGGATTCGATAATCAAATTACAGATTATGATGCAAATAAACTTTTAGAGCAGGCAGCTTCTAAATTTTATATCCCGGCAATAGTTGAACTTGGATTAAATTATTATACCGGCAAATATGTAAAGAAAGATAAACAAAACGGATTATCTATGTGGATGAGCGCAATTAAGTTTGGAAGTGTTGAAGCAAAAGTCAGAATTAAAACAGCAGAAGTTTACGGAGAGATTCAAAGCCAGAGTTACGATGATGCGGTAAAAGATTTGCAAGATGCTGAAAAAGACGGCTCTATTTTAGCACAGGTTACCTTAGGATATTGTTATGAAAATGGAATTGGTTTAAATAAAGATAAAGGTGAAGCTGCAAAAGAATATCGTTTTGCCGCCAGAAGAGGAAACCGTTATGCGTATGATCAATTAAAAAGATTATATGATGAAATCCGCCCGCCTGATAAAATGTTTCAAGTAAATTGAAAATACTATTCAGTGATTTTTTCATTATAGTTAGCTCAATTTTAACAGAATATGTTATAATCCATCAAATATTATTGAATCGATAGAATGAAATTTTCTTAGTTGATTCTACCAATAAGCCCTTCCATTTTCAAGGGAAGGGTTGGGATGGGTTCTTTGATTGACTGAACTTTTTAAACCTTCTCTAAATCTCTCCCTTTAGAAGGGAGAGACTTGTTAACATTAAAAAACTTTACCTAATTAATTCTGTCTTAATAGGCTTTTCCAAACTCTATTTAATTCGATTATATTAATTTCTTATATATTCCATTTAAGTTAATTACCATAAGTTTTCTCTAAATAATTCCTTCCCTTATAACTTTCACCAATCTAACAATAAATCTTTATTAAACTTAATTTTTAATTAGTATTTTTCATTCATGAAAAATTCTAACCAATTAATTAATTCAAAAATAAAGGATATTCGAACCAGCATCTTCTCCACAATGACGAAGATGGCAATTGAATATAATGCACTGAACTTGTCACAAGGTTTCCCGGATTTTAATCCTCCTGATGAATTATTAAAATTAGTTTCATTTTATCAAAACAAAGGTTACAATCAATATGCACCGATGCAGGGAGTGAAAACTTTAAGAGAAAATATTTGTAAAAAGATATCAAAACTTTATGGGAGAGATTATAACTCCGAAACAGAAATAACAATCACCAGCGGCGCTACTCAAGCAATTTATACTGCAATAACTACAGTGGTAAACAAAGATGATGAAGTAATTATCTTTGAGCCTGCTTATGATTCTTATGTGCCTTCAGTAATTGCCAGCGGTGGTAAACCGGTTTTTGTTTCCCTTCTCTTACCAGATTATAAAATTGATTGGCAGCTTTTAGAAAAATCAATTTCGGATAAAACCAAACTTATAATTATCAATTCACCACATAATCCTACCGGTTATGTAATAAATAATGCCGATATTAAAAAATTAGAAGATATTCTTTATAATAAAAATATTTTTATTGTAAGTGATGAAGTTTACGAGCACATAGTGTTTGATGGCAAAAAGCATGTCAGTATTTCACAATCAGAAGTATTATCAAAAAAAGCTTTTGTAATTTCATCATTCGGAAAAACATATCACACAACCGGATGGAAAGTTGGATATTGCACTGCACCCGAATATATGATGAATGAATTTAGAAAACTTCACCAATTTATTGTGTTCGCTGTTAATACTCCGATTCAATATGCTTATGCGGATATACTTAAAGATGATTCTTTTTATTCAGGTTTGAGTGACTTTTATGAACAGAAAAGAGATTTTTTTGTTGACAAAATTTCAAGTTCAAAGTTTAATTTCAATCCAGCACAAGGGACATATTTTCAGTTGTTGGATTATTCGGAAATATCTGAAATGGATGACATAAAGTTTACAGAGTATTTAACTAAAAAAATTGGAATAGCTACTATTCCTTTATCACCTTTTAATAATAGTGATTCACGGAACAATTATCCGGTGGCTGCCAGGCAAAAAATTATAAGAATTTGTTTCGCAAAGAATGAAGAAATTTTAACTAAGGCAGCGGAAAAATTAAATGAGCTTTAAGAACTAATATTAATTTTTTCATTCAACAATTTTAATAATGAAATGAATGAAACCAATACAAATCAAAGATTCACTCGAGTTTTAAGAGACGACATTAAAAATGTTAGATTTCAAAAAGACGTTAAACGTGAATTTAAAGAGCTAAAAAATTTCTATTTAACTGAAGAACAGAATCAGCGCCTTACAGGCATGAATCCAATACGTAAGGGATTCCATTTAATCATCTGGACGTTTAAAAGCTTATTCCTTCATCTAACTCCATTTAGACGAATACTGGCAATTGCTGGTTTGATTATAGTTTTTATGGGCAGCAGCGTTATAGTAATCAATGATGGGAATGTGCAATCTAATAACACTGGATTAATTGGAGGAGCATTAATATTTATCGTTTTAATGCTTGAACTGAAAGACAAGTTGCTAGCCAAAGATGAACTTGAGGCTGGCAGAAAAGTACAAAAAGCCTTAATGCCAGAACAGAGTCCTAAGGTTGATGGCTGGTCACTTTGGCTTTATACACGTCCGGCAAATGAAGTTGGAGGCGATTTAGTTGACTATCTAAAAATCAATGACCACCGCATTGGACTTGTAATTGGCGATGTAGCAGGCAAAGGATTACATGCTGCATTAATAAATGCAAAACTTCAATCAACAATTAGAGCATTGGCTGCTGATTATACTTCTCTTTCGCAGCTTTGTTCAAAAATTAATTTTATATTCTTCCGCGACAGCCTTTCGAGTATTTTTGCTTCGATGTTATATATGGAAATTAAACCAGGCGAATCCGAAGTTCGATTAGTTAATGCTGGGCATTTACCTCCCTACTTAATTACACAAAATGAAATAAAAGAAATCACAAAAAGTAATCCTGCAATCGGATTGATGAAAGATTTTTCTTTTAACGAAGATATTTTGGAAATACAAAAAGGCGAAATGATAATCGGATATTCTGACGGTGTTACAGAAGCACAAAATGAATTTGGACAGTTTTTTGAGAAAGAAAGATTTGCAAATCTTTTATCAAGAATAAAAAATTACAGCTTTGAAAATCTTGGTGAATATATAGTTGAAGCCGTTGATGACTTTGTTGGAGACAGCCCGGTAGTTGATGATTTATCTTTATTGATTATTAGGAAGGATTAATATTTTAAATTTTATAATGTGAGGTTCACCTCAAAGTTGAGCCTCACTTGAACTACTTGAAAGTTCAGTGGACAAAATATTGTTCTTTTTAATTTCCGGCACCACTACTTTTTGTAAAATTATAAGTCCGGCTACAAAGAATAACCCAATTGCCAAAGCAGCAAATCTTTCATTTGAAATGTCAGAAATAATTCCGTAAAAAAGCGGCCCAACTACCGCTGAAGATTTTCCAAAGAGTCCATCATAAAATCCAAAGAATTCAGCTTCCTGTTCTTTTGGGGTTAATAATGCCATTAAGCTTCTGCTGCAAGACTGCGAAGAACCGATTGATAACCCGGCAACTAAGCCAACTATGTAAAACTCAAAAACGGTTTGAACTACAAAGGCTCCAACTATAACCCCAATCCAAATAAACAATGTAATTGTAATTGTTTTCTTTGGGCCGATGTGGTCAGAAATAATTCCGAAAATAAATGAACCAATAACTGCGGTGCTTTGGACTATCACAAAAAAATAAATTACTTCCGAGTCGGACATCTTTAAAATATTTGCAGCAAAAATTGAAGCAAACGCAATGATAGTAATTATTGCATCATTATAAAGAAAGAAGGCAATTAAAAATCTTTTTATTGATGGATACTTTCCCTGAACAAAAATAGCTTTTAAAGTTTGATAACTTCTATGAATTCCAATTTTAATTACATCAGTTTTTATTTTATCTTTTACTGCAGGTTCACTGATAAATAAAAATATTGGCAGCGAGAAAACAAAAAAGAAAGCCGCAGCAACAACAAAAGATAACCGGATATAAAAATAATAATCGGGTGAAGATTGATCGGGAAGTAAAAACATTATAATCACTAAAACTGCCAGTGCGCCAACATAACCCATTGCAAATCCATAACCAGAAACTCTGCCGAAGTTTTTCTTTTCAGTAAGATTTGGAAGAAAAGCATCGTAGAAAACTAATCCGGCTTCAAAACCGATGTTGGCTATAACAAATAAAATCAACCCTAAAAATATATCGCCCTTTTGAACAAAAAACATAAAAGCTGTTGCTATAACAGAAAGCAAGGTTAAGAAAAGTAAGAATCTTTTTCTATTTCGGGAGGCATCTGCGATTGCACCCATGGGAGGACTTAAAAAAGCAGCAATCACCATGGAAAGGCTAACAGCAAGTCCCCACAACCATTTTTGTCCCCCGGTTACATAGTTTGAAAAATATTTTGAATAGATTACAGTAACGATTATTACAGAAAAAGCAGTGTTAGCAAAATCGAACAATGTCCAGATAAAAATTTTGCCTTTATTCTTCATCAAAATTATTTCTTCTGTGCTTGTCGATTAATCGTTTCTTGAAGCAGTCCCCTTCCAGCTTTGTCAAGTTTGTTTGAATCTTTTAATTCGGAAAGCACTGCATCTAAAATTCCATTTATAAATTTACCGCTGCCTGCCGTACTGTATTCTTTTGCTATTTCAATTGATTCGTTGATGGAAACTTTCGGAGGTATGTCAGGGAAGTAAAATAATTCGCACAAACCCATTCGCAATAGAATCTTATCAATTAAAGCAATACGGTTCATTTCCCAATTATCAACTCTCTTTTTAATTTCATCATCCAGATAATTTTGATGGATAAGAACCCGGTTAATTAAATTATTAGCAAACTCTTTATCGCTTGCTTCAGGCACATCCACTAAAATTGCATTAATTAAATTTGAAAGAGCTTCTCTATTCATCTCGTAAGCATATAAAATCTGAAGTACTCTTTCTCTAACCAGCCGTCTTTTGAATGTATGGGACATATATTTGAATCAAATTTTATTAGAACAAAATAGATATGAACAATAAATTATTTTTTAGATTTAATCAACGGTTTTCTATTAAAAAATTATTATGAAACATTATAAAAGTACATTTAAGTTAAAATTGTCTCCAATGTCACACTGAGTACCGATTTAATCTGGATGTAAAGTTAACAATTAACGTCAGTCTTCGACAGGCTCAGAATGACAAAAACATTTAGTTTAAATATTATATACTATCTCTAAATATCATAAAGCAAAAAACCAAAATATAACAAGAGCAACACTTTCTCTCATCCTATAATAGAGTTTGTTTTGAAAATTCAATTTTAAATTTGATGCAGCGAAAAATGATTTTATTTTATAAAAATTACAAATCGCTCTTACTCTTGTTAAATGGTAAGAATCTGAAATAATCACTATGCTTCCAACATTATTTTGATTGATTAAATTGTTTTTAATAAATCTTACTTGTTCTGTAGTTGAAGTTGTATTTTCTTCCAGCCAGATATCATCCATATTTACAAGTCTTTTGTACAGATAAAACAAAGCAACTTTTGCTTCGCTCATTTCACCTGGGGCATTACTTCCTGTTAACTGAATCTTATCAATCAATCTTTTATTGTACAAGTAAATCGCTTCATCAACTCTTGCAGAAAGGCTTGGGCTGGGTTTGTTATTCGACCATACTGCCGCACCTAAAACGACACCTACTACTAATTTATTATTAGTTCTGTATGTTCTATAATTTTCTCTATCCTGGATCGAATAGAAGAAGGCAAATATTAATAGAACAAGGACTAAAGCTGTCGAGTATAAAATTCCTTTAAGATAAATTAATTTTTTTCTGCCGAATAAATTTAACCATAATATCATTAATAATATAAATTGTAAAAATTGAAATAGAGAGAAAACGAATCCTTCGATTACTTCTGAAACCGGGTGGCTAAATACATAATGCTTGTGGTCGGAATAATTTGAAAAAACTAAAATACTTGCAACAATTAAAATTATGGTTTGAATAATTAAAAAATTAAATATAAACGATGAGCTAACAGAATTTTGTTTTTTGAAATGATTAAAAATCAATCCTGCAAACATTAAAAGAAAAAAGATAAGATTAAGAACATTTCCAAAATAATTTAATGTAAATTCTGAAAAAGAAAGTTCCTGGATTCTATATTTCAAATAATAAAGGAAGACAGTATCAAACAATAAAATAGCGATTAGTGTTAAAAACCTGGTTAGTTTACTTTTATTATTAGAAAGAGACATTTTTCGGGATTAATAAGATAATTCTAAATTGTAAATTATAAGATACTAAATTCAAATAAATAAAAAATTTCTTATTAAACATATTTTAATTTATTCACATAATATTTAATTCACAGATTCATTTTCAATTTGTTTAATAGTATCTCTCAAAACACCCAATGAACGCTGGCTTAAAAGGTCTATCTTTATTAATCCTAAATCCTCAATGCCGTGCATATCCGGCTGGGTTACGATAATACCCAGTCCTTTATTTTTGGCGTACTCAAGCGCGGTGTAATTTGTAATATGTGTTGGAGAAATTACAATGCCGCCGGGATGAATGCTTAAGTGTCTTGGAAAATTTGCCAGCCTCGCCGCTATTTTTACAATGCTGCTCCATGGCTCCTCATTTAATTTTAATGATTTTGCTTCTGGAAAAAGTTCCGCTACCTTAGGTAAATTTCTTGCATCTGTCCATGGAATGAATTTACTTAGTTTAGAAATCTCACTGTCAGACTTCCCGAAAGTTTTGGCAGTTTCTCTAAAAGCCGAACGCGCTTTAAATGTAACATGAGTTGAAATCATGGCGACTTTATCGTAACCGTATTTTTCAAAAACATATTTTATAATCCCGTCTCTTTCCCTCCACGAAAAATCAATATCAATGTCAGGCGGGGAAGTACGGCTTTTATTTAGGAAACGCTGGAAATAAAAATTATATTTTATGGGGTCAACTTCAGTAAAACCAAGACAGTAAGAAACAATACTGTTGGCGGCAGAGCCTCTCCCAATGGTCATCATTCCTCTTCGCTTTGATTCTTTGCTGATGTCCCAAACGACTAAAAAATAATCAACAAAACCCATGTCTCTAATAACTTCAAGTTCTTCGTTCACCCTGTCTTCAATCTTTTTTGTGATGATATCATATCTCTTCTTTAAGCCTTCACGGCATAAATTCTCTAAAAGCAAAAATGAATTTTCATAACTGCTGCTCTGGAAAAGAGGAAATTTAAGTTTACCAAGCTGCAAATCTACATTGCAGTTTTCAATTATGTAATTAAGATTTTTAATTGCATCGGGTATTGACGACCAAAGCTTATAAGTTTTTTTAGGGTCTTTAAAATAAAATTCTTTATCGACTAAATTTCCTTCATCCAAATTAGAAATTGTTTCGCGGTTCTTAATTGCTGTAACAACTTTGTGAATTAAAAAATCTTTCTCGTCTAAAAAATATATCGGGTTGGAAGCAACAAAAGGAATGTTATTCTGCACAGCATAATCATATAACACTTTTGTTCTGCTTCTTTTTGCCTTTGTAGAAATTAGTTCAGCAAAAATATTATTGTGCCGCGGAATATTTTTAAGCAGCTTTAATGAATTTGTTATTATAAAAAGATTCGGAAAATAAGTCTGAAGAAGATTTGTAAGCGAAAAGTCTTCCTTCAATTTTTTTGTAGTGATGATTTTACAAATATCACCGTAGCCTTCTATATTTTTTGCAAGAAAAAGTGCATAAATTTCTTTATCGTTTTCGTCACTAATAAATGTTCCAAGTATTGGTTTTATGTTTGCTTCCGTCGCTTTTTTGAAAAACTCAATAAGCCCGTACATGCCGTTTGTGTCCGTTAAGGAGATAGAAGTGAGCCCAAAGTTTTTGGCTTTTTCTATCAAGCTGCTTATGTCGATTGTCCCTTCCAGCAGCGAGTAATTTGAATGCACGTGAACCGGTATTAACATATTTTATCCTGCATAAGCTTTAATAAGAATTTCTGTGTTAAGTGATTTAGCCAGATGAAAATCTTCTTCCCTCATTCCTTCGTCACTCGGCTGATAAATATTTTCAGCGGTGTCAAGCTGCAATTCGGCTTTCAATGCTATATCTGAAATCAAATCTAAATTTTGAACGATAATGTTATTGCCGTTTTGCATATCGACTTTACCTTCAATTAAATAAGGGCCCATCGATAAAGTTTTTTCCGCCACTTTGGAATACACGTTTGGAAAGATTACTGTTTCAAAAGTTCCGGTGGTATCTTCAAGAGAAATAAATTTCATAATATCTCCCTTACGTGTTTTAATTCTTTTGGATGTCATGTACCAGCCAATCATTTTAACTTTTTTGTTGGCGTGTTTTTCTATTTCGGAAGCTTTAACTATTGACTCATCCAATGTATATTCTTCAAAAAAATCCAGCGGATGTTTTGTAACCATGTATCCGAAAGTTTCGTATTCGATTAAAGATTTTTGTTGTATGCTGTAATCGAATTTGGTTTTCACTTCTTCTTCCATGTTGAAGCTTTCGTTCATAAAAAGGTCGTTATATTTTTCATCTAAAATTTTTCTTCGTTTCATATAAACATCCAGCAGCCTTAAAAGCGTGGGACGCGTTTGCTTAAAGCAGTCCATTGCACCGCATTTAATAAGTGATGCCGTTTCTTCAAAACCTAATTTTGTCCTGATGATAAAATCGGGAAGTGAATTATATTTCCCTCCGGCTTTTCTTTCTTCCACAATAATTTCCATCGAAGTTCGTGAAAGATTTTTAACAGCCATCAATCCTATCTGCAAAATTTTTCCGCTGCCTTTGTATTCTATCTCGCTGTTGTTGATACACGGAAGCTTAACATCAAGTCCAAGCCTTTTGCTTTCTTGAATATAAACCGCCGCCGAATAAAACCCGCCGCCGTTGCTTAATACCGAAGCCATGAATTCAGCAGGGTAGTAAACTTTTAGAAATGCAACTTGAAAAGAAAGCAATGCAAATGAAGCGCTGTGTGCTTTGCAGAAAGAGTAACCGGCGAATGATTCTATTTGCCGCCAAAGTTCTTTTGCTACATACTTCGATAATTTTTTACTCTCGCATGAATCAAAAAATCTTTTTGTTAATGCTTCCATCGCTTTGTGCGAACGCATCTTTCCCGACATTGCTCTGCGGAGTACATCTGCTTCTTCCAAAGAAAGTCCGGCAATATGGTGAGCAACTTTTATCACATCTTCCTGGTAAATCATAACGCCATAAGTTTCGCCGAGATAAGTTTCCATATCTGGAACCAAATATTTTCTTCTGTTTGGATTATGATGGCGGGCAATAAATTCCTGCATCATTCCCGATTCGGCAACGCCGGGACGAATAACCGAACTTGCAGCAGTGAGCATTTCAAAAGTCTCAACATCAAGCCTTTTCAGTAATGAACGCATAGCGGGAGATTCAATATAAAAGCATCCAATAGTGTTTCCTTTTCTAATTAAGTCAACCGTCTTTCTATCATTGAAAAGCATTTCATAATCATAAATATCAAATTGAACTGCGTCGGTCTTCCGCGGGATAACCGGGTAAAGAGTGGCAATTCTTAAATTGTCCTGGTTTGGAAGAGAATAATTTTGTAATTCTATTAAATTTGAGTTCATTTTAGCGTTCAAAATATAGTGAACATTTGTTCACTATTATAAGATAAGTTTATTTTAAAATCAAGCGAAAATGATGGGAAAAAGAATATTTTTCAGAAATAACTTCAAAATTATTTAATATAAATTCCCATTCAATAATTAGTTCAATTTTGTGTTATTATTTATATTAAGCATAAATCTTTGGTTTATTTAAGAGCCATAATTTTGTTAAGTTTGAACCTAAAAATTTGATGATAAAACGTTTTTACATAGCAATTACAATTTCCTTTCTTGTTCTTGGAACCACTAAAGCCCAAGGTTTTGAAAGTGGAGTTTTTGGTGCTCCTGTAATCAAGTATTCCAAAATCATTAATCAATCAGCATTAATTATAGGTGCAAAATGGGGCTGGGTAATAAACAAAAGGTTTGCACTTGGAACTGGATTTTACGCTCTAGTTACTGGGATTAACACTCATTATGTTGATACGAAAAGCGGCCAGACTGTTATGTTTAAATTTAATTACGGTGGATTAGAACTTGAATACCTTGCATTGAAAGACAGCAAATTTAATATTACGATAGACATGCTTTTAGCAGGAGGCGGACAAAATTTTTACGCTGAAAAAAATAATAACGCCAAAACTAATTTTGGAACCAGTGACATTTTATTTTGGGAGCCGCAAATAGATTTTGAATATGAACTTTATGATTGGCTTCATATAGATGCGGGTTTAAGCTATAGGATGATTTCAAGCTATAACCAAATCTATAATGTAACAAAGAATGATTTAGAAAGAACTACATTTTTATTGAACTTCAAATTTGGAAAATATTGAAAAGCATTCCGGGAGAAATTTTAGTTTGAAGAAAAAATATATTAACTCATCTTTGCTGAAAAATGTATTCAAATTATTTTCACTAATTATTGTTTTAACTTTTTCAACTAATGCTTTCGCCCAAACTCAAAATGTTTTACCAGATTCAAGTGGCGCGACTTTCAATTCATACAAAACTCTTAAGTCACAATATCTAAATCCTGATTTGTTCACTTATGCAGGACAAAGAAGATTTACTTTAAATGGAGAACTGCCAAATCTTCAAACAAAAATTCGTCCAACTACTACGGCAATTATTGGTGGAATATACACTGGTACTTTAGTTTGGCTGCACTTTCATCAAGCTAATGCCTGGTGGAGTGGAGATAGAGGGAAATTCCATTTCCAAGAAGACTGGGTATCAGCATTACAGGTTGATAAAGCCGGGCATGCATTCGGAGCTTATTTTGTTTCTTACTTATTAAGTGAAGGATTTATTGCTTCAGGATTTTCATGGGATGATGCAACAAACTGGGGAACCCTGATGGCTTTGGTTTATCAGACCTATGTTGAAACTGAAGATGGATTTGCAAAAGATTGGGGCTTCAGTCCATCCGATTGGTATGCAGATGCAACCGGTTCATTATTTTTTATTGCGCAGCATTATGTTCCGGCTTTGCAAAACATAACTCCCAAATGGCAGTTTGTTCCATCTGAATGGACAGGTAAACCAAAAATTAATCGTCCGCGAACATTTATTGATGATTATAACAGCTCAACTTTTTGGTGGTCTGTTAATGTTTATAATATTCTTCCGCAAAAAATGAAAAAGTATTGGGTTCCCTGGCTTGATATCTCATTAGGTTATGGTGCGGATGCAATTGATGCGCCGATAGACCCTAATGGCCCGCCGGACCAATTAGCATTAAGAAGATATGCAATAGGTTTGGATTATAATTTAGTTAAGTTACTACCTGATGGTGGCTGGTTCTGGAATTGGTTCAGGCAAACTTTGAACTACATTAAGTTCCCTGCCCCGGCATTAGAATTTCAAAATAATAAAGTGAGATTTTATTTAATGTATCCATTCCAAATTTCTATTGGGAATTTTAGAATATAAGTTATAAAAAAATATTTCAAAATATATTTTAATAAGTCCTACCTAATTTAGGTATCGCAAATACCTAATCTTTAAACTTAATTTACCCAATGCAGCGATTGAACAAAGTACTTTCCTGCAATATTTTTTGAACCAAGTTTTATCCCATTTATTATTCATTAACAAAATTATTTTTATAAAATATCAAGAAAATAATTTTATAAAAACAAGATTACGCTTTTACTTTGATTCAATTCATCATTACTTTTAAGAAATCTGATGAATGTTAATGAGAACATATTTGATGACTATGAAATTATTTAAAATTATAAATGATTGGAGAAATTTTTAATGTCAAATTTGATGAAGATGAATACTAAATCAATTCTGATAGGAATAAGTATTTTATTAATTGCAGGAATTATGATATGGCAGGCAATTGAATTTTCCGGCTCGCCAGACCCCACTGTAAAAAACTTAAATAAAACTGCCGCAATTTTAAGCTGCAGTATTTTAGTTTTTAGAGAAGGATTGGAAGCAATACTTGTGCTTGCTGCTATTGCTGCAACGATGAAAAAAAGAAAACAAAAGAACTTTGAAAAAGGAATTATTTCCGGAGCCGGAATAGGAATAATCGCTACGATATCCACCTGGTTTATTGTTGTAGCAATACTTTCCAATATTGATTTACCTGAATTAGACATACAAGCTGCAACCGGGATTCTTGCAATATTAGTTTTATTATTAGTTATGAATTGGTTCTTTCATAAAGTCTACTGGACCGGATGGATTTCTCATCATACAAAACGCGGCAAACAAATAGTTGAATCAACTGAAAAAAATTCCTATCAAATTTTTCTCGGATTTGTTCTTCTCGGTTTTACAGCAATTTACCGCGAGGGTTTTGAAATTGTTTTATTCTTACAGCAAATGAGACTTCAAGATGGAAATATTATTGTACTTGCCGGCGCGATGATTGGAATTGTCCTTACCGCAATAGTTGCTGTTCTTACCTTTATAGCCAACGAAAAACTCCCATATAAAAAAATGCTTATTCTTACGGGAATTTTATTAGGCATGGTACTTTTAGTTATGGTTGGTGAAAGTGTTCAGGAAATGCAGCAGGCAAACTGGCTGCCTATTACACCAATAAATATTTCCATCCCGGATTGGCTGGGAATGTGGTTTGCAATCTTCCCTAATATTCAAGGAATAGCTGCTCAGGTAATTGCAACAATGCTAGTGTTGGGCTCTTATATTTCGGCTCAATATCTAAGGCAGCCGTCAAGAAAGTTAAATGTTAGTTGATAACCGAAATTTAAATTTAAGATTAGTAATATAACTTCATGAAAAAAATAATAATATTAATATCCTTTGCATTAATTTCATTTCAATCATTTAGAAATTACGCACAGCCCATAAACAATATTTTAAAAAGCTCATCTTTAGATTTTCAAGTTACTTTTAACAATGATTATTTATCAAATTTCTCTGGAGGGATTGCAACCGGCTCAGATTACATGGGACTAATTAAACCTGATTTAAATATAGATTTGGATAAAACAGTTGGTTTACCAAATGCTAATATATTCATTTCTGCAATCGGTGTTTTAGGAAATAATTTTAATGAGAAAGTCGGTACAGAACAAGGAGTGGACAATATTGAAGCATACGATACCTGGAAGATTTACGAATTCTGGATTGAACAAAATTTATTAGATAATAATCTATCAGTGAAGTTTGGTTTGTATGATTTGAATACCGAATTTGATGTAAGATTATCATCATTAGCATTTTTAAATCCATCACAAGCAATTGGCCCGGATTATTCTTTAACAGGTAAAAATGGCCCTTCAATTTATCCCACGACATCTCTGGCATTAAGAGTCAGCTATAAAAATAATTCAGGTGTTTATTCTCAATTAGCTGCTTTGGATGGAGTTCCCGGCAACCCGAATAATCCAAATGGTACACAAATTATTTTAAATAAAAATGATGGATTGCTCCTTAATGCAGAAATTGGTTATGCTGATAACGAAGAAGACTACGGAAAAGGTTATCAAAATTTTTTTATTGGAGGATGGTATTACTCAGGTAAATTCGAAATGTTTTCACAAAACGATATTTCAAATCTTGCAACTTTTAAAAGAGGAAACTTTGGAATTTATTTTTCCGGAGAGAAATTTATTTGGAGTGAAATCGAAAACTCAAATCAAGGATTGGCAGCATTTTTCAGATTAGGATTTTCAGATAAAGACGTCAATGCTGTTAATAGATATATTGGATTAGGATTCAATTATAAAGGTTTAATTCCAGGTAGAGATACAGATGAGTTTGGAATATCTTTATGCTCTGCACATAACAGAATACAATATATTCATGCACAAAATGAAAATGTTGAGGATTATGAATTTGAAAATATAATTGAGATAACTTATTTATTCTATTATTCAAACTGGCTTAAAATTCAGCCAGATGTTCAATATGTTTTTTATCCAACTTTTTGTCAAAATAATAATTTTTGTTTTATATCAGGCATAAGAGCAGAACTGCATTTGTAGTAGTGAGATTATTTTTATGTGAGGCTCATCTTTTAGATTAACCTCACTTTATTTTTTATTTATTGTCTTTTGTATAAGTATAATTTATCATCCATTGTATGCCGAATTTATCTGTTAAACTTCCAAAGTAAGCTCCCCAAAAAGCGTCTGCTAAAGGTGTCGTAATTGTTGCTCCTTTAGAAAGCCCGTTAAAAATTTTTTCTGCTTCTTCTTTACTGTCAGCTTCAATGGAGAGACTAAAATTAGTTCCTGGAATTGCTTTATGTCCCATTGACTCAAGTGCATCTGTAGCCA
>CAVZID010000006.1:0-14126 GCA_963775245.1 uncultured Bacteroidota bacterium
TCTTTTATAAATTTTAAGAATCTTCCGCCAAGCATTCCATCCACTAATCGATGGTCATGTGAAAGTGTTAATGCCATTATAGGTTTAATTGCAATTGTATCACCGCCATCAATTTCAACAACAACTGGTTTTTTAATTACAGTTCCAACTCCCAATATTGCCACTTCAGGCTGATTAATAATTGGAGTTCCAAATATAGTCCCGAAGACACCATAATTTGTTATTGTGAAAGTTCCGTTCGAAATATCATCCGGAGATAGTTTTCTTTTACGGGCTCGCTCTGCTAAATCGTTAATTGATTTTGCAAGTCCGATTACACTTCTTTCATCTGCACCTTTAATATTTGGCACAATCAATCCAGTTGGTTGAATTGCTACAGCAATACCAAGATTAATAAATTTCTTTTTTATAATAGTTGAACCTTCAATTGTAGAATTAACCAAAGGAAATTCTTTCAAAGCTTTAATTGCAGCATATGAAATGAAAGCCATGTATGTAAGCTTAACTCCCTCTTTCTGAATATATTCATCACGCTTATCTTTAATAAAATTATAAATGCGTGTCATGTCAACTTCCAGCATCGCGGAAACATGAACAGAAGTATCACGGCTGTTAATCATGTGCTGCATAATTTTTTGACGGATATTATCCATTGGAATTTTTTCGATGTCTGAAGATGAATAAACAGGCTGCATTTGCGCAGAAGAATATGATGGTGCAGAATATTCTTTTTTAGTTTCAACCTGCCTGCCGGTAGACAAGGCTTTTTCTTTTCGTACTTCTTTTTCCTCAGAAGGCTTTTGAGAACCTCTATTTTCTATATAACTCAAAATATCTTTTTTTGTGATTCTTTGTTAAGGCCAGTACCTTTAATTTTTCCTAACTCATTAAAATTAACATTTTCTTTTTGCGCAATATTCATTACTAAAGGTGATAAAAAGCCGATGTCTTTTTTAGCTTCATCATTATTAATAGTTGAAGTCTGATGTTTTTCTGTTTCCTCTGGTGAAGAAAAATTATCATGCATGGAAACTGGAGTTTGTTTTTCCTGAAGTTTTGGTTCCTGCTCAATAACTTGTATGTCACCAACATTTTGTTCGGCACTTTCAACTGACAGTTTAGCAACAACAGTCCCAACTTCAACAGTTTCCTGTTCAGCAACAAGCACTTCTGCTAACACACCTTCTTCAGGCGATGGAACTTCTGTATCAACTTTATCTGTACTTATTTCAAAAATGGTTTCATCCTTTTTTACTGTCTCGCCAACTTTTTTATACCATTTAATAATGGTTCCTTCCATTACACTCTCTCCCATTTTGGGCATAGCTATTTCAATTGTTTTACCTTTTGAAATCTTATTCACATTCTTAGTTTCACTTTCAGTTTTACCATCAATAGAAACCTCCGAGGTTTCTGAAAACCTTTGAGGTTTGGCAACTTCAACTTCTTTTATAGGTTCTTCTTTTTTAATTTCAACTTTTTCTTCTTTGATTTCTTTTTGAACAGGTTCCTTTACTTTTGATGCAGAACCGTTTTCATCAATAATAGCAACTATCGTCCCAACATCAACTGTATCACCTTCATTTACTTTTATATCTGAGAGAATACCGTCGGCAGGTGAAGGAATTTCTGTATCAACTTTGTCTGTACTTATCTCAAAAATAATTTCATCCTTCTTAACCTGTTCACCTTTTTTCTTATGCCATTTAATAACAGTTCCTTCACTTACACTTTCACCCATTTTGGGCATTATAACATCCATTTATGTAGCTCCTAAATTTTCAAATTAAAACTATATTTGTCTTAACTTACTTTATAGTCTGTCATGCTAAATTTGTTTCAGCATCTTTTATATAAAAAAAAACAATTGAATCCGAAACAAGTTCGGAATGACGATAATTAAAATTCTATTAACTCTTTTATCGCCTTATAAATTTGTTCTCTACTTGGAAGAATTGCATTCTCTAAAATCGGCGAATACGGTATATGCGAATCTTTAGCTGCAAGCCTTTTAACCGGGCCATCTAAATATTGAAAACATGAATCCGAAACTCGTGCTGCTATTTCAGCACCGAAGCCGCCAGTTAATGTGTCTTCATGAATTACAATTACTTTTCCTGTCTTCTTCACTGAATTAAAAATCGTTTCTTCATCAAGTGGAATTATTGTTCTGATATCAATTACTTCAACTTCATAACCATCTTCTTCAAGTTTCTTAGCTGCATTAACAGAATCCCACATAGAAACACCGTAAGAAACAACTGTAACATCACTTCCTTCTTTAACAACTTTTGCTTTGCCGAATGGAACTAAGTAGTCGCTATCCGGAGAAGGCGAAGTTGCGAAGCTTTGACGGTATAATCCTTTGTGTTCGCAGAATAAAACCGGGTCATTAATTCTGCAAGCGGTTTTTAATAATCCTTTTGCATCAGCAGCATTTGAAGGATAAGCAATATAAATTCCAGGAATGTGAGAAAAGAATGCTTCTATGTTTTGGCTGTGATAAAGTCCGCCGTGAATATACCCGCCAACCGCGACACGAGTAACTACTGGTGCCGGCCATTTATTATAAGAACGGTATCTATAAGTTGAAAGTTCATCTTTGAATTGCATAAATGCCGGCCAGATGTAATCACCAAATTGAACTTCAACTACCGGTTTTAATCCCGTTAATGCCATACCGGTAGCAACACCGATTATACTTGCTTCTGCTAATGGTGAATTAAAAACTCTATCATCACCAAATTTTGTGGACAATCCTTTTGTGGCAGTGAATACTCCGCCTTTGCTATCGGCAATATCTTCACCGAAAATATAAATCTTATCATTGTGTTCCATCTCTTCATGCAGAGCATGATTAATAGCATCTACCATCACAATATTTTTGCCTGAAGGTTTGCTTTTTTCATAGTCCAAAGTATCTTTCAAACCACTTTCGTCAAAAATATATTTGGCAGCATCTTCTGGTTTTGGGTCTTCTTCTTTTATTGCTTCATCTGCCGCTTTACTTACTTCTTCAAGAACTTCTTTTTTTAGTTCTTCATATTCATCCTTTGTAATTACTTTTTCACGAATCAATTTACTTGAAAGTATTTCTATCGGGGATTTTTTTAATTCTTCTTCTAGTTCATTTTTGTCTCTATATTTTTTTTGGTCGTCGGAAGAAGAATGAGATTGAAGTCTAACTACTTCAGCTTCAATTAATGCAGGGCCATTACCTTTTTTAATGTATTCAATTGCTTCTTGAACTTTTTTATAAGATTCAAAAAAGTCTGTCCCGTCAATTCGGAAACGGAGTAAGTTATGATAGCCAGACATCATTTCTGCAATTGAACTATCTTTTCCGCCGCTTTGATTTTCAACAGGAACTGAAATGGCATATTTATTATTTTCCACTACAAATAAGACCGGAAGCTTTTCTCGACTTGCCCAGTTTATTGCTTCATGAAATTCACCTTGACTTGTAGTGCCTTCACCGCTGCTCACATAAGTAATACTTTTCTTACCAGTCCTTACAGAAGCCAATGCCGTTCCGACTGCATTTAAATATTGTGTACCTGTTGGACTTGATTGAGATGGAATATTAATTTCCGTATGTCCCCAATGACATGGTAATTGTCTTCCGCCGCAGGAAGGGTCACCCACTTTACCAAAACATTGCATGAAGAATTCTTTTGGGGTCATTCCTAAAGTTAAAACAAGTGCTAAGTCACGATAATAAGGGAAGAACCAATCTTCTTTAGGATTCAATGAAAGTCCAATGGCAACTTGAATAGCTTCGTGTCCGGCGCCTGCGATATGAAAAAAAGTTTTACCTTGTCTTAAAAGATTAAGAGCTTTGTTGTCAATGCTTCTTGCAAGAAGCATATATCTTAAAACTTTTAACAACTCAACTTTATTAAAATCACTCTTAACAGTATTCTCATCATTATTAATCAATTTAACTTTTCCATTACCATTATTTTCAGTAGTTCGTTTTTTTTCATTTAAAATCTTTTGAGCTGAATTATTTTTTGGCAAATTTCTTTTAGCCATTAGAAACCTTTCATCTAAATATGATTTACGTTTGACTGCATCAATTCTTCTTTTGAAATAGTAATTATTTCATCGTAACTAAAAACATCTTTGAAATGAACTATTAATTTATTTTGAACTTCTTGAATATCTAAATCTCTTTGCAATTCTTTTTTTAATGAAGTTACTTCTTTATCAGTAATGCCGCATGGGATAATGCCGTTGAATAACGACAAATCAGTATTAACATTAAAAGCAAAACCGTGCATTGTTACCCAGCGGCTGACTTTAATTCCTATTGCAGCTATTTTTCTTTCGCGCTCATTATTGTTAATCCATACACCTGTATATTTTGGTTCTCTTGTTCCGATTAAACCATAGTCAGAACAAGTTCTGATAATTACTTCTTCCAAAGCGCGTAAATATTTGTGAGTGTCTAATTGCCATTCATTTAAATCAATAATTGGATAACCAACAATTTGTCCCGGACCGTGATAAGTTATATCACCACCTCTATCAATATCATAAACAGAAATATTATTTTGACTTAAATATTCTTGTGAACCAACTAAATTATTTTTATCAGCAACTTTTCCAAGAGTATAAGTATGAGGGTGCTCAAGCATAAAAAATATATCACCGATTTTATTAGAAACACGCTGAGCGTGAATTTCCTTTTGAAAATCCCATGCTTCTTTATAATCAATAAAATCAAGGTTGCAATATGTTAGAATTCGTTTTTTCATCAGTTAATTCATTTAAGATAATTCAAAACTGCCTGCAACTATTCCAGGGACTGTTATATCTTCATCTAACTCCTCCCATCTTAAAGCGTAACCATTAAGACGAGTTTCTACTTTTTTTAATTGTTCATCGGAAGCATCTTTTAGTCTATTAAATTTACTTGCCGGGAACCCAATAATTCTACCATCGGTTAGTTCAAAATAAATCATTCTATCTTCAACCCACACCTTTAAAGCAGCTGGCTCAACAATTAATTCTTTATCAAGACTTGTGGAACTCATAATATTTCTCCAATAATAAATCTTTATTTTCAAAAACTATTTTTTCTATCTTCCTAACATCATGAGGAGCAACACCTCTATTTCTTGCCAATTGAATTGGCTGCAACCAAAATTTACACTCGCCATCATTAAAAGATATATGAATGTGTGGTGGTTCGTTCCTTTCATTGGAATAAAAATGAAAACGATAAGCACCGATTCTCAAAATAGTAGGTGACAATTTTCATCTTTCATTTTTTGACTTTTGACTTTTTAATTTTGACCTTTCAAATATGTATTGCTTCTCCGTATGCATTGGCCGCAGCTTCCATAACCGATTCGGATAAAGTAGGATGTGCATGCACGGTTTTCATAATTGATTCTCCGGTTGCTTCAACAGATTTTGCAATTCCAATTTCAGCTATTAATTCTGTAGCTTCAGAACCTATAATATGGGCACCGAGAATTTCACCATACTTAGCATCAAGGATTAATTTTACAAAGCCTTCTCTTTCACCTACTGCAAATGCTTTCCCACTTGCCATGAAGGGAAACTTTCCTACTTTAATTTCGTACCCGGCATCTTTTGCTTTTTGTTCTGTCAATCCAACACTTGCAACTTGCGGTTGACAATAAGTACATCCTGGAATATTTTCATAAACAATATCTTGAACTTCCAATCCTTTAATTTTTTCAATGCAATGAATTCCTTCAGCGGATGCAACATGGGCTAACCAAGGAGGGCCAATAACATCACCGATAGCATAAATTCCTTTTACATTTGTTTCGAATGTTGACTTATCAACTTTTATGTGATTCTTAAAAAGCTCAACGCCTAATTCTTCAAGACCAAAGCCTTCAACATTGCCGGTCACACCAATTGAACTTAAAACCTTATCAGCAGATAATTCTTTTGTTTCACCATTAACTTCAACTGTAACATTAACTTTCTTTCCTTTTACTTCTGCTTTCTTAACTACTGCTTTTGTTAAAATTTCTATTCCTCTTTTCCTAAAACTTTTTTCAAGAGTCTGTGAAACTTCTTTATCTTCAATTGGAAGAATGTTATCGAGCATTTCAATCACTGTTACTTTTGTACCAAGTACGTTATAAAAATACGCAAACTCAATTCCTATCGCTCCGGCACCAATCACTATTAGTTCCTTTGGCTGTTCATTTAAAATCATTGCTTCGGTACTCGTAATTATCATCTTTTTATCAACTGGAATTGAAGGTACTGACCTTGGCCTTGCACCGGTAGCAATTATAATTTTATCTGCCGTTATTGAATCAATTTTCTTTTTTGATTCATCATAAATATCAATTTGATTTCTTGAAAACAATTTTCCATAACCCTTTATTCTATCCACTTTATTTTTTTTAACCAGCATTTCTACATTCTTAGTAATTCTTTCGGAAATATCTCGACTGCGTTTTATTATTCTATTAAAATCAAATGATAATTCTTTTGCAGTTATACCGAAGTCTTCTCCGTGATTTTTTATGGTGTCGTAAATTTCAGCATTCTTTAATAATGATTTGGTTGGAATACAGCCCCAGTTTAAACATATTCCTCCAAGTGGTTGAGTGTCAATCACAACAGTTTTAAATCCTAACTGACCAGCACGTATTGCTGCAACATAACCGCCTGGCCCGCCGCCAAGAATTGCAATTTCATATTTATTTGACATGAATAGTGATTTCCTTTTATACCAGATTTAGTAGAAAATAGAAAAATAACTCAACTTATATTAAAAAATTCTTATTTTGGAATTGAATTTAAGAGAATTATTTTGACTGTTTACTACTGTGTAAGTTTTTTATAGTGATTTGGAAATATAAAAAAGTAGTGCCTAAAATAAAAATGAGTTTAGCTTAAAATATGACTTGCTGGTCAGTAATTTGTATTTTTTATTTGAAATAATTGATACCAGTTTATAATGAACTTAGAATCAATAATAACTAAAAGCAAAACGAATAATTCCATTGTAATTTGGCGGATTACCGCACTATGGGGCTTTAGTGAATCAGCTTTAGGCGGTATACTTCATGTATTTAAAATACCTGTTACTGGATTAATTGCCGGCAGTGCTGCTGTAATTTTCATCACGCTCATTGCATACTTTTCTCACGAGACTTCAGATACTTTTTCAAGAAGAGGGATAATATTAAAAGCAACTTTTACAGTTTTAATTATTAAAGGTTTTGTTAGCCCATATACACCGGTTACAGCTTACTTTGCAGTTTTACTTCAAGGATTTATGGGAGAAATTTTATTCTCATCCTCAAAACACTTTAAGCTTTCCACAATTTCGCTTGGAATTTTAACTCTTGTTACTTCAGCATTACAAAAGATAATAATTCTTACTATTGTATTCGGCAATTCTCTTTGGGAATCAATTGATGAATTCTCAAAATTTGTTTTCAGTCAATTTGGAATGAGTTTTTATAGCCATAGTTTATATTTAAGCTACACAATAATATGTTTATATTTATTCATACATTTAATCGCCGGAATTTATATCGGTTTCTTTGCTGCGAGATTGCCGGGAAGAATTATAAATTTATCATTGAATGAATCAGAAAAAATTCAATCATTGTTCGTTATAAATAATAATAGATTTAGTATTCCAAGATATTCAGAAACAAAAAAATCAAAAGTTTGGTGGAAGAAGAAATCCGGGGTCTTAATTTTTATTTTTTCTCTGATGATGATTGCGCTTTCTTATTTTCATCCTGAAGTTGACGAAAATATATCACTTAAAATTTTTATAATGCTTATCAGGTCAGCTTTTATAATTTTTGTTTGGTTTAAATTTTTATCTCCCTTCTTATTAAAAGTATTTAAAAAATTATTGAGTAAAAAGACTTCCGTTTCTTCATTTCAAGTTGAAGACATGATTAACTTCTTTCCACAATTCAGAACTATTATTTCAAATTCATGGAGTCAATCATCAAATATAAAAGGGATTAAAAAAATAAATGTATTTTTAAGTTATTCAATAGCTGCAATTTTATTTTTTCAACTTGAAGAAGCATGAAAAAGATTTATATTTTATCCGGTAAAACCGGGATTGGCAAAACAACTTTTTTAGCAAACTGGATAAAAGAAAATAATGCTGATGGGATATTAGCACCGGTATTAAATAGCAAACGCCATTTACACCACATTTCTTCTAATCAAATTAAAAAATTAGAAGTAGCTTATAAAGCTGAAAATAAAAAGACAATTTCTGTTGGGAAATATCTTTTCGATGAGAATATTTTTGAGTGGGCAAGAGAAAAATTATTTGAATCCTTTAAATCAAATCCGGAATGGCTTGTCATCGATGAAATAGGCCCGCTCGAATTAAATGGCAAAGGATTGGAACCAGCAATTTCTCAAATATTAAAAAGCATTGACAATCAGAGTAAAATTAAAATTATATTTGTGGTCAGAGAAAATTTAATTGATAAATTCTTTAAACATTATAAATTAAATTTAAATAACATTGAATTTTTGAAAATGTAATTCAGAATTACCAAAGTGAAACCAAACCTCCGAGGTTTCACTATGTATTAGATAATATATTTACTTATCGGCAGCAATGCTAAAAAACATCGGAGGTTTTTAAAATATAAAAGGGATTATAAATATGTATAAGGATGTAACAGGAATAATTTTAGCCGGCGGTGAAAACTCGCTTGTGGTTAATAAAAATAAAAATGTAAAGATTAAAGAGAATAATATAATTGAACATATAAAAAATTTAATGACAAATATTTTTGAACGTGTCATTTTAATTACAAATAATCCTAAAGAGTACAAATTTCTTGAACTTGAAATGTTTGAAGATTTTTTCAAAAGTAAAGGGCCATTAGCAGGAATTCATGCCGGTCTTTTTCATACTGAAACTAAAAAGAATTTTATTTTATCAACTGAATATCCTTTAATCTCAGAAGAGATGATTAAATTTATTGTTGATTATAAAACTGATAAGCAAATTACTCTAGCAAAAGCTGAAGGAAATGTTTTTGAATTAGCTGGGGCTTATAACCGTAAATGTTTCTTGACAGCAGAAGACTTGTTAAAAAAGCAAGTTGAAGAAGAAAAACATGGAAAGAACAAAGAGATCGTTAAAGTTGTGCGATTAGTGGACAAAGTTGGAGCTCAATTAATTTCTGCTGAGTCACTTCCCTTCTATTCTCCAAATCTATTTTACAATATTAATCAAGAAGAAGATTATTCATAGAAAAATAGCTAAAAATGCTAACAAGAAAATATCCAACTATTTTTCTTTATTTGCTTAATAAAACAACAATTTAATCTTCTAACATTCCCATCAAAAAGAATAAAAACCTTTAAAATTTCTCAGACGTGGCAGTCTTGCTGTCATTACTCATTTAAATTTACGAGAAAATCAATAATTATAAATGGCAGAGAAGTTGATATTTATAGATATCAAGTATTGATTTACACTTTGAAAATTTGATGGAAACAACAGTTAATTATGAAACGCCGCTTTATTCAATAAGTGTGGCAGCAAAAATTTTGGGAATTTCGGTTCATACCCTGCGCATGTACGAAAAAGAAGGGTTGATTATCCCATTTAAAAAGAAAACCAGTCATCGTTTATATTCTCAATGCGATATAGATAGGCTAAGTTGCATCCGGAAAGCAATTAATGAAAGCAAAATTAGTATTAATGGAATAAAAACTATTTATTCATTAATCCCCTGCTGGGAAATTATCGGATGCAGTGAAGTAGATAAAAGTAATTGTAATGCATATAAAACGAATTCAGCCCCCTGCTGGTCACATCAACATATCAACAACACGTGCTCAAATATAGAGTGCCGAATCTGTGAAGTCTACAGAAACTTTTCAGAATGCAAATCTGTAAAATCCAGTATAATTCAATTATTGAAGGATAAATAACTAATCTCTTAACCAGTAAAATCTCATGAAAAAAATAATAATAACATTAGCCTTAATTGGCCTAGTGCTTGTAACCACAGTTACGCTTCTTAAAACAAAAAGTTATGAGCCGACCTTAGAATCAAAACTTAAGGAAAAGTATTCAGAGAAAACTTCTCCTTCAGTTGATCATACTAAATTTGCAGTGCTTCAAAAGAAATTTTCATCTCCACAGGAAGTTACTGAAGCATGCATTTCCTGCCATAACGGTAGAGCAGCAGAAATAATGAAATCTAATCACTGGAATTGGGAACGAGCCGAATACATCCAGGGAAGAGGAATTGTTTATTTGGGGAAAAAGAATGCTTTAAATAATTTTTGTATCGGAGTGCAAAGCAACGAACAAAGCTGTGCTAAATGCCATATCGGATATGGAATGACGAGCAAAGATTTTAGTTTCAATAATCCTAAAGAAGTTGATTGCCTTGTTTGTCACGATAACACAGAGACTTACGCAAAAGGTGCTGAGATGGCTGGCCTTCCTGATCCATCAGTTGATTTATCAAATATAGCCCAGCATGTTGGGGAGCCAAAAAGATCCAACTGCGGTGTTTGTCATTTTTTTGGCGGCGGCGGGAACAATGTTAAACACGGCGACCTTGAAAAATCAATGTTCGAACCGACAAAAGATGTTGATGTTCACATGGCTGTGGGTGAAGCAAATTTACAATGCATTGATTGTCATAAAACTGAAAAACATAACATCAAAGGAAAAATGTATTCAGTTTCTTCTATGAACTATAATAGAGTTTATTGCGAAGATTGTCATACTGAGAATCCTCACAAAGAAAATATCTTAAACGAACACACCGTTAAAGTTGCCTGCCAAACTTGTCATATTCCAATTTATGCAAAAGTAAATGCAACAAAAGTTTTTTGGGATTGGTCAACTGCAGGAAAACTTAAGAATGGCGAGCCATATGAGGTTAATGATAAAAACGGCGATCATACTTACTTATCAATCAAAGGCAGCTTTAAATACGAAAAAAATGTTAAGCCGGATTATGTTTGGTTTAATGGAACTGCAGAACATTATCTTTTAGGTGATATAGTAACTGATACAACAAAACCACTTGAACTAAATACATTAAATGGTTCTTATACTGATAGGGACTCTAAAATTATTCCTGTAAAAATTATGAGAACAATTCAGCCTTATGATCCTATAAATAAAATGTTAATTCAGCCTAAGCTTTATGCTGATAAAAAAGGTGAAGGTGCATTCTGGAAGGATTTTAACTGGGAGACAGCCTCAGAAGTAGGAATGAAAGACGTAGGACTTCCTTTCAGTGGAAAAGTTGGATTCATAAAAACTAAAATGTACTGGCCGTTGAATCATATGGTATCAACAAAAGATTTAACTGTGCAATGTACAGAATGCCATACAAGAGAAAACAGCAGGCTTGCTTCATTAACTGATTTTTACATGCCTGCAAGAGATTATTCATCTTTTATTGAAACAGCAGGTTATTTAATAATTCTGTTAACATTAATTGGTGTTTTGTTTCATGGAACTGTTAGAATTTTCTCCTCAAAAAAAATGAAAACAAGAGGTTAAAATGGAAATGAAAACTAAATCAAAAAGTATAACAAAAAGACAAATTTATATTTACAAATCCTTTGAACGTTTTTGGCACTGGATGCAGGCAATATTGATTTTCTTTTTGGCGTTCACCGGATTTGAAGTTCATGGCACAATAAAATTCTTTGGTTATCAAAATGCAGTTCAATATCATATCATTGCTGCTTATGCTTTCATAATATTAATTGTGTTTGCAATATTTTGGCATTTTACAACCGGGGAATGGAAACAATATCTTCCAACTTTAGATAATCTTAAATCACAGATAAATTTTTATTTGATTGGAATATTTAAGAACACTCCTCATCCAACAAAGAAAACAGCAGTTAGCAAATTAAATCCTTTACAAAGATTAGTTTATCTTGGATTAAAATTATTAGTAATACCAATCATGGTTCTTTCAGGATTGTTATACATGTTTTATAGGTATCCTCAAAGCAATGAAATTAAAGTTTTAAATCTAAAAACTGTTGAGCCAATTGCTTTACTTCATACTTTAGGTGCATTTCTACTTGTTGCATTTATTATAGCTCATGTTTACCTAATTACAACCGGCAGCACTATTACATCAAATTTAAAAGCAATGATTACCGGATATGAAGAAATTGAAGATGAAGAAGAAACGGAAATAGTCCAACCGGAAAAAATTAAAGAAGAAATTAAATTAGCTGAAGAGGAAGTTTTATGAACACTACAAAATATATGAATCCGTACTTAGCGGGATTTTTTCTCGGTATACTTTTACTCGCAACAATTTATATCACGGGCAGAGGCCTTGGAGCAAGCGGAGCAATAAAAAGCGGTGTTATTTCGGTTGTTCAAACTGTAGCCCCATCACATACTGAGAACACTGAATTTTATAAAGGATATTTAGCCGAACACAATAACAATCCATTAAAAAACTGGTTGGTGTTCGAAATGATTGGAGTTTTAATCGGAGCTTTTGCATCAGGTTTAATTTCAAACAGGCTAAACTTCACTTTAGAAAAATCGCCAAAGATAAAATCACAGACAAGAATTGTGGGAGCTCTATTCGGCGGACTGCTGTTTGGTTTTGGCGCACAGCTTGGAAGAGGCTGCACAAGCGGTGCTGCATTGAGCGGAATGGCTGTGCTATCCACTGGCGGCATTATTACAATGATGGCAATATTTGGCGGAGCTTATATGTTCGCCTATTTCTTTAGAAAACTTTGGATTTAACAAGTAAGAATTTGATTTATCAAATTCCAAAATATTTTGAAAGGATAATTAAATGGGACCGTTAGTTCCTGATATAATTGGAAATGAACTTAACTTTGTAGTTGCATTCTTTATTGGAATTGCATTCGGATTTATATTAGAACAAGCAGGCTTTTCAACTTCAAAAAAATTAGTCGGACTTTTTTACGGCTATGATTTTACAGTGCTTCGAGTTTTCTTTACTGCCGGAGTAACTGCTATGCTGGGAGTAGTTGCACTTAGTCACTTTGGACTGTTAGATATAAATCTAATTTATATTAACCCCACATTTTTATCATCAGCTATTGTCGGTGGATTAATTATGGGCCTTGGATTTGTACTCGGTGGTTTTTGCCCCGGGACAAGCTTTTGTGCTGCAGCAATAGGCAAAATAGACGCAATGGTTTTTATTGCCGGCTCGTTCTTAGGAATATTTATTTTTGCTGAAGGTTATCCTCTTTTCGAAGGTTTGTATAAAGCACAGCCGTGGGGATTCGTAAGAATATTTGATTCTCTGGGGATGTCGCAAGGACTATTTGCTTTTTTATTAGTAGCTGTTGCAATCGGTGCCTTTTGGATAACAACACTAATCGAAAATAAAGTTAATGGTAAACCTAATCCAGAGTTTAAAGTTGGCAAATTGTATCTTGGTTTAACCGGCATTGCAATTATTTTTGGATTCACAGCTTTCTTCATGCCTGATGTTAGAGACAGTTATAAAAAAGATGTTGAAAACATTTCTTATGTAAATTCATTCGACATAAAAGCTATGACTCCTGATGAGCTTGCTTTTAGAATTATGTATGATGATGAAAAAATTCAAATTATTGATTTAAGAAGTGCTGAAGAATTTCAGAAATTAAATCTCCCTAAATCAGTATCATTAACAGTTAATAATTTATTTGAAAAATTTGCTGTGAAAATATTAGCTATAAATGACAAGCAAGATATCTTTATTGCAGATGATGAACTGACAGCAAGGAAAGCTGCAGTAATTGCTTATAAATTGGGATATGAAAATGTCTCTGTTCTAAAAGGCGGTTTTTCTAATTTCAAAAAAGATATTTTAGAATTCAAAAATCCAGGCAATGCAAAAACAAAATTAGAAGCTGATGATTATAAGTTCAGGGAAGAAGCGAGTGTACAAATTCCTATATTGATTGAAAAGAGTAAAACTCTTGCTGTCCCTGTAAAAAAATCTAAACGAATTATTGGTGGTTGTTAATTTTTATAATTCTTGCCAAAGAATAACTAAACTGCAAAAGTTCATGTTAGTTATTTATTGATTAGGCTGGAAAAGAATTTATTAATTAGATTGTATTTCAATAAGATTGTATTAAACCAATGGTTA
>CAVZID010000007.1:0-63212 GCA_963775245.1 uncultured Bacteroidota bacterium
ACAAGTGATAAAGTGTATGAAAATCCGGTAAGTGGAGAGAGATATAAAATGCCTGGATTACAACCCACACCTGGAATTGTCTATGAAACTTTAATTACTTCTTTATTTATGCATGGCGGAATTGCACACATTTTAGGAAACATGATTTTTTTGTTAGTCTTTGGTGATAATATTGAAAATCGAATAGGACATTTTAGGTATTTGATTTTTTATCTAGTCTGCGGAGTGCTTGCCTCTTTAGCTCATGTTTTTACAACTGCCGTTTTAAATGGAAATCTATTAGTCCCAACATTGGGCGCTTCAGGTGCTATTTCAGGAGTTTTAGGAGCTTATATGCTGCTGTACCCCAAAAGAAGAGTAAAAGTTATCATATTTTATTTTATTACCGATGTTCAAGCAATACTGGCAATAGGACTTTGGTTTGTTTTTCAATTGATAAGCGGTGCCGGATTACTAAGCGGAGGGGCACAGGTCGGTGGAGTTGCGTATGCAGCGCATATTGGCGGGTTTATTGCGGGTTTAGTTTTAATAAATTTTTTTACTATCGGGACAAAAAAATATGTATATTAAAACAAGTCATATGTCCCCGATTTTTTATACATTGATGTTGTAATAACTGCATTCAGAAATTAAATGATTTATTCCAAAATAAATTTATATGGAGGATAAAATGGAAAAAGAATCGAATAATGTTAGTTTGTTTTTTACAGGGTTGTTAGTAGGTGGTGTACTTGGAAGTGTTTTTGCCATGCTTTATACTCCTTTCACCGGTAAAAAAATGAGGAGAAATATTTCAAAAACTACCGGCGACTTGCTTGATGATGTAAATGATTATATTGAAACAGGCAAGGATAAAGCTGATGAAATTTTTACAGATGGAAAGAAAAAAGCCGATGAGATAATTAAAGACGGCAAGAAAAAAGCCAGTGCACTTATTGATGAAGCAAAAAAAATTGTTTCTAATTAAAGATTACCCGAAATTAACTTCTTTAAAGCCTGGTGAAATCATCAGGCTTTTTTTGTAAAAATTATTCCTATGAAAATATTACTAACAGGTGCAACAGGGTATATTGGGAAAAGACTACTCCCCGCTCTTATTGAGCAAGGACATGAAATTATATGCTGTGTAAGAAACAAAAATAGATTTCCTGTTGAAGGTATCTACAAACATCCAAAGATTTCTTTATTTGAAGTTGATTTTTTAAAAAATATTCCCGAAATAAATTCTATAAAAGATATTGATGCAGCTTACTATCTAATTCATTCGATGAGTTCAAATATAAAAGATTTTGCAAAGCTTGAAGAAATTACTGCTAATAATTTCATAAATCTTGTTAAACAAACTTCTATAAAGCAAATTATTTATCTCGGCGGAATTACAAATGAAGACAATCTCTCTAAACATCTTGCATCCAGAAAAAAAGTTGGAGAAATATTAGAAACAAGCGGAATACCATTAACATCCCTGAAAGCCGGGATAATTGTTGGTTCTGGAAGTGCATCTTTCGAAATCATTCGCGATCTTGTGGAAAAACTTCCAGTAATGATTACTCCCAAGTGGCTTAATACAAAACATCAGCCTATAGCAATTAGAAACGTAGTTCAATATTTAACCGGAGTTCTTTTTAATAAAAATACTTTTAATAAATCTTTCGATATTGGCGGGCCGGATGTTCTATCATACAAAAAGATGCTGCTTCAATTTGCAGAAGTTCGCGGACTTAAACGATACATTTTTACAGTTCCTGTTATGACTCCCCGACTTTCCTCTTACTGGCTTTATTTTGTCACGTCAACTTCTTATAAACTTGCGATAAATCTTGTTAACAGTATGAAAATAGAAGTCGTGGCAAAGAATAACGAACTTGAAAAGAATCTTGGAATTAATCCAATTTCATACAAAGAAGCTGTGCAATTAGCTTTTCAAAAAATTGAACAAAATAATGTTATATCAAGCTGGAAAGATGCACTAGTTTCAAGCTATGACGATAATTCTCTTCTAAGTCATATTAATGTCCCCACCAATGGCTGCTTTTTGGATAAACGAGAAAAATTTATCGGTGATAAGGTTGAACGAATACTTGAAAATATTTGGTCAATTGGAGGTGAACGGGGCTGGTATTATGCAAATTGGTTATGGCACTTGCGTGGGATATTGGATAAGATTTTCGGAGGAGTTGGTTTACGCCGCGGAAGAACAAATGCGAACATAATTAATACAGGAGATTCACTTGATTTTTGGCGGGTACTTGCTGCTGATAAAAAAGATAGAAGATTATTACTCTATGCTGAAATGAAACTTCCAGGTGAAGCATGGCTTGAGTTTAAAATTATAAATAAAAGCGGCAAACAATTTCTACAGCAAACCGCAACCTTCCGTCCCAAAGGATTATTGGGAAGGTTATATTGGTATTCCGCATTACCTTTTCATTATTTCGTTTTTAATGGGATGGCAGAAAATCTTGTAAACTATCATAGCAGATAGGTTTATTTTCAAAATAAAAATTAAGATCTAATAATAAACTATGAATGAGAAAATTTTACTTGACTCATCAATAATGGAAACCGAAAAAAGGTGGAAGACTGTAAATGATGGAGTAATGGGTGGATTAAGTTCTTCGGAAGCTTTTGTAAATGAAAATGAAAAAATTGTTTTTGAAGGGGAAATTTCTTTAAAAAATAACGGGGGTTTTGCATCTTTAAGAAGCCCAATAAACAACTTCAACTTTGAAAAATTTTCAGGTATTGAAATAAGGATCAATGGAAATGGAAAACAATATAATATTTCAATGAAAGAGACTGTTAATTTTACAGGCTACTTTTATAGAATTCAATTTGCAACTGAAATAAAAAAATATACTACTTTAACACTTCCCTTCAATCAATTCAAGCTTTTTTACTTCGGTAAGGAAATCATTTCAAATAAAAGCATACCATTAGATAAAATCAAACAAATTTCATTATTAGTAAGCGATAAGCAAGAAGGTAATTTTATAGCAGAAATTGACTATATAAAGCTTTACTAATTTTGGCTTTTACATTAAGTAAATCTTCCAAGAAAATTTAGGGATATCATGTCATTAGTTAATAATTGCTTCGCGAATAAATAATAATGAATTCGCTTAGTTTTAAATTATATAATTGTTATTTTTCAAATACATTTATTGCTTCATAGGATAATTCTTTGGCCGATAAAGAAAGAAAAATACAAATTCTAAAAACTGCTGTTAAGAGATTTGCAAAGCACGGCTTGAACAAAACTACTCTTGACGAAATTGCGCGCGACTTGAGAATCGGGAAGGCAACTATCTATCATTACTTCGAATCAAAGGAGGAACTTTTTTACGAAACTATTAAATGGGAAGCAACCCAATATATTGACGAAATAAAAGTTATATTTAATAATGAAGAAATTTCCGCCAGCCAAAAATTTCTTGAATATATAATTTATAAAGAAACCACCTTTCAGAAATTTAGACTGCTTTATGAGCTATTCCTTCTGCTGTTAAAAGATGAAAGTTTTGAAAAAGAGCTTATAATTTTAAAAGAGCTTCTTACAGAGGAAGAAAAAATAATTAGTAAAGTATTGCACCCAATTTATGAAAGCAAAAAAGAAGTACTGAATAAAACACTGCCTTCGTTTCTGGTAATGCAAAGCTGGGGAATATTTTTTAGCGGGAAACTATATTCAATTTCTAATCCGGAAAAAGTTGATGCTTCTCATGATTTATTCATGAAAGCTTTAGGAAATATTTTAGATTAGAATCAACGCATTGTAAACACCTGGCTGGTTCAAGAGTAAGTTCATGTTCAAGAATTAAACTTAATCTTTAAATTTTGTAATATTTTAATCTTGAAATTTTAATCCTCCTCATCTTCATCAGTATCTTCGCTAAATAAAAACTTTTCATATTTATGCTTTATCAACTGAGCTTCAACTATGAAGAATACATCTTCAGCTATGTTCGTTGCATGATCACCCATTCTTTCCAGCATGCGAGAGATAACTAAAACTGCAACTGCTGGTTCAATATTATCAGGAGATTCTTTCATTATACTGATTAAGATTTGATGATTTTCAATATTATAATTATCCATAATATTATCAGTTTCAATTACTTTTTGTGCAAGCTTTGGATCGTTATTAACAAATGAATCTATTGAATTCCTTATCATTTCTTTACCGACTTTAAACATTTGAACGATATGAGTTCTATCTAAAAATGCTGGTTTCTTTTTTAGGATTAAAAAGTTTTCCGAAATGTTTACAGCGATGTCACCAATTCTTTCAAGGTTATTATTTATTGTTAAAGCAGACATAATTAATCGTAAATCCATAGCGACCGGCTGGTTTAGCGCAATTATTTTCTGGCAGATTTTATCGATCTTCAAATCATATTTATCAACTTTATCATCCCGCTGAATTACTAATTTTGCAAGCTCATGATCTTCTTCTTCAATGCACTTAATTGCATTTTCTACCTGCTCGTCCACAAGGCTGCACATTTTAAGAATTCGTTTTTTAAGCTTTTCCATTTGCTGATCAAATTGCCGTTCCATTAATCTTCCTTAAACTTTAATTTAACAATTCGTGAAATTACAAAAATAATTTAACCAAATCTTCCTGTTATATAATCTTCAGTCTGCTTCTTGGAAGGACTTGTAAACATTTTTGTTGTTTTATCATATTCGATTAATTCACCAAGATAAAAGAAAGCAGTGAAATCACTTACCCGTGCTGCTTGCTGCATATTGTGAGTAACAATAACAACAGTGTATTCAGTTTTTAGCTCGTGAATTAATTCTTCAACTTTTGCAGTGGATATAGGATCAAGTGCGCTGGCAGGTTCATCCATCAAAATAATTTCCGGTTCAACGGCAAGAGTACGAGCAATGCAAACGCGCTGCTGTTGTCCGCCTGATAAACTTAATGCAGGATGATCCATTCTATCTTTAACTTCATCCCAAATTGCTGCTTGTTTTAACGACTTCTCTGCGATCTCATTTAAAATTTTTTTATTTCTAATTCCATTTAACTTTGGCCCGTATACAATATTATCATAAATCGATTTGGGAAATAGATTTGATTTTTGAAAAACCATTCCTACCCTTTTTCTTAACTTCACTACATCAATGTTATCTTTATAAATATCACTTTTATCAATTACAACATTTCCAGTAATTGAAACATTTTCAATCAAGTCATTCATTCTATTTAAAGTTCTTAAAAAAGTAGATTTACCGCATCCGGATGGCCCAATAAAAGCTGTCACTTTCCGGACAGGAATATCTAAGGAAACATTTGTCAGCGCTTGTTTTTCCCCGTAGAATAAATTTAAATCTTTAACGGATATTTTAACATCCTTCATTTATTTTTCCGAACAATAATAATAATTCATAACTATATGTTTAGATATTTTTGAGCTTAGCATAATAAAATCTTTTTATTAAATTAGCCGAATCTTCCAGTTATATAATCTTCAGTTTGTTTTTTTGTCGGTGATAAAAATATTTGCTTTGTAGAAGAATGTTCAATTAATTCACCCATATAAAAAAACGCTGTATTGTCGCTTACTCTGGCAGCCTGCTGCATATTGTGAGTTACAATTACAATTGTATATTTCTTTTTTAATTCAAAAATTAATTCTTCTATTTTACTTGTTGAAATTGGGTCGAGTGCACTTGCGGGTTCATCCATTAAAATCACTTCTGGTTCAACGGCAAGTGTACGAGCGATACAAAGTCTTTGCTGCTGTCCTCCGGAAATATTAGCACCGGGATATTTAAGAATATCTTTTACTTCATCCCAAAGTGCAGCCTGCTTTAAACTTTTTTCAGTTATTTCTTTCAGTTTGTTCCTGTTGTGAAAACCATTTAATCTTAAACCAGCCGTTACATTGTCTTCGATAGACATAGTTGGAAATGGGTTTGGTTTTTGAAATATCATTCCAACTTTTTTTCTTAAGAACACAGGATCATAATCCATAACATTTTTACCGTCAAGCAATATCTTTCCTTTTATAGTTCCGCCGACTTCCTCATGCATCCTATTTAAGCTTCTTAAAAAAGTTGATTTACCGCAGCCAGACGGCCCTATAATTGCGAGAACTTTATTCTTTGGAATTTTTAAAGAAATATTTTTTAATGCTTGTATTTTTCCAAAAAAAGCATTCAACGATACGGCTTCCATTCGGTTCAAAGATCCAGTGTTCTGATTGACAGATTCGTTTTGCAATATTACATCATTATTATTTTCACTATTATTAAGCATATTTTTTCTTATGTGTTACTAACCTGAATGAAATATTAATAATCATAATTAAACATATTAAAACTAAAGCAGCTGCCCAGGCCTGCCTAATCCAATCTTCAAAAGGAGATTTTGAATAATCATAAATGAACACAGTTAAAGATGCAATGGGTTGGCCTAAATCAGTTGACCAAAAGCGGTTTCCAAGAGCAGTAAATAACAATGGTGCTGTTTCACCCGCAGCACGTGCGATTGATAAAAGTATACCCGTAAAAATTCCTTTAAAGGCCGCTGGAACAATTACGAACAGTGTGGCTTTCCAGCGAGGGATCCCAAGTCCAAGTGCTGCTTCCCGAACTGAATTTGGAATTAAATTCATCATCTCTTCAGTTGTCCTGGTAACAAGCGGCATCATTAAAATTCCAATTGCGACGCCACCGGCAAAAGCACTAAAATGTTTCATCGGCAGTACAACTAAAATATAAGCAACAACACCTACTACAATTGAAGGAATTCCATTCAATACTTCTGCTAAAAATCTTACGGTTTTTGCAAAGAGAGATGTTTGGTTTTGCGAAAGAAATATTCCAGAAAAAATTCCAACCGGCAAACCGATTAAGCTGCCTATGCCAATTAATATTCCTGTACCGACTAATGCATTAGCCATTCCGCCGCCTGCTTCTCCTGCAGGTTTAGGCATCTGAGTAAAGAATGCCCAATTAATTGATGATAAACCCTGAGACAAAGTATAGAAAAAAATTATGAACAATGGAATTATTGCAATGATGGCACAAATTACACTTAGTACAATCATAATTGTACTTTTTATTTTTCTCCATTTATAATAAAAGTTGTCTGCCATTATTCGCTCTTGTAATATTTTTTAGTCACGCTCCAAACAATGAAGCGAGCTATTCCATTCAATATCACAGTCAATACAAAAAGCAGCAATGCGATTTCAATTAATGAACTTAAATATAAATCAGACGTTGCTTCCGTAAACTCATTAGCGAGAACACTTGCCATGGTATAACCTGGGGCAAATAAAGATACTGAAATGTCAGGCCTATTTCCGATAACCATTGTTACTGCCATTGTTTCACCAATTGCTCTACCTAACCCTAACAATGTGGCGCCAAGAATACCTGACTTGGCTCCAGTTAAAACAACTTTTACAGCTTCCCACTTTGTTGCTCCAAGTGCAAATGCTGCTTCTCTTTGAGTATCCGGTATTGATTTCATTATATCACGGGATATAGATGTGATTATAGGTAAAATCATTATTGTTAATATTAATGCGGCTGCAAGCATTCCTAACCCATAAGGAGGGCCTGTGAAGAGAGGTATAAAACCCAAATGATCACCAAGAAATGGCTCAACAGTTTTACGCAGCCATGGAGCCATAACGAACATACCAAATAAGCCATAAACTATACTTGGAATTGCAGCTAATAATTCAACTAATAATGATACCGGCTGTTCAAGCCATTTAGGACAAAATTCCGAAAGAAAAATTGCTATTCCTACACTTAAAGGGAGAGCAATAATTAGAGCTAACAATGAAGAGAATAATGTTCCAAAAATGAAAGGCAATGCACCGAATTTATCATGAACGGGATCCCAATCAGTGCTTATAATAAAACCCCAGCCAAACTTTTTTATTGAATCCATTGATTGGCGGGTCATTTCAAAAACCATAACAACTACTAACGCCAGTATTATGAAAGCAAAAAATCGGGTGATATTTTCAAAAATAAAATCCCCAATATTTTTCCCGGCAATTTTAGGACCTGTATAAGACGAAACAAGCGGAGCAGCTTTATCGCCATCCGCTTGTTGAGTATTTAAAATCCGTTTAATAAAATTCATTACTTAATAGATATTTGGGCAATCTTCTTTTGATCTAATTTTACAACTTCTTTAGGAAGAGGAGCATAATATAAGTCTTTTGCATATTTTTCGCCATCTGTCACAGCCCATTTCAAGAAATCAACTATAGCTTTAGCTTTGGATTTATCTTTCATGTTTTTATAAATAAGTAACCATGTAAATCCTGAAATAGGATAAGAATCTTTTCCATCAGCATTAGTTATTTCTACTCTTAAATCTTCAGGCATATTTTTAACAAATCCGGCTGCCGCTGCAGAAACTGCATCAAAAGTAGGCATTACAAAATTTCCAGCTTTATTTTTCAAAGCGGCATAAGGGAGAGCATTTTTTTCTGCATACGCTAATTCAACATAACCAATTGAACCTTCAGTTTGCTTAACAAGTCCGGCAACTCCTTCATTACCTTTACCACCTAATCCGACAGGCCAATTTACAGCAGTTCCCTGCCCGACTTTCTTTTGCCAGCTATTACTAACTTTTGAAAGATAGCCTGTAAAAATATTTGTTGTTCCGCTGCCGTCAGAACGATGTGTAACAAATATAGCTTCATTAGGAAGTTTGATCTCTTTGTTATCTGAGGTAATTTTGGAATCATTCCATTTTGTGATTGTTCCAAGATAAATTCCTGCAAGTACATCTGGCGTTATCTTTAATCCTTTTTTAACACCAGGTAAATTGTAAGTGATAACAACTGCACCCATGACGGTAGGAATATGTAAAATTTCTGTTCCCTGTTTGTCATTAACCTGCTTCATTTGTTTTACAGACATAGGGGCATCAGAAGCACCAAAATCAACAGTTCCTTCAATCACTTGTTTGATTCCGCCGCCGCTTCCTATTGATTGATAATTAAACTCGATTCCGGTTTTTTGATGATAAACATCAAACCACTTAGAATAAATTACGTATGGGAAAGTTGCCCCAGCACCGTTTAATTTCATTTGTGCAAACGACATTCCAGCTAAAACTGAAAGCATCAATACTGTTAATAAAACTGATTTAAATTTCATAAATATTACCTTTCTTAAATTTAATATAAAATGATTTAACAGAAAATAAAACTATTACTAAAATCCCCAATAAAATGTAATTCTCGGTACAACATCATTCTTATCACCTCCGTTAGGAGAATCACCTTGATATGTAAATAATTCAATATTAGGGGTTATACTAACGTGCTCAACCGGATTAAATTGTAAACCAGCCAGGATTAAACTTTTACCATCTTTATTTGAATTCGAATTAGTATTTGGATCAAATGTATCGAATCGACCTACGATCTGAACTTTATCACTTAAATTAGCGTAGGCCCAAAATGATATACCCATTCCGCTTTGGGTACCTAAAGCTCCACTTGTCGGCATATAATTATTTTGCTGAGATTTAATAAATCCTTCAAGCCCAATTGAAAATTTTCCTTTTTGTCTGTAGTTAATAAAGCCAGCCCCAACAATTGCATCATTACTTTTACCATTTTTATCAGGATTTGATGCATAATCTCCGTATAACGTAATTAGTAATTCTGGAGATGGGTCAAATTCAATCAATCCATATAGTTTTTTATTTTTATTAGCTTCCGGTGAATTTCCTGAATTATTTCCGAATTTCAACCAATACTTCACGGAACCGCTTTGAGTTAATTTTCCCTTAAGATCAACACCAAAGTCCCTCGAAGAAACTATGCCGTCTAAGTCCATGATAGTCTTTTCTAGATAACGGTGTCCCCAAGCTCCTTCGGAAACATCATATGCAGGTGTTGGTGAAATACCAAGAATAAGATCTGAACCTGAAAAAATGCCTTTCCATTTTAACCAAGCATCTTTTATCAAGGTTGTAATTTTACCATTATTTGTTATTTCTCCTTGATCCGCATCCAGGCGAAAACGAGTTGAAAAATTATCTGCAATATTATAATCAGTAGTAATATAAATTCTTCTAAACTGAAAACCATTATAATTTTTTTTGCTTGAATCATGTGCGGATGTATTATAAAAATAATCACCAAACATTAATCCGCTAAATTTGGGTGAATTATCTTGTGCAAAAACGGCACTTACAAAAAATAAAACCGAAGTAAAAAGTAATGATAACTTTTTCATATTACTTGAATCTCTGTAAATAATTATTAAATAGTTAATTAAATATTACGTTCGTAAGTTATTGTAATATTCGATATTGTATGTTAAGCCAGCGTTAAGGAAATATTAACAAATTGTTAAGAAGAAAATTTAGTGGTAAGAAATGCTAGTTTTTATAAAAAAGCAGAGATATGAAATGCTAAATTAATCTAACATAATGCAAATGGAAGTTATAAAAAGCTAAGTTTGAATGAATATAAATTAATATATCGCTTCTCTTATTTTGGCGCTGATATAGTCCATCACCCAAACTACAAAAGCAATCATTAAAACGATAAGTCCTACTTCATGCCAGCGGGCAAGGCCTTGATACTGCATTAGCAATGTGCCGATACCGCCGCCGCCCACTAAACCAATTACAGTAGCCATTCTTACATTTATATCCCATCGGTAAATTGTGAATGAAAGAAATGGTAATACAATTTGAGGGACAACTGCATACCAAACAACCTGGATTTTATTTGCACCGGTTGCAGATATTGCTTCCACAGGGCCTTGTTCAATATTTTCAATTGCCTCGGAGTATAACTTTGCATTCGATGCAATGGTATGGACTAGCAAAGCAATCATACCTGCGAAAGGGCCAATACCAACCCATACTGAAAAAATTATAGCCCAAATCAATGGCTCAATGGATCTGATAAAATTTAAAAATATTCTCAAGACATAATAAATTGCAAATGAAATTTTATTAGTCTTCATTAAATTTCGTGCAGTAAAAAAGCTTAAAATTAGTGTAATAGGAATTGAAATAAGAGTTGCCAGTAAAGCAATATAAATGGTTTCAATCATAGCAAATAAGGCATCATCAAATATTCCCATGTTCGGCTGAAACATAGCACTAAATATTCTTTCTGCGCCTTGCATTCCCTCGCTGCTGAACAAACCGACAATAGAAATTTTTGTAACAATCCAGCCGGAAATAAAAGTAATGTTGAATAGAAACCAGCCAAAGATTTCTACAGTCCATTTTGTTACATTATTATCTTTAGCTATTCCAAAAAGCTTGCATGAAAGAGAAGTTCTTGAGGATGTCCATAAAACACCCAGCACGACGCTGATAACGTATATAATCCCAATTTCTCTCCATGAAAAAGGAAGGTCGCGCAATTCTAGAATGAACTTGTAATAAATTGCTCTTTCCAAAACAATAAGAGAATAAAAGACGAGGAAGATATCGAGCAGAGCAGATTTAAGAAAATTAAATTTTTCTTCTCTCTTTTTATTCTGATCTATTATTTGATGCGGAGTTAATTCAATCTCTGGATTTGGTATTGTCATCTAATTTCCACCTCTTCTGCTTCTTCTCCATATATAGTATGAAACCAGTTTTCGTCTATGTCGCCTGGCAATCCCTGGTAAACAATTTCTCCGGCTTTTAACGCAATTACACGCGATGCATATCTTCTTACTAAACTTAAAAAGTGAAGATTGCAAATAACCGTGGTTCCTAGCTCTTTATTAATTTTTTCAAAGTACTGCATAACCGAATTAGATGTTGCCGGGTCTAATGATGCAACCGGCTCATCAGCTAAAAGCAGTTTTGGATTTTGCATTAAGCTTCTTGCAATTGCTACACGCTGTTGCTGGCCGCCGCTTAAAGAATCGGCACGAATATTTGCCTTCTCTGTTATGCCGACAGTTTCCAAACTTCTATAGGCTTCGTCAATGGTTTCCTTGGAAAATTTTTCAATTATAGAATTAAATGTACCCAAAGAGCCAAGCTTGCCTGTAATAACATTGGCTAGAACCGATCTTCTTTTTATTAAATTGAACTGCTGAAAAACCATGCCGATCTGGCTTTTAGCTTTTCTTAACTCTTCGCCTTTAATGTGTGTTATATTTTTCCCAACGAATTCCACTGTTCCTGAGGTAGGTTCAATTAAACGGTTTATACATCTAAGCAATGTTGATTTCCCTGAACCGGATAAACCGATAACTATTAAAAATTCGCCGGCATCAACTTTAAAGCTTACACCTTTTAATGCATGCGTTCCGTTTGGATAAATTTTATGGAGATTATCTACTTTTAATATCATTATTTTTTTACCAGGTCTTCAAATGAAATATGCTGCTTTTTTAATAATTTACGAAGAGGATCGTAATCGCTGTCCTTGGTGGGAATCAATCCCACAATATCATAAATGTCAAACATAGCTTTCTTTCCTGCGGGAGTCTTAACATAATCCATCAATGCATTTATAACTTTGTTCTTCATTTCTTCAGGCAAATCTTTTCTAAATACCCAAGGATCATTTGGAATCGGTTCCGTGAATCCAATTATTTTAACTTTTTGTTCTACATCAGGAAATTGTTTTTCAACACGCATACGAGCATCCAATATTTCTCCTGTAGCTGAATCAGGCGGTGAGTAATATGTTGCCCCGGCAGCAGCTTGTCCTTGATATACCATAGTAACAACGTTATCATGACGCATGGCAAAAACAGTCTCACTAGGATGAATTCCCATTGCATCCAATTTAGCTTTAGGAAGAATGTAGCCGGAAGTTGAAGAAGGATCAACATAGGCCATGCTTCTTCCTTCAATATCTTTTAAGCTGTCTATTCCCGAATCAATCCTTGTAATGAATTGGCCGCGGTAAGAGGTCTCTCCCCCATTACGGACAATTCTTAATTTTGCTTGCACTCCATATTTTGCATTTGCCATTAAATAAGAAAAAGTATTAAGCCCGGCAATATCGGCTTTCTTGGTTCCGAAAGCTTCCACAACCGCTACAAAACTTGCCGGAACTGCAGAAACAAAATAATAGCCGGTTTTTTCTTCAAGATAGTTTATTAAATCGCGGGCGTTGGTTGTAATTCTTTTTGCGTCGACAGAAGGGGTAAAATAAATTCTGATTGGATTTGAACGTGTTCCAAGCTTTCCTTCATTTAAATCTCTGATAGAAGCAACAATTATAAAAAAAAGAAGGGGTGATGTGAATATTAAAAATTTTAAGATCTTCATAACAAATAAGTTTTTCGATTTTCAAATATGTGAATAAGTTGCTTTGCACACAAATAATTTTGTATTAAATAATTGTTGTTTTTATAGTAGCACGAACATTCCTGTCTGTGTGAAATTATATAGAACACATATAATTTTTTCAATTTCAAATATTCTTAGATTTTTAATCCTAAAAAAGGTATATTTTTTTGAGAGAATGATAATGATGTGTCAATAAACCCAGTTTCTTTAAAGAAATTGGTTTTATAATGCATAGTTTCATAGTTGAATCTCACTGTTTAAGACAAGATAATTTTTAAAACAAAAAATGGAAGACACAACTAAACGCTTCTCCGACAAAGTCGAGAATTATATTAAGTACAGGCCTTCTTACCCAAAAATATTAATTGATTACTTGTTTGAAATCGTTGGATTTAATGAAGATTCAACTGTTGCAGATGTGGGTTCGGGGACAGGGATATTTACAAAGTTATTAATTGACAAAGTAAAAACCATATATGCTGTTGAACCGAATAATGAAATGCGAACTGCTGCACTAGGAATACTGGGCAATTTTTCTAATTGTTTTTCAATTCATGGCACAGCGGAAAATACAACTTTAGATAATAACTCTATCGATTTTATTACTTCTGCACAAGCATTTCATTGGTTTAATATTCCAAAAGCAAAACTTGAATTTAATAGGATTCTAAAGCCGGATGGGAAATTAATACTTATATGGAATAGCCGGATAAATAACACAGAATTTTTAAAGGTTTATGAAGACGCTCTAAAAACTTATTCTACAGATTATAATCAAGTGAATCATCAAAATTTAAATTATAATGATTTTCAGAAATGCTTTTCTTCTGCTTATACGAAAGTAGAATTTGATAATTTCCAGGAATTTAATTTTGAAGGAGTAATAGGAAGATTGTTATCAAGTTCTTACGCTCCGGTAGAAGGGACAGAACATTTTTTAGAATTAGAAAAAGTTTTATTCAAAGCTTTTGAAAAATATGCTTTAAATAATACTGTCAGATTTAATTATAAGACTGAAGTTTATTGGGGAGATGTATGAGATATCTTTTACCTAAACTGTAAAAACCTTTCATTAATTATTTTCTAATTTTTGATATTTATTTTACCTTTAAATTATTATTTTTAATTTTTATTAATTTATTTCGATAATTATTAAAACAATTTATTTACTACACAAAAGACGGGGAAATCTTACCATTTCAGCCTTGTTAATTTTTAGGAGTTTTTATGAAAACAATTGTTGTTGTTCTATTCTTAATTTTCAATGTTTCTACATTTTCACAAATAACCGCTGTTACTGAAAATGGTGATACAGTATTATTAAAAAAAGATGGAACATGGGAATTTAAAACAGAATTTTCGGCAACTGATTCAAATGATGTTTTCACAATCGATACAAATTATACTCCCTTTTCTAAAAGCGATTTAGCTAGAAAAGTTGTAAAAGGCCAAAGTGTTGATTATGAACTTTGGTATGATAGCGATAAATGGGCTTTGAACGATACAAAAATCAACTCATCTGCAGAATACATTTTAAAATTTAAACAAGGTGAAGCTTATTGTATGATATTACCAGAACGAGTCACATTATCAACTGAAGGTTTATTAAAAATTGCTGCTGAAAATGCTCAAAAAGTTGCTAAAGATGTTAAAATATTTGATAAAGAAATGAGAATTGTAAATGGCTCTTATGTTTGCGAAATGAAGCTAAGAGGAGAAACAAAAGGTATTAAATTTATTTATTATAGTTATTATGTTACAAGACCGAAATGCACTATTCAATTAATTACTTATACTACTCAAGATTTATTTGATGAATATAAACTGAACTTGAAACAATGTTAAATGGTTTAATAATTCCAAAAGAACAAAATTAAATTTAATGATAAAAAAATCACCAGATTTAAATAATATATGAGAATTAAAAATCAAGTATATAAAATATGTTTTATCATTTTATTTTTTTTGATATATATTACTTTATTATCAGCTCAAAATAATATAGTTAAATACAATAAAGTAGTTTATTTTTTTTGCCCTTCAACCACTGAACTAGATACTATAGATGAAAATAATTTAGATGCAATTGACGATTTTAATTATTATACAAACAGAGTTATTCCATTTCTCAAAATAAATAATATTAAATCAGAATACTTAACTGATAGAAAAATTGAAATAATATATGATATTGATTCAAGCATAACTGTTAACCGGGACTCTATTAACTTTGGGACAATATTTACTGATGGGAAAAACAAACCAAAAATTCTTAAATATGTTTTAACCGACGATGTTTTGAAGAAAGAGATTAAGACTTATTTTAAACTCAAATAATTTTTAAATAACATATATGAAAAATATTTTACTGCTTTTAACATTCATATCAACATTAATTTCGCTGAAGTAAAATTCTTTTCTCTATTTCGAAAGCGGAAATTTACTCAATGTTTCAACAACTGATTCAATTAATTATTCTGCTAAAACAAGAGAGGATATCGGCGGGCGGTGGTTCTATTTTCGAATTACCGGTGTAAAAAATAAATTTATAAGAGTTACAATTACAAATAGTGATGTTACCCGCGCTGTTTATTCTTACGATAATAGAAACTTTACACGCTTCAGTGCCGAAGAAAGTCCTGATATAGATGTTTTTCAAAAAACATTTGAAGAAGACACCGTTTTTGTTGCCTATTATAATCCTTACACTTTCACCTATTTAATGGAAAGAATTAATGAATGGAAGCAAAGCTCTTATATAAAAGTAGACACACTTGGATTTACTCCTAAAAATCTTCCAATGCAGGAAATAATATTAACTGACTTCTCTGTCCCCGATAGCTTAAAATATGCTGTTTGGATTCATGCACGAACACATCCGGGGGAGACACCAAGTTCGTTTCATTTCGATGGAATAGTTCAAACTTTACTTAAAGACGATGAAGTGATTGAGTACTATAGAAAGAAAATTATTTTTCATTTAATTCCATTTGATAACCCGGACGGAGTTTATTACGGAAGGTCAAGAACTAACTATGCTGGTATTGATCTAGAACAAGACTGGAATTATGATCCCGCTCAAACCACAAAGGAAGTCTCTTTATTAAAGCAAAGAATGATAGAAATAAATTCTAAAAATGTAATTAAAGTTTTTCTAAACCTTCATTCTCAGGCTTCTCAATTCTGCACTTTCTGGATACATTCAGTCTCTTCAACTTCAGGCGAATATTATACTAGAGAAAATCAATTTGCAAATATTAATGTTTCTGATATTCCCTACTTTGCTATGAGTGATTACAGCTATTCTAATTTGAAGCCGTACTTTCCTGAAGGATGGTTGTGGAGTAATTACGGAGATAATGTAATGGCTTTAACTTACGAAACACCTTACGACCAATATTCCGATGGTGAATGGGTAACAAATGAAAATTTGGAAGAGCTTGGAAGAAGAACAGTTTATTCAATTGCAGAGTACTTACAGTTGTCAACTCCTAAATATATTATTCTTGATAACAAAGATGCTCAGTTGATAGGGAATTGGAGTTCGGAAACATCCGGCTTGCTTTATTTTGGCGATGATTATGTAACTGCTGAAGGAGGTTCGGGAAGCAACTCAATTACATATCAAACAGAGCAGCTTAGTTCCGGGAAATATGATGTTTGGGGCTGGTGGCCTTCCAGTTCGGATTTTGCATATGATACAAAATTTAAAATCTCTGCCAGCGAAGATCAAGAAGTAATTAAGACCCATCAAATAAACGGAGGCCAATGGATTTTTTTATCTCAAGCTGTTTTGAATCAAGAAGGTAAAATTATAATCTCTATGGATGACAATGTGACAGGCAAAGTTGCAGCAGATGCATTTAGAATTATTTATAGAGAACCTGTTACTTCAGTAGTCGCAGATGCAGCCCATCCTGAAAATATTGAGTTATATCAAAACTATCCTAATCCTTTTAATCCTTCAACTACAATAAGATTTCAACTAAATAATTCAGCAAGAGTTAAATTGACAATCTATAACACTCTCGGAGAGCAGGTTGCTATTTTAGCAGATGATGAATACAGTGCTGGGATTCATGAAATTATTTTTAACACAAATAATTACAATTTAGCAAGCGGAGTTTATTTTTATAGAATAGCGATCCATCCGGATCAACTTCGGGCAAATGATTTTGTTTTAACAAAAAAGATGAACCTGATAAAATAATTTCAATTATGACTACTTGTATAAACCCAATTTCTTTGAGAAATTGGGTTTATTTAGTTTTACGGAACTGCAAAGTTAATTATATCTTCATAAAGAAATTCATTCATAAAAAAACAACAATAGGTTAGGCTAATATGTCATTAAAAAATGTTAAAAATTATTTTCAAAAATTTGGAAGAGAAAACGATATAATAGAACTTGATAGTTCAACAGCAACAGTTGAATTAGCTGCACAATCCTTAGGTGTTGAGCCTGCACGAATAGCAAAAACAATTTCACTTCAAAATGGTGATGGAGCAATGCTGATAGTAGCTGCTGGAGATGTAAAAGTAGATAACAGCAAATTTAAATCTGAATTTGCATTTAAGGCTAAAATGCTTTCACCTGATCAAACTTTAGAATTTACCGGCCATGAAATAGGCGGGGTTTGCCCATTCGGATTGAAAAATAATTTGCCTGTGTATCTTGACATATCCTTAAAAAGATTCACCACAGTCTTCCCCGCTTGCGGAAGCAGAAACTCAGCAATTGAATTAACTTGTGAAGAATTATCTGAATATTCACAAAATAAAAAATGGATTGATGTTTGTAAAAATTGGAAAGTGAATTAAAAAATTTAAATTAGTATAAAATCAATTGATTGTTTATAGTAGAATAAGTTATAATTTATTTTTTTTGTAAATTTCGTTTTGATATATATCATAATTGTATGACTCAAAAAGAACATATAAAATATTGGCTTAATAGTGCTGAACACGATTTAGATACTTCAACTACTTTAATGGCAGCCGGGAAATACGATTGGGCACTTTTTATAGGGCATCTAATACTTGAAAAATTATTGAAAGCAATTTATGTTCAGACTAATGACAATAAAATCCCTCCTAAAATTCACAACTTAGTGAGGTTAGCTGAATTGTCTATGGTTAAATTAGATGATGATAAAAAAGTTTTATTGGATAAAATAAATGACTTCAATATTGAAACAAGATACCCTGAATATAAAAACGAACTATATAAAACATGCACAAAAGAATTTGCTGATGAATATTTTACAAAAATTAAAGAACTATATTTATGGATAAAATCCCTAATACAATAAAAGCTTTAATTGAAAACTATTTTTTATTATTGAGGAAGAACAATATCTTCATTAAAAATGCTTATTTATTTGGCAGTTACGCTAAAGGAACTTTCAATGAATGGAGCGATATTGATATTGCTTTAATCTCAGATGAATTCGAGGGTATTAGAATAAAGGACAAGGACAGAATAAGAAAAATAACAATTAATGTTAGTTCAAGTTTGGAAATTATTCCATTTAATCCTAAGGATTTTACATTTGAAAATCCACTGGCAAGGGAGATAATGGAAACGGGGATAAGGTTAGTTTAATGTGATTTGATAAATTTATTATTTAACCTAAGATTATTTTTATCCTTCAATACAACAGTAACAAATTCAACTATTAAATTTGTTCATGAAATTTTTATGGGGATTGTTAAGTAAAAATGATTTACAATGTTAGATAAAATTATTTTTAGAAAAGTAAGTGGTGCTGATAAAAAATGGATTGACAAATTCATCAAAGTTCATTGGCAATCAAAGCAAGTTGTAGTTCACAAAACAATTTATATCCCATCAGAGCTTAATGGCTTCATTGCAGAAAACCGAACAGAAAAAGTTGGGCTTGTTACTTATCAAATTAAAAATAGAAATTGTGAAATCGTTTCTCTTAACAGCATTAAGGAAAATGAAGGTATAGGCGCTAAGCTTGTCAAACTAGTGGTAAACCAAGCAAGGAAATTGAATTGCAAGAAAGTCTGGCTAATAACAACAAATGACAATATTAAAGCAATTTATTTTTATCAGAAGCTGGGTTTTCAAATAGTTAAAGTGCATCTCAATGCAGTTGCTGAATCAAGAAAAATAAAACCTGAAATACCATTAAAATCTGAAACAGGTATTCCCATTAGAGATGAACTTGAATTTGAGTTTAAGCTAACTGGTTAATGAATAAAATTAATATGCTTTCATCAAATTCTTATCTGAATGCTTTGCTGGAAAAATAAACTCATTATTTTTCCTGTTAATATCAGGATAATCTTCATTGCCTAATACTATTTTTAATACAGGCGAGTCAATTTTTTTATTGATAGTATATTCTTTTTTGCCTTCCTTCCAGGCTTCGATAGTTGTGCTTACTGAGATTGTATCCTCAGCAGTAATAATTTTTAGCGGTGCTGAGGCAGGTATTTGCCCAAAATTTTCAATAACAATTTTTAAATTACCGTTTGAATAGCTCGCTGATTTTATTCCTAAATCAACTACTCCCCTATCAAAAAACCATGGCTTCCAGAACCAGCCAAGGTCTTCTCCGGCTGCATCATTAAAAGTAAAAAAGAAATCGTAAGGCATTGGGTGTTTGCCGTTCCATCTATTTATATATTCATGCATAGCTTTTTTGAATTTAGCATCACCTAAATATTCCTTTAAAGTTACATAAGCATAAGCAGACCTATTATAAGAAGCATTTCGATAATCTTGATAAACACCCAGCAGCACTGATGGAATCATCATCGGCATTTCTGTTTCATTCCCCATTACTTTTTCATAATGAATAAACCTTCTTCCCCGCGGGTCATATTTAGGATCTGCTGCTTCTTGATAACCTAGCGGAAGAAATACAGCCATACCTTCATCCATCCAGGCATATTTTTTTTCATTTATTCCCATATAAAACGGAAAATAACTATGCGTAATTTCATGTGATGTTAATTGGGCATCACCGCCGTAACTATCTGAAGAACCATCGTTAACCATCATTGGATATTCCATTCCGCCGCCGCCGTTAAAAACAGTTAGTGAAGGAAATGGGAACGGAACACCGGGCAACTCTCTTGAGAGATAATTGATTGCGTCTCTTGCAATCTTATCAACTTCAAAAAAATCTTTTGACTGTTTTTTATATGCAGCCGCAATATAAACTCTTCTATTAGTTTTATCATCTACGACTAAGCTTGTAGCATCCCATAAATAATGATCGCTTAAGGCAAAGCAAAAATCCGGGACATGTTTTGCAATGTAATGCCATGTATTAGTTGGAGTAGTTGAATTAAATATATGCCCGGCCTCCACTTCATTACTATCGACAATATGTATGATTTCATCTGAATGATGGGCTTCGTTATATCTGTCTAAATATTTTTTTGTAAAAATAGATTTGCTGTTTTGAAGTTCCCCAGTTGACCAAACTGCAAAAGTATTCGGAACCGTAATTTCAACATTGTAATTATTAAAATCATTATAGAACTCATATAAACCATTGTAAGGATAGACATCCCATCCATCTATATCATCATAAACTGCAATTTGCGGATACCAATACCCTACTAAAAAAGAAGTCGAATCATAAGTTCCCATTCTGACATTGCCACTTTGAGGTATAGTAAAATGCCATCCTATATCAAAATTAAAATTCGTATTTGGATTCAGATAATTTTTCAATTTTAATGTTTGAATAGTTCCCTCGAGAGTGGAAGATGAATCAAGGTTAAAATTTTCATTATTTAATTTAAATTCGTCAATTGTAATTCCATCTGTTATAGCATTTTTATTAAGATCAAATGCTCTGGCGGAACCAATTTTATTAAAGTTTTGATATAATCTCAAAACAATCTCTTTAAGTGTATCGGGGCTGTTATTAGAATAAGTAATATGTTCGGTTCCTTTTACAAGCCTTGTTGACGGATCGACACTAACTTTGATATTATAATCTGCAGAATTTATCCAATAATTTTTCCCGGGTTTGCCATCTAGAGAACGCGTTTCGTTTTCATAAGCCTTTTGTATGTTAGTTGGGATAAAGAGATTTGATTGAGAGAACACCGATGAAGAGAATAATATGATTAGAACAATATTTATCCTGGACAACAATAGAGTTTTCATTTTTATTAATACCTTTATTTATAGATACTATTTATCAAACAATGATTCCCCTTTATCTTTTTCAAATTTTACTTTTCCAAATCTTTTATAAGCAAGATGAGTAGCTTCTCTCCCTCTCGGAGTACGATGAATAAATCCCTGCTGAATTAAAAAAGGCTCATACACTTCTTCGATCGTACCTGGATCTTCATTAACAGCAACGGCAAGAGTTCCTAGGCCAACAGGGCCGCCTTTATATTTTTCGATTATGGTTAGAATAATATCCTTATCCATTTCATCCAATCCAAATTCATCAACTTCAAGAGCTTTTAATGCTTTCTTAGAAATTTCCATATCAATAGTTTTTTTATCTTCATAATCTGCAAAGTCGCGAGTTCTTCTTAAAAGTCGATTAGCAATTCTTGGAGTACCTCTTGAACGTTTTGCAATTTCATAAGAGGCATCCTTATCAATTTTAATTTTTAATATAGTAGATGAGCGTGAAATTATTCTATCTAAAATTTCCGCATCATAATAATCAAATCTGAATTTAATTCCGAACCTATCACGCAGAGGTGATGTAAGCATTCCCGCACGAGTTGTTGCTCCAACCAGGGTATACTTAGGTAATTTAATTTGAACCGTTCTCGCATTGGGACCACTGTCAATCATTATATCCAGTTTATAATCTTCCATTGCTGAATATAAGTATTCTTCAACAACAGGGCTCAAGCGATGAATCTCATCAATAAATAAAACAGAATTTTCTTCCAAAGTTGTTAATAAGCCGGCTAAGTCGCCGGGTTTTTCCAGTACAGGTCCTGAAGTAATTTTTAATCTTACTCCCATTTCTTTAGCAACTATGTGAGCTAGAGTAGTCTTTCCTAATCCGGGAGGCCCGGTTAATAAAACATGATCTAGTGCCTCGCCTCTTTTTAATGCCGCCGAAATAAATACTTTTAGATTATCCGTAATTCTTGATTGGCCGAAAAATTCAGTAATCGATTCGGGGCGTAATGACTGTTCGAATACTTTTTCTTCCGTTATGGCATCAGGCGATGTTGATTCGGATTTTCTCATCTGAATTAATTCAATTTTAAGTTACTAATTCTTTATTCTTAATTTTAAATTTATGTATTATCCAAACCATTAAGGACATTAACAAAATCATAGTAATTGCAGTTGCAAAGGTCTGCCAGGCAGTAAAAGACTTTTCAAATAAATTTGATAAACCAGGATTCCATGCACTTCCATATAAAATTACTAAATGCACAATATATATTAACAAAGTATTTCTTCCGACTAAGATTAAAAATCTTGGGATGGTTTCAATAGATAACGATATAAAAGAAACAATACAATTCAATATTAATACAAATCCAACTCTCAACAAAATGGTATTATAGGAACTTAACCAAAAAAAACTTTCAGTATTAAAATAATTATTTACCAAAGTGCAAATTAGAAAAACAGTAAGCAATATTATTCCCGCAGTCCCTATCCTTAAACTGAACTGCTTCGTCTTAAAAACGTTCGGATGTTTAGCAAGGTAACTTCCTAGAACACCTCCGATAATAACATAACCGCACCATGGGAATAAGGGAAATAAAGAACCGGTGCCCGAATAAAAATATCCTGCTATAAATCTTGGTAAATAGTGCAGCCAATTAATATTTTCAAAAAAAGGAGCCGCAATAAAAAACAAAGCTCCGCCTATTCCAAAAATATAGTAGTCATTCATCTTTAATTTTTCTGCCACATAAGCTAATATCAGAAGAAATAGAATGCCAAAGCCGATGGATTGAAGAACATCTACTACAAAAAAAGTATTCCAGCTTTCTTGAGAAATTGGCTTAAAGCTAATAATCGTAGATGTTGGGTATCGAAGCAAATAACCTAGACTAATCAAAAGTAAAAATCTTTTTATTCCTTTGGTTACTCTAGGATTCATTTTAAATGGCTCTTTAGTAAGACGAAATAAATAAGTGAATACAGTTCCAGCCGTAAACATAAATATAGGAGCAGTCATTCCACGCATAAAAAACCAAAGAGCAAAAAAGGGATTGGCAATATCTCTATAATTATTGGCTAAAAGCACATCAGTAGTATGCCCTTGAACCATTTGCAGGACGGCGAACGCCCTCATTAAATCTATAAATATAATTCTATTTTTTTTGGAACTGTGAGTCAAGCTAATTCAATGAAATAAAATTTAGTGGACAAAAGATAATCATTACTTAATAATAATTAAAATGAGATAAGACAAAAAAATATTGTTAAAAAGAACAATATTTTCTATGGATTTTATTCAAAATTAATTTCATTTAAAATAAAAAAGCCCATCAAAATTGATGGGCTATCATTTATCATAAGTTATCGATTATTGGATATTGATCGTTCTGGGTTTCAATCTGTCATGCTTTGGAAGATTTACGACAAGCTGTCCATTTTCAAATTTAGCTGATATCTTTGTTTCATCGATGCTGTTGGAAATCCTGAATTTTCTATAATAATTTCCAATTGCATTTTCATTCAAAATATATTTGCGGTTTACAGCTTCATCATAGTTTATTTTTCCAAAGATAGTAAGAGATTCCTCTTCCAATTTTAACTTTACGTTATACTTAGTAACGCCAGGCATATTTGCTACAATTGCAAAATCATCTTCTGTTTCATATATATCCACAAATGGTGCAACTGTGCTTTCATTTTCTAACACTGTTTCCCAATCCTGGGTTTCTTTTTTATTTTCAACATTTAATACATCTTTATTGTCGCTCATTTTTTAATCCTCCGATTATTTTTTTATTTATTGAATTCAAATATTCTTGAATTAACTGCCGGATTAAATCCGGTGTAACATTTAATTATTTTTTATCTTTCTTTTCATCATCATCAACTACTTCATAAGAAGCATCTTGGACATCATCTTTTTCTTTTCCGTCACCATCCGAAGATGCTGATTGCTGCTGCTGTTGCTCTGCCTGCGGACCTTGTCCGGCGTCACCAGCCTGTGAATAAAGAGTAGAAGCAATTTCGCTCCATGCCTTATTCAACGATTCGGTAGCAGTTTTTATTTGATCTGTATTATTTGAAGCAATTGCATCTTCAACTTTCTTTATTTCTGCTTCCAGCCTGGATTTTGAATCAGCAGGAATTTTATCTTTCATTTCTTCAATCTGTTTCTTTGTCTGGAATACTAAACTGTCTGCTTGATTCTTAACTTCAACAGATTCTTTTCTCTTTTTATCTTCAGCAGCATGTTCTTTTGCGTCGTTTTTCATCTTTTCAATATCTTCTTTATTCAATCCGCTGGAAGAAGTAATTCTAATGCTCTGTTCCTTGCTTGTGGCTTTGTCTTTTGCACTGACATGCATTATTCCATTAGCATCAATATCAAATGTAACTTCAATCTGAGGAACCCCTCTAGGAGCAGGTGGAATTCCATCCAGATGAAATCTTCCTAAGGTTCTATTATCTGCAGCCATTGGGCGTTCGCCCTGAAGTACATGAATTTCAACTGAAGGCTGACTATCAGAAGCAGTTGAAAACACTTCACTTTTCTTTGTAGGAATAGTAGTATTCGATTCAATTAATCTTGTCATAACACCGCCAAGAGTTTCGATACCAAGCGCAAGCGGAGTAACATCAAGAAGAAGCACATCTTTAACATCACCAGCTAAAACACCACCCTGAATTCCAGCGCCGATTGCAACAACTTCATCCGGGTTTACACCTTTGTGTGGTTCTCTTCCAAAAATATTTTTTACTAATTCCTGAACCATCGGTATTCTTGAAGAACCACCAACAAGTATTACCTCGTCAATATTTGATGCAGAAACGTTAGCATCCTTCAAAGCTTTTTCACATGGAGTTTTTGTACGCTGAACCAAGTCATCAATTAACTGTTCGAACTTAGCTCTTGATATATTTATATTTAAATGTTTCGGGCCTTCCTGAGTAGCGGTTATAAACGGTAAATTGACATCTGTTGAAGCTGAAGAAGATAATTCAATTTTAGCTTTTTCGGCAGCTTCTTTTAATCTTTGCAATGCCATTGGATCTTTACGTAAATCAATACTTTCCTGTTTCTTAAATTCATCAGCTAAAAAATCTATTAATCTTTGGTCAAAATCATCACCGCCGAGGTGCCCATCGCCATTTGAAGATTTAACTTCAAAAACACCATCACCTAATTGAAGAATTGAAATATCAAAAGTACCGCCGCCTAAATCATAAACAGCAACTGTGTGGTCTTTTCCTTTCTTGTCCAATCCATAAGCTAATGCTGCAGCGGTAGGCTCGTTAATAATTCTTCTAACTTGAAGCCCGGCAATTTCACCGGCATCTTTTGTAGCCTGTCTCTGTGAATCATTAAAATAAGCCGGAACCGTAATAACAGCTTCAGTAACTTCCTGACCTAAATATTCTTCGGCAGTTTTTTTCATCTTCTGTAAAATCATTGCACTAATTTCAGGCGGAGAATAAACTCTATCGTCAATCTTAACTCTAGCGGAGCTTCCATCACCGGAAATGACTTCGTAAGGAACTTTTTGTTTTTCGTCTCCTACTTCATTAATCAATCTACCCATAAATCTTTTTATAGAGAAAATAGTATTCTTCGGATTAGTGATTGCCTGCCTTTTAGCCGGCTGGCCAACTAATCTTTCTCCATTTTTTGTAAATGCAACTACAGAAGGGGTAGTTCTTCCACCTTCAGAATTTGGTATAACCACCGGATCGTTACCTTCCATCACAGCTACACATGAGTTTGTTGTTCCCAGGTCAATTCCAATTATTTTACCCATTATATTTCACTCCTTATGTTTTAAAAGATAGCGGCAATTGCTGCCGCTTTTTGTTTCAAATTTAATTTATTTTATCTCGATTAATTTTTCTTTCTTTGGTTGAGGATGAATTTTTGCTAATGTTACATTTAAAATTCCATCTTCAAATTTTGCTTCAACTTTATCCGGATTAACTTCGGCAGGTAAAGTAAAGCTTCTGGTAAATGAGCCATATGATCTTTCACTTCTGAAATAGCTCTTTTCTTCCTTCTCTTCTTTTAATGATTTCTTTTCACCTTTTAAAGTAAGAATATTATCTTGAAGAGAAATGTTTATGTCGCTTTTTTTAACACCGGGAATTTCAGCTTCGATAAAAATATTTTTGTCATCTTCAGAAACATCTATTCTTGGGTTAAATGAACTTTCCATATCTAAACCGAAACTCGGAAATCCGTTAAAAAATTTTTGGATTCTATCGTTAAAGCTTTCCAATTCTCTCAAGGGTTCAAATTTAATTAATGTCATTTTCTCATCTCCTTTGGAAATTATTTATTGGTTAATCTTTTCATTTTCAAACTTGCTCTTACTTCATCAACCACCGTACCAACACATAAATTATTTGCTAATTTGTTTTTAAATAAAGAGTTATGTCCATTAATTGCTAAAAAGAATGTTTGGCAGATAATGTCAGTCGATATGTCTATATGTCACAGCTAAATATTTATTGCGCAATAATGCTGACAATATTTCAAATCTTTTATATTTGTAATTAAAATATTCCTGAGGTATAAATTGTTTAATCTAGAATACTTTGATATAAAGCTCGACACAGATTTTATTGGAAGAAATTTTATTTATTGTGAAGAAGTTGAATCAACAAACAACTTATTGCTGGATAAAGAGAACAAATTTAACACTAACGGAACAGTTGCCCTGGCAGAAAAACAGACTAAAGGAAAAGGAAGAAAAGATAGAACTTGGTATAGTGCTAAAGATCAAAATTTAACTTTCTCGATTTTATTAACTGATAAAAAATATTTAAAGAAGCTTGTTAACTTGATAAACTTTGCTGTTTCTCTTTCTGTGGCAATGTCAATCGAAAATTTATTTCAATTAAAAACCGAATTAAAGTGGCCGAATGATATTTTGATTAATGGAAAAAAAGCTGCAGGCATTTTGCTGGAATCCCTTTCACAGGGAAGCGCAGTTGAAAGATTGGTTATCGGAATTGGTTTAAATGTAAATCAAACTTTATTTCAAGGTGTTTTTAATTATCCGCCTACATCAATTAAACATGAAATTAATGAAACCGTGGAAAGAGAAAAATTGCTTTCAGAAATTTTAAATATCTTTGAAGAAACGTTAATTAAAATTGAAAAAAACTCAGAAGAAATTATGAATGATTGGAAAGCCCGATGCAGAATGATTGGTGAAAAAATTTCAATTACAGATGGAGACAAAACAAAGTACGGAATATTTAATGATATTGATGAAAATGGATTTCTTCTTCTTAGAGTTGGAAACAAAATAGAAAAAATTCATTTTGGTGATGTCAGCTTAGGTTAGAAAATTCAAATTTAATATATGCTTTTAGCAATCGACATTGGAAATACAAGGATTAAGTCTGCTTTATTTGAAGATAATGGTATTCGTGAAATTAATTCTTTTACAGATGTCGGGTCATTACTTAATTACTCTTCTACAAAAAAAAATATTCTAGATATTGCAATATCTTCAGTTGTACCATCTACTGCCAATTCTTTAAGCGAGCATTTAAATAAGTATTTGGGAATTACACCTTTCATTATTGCTTCAAATTCAAAATTCAATTTGAAGAATGATTATAAATCACCGGATACACTTGGGATTGATAGGCTATGTTCGGCTGAAGGAGCTTTCTTTTTATTCAAGCAATCAAAAAATTATACAAATTATTCTGAAAATGATTTTATTATTACAATTGATTTAGGCACTGCTACAACTATTAATTTTATAAAATACCCCGGCGTTTTTTTAGGAGGAATAATTGCTCCCGGAATAAACACAATGTTTAACTCTTTGCAATCAAATACTGCTCAGCTTCCTTCGGTTAAAATACAAGACTATAAAGGTTTTATTGGAGTTAATACAAAGCAATCAATCGCCAGCGGGATTTTAAATTCTACTTTAGGATTAATTGAAAAAACAATTAATCATCTCAAAAAAGATTATCATGCTGAAAATGTTTTTATCTATGTTACGGGCGGGAATGCTAACGAAATTTTAAATCATTTTAATTTTGAATATGAATTTGAAGAATCATTAGTATTGTTAGGGGTAAAAGCTGTATGGGATGTAAATAAAAAGTAGGTTGGTTTAAATTTTTATTTTCAAATTATCAATTAATCTTGTATTACCGATTTTACAGGCAATTAAAATATAGTATTCCTTCCCTTCCATCAAATCATTAACTAAATTAAATTTATTTGCATCTACGATTTGTATATAGTCCAAATTTGAAGTTTGGACTTGTTCAACTTGTTCTTTCATTTTAAAAAGAATTTCTTTAACACTTTTCGTTCCTTTTTTTATCATTTCTTCAGCCAGCTTTAATGATTTTGAAAGCACAAGTGCATCTTCCCTTTCCTGTTTAGAAAGATAGACATTTCTTGAACTCATAGCCAATCCATCTTTTTCACGAACAATTGGGCATACAACAATTTTTAAGTCAAACTTCAAATCGTTTACCATTTGCTGAATAACAGCAGCTTGTTGTGCATCTTTCTGCCCGAAGAAAACATAATGTGGAGAAACACTATTAAATAAGATTGAGACAATTGTTGTTACTCCCTTAAAATGGCTTGGGCGAGATTCTCCTTCCAAAATTTTTGTTATGTCAGTTACTTCAACATTTGTTTGAAAATCTTTTGGATAAATTTCTTCAACTGAAGGAAAGAAAATTACATCCACTTCTTTTTGAGATAATAATTTTTTATCTCTTTCTAAATCACGCGGGTAAGATTTTAAATCTTCATTTGGTGCAAACTGGGTTGGATTAACGAAAATAGAAACAACTGTCACATCGCAAATTGATTTCGATTTTTCAACTAACGATAAATGGCCTTCATGCAGGTAACCCATGGTGGGAACTAATCCGATTAACTTCCCTTCTTTTCTAAATCTTGAGGAAAGTTTATGCATTTCCTCAACAGCTTCTATAGTCTTAATATGAATCCTCAATTCATCAAAGACAATATATTAAATAGATTATCTTTTAAATCTTTTCTTGGAGAAATAATATCAATAAAACCGTGTTCTAATAAAAATTCAGAACGCTGAAAACCGGCAGGCAAATCTTTACCAATAGTTTGTTTAATAACACGCGGCCCAGCAAAGCCAATTAACGCTTGAGGTTCTGCAATTTGAATATCACCAAGCATTGCATAGCTGGCGGTAGTTCCACCGGTAGTTGGATCTGTAAGCACAGAAATGTAAGGAATTTTTGCTTCAGCTAACCGGGCTAACCTAGCGCTAGTTTTAGCCATTTGCATTAATGAAAATGCTCCTTCCATCATTCTTGCGCCACCACTGGCAGAAACAATTATCAATGGTATTTTATTTTTATAGGCTCTGTCTGTTAACCTCGCAATTTTTTCCCCAACAACTGAACCCATGCTTCCGCCGATAAATGAAAAATCCATACAGCCGAAAGCCACATCAAGACCATTAATTTTTCCAGTACCGGTTTTTACAGCATCGTTCAATCCAGTTTTTTTAATTGTATCTGGAATTCTAGCTGAATATTTTTTTGTATCAATAAACTGCAGCGGATCGGCGGATTTCATTTTCTTGTCAATTTCTTTAAAGCTGCCTTCATCCAGAATTATTGAAGTGTATTCTGCGCTTCCAATTCTAAAATGATAACCGCATTTTAGGCATGTCCAAAGATTTGCTTCCAACTGTTTTTTATGAATTATTTCATTACAGCTTGGGCATTTTTCCCACAAACCATCCGGTAAATCTTTTTTCTGTGTATCGGGAGAAATGTTTTCTTTTGTTCTTTTAAACCACGGCATAAGGTTAACTCAATTTTAATTAATCTTTTTGTATATCAGCTTTTATAATAAGAATTTTATTCGGCTCTTCCGGATCATTTGAAGTAACAGCAATCGTCCTTGTAACTTCGCCTGTTCTATGTGTTGTATCAAACTCAACTTTAATTGTCCCTTCTTTTCCGGGTTCAATTTTCTTATCACTTAGTACTGCTGCTGTGCAACCACAAGATGTATTTACATTTTTAATTTCTAAAATACTATTCCCGCGATTAATTAATTTAAATGTATAATCAACAGATTTTCCTTCTTTAACTTTTCCAAAATCATGTTCACTCTCTGGGAAATATATTTTGGGAGCAGTACTAGCTTTATCGCTGTCTTTTTTTACTATTACATTTCCATCAAATTGAATTTTTAGTTCTTTGTTATTAGGGTCATTGGATTCAATATATACATATTTAATTTGCTTCCCGGATTTATAAGCAGAATTAAATTCTACCTTTAAATCTGTAGACTCATTTGGATCTAATTTATTTTTTTCGGGCCTTGCAGCAGTACACCCGCAGGAAGCACGAACATTTTGAATATCTAATTCTGCGCCGCCCGTGTTTGTAATTGTAAAAATGTGACTCACTTTCTCACCTTGAACAATATTCCCAAAATCATATTTCATTGGCTGTACCGAAATTTTTGGGCCTATTATTTGAGCGAAAGATACAGATGTAATCACAACGATAAAACAAAATGCTTTCTTAAACATTTTTCTGTCCTTTAACAATAAAATTTTTAAAATAATTTGGTTCTAAATAATCGTAATCTAATGTTAACAATTGTTCTCCAAATAATTTACACCATTTTGCTACATAAAAAGGGTTCGGAGAACTTAAAACATAATGAGAATTACTATTAGAATCTACTATTGAATTTCCAAACGCAACATCATTTTGATTATGCGATTCAAAATCTTTTTTCTTTATAATCTTCAAATTTTCTACAAATATATAATTATTGTCTTTAATTTTAAACTTCGCAAAATACAACTCTTCCATATTAACTTTATTCGCAATAGAAAATATATTTTCATCATTAGAATAATTTAAAATTTGAAGCGCAAGTGCTTCAAATGTAGGAACCGGAACAATTGGTAAACCTGCTCCAAAAGCCAATCCTTTTGCGGCAGACATTCCAATTCTTAGCCCCGTAAAAGATCCAGGGCCAGCAGAAACTGCAATACATTTTAAATCTGTAATTTTTATTCCTGATGATTTAACAACAAAATCAATTTGTTCAAAGAGTTTTTCTGAGTGTGAATTTTTTAAATTAAGCTTAGCCTCAAAATATTTCTCATCTGAAAAATAAACACAAGTTCCGCACAGATTACCTGAGGTTTCAATAGAAAGAATTGGCTTTTCTTCACTCATAATAATTTAGATTAAACTCTCTTTTTGTATCATCAACAATTTTGATTTCAATTTCTATTCTTTTACCTGGCAGAATTTGAGGGAATAAATTTCCCCACTCAATAAAAGTTATTGCATCCGGATCATTTAAATAATCGTTAAATCCTATATCATAAAGCTCATTGATTTTTTCAATCCTGTAAAAATCGAAATGATATATCTTAAATTTTCCAGAGTACTCATTAACAATAGCAAAAGAAGGGCTGGTAGTATTTTCGATCCCGAAATTGTTTAACAACTTTTTTATAAAAAAAGTTTTGCCCGCTCCAAGGTTACCATTTAGAACGACAACTTCACTGCCATTTAGAGTAGAAGCAAATTTTTCAGCAAAAGATTTTGTTTCATCTTCGGAATTAACCAAAATTGGATTTAGAAATTCCAAATCTATCTTGGCTCCATTGTTATCACAGGTAATATCATTTCTTCCATACTTATCCCACCATGCTGAAATGTGTCTTTATAATAACTTAAGAATTTATGATAGTCTGTTGGATAAACGAAATAATAATCTTCTTTAGCTATAATATAATTTATAGTTACTCCTCGTTTCGGTAATTTATATTCTACGGGATTCTTAATAAAGATAGCATGCTTATCATCCACTTTTAAATTTCTTCCATATTTAAATCTTAAATTAGTCGATGCTTCTTTGTCACCTAAAACTTTTGCTCCACGCAGCGAACGAATGCTGCCGTGATCTGTAGTAATAACAATTTTAACATTATTGATTTTGGACAAAGTAATTAATGTTGAGAACAAAGATGAATGCTTGAACCAGCTATTTGTTAATGATCTATAGGCAGGTTCATCTGGCGCTATTTCTTTTAGCAAATCAGAATCCGATCTGCCATGAGCAATCATATCCAGGAAATTTACCACCACTGCAGTTAAATGTGTGTTTTGATATGAAAGAATATTTTGTTCAAAATTTCTTCCAACTTCAGGATCAATTATCTTAATATACTTTAATTCATTATTTAGTTTAATTCTTTTCCTGTCAACTAAATGCTGAAGTAATTCTTTTTCATATTTATTCATGCTTCGTTCATCGTCACTGCCTGATTGCCATAAAGTAGGATAATTTTTTTCAATATCTGAAGGGAATAACCCGGCAAACAAAGCATTACGAGCATAAGGAGTGGCTGTGGGGAGAATAGAATAATAATAACTCTTGTTTATTTTAAAATATTCGTTAAGAAGTTTCTCCATTATTAACCATTGGTCGGCACGCATACAATCCAGGACAAAAAAGAATACCGATGATTTTCCATCTTCAACATGGGGTAAAACATAATTGTTTACTATCTCTGTTGTAAGCATTGGGGAGTAAGGATCATCAGGATCGTTTATCCAATTTTTATAATTCTTTTCTACAAATTTTGAAAACTCTTTATTTGCTTCCCGTTTCTGATCATTCAAGGTTTGACGCAATCCAATTTCAGAATGGAGATCTAGTTCCATATCCCAATTCACCATCTTGAGATAAATATCAATCCATTCTTCAAAGTCCAGATTATTTAGTAACGATTGTGAAATTTGATTGAAATCTTGTAAATAATCTTTGGCTGCATGTTCACCGGTGATTTTTTTACTCTCAAGAAATTTTTTACAAACCAACAAAACCTGGCTTGGATTTACAGGCTTTGTTAAATAGTCACTTATTTTACTGCCAATTGCTTCATTCATTAAAGCTTCTTCTTCACTTTTAGTTATCATTACCACGGGAATATTAGAATCATGCTCTTTTATTTGAGCAAGAGTTTCAAGCCCACCCATTCCAGCCATGTTTTCATCTAGAAATATTAGGTCATAAGCATTCTGCTTAACATTTGATATTGCATCTTCCCCGTTTGTTGAAGTATCAACCTCATAACCCTTCTCACTTAAAAATATGATATGAGATCTTAATAATTCAATTTCATCATCTACCCATAAAATTTTTTTTGATTTCATTCAAGTTTCCTTTTTAAAAGAATTTTTCTTCTCATTAATAAATAATAATTCAGCGATATGTACAGCAATAAGTCTTGCTATTTATCACAGTAATTGTATTCTAAAAAAACAAATATATCAATTTCAAATCATAAAATTATTGCTGAATAGATATGTGAACATCTAAACCAGCTTCATTTGTAGTTGTGGGAGGAATCCGTGCTGCACCTTCCGGCTGTACTGAAGACCTTCTGTAAAATAAAGATAATGTTACACGCGAACTAATTGTATACTTGATACGCGGCTCTAAAGTAGTTCTTGTTGTTCCATCCTGTGGAGTTCCTGCTTCTCTAAAATCTGTAAAATCATAGATTATAGTTGAATTTTTTGTACTCGTATATGAAAGACTGAATTCAATATCATTTTTTAAAGAGACGCCGAATATCGGCAATTCAAATCCCGATTTAGAATAACTGGCGGTTATTCCTATATCTCTTGAAAAAGTTTCATTTATACTTGTAGTTGACAAACCTAAATCATAGCCGGTACGCGTTGAGTATTTAATACTGCTTATTAAGTTTCCACCCCAAACTTCTCCAAAAGTAAAATTCAAACCTACCAAAGGAGTAAATCCGTATTCAATTCTTTGTGTTTGAATTTCTTTATCTCCATCCGGATTTATTTTCCAGCCTTCAGTATAAGTTGATGTATAAGCATGATCAAGCGTTACTCTTTTTGCGAAAGATTTAAAGAGAGGGAATTTTTCCAATCCATCCCAGCTTAATCTCCAATTAGGCCTGGGAATATATTTAGCAGCTTGAGATAAAAAGCCCAACTTTGAAAGCCATGGGAAACTTTCAAATCCTTTTACAAAAGCATTGGATAAATTTTGATGAGGATTGGCGGCATTAGGATCATATAACTCATTTACTTTCTTAATTCCGCTTTTAAATACACTTAAGAATAAAAACGAAGGCATGGTAAAAAATGATCTTGAAATAGTACCGGTTGAAGAAATTGTTCCGATAGACACATTCCCAAATTGATCGGTATTAATTTGAGTACTTTTATTTAAAGACCATCCAACATTCCAGGTAAGATCTATTTTTGCTCCTTCCCATAATGGCCTGGATGTTTTAAAATCAAAATTGTTTTTTTGAGAAAAATTATCCGACAAAGAACTATTCGGAGATCTGCTTCCAACATCCTGACTTAATCCAAACATAAACCCTCTTGAAGGGCCATTATTTTCATCAAATTTAACTCCCCAAAAATTACTAAACCCGGTTCCTTTTCCACTAATACCTGACTTTGAGAGATTGTTGCTTGAACTAAAGTCAAAAGTGATTGATTCATAATCGAATAGTAAAGACTTAGTGATGGAGCTTAAAAATAACAACGCATTTTTCAGGGCGTGTTTCTTAGGAACATTCTGAGTTTGTAATGAATCCGCCGATTTAAGCGAATCTGATACAACGGATGTAGAATCCTGCTCAAGCCGCGCGATTTCATTAACATTATTTTGTTCGGGGCGATTAGGTTCCGTAGGACTAAAGGTTCTGTTCGCTCCTCTGCCTCTTATAGCTTGAGCTCGTCCTTGATTATTTTGCTGTTCATCCTCTTTGCTTTTTTCAAACAAAGGAGCAGTTAAGTCTTTTAATTTTAATGTCAATCCTGCCTTTGCATTACTTGAGTAACCGGCACTTCTTCCATTGATCTCATTTCTAAAATCATTATTCCATTGATAGCTCGCAGTATATCCGGCAGTAATTGTAAAGAACTTATTAATATCCCAAAGTGAAGGAAGCTTTGGTGCGGTTCTAATATCAAAAGTTTGCTGGTATTGATAATTCTTTCCAAAGAATTTACCGGAAAGGATATCGTGCCAAATCTCACTTTCAGTCCTTTGATTATTATATTGATCAGTTTCCAGGTAAGCCAAAGAAGATGCAATATTCATATTATACGCAGTGCTAATATTTATTAAACCGCCTTCGGTAAGCTTCCATGAATAATTAAAACCGCGTGAAGCTGTGAAGTCTCTCGAAATAGAAGTTTGAGAAGCAGTATTATCACGATCTCTGGTTATATTAATATTTCTATTTCTCCTTGCGGATACATTAAGTGAAAGTGACTGCGGAGTAAAATAAACTTTAGCATTCCGGTAATCAGAGAATAATGAAAGTACACTCCCAAAAATTGGTATATCCGCAGGATAGAAGAAATAATCCTGACTGAGATTCAAACCATATCCTAAATTGGCATTCCATACCCAGCTTTTATTACTTAATATTGTGGGGCTTCTACTAAAACTTTTATTATAATTAAAACCTAAACTTATCGAATTCCATGTATCACGGATTAGCCAGTAATTTGAAGGTATTCTTAATTTGATATTTGAAGCTGACCATGAATCCGAGACATTAACTGATTGTGATTCTAGCTCAAGATTTCGCTGGTTTTGTGGCGTTTTAAGTGAGTCTGGAATTTTTTGTTCAGCCGCCATAGCTTCAGAAACTTTTATATCTGTACCGGGTAAATAAAGCGGCTTACCAATAGATTCTGTATGTGAGTAATTTAATTTTAAATTACTGCCCGGCAAATTAAACGGAAGTAATTTTAAAACATTTAGATCAGATGAGACACTCCAATTCCTTGATTCAACTCTTGAACCAAACTGATTGGATAATTTGTGGAAGTATGGATCTGTCCTGCTCATATTGAAATTTAACGTTAACAGATCGGCCATTTTCAATGATGATGCAATACTATAAGCCCAACCAGGGTGGTCATCCGCCCCAATAACTCTCAATTCATTCACCCATACTTGACCGGAGATATCGGGTTTATAAACAGTAATGTTTTTGATTTTAGTTCCGGTAATATTATAAATACCAACACTTAAAAATTTGATTGAGGTAAGAGTTGGCTTTCCTTTAACACCATAAAAATTATCAGGTATTCCATCAACAGGTTCTTGAAATAATGAAGTGTCGTTTGTATTTGCTTGTTTAATGCTTGTCAGCTTACTAAAATCTATAGATATTTCATTCCAATCAGGCCTGACAGGCTGCCGGTATTCATAGAAATTATTTGGATCAGTACCAAATCTTAAAAATACTTCTGCATTTGGAGGCTGAGTTGGTTCTGTTGAAACAGATGTTGGCCCGGTATGCAAGTCACCATGAATAAATAATTTCATTTCCTTATAGTTAAACACATCCAAAGGCCTTGATAAATATCTAACTGCTTGTCTTGATTGTCCGGCAGGTAAATCATTTAAAATTAAATTTAAAGACTGCTCATTCTTATAAATGGTTTGATCAGGCCTGGTATTATCCCTTTCTCGTGATATACCAGGAGGAATTGTATAATTCTGATCTTCTTCGTAGCTTATTGTTGAAACCGACATTAATGTATCTTCCGGCAATAGTTTTTGCCATTCGCTTCCAACAAGATTAAATTCTGCAAATCTTAATTTCATATAGTTTTGATCAAGTCCAACTGTATCTATACCGGTTACAAAAAGTCGAATAGTTTCGACATTGGTTAACGAAGGATTCCCGACTTTTCTAGATACATCTTTCAATGGAATCCTATATAAATACCAGGGTTTCTTGTTTGCGTCAATGCCACCCTCACTTACAATAAATGGATTTGTTCTTGAATTAGTGTCTAAAGGAATTTTATATCTAAAATAACTATTCACATTATCTAAATTTCCATTTCTATTTAAATCTTCTGTATCAGGCAATCTCCCAACATCAATTGCTTCGGCATTCCCTTCAGTTCCATTAATATTTTTATATGATAAAAATCCACTACCATAGTCCCCCGCTTTAAAGTCATCATGATTTGGATCACTTTCAGTACTATGATATAATTGCTGCTCTCTTAAATCAGATAAAGTATCTAAACCAACATCTTCCCCTTGATCTATAGCTGTATTTTGATTTAAATCTTCCGAATTTAATTTCCCATCCGGAATTACATCTTCGCTTATTCTTCCCAAATCAAGATACATATAAGCACTGTCATCAGTTGGAACTTGTGCAATATTCATCCAAAATTCTATATATTCAATATGTTCGTCGACTAAATTATTCGCTGTTGATGATAACAATTTCATCATTCCTCCCCAGTTTTTTTTCGGATCACTTAAATCTGGTGAATGATTGTATGAACCAGGTTCTGTTGGATCAAAACCAAAGTCCATAACTGTAACATTTTGATCTGATGTAGCTACTTGTTTTCTTGGCAGGCCGGTTTTAGGATCTACACCATATAGATTTTTAACTTGTACATTTGAAGGATTTATTGTTACCCACCAACTTTTCCCTTTATACGGCATTTTCTGCTTTGCATTTAAACCACTAAGGGAAGGTAGACTATCCGGTGCGCTTAAATCTTTCCATGCCGTGTAAGAAATGCCTATAGGGATTGTCCTTTTAGCTCCTTCAAAATCATCAATATAAGCAATACTTTGATTTTGATCAGAAACAATTGTGCTTTTCTTTGTATTAGGATCAGGATTCATATAAGCAACTTCACCGGTAAGAGAAAATGAAGACATTTCTCTTGTTGAAGATAATTTATCTATCGCTTTAGTTAAAAACGGTAAGTCACCTCCAGTTTGAAAATCTATTCCATAAATCGTATTGCTTAGAGGTTCTTCACCAATTCTAACTTTATCACTTAAAGTCTGCTGATTAAGATTTAAGATAGAAAATCCTAACTTAGTTTTATTGGAAATATCAAAAATACCCCTCGCTCCTAGAAGAGTTTTTGAAGCAAGCTGGAATAAATCATTTTGCTCAAAAGTAATTTTTAAGTTGGCACCAGGAACTAATGCTGCATCATTTCTTATTGTTAATTGTCCTATATTATAATCAACTACATAATCCACTCCTTGAGTTAAAAGTCTCCCATCCAATGTAACCTTAACTGAATTTTCAACTACATTAAATCCTAATTGATATGTTGAAGACACTTCTCCAGAATACTTGCCGGTTAAAACCCATTTATCTTTTATCTTATTATAACTGGCTGCAGTGCTAGTAGTGTCGTATATATCTTCAAATTTATATTTGGCAGTATCAAGATCGGCTGGCAAGTTATAACCAAACGGCTGCAAAGTTGGAAATATTATTTCACCGGTTTCAGTGTTAACAGTTAGTCCAGGCTGGAAATCAAATATGTCATCAGGATTTGGTGAACCGCTTGCATTAATTCTATCAAGGCCAAATGCTTGAAGTAATTTTACAACATTTCCACTTTTTCCTGGTAACTCAGTAGCCGGGTCCTGGCCTTCCAATTCGTATTTTATTTTAAAATCAAATCCTTCTGCTTTAATGTTCCTGCCGCCAACCGGATAAATATTTTTAAGCATTAACTGCCAGGCAGTTGTGTAGCTTGGCTGTAAATATTTAGGCTTAACTAATTTTAACACCAACTTTGAAGTATCGTTTTGTGCCTTTGTAGATAAAAATTCACCATAAGTCTGTCCCCCTTGTGTTTTATATGCAACTGCAATTGCATCTTCATCATTTACAGAAGTTTTAAAAGTTATAAAACCAGTCTCACTATGAAGTGTATAATCATCGCCTTCAGTTAAAAGAATAAATCTTCCGGATTCATTTTGGCCTGGAATTGTATTAATATCCCCTCTTTTACTATCAGGATAATTTGAGACGAGAGGTTCCAAATCTAAAAATGCGTTAGCCTGCCTTTCTTTAGATTTATCCTGAACATAGGTCTGTGTGGATTTCCAAACTTCTATTTGTGTTATATTGTAATAATGATTTTTAACTATTTGAGCTGGTGAATTTCCATAATACTTATTAAAGATATTTAAAGTTGAAGAAGTATCTGCATAAACTTTATCAACAAAATAATGATTGGTTGAATATCTATAAGCCCGAATCTCAAAATCTTGGGAAGTTGAACCGCCGGAAACACCTACTTCTTTTACTTCGCTCTTTTTCTGGCTTGCGATAGTAGTTAAGCTTAATGGGCCCATTTTAAAATTAGCTTTTATTCCAAATAAAGCTTCACTTCCGCCAACCAACGGAGATGTTTGAAGTGAAACGTTACCAGCTTCAACACTTTGGACTATTTCATCTTCATAACCGGTATATTTTATTTTTAATTGATTCTCATATTCAAAAGTTCTTTCAGTATTCCAGTCAGCGGCAATATTAAGTTTATCTCCAATCGTACCGTTAACATTTATTTGAACTTGCTGTTTAAAGTCAGGTTCATTCCTGGTATTACCAAGCAATGAAGCAGTAACACCTTGAGTAGTTTCACTTCGCCAGGCACCATGAATATCAACAGCACCTCCAATTTTTAAACTAATCTTTGGCTCTCCAAAAATGCTTAACACTCCAACACTTGGAAGAGGAATTTCAAAATTAGTTATATCAGTAATTAATTTGGATAAATCTTTTTTACCGCTTTTAAGTTCATATTGATAGGCTTGGTCCTCCCATGATTTTCTTTCTTCATTATCAATGCGTTCCTTAATATACTCATCAATCGGCATCCTCAATAATATTTTTGTTTGCTGCCCGGCAATGTATTCTTTAACTAAAACATACTTACCGGTTGAATCTATTTCAATTTTCTTTTCTCTAAGTGTACCTAAAGGAATAAAAAACTTCGAATGTCTTGGATTAGATAATCTTGTATAAGGTATATCAATACGATGATGAGGAAAGAATTTTAGTCTGGCTGTAGAATCCATTGCCATGGGATCATGTAATAAAGAATCATAACGGCTTGCTAAACCAACAGGCCCGGTATTATCGGATGTATCATTCGGATTTACAAACGCATTAGGATCCCTCCATTGGCCATTAGTATCAGCAGGGGCTGGTGTTGAAAAATCAATTCCTGAAAGTGAAGCTAATTTAACAGGGCTTGGTTTAATATCATTAACCGATTGAACATTATTATCCGGCGAAGGAACTTTTATTTTAAAAGCACCTCTATTGTAATTGAAGAAAGCATCAATCCAATAATTTTTATTTACCTGGGAATTATACGGAGAACTAAACCCTAAGCCAGAAACCGCATAAAAAACGACTAAATAAACTAAAGTGATGCGGAGGCCTTCCCTAATAAAATTTATTTTCTTTTGTCTGATAAAGAGCCTTTTATGAGAATTATTACTTATAAATCAAACAGTAAAAATATATTCTATATTTAATTCTCCTTTGGGATATTGAAGTTAAAAAAGACTGGAAAAATTAGGCAATAAACGGTTTAATTTCAACAACTTCAAAACTCCATTTAATTACAAAAATTAACATAAAGCTAAATTTTATTTGAATTAAGGTAAAATTTCATCACTCATTAATATTGGGATTTTTTTTGAAAAATGATCAAAAATTATAGTTAGGTCAATTCATCAACTATTTTCGCATGAGCCGGGAATTTTTTTATTAATTTTTCCTTATCAGCAAGTTCAAAATCTTTAAAATCAAACCCGGGTGAAACAGCGCAGCCAATTAAAGTGAAAGAATTTTTTTCTAATACTTTTGCCCCAAACCAATTTCCATTTTCTATAACTAATTGAGGCAATTCATTCTTGTCTAAATTTTTTCCTAAGATTCTTTTCTGAAGAGTCCCTTTTGGAGATATCATGAAAATTTGAATAGGGCTTCCATCATAAAAATGCCATATCTCATCAGATTTTAGTTTATGAAATTTTGAAACTTGTTCGCCCTCAAGTAAAAAATAAATTGAAGTGGAAAAACTTCTTTCCTTTGTATATCTATCCGGTAAATGTTCAGCTTTAATAACTTCATTAGAACGGTATACTTCTTTGAAATAACCGCCTTCAGGATGTGCAATAAGATTTAGTTTTTCTATATAATATTTAGCTTGTCGATTCATTAAATTAATTTATAAAAATTATTGCATCCATCAATTAACCCAATTTCTTAAAGAAATTGGGTTAATAAACAATCCATATTAACATTTTAAAATATAAAAAAGCGTACAAAATAATTTGTACGCTTTTCATTAATATAATTTTAAAGATAGTATGGGTTATCTTTTATCAATAAAGGTATAAGCTCTTTCAGTCTCACCGGTATAAATTTGCCGTGGACGATAAATTCTACCGCCAGGGGTTTCTCTCATCTCTTTCCATTGAGCTATCCAGCCAGGCAGCCTACCAAGAGCAAACATCACGGTAAACATGTTTGTTGGAATTCCCATTGCTCTATAAATAATTCCGCTATAAAAATCTACATTAGGATAAAGCTTTCTCTCAACAAAGTATTCATCATTTAATGCCGCATCCTCTAAACCTAAAGCAATATCAAGTAAAGGATCATTTTTACCAAGCTTGCTTAAAACTTTGTCAGCAGCCTTTTTCAATATTCTTGCACGCGGATCAAAATTTTTGTAAACACGATGTCCAAATCCCATTAATTTAAAATCAGAAGATTTGTCTTTTGCCATACCGATGTATTTTTTATAACCACCGCCGTCAGCTTTAATTTGATTTAACATTTGGATTACTTTTTGATTTGCACCTCCGTGCAAAGGGCCCCAAAGTGCACTTATGCCTGCGGAGATAGTAGCAAATAAGTTCGCTTCACTGCTGCCTACCATTCTTACTGTTGAAGTGCTGCAATTTTGTTCGTGGTCAGCATGAAGTATTAACAACAAATCAAGAGCTTCTTCCAATTCTTTTGTTACTTCGTATTCTTCCGCCGGAACAGCAAACATCATGTGAATAAAATCAGCGGCATAGTTCATATCATTACGCGGGTAAATATACGGCTGGCCGATTGATTTTTTATAAGAGAATGCTGCAATAGTTTTCAGCTTAGCAATCAACCTGATGATATTTAAATTTTTATCATCTTCAAAATTCGACTCAGGATAAAAAGCTGAAAGAGATGCAACCATTGAAGCAAGAATTCCCATTGGATGTGCTGATGGGGGATAGCCTTCAAAAAACTTTTTCATATCTTCATGAATGAGGCTGTGGTGTGTAAGACCGTAATGGAATTTTTCCAATTCTTGTTTTGTAGGAAGATTTCCATATATCAGAAGGTAGCTAACTTCAATGAAGTTTGAATTTTCTGCAAGTTCTTCAATAGGGTAGCCTCTGTACCTTAATATCCCTTTTTCTCCATCGATGAAAGTGATGGCACTCTGGCAAGAGCCGGTATTTCCATATCCGTTATCAGCAGTAATTGCTCCTGATAATCCTCGCAATTTGGAAATATCAATTCCAACCTCTTTTTCAGAACCGACAATCAAAGGAAGGTCATATTCCTTGTCTTCGACAATTAGTTTAGCGGATTTCATAACTATAAATCCCCTTTCCGATTTATTGTTAATAGAAATTTATTATATCATAAACTTTTTTCATTAAGGAATAAAAAATTTGTCTATTATTTACCCCTTAATTAATAATTTATGATTTCAACTTAAATAAACGTGTTTTAAGATTCAACAAAATTCTACTGGTATATGTAAAGAATTTCCAAAACAAGAATAACTGACTATTGGATTATTAAATCTCTTAAATGTTATTTATTACCATTTCAGACGCCATCCTTCCGCTTTTTACTGCACTTTCAATTGTTGATGGAAGCCCGGTATCTGTCCAATCCCCTGCAAGAAAGAAATTAAAATATTTAGTTTTATTTGATGGACGGCTTTTTAATATTTCATTAGTCGGAATAAAAGTAGCTCTTTTTTCTTTTATAATTTTATATGATTTAATTTCCTCTATATTAATATTGACAAACTTCTTCAATTCACAACTTATCATTTCAAAAATTTCTTCTTTATCCTTTTCTATAAATTCATCGGCATCACTAATTACCAGGGTCAAATGAGAACCGTGATTGAATACCCAATGAAGTTTGGAACCAATCAGCCCATAAAAAGTTTTTTCTAATTTATTTTGATGAAGCCAAACATGAATGGAAAGTATCGAAGAATATTTAAGCTTCAAATTATTATATACTGAGCTGTCATCAATTAATTTTTCTAAAGCATATAAAGGAACCGCAGAAATTACAAAATCGAAATCATCAATTACTCTTTTTGACGTTACAATTTTTTTTATTTTATTATTTTCAAAAACAAAATTATTCACTTGTTCGGAAGTTGCTACAACTCCATTATTTTTTTCAATAAATCTTTTTGCATCCAAACAATAAGTTTCTGTTAATCCTTCTTTTGGAAGAATAATTGAAGCAGCTTTATTCCCTCTAAAAAAAATCTGTTTAAGAATATCTGCAAAAGTTTTTGCAGAAGAATGTTTAGTATTTGTATTCAATGCCCCGACAGCTAAAATATCCCAAAAAGCTTTTTGAATATTTTCATTTTGATTTTCAAGTGTCAGCCATTGATGAACTGTTAGCCTGCTTAATTCGCTGTCAGTATAAAAATATATCTTTAAGAAGAATTTTAATAATTGGAATCTTTCGTTAAGAGTAATTGCTTTATAATTGAGCAACCCAACTAATAAATTGAATGGATAAAAAAGAGAAGAACAATCAAGTGGTAATAGTCCAAAATTTTCTTTAATGAAATTTACTCTAAGTTTTTTTTGAACATCTAAATTTTTATAAGCACCTATAGTTTTTAAAAATTTTAAAGTGTCAGTATAACAGCCCATTAAAATATGCTGGCCATTATCAATTATTGATTGTGTGTCTTTATCGGTTAGTGAATATGCTCTGCCGCCTAATTTTTTTGATGCTTCAATTACTTCGACTTGGAAACCTGCTTTGGAAAGATATACTGCAGAAGTTAGTCCTGAGAATCCAGCCCCAACAACAATACATTTTTTCATTAATAAACTAAGCTATACTTTGCCCAAACACCAACAGAAATCCCGATTTTTTCGAACGTAGAAACTTTTATATTCTTTTGATAAATATTATAGTCAGCTTCTATAATTTTGTCCAAAAGTTTTTTATAAATATGCTGCATAGCCCTTGCAGCAAACATTGATGATTTATCATCAAGATTTAAATTATGAGTAGCTGATTCAAAATATTTATTAGCCCGTTCCGTTTCGTATTCCATCAAAGCTTTAAAATTTGGGTCGTACTTATTTTGTAATAAGTCGTTTTCTGTATAATTAAACCTTGCTAAATCTTCCTGAGGCAAATAAATTCTTCCTCTCTGTGAATCCTTTTTTATATCTCTTAGAATATTCGTCAACTGTAAAGCTATGCCTAAATTGATAGCGAAGTCTTTTGCCGATTTATGTTTGTATCCAAAAATTTCTATACACATTAAACCAACTGTTGAAGCGACTCTATAACAATATAATTGCAAATCAGAAAAAGTTAAGTAACGCTTTTTCTGCAGGTCCATTTCCATTCCGATTATCAATTCAAAAAACGGTTCATAAGGAATGTTGAATTGAGAAATAGTTTTTGCAAGCTTGTTTAAGAGTGGATATTCCGAATGTCCTCTGAAAGCTTTTTCAAGTTCAATACGCCACTTACGCAATTGCTCATACTTTATATCATCTGCTTCATTGCCTTCATCGATAATATCATCGGTCTGCCTGCAAAATGCATAAACAGTATTCATAGCATCCCGTTTTTCTGTAGGAAGTAAATTAAAAGCATAATAAAAACTGCTTTTACTGCCTTTGGCTATATCTTTTGCACTGTCATTCATTTTAAAAACAATGAACTTATAAATAAAAAACTTAAATCAAACTTGGTTAATTCAGGCCGTCGATTAAGAACATCGTAATCTATTCTTTTAATTTTATTCAAAATTTTTTCGCCGCCTAAAATCGTCCAAGCAATTTCGCGTTTCAATCTTCCCTTCAAATATTTTAGAAGCCCTCTTCCTTCTGAAAAAAGCTTTTCAGTTCTTTTAACATTAGCTTCCAAAACCAGCTTAAAATTAAGATTATTTTCCTTTAACTCAAACACAATTTTTCCAACTTTGTATTTTTTTAGCTCATCCCGGGGAATGTAAATTCTACCCTTCTCCCAATCGATTGAGACATCCTGGTAAAAATTTGTCAATTGAAGCGCAGTACAAATTTTATCTGAAAGCAAAAAAGCATTTTCATCACGTATATCAAACAACTCAAGAATTAATCTTCCAACCGGGTTTGCAGAATTTTCACAATAGCATAAAAGCTCATTATAATTTTCATATTGCTTTTTAGTTACATCCTGCTTGAAAGCTTTAAGCAAATTATAAAAATGTTCCGGGCTTAATTTCCTTTCTTCAATTGAATTTTTAAGCGCTACTTCAAAATTATTATCGGGGTTTCCATTTAATAATTGAGTTAGTCTATTTTCAAATTCATCTAATTTCTTGATTCTTTCATCTTCAGAAAAATTCCCTTCATCCGCAAAATCATCTGCAGTCCGTGCAAACCAATAAATAATTGCAACATGTTTTTGAAGATGTTTGGGGATTAAAAAAGAAACTACAGGAAAATTTTCATAATGAGCTTGTGCAAATTTAACAGCAGTTTCATAAGCTGCCTCAATATTACCGGAAGATTCTTTCATTTATTTTTTAAAATGTTTTTAAATTTTAAGTTTGATTCCACCAATAATCCACCTGCCGGGCAGCGGTGCAGTATCGATATCGTGATAAGTTTTGTTAAACAAGTTAGTAGCTTTTAGAATGATAGTAAACATATTTATTTGTCGGTAAAAATTTGCATCAGCTAAAAAATGGTCTTCAAAGTTAACCCTGTTTTCATATCTGAAAGCCCAGCTTTGTTTTATTCCCCAAAAGAAATTATTTGAGATTGTTATAACTAATTGATGCCTTAAATAATCAAGCGCATAACGCGAGATAAATTCCGAAGTTTTTCTATCAGAATCAAGATAAGTATACCCAACTCCAATTTTAGTAAATGGTAAGTTCTTAAAAATAATCTGGGGGTTTGAGTAAAAGTTAATTTCAAATCCATTTGTATTTACTTTAGCAATATTTCTTACTTTCCATTTTGTTTCGTCTTGAGTTAATTTGAACCAGTCAATAATATTTTTTCCTTGTTTTCTGAAAAGGCTTAACTCAACATTAAAAAAATTCTGAGTAAGATTTAATCCCATTTCAAAATTTGTTGTTTCTTCATAAAGTAAATTTGGATCGCCCTGAGTGACCGGGTCATTATAATAAAGCTCTGTGTAGCTCGGTATTCTAAATGCTTTCCCTACAGAGCCAAATAGTCTAATATTAGAAATTAAATTATAACTAGCATCAATCCCCGGCCAAAATTTCCAGCCGATTGAAGAATAATCATAAACAAAGCCGCCAAAAATGATATTTAATTTTTCAACTGGAGAAAATTTTTGTTCCACGAAAAAACCTTTTTTATCACGCGAATGATTTCCAAGATTTGTACTGGTTATTTTATCGTGATTAAATTCTCCGCCAATAGATGTTACCCCAAAATTCGTAGACAGCGATGATTGGATTTCAAAACCATAAACATCTGTATGATGAATATTTTCATAAAATGACGGATTAGTATAATCGAGTAAATACCTGTCATCGTTTCTCCTATAATTTAATTTAGGAGAGATTGTTAGATTATCAATTGTAATATCAGAGCTTAAATTTGCAATCTTAGTAGTTGTGTGTTCCCATTCATTTTTAAATGTTGATGTATAAAATCCGCTTGCTCCAAATTTTTTATCATTATAACCCAAAAGTAAATTTACGTTTGCAGCTTTAGTATTTAAAGAAGAGCCAAATGAAATATTATTCATATCAAAATTTGTGTTGTATCGATAGCCGTCTGATTTTTCTTTTGTAATTGAAAAATTGTTGCTGATTTTCCAAACTGGTAAAGAAGCATTCAACGAAGTATTATAATATGAATTTTGTCCGCCTAAGGTTTCGACAGATAATGAACGAGATAGATTTTTCTTTGTAATAATATTGATAACTCCACTGAAGGCATTCGGCCCAAATAATTTTGAACCCTGCCCTTTAAGAATTTCTATTCGCTCTACATTATCGAGTGAAATAGGTAAGTTCAAATTATGATGTGCAGTTTGAGGATCACTCATTTTAACACCATCAATTAAAATTAAAGTTTCCTCAAAAGTTCCGCCGCGAATGCTTGCATCAGCTTGAACTCCATCAACGCCTCTCTGTTTAATATCAACTCCGGATGTGTATTGAAGTAAATCTTGAATGCTGTTTACAGGCGTTTCTTTTATATCAGAAGAATCAATTACTATAACACTCCTAGTTAAATCCGAAAACGAAATAGGAGCACGGCTGGCAGTAACAATCACATCTTGAAGCTGATGTTGAATTACCTGAGCATTTAATTCATTATTTATAAATAAAAATATTGAAAGCAAACCGGCAAGTAATATTTGTTTCATTAAAACTTTGAATTTGAAAATGAATTTTGGAGTGAAAAGATACAAAAAAATTATAAAGAATTTTTGGGATGAACTAAACTTATTTGAATTAGAGTTGTGGGGTAGGAAATAAAATTGTACTTAAATATTAAAATAAAAAAAAGGAATGCCATAATTATTATTCTGACATTCCAAAATATATAAATCGAACACAGAAATTACATCTGCATTAAAAATATTCTTTCCAAAGAAGCTATCACTTTTTCACGGAAGATTGGTTTTGAAATGAAATCATTAAACCCGGCGGCAATAAATTTATCCTGGTCTCCTGGCAAAACATAAGAGGTTACTGCGATGATAGGAAGCTTATCATAACTTGGAAGTCTATGAATCATTCTTAGCGCATCAAGTCCGTTATATTCACCAAGTATGTTTATATCAATTAAAATAAAATCGAAATTATATTTATCGAGTAAAGGCAAAGCTTCTTCAAAGCTTACTGCATATTGAATGTCTTTTAAATCTTTCATCTGCAGACTGTATAATATCTGCGAATCAATTTGATCTTCTATGTAAAGACATGTCAATTGAGATAAATCTACATTATATTCCTGGCTGAAATTATAAGGGGTTGTTGTTTCTTCTTCCACTTTTTCCTCGCTTGGTTTTATTATAACTTCAGAAGTTGAAATATCCTGATTTATTTCTTCTTCTTTTTCATTTAAAATATTTTCTGCTTCTTCTATAACTTCTTTTTCATCAACATTCCCCGGAACCGGATTAATTGTATCATCTTTTGAAATGATTTGAGTATCTTCAGTAATTACATTCGGAACAGAGGGCTCGCTGTTTGTTTCTTTACCTAAATTAAGAGGAAAAATAAATCCTGAATCCTTCTTATCATCAAAATTAAAATAAAATTTACCGCCTAAAATGGTAAGCAGAGACTTTGCAAGATCAAGTGATATTTTTGAAATACCAAATTTCTTTCTTTCTGTAGGATTTGCAGCTTTAAATAAATTATTTAATGCATCAGCGATATGCGTGGACATTGAAGAATAATTGTCTTTAAAAGTAATTACAAAGTTATTATCATCAAATTGAGATGCCGATAAATAAAGTTTATTTCCGCCGATTAATTTGGTTGTAATTTTGACCAGGAGATTAATCAGCTTCATAAAATTTTCTTTATCAGTAGCGAAAGAAAGAGATGAAGAAATTTTACCATAAGCAAAATCAACCACATTTGACCCGATTATGTTATGGAAATCACCATGAATTTCATCTACAACATCAGTAATATTAATTTTTTCAATTTTCAAATGCTCGATAGTCTCATTAACTTTCGAATACTCTGCTGCAGTATTTATGCTGTTCAACAACATCTCTTTATTATGATTTATAATATCTATCGACTCAATTTGTTCATCTGTTGGATTTTTTATGCTTTCTACAATTTCCTGAGTAAATCCAAGAATAACATTAATAGGTGTTAAAATTTCGTGAAAGATATTCGAAAGTGAAGCAGGTGAAACATCTGCTACAGGAAGGGTTTTGGTATCTGTTGTTTCAGCTTCTTGCTCAACTTTATTTTCAGTAATTACTTCCTTTTCTTCTTTTACTTTAACTATGATGTTGAAACTGCTTATCTCGTTATCAAAATCTAAAATAGGAATTGAAGTAATTTCACCTTCAATTAATTCTTGTTCGGAGCTTTTGAGTTTACAAATAAGGGTTTGATTTTCTTTTATGTTTGATTGGAAAATACCGGAATTAATCTTTCCCCTACTTTCATCTTCAACTAAAGAAGTGAAAGAAGAATTAGTTATATCCTCTTTAGTTCGATTTAAAACTTCAATTCCCTTTTGATTTACTTCCAAAATAAATCCTGAAGGATCAGTAATAAATTGAGGATTATCCGCATAATTAAACGATGCCTGCTGTAACTGTCTTTTCTGCTGAAGCTCAAATCTTCCGGTTACATCTTTTATAATATTGAAGCAAGCATCTTTTTCTCCATACTTAAAGCTCAACTTACTTATTTCAACATAAACAAAAGAGCCGTCTTTTTTTCTATGCTTAAATGGTTTGCTGAATTTTCCTTCCTTAGCCTGGTTGTTTGTATCCAATAAATTTTGAATATCTTCGGTAGTATAAAGATCGGTTAAATCCATCTTTATAAATTCATCTCTACTATAGCCGTATAATTCCAAAGCAGCATTATTCACTTCAAGAAACATTAAGTCGTCCCTGTTATAAACAAATATCGGCTCAGGATTATTTTTGACAAGCAGGTCAAACATCTTTCCTTTGTTGTTTAACAATGTTTCAAAATCATCAGACGATGAAGTTTCGTCGATTTGCATAATAACTCCTTCTATCTGTTTTTCCGTATCGAAAATTTTATTTAAATAAATTTTCACATCCTCGCTTGAAGATACGCCGTTTTTATCTAGTTGTATATTATAATTAAAAGATTTTTCGTGAAGGTTTGATGAAATGAACTGCTCAATTTTGAAAGACAAGTCTTCATGAAATATTTCTTTGTAGTTAATTTTGGCTGTTGACTTCAAATCCAGGTTAATAAGATTATAAAATTTCTCAGAGCCTGTTATAAAAATCCCCTGCTTATCAAATACTGCAAATGCTTTGGGCAAATTATAAACTACTGCGTTAAAATTATTTTCTTCGCCTTTTTTTAATCCAGAAAAAGTTTTATTGATTTTTTTCTGCGCAACGCCCACTACAGCGACAGCATTATTTTCAGAATCTGTAATAGGGATTTCAATTAATTGGAAGCTATCAATATTTGGGATCCCCTTAAATGGTATTCCTTCCAACAAAATTGAATTGGTGGTTTTCTTTATATATTCTTCAACAGCAATTCTAAAATCAACAAGATGCGGAAGTATAAAAGATTTTTCCGATTTACTTTCAAGCTGTGAATTTTTTAAACCGAGACTTTTCGACAATTTATTATTCACCAAAACATAATTACCATCTTTATTGATAACCCAAATCATTTCGGTAAACGCATCTATTTTATTTCTTATTTTTTCTTTTGTTAAAAATGTGAAAGGATAAGAAGAAGCGATTTCCTGAACGACGCTAACAATATCTTTGCTGTTAAATATTTCTTTTAGCTTTTCTGTTACAAGGTTAATGTTTGTAAGGCCTCTAATCGTCAGCTTATTCTCAACAGGGTAAAAACTGCAAAATAAATACGAAGTATCTTCATCATAAAAAGTATTTATTACTACTTTTGCAGAAATACTTTTATTGTTTTTTAATATTATATCTATATTTTTTTCAAGTTTAATTCCCTGTGTTAAAACTTCGCTAAACTCTTCATTAAAATTTTCTGCTGATTGGAAATTTAAAACGTCATAAATATTTGTGATTGAAGAATCGAATTCTAAAAAAGACGAAGCTTCCTCATTAAATGTTAAAATGTTTCCATTTTGGTCAAGAACTATAAACGGTGTTTTGATAGTCTCTTTTATGGAATTAAATACTGCAAAATTTATTTTGTTCTCGTGTTTCACTGAAATTACGTCCGGAAATTTTAATTATTTTTTATTGAATATTTTTTCTTTTTATTATTATCGTTTTTGATTCAAAAGGTTTTAACTCATCTACGTAAATATTAATCTGATTTTTTTCTTTATCTCCGAAGGATCCTTTGGAAAAGTCATATTTTAAGTCTTTGTTTTTCTCTACTACACTTACATTATTTCTTACCTGCGGATTCCCCAAAAACAAACCAACAGCAGCATCTTCAACTTTATTGCTGCTAGAGTTTTTTATTTCTATTTGTAATGAATCTTCAAATTCTTTTTTAATTGAAACTGATAAATTATTTTTTGCTCTCCACCAATCATTTACTTTATTGGCAGTTGTAATCCATGAATTATTTTCTTTAAATTTATCGATACAAATTCTCAGTGCTTCAACATTTTCTTTTAGACATTGAAGCTGGGAATGGTAGTTTAAAACATATAAACCGCCTTCATCATTTACTCTTTTATAATCGAGTAAATATCTTTCTGCCTGCTTATGATAATCTTCAATTTTGAACCTTATTAAAACATCATAATCGTCAAAACCTGTTTCAGGAATAACCAGCAAATCTTTATCATTGTCATAAAATTGAGGAACAGACCTGTCTTCAAAATTATCCGAAGCTAAAATTGAGTAATGAAGATTTTTTAGTGCTTCTACAGTTTTATCATCATATACAGTTTCCGGCGGACGAAAGCCTAATATTTTTCTTCCGCTTTTTTGTTCAAGAGTTTTTCTTGCAGTTTCAAGCCGCTGATATTGCTGATTGTAAGTTTGAAATTGAAAGACATCGTGATTATCGCCATGTAATCCGATATCGCCATTTTGTAAAATTTGATTCATTGCATCTGATGTCATTACATCAGTTAAAATATAAAACTGCCCTTCAATACTCTCCTGCTTAAGAATCTTAGTTGCGTTAATTATGTTATTAAATTCAAATTCCACGTCGCAAGAAACTATTACCGCAGAGTTTTTACCATGCGGCCAGGTTTCAACCCAAACGGAATTTTTTCCTTGAAGCCATGAAATTGAATTAAATAATAAATTATTAAAAGCATCTTGATGAGTTTTGGAACCAACAACTTCTGAAAAATCAAAACCAATCCAAATAAATTTTCCTTTATCATTAATTCCGTAAGCAATTGATGTCGTAAGAGAATCATCTGGCAGCCCAACATAAGGGAAATCATCATTATACCAATAACCCAAAGCATGAGAATAAATTGAATTAACTTTTGCTTTTACTGGAAGATTATCCCAAGGATCCTTTGGAGAAGCATCAACTCTTAATCTAAATCCGGCAGGGATGTTTATTGATAATGGAGTATCACCTTTAATAGAATGAACTTTACTTAATTTAGTTTTTCCGATTACACCATTGTAAGAAAGTCCAAATAGAGTATTTAATATTTCCTTCCCTCTTTCTTTCCCATTTTGGTATTTTTCACCGACAATCTTATTTGCAAAAACTGAATTACCTTCTCTTAAAAACAATTTTACATTATTTAATTCATCATTGCTTAACACAACTGAATTAGGAAGAACTAAAACAGAATAATCATCGGACAATCCCGATTCCAAATCATTATCAGTAATTACTGCATAACTAATTTTATTTTGAATGAAAAATAATTCCCAGAAAGTAATTTGGTCATGAACGAAAGTAGAGTTTTTAGGTAATAATTTTTCTGTGTAATTTGAATACAATAATGCAACTTTAGCTTCATCACTTTTACTAAAAAGCAATCCGCTAAAAATTATAATTAATATTAACGATATTTTAATTTTCAATTGCATTCTACTTATACACTTGGAATATCATAATCGACATAATAAGTTCTGGACTCACTTCCAGTTAAACCATCTATATACACGTAAAGAATTCTTGTAAAGGGGTTGTACTGGTATTTAGCCGATTTAGAACCGATTAACTCTGTACTCAGTGAAATATTATTTGCGTCAACAACCATATCAACTTCAACTACCAGGTCATTTATAGTTTCTTTACCGGGATTTGAAATTGTTAAAGCAACTCTTCTATCACCTCTTTTATCAACTCTTATTTCAACATAACTTCTTTTAGCATACCATTTTTGAATTTCTTCACAAGTAGTTATCCAAAATTTTTTCTGTTTTAAGTCATCAATTACATCTTTAACTACTCCAATATATTTAGGGTTTGCTTGATAATCGGTATGAATTTTAAATATATACAACCCACTTTCAAATAAAACTCTATCTATATCTTCCTGGTAGGTATATTTTTGAAAACCTGTATCTGTTAATCCAAAATCTCTAATAATTTCATAGTCATCTTTAGAAGTTTTTGCCATTGAAAAGATTCTTTCATCCCCTCGAATAATTGTTTTAGGAACAGCCCGATCAGACAAAGAATCACTTAAAATATATTTGTACCCGGCATTTATTAATGCTCTTAATGTATTTTGGTCATACAAACCGTAATAAGGAAGAGCTCCTAAAATTTTTGTTCGAGTAGCTGCCTCTAATTTCTTTTTTGCATCAGTTAGTTTTTCTGTTTGAATTCTTAAGCTGTTCAATTTATTTATCGTATCGTTATTTGATGATAAATAGCCTATGTTAACAATGGCTGCGACCTCACCATAATTTTTAAGCTTGCCAATAGTTTTAGAATATTGGCTTATGTTTTTTGGCTCAATCAAAAAAGTTGATTTAACTTTTTCATTTTTTAATATAATTAACAGACTGTCTAAATTTTTTGAATCGTTAGTTAGCACCGGAGTAATAACTGCGGCAGCACTGTAATTGCTTGGCCAATCTCTTACATAAGCAATCGGAGTGTAAGTAAGCCAATGAACTGAATTTTGGAATAACCTGTCAAAATAAAGGTAGTCCTCATGACTGCCTAAAACGGAATTGATTTCAAAGCCCATCCAGACAAATCTGCCTTCACCATATTTACCGAATACAATTCCTGCACTCTTTTTTATTTCATTACGAACCAATCCTTTTTGCAAACGGTAATTATACCAGAAACTTACTTGAGTTGTTCGCGGGTCAAGAACTTCAACAGCCATTGGGCGGTCCCAAGTAGCAACTCGAAGAGGAAATCCGGTTGGAACATTTGCGGTTATTGGAAGTCCGCTTCTAATTGTATGAACTTTAGAAGCTTCATCATTTGAAATTTCTTTTGTGAATTTTATCCCAAAAACTTCAGAAAAGAAATCCCAGCCTCGCCATTTTCCATCTTCAGAATAAGATGCAGTTCCGCCGGTGGCATAGATACTCCCTCCTCTATTCAAATATTTTTTTAACTGGATTATTTCTTTATCGCTTAACGACTTTGAGCCAGGAAGAACAATTAAATTATATTTATAATGCCTTCCTAATTCAATTGTGCTGTCATTTATAACTTCATAATTGAAACCGATTGCTTTTACATATTTTTCCCAAGTCAGTAAATTATCATCCAGCCATTTCCCATTATCAGGCAGTAAATTTTTTGTGTACTGCGAATATAAAATACCAATCTTAGCTTGCTTGCCCTGAAAAACTTTTTTAAATAAGCTTGCATCCGGAACAAAATCGCTTGAAGAAAATCTTCCGTAAACTCCACGAAGAACATATACATAAATAAAAACAGCACAAATAACTATAACCAACCCGGTTAGAATTATAAGTGCTTGATTTATGCCGCGATATTTAGTTTTGTCTACCGCCATTTAATTTTACTTGTTTCATCCTCTATTGGAGGAACGTAGCCTTCCATTGTGTACTTTAAAAATTTATCTTCTTTATTCAATCTCAATTCTTTCTTTTCCCTATTTTGAACTACTTGAATTTTTCTTTTTGGCAAAGGCCCGGGCTGTCCTTTTTGAACAACAGTAGCTTTAGGTGTTTCTTCCTTATTATTTCTTGCGTAAACCTCTTCAATTCTTTTTGCTATTTTAACTTTGTCGGTTTCGTTTTCATATTTAATTTGCTCCAAAGGTGTCAACAGTTCGCCTTCAACCACATCAGGTTTTTTGGCTGCTTCTGCTTCACCTTTCCGCTCTCTAATTTTATAGAGAATGTAAGCTCCAATTGCCAGTATGAATGTGCATATTGTAGCTACAAGAATTATAGTTGCTAATATTGGTATTAATTCCATTTTGCCCTCACGAAATAAAAAATTGTTTTAAGCTTTAATAGTTCCTACACGTTCCAATTTTCCCCAGCCCATCTTGATTCCTAAAAATTCTTCTATAGTTGACATCGCTTTACAGATATCAATTATCAGAATAAAAAACATTCTATAAATTATAGCGTACCCCACCAATCTAAATTCCTCCTTTTCAACTGCAACACAATAAAGTGCTGTTGCAATATCAAGAAGTGCTAAACCCGCCCACCAAAAGAAAATTAATTTTGAAAGTCCGAATCCAATCGCTGCAAAAATGAAAAATACATTTGCTGCTATATTCATAGCCGGCCAGATTAATGCTTCATAAAACATTGCCCATAAGACTAAAGTATCTCCAAAATTTAATGTTGGATTGAGCATTAAATTTTTATGTTTTCTTATTGATTGAATTATCCCTCTCGTCCATCTGTATCTTTGCTTTAATAATTGCTGAAGCTTTTCCGGTGCTTCAGTAAATGAAATTGAATTCGGCTCATAATAAATTTTCCATCTATGGGCTAAAATTTTTAAAGTTAAATCTGCATCTTCAGCAAATGTTTCACTTGAATAAAATCCGGCATCAACTATTGCTTGCTTTCGGAATAATCCAATTGGCCCCGGAATTATATTAACAAGACGGACATAACTTTGAGCACTGCGTGCCATATTTAGGCCCTCTACATATTCCAAAGCCTGCAAGTCAGTAAAAAACTTTTTACGGTTTAGAACCTTTACATTCCCGGCAACCGCACCAATTTTAGGGTCAGCAAAATGACGAACTGCAAGTTTTAATGAGTCAGGTGAAAGCTGTGAATCTCCATCCATGCACAATACAAAATCTGCTTTAGAATGATTTATGCCTGCATTTAATGCCTGAGCTTTTCCTCCATTAGGCCGATTGATTAATGATACTTTAATTTTCGTATGCACTCCATCTTGATATCCAACTAATTCTTCTGCTGCTTTTGCAGTTTCATCTGTTGAACCATCATTCACAACGATTATTTCATAATTTGAATAATCTAATTCCAGCAAAGAACCAATTGACTGCTTTACAACTTTCTCTTCATTATAAACAGGAACAATAATGGAAACGAAAGGAGCAAATCCGTCAATTGATTTGTATGTATATTCATTCAAATAAAGATACGCCAAAACCAAAATTGCGAAGTATCTAACCAGCAATACAAAAAGAAAAATTACCAAAGCAACAATTGCTGCATACTCCAACAAAGAACTAACTGAAAGAATTGTCATCGGCAAAGTGTAAATAATTAAGTAAAGTAAAATCGCCGACAAAATTCCGCTGACAAGAATTCTCCTTAAATACTTCTTGCCCAGATTCTCCCTGGAAGAACCATTATTATAAATGTCTTCAATTAAAATTTTTTGTTTTTGTATTTTATTTTCTAATAGCATAGCGAACCCGTATTTACAGCATTTTATTTAATTTGCCAACTATAGTGCCATTTAATTCAACAAGTTTTGGGGAAATAGATACTTCTACTCTTCTCAGAATGCAACAAAAAGAAGATACGGTATAATTCTGTATCGAATTAAAACAAAAAGTAAAAAGTGGAAGACTTAACCTGCTTTAAAGATGGTAAAAATAATCTTCGATTAAAAGTTATTTTTAAAATCTTTTATCAGACAATACACTTATATTAAAATCCCCAAAAAGCTGCAGCAAAGAATGATATGGAACTATAACCCTCCTCATTTCTTCTTGTGCTTCCTGCTCTTATACTTCCTTGTAAAGATAAATTTTCAAATATTTTATATTCAGCTTCACCATAAGCTTCTCTTAGGATAAAATTGGTACCAGTTATCCAGCCAACTTTTCCGCCTAAGGTGAAATTTAATTTTTCATTTTTAATTAAATTTAAATCAGCCCATAAACTATGAGATTCAAAATTTGATGGAGAATAATATAAAGGAGAAACTTCTTTATAATTGTCGTAATAGTATTCATAACCTAAAGTAAAATCAGAAAAAATTTTCTTTCCTACTCTAAATTCAAGCTCATTACCTTTGTTCTTATCATAAACATAAATGTAAGAATATTTCCCTGAAGCAACCACACCATTTATTTTTTGATATTTTGCTTCAATGCTGTAATCATCAGCTTTTAATCTATTATCAACGAGATTTGTTGAATAAAGTAATTGAGCTGCATCCATTGAGTTATAGCTTGCTTCAACTAAATATTCATTTTCTTTTTCTGCTTTTAACGATGCTTGAAAAACTTCTCTGCTTTGAGAGTTAGTAAAATACGTTTTGCCATAAGCAGTACTGAACGTAAATACATTTGCAAATCTTAAGTAAAGTAATCCTTTGTATAAATTAAAATTCAAATGATAAGCAGACGAATCTGAATTTAAACTTCCTCTATATGCACTTCCGGCAATCGAAAGAAATTTTGTAATTCCCATCTCAAGTTTCAAACCTTCAATATTATAATAGAAGCTTTGATTATCAGAGAACACATCAAACTCAGGAGAAACTAAGAGATAAGTTGGAATACTAAAACTTGAAGTTCCTTCTCCATTTCCGGAAGGCAGCCAGCTTAGTCTTTGTTTTATTATATATGAATCCGGTGCTTTGGCAAGCAATTCATTATAAACTTTTTCTGCGCTATCATATTGTTTATTTTGAGCATAAGAATCGCCGAGAAGCAATTTTATTTCTGCATCGTCCGGGTTTTTAGAAGCAACATCTCTTAAATGAATTAATGCCTGAACTGAATCACCGCTCCAATAATAAACTTTTGCCCTTTGCTTTTCTATATCATAATCATAAGCTTGATTAAGTAAGCTGTCATAAATTGAAATAGCAGCTTTATAATTTTTGTCGCAGATATATGCATTCGCTAATTCGAGAGAAATCTGCTTATCCACTGTTATATTTTCTTTTTCGGATTCTGAAATGTACTGTTGATATTTTTCAATTGATTCATCACATTGTTCATTTGAAGAAAGCGCTCTTGCCTGCTGCAGTATATTAAATCTTGCAGCCTCTTTATCTCTTTTCACTTGAAGTGCAAGAATATATTTCAGTCTTTCTACATCAAAATTATCCGGGTTTATTTTTTCAGCTAAAGAAGCATAGTATCTAGCTTTATCATATTTCTTCTTCTGAAAATTTAATGTTCCAAGAGTTACCAGAGCCTGAACATTATTTGGCTCTTTATTCAAAACAAAGAGTAGATTTTTTTCAGCTTCATCAAGATTTTGATTTGACCAAACAGACAATTGAGCATTTAATAATTTTGCGCCTAAATTATTCGGGTCTTCAGAAATGATAATATCTGTTTGGGCTAAAGCATTTATAAAATCTTTATTGTATGAATAATTCTGTGCAAGCTTAAATCTCGTATCAACATCTTTCGGTTTGAAAACTAAATAATCACCATACATTTTTATAGCTTTGTCATATTGCTTTGTTATTGCAAAATATTCACCCAATTTATTAAGCGTTTTTTTATCAGTGGGATTATTTTTCAACTTTGCTTTAAGCTCATCAATTTTATTTTTGTAATAATCTTCTCTGTAAGCTATTACTTCTTTTGAAAGAGAATTATATTCGGAATTATTCGGATTATCTCTCAATAATATTTGACTTTGGTTATACGCTTCTTCAACTCTTTTTGCTTTCATTAATTCTTTAATTAATGAAACGCGAATGTTATTGTTTGACGTATCTCTTTTTAAAATTCTATAATATCTATCAATTGGATAAACCCGTCTTTTTCCTGAATATTTTCTATAATAATGCGAAGTATCATTAACAGTATAAATATATCCTTTCCCTTCAGCACGGTCCAAACCATCCATTGCTTCTTTAAAAAACGGACGAAGCTCCAATGATTTTTTAAATGCCTTTATAGCAGTTTGCTTTTTACCAAGCCATAAACAGAAATAACCATAACGAGACCAAAGCCTATGGTCGTCAGGATATTTTTCTGTATATTTTTTTAGAATCGGTTCACCTTTGCTTAAGTGTTTATCCTTAGCAAGTATTTCTGTATATCGAATTATTTCATCCGGTGAAGCTTCTTCCATTTTAAGATATTTATCATACCATTCTTCCGCAGTTAGCCATTCGCCAAGATTTTTATATGCTTTACCTATTTGTAAATAATTTTGCGGGTCTTTGGGATTTATTGCAATCTCTCGCCGGTGACCTTCTATATTATTATAAAGAATTGAATACCAGGTATTGGTTGTGCGTTTTAGGTTTGAATTTATATTAGGATTTTTAGGATCTAATTTTCTTGCGGAGCGGAAATCATAAACAGCATATTCATACTGCGCTCTTCTTTCGTAACAAAGTCCTCTTAAATTATATCCTTCAGCTTGCTGAGGTTTTGCAGAAATGTATTTGTTTAAAAGGTCAATTGCTTCCCCATAACGCCCTGAACTCATTTCCTTCAAAGCATCTTCTTTGAAATCATTGGCGTTATTCTGCCCAAAAATATTTAAACAAATAAATAGAAATAGAAAAACAGTTTTAAGTACAGAGGATGAATTAGTCATCGCATTATTACTTAATAGTAATCTAATTTATTCCTTTCAACAGCTTTTTCAGAAACTAAAAGCTTAAATATATCTTCAGCACTGGTTATAGAGTCATCAACTTTAACCGAATAAACCGAAATTAATGGAAGTATTTGATTTAACAACTCTTCGCTTTTTAACGGTAAGTTACTTTTTATCCGGGATATAACCCTATTCAATGCTTTTGGGTCGCCTTGAATTACGAGCACTATTACTTTATCACCAAGAACACAAATTTTATCTTTCTTCTCTATCGAAAGCCTTATAACATTTTGGAGCTGATTTATAGTTAACAATCCGTTTTTCTCAGCGAGACTATCTAAACGAAATGAAATTACAGTAAATGCCTGTCCCGTGCTTTTAAACAAAGCAATTTGATTATTAAGAAGTAATTTAAAATCATTAACAGAATACAAATTTAAGAATGAATAATTTTCATCCGATAAATCTATCTCAGTTAATCTTTTATATTTTTCTTCAGTTTCATATTGACGTGGAGTTTCTTCTTTTATTTTCACGCCTGCCGTAGAAGTAGTAACACCTTTTTGAGGAACAATAAAATATTCCGACCTGAACTGTCCTTCAGCGTGCCCGATATTCGGAGTAATTACAATTTCACCGCTTTGGAATTTTCCAGGTAAGCTGGGTTCTTTTTGAAGAGAAATTATTCCTGTTGCATAATGAGTTAATTTATCAACTATCCTATTTGTATCGGGACTAACAGGCTCGCCCAAAACAAACAAAGAAGTTATTCCGGTTTCTTCTATTAAATCAGTAGTATTCAAAAAAACATTTTGCAGTACATTTAAATTTTTGTAGCCAATGAATGGCGTTAATTCATCAAATACTATTTTAGTTGGTTTGTACTGTTGGACAATTGCTGCAACATCATCCATGTACTCCGATAAAAATTCATCGGGATTTGTTTCTTGATATAATTCTGTTGGCGGCGACACTCTTACCACCACAACAGAATTCTGATTCATGTAAGTTTCCAAATCAAAATTTATTGATGCAGCTTGAATCATTAAATCTTTTGGCCGCATTGTAGTAAAGAACAAACAAACTTCCTGCTGGCTTGCACATTCCATAGCATATTGTAATGATAACAATGTTCTCCCCGATTTATGGGGACCAATAAGAAGATAAGTTCCTCCACTATAAAGTCCACCCCACGCATTATCGATAAATGAAATACCGGATGGAACTAGTTGTATTTTTTTCTTCATTGCCCTATCAACATTTTGAGTTATCATAAAAAACCAACATTTGTGCCGTTAATAAAAAATTATTTTATTGTAATAATATCAAACACTTACAACATTTTTAAAGAGACATCTATTCATTTCTGTATTAAAATGCGACAACAAGATATGAATATATTTAATGAAATTTAATTTTATCCGGTATATAGCTAAATAGTTAAAATGAAAGCGGGTAAAAAACTAAATTCTTTCTACAACCTCTGCTTAAGATAAAATATTATTTGCTAATTATCATCAGTGGAAAAAATATTCACTAAAATAAATAATTAAAAACCAAATATTAATTAACTATAGTCAAAAATTGGCTATTTGCGGAAAAGCAGGCTTAATGGATTTTAGCGTAGCAAAAGTAATTAAAAACTTTTGGGAATCTTAATTAGTTTTATCAATTTGAAATAGTAAATAATTAAACGATAAGATTATAAATGAAAAAAATTATGACTCCAATAAGCCTTCCTCTTTTCAAGAGGAAGGTGGGATGGAACTCTTTTTGTATAATAAAATAAAAGTTTCTTACTTGGACTATAACAATAAAAATTCTGTGTGGTAGTTATTTATAGTAAAATATACTATTCATTTGGCTGCGATAATAAAAAACCTTATCTAAATGAGGGTGACCAAAAAGTAGCACGGACATTCCTGTCTGCGCAAAATTATTTAGAAAATGGCCTATATTATGAACAGACAAGAATGTCTCTTCTACAGATTAATTCTTTTTGGTTACCCTCACTTTATTAACAATGATGTCTTATTATTTGTCCGAGGGAGCCTTTGGATAATCCTATCAAAACAAATTTGTGGAGTAAATTTTAACAGTAATTAACATGTAATTGAAAACTTAAAAGCTGTAAATTATTTTACAGCTCCGCCAATGTAAAATCAAAATTATAAAACTATTCTTAATTACTGTTTCTTTGGGAAATCGGTACCAATTATTTTATCCCATAAAGGAGAGCTTACGCCAAAACCTTTTTCCGAATCCTGGAAATGATGCTTCATGTGATGATTTTTAATTGCTAACAATAATTTGTTGTGCATATTATAATGATGTATTGCATAGTGTGAGAGGTCATATACAAGATACCCTACAATAAAACCAACAAAAAAAGGAGCAACTAAAACTTCACCTAAAATCGCATTAAACAAAAAATAAAATAATGCAGCCAATGGAATACTAACAGAAGGCGGCATCACTAATCTTTTTGAATCGCTTGGGTAATCATGATGGACACCGTGAAAGATAAAATGAATCTTTTTTCCGAATTCGGATTTTGCCGGGAAGTGAAATATGAATCTATGCAGAGTATATTCGGTAATTGTCCAGATAAAAGCTCCGAATAAAATATAAACAACTATATTAATAAAGCTAATATGAAATTCGCCGATTGCCTTATAAAGGAAGAACACAATTACAGGCACATAAATATACAATGGAACAGTAAAATGAACCTTTGAGAGCGCTTCAAAAAGGTCGCTCTGAAACATTCTAACTGTTTCATCTTTATTTGAAACAAAATTCTTTGCCATTGCGACACCTATTTTTTTTAGTTAAACTTTTGATTCTTTATATGAAGTAAACTTGAATTTATAATACAAAAATAAACTTAAAATTGAAATCTTCAAGTGGTGAAATACACAGGCAGAATATACCAAATAATATAGTCTAATTTAGAATGATATTGTAATTATGATGAATTAAAAAAACTTTAATGAATTGATGA
>CAVZID010000008.1:0-22977 GCA_963775245.1 uncultured Bacteroidota bacterium
ATCATCGCATCTAAGGATTTTTTAACATCTTCTTCCATGGTTGCCCATGAACAAACGCTTATTCTCATTGCTGTTTTATTCTGCCATACTGTTCCGCCGCACCAGCTTGTTCCGTCTTTCTGAATTTCTTCAATTACTTTTAGTGTCTTTTCTTTTGAACCGAATGAAACTAAAACTTGATTAATCACCACATCATTTAAAATTTCATAACCGGCATTGCTTAATCCTTCCGCAAACATTTTGGCATTGCTGCAGGTACGTTCAATAATTTCCGCCAAGCCTTTTTTGCCAAGTGAATACAATGCTGCCCAAACTTCTATGCCTCTTGATCTTCTCGATAATTCGGGAACAAAATGAGATGGTTCTCTATGATCTCCTTCGGGAAGATATGGAGCTGTTAAGTATAATGAAGACCTTAACGCTTCCTTATCTTTAACAAAAGCTAATCCGCTGTCATAAGGAACATTCAACCATTTATGTGCATCAGTTGCCCATGAGTCTGCATCTTCCAAACCTTCAACCAAATGTGCATACTTTGGCGAAGCTTTTGCCCATAAACCAAATGCACCATCAACATGAACCCATGCGCCGCCTTTATGTGCTGCTTCAGTAATTTTTTTTATTGGATCGAAAGAACCTGTATTTACATTTCCAGCTTGAGTGCAAACAATAGTCGGGCCTTCTATTTTAGGAAACTTATCAAATCTCATTCTTCCCTGCTCATCTGCGGGAACTTTAATAACCCTCTTTCTTCCTAACCCAAGTAAACCCAAAGATCTGAATAATGATGGATGAGCTTCTTCACCAACAATAACATTAATTTGGGGTGCGTTAAACAATCCATCCGATTCAACATCCCAGCCCGCATTTTTTAATACTTTATATCTTGCAGCTCCCAATGCAGTAAAGTTTGCCATTGTTGCCCCGGTAACAAACGCACCGGCACTGTTTGAGGGAAAATTAAAAATCTCTAATAACCATTTTAGGCTCACTTCCTCAAGCACCGTTCCGATTGGAGAACCGGCAAATAAACCTGCATTTTGATCCCATGCAGTTGAAAGCCAGCTTGCAGCAACTGTTGCAGGAAGCGAACCGCCGATTACAAAACCAAAAAATCGATTGCCGGAAATTCCAATTGTTGCAGGCGAACCAATTTCATCAAGCATCTTAATTACTTTTTCAGGATTTATTGGTTTATCGGGAAAAGGAATATCAAATTCTTTTAATCTTTCAAGATCGTCTTCAGATGGTGCAACTGAACGGTTTATAATTTCTTCTCTATATTTAATTGCTCTTTCGGCAGTGTTTAATAACAAATCTCTCATAAAAATCTAAGCCTTTAAATAAAATAATTAATAAAAATTTTTGCTTTCAATAGAATTACTGATTTAATATGCAGGGTTAAATAAAAGAATAAAATCGTGAATGATTATAAATATAATTATAGTAATAAAAAATCTATAGAACACTTTTACTATTTAATTATAACATGAGAGTCAATGTTAAATCAATTCGAATTAATCATTATTAAAAGTATTTATTTATCTGGGTAGACATAATCTCTTGGCAAAATATCGGCAATCCTTTGTTTAGCCCAATATCCGTAAGTTTCTACTGAGTAAAAGTATGTTAACAAATTTCCATTTTTATCAATTGAAACGGATGGATAAATAAAATTTAAAGTGCTGGGGTTATTTGAATAATATTTAACCTCAATTGCGCCTCTATAGTTTAATGTATAAACACTTGAATCCCGGTCGCACGTTAAATTTAAATCTTCCGGAGAAATTGCAGTCATGTATGGAATTTCATGAAGCGAATAATAATTCTGCGATAATTGTTTATGAACAAGAGCGTAATAGAAATGCCTTGGTGAATCCAGGTAAGTATTTTGCCTGTTCTTTTCCCAGGTTAATTTTTCCTCTTCTGAAGAGGGAGATAATTCTTCAAATCTTGGAAAGTATTTATATGTAATATTTTTTTCAGGCATATAAACTACCGAATCTAAAACTATATAAAGCATGTAGCCCAGGGCTTTATTTTCAATCTTTAGCATACTGTCCGCAACTGTCTTTATAGCCCCCGTTCCTTTTTCTTCAGCAAAATCCAACACTTCGGGGTTTAGAATTTTTGTGCTCTTTGAATTTTCAGTTTCTCCTATGAAAATCTTTTTAAATATTTTCAATTTTTCTTTCCAGTCCTCAGGGACTTCTGCAGATACGTTAACTTGATTAATGTTTATTGGTTTAAGCTTTAATGAAATATTATATTTAAATGTGTATGGTTTATATGAATCAAAATTTCTGCTTTCTACTTCATAACCAATATAACTGAATATAATATTGTACGATCCGTAAGGAACATCATCTATGATGAATTTACCATCCTTATCTGTTGTGGTGCCTATGGTTGTATTGGCTAAAAAAACATTAACATTTTCTAAAGGTTCCTTGGATTCTTTATCAACAACTTTACCTTTTATTGTAATTCGATTAACCAGCTGAGCGTTACTTATAGTTGAACAAATTAATATTAGAAATAATATTTTGAATAAATTTTTCACTATGCTTTCTAAATTGCTGAAACCACATCTTTAAAATTTGAATGGCCGATTGTATTCACCGATTCTCCACAATTAATTTAATTACCATTAAACTAAATTAACTTTTCTTTTTTAGCAAGAAGATTAACATGAATAATTTTTACTTAATTTTTACACTATTGAGGCATTTAATAAAGGTTAAGCATTGATGGTAAGTGAAGTTAGATGTGGTAAATAAAATATCTCGCTGTTTAGAAATAAAGTCTGTATTTCTAGATACAACCCACCTCTAAATCTCCTCCAAGGAGGAGACTTTTATTCGAGTTTTTACTTTTTATTTGTAATGCAAACTCTACCCACATTACTAGTTTTCCCACCCTGGGCGGGCGCAGGGTGGGTTACTACTATTTAATAAATAACATTTGTATAAACCCGCCCAATTCTGAAAAACAGTAAATCGTTCACTAAATTTTTACTTGTTAAACTTTTTCAACAAATCTTTCACTGCATCTTTGTGAACCATAAAATCCATCATCTTTAATTTTACATAATCTTCGCTGTAAAAATAATAACCTGAATTTTTTCCGTCTCGTGACCCTGAGCCCGAGTCTTTAATCAAATACCAGTCTTTACCGTCTTTCGTCATATATCCGACTAAATGAATTCCATGATCATCCGTAGTTGTTTGATTGCTGAAACGAAACTGTCGTGCATATTCATCAATATATTCTGTAGGAATATCAAAAGTTGGAACTATTGCAACGTCATTTCTTGATAAATAACCTGCCTCGGAAACATCTCCTCCAATACACATTGTATAGCCATTTCTAATTGCGTTCTTTAATGCTGCAAGCCATTCGTCAAGAGGAACGTTATAATAATCTTTATTGTGCCACCAATTGTCGGGGACTTCATATTCAACCTGTTGATAATAAGGCTGCTGCATGTATGAAAGTATATCTACATAATCATCAGGATTTAATTTTATATAATCTTTAAGATATTCTTTAGGAGTATAAATTTTTCCATCAACTTTAAATTCTGTTGGCGGTTCGCCCATATAATGATTCAATATAGATTTTATGGTGCTTACAACTTCATCCTCATTCCATTCATTTGTTGTTTTTAAATTTTGTAAAAATAAATTCATCTCGTTAAACATTGCTTTATGATCATGAAATTTTTGCCCCGGTTTCATGCCATTATTAACATCTTCCGGAACGCAACCATACTTTTTCCATATTCTTGTGACGGCATTTGCTTCTGAACCTTCACCAAATTCTGAATCCCCTCTTTCTTCAACAAAGCGCTTTGCCTTTTCAGTATATTCCCAATAGGCGGTATACATTTCCGAGAGTTTTACTTTTTTATTATGCAGTCTGTAAACTTCGGATTCTAAAAATGAAGTAGTAGAAAAAGACCAGCAAGTTCCGGTTCTTGCTTGCGAAACGGGCTCGTTATACCAGTACTTTTTAAATTCATCAATTGATTTGGGCAAATCCATTCCGGCAACATCAACCTTAAAATATTTTTTAACAGGTTTAGGAATGCTGTCATAAGATTTTATTCCTTGAAGAATTTGATCGTAAAATCCTTTTTGTTTTTCAATAAAAGTCCCCTTGTCATGTTTTTTTTCCTGGGCTAAACTTAAAATTGAAAAAATACCGATTAAGATTAAAATAAGAGTGGTTTTAGTTTTCATGAGACTCCCTATTAGAATTATTGTAACATTCTCCCCAAAAATAATAAAAAGAAATTAATTAAATTATACATAAACCTTTCTTTTAAGCATAAATAGATTTGGCAACTGCCGATAAATATTTAAATTTATTTTAATTTTCATCTTGTTTTCATTTTTAATTAGCATTTTTATCATGTAAAAATAGGTTTAAGTTCCAATGAGAGTATTGATAATAGAGGACGATAAAAAAATTGCCGCGGGAGTACGAAAAGGTTTGGAGTCCGAAGGCTACGCTGTTGACATAGCAGGAGATGGTGTGCGCGGTGAAGAGCTTGCTAAAATTAATAACTACGATTTAATAATCCTTGATTTAATGCTTCCCAAACAGGATGGCTTTAAAACATGTGATAACTTAAGAAGAGACGGAATTAATATTCCAATTTTAATGCTTACTGCTCTTGATGATGTTGATGATAAAATAAAAGGATTGGATACAGGGGCAGATGATTACCTTGCAAAGCCATTTCATTTTGGTGAACTGCTGGCGCGTTTAAGAGCTTTGACCAGGAGGAATACTGAAGTAAAAAGCTCTAAATTTTCTATCTATGGAATTGAGCTCGATCAAAATACTCACCTGGTTTACCGTGAAGGAAAAGAAATTAAGCTTTCAACAAAAGAGTACGGCTTGTTAGAATTGTTTATGATGAACCCGAATAAAATTTTATCGAGAGAAACAATTTCAGAACATTTATGGGATATGAATTTTGACCCGCGCAGTAATGTTATAGAAGCATTTGTGAAATTTCTCAGGCAGAAAATTGATAAGGATTTTAATAAGCCTCTTATACAAACCGTCAGGGGTTCAGGATATATTTTTACCGATAGAGAAGAATAAATGTTTACAATCAAATTTAAAATTATTTTAGCATATACTATTGTTTTCGGTGCGATGCTTACTATTTTCGCCATTATTATTTACCACAACACAAAAGAAGCATCCTTCCTTAAACTGGATGCAAACCTTAAAAGCTATTCTGTATCTTTACGAACCGAGATTGAAGACCAGCTGGATGATAATTCATCTTTAGATATGAAAAAACTTACTTCGCTAAGAGCTAAGGGTTTGATGGATGAAAGATTTCAGCTATTTCATGTAAATGGGGAAATCTTTATTAAAGATTCAGTACTTTCTCAAATCCCCATTAAAGATTTAAATAAAATTTTAAGCGAAACCTTTGTTTATGAACGGCAAAAAATTAATCATAACAAATATCATATTATATGGAGTAAGTTCGAAACAGAAAATGATTCTGTTTATATCCTGGAAACTGCGACTTCAGTCAGAGATGTTTACGAAGTGCTCGATAAATTATTTTATTTGTTCTTAATAATTATTCCTGTGGGACTAATTCTAACCGGCTTTGCGGCTTATTTTATTTCCAAAGCGGCATTCAAGCCGATTGCTCAAATGTCTGATACTGCAAAAAATATTTCAGGAGAGAATCTTGATAAACGGCTTGAGCTTCCCAGAGCAAAAGATGAGGTTCGTGCGTTGGGAGAAACTTTAAATGAAATGATTGAAAGAATTGACAGCGCATTTAAAGGACAAAAAAGATTTGTTGCAAATGCATCTCATGAAATAAGAACTCCATTAACAATCATCCAAACTGAACTTGAAATTTTAGAAAAGAAATTAAAGGACAATGAATCAAAAGAGAGCATTAAAATTGCTCTTTCCGAAATTGAAGGCTTAAACAAACTAACCGGTTCTCTTTTAACTATTGCAAAACTCGATTCATCTCAAACTAAATTAAACCTTAATCAAATGAGAATTGATGAACTGCTTGCTGAATGTACACAGTCTATGAATCAGTCTGCAATCAAAAAAAATATTCAATTAATCCTGCACATTGATGATGCAATTGAAATAAAAGCTGATAGGGAAAAACTTAAAAGTGTATTTTTAAACTTACTTGATAATGCTATAAAATATTCTCCAGATAATTCTCGTGTCACTATTACGCAGGAGATAATAAACGACGATGTAGTTAAAATCAGCATAACTGATAACGGCATGGGAATAAGTGCCGCCGAAATTCCTTTCATATTCAACAGGTTCTACAGATCAAACGAAATACGTGCGGAAATAAGCGGAAACGGATTGGGATTGGCGATTGCTAAAGAAATTGTTGAGCTTCATAGAGGAGAAATCAACGTTGAAAGTACACCCGGAGAAAAAACAACCTTTAAAGTTTTGCTCCCCTTAGAGGTTTTGTAAAAAACTATTTCGTATAGATTTAACCTAAAACACACAATTTAATGGTGCATAACATTTTTCATCTTATTTTCATATTAGAATTCTAAATTTAATTACATTAAACCCGGGAAATATTTTGAAATACTTTTACAGAGATACGTCTATGACAAATAAAATCTTAATGTTCTTTTTCTTCTTCATTTTACTTTCTAATTTCGCCTTTAGCCAGCAGAGTAATTCAGCTAAAAACACTGGATTGATAACAGGCAAAGTATTTGACCTGTCCACAAAAAAGCCAATTGAATATGCTAACGTGATTTTATTTAGTCAAAAAGATAGTACGCAAATAAACGGAACGACAACCGACAAAGATGGAAATTTCGTTTTAACAGGAATTAAACCAGGTAATTATTATTCATCCATCCAATTCATGGGATATTTAAAAAAGATTATAAATAACATTACAGTATCAGCTTCAAAGCTTAACCAGGATTTTGGAAATATATATTTAGTGTCGACAACAATAAATTTACAAAATGTTGTTGTTGAAGGGCAGCGCGCACCAATCTCTTATCAGCTTGATAAAAAAGTTATTGATGTAACCCAGATGCAAACCGCAATGTCCGGCTCTGCTGCGGATGTTCTCGAGAATGTTCCTTCTGTGTCTGTAGATATTGATGGAAATGTCAGTTTAAGGGGAAGCAGCAATTTTACCGTGTTAATTGACGGCCACACTTCAGTAATGGACGCACAGGATGCACTGCAGCAAATTCCCGCCAGCTCAATTAAAAATATTGAACTGTTAACAAACCCTTCGGCGAAATACGATGCCAGCGGCACTGCCGGGATCATTAATATTATTCTTAAAAAAAATTCGAATCTTGGTTTAAGTGGAATTCTTAATTTGACCGGCGGATTAGATGACAAGTATGGAGGAAATTTTCTTTTCCAATATAAAACCCCTTCCATCAATTATAACTTTGGTGTTGATTTCAACCGCCGTACTTTTCCCGGTTCAAACAGGCAGGAAAAACAATTCATCATTGATAATAATACTTCATATTTAAATTCAGACGGCAATATGTCCTGGCAAAGAATTATGTCAGGAATTAGAGGCGGGCTAGAATTTGACTTCAGCGATAATGATAATCTTTCTTTTGGCGGAAGGTATGGATCAAGAGAATTCCATAGAAATTCAATTTCAAATTACGATCAATGGTCTACAACCAACCCGGAAGTATTTTATTATTTAAATAGCAGCAATCATAATCATTCAGGATCATTTTATGAGGTTAACTCAAACTACAGTCATAAGTTTAACGATGAAGGCCACAAATTAACCGGGGAAATTTCTTTCAGGCATAATAATAATGATGAAGCATCAATAAGCAGCGCTACGGAATTAGGCATTCAAGTAAATGGGACAAATACAACCGAGCTTGGGCCTAGAAATGAGTGGAGAGGAAAAATTGATTATGAATTACCAATAACTAAATTTGAAAAGTTTTCCGCAGGATCCGAATTCTTCAGTAGACTTTCGCAGGCCATAAACAAGCTTTATCTTTTTGACACCACTGGCAATATTTATAACTTTCAGCCCCTATTCAGTCACACTAATGATTTTAACCGCACCAGGTTTGCGGCATATTCAATTTTCTCAGACCAGTGGGACAGCCTTGGAGTACAAGTTGGAGTTCGTGCCGAATACACTTACCAGCTTGTTAAATTAGCCGATAACAACCAACAATTTTCTGTAAAACGTTGGGATTTTTTCCCATCAATACATTCGTCTTATAGTTTTGCCGGAGGAACACAAGTTACCGCGAGCTATACCCGGCGAATAGAACGCCCGGATGGAGGCGACATTGAGCCGTTTTACACCTGGTTTGATGCAAACAATGTGCGAATTGGAAATCCTTCTCTACAGCCTGAATTAATTGATTCATACGAAATAGGATTTCAAACTTTCCTCGGCAAAGTTTCGTTTTCAAATGATTTCTATTACAGGTTTACTCATAACAAAATGGAAGATTATAATTCGGTATATCCGGATGCAGAAAACGTAACACTTCGATCAATTGCTAATGTAGGGACTGATTACTCACTTGGTGCCGAAACAATGATATCATTTAAGGCCTTTGATTTTTGGGGATTTAATTTGTCGGGTGATCTTTATAACTATAAAATTCAAGGAGCAATTAATAATGAATCTTTTTCAAAAGAAAGCTTTAATTGGAGCTTGAAAAATAATAATGATTTTAAATTAGGACCGACAACATCACTTCAAATAAACACAAGATATTTTAGTCCTTCAGTTACGGTACAAGGTAAGTGGAAAGGATTTTTTACTACCGATCTTGGAGTAAAACAAGACTTAATGAAAAAGAATTTGTCAATAACTCTACAAGTTAGAGATCTTTTTAAAACAGGAAAACGAGAATTCACATCTCAAGGACCTGATTTTTACAACTATAATTATTTTACAAGGCAGGCGCCGATGGTAATGCTTAATCTTAAATTTAATTTTAATAATTTTAAAGAAGAACGGCAGGAAGATCAAAATCAGCCGGGAAATATGCCCAGCCAGGATACTGAATAAGTTAATTGAATTAGAATATTTAATAATACTAATAAAGTTGACCGCCGTTTGATATAAACCGTTGAAACGGTTCACATACTTATCTCTTATAGGTTAACACCGGGATTAATCCCGGTGTTAATAATGACGAAAGACCTACACTACTAACTGTTTTAACAGTTTTTGATTTTAAGTAGTTAACTAGAGTAAAAATAAATTAAAAAATTACAATGGAAGTATTTATGAAAAAATTATGTTTTTTCTTTTTTGTTTTTACCTTCACAACATCAATGTTATTTGCTCAATCTACCATCTATAAAATTTCAGGAAAGATCGATATTGGCGGTGAAGGTTGGTGGGACTACGTTGCCATTGATGTTCCGATGCATAGATTGTATGTGGCTCATTCAACAAAAGTTCATGTAGTTGATTTAAGTTCAAACAAAGTAATTGGAGAAATAGATAACCTCCAAGGAGTTCATGGAATTGCTTTTGCAGATGAATTCGGGAAAGGTTTTATAAGCAACGGAAGAAGCAATACTGTTACCGTATTTGATTTGAAAACAAATAAGACAATTGACAGCATTTCGGTAAACGGGAAAAATCCCGATGCAATTGTTTATGATCCTTCTACAAAAAGAATTTTTACATTCAACGGGCACAGTTCAAACTCAACTGCTATTGATGCAAAGACAAATAAAGTTGTAGGAACAATTGAACTTGATGGAAAGCCTGAGTTTGCAGTTTCAAACGGTAAAGGGTTGATGTATGTAAATATTGAAGACAAAAGTGAAATTACCGAATTTGATCCTAAAACTTTAAAAGTATTAAATGTCTGGCCAATAAAACCTGGCGAAAGTCCTTCCGGTTTAGCATTTGATATTAAGAACAACATTTTATTTTCAGGCTGTGATAACAATTTAATGATGATTGTAAATGCTGAGACAGGAAAAGTAATTGGCTCTGAACCAATTGGCGGACATGTTGACGGCTGCGCATTTGATCCCGAAACAAATCTTGCTTTCAGCTCAAATGGTGAAGGAACGTTAACAGTTGTAAAAGAAACTTCTCCAACAGAATTTAAAGTTGTTGATAATGTAACTACAGAAAAAGGATTAAGAACCATAGCTCTTGATCCAACCACACATAAAGTTTATTTGATTGGGAATCTTGAAGGAAAAGATAATACAAAAAGTTTTGGGGTTTTGATATTGGATAAGCAATGAATTTATTTTAATTAATAAGCTTTATATACAAACCCAATTTCTTAAAGAAATTGGGTTTGTTTTTTTTACAGACAAAGGCGGGCTTGCTTATACATTTTTACTTTAACCAAAGTGATGCAAAACCAAAGATTAACACCGCAATTCATTGCGGTGATATGAAAACAAACCAAAGCAGCCCTTAACTGTTTCAACAGTTTACTTTTATTTGATTTCTTATTACATCACTAACAAAAAATTAAACCGTTAAAACGGTTGTGGGAGCTGTCGTATGCTGTTTATTCACCCCGATGAATCGGGGTGTTAACCTTTGATGATCGAAGGAAAAAGTTAACGCCCCAATTGGTTGCGGTGGACAGAGAACAGAACCAAAGATTACACCGGGAATTATCACTGTAAAAGCTAACACCGCAATTTATTGCGGTGAGATGAAACCAAACTAAGCAGTCCTTAACTGTTTCAACAGTTTTCTTTTATTTGATTTCTTATTACACCACTAACAAAATATTAAACCGTTAAAACGGTTGTGGGAGCTGTCGTATGCTGTTTATTCACCCCGATGAATCGGGGTGTTAACCTTTGATGATCGAAGGAAAAAGTTAACGCCCCAATTGGTTGCGGTGGACAGAGAACAGAACCAAAGATTACACCGGGAATTATCATAGTAAAAGTTAACACCGCAATTTATTGCGGTGATATGAAACCAAACCAAGCAGTCCTTAACTGTTTCAATAGTTTATATTCTTCTTGATGGTAACGCATTGAACCTTCCCGCGGCAGACTGCAAGGTTCTGGGTTGTTATTTTTTCTTTGTGCCGTCACCCCGATGAATCATGGTGTTAACCTTTGATGATCAATTGTAAAAGTTTACTAATTGTGGTTATAAGGATGTTTTTTAAAATGCTTTTTATTACATTCTTTCCAGCTTTAATTAAATATAAATCCGCAATCGCATTTACATGCCCAGACTAAGTGAGGGAAGCAATCATATTCAATTATTGAATGCTGAAAGTATTGGATGATACATACGCACAATATATTTTAAAACAGTTTGATCTTAAGTGATTTTTAAAGAGATGGAACATAGCTATAAATTTACTTGCAGGTATATTTTCCATTACACAAAGTTAAGTTCAGTATAAACAATAGATAGCTACTAAAAAAATGTAACTTTAAATATTGGTGAAGAATATGAACTTGCAAAATAATCTAGATTTAGATCGTTGTCCTCATTGCTCTGTCTTCAAACCAAATTTGTCATATACTGGCCAAGAACTTACCACAAAAAACTTTGAAAATATGAATGAACGACGTTGGAAGACATATAAATGTAGCAAGTGTGGAGGTGTTGTATTAGCATACTCAAGCACAAAGAATATAGGCGTAATTAATTATTTCCCTTCGACACAAAATGAATCATTCGATTTTGAATATTTGGAAGATAATGTAAAAGAAGATTTTAAGGAAGCTCTTAAATGTTATTCAAATCAATGTTATAATGCCTTTGCCTCTATGTGTCGTAGGACGATACAATCCGCAGGTAAAATATTAGGGGCTAATGGAAAAGATAAAGTAAAAAAGCAAATCCAAGAGTTGAAAGAAATAGCCAGTATAGATGATGACACATATAATATATTGGAACAAATCATAATTGCTGGTCATGATGGAGCGCATCCACATCTTCCTAGTTTAACATCGGAACGGGCAACGATACTCCTAGTGTTAATGAAAGATGTTTTGAATGAATTGTTTGTAAGAAAAGCCAGAGTGAAAAAAGCAATGGAATTGCGGTTAAAAGATATTGAGGAAAATAAAAGTAAATAAAATATATTTAATAAATAATTGGGTAAATTGGTGCAGTAGCTAACAAGCGACTCAACAACGACCGCACAATCGGCTCGGCATAATTAGAGTTTTGGTGTTTATATTTTCGCTCAACATTTTTTTCAACGAAGTTTAGTTAATTAAAATTCTTGCCTTCGGTGTGTACGAAAAAAAGTTACACACCTACAGCTAAAGTATTGGCATTTGCGATTTACTTGACTTCCCTATTTTGGGTTGCGGCTTAGCAGCAACGGCGAAATGTGTTTTAATTTATTTAGAGTAATCTTTATATTTTAGCTTATAAAACAAAGGTTATAATGAGAATTAAAAAAATACAAATTAAGAATTACCGCTCCTGCCTTTTTACAGAATTTAATCCTAATAATACTCTTTCAGCATTAATAGGTCCTAATGGTAGTGGTAAAACTAATGTGTTAACTGCTATTACCCTTTTAAATTCCATGCTCACAGTGCGAAGAAGGAGATTTCATCCAGAAAATCCAATAACCTCCTCATGTCATTTAAAAGTATGGTACGAGTGGAATGGGAAACAAATTATTCACACAGCTAAATTAGCCCTAGATACTGATGAAAGAAATCAGGATGAGATTATATCGACTTCTGAATATTGGTACATGCGCGATATTACAGGTAGTAAAAGGCATATAAAGATTCCGTTAGGAATCTTCTATGAATTATATCATGAAAAGAATTTCCTTACTAGATCAAATCTTGATCGAAGTCATAATTTGCCATACTATAGATTTATGAAAGATCAAGGCACAACAAAAAAAGAAGAGGACGCAATAGAAGAAGTTATTAATTACTTATCGCGTTTAAAATATTATAGTGCATCGCAGTTTACAAATCCTTCAGCATGTCCTATCTCATTTGAAGCTGAAGGTGCGGGTAGAATTAGACGAGGTATTGGTATAAGAGGGCATCAGAAATTTCTTTATGATATGTTTGATGAATATAAAAATAAGTCAACTGGATATGAACAATTTAAAAGCCTTATTGGCCCCAACGGTATTGGTTTAATTGATAATTTAGAATTTAATGAAATAAGGACATCATCTTCAGAATATCGCGTTATGACAGGTGGTAAGGTACGCAAAGAAGAAAAAATAAATCTTCTAATAATACCTGGCTTCAAAATAGGAAATAATATACTTTCACCAAGTCAATTATCCGAAGGAACATTTAAAACAATTGCCTTAATTTTTTATTTAGTAACCGACAGAAGTTCATTACTGATTATTGAAGAACCAGAAGTCTGCGTTCATCATGGTTTACTTGAAAGCATAATTGAATTAATAAAAATTTATTCAAGAGAGAAGCAAATATTTATATCGACTCATTCTGATGCAGTTTTAGATAATTTGAATGTTGATAATATTTTTACAGTTAAAAGGGATAAAAGTAAGGGTACAATAATTTCAAATGTAATTAAAACTATGAATTCAATTGAATTGATTGCTCTAAAAGATTTCCTGCATAACGACGGTTCTTTAGGCGAATTTTGGAAACACGGAGATCTTGAAAATGACTAATCAATTTGGGGTAATAGCCGAAGACAATAGTGATATAGATGTAGCTAAAGAAATAATTAATAAATATTTTAATGAAAATACTTTTATAATTAAAAAATACGTTGGCAAAGGTAGCGGAAAATTAAAACAAAAATGTGCAGCTTGGGTAATTAATTTAAGAAAACGTGGTTGTAATCATATCTTTTTATTTCATGATTTAGATAATAACGATCTTAGTACTCTCAGAAAAAACCTAGAGGCGAAAATCAATGTTAAATCAAATCCTAATTCTCTTGTAATAATCCCTGTTAAGGAAATGGAAGCATGGTTATTAACGGATACAAATGCAATAAAAAATGTATTTAATCTAGAAAAGAAACCTAAATCGATAAGCAACAGTGAGATAATTGATTCTCCGAAAGAATATTTAAGAGACCTCGTTTGGCGAATAGGTAAAAAACGATATTTAAATACTGTACATAATTCAAAGATAGCATCTCTCATTTCTATTGATAGTTTTAAACATTGCCAATCGTATTTAGATTTTGATCATTATATTAACACAAAAATTAAGAATATTTAATAAATAAACCCATAACCTCTTTAAAAAGTAAATAGTCAATACAAAACAAAAAGTTTTATCTAATCAATCCGACGACGTTTCATCAATTATATTTTAGTTGGAACTTTCTAAAAATCTCATCCATTCCCTGATACCCACATATAAATCCATTTTTTATTTTTGCGCCCAAGTTTTAAGAGCTTAGAATTACACGAAAATTATTATAGCTGCTAAGCTGTAAATCAAAAACGAAGAAACAATAAAATAAGGGAATCAATCTTAAAATAACCCGGCAGTAAAAACAATGCTTAATGCGGAGGTGAATAATGGTCTCGCAAAGCAATAAAAATGTATAGTTTAATGCAAAAAAATATGGAAGCAGTCATATTGCAGCCAGTAGGATTCGTATTGTAACCGGTAGGAACCATTTTGTAAGTCGTAGGAATCATATTGCATATGGTAGGAACGGCAATGTAACCGGTAGGAAGCATATTGTAAGGAGTAGGAATCGCATTGTAAGTCGTAGGAACCGTAATGTAGGCGGTAGGAAAGGCATTGTAACGGGGAGGAAAGACAAAACGGCGGAAACGCATGACTGATTGAGTGAAGTGAGTCGTTCTTAACTTTCAGTCTTCGACAGGCTCAGACTGACATTGTCATCTTATGAACTGACAAGATTGTCCAATCTACTACTGAAAATAAAACGGCTTAAAATTCAGCCGGAAATATACATCAATAAATAAAAGGAGAGATATATGTCGAACAAATCAAAAAACTCAATTTCCGAGCAGTTAAATGCTTCACAGGTAGCAATAACAAACACGCTTGCCGACGCAGAAATCCAAGGACTGGTAACGCAATACGGGTACCCACCTGAAAAGCTTAATGAAGGAAAGGCTTTGTATGATGCAGCATTAAGCGCAGTGAATGCACAGATAGCAGCAGCAGGTTCGCAGTTTCAGGCTACAAGCAATTTAAAAACAGCGGAGGCAACTGCCCGCGATGCATACCAGGCGCTGGCAAAAGTTGCTCGTGCAGTTTTCATAAATGATTCTGCAAGGCTGGCGCAGTTGGGGCTTAGCGGTTCTATGCCCAGGACAATTGCAGCATTCATAAGCTCGGCTTATACTGTGTTTGATAATGCGGTTAACGTTCCGGAAATTAAATCTGCGTTAGAATCATTCGGATATACAGAGGAAAAGCTTGGACAGGAAAGGCTGAAGATTAATGCTTATGACGCCGCGAATCAGCAGCAGGAATCATTAAAAGGCGCAGCACAGCAGGCCACCCGCGACCAGGACACCGCAATTAAAGCAATGAATTCCTGGTTAGCACAATATATAAAAATTGCCAAGGTTGCTTTGCGTGATAAAAAGCAGCTCATTGAAAAAATTGGTGTAACAGCACGAACTTCAAAAACAGCCGCCCAAAGAAACGCATCAAAGAAAAAGGCCCAAACAGTACCGGCAAATTAAAACGCGTAACGGCTGATTGAATAGATGAATGATTGATTGACATGATTAGTCCCATGCGGTGTTAACCTTTGTTGATAGAATGAAAAAGTTAACACCGCAATTTATTGCGGTGATGCAAAGCCAAAGGTTATATTGCTTCAGCAATTTAAATGTAAGGCAGCTATTTGTAAATTATTTCTTATATATTATCGAAAAATTCCTATTAACATATTTTTATAACCATTCATCAATTTTATTTTGCATTAAGTGAATTATTCATACTAACTTATCAATACGTTTTCTAATTTAACCACCTTTCCAAATTCAGTTAGTAAAAAAATTTTATGGCAGTATTTAATTATCTCTTTAGTACACAAATCAGAGTAAACTGAAAAATCCATAAAATTGATCAGTGATTTGAATTTAATAATAGATGCGGGCTGTATAATTTCAATAATAATTTAAGGAGGGCCGCTATGCTGAACAAATGCAGCTTGATGTTCTTAGTCCCTGCACTTACAGTATTCTTATTTGCTGTTACGTCAATATTGGGTCAATCGCAGACACCATTAATTACCGTAGATTCCTTACACTGGGATTTACAGGGTCAAGTTAATATAACCGAACATCATGGCCGAAAATGTTTTGCCATGAATGGCGGAGAAGCAATTTTAAAAAACTTTGAATTGCGCGATGGCGTTATAGATGTAGATGCTGAAGCCACAGAAGGCAGAGGATTTTTCGGTATTGAGTTTAGAGCTAATAATGACAGCGGTAAGTCAGAGTTTGTTTATCTTCGTCCGCATAAATCCGGCCTTCCCGATGCCATACAATACACACCAATACTTGGTGGCGGTTTCAACTGGCAAATCTATAATGGAACAGGATTCACGGGTGCTGTTGATATTCCAAAAGATGAATGGTTCCATATACGCCTGGAAGTATCCGGTGCGCAGGCGAAACTTTATGTTACTGATATGGATAAACCTGCACTTGTAATGAATGATTTGAAAAGTGGTGTTCAGAATGGCCAAATTGGTTTTGCAGTTTTATTAGGGAAGACATATTTCTCTAATTTTAAAATTCGCCCAACACCAGATGCAGCTTGGGAAAGGCACCTGCCATCAATGGAACAAAATATAATTACAAATTGGAGCGTTTCACCTTCATATGATGCTCTTGCACATAATCTTGAAAGCTCCCTCAAACCTTCAGAGGAGGATACGATTAAATGGCGGGATGTAAAAGCGGAACCTCCCGGGTTCGTAGTACTATATCGTTATTATGAAGCACCGCACTTAAGAGTATCGTTTGCGAATGATTTTTCTAAACGGCTTGAACCTCAACCCGGGATGAAGTTAGTGTATGCAAAAACTATCATACATTCCGATAAGGAAGAGACGAAAAAATTAAATATTGGATACAGTGATGATGTAAGTGTATTTCTCAATGGTAAAATTCTGTTCCGCGGCAGAAGCGCACAGTATTTTCGAGATCCTGGTTTTTTAGGTATTGTTAATCCGGAAAACGATGCAGTTTATCTTCCCTTAAAACAAGGAAATAATGAATTGATGTTAGCAGTCAGTGAACTTGGAGGCGGTTGGGGATTTATTTGCCGTTTAGCAGATTTTGGAAAGTGAATGTATTTTAATTATCGATTACCCCGACAGCCCTTTCTTTCCAAAGCTGCTTCATATATGTCGGGGTCAATCCGAAACATCATATCATCATTAAAAACGGCGACACATATTTTGTCATTAACCATAAAAGGTAACACTGTAATTCATTGCGGTGGGCAGCTATGAGTAGTTGAGTTGATTCATCACCCCGATGAATCAGGGTGATAACCTTTGCTGACAGAATGAAAAAGTTAACACCGCAATTTATTGCGGTGAAGCAAAGCCAAAGGTTAACTCCGGGATTTATCCCGGTGATATGGAGTCGTCCCACCATCCCCTAACTGTTTCAACGGTTTACGATGTTTTTTTTATAATCAAATGTATTGCCTTCTCGCTTGAAACATGTTCAGTGCATTTATAACCCAATGACTTGAGATCCAAATTTGAAAAAAGATTTTCGCCGCTTCCTAAAATTACTGGTGATTGAACCAAATGTAATTCATCAATTAATTGCGCCTTAAGATATTGGCGAATTATACTAACACCTCCGCCAAGCCTTACGTCTTTGCCGTTTGCAGAATCAAAAGCTTTTTCAAGAGCTGTATTAATCCCGTCGGTTACAAAGTGAAAAATAGTGCCGCCTTCCATCTCAATTGATTCGCGCTTATGATTAGTTAAGATAAAGACAGGAACATGATACGGCGGGTTTTCTCCCCACCAACCTTTCCAATCAGCATTAGGCTCGCCGCGATACGGGCTAAACATATTACGCCCTAAAATCCAGGCGCCGATATTTTTAAAACCGTTTTCGGCAAATTCATTATCAACTCCTGTTGTGCCGCCACTCTTTCCCAATACGTTTTGCTGAAAAGTTTTTGTGGGGTAAAACCATTGGTGAAGCTCCGGGCCCCCGACTCCCAAAGGATTTTCCAGGCTTTGATTCGGACCTGCACCAAATCCATCCACTGAAATAGAAAAACTTGCAACACGTAATTTTTGCATTTAAAAGTCCTTTCAAAAAATTTAGTAAATGCTTCCTGACCTGGCGAAGTCATGACATTTGAAAAATGTCAACCGAAAACAAGCAGAAATGCTGATAGGAGTAAAAATGTTCTATTACTTTCATCATCCTTATTTTGCCAAAACTCTGTTAGGGGTTCGTTGTATTTCGTTAATTACTTTTACCCGATATATTTTGGGTCAAATTCCACTATCCATTCAATACCGTATTTGTCTCTAAACATTCCAAAATATGTACCCCAAGGACTATCACCAATATCTCCTTCTATTTGTCCTCCTACAGAAAGCCCATTAAATAGTTTGTCGGCTTCTTCTTTACTTTCTGCACTAATGAAAATTTTGCTTCTGTTTTCATTTTCATTTGTTCGTCCCATGCTTTCCGGAACATCATTTGCCATCAGCATATTATTTTTGCCAATTGGCAAAGCAATATGCATGATTTTATTTTCTTCTTTTTTTTCTATAGGAATTTCGGGGCCTGCAATGTCTTTGAAACGAATAACCTTTGCAAACTCTCCGCCAAATACTGATTTATAAAAATTAAATGCTTCTTCGGCATTTCCATTAAAGTTAATGTGTGGATTAATAAATGCCATAATTTTATTAAACCTCCTATAATAATTTATTATTTAAAAAGCTTCTTCAAAATTGATTTTGTCACTGTTCAAATATCACCAGCAATGAGCGTATTACTGTGATATAAATGCAACAATATTTGAAACTGAATAAAACAAGTCTTGTTAGTAATAGCTGTCAAATAGGAATTGTCGCCAAAGCGTAATTGATTATAAAATTAATATCACCGCTAACATGATCATCTCAATCAACCATTCATCCATTCAATCATTCATAATCATTTCAGGAAATTAAATTTCACCTGAGCAGTAGTATACAATTTCTAAAATATTTTTTGCTGACTTAAGCTCCAGCTGTTCCCGTCTTAACTTTTCCAGCACGCTTGTAGCCGGCAACGATAACTCCGCTTGGTGTAGCAATACTTTCTACTAATTTAAAAGCTGCCGGAATTGCTCCATTGCTAAAAATCTTTTTTCCTTTACCAAGAGTTATAGGATGAATTTGAAGCCAGAGTTCATCAACTAAATCATTTGCGAGTAAAGTTTGTATGAGCTTGCCGCTGCCCCAAACTTTAATATCAGAAACTTTTGAACCGCGCTTGCCCGCGGATTGATTTTTAAGCTTTTTGATATCTGCCACGCTTTTTAGGACAACTGAGTTTTTCCATTCCGTTTTTTTCATAGTTTTGGATACAACGTATTTTGTGACATCATTAATGCCCGGCCAATAGTCTGCGTGCTCAGGCCAGTAGGATGCAAAAATCTCATAAGTTTTTCTTCCCAAAAGAAGGTCTGCCGGTTTCATCTGTTTCTGCATAACCTTACCAAGAACTTCATCCCCGAACGGTGCAGTCCAGCCGCCGTATTTGAACCCTCCTGATCTATCTTCCTTTGACCCGCCCGGCGCCTGCATTACTCCATCTATCGTAATCATTGATATGACAATTATTTTTCTCATGTCCGGACTCCTTCATTTAATTTATGTGACTAAGTTATTTATTTATTAATAACTCGATTATTTATATTGAACACTTCTAATCTAAAAGCATAATATAAATAAGGAAAGGGATATATGCGTCAATTTTAATGGCTGATTGCGACAATATAATTAATTAAATATAATTTTTTCATTTCTATCCTTTCATATTCATTTCATGTTTAACTTTTATCTTGCAGTCATCAATTTAATCAACACTAAAAGGAGCTAGTATGAAGACGAAACATTTTTTATTATTTCACTTAGCGTTGTTCATCCTTTCACATATTAAATTGATTAATCTTAAATCATCATAAAACTAACGATGCTAAAATAAAATCATTGTGACGGTTACACGTATACAAAAACCGGGAATGTTTATACATATTTACTTTAGTGTGCTGGTAGGCAAAGCCAAAAATTAACTCTGGGATTTTCAGCTATTTTTATTCATAGGTTTTATAATAATTTCACACCCCCAGTGTTTGTTTTTAGTGAATACATCGTTTTACAATAAGACCGAAGGACTTATATTATTTTAGCAAAATTATTAACTCAATAATCAACAACCTCAAAGGGGAGAAATAAATTCTTTACATTTATCTTGCGCTATTTAATAAATTACAAAACGAATTTCTTGTTTCAGATTTAATTTGGACAGCAGTGAAGTGATTATTAGAAAATGTTGAATCAGTAGGGTTTATTTGCTAATTTTTCGTAGGACTTTATTTTGGGAGTTTAAAGATGGAATATCTTTCTCTTAAAGAAATTTTCTTTCAAAGAAAAGATATTAATAATAAGCTCAACCTTCTTCTTTCAAACAAAGCGGCCGTAACAAAACCGAACTCTCTTCAGTTACTTTTCATAATTATTATTCTTTTTGTCTCGTCAGCGTTTACTCAAGATATGCAGTATGTCTCGAGCCAAAGCGGCGATACTCTTGTAGTAAAAGATGATAAAGAATTTGGTGGTTCGAATACTCTTTATCTTCTTATGGCTTCAGATAGCCTGGCCCTGCAGGCCGTGTATATGTGCTAAAAGACAATGGAATTTATTCACTTGTAAATAATCCTATAACTTCCTCGATATATAGAACCGTTATTATAGGGCAATCTAAGGAATCTGTGAAAACAAGAAAAGGCGCTGCACCGCCGATTATTTGTGGCGCGATTGAAACAACCGTTCCCACCTATGGAGGCATAACCATCAATAAAGACCTGCTCATTAAAAACATCGATCTTGAATTAGGCAATATTGCCGGCAACAACGGAGGATGGGCATTCTTTGGTTTTACCGGACCCGGCTGCAGGCTTCAGGTTGATAACTGCATTATGGAGCATACCTGGTGGGTATGGGTTGGAAGTCCGCCTGCTGACTCAAGAATATTTTTTACAAGCGATTACTTTGTAAATTTAGATGGTTATACCTGCCGTCGAAATGGCGGTGTTACAGACTTCAATGGCCTTGGTGTTACGCACCAGGACACTCTTCTTGTTGAAAACTGTACACACGTGAATACTCAGGGTTCATTGTACAAATTCAGGAATGGGTATACCGTTAATAGAGTAATTTTCAATCACAATGATTTTATTGATTGTGCAGGTTATGTTATGATGAATAATGGTGATCAGGCAAATATGAGTGTTACAAATAATATCTTTGTAAATTGCCAGTTACAAGCCTATTGCCCCGTTCTTTATTCTGCTGATGCAGGTGAAGTTGATCCGGATGGCTTACCAATAGGCCTTGTTAATTTACGTGATGATTCTACTTTCCAGGCAAACGGCGCAAGTTTTTATGCAGACAAGAATTTAGCTTATTGGGATTCGTCTCTTTCTGATATCGTTTCAACATTGAATTCTAATAGTATTAATGGCAGCACCGAATGGGTCTCTCAGATGATATTAATGAACTCACGAACTGAAACCCTATTTGCTGATAATACAAATTATCCTCGCCTTATAAATGGTACCTGGATAACCGATAAGTTGCCTGCTTTTGTGAATACGGATGTTTTGTTTACAACTCAGCTTGCAGTATTAAAAGCTTATGCGCTAGCGGCAGTTGATACAAGCTATGAGACTCCAATGTCATCCTGGCGTCAGCCGGGTAATGACGAAGCTGCGCATTTCATTTTTGCTGATTGGCCTATTCCCATTGATCTTTCTTATACAGATTCTGAATTGATGACAGCAGGTCTTGGCGGATTCCCGCTTGGAGACCTGAACTGGTTCCCAACTCAAAACGAAAAGTGGGAAGCTCAAAAAGATGATGAATATGCTTACATTTCCTTATTTATTAATTTCCGGGTCGGTATTCAAACTAAAAAAGAATTTCCCCGGACATTCCAATTAAAGCAAAATTATCCAAATCCATTTAATCCATCAACAATAATAAATTACTCCATTTCCCAAACAAGCCGGGTACAAATAAAAATTTATGATGTGATTGGAAATGAAATAAGAACTTTGGTAAATGAAATAAAAAATCCGGGCAAGTATAAAGTTTCATTCGATGGTACCTATCTTGCAAGCGGTGTATATTTCTACCGGATTATATTAAACGATTTTACTTTAACTAAAAAAATGTTGTTAATAAAGTAATTATAGTGGACAGTGAATTAATTATACTATAACATTTAATACAGCTTCCAACAGAATGGTTAACCATTAGTCGCCATTTAAATCACACTATTGAACTCTTTTCATATTCATTTCATATTTAACTTTTATCTTGCAGTCATCAATTTAATCAACACTTAAAAGGAGCTAGTATGAAGACGAAACATTTTATATTATTTCTCTTCGGCATATTTGTAATGTCCTCATTTTTAATTACATCTTATGCACAGGAAAAGAAGATTGACAAAAAAGACTTGCCCGCAAAAGTTCTTGCTTCATTTCAAAAAAGTTATCCTAATGCAGAAATAAAAGGAGCCTCAACAGAAAAAGAAAACGGCAAGACTTATTACGAGATTGAAAGCATGGACGGAACACAAGCAAGAGATCTTCTATATACGAAGGATGGAAAAGTCGCTGAAATAGAGGAAGCTTATGCTGCAGATAACATACCGAACTTTATAACAAAATCAATTATGAAAGAATACCCGAATAGCAAAATTCATAAAGTTGAAA
>CAVZID010000009.1:0-48888 GCA_963775245.1 uncultured Bacteroidota bacterium
CCGGTCGCACGTTAAATTTAAATCTTCCGGAGAAATTGCAGTCATGTATGGAATTTCATGAAGTGAATAATAATTCTGCGATAATTGTTTATGAACAAGAGCGTAATAGAAATGCCTTGGTGAATCCAGGTAAGTATTTTGCCTGTTCTTTTCCCAGGTTAATTTTTCCTCTTCTGAAGAGGGAGATAATTCTTCAAATCTTGGAAAGTATTTATATGTAATATTTTTTTCAGGCATATAAACTACCGAATCTAAAACTATATAAAGCATGTAGCCCAGGGCTTTATTTTCAATCTTTAGCATACTGTCCGCAACTGTCTTTATAGCCCCCGTTCCTTTTTCTTCAACAAAATCCAACACTTCGGGGTTTAGAATTTTTGTGCTCTTTGAATTTTCAGTTTCTCCTATGAAAATCTTTTTAAATATTTTCAATTTTTCTTTCCAGTCCTCAGGGACTTCGGCAGATACGTTAACTTGATTAATGTTTATTGGTTTAAGCTTTAATGAAATATTATATTTAAATGTGTATGGTTTATATGAATCAAAATTTCTGCTTTCTACTTCATAACCAATATAACTGAATATAATATTGTACGATCCGTAAGGAACATTCTCTATGATGAATTTACCATCCTTATCTGTTGTGGTGCCTATGGTTGTATTAGCTAAAAAAACATTAACATTTTCTAAAGGTTCCTTGGATTCTTTATCAACAACTTTACCTTTTATTGTAATTCGATTAACCTGCTGAGCGTTACTTATAGTTGAACAAATTAATATTAGAAATAATATTTTGAATAAATTTTTCACTATGCTTTCTTAATTGCTGAAACCACATCTTTAAAATTTGAATGGCCGATTGTATTCACCGATTCTCCACAATTAATTTAATTACCATTAAACTAAATTAACTTTCCTTTTTTAGCAAGAAGATTAACATGAATAATTTTAATTACTCTTTACACTATCGAGGCATTTAATAAAGGTTAAGCATTGATGGTAAGTGAAGTTAGATGTGGTAAATAAAATATCTCATTGTTTAGATATAAAGTCTGTATTTCTAAATACAACCCGCCTCTAAATCTCCTCCGAGGAGGAGACTTTTATTTTTGTTTTTACTCTTTATTAATAATGTAAACTCTACCCACATTACTAGTTTTCCCACCCTGGGCGGGCGCAGGGTGGGTTACTACTATTTAATAAATAACATTTGTATAAACCCGCCCAATTCTGAAAAACAGTAATTGCTCACTAAATTTTTACTTGTTAAACTTTTTCAACAAATCTTTCACTGCATCTTTGTGAACCATAAAATCCATCATTTTTAATTTAACATAATCTTCGCTGTAAAAATAATATCCCGAATTATTTCCATCTCTTGAACCGGAACCGGAATCTTTAATTAAGTACCAATCTTTGCCATCCTTTGTTAAATAACCAACCAAATGTATTCCATGATCATCTGTTGTTGTTTGATTGCTGAAACGAAACTGTCGTGCATACTCATCAATGTATTCTGAAGGAATATCAAAAGTTGGAACTATTGCAACGTCATTTCTGGATAAATAACCTGCCTCGGAAACATCTCCTCCAATACACATTGTATAGCCATTTCTAATTGCGTTCTTTAATGCTGCAAGCCATTCGTCAAGAGGAACGTTATAATAATTTTTATTTTGCCACCAATTGTCGGGAACTTCATATTCAACCTGCTGATAGTAAGGCTGCTGCATGTATGAAAGAATATCAACATAATCATCAGGATTCATTTGAATATAATCTTTAAGATATTCTATAGGAGTATAAGTTTTTCCATCAACTTTAAATTCTGTTGGCGGTTCACCCATGTAATGATTTAAAATAGATTTTATGGTGCTTACGACTTCATCCTCATTCCATTCATTTGTTGTTTTTAAATTCTGTAAAAATAAATTCATCTCATTGAACATTGCTTTATGATCATGAAATTTTTGTCCCGGCTTCATCCCGTTATAAACATCTTCCGGAACGCACCCGTACTTTTTCCAGATTCTTGTGACGGCATTTGCTTCAGAACCTTCACCAAATTCTGAATTTCCTCTTTCTTCAACAAAGCGTTTTGCCTTTTCAGTATATTCCCAATAGGCAGTATACATTTCAGAAAGCTTTACCTTTTTATTATGCAGCCTGTAAACTTCGGATTCTAAAAATGAAGTTGTTGAAAAAGACCAGCAAGTTCCGGTTCTTGCCTGCGAAATAGGCTCATTATACCAGTATTTTTTAAATTCATCAATTGATTTGGGCAAATCCATTCCGGTAACATCAACCTTGAAATATTTTTTAACAGGTTTAGGAATGCTGTCGTATGCTTTTATTCCCTGAAGGATCTGATCGTAAAATCCTTTTTGCCTTTCAATAAAAGTCCCCTTGTCATGTTTTTTTTCCTGGGCTAAACTTAAAATTGAAAAAATACCGATTAAGATTAAAATAAGAGTGGTTTTAGTTTTCATGAGACTCCCTATTAGAAATATTGTAACATTCACCCCAAAAATAATAAAAAGTAATTAATTAAATTATACATAACCCTTCGTTTTAAGCAATAATAGATTTGCCAACTGCCAATAAATATTTAAATTTATTTTAATTTTCATCTTGTTTTCATTTTTAATTAGCATTTTTATCATGTAAAAATAGGTTTAAGTTCCAATGAGAGTATTGATAATAGAGGACGATAAAAAAATTGCCGCGGGAGTACGAAAAGGTTTGGAGTCCGAAGGCTACGCTGTTGACATAGCAGGAGATGGTGTGCGCGGTGAAGAGCTTGCTAAAATTAATAACTACGATTTAATAATCCTTGATTTAATGCTTCCCAAACAGGATGGCTTTAAAACATGCGATAACTTAAGAAGAGACGGAATTAATATTCCTATTTTAATGCTTACCGCTCTTGATGATGTTGATGATAAAATAAAAGGATTAGATACAGGGGCAGATGATTACCTTGCAAAGCCATTTCATTTTGGTGAATTGCTGGCGCGTTTAAGAGCTTTGACCAGGAGGAATACTGAAGTAAAAAGCTCTAAATTTTCTATTTACGGAATTGAGCTCGATCAAAATACTCACCTGGTTTACCGTGAAGGAAAAGAAATTAAGCTTTCAACAAAAGAGTACGGCTTGTTAGAATTGTTTATGATGAACCCGAATAAAATTTTATCGAGAGAAACAATTTCAGAACATTTATGGGATATGAATTTCGACCCGCGCAGTAATGTTATAGAAGCATTTGTGAAATTTCTCAGGCAGAAAATTGATAAGGATTTTAATAAGCCTCTTATACAAACCGTCAGGGGTTCAGGATATATTTTTACCGATAGAGAAGAATAAATGTTTACAATCAAATTTAAAATTATTTTAGCATATACTATTGTTTTCGGTGCGATGCTTACTATTTTCGCCATTATTATTTACCACAACACAAAAGAAGCATCCTTCCTTAAACTGGATGCAAACCTGAAAAGCTATTCAGTATCTTTACGAACGGAGATTGAAGACCAGCTGGATGATAATTCATCTTTAGATATGAGAAAACTTACTTCGCTAAGAGCTAAGGGTTTGATGGATGAAAGATTTCAGCTATTTCATGTAAATGGGGAAATCTTTATTAAAGATTCAGTACTTTCTCAAATTCCGATTAAAGATTTAAATAAAATTTTAAGCGAAACTTTTGTTTATGAACGGCAAAAAATTAATCATAACAAATATCATATTATATGGAGTAAGTTCGAAACAGAAAATGATTCTGTTTATATCCTGGAAACTGCGACTTCAGTCAGAGATGTTTACGAAGTGCTTGATAAATTATTTTATTTGTTCTTAATAATTATTCCTGTGGGACTAATTCTAACCGGCTTTGCGGCTTATTTTATTTCCAAAGCGGCATTCAAGCCGATTGCTCAAATGTCTGATACTGCAAAAAATATTTCAGGAGAGAATCTTGATAAACGGCTTGAACTTCCCAGAGCAAAAGATGAAGTTAGAGCCTTAGGAGAAACTTTAAATGAAATGATTGAAAGAATTGACAGCGCATTTAAAGGACAGAAAAGATTTGTTGCTAATGCATCTCATGAAATAAGAACTCCATTAACAATCATCCAAACTGAATTAGAAATTCTAGAAAAAAAATTGAAGGACAATGAATCAAAAGAAAGCATTAAAATTGCTCTTTCCGAAATTGAAGGCTTAAACAAACTAACCGGCTCTCTTTTAACTATTGCAAAACTCGATTCATCTCAAACTAAATTAAACCTTAATCAAATGAGAATTGATGAACTGCTTGCTGAATGTACACAGTCTATGAATCAGTCTGCAATCAAAAAAAATATTCAATTAATCCTGCACATTGATGATGCAATTGAAATAAGTGCTGACAAGGAAAAACTTAAAAGCGTATTTTTAAATCTTATTGATAATGCAATAAAATATTCTCCAGATAATTCTCGTGTCACTATTATACAGGAAATAATAAACGACGATGTAGTTAAAATCAGCATAACTGATAACGGCCTCGGAATAAGTGCCGCCGAAATTCCTTTCATATTCAACAGGTTCTACAGATCAAACGAAATACGTGCGGAAATAAGCGGAAACGGATTGGGATTGGCAATTGCGAAAGAGATTGTGGAACTTCATAGAGGGGAAATCAAAGTTGAAAGTACACCCGGAGAAAAAACAACCTTTAAAGTTTTGCTCCCTTTAGAGTTTTTGTAAAAAACTATTTCGTATCGATTTAACCTAAAACACACAATTTAATGGTGCATAACATTTTTCATCTTATTTTCATATTAGAGTTCTAAATTTAATTACATTAAACTCGGGAAATATTTTGAAATACTTTTACAGAGATACGTCAATGACAAATAAAATCTTAATGTTCTTTTTCTTCCTCATTTTACTTTCTAATTTCGCCTTTAGCCAACAAAGTAATTCAGCTAAAAACACCGGATTGATAACAGGGAAAGTATTTGATCTGTCCACAAAAAAGCCAATTGAATATGCTAACGTGATTTTATTTAGTCAAAAAGACAGTACGCAAATAAACGGAACAACAACTGACAAAGAAGGAAATTTTGTTTTAACCGGAATTAAACCAGGCAATTATTATTCATCCATTCAATTCATGGGATATTTAAAAAAAATTATAAATAACATTACAGTTTCAGCTTCTAAGCTTAACCAGGATTTTGGAAATATATATTTAGTGTCGACAACAATAAACTTACAAAATGTTGTTGTTGAAGGGCAGCGCGCACCAATCTCTTATCAGCTTGATAAAAAAGTTATTGATGTAACCCAGATGCAAACCGCAATGTCCGGCTCTGCTGCGGATGTTCTCGAGAATGTTCCTTCTGTGTCTGTAGATATTGATGGAAATGTCAGCCTAAGAGGAAGCAGCAATTTTACTGTATTAATTGACGGCCACACTTCGGTAATGGACGCACAGGATGCACTGCAGCAAATTCCCGCCAGCTCAATTAAAAATATTGAACTATTAACAAACCCTTCGGCGAAATACGATGCCAGCGGCACTGCCGGGATCATTAATATTATTCTTAAAAAAAATTCGAATCTTGGTTTAAGTGGAATTCTTAATTTGACCGGCGGATTAGATGACAAGTATGGAGGAAATTTTCTTTTCCAATATAAAACCCCTTCCATCAATTATAACTTTGGAGTTGATTTCAACCGCCGTACTTTTCCCGGTTCAAACAGGCAGGAAAAACAATTCATCATTGATAATAACACTTCATATTTAAATTCAGATGGAAATATGTCCTGGCAAAGAATTATGTCAGGAATTAGAGGCGGGCTAGAATTTGACTTCAGCGATAATGATAATCTTTCTTTTGGCGGAAGGTATGGATCAAGAGAATTCCATAGAAATTCAATTTCAAATTACGATCAATGGTCTACAACCAACCCGGAAGTATTTTATTATTTAAATAGCAGCAATCATAATCATTCAGGATCATTTTACGAGGTTAACTCCAACTACAGTCATAAGTTTAACGATGAAGGCCACAAATTAACCGGGGAAATTTCTTTTAGGCATAATAATAATGATGAAGCATCAATAAGCAGCGCTACACAATTAGGCATTCAAGTAAATGGAACAAATACAACCGAGCTTGGGCCAAGAAATGAGTGGAGAGGAAAAATTGATTATGAATTACCAATAACTAAATTTGAAAAGTTTTCCGCCGGATCCGAATTCTTCAGTAGACTTTCGCAGGCCATAAACAAGCTTTATCTTTTTGACACCACCGGCAATATTTATAACTTTCAGCCCCTATTCAGTCACACTAATGATTTTAACCGCACCAGGTTTGCGGCATATTCAATTTTCTCAGACCAGTGGGACAGTCTTGGAGTACAAGTTGGAGTTCGTGCCGAATACACTTACCAGCTTGTTAAATTAGCCGATAACAATCAACAATTTTCTGTAAAACGTTGGGATTTTTTCCCATCAATACATTCGTCTTATAGTTTTGCCGGGGGAACACAAGTTACCGCGAGCTATACCCGGCGAATAGAACGCCCGGATGGAGGCGACATTGAGCCGTTTTACACCTGGTTTGATGCAAACAATGTGCGAATTGGAAATCCTTCTCTACAGCCTGAATTAATTGATTCATACGAAATAGGATTTCAAACTTTCCTCGGCAAAGTTTCGCTTTCAAATGATTTCTATTACAGGTTTACTCATAACAAAATGGAAGATTATAATTCGGTATATCCGGATGCAGAAAACGTAACACTTCGATCAATTGCTAATGTTGGGACTGATTACTCACTTGGTGCCGAAACAATGATATCATTTAAGGCCTTTGATTTTTGGGGATTTAATTTGTCGGGTGATCTTTATAACTATAAAATTCAAGGAGCAATTAATAATGAATCTTTTTCAAAAGAAAGCTTTAATTGGAGCTTGAAAAATAATAATGATTTTAAATTAGGACCGACAACATCGCTTCAAATAAACACAAGATATTTTAGTCCTTCAGTTACGGTACAAGGTAAGTGGAAAGGATTTTTTACTACCGATCTTGGAGTAAAACAAGACTTAATGAAAAAGAATTTGTCAATAACTCTACAAGTTAGAGATCTTTTAAAACAGGAAAACGAGAATTCACATCTCAAGGACCTGATTTTTACAACTATAATTATTTTACAAGGCAGGCACCGATGGTAATGCTTAATCTTAAATTTAATTTTAATAATTTTAAAGAAGAACGGCAGGAAGATCAAAATCAGCCTGGAAATATGCCCAGCCAGGATACAGAATAAGTTAATTGAATTAGAATATTTAATAATACGAATAAAGTTGACCGCCGTTTGATATAAACCGTTGAAACGGTTCACATACTTATCTCTTTAGGTTAACATCGGGATTAATCCCGGTGTTAATAATAACGACAAACCTACACTACTAACTGTTTTAACAGTTTTTAATTTTAAGTAGTTAACTAGAGTAAAATAAATTAAAAAATTACAATGGAAGTATTTATGAAAAAATTATTTGTTCTTATTAGCGTGCTTTTATTTTCTGCATCAACATTATTTGCTCAATCTTCCGGTTATAAAATTTCAGGAAAGATAGATATTGGCGGTGAAGGTTGGTGGGACTACGTTGCCATTGATGTTCCGATGCATAGATTGTATGTGGCTCATTCAACAAAAGTTCATGTAGTTGATTTAAGTTCAAACAAATTAATTGGAGAAATAGATAACCTCAATGGAGTTCATGGAATTGCTTTTGCAGATGAATTCGGGAAAGGTTTTATAAGCAACGGAAGAAGCAATACTGTTACCGTATTCGATCTGAAAACAAATAAGACAATTGACAGCATTTCGGTAAACGGGAAAAATCCCGATGCAATTGTTTATGATCCTTCTACAAAAAGAATTTTTACATTCAACGGGCACAGTTCAAACTCAACTGCCATTGATGCAAAGACAAATAAAGTTGTAGGAACAATTGAACTTGACGGCAAGCCTGAGTTTGCAGTTTCAAACGGCAAAGGTTTAATGTATGTAAATATTGAAGACAAAAGTGAAATTACCGAATTCGATCCTAAAACTTTAAAAGTATTAAATGTCTGGCCAATAAAACCTGGCGAAAGTCCTTCCGGTTTAGCGTTTGATATTAAGAACAACATTTTATTTTCAGGCTGCGATAATAATTTAATGATGATTATAAATGCCGAAACTGGAAAAGTAATTGGCTCTGTACCGATTGGAGGGCATGTCGACGGCTGCGCATTTGATCCCGAAACAAATCTTGCGTTCAGCTCAAACGGTGAAGGAACGTTAACTGTTGTAAAAGAAACTTCCCCAACTGAATTCAAAGTGGTTGATAATATAACTACAGAAAAAGGATTAAGAACCATGGCTCTTGATCCAGCTACACACAAAGTTTATTTGATTGGGAATCTTGAAGAAAAGGATAACGCAAAAAGTTTTGGAGTATTGATATTGGATAAGCAATGAATTTATTTTAATTAATAAGCTTTATATACAAACCCAATTTCTTAAAGAAATTGGGTTTGTTTTTTTTACAGACAAAGGCGGGCTTGCTTAAACATTTTTACTTTAACCAAAGTGATGCAAAACCAAAGGTTAACACCGCAATTCATTGCGGTGATATGAAAACAAACCAAAGCAGCCCTTAACTGTTTCAACAGTTTACTTTTATTTGATTTATTACATCACTAACAAAATATTAAACCGTTAAAACGGTTGTGGGAGCTGTCGTATGCTGTTTATTCACCCCGATGAATCGGGGTGTTAACCTTTTAATGATCAATTGTAAAAGTTAACTAATTCTGCTTATACGGATGTTTTTTTAAATGCTTTTTATTACATTCTTTCCAGCTTTTATTAAATATAAATCCGCGATCGCATTTACATACACAGACTATATGAGGGAAGTAATCAAATTCAATTATTGAATGTTGAAAGTGCTTAGTGGTATATACGCACAACCATATTTTACAACAGTTTGTTCCCAAGAGATTTTGTAAAAAGATGGAACTTAGATATGTATTTACTTGCAGATATATGTTCCGTTACGCAAAGTTAAGATCCGTATAAGCAATCGCTATATGCCTATGGAGTTATATGTTTTCTGAAAGAACCAGTAAAATATTAATGTGGATTGGAATAATCCTATTCCTTAGTGGCATTATATTTTTTATATGGAATGATAAAATCTTTATTACCTCACAAGAAATTAATTCACAAAAATTTGGAGAATTTGGTTCATTTATTGGGGGGCTTATTGGAACTCTTTGGGCTTTTGCTGGAGTAATTTTATTTTATGTTGCATTGCAAGAACAAAGAAAGGATAGCAAAAAAAACCAAGAAATATTATCAACTCAAGTGGAAGCGTTAGGCCAACAAATTTCAGAATTTAAAAAACAGACTGAGGAATTTAGATTAACTCGTGATGTATTTTTAGAACAAAGTAAAACATTAAGGTTACAACAATTTGAATCTACATTTTTTAACACTTTAAACATGTTTCATAATTTAATAGAAAGCATTACTTATATAAAACCTTTACCAACATATAAATCGTTAGCTGATAAACCTGTTTACCCCCAACAACAAGAAGTTTTTAAAGGAAGAGACTGCTTTGAATATTTCTACAAAGAATATACCAAAGAATATCAAAACTTATTCGAAGAATATGTTTCGAATAATATTAAGCATACGTTGGGCACTAATGAAACTTTTAGCGTGCCTTTTGATGAACATCTAAGAATTGCTAAAACAGCATATGAAAATCTTTTTAAGAATCAGCAATCTGATTTAGGTCACTACTTTAGAACCATGTATAATCTTATTCGTTTTGTAAATGATAAAAATATTGGTAATCCAAAGTATTATACAAATTTGGTTCGTGCTAGTTTATCAACTTATGAACATTTAATGTTGTTTTATAATGCGATAAGTAAATATGGTGAGAAAAATTTTAAACCATTAATTGTTGATTATTCGATGTTAGATAATATGGCAAAAGAATTATTACTTGATAAAAAGCATTTGGAGTTTTATCCGCTAAAAGCATATGAATAGAAACGCATATAACATGTGCCTCAAGCCGAAAGCGTTATCGCATTTGGCATTTTTTGCAGTTTAAAAATTTATTCTTCCGTTTTGGCTTTGTTATTCAGTGTGGTTTGTAAATGGAAAATTGTTCTAATTAAAAAGTTATTTAATAAAAGTGGCATTGCTGTTATGGTCTGCGCCTGAGACACAAGCCGTTAGCTATTTTAAGAATTTCAATATGGAATCAATTATAGGAATAAACTTCACATTTCCATCTAACAATGATGATTATTTAAGATTAGATGGTTACGGTTCTCTATCAGAGGTTGATATAGCTGTAATTTATTTGTCATTTGAAGGATGTAATTATGAGACAGATTTATCTAATTCTACCCATAATGGCATAAGATTGTTAAATCATAAATCTTCCAATGACGTACTTAGTCATTTTGAACATTGGAAGCGAGAACTAAAGAATTATCTACAAAGTGGCAAAACGATAGTATTACTCCTAGCCCAAAAAGAAAATTTATTCATCCATACTGGTCAAAAAGAATTTAGTGGAACGGGAAGAAATCAAAAAGTAGTCAACGTCGTTACTGAGGTTAATAATTATATGTTCCTTCCTTTTCCGTTGTCTGTTTATCCTGCTGAGGGCAATAAGATTAATCCTTTCAATTCTTTGGTTTATGATTTTTATGAACAGAATAAAAGTATTTTAAGATACGAAGCATATATAACTGGTGATAATTTTCAACCACTATTTATTTCTAAAAACAAAGATAAAACTCTAGGATGCCATCTTAAAGTTTTAAATGGTGATGTTATTATTTTACCACAGATGGACATTGATTATGAATATTATGTAAGACAAGATGGTAGTTGGAATGTAAAAGGATTAAAATTTGGACAAAATTTAAAAGAACAGATTTTTGAATTAACTAAAAGTATTAAAGTAAATAATAATAAAACTCCAACACCAAAATGGGTAGAATCAAATATTTATGAGCTTAAATCTGCTATAGAAATAAAGCATAAAATTTTAACTCTAAATAAAGAAATTCAAAAGCTGACTGATGAAAAACAAAAATGTGAAAAAGCACTTATAGAAGAACAAAAATTAAAAGACTTACTGTTCGAATCTGGCAAACCATTAGAAGTAGCAGTTATTAATGCGTTAAAAATCCTTGGTTATTCTGCAGAAAATTACAATGATGGGAAATTGGAGCTTGATCAAGTGATAGTCTCTCCTGAAGGTCATCGATTTATTGGAGAATGCGAAGGAAAGGAAAATAAACCTATTGATATAACTAAATTTCGTCAATTAATTGATAATCTTAATGAGGATTTTGAAAGAGCAGACGTTAAAGATAAAGCACTTGGTCTTTTATTTGGAAATCCTCAACGCTTACTCGTCCCACAAAAAAGGAATTTAGATTTTACAACAAAATGTATAAATGGTGCCAAAAGGGAAAGAATAGGTTTAATAAAAACTGTTGAATTGTTTGATATTGTAAAATATTTATCAGAAAATGATAATGAAGAATTTAAGAAGAAATGTAGAGAAGAAATATTTAAACAGCTCGGTGGAGTTATTCAATTTCCATTAATATCAGATGCTAGCTAATAATCGCTTAAACCTGTCGAAGTGTTCCCATTCAGCAGTTTATTCCCATACCCCCAAATCTCATCCATTCCCTGATACCCAAATAATAATCCGTGTTTTATTTTTGTCCCCAAGTTTTAAGAGCTTAGAATTACACGAAAATTATTATAGCTGCTAAGCTGTAAATCAAAAGGGAAGAAAAGTTAAAATAAGGGATTCAATCTTAAAATAACCCGGCAATAAAAATAATGCTTAATGCGTCAGCAGTTAATAGTCTCGCAATGGGATTAAAATGAATTGCTTAACGCCTAAAGTTATGGAAGCAAGCATAATGTATCCGGTAGGAATCACATTGTAACTGGTAGGAACCATTTTGTAAGTCGTAGGAATCATATTGCATCCTGTAGGAACGGCAATGTAACCGGTAGGAAGCGTATTGTAACGAGTAGGAACCGCATTGTAAGTCGTAGGAACCATAATGTAAACGGTAGGAATGGCATTGTAAGTCGTAGGAACCATAATGTAAGCGGTAGGAATGGCATTGTAAGTCGTAGGAACCGTAATGTAAGCGGTAGGAATGGCATTGTAAGCAGTAGGAACCATAATGCAACACGTAGGAAAGGCGTTGTAACGGGGAGGAAAGACAAAACGGCGGAAACGCATGACTGATTGAGTGAAGTGAGTCGTTCTTAACTTTCAGTCTTCGACGGGCCTAACCCGTTAGGTAAACTCAGACTGACATTGTTGTGTATGAACTAATAAGAATGTTCACTCTACTATTGGGAAAAATAAAACGGCTTAAAATTCAGCCGGAAATAAACATCAATAAATAAAAGGAGAGACTTATATGTCGAACAAATCAAAAAACTCAATTTCCGAACAGTTAAATGCTTCACAGGTAGCAATAACAAACACGCTTGGCGATGCAGAAATTCAAGATTTGGTGGCACAGTATGGTTATGTGCCTGAAAAGATGCTGGAAGGAAAAGCTTTGTATGATGTAGCATTAAGCGCAGTGAATGCACAGATAGCAGCAGCCGGTTCGCAGTTTCAGGCTACAAGCAATTTAAAATCAGCGGAGGCAATTGCCCGCGATGCATACCAGGCGCTGGCAAAAGTAGCACGTGCGGTTTTCATAAATGATTCTGCAAGGCTGGCGCAGTTGGGGCTCAGCGGTTCTATGCCCAGGACAATTGCTGCATTTATAAGTTCGGCTTATACTGTTTTTGATAATGCGCTTAATGTACCGGAAATAAAATCTGCGCTGGAATCATTCGGTTACACTGACGAAAAAATTAGATCAGAAAGGATGAAGATAAATGCTTATGATTCCGCAAACCAGGTGCAGGAATCACTGAAAGGTTCAGCTCAGCAGGCAACGCGCGAACAGGACGCAGCTATTAAAGCAATGAATGCCTGGTTAGCACAATATATAAAAATTGCCAAAGTTGCTTTGCGTGATAAAAAACAGCTTCTTGAAAAAATTGGAGTAACAGCACGAACTTCAAAAACAGCAGCCCAAAGAAACGCTTCAAAGAAAAAGGCTCAAACAGTACCGGCAAGTTAAAATGCGTAAAGGTTGAAAGATTACAAAACCTGAATAATTGATTACTTCCCATGCGGTGTTAAACTTCAAATGAATGAAAAAGTTAACACCGCAATTTGTTGCGGTGATGCAAAGCCAAAGGTTATGTTGCTTCAGCAATTAAAATGTAAGGCAGCTATTTGTAAATTATTTCTTATATATTATCTAAAAATTCCTATTAACATATCTTTATAACCATTCATCAATATTATTTTGCATTAAGTTAATTATTCACATTAACTTATTAATACGTTTTCTAATTTAACCACCTTTCCAAATTCAGTTAGTAAAAAAATTTTATGGCAGTATTTAATTATCTCTTTAGTACACACAACAGAGCAAATTGAAAAATCCATAAAATTGATCAGTGATTTGAATTCAATAATAGATGCGGGCTGTATAATTTCAATTATAATTTAAGGAGGGCCGCTATGCTGAGTAAATGCAGCTTGAAGTTCTTAGTGTCTACACTGTCTGTATTTTTATTTTCTGTTACATCAATATTGGGTCAACCGCAGAGACCAAACATTAACATAGATTCCTTAACCTGGGATTTACAGGGGCAAGTTAATATAACCGAACATCATGGCCGAAAATGTTTTGCCATAAATGGCGGAGAAGCAACTTTAAAAAACTTTCAATTGCGCGATGGCGTTATAGATGTAGATGCTGAAGCCACAGAAGGCAGAGGATTTTTCGGTATTGAGTTTAGAGCTAATAATGACAGCGGTATGTCAGAGTTTGTTTATCTTCGCCCGCATAAATCCGGCCTTCCCGATGCCATACAATACACGCCAATACTTGGAGGTGGTTTCAACTGGCAAATATATAATGGAACAGGATTCACAGCTGCTGTTGATATTCCAAAAGATGAATGGTTTCATATACGCCTGGAAGTATCCGGTGCGCAAGCGAAACTTTATGTTACCGATATGGAAAAGCCTGCACTTGTAATGGATGATTTGAAAAGCGGGGTTCAGAAAGGCCAAATTGGTTTTGCTGTTTTATTAGGGAAGACATATTTCTCTAATTTTAAAATTCGCTCTACACCAGATGCCGCTTGGGAAAGGCACTTGCCATCAATGGAACAAAATATAATTACAAATTGGAGCATTTCACCTTCATATGATGCTCTTGCACATAACCTCGAAAGCGCCCTCAAACCGTCGGAAGAGGATACGATTAATTGGCGGGATGTAAAAGCGGAACCTCCCGGCTTCGTCGTACTATATCGTTATTATGAAGCACCGCATTTAAGAGTATCGTTTGCGAATGATTTTTCTAAACGGCTTGAACCTCAACCCGGGATGAAAGTAGTGTATGCAAAAACTATTATACATTCCGATAAGGAAGAGACGAAAAAATTAAATATCGGATACAGTGATGATGTAAGTGTATTTCTAAATGGTAAAATTCTATTCCGCGGCAGAAGCGCACAGTATTTTCGAGATCCTGGTTTTTTAGGTATTGTTAATCCGGAAAACGATGCAGTTTATCTTCCCTTAAAACAAGGAAATAATGAATTGATGTTGGCAGTCAGTGAACTTGGCGGCGGTTGGGGATTTATTTGCCGTTTAGCAGATTTTGAAAAGTAAATCTATTTTAATTATGGATTACCCCGGCAGCTCTTTCTTTTCAAAGCTGCCATTAACCATAAAAGTTAACACCGCAATTTATTGCGGTGGGGAGCTATGATTAGTTGAGTTGTATTTGTTTAGTCACCCCGATGAATCGGGGAGTTAACCTTTAATTACTGAATATATGATACAATTGAATCGGGGTGTTAACCTTTGATTATGGAAGATATGATGCCATTGAATCGAAGTGTTAATCTTTGCTGATAGAATGAAAAAGTTAACACCGTAATTTATCGCAGTGAAGCAAAGCCAAAGGTTAACTCCGGCATTCATCCCGGAGATATGGAGTCATCCCCACCATCCCCTAACCGCTTCAATTTATCTACCGGAGGAAGACAGTTTACTATGATTTTTTTATAATCAAATGCATTGCCTTTTCGCTTGAAACATGTTTAGTGCATTTATACCCCAATGACTTGAGATCCAAATTTGAAAAAAGATTTTCGCCGCTTCCTAAAATTACAGGTGATTGAACCAAATGTAATTCATCAATTAATTGAGCCTTAAGATATTGGCGAATTATACTAACGCCTCCGCCAAGCCTTACATCTTTGCCGTCTGCAGAATCCAAAGCTTTTTCAAGAGCTGCATTAATCCCGCCGGTTACAAAGTGAAAAGTGGTGCCGCCTTCCATCTCAATTGATTCGCGTTTATGATGAGTTAAGATAAACGTAGGAACATGATACGGCGGGTTGTCTCCCCACCAGCCTTTCCAATCAGCATTAGGCGCACCGCGGTATGGACTAAACATATTGCGCCCTAAAATCCAGGCCCCGATATTTTTAAATCCGTTTTCGGCAAATTCATTATCAACTCCTGTTGTGCCGCCACTCTTTCCCAATACGTTTTGCTGAAAAGTTTTTGTGGGGTAAAACCATTGGTGAAGCTCCGGGCCCCCGACTCCCAAAGGATTTTCCAGGCTTTGATTCGGACCTGCACCAAATCCATCCACTGAAATAGAAAAACTTGCAACACGTAATTCTTGCATTTATAAATCCTTTCAAAAAAAATTAGTCAATACTTCTCGGCCTGGTAAAGGCATGACAACTGAAAACCGTCAGCTGAAAACAAGCACTAATGCTGACAGGAGTAAAAATGTTCAATTACTTCGTCAGTCACTTTTACCCGTTATATTTTGGGTCAAATTCTACCATCCATTCAATGCCGTATTTGTCTCTAAACATTCCCAAATATGTACCCCAGGGACTATCACCAATATCTCCTTCTATTTGTCCTCCTACAGAAAGCCCGCTAAATATTTTGTCGGCTTCTTCTTTACTTTCTGCACTAATGAAAATTTTGCTTCTGTTTTCATTTTCATTTGTTCGTCCCATGCTTTCCGGAACATCATTTCCCATCAGCATATTATTTTTACCGATAGGCAAAGCAATATGCATAATTTTATTTTCCTCTTTTTTTTCTATAGGAATTTCGGGACCTGCAATGTCTTTGAAACGAATAACCTTTGCAAACTCTCCGCCAAATACTGATTTATAAAAATTAAATGCTTCTTCGGCATTTCCATTAAAGTTAATGTGTGGATTAATAAATGCCATAATTTTATTAAACCTCCTATAATAATTTATTATAAAATAACTATCACTGCTAACATGATCATTCAATCAACCATTCTTCCATTCAATCATTCATCCAATCATTTCAGGAAATTAAATTTCACCTGAGTAGTAGTATACAATTTCTAAAATATTTTTTGCTGACTTAAGCTCCAGCTGTTCCCGTCTTAACTTTTCCAGCACGCTTGTAGCCGGCAACGATAACTCCGCTTGGTGTAGCAATACTTTCTACTAATTTAAAAGCTGCCGGAATTGCTCCATTGCTAAAAATCTTTTTTCCTTTACCAAGAGTTATAGGATGAATTTGAAGCCAGAGTTCATCAACTAAATCATTTGCGAGTAAAGTTTGTATGAGCTTTCCGCTGCCCCAAACTTTAATATCAGAACCTTTTGAACCTCGTTTCCCTGCGGACTGGTTTTTAAGCTTTTTGATATCTGCCACGCTTTTTAGGACAACTGAGTTTTTCCATTCCGTTTTTTTCATAGTTTTGGATACAACGTATTTTGTGACATCATTAATGCCCGGCCAATAGTCTGCGTGCTCAGGCCAGTAGGATGCAAAAATCTCATAAGTTTTTCTTCCCAAAAGAAGGTCTGCCGGTTTCATCTGTTTCTGCATAACCTTACCAAGAACTTCATCGCCGAACGGTGCAGTCCAGCCGCCGTATTTGAACCCTCCTGATCTATCTTCCTTTGGCCCGCCCGGCGCCTGCATTACTCCATCTATCGTAATCATTGATATGACAATTATTTTTCTCATGTCCGGACTCCTTCATTTAATTTATGTGACTAAGTTATTTATTTATTAATAACTCGATTATTTATATTGAACACTTCTAATCTAAAAGCATAAAATAAATAAGGAAAGGGATATATGCGTCAATTTTAATGGCTGATTGCGACAATATAATAAATTAAATATAATTTTTTCATTTCCATCCTTTCATCTTCATTTCATATTATAAAACTATCTTTATGAAGTAAGTATTAATAACCATTAAAAGGAGTTAAATATGAAAACGAAAAATGTTTTCCAATTTGGTGCCATTACGTTAATGAGCATTATTATTACATCCTCTTGTTTTGCGCAAGAGAAAAAAATAGATAAGAAGGATCTTCCAAAAGCAGTGGTTGAATCATTTCAAAAAAGTTATCCAAATGCAGAAATTAAAGGAACCTCAACGGAAAAAGAAAACGGAAAAACTTATTACGAAATTGAAAGCATGGATGGAACACAAGGAAGAGATCTGCTTTATACAAAAGACGGAAAAATTGCCGAAATAGAAGAGACTTTAGCTGCTGAGAACATTCCTGATTTTGTAAAAAATTCCTTGATGAAAAAATATCCTAAAAGCACAATTCATAAAGTTGAAAAATTAACAAAGGGAAAAAAGATTTCTTTTGAGGCAGTTGTAGAACATGACGGCAAAAAATCGGAAGTAGTATTGGATTCAAAAGGCAAAATTCAAAAAATGAAAAAGGAAAATGAAGAGAAGGAAGGAAAAGAAAGTAAAGAAGAGAATGAAGAAAATGATAAAGATTAATATTAATTAAAATATATTGGATTATTGAGTAGAATCAATTCTTAAGTATGTTTATTTTAAGAATCATTTTTCTACTCAATACTTTATTATTGAATCTATAAAAAAATTTATTTAATGAAATTAAAATTATTATTCTTAATATTCTTCTTATCAAAGCTGGTTTTATGTCAGTACAATTTAGATCATTTTATAAATGAAGCTTTAAACAACTCACCGCAAATTAAAAAATTATAACAGCTTATATTTAATAAATGATCTTCAAAGAAAGCTGGATGAAGCACAGAACTCAGCATTCCAGGTTTATCTATCTGCCGATTATTTATTTGCTCCATATTTTAACAATAACGGAAAATTAATTTCTACTAATCCCAGGCCCAAATGCAATCGGCTATGATATTGGAATTACAAACGGAGGAGCATATTCTGCCTTACTAAATGTAGATAAAAATATTTTTAACGGTGCTTTACTTGATGCGCTGAAAGAGCAGAGAAATATTCAAGGAGACAACTACAAAAATAAGCTAGTAGAAGAAAAGCATAGCTTAAAGAAACAAGTAACAGATCAATATTTAAATACTTTACAAAACCTCCGGCTTTATAATCTTGAAAAAGAAATTCAAAGTAATCTTGATAACCAGCTTAAAATAACCGGGGATTTAGTTCAGCAGGGAAATGCAAAAGTCCAGGATTATTTATTGCTGAAAGTTGAAACCAAATCGCAGCAGATAAATCTTAATCAAACCCGGCAGAATTATAAAAATGATTTATTTCAATTGTATTCAATTTGCGGCATTTCGGATACACAAGTTGTAAATCTTGATTCGGCTAATTTGAATTTAATAAATACTCCTCAGCAATCTAAATTTCTAACTCAATTTTATCTCGACAGTTTAAGCACTTCCGCGGATCAAAATGTATTTGAATCGAAATATGCCCCTCAAGTAAAATTATTTTTTAATACGGGCTTGAATGCAGTTGAGATAGATAATATTCAAAGAAGGTTTGGCCTAAGCGCAGGAATAAATTTTACATTACCTATTCTTGACGGAGGACAGAAAGATATAACCAGGCAGCAAAGTATATTAGCTGAAAAAATTACAGGCGATTATAAAAGCTACGCAGCAAAAAATGTTTACACTCAAAGAAGAAATTCAGAGAATAAGATTAATTCATTAAAAAATAATTTAGAAGATTACAAAAGCCAGGTTGAAGACTATAAAAAATTATTAAGCCTCTCATTGGAGCAATTGGAAAAAGGCAATTTATCGATGATTGAGTATTTAACCGAACTTAGGAATTATACTGATCTTCAAAAAAATTATATCTCGACAGAAATTAATTATCAGCTTGAAATTAGTAATTATAATTACTGGAATTGGTAGAATGAATAACATAAGTACTACACAATATAATTTCAAAAAAAAAAAAAAATATATTTTCTCTAAAAAACATAACCTATCTAATCCTTTTATTTATTCCACTGGTATTCATATCCTGTTCCAGCGATAGTGGCAATACCAATGATGTTAGTAGCGGCGGAACTCCCGTAGTAATTACGCATCCTGCAATTATGGATTTAAAAGATTACCTGAAACTGAATGCAAATACTATTTTTTTAAATAAAGAAATTGTCAGGGCTTCATTTCAGGGATATATAGAAAAAATTTATAAAAATATAGGCGATGAAGTAAATCCAGGTGATGTTTTGTTTCAGGTGAAAACAAAAGAATCTGCCGCTGCTGATAGTACGCAGATTAACATCGGTGCCAAAATTTTTACAGGCTCAGTTTTAATCAAGGCTAAAACAAAAGGAGTTTTGACTGAATTAAATTACCACAACGGTGATTTAATTTCGGATGGCGAACAGATTGCAGTTGTGTCTAACCCTTCTTCTCTTCGAATCAGATTAAATGTTCCTTTTGAGGATGCACAAAAAATTAAACTAAGGCAAAATTGTGTAATTGATCTTCCGGATGGAGAAAAACTTAATGGTGTAATTGATAAAAGTGTTCCATCTGTGGACGCGGTTAGTCAGACACAGGCTTTTTTAATAAAATTGTTAAAGTACAGAGAATTACCTGAAAATTTAAATGTATTCGTAATGATTCCCTTTCGAACATTCAAGAATGCAATAGTTCTGCCTAAAAGCTCTGTCATGACCAATGTTACAGAAGACGCATTCTGGATAATGAAACTTGTAAATGATACTACCGCTATAAGAGTAGATGTAAACAGAGGGATTGAAACCGACAGCCTCCAGCAAATTCTTTCACCAAAATTAAATTTATCTGATATAATAATATCATCAGGCTCGTATGGTTTACCGGATACCGCAAAAGTTGAGATTGTTAAATGAATAACTTCTATGTAAAATATAAAAGCCCTTTCGCAGTAATACTTGTGATTATTTTATTAGCCGGAGTTTATGCCCTCACACATATCCAGTCAGGATTATTCCCTGATATTACTTTTCCCAAGATCAAAATTATTGCTGATAACGGAGAACAGCCGGTCGATAAAATGACTGTCAGCGTAACAGTTCCTCTGGAAAATGCAATAAAAAGAGTTCAGGATCTTGACTTATTAAGAAGCACAACAAGCAGGGGCAGTTGTGAAATTTCAGCATTCTTCAGCTGGAGTTCGGATATTAATCTTGATAAGCAAAGAATTGAGTCCCGGATAAATGAAATAAAGCAGGACCTTCCGCCGGGTATTAACATTTCAGTAGAAAGAATGAACCCCTCCATCTTTCCTATTATGGGTTTTTCATTAGAATCAAAAGGATTTAGTGAAATAGAATTAAGGAACATCGCCCAATATACAATTAAACCTTTTTTATCTCGTATCCCGGGTATTTCGGAAGTAGCTGTAGCTGGTGGAAAGATAGAAGAATACCAGGTTATTCTTGATCCAATAAAACTTAGTAATCTAAAAATTACTCAGCAATTGGTTGCCAATAAAATATCCGAATCAAATTTTATTTCTTCTACTGGATATTTGAGCGATCACAACAGGTTATATTTAACACTGACGGAAGCCACTCAGAATAGCAAAGCAGACCTGGAAAATCTGGTTGTATTAAATTATCAAAACAGGTTAATCAGGTTAAAAGATATTTCTAAAATTGAAATAAGCGCTGAAAAAAGATATACAATGATAAAAGCCAACGGAAAAGTGCTTCCGTTAATTCATATTTTTAAACAACCAAATGCCAACTTAATAGATGTAGTAAGTTCAGTTGAAAAACAACTTCCGGAGCTTCAAAAAATATTGCCGAAAGGAATTGTACTGCGCCCATTTTACAACCAGGCAAATTTCGTTTCAGATGCAGTGAACAGTATTAGGGATGTTGTATGGATTGGATTATTGCTCGCTATTCTTTTAACTATTCTATTCTTAAAATCGATTAAAGCCAGCTCTGTAATATTAGTCACTATTCCGGTAACACTTGGCCTTACTATAATAGTATTGTTTGTAATTGGCTACACTATAAATATTATGACGATAGGAGCGATAGCAGCTTCAATTGGATTAATAATAGATGATGCAATAGTTGTTGTTGAACAGATTCACCGGACTCATGAAGAAAACCCGGAAGAGACAAGCAATACTTTAGTAATAAAAGCTATAAAGTATTTACTTCCGGCAATGGTCGGTTCGTCATTAAGCACCATAGTAATTTTTCTTCCTTTCTTTTTAATGAGCGGAGTTGCCGGGGCTTATTTTAATGTATTAACCAATACAATGATAATAACATTAGTATGCTCATTTTTTGTAACGTGGATTGGATTGCCTGTAATTTATTTACTCCTTTCCGGTAAAGAGTCATCTTCAGTAAAACACAAAATTGCTAAAAAGCAGGAGTGGGTTTATTTTTTCATTCATAAACCGATCATCTCAGTTGTTTTCGTAATCATTTTAATTGCATCTGCATATTATATAATTCCAAAATTACCTTCAGGATTTCTTCCACAAATGGATGAAGGATCTATGGTATTGGATTTTTCCAGCCCACCCGGAACTTCTTTAGAAAACACTGACAAAATGCTGGATGTTGTTGATGATATTTTAAAAAATACACCTGAAGTAAAATCTTATGCACGAGGGATCGGCACACAAAATGGTTTTTTTATTACGGAACCAAATACCGGTGATTATACAATTCAGCTTAATAAGAAAAGGAATAAATCCACTGATGAAGTTGCAGATGATATCCGTAAACAGGTTGAATCTAAATTACCGGCATTAAGAGTTGATTTCGGACAAATAATTGAAGACATGCTCGGAGACCTTATGTCTACCAAGCAGCCAATATCAATACTTGTCTTTGGAGATGATCAAAGCAAGATTGAAGAAATAGCAAATAAAGTTGCAGATATCATTAATAGTGTGAATGGAACTGCTGATGTATTCAATGGAATAACTATTGCCGGACCACAGATAGTATTTAATCCTAAAAATACTGAATTAGCTAAATACGGCCTTACACCGAATGATCTCCAATTCCAGTTAAATTCAAAAATAAATGGCACAGTGGTAGGTAACATCCTGGGAAAAAATCAGCTGATTAATATCAGGATGTTTGACGGGAAAAAATACAACACTATGAATGATTTAAAACATAGTTTTATATTTCTCAATGACGGCTCTATTAAACCAATAAACGAATTTGCCAATATACAGTTTTCCAAAGGTGTAGCCGAAGTTGATAGAGAAAATCTGAAGCAGATGTTTGATGTTGTTGGTAGACTAAATAACCGCGATCTCGGCAGTACACTGGCTGAGATTCAGAATAAAATCAGCCGGCAAATACAATTACCAACTGGTTATGAAATTGTTTACGGAGGAGCCTATAAAGAACAACAAAAAGCCTTTAGTGAATTAATGTTAATTCTGTTCCTTGCCATATTATTAGTCTTTACTGTAATACTCTTTTTATTCAAGAGTATTAAAATATCACTGGCTATTATTTTTATATCTATACTCGGAATAACCGGTAGTTTCCTGGCACTCTTTATAACCGGAACCCCTCTAAATGTCGGAAGCTACATAGGAATAATTATGATAGTAGGAATTATAGGAGAGAATTCAATTTTTATTTTTCTGCAGCATAAAGAGGCCAAAAAGGATAACACACATGTAGATGCAATAGTTCATGCAGTTTCAAAAAGGCTGCGCCCTACACTTATGACGGCATTCGGTGCAATCATTGCTTTACTTCCGCTTGCATTTGGAATTGGAACCGGGGCACAGATGCATCAGCCATTAGCCATTGCAATTATCGGAGGATTTATAATTGCTTTACCGCTATTATTAATTGTACTTCCTTCGATGCTGAGGTTAATTGAAAAATAACCATATAGTTTATTTGAATTATTTATAATAATTTTCATTAAGTATTCACTTTTGATTTTTAATCAACCTTCCATTTTATGAATAAATTATTGTGCTTAATTCTTTGTTCGGCAGTAATAGAACTTTATTCACAGGACTCTGTTAAAACTATTTATCCATTTAATAAAAGTGAAACAATAATTACTTATGATAGTTTGAGTTTTGATTCCACTAATCATAGAACTCAAGAAAGTCTTGTCAAAAAATCTTCCGAGACAAATGAGGTTTATAATATCACCTGGCATGATTGGTTGACCAACATTCCCAAAGATTATGTACAGTTTTATTATAAGGCTATAAATACAAGCATTCCTGTTTATATAGGTATTGCGGCCTCAACAGCAGCATTGATGGCTACAGATCATATTACCTACCCGAATCAGCACAATTGGTACAAAGGTTCTAATTTTGTTCATCAAGCAAGTGATAGATTTGCAGAGCTTGGTGATGGAAGAACGCAATTTGCCTTAACCGGAATTTTTCTTGCTTATGGATTAATATTTAAAGACAGCAGAGCTGTGCGTACAGGAAGCCAGATCATTCAAGTAACGCTTTCTTCAGGTGCGTTTGCTCAAGTCTTAAAACATTTAACCGGAAGGGAAAGCCCTGTGGTTTCAACCGAACCAGCAGGGCAATGGAAATTTTTTCCAAATCCACTTAAATATCATAAACGTGTACCGGCTTATGATGCTTATCCTTCGGGACACCTTACTACAATGCTTAGCATGATAGGTGTAATTTCTGAAAACTATCCTGAATGGAAATGGGTAAAACCGGCAGGTTATACTATTTCCACTTTAATGGCGATTGGAATGGTGAATAATGGAATTCATTGGTACAGCGATTATCCCCTGGCTATTTTTATTGGATATAATTTTGGAAAGATAGTTTCGCATCCTGAAAATTATTATTCGGATCCGGAACAAAGCAGAGTATCATATAACATTCTGCCATACTATAGTTACAGTGGAAGCGGAATATCTTTGCAAGTAATTTTTTAATAAAATAATTTTTAATTTATCTTAAATAAAACTTTTAGATTGCTAATGAAATTTAAACATTTGTTAGTATCAATATTTATATTTTTCAGCTCCATCCTTTTATTCAGTCAGACAAAAGAAAACGCGAATAATAATTTGACTGACTCTTTAAGAATGTCATTAGAAACCCTCCCAATAAATGAATCTAATTCTGAAAACAGCCTAAAATGGTATCAAATGTTTACTCAAATCCCTGGAGATATAACAAGCTTTCCTTCTGCAGCTTTTAACAAAAAGAATGTTCCTCTTATTACTTCATTAGCAGCCGGAACAGGGGCGCTAATGCTATTAGATGCAAAAGGCTGGAATGCTAACTCTAGACTATTCAACCGGTCAAAAATATTTCATAATCTAAGCGATGCCGGTGTTTTATTGGGAGAGGCAAAATATCATTTTATAATAGCAGGTTTGTTTTCTGCCGTCGGTTTTACTTTTAAAGATCATAGATCATTGAAAACTGCCAGTAATCTTGTTGAAGCATTATTAGCAAGCGGAATAAGTGCACAAATATTGAAAAGAGTTTTCGGGAGAGAAAGTCCTGCTGCGGCATCCGAGTATACCGGCGAATGGACATTCTTCCCAGGCTTTAAAACTTATCAAAAAAATCAGCCAAAATATTATTCTTATCCTTCAGGACATATTACTTCTCTTACAGCAACCATCACTGTAATTGCAAATAATTTTCCGGAACAAAAATGGATAAGGCCTGTTGGTTATTCATTAATGGCTCTATGCAGTGTTGGTTTAGTGAGCCGGGGCATGCATTGGTACAGCGACCTCCCCGCCGGATTTTTGTTGGGCTATACTTTCGGAAATATTATTGCCCCGGAAGAAAATATAAATTCAATTCATAAAGAAACAGAAACAGCAAAAAACAAATTAAGTTTACTCCCTTTAATTGATTTTAATGATGTTGGGCTTACATTATCCTATAATTTTTAAATGCCGTTTATGGTAGGAACTATTCTATAGCTAACTTTCGATTCGTAAAATTCTTTGTTCTTTTCATATTCGCTTCTGTAAATGATATCTTGCGGGTTGATAGCCTTATCAACTGCAAGTATTCCGTCAAGATGATCTATTTCATGCTGAAGCAATTCTGATTCTGCATTTGATAAATTCTGCCACTCTTTTTGATTTCCGCTTTCATCTTGATACTCAAGATTAATCATTGAGCTACGCGTAACTCTTACAAGCAAGTTAGGAAAAGACATGCAGTCATCCCAAAGAGTTAATGTATCATTACTTTGTTTTGTTATCTTTGGATTTATTACAATAAAAGTTTCTTTACCAAGATTTAAAGCAATAATTCTCTTCATTATTCCAATTTGAATTGCCGCAATGCCTCTTCCGAATCCATTATTCTTTCGAAAGTCAATAAGAGTATCTTTTAAATTTGTAATATCTTTTTTCAATTCTTCGCTATTGAAATCAGTTACAATAGAACATTTTTCTCTTAACAATGGATTGCCTAAAAGCAAAATTTCTCTTTTCATAATAATAATATGCTTTTATGAATTTAAATGTTTATAGCAGGCTCTGGCAGCTATTTTCATAGGATCCAGCCAAACAGATTTCAAAGAAAGCTCTTTTTCAACGAGTGATATCTCCGTGCAGCCTGCTATTATTGCTTCCGTTTTTAATTGATCAACAACATCCTGTATAATATCTTTCACTTCGCTGCTTATTTTCAGTCCGGTATATTTTATACCATAATTAGGATTGTAAATTGAATCCGAAATTTTCTTCTGCATTTCAGAATTAATTTCAGGCTCAAAATAATTTATTCCAAGAGGCTCTATTGCTTTTCTATAAACTCCGGATTTTAAAGTGCCTTCGGTTGATAAAAGCGATACACTTGAATATCCTTTTGCCTTAATGAAGTTTGCGGTTTCCTTTTGCAGATCAATCCATGGAATATTTGTTTCTTTAAATACTTCATCATAAAAAGAATGAGCGGTATTACAAACCACAACGATTAGATCAACTCCAGCTTTTTTCATTTTGTTAATTACATCAACCAAATAATCAACGGGAGAGGGACCGTTATTTAAAAGTGCGTTTGTGCGGTCCGGTGCTTTTGATGCATTAAAATAAATCCATTCGGGATAATCCTGGTCACCTTTAACTCCGTTTTCATTGCAAACATCAAAAAATATTTTTTGAAAATGTATCCCGGAGGCAGTTCCCATTCCACCAATAATACCAAGAAGCTGGTTTTTTATTTGTCATTTCAAATTTTATGTTATTTATTTTCTGAGTTAATCAAATTATGCTGATTTAATATTTTAATTACTTTATCAACAGGAAGCGATTGAATGGTTAAGTTGTTTCTGCCTGTCATTGTTTTTGCTGCAAACAAAGAATTTATAACTGCTTCTTCCGTTGCTTCAATGACTGCTTCAAAAAGAGGAGTCATTCTATCGTTTCTCAATTCTTCGCCGCCTTCTAAAAATTTATCTCCCTGTTCGTAAGAACTTCTAAGATCTTTTGCAGTTGAGAATGCTATTGCATATTCACCGCTCCCGTTTGAACAGTTCCCTCCTGTTCTTGCTACACCGGAAAGCGCACGCTTAGCCAATCTTTTTAAATTCCTGGATTCTAAAGGTGCGTCTGTCGCAACAATAATCATAACAGAGCCATCGCCGGAATTATGCGAATTCATTTTATTTAGTTCTTCTTCAATTGGTACTCCGGCTATCATTAAGTTTCCGCCGAAATTTGTTTGAACTAAAACTCCAACTGTATATCCCCCATCCTTTTCCGGTAAAACTCTGGAAGAAGTACCAATACCACCTTTAAATCCAAAACAGATTGTTCCTGTTCCTGCACCGACATTCCCTTCTTCCACCGCACCTGATTTAGCATTCTGAATTGCATCCAAGCACATCTTCCTTTTTTACATACCTCGCTTGAATATTATTTAAGCTTCCATCATTCGTTTCCCCGACAACAGGATTTACAGAACGAACATCTTTATTTTCTTCAAACGTTAAAGTGTAATCAATTAAAGCATCCGCTGCTGTGGGCACGGATAAAGTGTTTGTAAGTATTATCGGCGTTTCAATATTTCCAAGCTCTTCAACTTGACTAATTCCGGTCAGCTTTCCAAAACCGTTTGCGATGTATATTGCTGCGGGCACTTTATTCTGAAAAATATTTCCTTCATACGGAAGAATTGCGGTAACGCCTGTTCTTGCATCATCATTTTTAATTATTGTTTTGTGTCCAACCAGCACTCCTTTTACATCGGTTATAGCATTATATTTCCCTGTTTTTAATGGCCCGAAATTAATCCCGTAATCTCTTGCTCTTAATGTTTGGCCTAAAGTGAAGGATGCAGTTGTAAGAATGGCAGCTAAAATAAAAGTAAGTTTACATTTCAAACCAGCCTCCTGTATCTCAATAAATATTTAGAAGTTTAGTATATCCTCAAAAAGAAATCACTTTATAGAACACTTAATTTAAAAACGCTTCCACTTTCTAGGGAATATCACCAACCCAATTTATTTTTTATTACCGGCAAAATCACATCTGCCGTTTTTTGCTGTCCTGATATATTGGGGTGCCAGTCTGATCCCCGATCCGACATGGTGAGAACGCTTGTACTTACATTTATATAATAAACTTTTTTGTTAGTATTATTTTGCTGGCATTGAGTTACAACTTCATTTACATCGGTTGCACACGGTTCACCAATCATAGGGCCGCAGACACAGAAGATGGTCACACCCGGATAGTTTGATTGAACTTGATTAATAAGTTTTATATAAGCATTCTCGAAAACCAATTTATCGGGATAAGGCTGCGTTGAAAAATCATTAGTGCCGAGGTTAATTACAACCACTTGCGGAACCCAGCTTTTAAAATCCCACTTCAAAGTAGAATCGAAGCAGATAGTTCTGTCATAAAGAGTAGGCATCGGATCTATAGATGTTTTGTTTGGATCACCATAGTTGCGCACAACTCCTTTGCCCGAATATGCCACCATTGTATAATCAGCTTTAAGTATTTTGCCGACAAGTGCAGCAAAAGATAAAGTTGCGTTTTCAGTTTCAGGTTTGAAATGGCTGCTGGCACTTTCACCTTCTACTCCGTAACCGCAGGTAATTGAATTGCCGATGAATTCAATACGGCGATTTGGAATTGAATCAAATTTCAATAATTGTTTTCCCTCATCCAGAATAAATCCCAGAAATTCGCTTTTACCAATGTTTGCTTCAGTGCGCTTCTCAATTAAAATGGTATGAATAGTATCCTTAAGATTAGAAGCTACCGAATAAATATTAGATGTATCTGTTTCTAGAACTTGCGGTGGTTGACTATCAATAGTAACATCAAAATAATTTTTTCCGTCAATTAAACGGATGGAACAACTTGTTCCTTCAAATTTTGCTCGGATATAAACGCCGGGCCAGTCAAATACAGCCTTCTTAGGATCACTTCGATCAAATCGGCCGACATATTGTATATTCGAATTATCCGCATCAATAATTCCTGCTGCTTCTTTATCTTGTACGGGATTAGAATCTTTATTCGAACAGGAATATGATTGAAAAGAGGTTATGAATACTAAAACCAGTATTAAGATTTTATTTACTTTCATGTTGCTTCCAGTATAAATCAATTTAGTATTTTATGATATAGGTTGTTTTATAATTTTAATATATCATAGAAATCATACTATGAATTTTATTTTGGCATTATAGTCACGAAGACTCTTTTATATCTTGATAACGGAGGAGTCCCTTTATCTGTAACTTTTAAAATAAATTGAGCCGTTTCTTTTTTATCAACTTCAGGAGCGGTCACGCTGACATTATGACTGTTTTCAGCCCCATCAACTTTTATTAATTTTTTATAAGTACCGGCTTCCGGATAGTTAAACCACAGGTAGCTGAGATTATCTCCGTCCGGATCGATTGCTGAGGCATCCAAACCAAAGCCTTCTCCCGATTTTACAGTAATATGTTCAGGAACCAATAATTCAGGAACCGGCGGATGATTGGCTTCTTTATATGATTCTGTGCACCAGCTCATTCTGGCAGCAAAATCATTTTGAAAATCATCACGCCAACGCCACAGGGTCACTTTGTTGTCCGTAAAAGTAGTTGTATCCGCCTTTACAGTTCTGCCAAAATCGCCGGGAATATAAGGCATGTAACTATCAACGGTATTGGTCCAAATTTTTCGTGTCTCAGGTTCATGCGGAACACCGGAACCAGAGCTCCCTTTCTTATTCTCATCAAAGTCGGGTTTATATAATTCATATCGACCACCCCATCCCCCAAATTCTGGATGTTCAGCATCATTTAAACCGTTTGGGATTAATGATAAAAATGAGGGTGTATCCCCTTCCATTCCCCAAGATACATCAGGGTACACAGCGCCGAGAGGGACCATGTCCCTGTTGAATGTTCTTTGCCAACCAATGATTACTGATCGTCTCATTATTAATGCCAGTCACTACAGTATTTATAGCACTCCATGTTGCGCTGCCGTAATCATCCCCCGGACTAACAATGTAAAACAAGTCGGGAAAATTATTTCTAATCCAAATCCCGCTGTCGTCCTGGTCGGATATTGTATATACTCTGAGTTTTGCAATTAACTTTTTTACGTCAGCGACTGTCTTTGTCTTTTTAATTTCATATAGTGCTTGAGCAAGAGTATTTACGCCTCCCCAGGCGCATACCCATAAAGGGCGTTCATCTTTTTCTTCGAGTACTTTTATAATCCATTTAGAGCCCGGTGAATCTTTCCCCTCGCCGACACCCTGCATTCCATATTCTGCTATGCCATTCTTTACTATATTTAAAAGTGATTCGGCACTTGGGAAACCGGGTTCATGCTTATTAAGGTTAGGCTGTACTTTACCGTAAGCGTTAACTATACCTTTTATATATTCAGGATGTACTACTGTTTTTTGCCAGCAAGAGGTTGTGGCAACTAATCCTTTTATATCAATTTCATTAGAGTACAGCAGTAAACGAACCATTGATTCCGAATCGTCCGGATCAGCACCAATATCCGTTAATATAATTACTCTATTATATTGATCTGCTTGCGCAAAAATAGAGTGGATCGGAAGCAGCAGAGAAAATACAATTAAAGAAATAATAGTTTTCATGTTAATAAATCCCTTGTGCAAAATTATTAAAGAAAAGAGTTCACAAATTAAATATCAAATTGCCATTCCGCTTTATCATTCAAAATTTTTAAACACTAATACCTACAAAGTTAATTATTACTTTCTTTAATTAATTACCGCCTTTTGAGAATCCTATAATTTTAAAGGTTTCATAACTTGAAGATACAAATGATTTTATTGTTAATGGATTCATTCTTATTGTGTCTTTTTTTGAAATTATATCCGGGAGATCATAACCAATAACAGGATACCATCCATCAAAGGATATTGTAGAACGGATTTCCCAGCCGGGATAAATTAATATTTCATTTTTTGTTAATGATAATTTAGAATTAATTGTATAGCCATTAGGTGTTCGGAAATTTTTATCTGTAGTATGAATATATTTAATTTCGAGGCTCTCTTTATCATAAGCTATGGTATATTCAACACTATCTTTTTTAATTTGAATATAAGGCCTGAATTGTGACGGATTGGTAAGTATAAAATTATTAGTGCTATCCGGTAAAAACCTCTTTTCAATTTTACTGCCAATATCAAGTTTCAAATCTGATTGACAAAAACAAAAAGATGAAGTGAATAAGAAAATTATCCCCAATATTTTTATAGTATTTATCATAATTATATTAGCAAAATAACTTTCTTGCAGCTAAGTTGCACCCGCTAACCATCAGGTATTTCAATTAAATATCTATAATCTTTTGTTTTTTCTTTTGTGATAAATGTTCAAAAACATTACCAATGATTTCCTGTTTCAAAGTTTCAAGCATCCTGGTTTTTACAAAATGCCGGTAAGTAACAAGGCTGATTTCACGAACAGGCACGGGCGGTTTGAATTCCCTTATATTGTTTTTCTGCTTTGCACTTAAATGCTGCACGGCTAATTCCGGGAGAATGGTTATTCCTTCATATTGATCAACCATTTTGATTAGCGAATCAATACTGCCGGCTTCATATTCAAGATTGCTGTTGGTAACTTCTTTCTTTTTTAGTTCACACAAGTTAACAATTTGCGACCGCAGACAATGCCCTTCTTCAAGGAGCCACAAGTGATTAAGATTAATATCTTCTGCGAGTAGATATTTTTTATTCAGCACGGTTTCGTCTTTTGAGGCATAAACAAAAAATTCTTCTTTGTATAACGGCTGTTCCAATATTGAAGAATTATTAAGAGGTGTTGCAAGAATTCCGACGTCAAGAATATTTTTCTCAAGCTTTTCGATTATATACTCAGTAGTAAACTCCCAGATTTTCACTTTTATTTCCGGGTATTTTTTTAGAAATTGCTTTAAGAAGACCGGCAAAAGGAATGGAGCTACAGTAGGAATAATTCCGATTCTCAACTCTCCTTTTAATTCTCCCTTTAATGAAAGGGCGATTTCTTTTAATGCATTCGCTTCTTTTAAGATTATTTTTGCCTGCTGAATAATTTCTATGCCCGCTTCAGTTGGGACTACCGGCTGCTTGCTTCTATCAAAGATTTTTATACCCAATTCATCTTCAAGTTTTTGGATCATCATACTTAATGTGGGTTGTGAGACGCAGCACGCTTCTGCTGCTTTTACGAAGTGACGGTGGGAATCAGTTGCTATTAAATATTCCAATTGTTGTAAATTCATATTATATCTCAGTAATATTTAAAATAATTTTAACATAGAACAGACATTCTTCCGTTTTTTGTAGTTAATAATATTCGGATTGTTACAAAATATTAATTCCACAAAAAACATCCTCATGAATCCTCCTTCAAAGGAGGACTTTTGTTGGAGTGTTAATACATAAACTTCTTGCTGCTGTGCAGCTAATGTCCCAACACGCATTCTCCCTGCGAAGGGGGATGTGAAATATTTTTGCACAAATACATTATAGATATTATTTATAAGATTATAGAAAACATCAATTTGATTGATTATAAAATAAGTAATACATTTATACAATCAAAAAATTTAAGTGCGTATTCTTTAACAATAAAAACAAAAAGGTATTAACAATGGGAAATGAAAATAATAATGGCGAAAGCAAGTGCCCGGTTGTAGGGCATGGCGCTGGCGGCGGGACAACAAACCGCGACTGGTGGCCCAATAAGTTAAACTTAAACATTCTTCGGCAGCACTCTTCAAAATCTAATCCGATGGGAGAAGATTTTAATTATGCTGAGGAGTTCAAGAAACTCGACCTTGATGCAGTTAAGAAAGACCTTTACAAATTGATGACCGAATCTCAAGAATGGTGGCCGGCAGACTTTGGACATTACGGACCCTTCTTCATTCGTATGGCATGGCACAGTGCAGGTACATACCGAATTGCAGACGGGCGCGGCGGCGGAGGTACAGGCAGTCAGCGTTTTGAACCACTTAATAGCTGGCCTGACAATGTTAACCTTGACAAAGCACGCAGATTAATTTGGCCAATCAAACAGAAATACGGAAAGAAGATTTCATGGGCAGATTTGATGATCCTTGCAGGTAATTGTGCCCTAGAGTCGATGGGCTTTAAAACTTTTGGTTTTGGCGGCGGGCGTGAAGATGTTTGGGAACCACTGGAAGATATTTATTGGGGTTCAGAAGGTGGCTGGCTGGAAGATAAACGATACAGTGGTGACAGGGAACTTGAGGATCCTCTCGCCGCAGTACAGATGGGTTTGATATATGTGAATCCTGAAGGCCCCAATGGTAATCCCGATCCAATTGCAGCGGCACGTGACATTCGCGAAACTTTCAAGCGTATGGCTATGAATGATGAAGAAACTGTTGCGCTAATTGCAGGAGGACACACATTCGGTAAAGCGCATGGTGCGGCAGATCCAAATAAATACGTTGGCCCCGAACCAACAGCAGCAGGCATCGAACAGCAAGGACTCGGTTGGAAAAGCAGTTTTGGTTCCGGCCATGGTGATGATACAATCGGCGGCGGCCCGGAAGTTACCTGGACTAAAACACCAACAAAGTGGAGCAATAACTTTTTTGAAAACTTATTCGGATTTGAATGGGAATTAACAAAAAGCGGCGCTGGTGCTAAACAATGGGTTGCAAAAGATGGGCCTGAAGTAATTCCCTTTGCTCAGGATAAATCAAAAAAACAAAAACCAACCATGCTAACTACAGACCTTTCTCTACGGTTCGATCCTGCGTATGAAAAAATTTCAAGACGATTTTATGAAAATCCTGATGAGTTCGCAGATGCATTTGCCCGCGCTTGGTTTAAATTAACTCATCGCGATATGGGACCAGTTGCTCGCTATCTCGGCCCTGAAGTACCAAAGGAAGAACTCATCTGGCAAGATCCAATTCCCGCTGTTGACTATAAAGTAATTGGGAAAAAAGATATTGAAGAACTAAAAAGTAAAATACTTGATTCAGGTTTATCTGTGTCCCAACTAGTATCCACAGCATGGGCATCAGCATCAACATTCCGCGGCTCCGATAAACGCGGCGGTGCTAATGGTGCACGAATCCAGCTTACACCGCAGAAGGATTGGGAAGTAAACAATCCGGCTCAATTAGCTAAAGTATTGAAGAAGCTTAAGAGTATTCAGAAAGAATTCAATAATGGTTCCGGCAAAAAGAAAGTTTCACTTGCCGACTTGATTGTTTTAGGCGGATGTGTTGGAGTTGAAAAGGCAGCCAAGAAAGCTGGTTACGATATAAAAGTTCCTTTCACACCAGGACGAGCTGATGCATCGCAAGAGCAGACTGATGTTGAAGCATTTGAAGTTCTTGAACCCAGGGCAGACGGGTTCCGTAATTACATGAAAACAAAATACATGAGATCAACAGAGGAAATGCTGGTTGACCGTGCGCAGCTTTTAACGCTAACACCTCCGGAAATGACAGTCCTTGTTGGCGGTTTACGTGTACTTAACACAAACTTCGACGGCTCAAAACACGGCGTGTTTACCAAAAAACCGGGAACACTTACCAACGACTTCTTTGTTAACCTTTTGGATTTGAATACAAAATGGAAAGCTGTTTCAGAAGAGGTTTTTGAAGGCAGCGACCATGCAACAGGCAAAGTAAAATGGACGGGTACGCGTGCTGATCTTGTCTTTGGTTCTAATTCAGAGCTTCGCGCTCTTGCAGAAGTTTACGCAAGTTCCGATTCCCAGAAAAAATTTGTGAAAGACTTTGTTGCAGCGTGGGATAAAGTGATGAACCTTGACCGGTTTGATTTGAAATGATTTTAATTTTTTTATTTATAAACCCAATTTCTTAAAGAAATTGGGTTTATAACACTAACAAAAATCGGACTGACTTATTCGTAGTTCAGAACTCCAGTTCTGAACCTTTTTAAAACTCAGATTTGGAAATCTGAGCTACGAAATGCTCGTTATGTAATTTTAGTTTATTGTAGGAAGGCAGCTTGAAACAGGCTGCCTTTATTAATTTACATCATTTTATTTAATAAGCATCTTTCCTTAAATCAATGGAAAGTATATATATTATTTTTTCTTCTTCATTTGTCACATAAAATAATCTGAATTTTCCCAATCTATATCTCCAGGTTTCCGAATTATAACCAACTAATTTTTTTATATTATTGCCGTAATGAGGCTCTTCTTTTAATTGCGGATAGATATATTCGGTAAGCTTTTTCTGAATAAATGACTTCTCCCTTTTTGTTATTTTCTCCAGCTTTTTTAAAAATTCATTGGTTTCAAAAATTCTATAATTATTCAACGAATTGTCCTTTTTTAGACTTCATATCAGACATACCCCGTTTAATACTTTTGTTTAATTCAGTATTATTTTTTATTTCTTCCATTTCAAATTCATCAACATAAATATTATGGTCGATAAATTTTTTCACGGCTGTTTCAATAAAATTAGAAATGGGCCTATTATCTCTATCCGCAAGTCTTTTATATTTCTTGTAATTTTCGTCGCTTAAACGAAGCGTAATTGTTTTTGACATTTTAACTCCTAAGAATGATATTCATTTTATTGCATTCTAATGTATTCACATTTTGAAAAACATTCAATATCTTTTTGAAGGCAGCGACCATGCAACAGTCAAAGTAAAATGGACAGGTACGCGTGCTGATCTTGTCTTTGGTTCTAATTCAGAGCTTCGCGCTCTTGCAGAAGTTTACGCAAGTTCCGATTCCCAGAAAAAATTTGTGAAAGATTTTGTGGCAGCATGGGATAAAGTGATGAACCTTGACAGGTTTGATTTGTAGTGATGTTATCAATAAACCCAATTTCTTAAAGAAATTGGGTTTATAACACTAATAAAAATCGGACTGACTTATTCGTAGTTCAGAACTCCAGTTCTGAAACTTTTTAAAACTCAGATTTGGAAATCTGAGCTACGAAATGCTCGTTATGTAATTTTAGTTTATTGTAGGAAGGCAGTTTGCAAACAGGCTGCCTTTTTTAATTTTTCCTTGACTAGTCTATATTCTAAATACTATAAATCCAACTTGACAAAAATGCAATCAAAAAGTAATTAAAACATTTTTATTTTATAAAAATCATTTTCTTCGTTTCTCTATGATTACCCACATTTAACTGATAGAAATATATCCCGCTTGTAAGATTAGCAGCATCAAAAATTTGAGTATGAAGCCCTTCTTTTTGATATTGATCTACTAATGTTTTAATAACTCTTCCTAAACAGTCATATATCGTCAGTTTCACTACATCCGATTTTGGGATTTGATAACCTATTTTTGTGCTTGGATTAAATGGATTCGGATAATTTTGCTGCAATTGGAATTTCTGAGGAAGATTAGTTGCAGTTTCAACAGCGCTATGACAACTTGAAAGCACACAATGAATAGCTGCGTACTCAGCACTTGCCTGAGCTTTCCACTGTGCATATTCAGTCGGGAACCAGTTCAGGTCTCCAAGCGGGAAACCGCCAAGACCAGCTGTTTTCAAATTAGTATCGGTATAAGAAAGATCAATGGGAATAGGCCAATCAGCATAAATGAAATTTGAAGATTCCGTATTACCCGGTTGACGCCAGGAATCCAAAGGGATTTCGTAACTTGTATCAACACATGCTATTGCATAGGCTTTTAGTTTTGCAAGCTGAGTTGTAAACAAAACATCCGTATTCGCAAAAGCAGGTAACTTATCGGTTATCCACGTACCATTTGTAAGGAAAGGATAATTTACTTTATCAGCAAATAGGGTTTCAGTTCTTGAGTTCATTAATATCATCTGGGAGACCCATTGGGTGCTGCCATTAATACTATTAGAATTCAATGTTGAAACGATATCAGAAAGAGATGGATCCCAATAAGCTAAATTCTTGTCTGCATAAAAATTTGCACCGTTTGCCCGGAAAGTAGAATCATTACGTAAATTAACAAGGCCTATTGGCAGGCCATCCGGATCAACTTCACCTGCATCAGCAGAATAAAGGACGGGGCAATAGGCTTGTAATTGGCAATTTACAAAGATATTATTTGTAACACTCATATTCGTCTGATCACCGTTATTCATCATAACATAACCTGCACAATCAATAAAGTCATTGTGATTGAAAATTACTCTATCAATGGTATACCCATTCCTGAATTTGTACAATGTACCCTGAGTATTCACGTGTGTACAGTTTTCAACAAGAAGAGTGTCCTGGTGCGTAACACCAGTGACGATTGAAGTCTGTAACACCGCCATTTCGACGGCAAGTATGACCCGACAGGTTTACAAAGTAATCGCTTGTAAAAAATATTCGTGAATCAGCAGGCGGACCTCCAACCCATACCGACCAGGTATGCTCCATAATGCAGTTATCTACCTGAAGCCTGCAGCCGGGTCCAGTAAAACCAAAGAATGTCCATCCTCCGTTGTTGCCGGCTAAATTGCCTAATTCAAGATCGATGTTTTTAATGAGCAGGTCTTTATTGATGGTTATGCCTCCAAAGGTGGGAATGGTTGTTTCAATTGAACCACAAATAATCGGCGGTGCAGCGCCTTTTCTTGTTTTCACAGATTCCTTAGATTGCCCCATAATAACGGTTCTATATATCGAGGAAGTTACAGGATTATTTGCGAGTGAATAAATTCCATCGTCTTTTAGCTCATATACACGATTAGCGGGAGCCATACTATCTGAAGCCATGAGAAGATAAAGTGTATTCGAACCGCCAAATTCATCATCATCTTTCACTACAAGAGTATCGCCGCTTTGGCTCGAGACATACTGCATATCTTGAGTAAACGCTGACGAGACAAAGAAGAATAATAATTATGAAAAGTAACTGAAGAGAGTTCGGTTTTGTTACAGCAGCTTTGTTTGAAAGCAGAAGGTTGAGCTTATTATTAATATCTTTTCTTTGAAAGATAATTTCTTTAAGAGAAAGATATTCCATCTTTAAACTCCCAAAATAAAGTCCTACGAAAAATTAGCAAATAAACCCTACTGATTCAACATTTTTTAATAATCATTTCACTGCTGTCCAAATTAAATCTGAAACAAGAAATTCGTTTTGTAATTTATTAAATAGCGCAAGATAAATGTAAAGAATTTATTTCTCCCCTTTGAGGTTGTTGATTATTGAGTTAATAATTTTGCTAAAATAATATAAGTCCTTCGGTCTTATTGTAAAACGATGGATTCACTAAAAACAAACACTGGGGGTGTGAAATTATTATAAAGTCCAGGAGCTAAGCTTTGGCTTTGCATAACGGCAATGAATTACGGCCATACCTTTTGGGAGTTCAAGTATTCTTGTGCTTATTCTCTTCTGCAATTGTTATAGCCATTGTTTAAGCAGCGATAGACATTTTTTTCTTGATTCATTTGTCCTGAGAAAATGAGGGATTAGTCAGTCACAAAATAATTTAAACTAAGTGATTCCCCATATATTGCTTTTGACTTAATTTTATATATGTTTGCTCCAGATTTAATCACATATTTGGTAAAGATTACTCTCCTTTCAGAATCCTTCACTTTCTCCAACAAATAGCGTGGCTAAGTGCTAAACAGTGCTTGGTGTTGTTTGTTCGGAAAAATATAATCATAAATTCTCTGCTATCATTTTTCTTAAATGACAATATGTTATTTAAATATTCACAGCAAAAATAGCAGAGTATTATTTCTTGTTCGATTTTTTAATCCACCAAAAATTAAACGTAATTAGAAAATAAAATTCTGGACAATTTCATAATTGAACAGAAACGCAGTAGATAATATAGTTTTAGGTTGAATTTTAATCCTAAGGCATTGGTCGATTAATAATTCTTTTGAATCCATCCTTATTACGATTGATAATTAAAAATCTTAAAAGCAAAATTAGTTTTTGTTTTAACTCTATGCATTAAAAAAATATTCTTAGGAAACCGCTGAATAGAAAACAGATAATTCGGCATTAGTAATAGTTAATCACTCAAAAATCAAAAAGGAGTCTTTGTGAAGTCATCATATTATTCAGGATCTCAAAGGTCAAGTAACTCAGCCAAATTTTACTTATTAACATTTTTTATTTTAAGTATGATTATGGTTGGATGTTCATCCGGTCCCACGTTTATTAAATCAGATTATGATCAAAAACAAATTAAGTCAATTGCGATAATGCCTGTGATTGATAAAAGAAACATAGTTGAAGATACAGTGCAATCACACCAAAGCTTAATAAATATTGAAGAATTATTATCAAAAAAATTTGTTGATAAAAACTACGATGTTTTATCGCCGGGTTCAGTGGAGAATATTATAAAGGAAAAAGCAGTTGATAATATGTCCCCGGAAAACTTGTGTTCAATACTAAAAGTTGACGGGATTCTATTCAGTGATTTACTTGATTATACCGATGTATTTTTTATAAATCATACAATAAAAATGCACTTTAATATTTATGACGCACAAGGAGATAGTTTGTGGATAAATGATTTGGATGACAGCGACAGGCCATTCCTATCGGCATTTGGTGCCTCTATAGGCTGGGCAGTCGGTGTGGCTGTTGACAACAAAATATCTTCCAAAAACAAATTGCCGACAATTGCTGCCGGTGTAGCTGCCGCCGAAGTAATCTATGTTATTGTTGATGCAGTTAGTAATGAAACTTCTCAAAGTATTGATAAAGTATTTAATTCATTGCCTGAAGCAAAAGGGACATTGAAATGATATCAATACTTGTTTACGAAGTAAAAAAAATATTTTACTGAAACGGCTTATTAGAAAAAATAAAATTAGAAATAGATTTAATAAGAAATATATATCACCATCAATAAAAAAATGACGTATGAATAATCTGCCGCTGCTCTTAATAAGTGCAATCATTATGGGACTTGGCGCAACGCTAACATTTGATCTTTGGGCGCTGTTTCTCAAATTTGCTTTTAAGATTACTCCATCCAACATTTGTTTAGTCGGCCGCTGGCTTCTATATATGCCGGAAGGAATCTTTAAGCATCCAAATATTATGGCCTCTAAATCTAAAAGCCCAGAATGCATAGTGGGATGGATAGCCCACTATTTATTCGGAATAACGTTCGCCATTGTTTTCGTTGTATTGGCAGGCAGCAGCTGGCTTCAGCACCCCACTTTGATTCCCGCAATAGTCTTTGGAGTTGCCACAGTCTCAGCTCCATTTTTCATTATGCAGCCTTCATTTGGATTAGGATTTGCCGCATCAAAAACATCAAGTCCTACACAAGCAAGACTTCGCAGCTTAATGAATCATACAGCATTTGGCTGCGGGCTTTATCTTTTCGCATTATTAGTAAAATAAAGAAGAGCTTTGTTCTTTCATCTACTTTATAAAAATTAAATAAATTGTTCTTGTGTAAATCGAATCATAGTCTCTTTAAGGCGATAAATAAAAGGAGAAAATAACATGAATGCTCGTGAACAAATTGCAGCCTCACCTAGAAAAATTGCGATAGCGGCGGGAGTGCTCTACCTGCTCACTTTTGTCTCGATACCGACTCTTTCTCTATACAGCTCAATACACGATCCAAACTACATAGTCGGCTCCGGGCCGGATACTTCAGTAATAATCGGCGGCATCCTGGAAATCATTGTGGCTCTCGCCGGCATCGGCACCGCTGTTGTGCTCTTCCCGCTGCTAAAGAAACAAAACGAAAGTTTCGCGCTGGGCTTGGTCGCTGCCCGAATCCTGGAATCAAGCACCATCTTTGTTGGCGTGGCTTTCATTTTATCTATTGTAACTTTGCATCAGGCCGGAGCCGGAGCGGATGCTTTAATCACCAGCCATGCGCTTGCTGCCTTGTATGACCGCATCTTCCTGCTCGGGCAAAGCTTTATGCCGGCTGTATGCGATCTGCTGCTTGGATTACTGCTGTACAAGTCGCGCCTGGTGCCCAGAGCCCTAGCTTTGATTGGAATTGCCGGAGCGCCTCTACTTGTAATTGGTTACATTGCTTTGTTGTTTGGTATTATCGATCGGATTTCTCCCTTTGCAGCACTAACCGCAGTCCCGGTGGCGGTATTTGAGTTTTCACTGGGCGTTTGGCTGATTGTAAAAGGATTCAATTCTTCTGCAATTAATTCAACGAGATTTAATTAAAACTTAAATTCGCTATTCCATCATGCCTAACGGCGGCAGACAGGTTAAGCGGTTTATAATTTTATTCAGGTAATGTGTTGAGATATTCTTGCCGTGAAAAAATAAAAACGATAAACTGTTAAAACAGTCAAAGGCGGTTTCGTTTGTTTTCGGATTCCCGTAATTAATTATAGGGTTAACTTTTACTTTCGATCATCAAAGGTTAACGCCCCGATTCAATTGTATCATATATTCAGTAATTAAAGGTTAACACCCCGATTCATCGGGGTGAATGCACAGAATACGACAGCCTCCACAACCGTTTTAACGGTTTATAAATAGATTATATTTCTTAATGAATCCCTCATACTCCTCTGCAAAACTTTTTATCCTGTGATGCTCTTTCTGATTTTTAATATACGTAATCACTTTATCTGCTTGTGATTCTGAGACTGAAAATGCCGCATAACCTCTTCCCCACGAAAATCTGCCGCTAATTATTTTATTTTGATTTATATAATGAGAAGAAGCACCTTTGAGTAATTTTAAGCACTCTTCAACTGTAAGGTTTGATGGTAAATCTATTAACGAATGAACATGTTCTGCGTTTACATAATTCACTTTCATAAAAATATTTTTCTCAACGGAATAATTGAAAAGATATTCTGATACTATCTTTGCAGTTTTTTCATTAAGCAGTTTTTCTCTATTGTGTGTTTCCCAAATTATATGAAGCCATATTTTTGTGTAAGAATGAAGCGACATGATGCCCCCTTATGTTTGTGAATGGATATTAAAATATTCTTTTTATTGAAGTAAATCAAGAAGAGGGTAAACTGTTAAAACAGTTAAGGACTGCTAAGTTTTTTTTCATATCACCGCAATAAATTGCGGTGTTAACTTTTTCATTCTGTCAGCAAAGGTTAACACCCCGATTCATCGGGGTGAACACACAGGATACGACAGCTTCCACAACCGTTTTAACGGTTTATAAAACGTGTTAAGATACTCTTACTGTGAAATATTAAAAAAGGTAAACTGTTAAAACAGTTAGGGGATGGGGGGAGACTCTATATCTCCGGGATGAATCCCGGAGTTAACCTTTGGCTTTGTGTCATCACAATAAAATGCGGTGTTAACTTTTTCATTCAATTAAAGTTTAACACCGCATGGGAAGCAATCAATTATAGGGGTTTTGTAATCTTTCAACCGATTCGCATTTTAATTTGCCGGTACTGTTTGGGCCTTTTTCTTTGATGCATTTCTTTGCGCTGCTGTTTTTGTGGTGCGCGCTGTTACTCCTATTTTTTCAAGAAGCTGTTTTTTATCACGCAAAGCTACCTTGGCTATTTTAATATATTGTGCAAGCCAGGCGTTCATTGCTTTTATTGCTGTGTCCTGGTCGCGGGTAGCCTGCTGTGCCGCGCCCTTTGATGCTTCCTGCAGCTGGTTTGCAGAATCATAAGCATTTATCTTCAGCCTTTCTTGCCCAAGTTTTTCTTCAGTGTAACCGAAAGATTCCAAAGCAGATTTTATTTCCGGGACGTTATTAGCATTATCGAAAATAGCATACGCTGCACTCAAAAAACCGGCTGTGGAACGGGGCATGGTGCCTGAAAGCCCCAACTGAGCAAGTCTTGCAGAATCATTTATAAAAACTGCGCGTGCAACTTTTGCCAACGACTGGTATGCATCTCTTGCTGCAATTTCGGCTGTTCTTAAAGTGCTGGTTGCCTGAAACTGCGAGCCTGCTGCGGCTATCCCGGCATTCACAGCGCTTAAAGCAGCATCATACAAAGCTTTTCCTTCGGTTAATTTTTCGGGCGGGTAGCCAAACTGTGTTACAAGCCCTTGAATTTCCGCATCCGCAAGTGTATTGGTTACAGCTACCTGTGCAGCATTTAATTGTTCCGAGATAGAACTTTTTGATCTAGTAGGCATGATTTCCTCCTGTTTATATTATTGATTTATTACGGCTGAATTTTTAAGCCGTTTCATTTCCCCGTTTGGTGAGCAGACATTCCTGCCTGCACCTATCTATTATTCAATCCCTATTTTTATATGTTCTTTTCTTAACATAAGAAAAGAACCAAAAGAAGCATGCACTGAAAAATAAATTCTGAAATTATACTTTTTATATGATTTCTTATCTTGTCATGTAAAGAAAAATAACTCAATCGCTCCGCTCCTTCAAACAGATTTTTCTTTTTGTATTAGCTTTACATTACGATAAAAGTCTGTCAGTATAATTTCCGGGCGAATTTCTTTTTAGGTGCGGTTTCGCAATTATGTCAGTCTGAGCTTGCCTGCTGGCAGGCAGGCTTGTCGAAGACTGAATGTTATAATTCACAATAAAACTTCACACTTCGACTAAGCTCAGCGTGACATTTAAATTGTTATCATAATATATTGTTGCCATTCAAACATTCAATCTGTCATATTCTCTGCCGTCGTGCCGCTTCTTCCACCCGCTTTATCGTTGCTTCCGCTTACATTATGATTGCTTCCACTCTCCCAATGATTTCTTCCGGCTGCAATATGTCTGCTTCCACTATATTTGTCTTTGCTACCAGTCGCTTTGTGATTTCTTCCAGTTACTTTATCATTCCTTCCGGTCGCTCAGCGATTCCTTCCACTCACTTTGTCGTTCCTCCCAGTCGCTCAGTGGTTCCTTCCGGTTACAATGTGATTGCTTCCACACATTCATCCATACAATCAATCATTTTTACCATTCAGCCATTCATTCAATCCACATTTAGGCTTTTGAGATTGTCACGGTACCATGCTTTATTTTTACTGCCGGGTTATTTTAAGATTGATTCCCTTGTTTTAACTTTTTTTCCCTTTCGTTAACAGCTTAGCAGCTATAATAATATATGTGGAATGCTAAGCTTTTAAAACTTGGGGACAAAAATAAAACATGGATTTATTATTTGGGTATCAGGGAAAGGATGAGATTTGAATAAATGCTAATAAAATGGAGAAATAAAATTACGAACTTAAATATTTATAAAATGCCAAATGCGAAAATGGTGTCAGGTTAGTTTGGTTGTTATACCGAGCTTATTAATTTAAAATATATTCTTTTAAGACTGACGAATTATCAATTTGATTTCTTAGTAAATTCATCATTCCAATTATCTGTTCATTTAATTCTAAATATTCTCTTTCATCGACCAGTAAATAATTTCCATGAGCAATATTATTCCTGGAGTTTAGCAACTTTTCATCAATTAATTTTTCCTTAGTTGCGTAATGGGAATAATCTAAACCCAACAATATTATTATATTTTTGAATATTCTTGATGAAAGATTAGATTTTGTGTCTATAGCATTTTTATAATTAATTGCGCTTGTTTCCTTTAGTCTATTGCGGAAAAAACTAGCAACTTCAATATGACTTTGTATCTTGTTGCTTTGAGTGGCTTTATTGAGAATTGTTTTTAATGAGAGTGCAATAAAATTATCGGACAAGTTTTCATTTTTAAGTTTCTGTAATGCAACATATTCTACATAAGCTGTCGATGCTGATTTAACATAACCTTCCCAATGTGCATATAGTAATGCAACAGCACTCCTCAAAATTGCACTCCTTTTACTTTCAGATATGCTGCGAAGTAATAGTAAGGAATGCATGTTTGATAATTCTTTCTTTCGCCATGCAAGATCAGAATCCAAAAAATCAGACAATTGTTCTAATGTTCTTAAACTCATACTCGAAAAGCCTCTCGACCTAATGGAATCGTATTTGGAATTCTAGAAGATGCTCTTATTCCAGATCCAGATTTTGAAGTAAAATTTGGATTCTCCCATAGTTTTTTAACAATGGAAGGGATGTCTATTCTTTGTGACAAAAAGTTTGGATAATTATAGCCAAGTCCAATTGCAACAATTTCATAAGCGGAAACTAAAAAGCCGCCAAGAAATTTTGATTTAATTGTATTGTATTTTTTAAAACTGTCTACGCCTAACTGTTCTCGAAGATGTTTAAAAGTTTCAATAAATGCTTTAGTTTCATTTTCAAGATCAATGCTTTTATTTTCTGCAATTTCTATCATTTTTTCTGTTAAAAATTCACCTAAGTCTCCGACTTTTTTTAATTCATCTTCAGGCATATTACGAAATATTACAAATCGTAAAGCAAGTTCAGCATCATACTGCTCATCAATTGCTCGATCTGTTAAAGACAAACATTCTTGAAAATACTCGTTTTTAGAAAGTTCCTTTAACCATGTATATATATCTTTATTAACCATTACCAAAATGCTGTTTCTTACTTCTTGCTCCGAAAGTTGCGACCCACCAGTATTTAAACGCTGAAACAATTCATACTTTGTTGATTCAGTACTCTCTCTTAAAATTATATTTACATCTAACTTTGCTCGTTTAATTAACAGCCTTTGAGTTGTTGTTAAAGCTAAATTTGGATCAGGGTCCTCCCATCTTTTCCCTTGTAAAGAAGGTAAATATTTTGTTGCATCAAGAGTTAGAGGTTCCAACAAATTTTTGGTTTCATCTCTGAGTATACCCAAGAGCTGATAGATTGTTGATAATCTTTGCAAACCGTCAACTACATCCCATAATCCGTCTTCCCTTTGAGCAACAAAAATTTGTGGAATCGGAATTCCTAAAAGAATTGATTCGATTAATCTAGATTTTTGAAAATTAGACCAACGAAAAAATCTTTGAAATTCTGGATGAATATCAATTTCATCATTTTGATAAAGACTAATTAGTTCGCCAATTGACATAGAGTAGCCGTCTGATCTTATTTCAGCTCTATTCTTGTCTATTTCCTTTTGTAAGCTCATCGATTTAACTCCAGTTATTTTGAGTAACTATGTAATGGCTTTGCGGCTAAGCCGCAGCCCAGAACAACAATGCCGGTTTAATTAATAAATTTTATAATTAAAAAAACTTTCATAGCACAACTACCTTGAACAAAATATTAAACATAGAACGACTAAACCTAAACCTTAAAATTGCCGTGAGCAAAATCGCTGTCGCCTTGAGGCGTAAGTTATATCGCGTTTGCACAATATATTAATATGTGATTAAGAAATTATTTTTCCAACTCATCTATTCTGATGAATTTGTTTTTTTCAGGAAGAAGCAATTTAGATTTTTCATTAATTCTGTTTTTAATAAGGTCTTTAAGTTTATAGTCAATAATACCAATGTCGGAAAATAGACCACGATAAATATGATATCTCTTTTCCCAAGTCTTTTTATGGGTAGTAATTTCCGCTTTAAGATCCTTTCCAAGTTCTATAAGCTGGCTGGCAACATCGTTCATTTTATTGTTATAGTCATTGCTTGATAGATAATCATAAACGCGCTGGACTGCTTTTTGTTTCGCTTCATTCGACATTTTAAGCAATGAAATTTTGACAAGGCTATCGCGAAGAGTATAAGTTATCGGTTCAAGACTTATAGGGCTTATTACAAATACAGTATTCTCCACAAAATAATATTGTCTCTTTGAAGGGAAAGCATTTGTAACCAAAATTGCAAAATCGGCTTGGCGAATTTTACGAGCTTCTTTTGCTTGTTCAATATGACTCTTACTGAAGACTTTTACCTTCTTGCATTCATATACAATTTTACCAATTACTTTACCTTGCTCAATGATTATTTGAATAATGTCACCAGCTTTCCCCGGATGTTCGAATTTGTCTTGAGGGAAAAACTCTTTGAGTTTTTTAAGAAGTTTATTTTCCTCCAATAATCCTTCCATTTGTGGAGTTATGTTTTTTTCTATCTGCTCTTTCAGTTTTTTGATTTCGTCATTAGCTTGTTCATATTTCTTCGCTGATACTTTGAGGCTGTTTTCAAGCTGTAACATTTTGTTTTTTGTTTTTTTAAGGTCACCCTGTTGTTTTTTGAATTCTTTCTTTTGTTCTTCAACTCCTTTGTCGACACCCTTTTTGATTTCAGATTTCATTCTTTGTTTGAAGGATTTTTCCAGCTCGTTTCGCTGATCTTTTATTTGTTGAGCGGCCTTTTTAGCTTGCTCTGATAATATACGCTTTGAATCTCGTAATAATTTTGTTTGTTGTTTTTTGAACTCTATTGCCTGTCCCTTAACTTGTTCTTTGTATATTTTCTCTTGGTTTTTTAATTTTCTTTTTTCGGCTTCTAACTTCCTTTTGTTAAGTCGTTCTTGTTCTTTTAGCTTCTTCTGTTCTGCTACAAGATGTTTAATGTGTTCTTGCTTGTCTTTCCAAAGTCCTAGAGCTTTGTCATACTCTGTTTCTGTTAAAGGTTTACCACAAACAGGACACTTTAATGTTCGTTTCATACTTAGACTCCATTACTTTTTAATAAAAACATAAATAATATAACGTAAAATTATACTTCACCAAGAATTAACCGAAAGAACTTGGATATGCATGCAGCTGGATATCGAAGTTCCATTTTTTAAAAAATCTCTTTAGATCATACTTTTTAAAATATGGTTGTGCGTATCTATCATCCATTACTTTCAGCATTCAATAGTTGAATATGATTGCATCCCTCATCAATTCTGCGCATATAAGTGCGATTGCGAAATTCTATTTTATAAAACCGGAAAGAACGTAAGAAATTGTTTTTAAAAAAACATCGGTACAAGTACGATTAATTTTATTTGTTATAATTTTTTTACTCATGCCATAATTGCACGCTGCATAGATTAACTCGCCGGGATGAATTATTAGAAGATAATTTTTAGCTGTTTTTGCAGATATCATTTATTACAGGCAAAACATTATTATCAAAATATTTTTTATAAATCATAGAAGGTTCGTCAATGTTAATGCCGGGCTCATTTTTTTCTTTTTCATTCCTCCAGTCAAATTGTGTTTTATCTAGTGTATTGTTTTCTATAATTGCACTGATATTTAATGCCCGGCTATTCATTGATCGTGTCTGCAAAAGAATTGAGTAAAGATTTGCCTGGACAACTAAAATTCGCCAAAGTACCGGCCGTGTTTTGGGATGAAATTGATCAAATAAATATTCTATTCTTTTAAATGCCTTATGTAAATTCGAATCCTCATTTAAATATTCTCTTTCAAATTCAGCAAACGACATTAACCGCCAGGTTTCATTAGACTCTTTTATTATCATTGAATCGATAGCATTATCTAGAATACCAATAGGTATTCCCTGCTGGTAATATTCCTCTGGATTTGATAATTTTATTTCTTCTGCATCAGGAGAATGAGGGTCATATTTTAGTTCGGGTTGACTTAATCTTGCCAATTTAAAGTCATGAGCAAATGATTGATATATAATTTTGGTAATAGAATATTGAATATAAATTAGCGGGTCCAAAGACAAATCAAGTAAGGTTAAACGTTTCTGAATAAGATTAACAATTGCTGCCGGCTGAAGCAATGTATGCCAGGTTGATAGTTTATAATAATTCTTCGAAAACCAGGTATCCTGTCCTGATAAATTTCCGCCGCTTGCTGCCCTAGCAATTCCTACTATCCTTTTTAAAGCTCTTTCGGAACTCTCCAATAATAAAAAAAGTAATGGACCGCATTCGTGGTATAATCTTTTTTTAGCTTCATATTCATAGTCACGTAAAGCATCTTTTTCAGATTTACTATCGGCATATTCGGCTTTTAATTTTTCAAGTGCTTTCTGATTCCTTCTTGTAAAAAAAATTCCTAAAATTGCTATAAGAAGTGATGCGAGCCCTCCAATTAAAGCAACCAATATTTTTGCATCAATGTCAGACATATTTAATTCATAAAATAGTTTTGCTAATTAAAATTTACCTTCATTGTTTGCTTCCCAAATCATGTAGTCTTCGTATCT
>CAVZID010000010.1:0-206936 GCA_963775245.1 uncultured Bacteroidota bacterium
CAGCTTAAATTAATTACAATCCGCAATCGCATTTAAATGCACAGACTACTTGAGAGAATTAATCAAATTCAATTAATGAATACTGAAAGTATTGGATGATAGATACGCACAACCTTATTTTAAAACAATATGATTTTAAAAGATATGCAACTGCACGCATATCTATGTTCTTTTAACTTTATGTATGTGCAGTTTAATTATAAGTAATAAGTTTAATGTGAGGAACGGGAGTCAGTTTTGAGGTATATCCAGGAATTCTTGGGGTAATTAATTAAAGCACATCAGAGGTTTATATACACGTTTCAAAAAATTACCAGAAATGCAAATTACTGGCGTAATTTTGATTTCTAAAATTGCCCAGAATTATGTATATTTGGTAAAAATTGGATTTTTAGCTTGCCAAAAATTATAGAAAATAGATTAATTGAAGAATTTAAGGATAGAGAATCATTCTCCAGAAATGAGCTTTTTGAATTCTATAAATACTTTGAACCCGACCTAAAAGAAGGGACTTTTGGATGGAGAATCTATGATTTGAAAAATAAAAATATTATTAAGCCTCTAATGAGAGGTGTATATACTATTGCGTTTAAACCAAATTACAAACCGGGGGTTTCACAAGATTTATTAAAACTGGCTAAGAAAATCAATGATAGATTTGAAGATATTAAATATTGTATATGGGAAACAAGTTGGTTGAATGAGTTTTCTCAACATCAGTCTGGCAAAAAGATAATTATAATTGAGGTTGAAAAAGACTTTTTAGATTCCTTTTTCTATGAGCTTAAAAAAAATTACAAAGGTGATGTTTACCTTACTCCGGATGAGAAAGCTATAAATTTTTATGTGGCTGAAAGTATACAACCTATTGTAATTAAAAAGCTGGTGACTCGCTCCCCTATAACTAAACGAACTGAAAAGAAAATAAAATTCCATATACCTTTACTGGAAAAGATATTAGTCGACATTTTTTCGGAAGATAAACTTTTTTATTACTCCCAAGGGGCAGAACTGGTTCACATATTTGAAAATGCGTTAAAGAGGTATAGAGTTAATTATACAAAACTATTTAGTTATGCAAAGAGGCGAGAAAGAGATAATGATATAAAAATGTTTTTACGTAATAACATGCACTATTTAGTAAAGGCTATTATCGATGTTTAATGAGAAATGTTTTACGGAAGAATGGCTGCAATCTTTTAAAAAACAGGCAGAACATAGAAGAATAGATGTAAATATTTTAGAAAAAATGATTTACGCATTACACCTGTTAGAGCAGCTTCAGAAAAACGGATTAAAATTCACTTTTAAAGGTGGGACCAGTTTGGTTTTACTTTTAGACGAAGGAAATCGATTCTCCATTGATATCGATATTATTTCAAATACAAAAAGGGAAGAGCTGGAAACTATATTAACAAAAGTTATTGAATCATCAAGATTTACGGGCTTTGAACTTAACGAACGTAGAAGTTATAAACCTGGTGTGCCAAAGGCACATTATGCATTTGCATACGATTCCTCATTAAAAGGAACATTTCCCGGTAAAGTTCTTTTGGATATTCTTATTGAAGACTCTACATATCCGGAAACAACAGAGAAAGTGATAAAAGCAAAATGGATTGAAACGGATGAGGAAACAAAAGTTATTGTCCCAACCATTGATGCTATTACAGGTGATAAGCTGACTGCTTTTGCTCCAAATACCATAGGAATTCTATATGAAAAAGGAGGACAGTCAGCGACAATGGAAATATGCAAGCAGCTATACGATTTAAGTAGACTATTTGAGAAAATTTCTTCTATTGAGGTAGTTGCAAAAAGCTTCCAACTTTTTGCCAAACATGAAATCGAATACAGGAAAGAAAAACATCCGGATTTAACTCCTGAACAAGTTCTTCAAGATACCATTGATACATGTTTGATTATAACAAAAAGAGAAAGAGGAAATACTGAAGAAAAAGCAAAGTTTGCACAAATACAAAGAGGAATTATTGCCTTTGGTACCGGATATTTAATGTCTGGCAATTTTAGAATTGATGATGCAGTGCCAGCCTCAGCCAGGATTGCCTACTTGGCAACCAAATTAATGGCGAATGACCTGACACCAATAACTTATTATCAAGAAGACGATATGAGGGATTGGAACATCGAGGATCCGGATTGGAATTTTCTTAACAGATTAAAGCGACAACCGGATAGATCATCGTTTTACTACTGGTACAAAACCATGGAATTAACAAAAACTTTGACATCATAGCTATGGGAATAAACAAACAAGGAACTAGGTGTTTCTTAATAGACCCCATATTAAGAGAGAAAGGTTATGACGAGATTACTAAATTACGTTGTGAAACACCTGCCCCTGTTGAACCCACAGGACCTAAAGGAAGACGCAAGAAAGGTGGCGGACGAACTGATTACTTACTTTGCGTTCAGGCAGGCAGGTATGTTGAAGCTCTGCAAATCAGTAAATAAGCCGTAACTGAGGTGAACGGAAAGCAGCTTCGTTAGGTTAGAAAAAAGTAGTCGATGAGCTTATGAGCTAGAGCAAAATTTACACATGTAATTTAACTTGTTATTTAGTTACTTTAAATTTTTCCGTGCGGATATCTGAATTAAAATATTATACCAGCCGGTTTATTTAACTTACTAAAATTTCGATTTTTACAGGAGACGTAAAATTGAAAACTCTAGCTGTGGTTTTTTATTGTTTGTTAGTTCCTTCCTTCCTATTTGCCCAGATTCAAATTACAAGTAATGATGTAGCAAACACGTTTGCAACGGGAAAGGCATGGCAGCACGAAACTAGTCCAGATACTCTAACAATGAACGTCGGGAATGCATCCGGCAGCTCGCAGACATGGACGATTCCCGCTAATATATTTAGCGATACAACCGTAAATATAAATATTTCTCCCGCGAATACTCCTTATGCAAGTTCATTTCCGACGGCAACCAATGCGCAGTACTCTAATTTTCAAGCCTTTCCGGGAAATGGAAATACAGATACCGTATATGAATATTTAAGGATAACACCAGATACCATGTGGACCCTTGGAGTCGTGACTCATGCAACCGGTCCCGGGCTGGATACTGCCTATATAGAAAAGGTGAATTTTGTTTCTGCAATTTTTCCCCTCCATTACGGCGAACAATTTGTAGAGGCACGTGATTCGTTAAATTACGGCTTTGGATCTTACCAGGTAACAACATTAACCCTTTATTTCGATGCCTTCGGGACAATTACTTTCCCCGACGGAACTTTTAACGCATTAAGAGAAACACAAGTTGGTCAAACGGATACTTATACCAACGGTTCTTTATCGAGTTCTACTATAACGCATGACTTTAGCTGGATTACAAAAGCTCACGGTGCTTTTAGCGCGTATATCGATACCAGTTCGCAAATTTCGGGTGATGTTACCATATACGAACCCCTTCTTAATCTTGTTGAAAATTACCCTACTGCCGTGAATGAAAACACTTCAAATATTCCTGAGAATTATAGACTATTTCAGAATTATCCCAATCCATTCAATCCTTCCACAACATTACAGTATCAAATTCCCCAAAGCGCTTTGGTGATTATAAAAGTTTACGATGCATTGGGAAAAGAAGTAAAAACACTTGTTAATCAGTATCAAAATATGGGAAGTCATGAAGTAAATTTTAACTCAGGGAATCTTTCAAGCGGCGTTTACTTTTACACAATGCAAGCTGGTAGTTTTGTTGAGACGAAGAAGATGATTTTGTTAAAATAAATTTTTGTGGAGACACACCGCTGGCGCGTCTCCTAATTAATACCTGCATTATTATTTTTTTCTGCATTTAAAAAAAATATTATTAAGGTATTCCACACATAATACGCCGCAATATTTTTAGAGCGGGGATATGGCAACTACATTAAGACACCCATGGGGTAAAAATGGTAAAGTTATTACGCTAAGTGAATATCCTAAAGAAACGATTCTTTATTCTGATCAAGTTTATGATTTTACGTTTAATATTAAAACAGAAGATAATTATTTTGGGAAAGCAGAAATTGATCTAATCAAGTATGATCATAGAATAAGCACTAAAAAACCCAATGCAGAGATTATATGTGATAAAACAAGTTAAGCATCCCGACAAGTCGGGACTAAATCTTCGGCATTAACTTTTTAATCGGCATTGTTGTTTTGGACTGTAGTTAACCGTAAAGCTGTTATACGCAAAATAAAATTAATCGTAATCAGACCAATGTTTTTTAAAAAACTTTTTACTACATTCTTTGCCAGCTTAAATTAATTACAATCCGCAATCGCATTTACATGCACAGACTACTTGAGGGAACTAATCAAATTCAATTATTGAATGCTGAAAGTATAGGATGATAGATAAACACAGCCCTATTTTAAAACAGTATGATCTTAAGAGATTCTGTAAAAAGATAGAACATAGATATTCAGCTGCACGCATATCTATGTTCTTTAGATTAATTTTTCATGCAGTATAGTTATAAGTTATGTGCTAAGTTTATTGTAGATAATTTTGATAAAAATAAATCGATTTTAGAAAATGCAATATGATGTTTTTATATGCCACGCTAGTGAGGATAAAGAAGATTTTGTAAGCCCTTTAGCAATGCGATTAAATCAACAACATCTTGATGTTTGGTTTGATGAATTTTCACTCAACATAGGTGATAGTCTTACACAAAAAATTGATGAAGGATTATCCAAATCGAGGTATGGTATTGTTGTACTTAGTCCAAATTTTTTTAAGAAACCTTGGGCAAAAAGAGAACTTAATGGTTTGACCTTAAGAGAAATGATAGAAAAAAAAGATTTAATTCTACCTATCTGGCATAGAGTTAATGTTCAGGATGTTGCACAATATTCACCTTCCCTTGCAGATAAAAAAGCCGCTTCTACTTCTGAAGGTTTAAATGTATTGATTAGAAAATTAATACAAAAAATTAAACCAGATGAGAGCCCCTTAATCTCTGCTCGAAACTATTTAAACAATATTAATGTTGACACACCTCCCATTTCAGATGAATGGTGGTTGGACATAGTTGAATATAAAGAATTTCTTAAATATCCAGATCTCAATGGTGGAAAACGATGGATATTTCCTTTACCATTTCCAGATGAAGATCGTGGATTGAAAAGAGGCCATAATATTGCCTCCACAGCCTTACAACTAGATTGGTCATTTGAAGGTGAAGAACTGAATATTTCACCAACTACTCACCCCGATAAAGTACATGAATTCATTCATAGATGGCCTGGTCTTTATGATTGTGCAAGATCAAATCCTGATGTTCTGGCATTATATGTACCTCAATTAACAATACATGGTTTTGATGGAGGATTTGAGGATGTTTTTAATAAACTTCTTGAACCAGGAAATAAAGAAGCTGACAGAATATTTTCTTATGGTAAGCACGATACGGTGGATGGGAATGAACCTTTATGCGGTGATATAATTGCACTTAGACATCCGACCTTTGGGAATTATACTGCTGAAGAACTAGGTTACTGGTATTTCCATGCACACGACACTAGTTATATACGGTCACACTGGAATTCATTCGAGGGTTTGGTTTGGCTTTTAAGTTCTGACTCAGATTGGTTACCTGAAAAATTTCAAAAAACATTTATAAAAGGTATTTGTAATCGTAGTCATTGGGCAAATGATGTTAATAATTATCATAATTCATTTATTAACTCGCTATTTACTAAAAATCGTAAAAATTTTAGATTCACTAAAAGCGTAAGAAATGGATTGAATGAACTCGTTATAGAAGCCATTAATAATTTAGGAATTACTCAAGCTTCGGAAAAGATAATGTTGAGTCTTATCGAAGTAGATTTAGTTAAAGGTTATTATGACTATAATGATCGGCTTGATAAAATTAGGAATAAGAATAAAAGTCGCAAATAACAAGCCCATCAAGCCGACAGAGTGTGCGCCCCGAGACATTTTATTTAACCTTCCTAAAATCTTATCCTTTTCATCTTCATTTCATATTATAAAACTATCTTTATGAAGTAAGTATTAATAACAATAAAAAGGAGTTAAATATGAAAACGAAAAATGTTTTTCAATTTGGTGCCATTACGTTAATGAGCATTATTATTACATCCTCTTGTTTTGCGCAAGAGAAAAAAATAGATAAGAAGGATCTTCCTAAGGCAGTGACTGAATCATTTCAGAAGAGTTATCCAAATGCAGAAATTAAAGGAGTATCAACAGAAAAAGAAAACGGCAAGACTTATTACGAAATTGAAAGCATGGATGGAACGCAAGGAAGGGATCTTTTATACACAAAAGACGGTAAAATTGCTGAAATAGAAGAGACTTTTGCTGCCGAAAACATTCCAAATTTTGTAATAAGTTCTGTTATGAAAAAGTATCCGAAATGCAAAATTCATAAAGTTGAAAAATTAACAAAGGGAAAAAAGATTTCATTTGAGGCAGTTGTAGAACATGACGGCAAAAAATCCGAAGTAGTATTGGATTCAAAAGGCAATATTCAAAAAATGAAAAAGGAAAATGATGAGAAGGAAGGAAAAGAAAGTAAAGAAGAAAATGATAAAGATTAAATATTAATTAAAATATATGTGATTATTGAGTAGAATCAATTCTTAAGTATATTTATTTTTATAATGATTTTTCTACTTAATACTTTTTATAGAATCTACAAAAAATTCATTTGATGAAATTAAAATTATTATTCTTAATACTATTCTTATCCAAGCTGGTTTTATGTCAGTACAATTTGGATCATTTTATAAATGAAGCACTAAACAATTCACCACAGATTAAAAATTATAACAGCTTGTATTTAATCAACGATCTTCAGAAAAAGCTGGATGATGCACAGAACTCGGCATTTCAAGTTTATCTTACGGGCGATTATTTATTCTCTCCGTATTTCAACAACAACGGGAAATTAATTTCTACTAATCCCGGTCCTAACGCAATCGGTTATGATGTTGGAATTACAAACGGAGGAGAATATTCTGCCTTACTAAACGTGGATAAAAATATTTTTAACGGCCCTTTGCTGGATGCATTACAGGAACAAAGGAATATACAGGGCAAAGGTTTCGAAAATAAATTAGATGAAGAAAAACACAGCTTACGAAAGCGGGTAACTGATCAATACTTAAGTGCACTTCAATATCTTCATATTTATAATCTTGAAAAAGAAATCCAAACCAACCTTGAGAACCAGCTTAAAATAACCGAGAATTTAGTTCAGCAAGGAAATGCAAAAGTGCAGGATTATTTGCTATTAAAAGTTGAAACCAAATCGCAGCAAATAAATCTAAATCAAACCCGGCAGAATTATAAAAATGGACTTTCCCAATTATATTCCATTTGCGGAATCACTGATACACAAGTTGTATCACTTGATTCTGTTAATTTGAATTTGGCAGGCACTTCCGGACAATCAAAATTTTTAACTCAATATTCTCTTGATAGTCTAAACACCGCTGCTCAACAGAATGTTTTTGAAACGAAATACTTACCCCAAATAAAATTATTCTTTAACACAGGTTTAAATGCAGTCGAAATCGATAATATACAGCGAAGGTTTGGTTTGAGTGCCGGCGTAAGTTTATCAATGCCGATTTTGGATGGTGGGCAAAAAGACATCACTAGGCAGCAAAGTTTAATCTCTGAAAAAATTACAGGAGATTTTAAGAATTACGAAGCCAAAAATATTTTTACTCAAAGAAGAGATGCTGAGAATAAAATCAATTCTTTACGAAATAATATTGATGATTATAAAAGTCAAATTGAAGACTATAAAAAATTATTAAACCTTTCTTTGGAACAATTGGAAAAAGGCAATTTAACAATGGTTGAGTATTTAACCGAATTAAGAAATTATATTGATCTTCAAAAAAATTATATCTCAACTGAAATAAATTATCAGCTTGAAATTAATAATTACAATTACTGGAATTGGTAGTTAATTAAAAGATTACATGCTTGAAAGATTAAAAGATTGCGTGTGCATTACTTAATTGTAAAGGAAATTTTTAAAATGTTTAATTTATGCGAACTCATTCCAACCCTTCCCTTACGAAGGGTAAGGCTTATTAAAATTTATGACTGAATATTTATTTTTTTGTCAGGATATAATCATTATTAGTTTTATTGATTATAAGTCTCGCCCTTGCCAAGGGAGAGATTTAGAGAGGGTTATTTTTTAATTATTACAGATTAATTATGAAAAAAATATTTTTGATTTTCTTATTGCTGTTCATGATTGTAAATTTAATTTCTTGCAGCAGCAAGCAAGAAAGCAATAACAATGAATTTACAGCCGGTACGCCTGTTACAATTACACATCCTGCAATTATGGATTTAAAAGATTACCTGAAACTGAATGCAAATACTATTTTTTTAAATAAAGAAATTGTCAGGGCTTCATTCCAGGGATATATAGAAAAAATTTATAAAAATATAGGCGATGAAGTAAATCCAGGTGATGTTTTATTTCAAATAAAAACAAAAGAATCTGCCGCTGCTGATACTATGCAGATTAACATCGGCACTAAAATTTTTACAGGCTCAGTTTTAATCACGGCTAAAACAAAAGGAGTTTTGACTGAATTAAATTACCACAACGGAGATTTAATTTCGGATGGCGAACAGATTGCAGTTGTGTCTAACCCTTCTTCTCTTCGAATCAGATTAAATGTTCCTTTTGAGGATGCGCAAAAAATTAAACTCAAACAAATTTGTGTAATTAACCTTCCGGATGGAGAAAAACTTAATGGTGTAATTGATAAAAGTGTTCCATCTGTGGACGCGGTTAGTCAGACACAGGCTTTTTTAATAAAATTGTTGAAGTACAGGGAATTACCTGAAAATTTAAATGTATTCGTAATGATCCCCTATCGAACATTTAAGAATGCCATAGTTCTGCCTAAAAGCTCCGTTATGACCAATGTTACAGAAGATGAATTCTGGATAATGAAACTAGTAAATGATACTACGGCTATAAAGATAGATATAAACAGAGGGATTGAAACCGACAGCCTCCAGCAAATTCTTTCACCGAAATTAAATTTATCTGATATAATAATATCATCAGGCTCGTATGGTTTGCCGGATACCGCAAAAGTTGAGATTGTTAAATGAATAACTTCTATGTAAAGTATAAAAGCCCCTTTGCAGTAATACTGGTTATTATCTTATTAGCCGGAGTTTATGCCCTCACACATATCCAGTCAGGATTATTCCCTGATATTACTTTTCCCAAGATCAAAATTATTGCTGATAACGGAGAACAGCCGGTCGATAAAATGACTGTCAGCGTAACAGTTCCTCTGGAAAATGCAATAAAAAGAGTTCAGGATCTTGACTTATTAAGAAGCACAACAAGCAGGGGCAGTTGTGAAATTTCAGCATTCTTCAGCTGGAGTTCGGATATTAATCTTGATAAGCAAAGAATTGAGTCCCGGATAAATGAAATAAAGCAGGATCTTCCGCCGGGTATTAATATTTCAGTGGAAAGAATGAATCCTTCAATTTTTCCTATTATGGGATATTCATTAGAATCAAAAGGCTTTGGTGAAATAGAATTAAGGAACATCGCTCAATATACAATTAAACCTTTCTTCTCCCGGATTTCCGGAATTTCAGAAGTAGCTGTAGCTGGAGGAAAGATAGAAGAGTATCAGGTTATTCTTGATCCAATAAAACTTAGTAATCTGAAAATTTCTCAGCAATTGGTTGCCAATAAAATATCTGAATCTAATTTTATTTCTTCCACTGGATATTTAAGTGATCACAACAGGTTATATTTAACACTGACGGAAGCCACTCAGAATAGCAAAGCAGACTTAGAAAACCTTGTTGTATTAAATTATCAAAACAGGCTAATCAGGTTAAAAGATATTTCTAAAATCGAAATAAGCGCTGAAAAAAGATATACAATGATAAAAGCCAACGGAAAAGTGCTTCCGTTAATTCATATTTTTAAACAACCAAATGCCAACTTAATAGATGTAGTAAGTTCAGTTGAAAAACAACTTCCGGAGCTTCAAAAAATATTGCCGAAAGGAATTGTACTGCGCCCATTTTACAACCAGGCAAATTTCGTTTCAGATGCAGTGAACAGTATTAGGGATGTTGTATGGATTGGATTATTGCTCGCTATTCTTTTAACTATTCTATTCTTAAAATCGATTAAAGCCAGCTCTGTAATATTAGTCACTATTCCGGTAACACTTGGCCTTACTATAATAGTATTGTTTGTAATTGGCTACACTATAAATATTATGACGATAGGAGCGATAGCAGCTTCAATTGGATTAATAATAGATGATGCAATAGTTGTTGTTGAACAGATTCACCGGACTCATGAAGAAAACCCGAAAGAGACAAGCAATACTTTAGTAATAAAAGCTATAAAGTATTTACTTCCGGCAATGGTCGGTTCGTCATTAAGCACCATAGTAATTTTTCTTCCTTTCTTTTTAATGAGCGGAGTTGCCGGAGCTTATTTTAATGTATTAACGAATACAATGATAATAACATTAGTATGCTCATTTTTTGTAACATGGATTGGATTGCCGGTAATTTATTTACTGCTTTCCGGTAAAGAGTCGTCTTCAGTAAAGCACAAAATTGCTAAAAAGCAGGAGTGGGTTTATTTTTTCATTCATAAACCGATCATCTCTGTTGTTTTCGTAATCATTTTAATTGCATCTGCATATTATATAATTCCAAAATTACCTTCAGGATTTCTTCCACAAATGGATGAGGGCTCTATGGTATTGGATTTTTCCAGCCCACCCGGAACGTCTTTAGAAAACACTGACAAAATGCTGGATGTTGTTGATGATATTTTAAAAAATACGCCTGAAGTAAAATCTTATGCACGAGGGATCGGCACACAAAATGGTTTTTTTATTACAGAACCAAATACGGGTGATTATACAATTCAGCTTAATAAGAAAAGGAATAAATCCACTGATGAAGTTGCAGATGATATCCGTAAACAGGTTGAATCTAAATTACCAGCACTAAGAGTTGATTTCGGACAAATAATTGAAGACATGCTCGGAGACCTTATGTCTACCAAGCAGCCAATATCAATACTTGTCTTTGGAGATGATCAAAGCAAGATTGAAGAAATAGCAAATAAAGTTGCAGATATCATTAATAGTGTGAATGGAACTGCTGATGTATTCAATGGAATAACTATTGCCGGACCACAGATAGTATTTAATCCTAAAAATACTGAATTAGCTAAATACGGCCTTACACCGAATGATCTCCAATTCCAGTTAAATTCAAAAATAAATGGCACAGTGGTAGGTAACATCCTGGGGAAAAATCAGCTGATTAATATTAGGATGTTTGACGGGAAAAAATATAATTCTATGAATGATTTAAAACATAGCTTTATATTTCTCAATGACGGCTCTATTAAACCAATAAACGAATTTGCCAATATACAGTTTTCCAAAGGTGTAGCCGAAGTTGATAGAGAAAATCTGAAGCAGATGTTTGATGTTGTTGGTAGACTAAATAACCGCGATCTCGGCAGTACACTGGCTGAGATTCAGAATAAAATCAGCCGGCAAATACAATTACCAACTGGTTATGAAATTGTTTACGGAGGAGCCTATAAAGAACAACAGAAAGCCTTTAGCGAATTAATGTTAATTCTGTTCCTTGCCATATTATTAGTCTTTACTGTAATACTATTTTTATTCAAGAGTATTAAAATATCACTGGCTATTATTTTTATATCTATACTCGGAATAACCGGTAGTTTCCTGGCACTCTTTGTAACCGGAACTCCTCTAAATGTCGGAAGCTACATAGGAATAATTATGATAGTAGGAATTATAGGAGAGAATTCAATATTTATTTTTCTGCAGCATAAAGAGGCCAAAAAGGATAACACACATTTAGATGCAATAGTTCATGCAGTTTCAAAAAGACTGCGCCCTACACTTATGACTGCATTCGGAGCAATTATTGCATTACTGCCGCTTGCTTTTGGAATTGGAACAGGGGCACAAATGCATCAGCCATTGGCAATTGCGATTATTGGTGGTTTTATAATTGCTTTACCGCTGTTGTTAATTGTACTTCCTTCAATGCTTAGGTTAATTGAAAAATAATTAAGTAGTTTTTTTTGAATAAAAGTAATATCTTAATCCTAATTTTTTTCACCTTCAGTATTTAAATGAATAAATAATTCTACTTTTTTCTTTTCATAATTTCTAAAAATTAAATTTTTGCTCGAATCATTTAAAGCAAAAAGGTAGATTATTTTTTCAATATTGGAGGGTGCCATTGAAAATTAATAATGCATTCTTGTCTTCGTTCATACTTTTAAGCATAATGAAAATATCAGGGCAGACTAAGCATATCAGCTCAAAAAGTTTAAGCGATTCTTTACGAATGTCGCTGCATACCTTCTCTTTTAAGAATTCTAATTCAGAAAAAAATCTTACCTGGCATCAAATGTTTACTAATGTTCCTCATGATATAGCAAGCTTTCCTTCTCAAGCATTTAATAAGAAAAACATTCCGCTCATTGCATCGCTGGCTGTCGGAACCGGTGCATTAATGCTAATAGATAACAAAGGCTGGAATTTTAATTCGCGTTTATTTAATCAATCAAAAACTTTTCACAAGCTTAGCGACATTGGGGTTTCATTCGGTGAATCAAAATATCATTTGATAATGGCGGGACTTTTTTCCGCAATCGGTATTACATTTAATGACCACCGCTCATTAAAGACAGCAAGCAATCTTGTTGAAGTAATGTTAGCAAGCGGAATAAGTGCCCAAATATTGAAAAGAGTTTTTGGACGGGAAAGCCCGGCTGCGGCATCCGAATACACAGGAGATTGGACATTCTTTCCTGGTATTGATCAATATCAAGATTCTCAGCCTAAATATTATTCTTATCCTTCAGGACATCTTACTACCCTAACAGCTTCAATCACTGTAATTGCAAATAATTATCCAGAACAAAAATGGATAAGGCCTGTTGGTTATTCTTTAATTGCATTATGCGGTGTTGGTTTGGTTAGCAGGGGTATGCATTGGTACAGCGACCTCCCTGCCGGATTTTTTCTCGGCTATTCTTTCGGAAATATTATTGCTCCGGAAGTTAATTCAAATTCATTCCAGCACGAAGTAGAAACAAAAAACAAATTAAGCTTACTGCCTTTAATTGATTTAAAAGATGTAGGGTTCAGTTTGTCTTATAGTTTTTAAAAAAAATTTAATTAAACGACCGCCTGAATTCCATCGGAGAAAAATTGGTTTTGCTTTTGAATAACTTACTAAATGACTGCGAATGCTCCTCCACAGGAGTCCCTTCGGGAAAATCCTAATTCATAAGCAATTTCACTTATCGATAAATCTGTGGTGGATAATTTTTCTTTTGCTTTTTCAATTAGTTTGTCGTTTAAGTGCTGCTGTGCATTTTGCCATGTCAATACTTACATCAAGGTGCTTAAATACTTTGGTAGCATGAGGAACTATTTGCCAAAGCATGAAAAATTTTTTCTTAGTAACTATTTTTTAATTGCCTTCAAAAATTTATTTGGTGAGTGTCCAAACATTTTCTTAAATGCAAATGAAAAGTGTGATAAATCTTCAAACCCTAAATCAAGATAAATATCCGAAGGTTTGTTTTTCTTTTTTTCAATTAGAAAACGTGCTTCTTCAAGTCGTTTTTTCTGTAACCATCTGCCGGGAGTTTCATTATATGTTTGGCTAAAATCTCTTTTGAATGATGATAAGCTCCGCCCTGTTAAATAAGCAAAACGCTGTATGCTGACATTGAATTTGTAATTCCGGTTCATAAATGCTTCTATGTTTATTTTCTCTGGAATACCAAAATCAAAAAGTACATCAGCTAATTCCGGGTTGGATTTTAAAAGAATAAGCAATAATTCTTCTCGTTTTATATCGGCGAATGTTTTATCAATTTTTCCGCCTCCATTATAATATGGAGCTAATGAGCTGATAAAATTTAGTATTAGCTTGTTCTTTTCTAAAAAAATAAAAGCGCTTTCTATGTTATATGGTGTTTGCAAAAAACTGTATTTCTCTTTAAAATATTTAAGAAATAATTCATCGAATATAATAACGACTTTCTCATTCTCTCCTTCTTCCTTGTGTTTGCTGTATCTTGCAAGATAGTTCTTCCTAACAATACAAGAATTACCAGCTTTCATATTATACTTCTTATTACCATCATAGCCTGTAATCGAACCTTTCACAAGATATAAAAACATATGTTCAGGAATGAATTGTTCGGGTGAAATTTTAGGTCCGATATAACAAGATTTTATATCCATTCTTTTATTTAATAAGGTCGTGTTCAATTAAACTTTTTGCTGTCTCTATTATTGTTTCTTCTCTGCTTCTTGGTTTCCAATCAAGTATATCTTTTGCTTTTTGGTTGGAAGAGTTTCTTATAATTCCTAAATTTGGCAGCACTGCACGAATAGATGGATTAAATCTTGCCAACATTTTCATAAGCCAATTTGGTATTTCTCTAGAAGGAATTTTATACTTCTTATCAATATTATTTTTTATCATCGTTGCTGCATCTAACAGGCTTAAACTGTAGTTATCCGAAACACCTATAAACCTTTCTCCTTTAGCTTTGGGATTAGTCATTACTCTTATCTGTAAGTCCGCCAAATCTCTTACATCTACCACACCAAAGAAAATGTTCGGACAGCCTTTTTTCATTGAACCGTTCATCAATTGCTGTATTAACATTATGGAACTTGAAAGGTTTTTGTTCAAGATTGGCCCAAATACTCCGACAGGATTTACTACTGAAAGTTCCATACCAAAACTATCATTTTTGATTAAATCCCAAGCGGCTTTCTCTGCTAATGTCTTTGATTTAATATAAGGATCAATTGTTTTATCATCCGGATTTGTCCAATCTGATTCGGTAAAAATCTTTTCTTTATCTTGCTTGCCATAGCCCACTTCTCCAAATGAGGAAGTCATTACAACTCGCTTAACACCGGCATCTTTTGCAGCCTGTAAAACGCGAAGTGTTCCTTCCACCGCAGGTTTTATGAATTCGTCTTCATTTGAAGAAACAGTTGACATAAATGGAGAAGCAACGTGCAAAATATAATCACATTTTTCAACAGCCATATCCCAGTTTGCATCTTTACTTAAGTCTGCTTCAATAAATGCAAGATTATCAAACGAGGTTATACCACCTTTTTTTAAAATCTCTATTACTTCACCTTTTTTATTCATTGAGCGGATTGTGGTTTTTACATTGTATCCTTTCTGTAATAACTGAATAATACAATAACTTCCGACAAAACCATTTCCACCCGTTACAAGAACTAATTCTTTCATGACTTTTTTTTCATAGATATATTCAAAATTACTCGAGAAAAAATAATTATAAATAAATAATAAAACTTTGTTGAAAGGTTCAATCTTAGTTTGTTAATAAGTTCAATTGAAAAGCTAAATATTAAGGAGAGTTTTAAGTCAATTAATTAAACGACCGCCTGAATTCCATCGGAGAAAACTTGGTTTTGCTTTTAAACAACTTGCTAAATGACTGGGAATGTTCAAATCCTAATTCAAATGCAATTTCACTTATTGATAAATTGGTCGTGGATAATTTCTCTTTTGCTTTCTCTATCAATTTATCGTGAATGTGCTGTTGTGTGCTTTGTCCTGTTAATACCTTGAGCAAACCGCTTAAATAATTGGGCGAGACATTTAAATCTTCTGCTATATGCTGTACAGTCGGCAAGCCATTTACGACTATATCATCACTATTAAAATATTCAGAAAGAATTTCTTCCAGGCGATTAAGAATTTTATTGTTTGTAATTTTGCGGGTAAGAAACTGTCGGTGATAAAACCGGTCCGAATAATTCAGCAGCACTTCAATCTGTGAAATTATAATATCCTGGGTAAACTTATCAATGTTTGAATGATATTCCTGCTGGATGTTTTTTAAAATGCCAATTATAATTGATTCTTCTTTATCTGAAAGAAATAAAGCTTCATTAACAGAGTAACCAAAGTATTCGTATTGCTTTATAGTTTTGGCTAAAGGAGTATTCCAAAAAAAATCGGGATGAATAAGCAGCATCCACCCTGTGGTTTGCCTGGTTTCATCTTTACGGGGTTCTATTCCGAAAACCTGGTTGGGAGCTATGAAGAACATTGTCCCTTCGTCAAAATCATATTGCTGCTGTCCGTACCTGAATTTAGTATCACAATTTCTTTTCAAGGAAATAAAATAAAAATCATATATCAGGCTTACCCTTTCGGCATTAGGCCGGCGAATAACTGATTCAAGATTTATAACACTGATTAACGGATGTTCCGGTTTAGGTAATCCTCTTAGCTGATGAAATTCACTTATAGTTTTAATTCTTTTAGGTTGTTTGTTGTTCATTCTATATAGATTGAGTTTTTAGCTTCTTATTTTTTTATTTAAAGATAATGCAATTTAAACATTTTGTAGTCTTTGTTATGGGATTACCAAGGTATTTCTTCATATTCATAGAAAAACTTTCCAGTTACTCCGTCATTATTTAAAGTTACTAGTTTTACAATTGGCTTTGCACCTTGTTCTACTGTCTGTGTTCCTTTAAATTGATTCAAGTCGGTTGCGGTATAGCCAGGTGAAACACTGTTTATTTTGAAGTTTGTATTTTTAAATTCATTTGCCAGCATCACGGAAAAAGCATTTAACGCAGTTTTGGAACAACTGTAAACATCATAAATTTTGTAATTCGGATTTTGAGTATTGTTATGAAGTGTTAAAGAACCTAATCCACTTGAAACATTAACAATAACCGGCGTCTTTGATTTTTTTAAAAGATAAATAAATTGCTGTGTTGTTTGTACAGCGCCAAAAAAATTAGTTTCAAATACTCTTCGCAATATTTCAATTTTAACTGTAGATATATTTTGCGGCATCCCTCCACCAAGACCTGCATTATTTATTAAAATATCCAATGCCTCAATTTTGTTTTCCAATTCTTGTCTTGCTCTTATTATAGAATCGATATTAGTAACATCAATTTCAATCAACTCGACATTTGAAATTCCTAAATCTTTCAGCCTGTTTATGGCTTCTAAACCTCTTGCCTTTTCCCTGCTGCCCAAATAAACAAAGTAACCTAATTTTGCTAGTTGTTTTGCTGTTTCAAAACCAATTCCTTTATTAGCTCCTGTTATCAAAACTGTTTTCATATTAACCTTTATCATTTTTTTATTTGTGTTTGTAAAATATTATTATCCAAAAACATCTTCCTAAGCCGTCCTCTGCCAAGAGCATTCCTTTTGGAAAAGGAGGACTTTTGTCGGAGAATTAATGCGCAAGATTATTACTCCTTACTTTCCATTGTAACAATACACTAAATGCACAATTCCTTCCTTAGATGGGGAAGTATTTTATTAAGCTTCTACTTGCTGCAAATACACTTCAGCAAATTCCTTTGCAAAATCTTTCATTTTTATTTTTCCCAGAGTTGGTTTATTACGATTAAAATCTTCCAATAATAATCCGCTATGAATGCTTGCATTCATTTCAACAAAACCTGCTGTAATTTGGGGGTTCATACCTGCAGCTGTCAAATTATTTAACTGTTGTTCATCAGAAATAACTATCCACTTCAAATCAGGCTTGCCAATGGCTGTGCCTAAAATTCTTGCTGTTTCGTTACAGCTAATTTCGTCACTGGCTACGTAACGTACTTTTCTTTCTTCCGGCTGTCTGTCTATCAGTTCTTTGGTAACGGTCTCAGCAATATCTAATGGAGAAACCCATGGCTTATTAATATCTCCGCCGTAATTTGTTGCGATAACACCTTTAGTTTTTATCGTATTTATAAATGCTAATAAATTATAATAGAAACCAACCGGACGCATAAACGTAATAGCAACATCCTTCTGCAGCGTATCCAGGATATTTTCGACTGCGTAATAAAAAGCAAGAATACCGTTACCTTTATCAGTATGTGCGCCAATACTGCTTAGAAAAACAACCCGCTTTACTCCTGATTGCTGAATAGCTTGCTTATAATTATTAGCTACTTTGGTAGTAAATGCTTTTATATCAAAATTAGGATTAAAAAAATGTCTGCCCGGAGGAATCATGCAATAAGCAGCATCTGCACCGGCAAAAGTTGTGGTAAGAAAATTAACATCTTCAATTGTGCCGATGGCTGCGCCAGCACCTAGTGCTTCGATTTCTTTTTGTCGTTCAGCATTACTGCTTATAACCGTAACTGAATATCCTTTTTGCACTAGCTCTTCAGTTAAGGGCTTACTAATATGCCCCAATGAACCTGTTACTATGATTTTCATAAGTATCTCCTTTTTTGTTTACTGTTTTCAAATCTTACAGCACAAAAGTAGACCTTCTGAAATTTGATTTCGTAGCCTAATCTCTGATTGTTGTAGTCATTTCTTAGTTAATGAATGGGGAGTATAAGTTGAAAGGATTATTGAATTAATAATTGGAAAAACCCTTTTATTTATTTGCCAATATTCCATAATGATATGGCGGCAGGTTCACATTATATTTAATTATTGAGAAGTCACTTTTAACCAGCATATTTTTTAAATCTCCAGGTTTTGGCCTAATTGACATACTTGGGCCCCTTGGTGTACTTGAGTCATAGTTCCAATGAATAACGCCAACTTTACCTCCCTTTTTTAATATTCTAAAAGTTTCATTTAAAATATCGTAAGATTCTTCTGCATGCAGAATATTAAAAAGCATTACATAATCAACTTCATTATTTTGCAGCCCGCTTCCTTCAGCAATAAAATCTTTATTGCTTATAAATACATTATTGATATTATTTATTTTTAATTTGGATTCAAGTTCTTTGGCTAACTTATCTTCAATATCAAACGCATATATCCGTCCCTTTATTCTTCTGCTTGCCGGAATTGTGAAAGTGCCGTATCCAAAACCAAAATCTACAAGTTTTTCAATTTCTTTATTTACTTCCAATTCATCAAATATTTTTTCAACATCAAAAAACTGTTCCCACATTTTTTCATCTGGCATTCCGCTTTCTCTAGCTTTCATTCAGCTCCTTTAATTTTACATTAATCGCCAATTATATATTATGAATTTAACAATAATACAAAAAGGGAGGAAGCAATCTCCCTCCCTCTTACTTTGAGCTTGATTTTTTTAAGGACTTAAGTTTTTCTTTAATCCTTTCGAGTTCTTCATTTAAGAATACTCTTTCGTATTTTCTATATGAACTGTTATAAGCACATTTCATATGTTCTTTTGCTTTATTCAAGTCGCCTTTAATTTCGGCAATCAGTCCTTCGAAGTGCTTCATACGAGATACATTGATTCCCTTAATTTTATAAGCATACTTAATCAGTTTCTTTGCCCTTACGTATTCACCTGTGTGGTTCAACAACGCGGCATAGGAATAATACGTATCAGTATGATTAATATCTCCGGCCAATGCCTTCTCGAAATGATTTTCTGCTTCTTTATACCTTCCTAACTCGTACATATTCAGCACACCCAAAAGGCAGTGTGCGCCGGCGTGTTCATTATCATAGCTAATCGCATAATTAAGTGCTTCGGTAACCTGATCCAAATCAAACGGATATAAATCAAGCGCTTTTAAGTAATAAGTATCCGCTAATGTTAATGTCATTTTTATTCTTCTATTTATTTTAAAATACTATTTAGACTTGCTAAAAAAAGTATAGCAAGATGAATCTCTTATGCAGTAAACTTTAACATATATTAATATAAAGTTATACTTCTTCAGCAGATAGGAAATATTTTATACGATTAGGATAATATCCGCCAGGATGAGCGGAAGAGTTAGGGATTGAATCTGCTAACTAAATTTCCGCACAATACCGAACGACCATTGCCCCATATTTTTTATGTAACTTAGCATAATTTTACCATCGTTCAATTGTGAAAAAATTCGGGTACAAATATGTGGAATTGAAAAATTAAAGTAAACAAGAATTAAATTATTAGGATTTTTATTTTCGATTCGTAATCGTCGATTCAATTTTATAGCTCACTTTATCTTCATAGTATTTTATATTCTTTTCATATTCACTTCTATAAATAATATCTTGCGGATGAATTACTCTGTCAACCGCAAGTATTCCATCAAGATGATCTATTTCATGCTGCAGTAATTCGGATTCGGCGTTTGATAAATTTCGCCATTCTTTTAGATTGCCGTTTTCATCCTGATATTCAAGATTAATCCTTGAGTTTCGTTTTACTCTTACAAGCAAGTTGGGAAATGACATACAGTCATCCCAAAGAGTTAAAGTTTCATTACTTTGTTCTATTATCTTTGGATTTATAACAACAAAAGTTTTATCACCAAGATTTAATGCAATAATTCTTTTCATTATTCCAATTTGGATTGCAGCAATGCCCCTTCCGAATCCATTGTTTTTTCGAAAGTCTTCAAGGGTATCTTTTAAATCGGTAATCTCTTTTTTCAATTCTTCACTATTAAAATCATTTACTACCGAACATTTTTCTCTTAATAACGGATTGCCTAAAAGTAAAACTTTTCTATTCATAATATATAAACCTTTACAAATTTAAATGTTTATAGCAGGCATTAGCAGCTATTTTCATAGGATCCAGCCAAATAGATCTTAAAGAAAGTTCTTTTTCCACAAGCGATATTTCGGTACAGCCGGCAATAATTGCTTCTGTTATTAATTGGTCAACTACTTCCTGCAAAATTTTTATTGCCTCACTGCTAATTTTAGACCCTGTATATTTTATTCCATAAGATGGATTATAAATTGAATCTGTAATTTCCTTTTGCATAGCGGAATTAAACTCAGGTTCAAAATAATTTATACCAAGAGGTTCTATTGCATTTCTATATACTCCTGATTTTAAAGTGCCTTCGGTTGATAAAAGAGACACGCTTGAATAGCCTGATGCTTTAATAAAGTTTGCAGTTTCCTTCTGCAAATCAATCCACGGAATATTGGTCACCTTTATTATTTCATCATAAAATGAATATGCGGTATTACAAATTACAACTATTAGATCTACTCCTACTTTCTTCATCTTGTTTATCACTTCAACTAAATAATCCACGGGAGAGGGGCCATCATTTAAAAGTGCATTTGTTCGGTCTGGTGTTTTCGATGCATTAAAATAAATCCATTCGGGATATTCCTGATCCCCTTTAACTCCGTTTTCAATACAAACATCAATTAATAATTTTTGAAAAAATACTCCGGAAGCGGTTCCCATTCCACCGATAATTCCAAGAAGTGGTTTCTTGTTCTTCATAATAAATTAATTATTTATTATCTGAGTTAATCAAATTATGCTGACTTAATATTTTAATTACTTTATTAATAGGAAGTGAATGAATTGTTAGGTTATTTCTGCCCGTCATAGTTTTTGCAGCAAACAAAGAATTTATAACTGCCTCTTCAGTTGCTTCAATGACTGCTTCAAAAAGCGGAGTCATTCTATCGTTCCTCAACTCTTCGCCGCCGACTAGAAATTTATCTCCACCATCATAAGGACTTCTTAAATCAACAGCTGTTGAAAATGCAATTGCATACTCACCGCTTCCATTTGAACAGTGGCCCCCTGTTCTTGCAATACCGGAGAGAGCACGCTTTGCTAGTCTTTTTAAATTCCTGGATTTTAAAGGCGCATCTGTTGCAACAATAATCATTACCGAACCATCTCCGGAATTATGGGAATTCATTTTATTTAGTTCTTCTTCCACAGGTATTCCGGATATCATAAGGTTCCCACCGTAATTAGTTTGAACTAAAACACCAATAGTATATCCTCCGTTTTTTTCCGACAGAACCCTAGACGATGTACCTATTCCACCTTTAAATCCAAAACAAATTGTACCCGTACCAGCACCAACGTTACCTTCTTCAACCGGACCTGATTTAACATTCTGTATTGCATTTAAAACATCTTCCTTCTTTATATATCTGGCTTGAATATTATTTAAGCCGCCGTCATTTGTTTCTCCAACAATAGGATTAACAGAGCGGACATTTTTATTTTCATCAAATGATAAAGTGTAATCTATCAAAGCTTCTGCTGCTGTAGGTACTGACAAAGTGTTTGTAAGTATTATTGGTGTTTCTATATTTCCAAGCTCTTCAACTTGACTAATTCCTGTCAGTTTCCCAAATCCATTAGCAATATAAATTGCAGCAGGAACTTTGTTTTGAAAAATATTTCCTTTATAAGGAAGAATTGCTGTAACCCCTGTTCTTGCATCATCATTTTTAATTATTGTTTCATGTCCAACCAGCACCCCTTTTACATCAGTTATCGCATTAAACTTTCCAGTTTTTAAAGTTCCGAAATTAATTCCGTAATCTCTGGCTCTTAAAGTTTGGCATAAAGTAAATGATGCGGCTGATATAATAAAAATTAAAATAATAGTTATTCTATTTTTCAAAACATTCTCCTGTATTTCAAAATATATTTAGAAGTTTAACAGAGCCTATAAATATTTTTTACATGTTATAATATACAAGTAATAAATTCTGAATATTCTCACCAACCCATTTTATCTTTTATAACCGGTAAAATAATATCGGCAGTTTTTTGCTGCCCCATAATATTTGGATGCCAGTCTGAACCTCTATCAGACATAGTAAGTACGCTTGTGCTGACATTTATATAATAAACTTTTTTATTAGTATTATTTTGTTGGCATTGGTTTACGACTTCATTTGCATAAGTTGCACAAGGTTCGCCAATCATCGGACCGCATACGCAGAAGATAGTTACGCCCGGATAGTTTGATTGTACACGATTAATAAGTTGAACATAAGCATTCTCAAAAACAGATTTATCCGGATAAGGCTGAGTAGAAAAATCATTGGTGCCTAGATTAATTACAACTGCTTGAGGAATCCATTTAGAGAAATCCCACTTCAAAGTAGAATCAAAGCAGATGGTTCTGTCATATAAAGAAGGCATAGGATCAACAGAAGTTTTGTTTGGATCTCCATAGTTACGGACAACTCCTTTGCCGGAATAAGCCACCATCGCATAATCTGCTTTTAGTGCTTTACCAACAAGTGCGGCGAAAGATAAATTCGCACTTTCGGTTTCCGGTTTGAAATGTTCGCTGGCGTTTTCTCCTTCAACGCCGTAACCGCAGGTAATTGAATTACCGATGAATTCGATGCGCCGGGCAGGAATTGAATCTATCTGCACTAGCTGTTTTCCTTCATCTAAAATAAATCCAAGAAATTCACCTTTGCCTATGTTGGCTTCGGTACGCTTCTCAATTAAAATTGTATGTATAGTATCTTTCAAATTTGCTGCAGCATGATAGATTGTATCAGTATGCGTTTTTAAAACCTCCGGTGATTTATCATCAATAATAACATCATAATAATTATTTCCATCTATTAAACGGATGGAGCAGCTGGTTCCCTCGAACTTTGCACGAATATAAACTCCAGGCCAATCAAATACAGCTTTCTTTGGATTACTTCTATCAAATCGTCCAACATATTGAATATCCGGATTATCAGCATCAATAATCCCGGTTGTTTCCTGCTCTTTAACAGGATTAGATTCATTCTTGGAACAGGAATATGATTGAAAAGAACTTATAAAAATTAAGAGCGAGATTAAGATTTTATTTATGCGCATTAGATACCCTGAGATGAATGAATTTTTATTTACAAAATTAATTGATTTCTAATTTTAAAGTTTCGTTGTTTACATAAATTCATATCCAACTTTTTCCAAAGCCGTTTTTGCTTCATTCAGTTTTTCTTTTTTAAACATTATGTAATCGGTATCATAAGTTGATAAGGCAATTATACTTATTCCGGCATCTTTTAATGCATTAGAAATTTCTGCAAGCACTCCCACTTCTGAAAAATCAAGCTTTGCTGCTATCTTTATTATAGACCAATTACCAACGCTGTCATTATTATTAGATAAAAGATTTGATTCACATACGATTGATAATTCTTCATCCGTTTTTCCAATCCAATAAAATTTACTTTTGTAAACATTGTCCGGAATATTATCACTTGCATTAAACCGGTGTATTGTGAATTCACACTTTAAAACTTCTAAATATTTATTTATCATTTTTAATTTTATAAATGAAATGACAGTTTTATTCCATCAATCATCATCCCCGTACCCATAATCGCAAGTATTAAGCCCATTATTTTCCCTATTACTAATATCAAATGATTGCCCAGCTTTTGTACAATCCGTTCACTTAAAGTGAATGCTAAATAAGTCAGCAAAATCATTATCGCAAAAATTACAATTACAATAACAAGATGTATAATGCTTCCGTTAGTAATGTCATTCATTGCTGTAACTATTGTTCCCGGGCCGGCAAGTATTGGAATAGCCAGTGGAGAAATAGCAACTCCGTCATCAGGTTCAATATCTTCCTGGTGATGTATCTTTGATTTTTTAGATTGAAGCATTTCAAAGCCGACATAAAATAAAAGCACTCCGCCGGTAATTTTAAAAGCCGGGATTGTAATTCCAAATAGCTCAAAAAGATATTTGCCGAGAATTACAAAGAACAGCACAATAAGAAATGCAGTAAAGCAGGAAGTTTTGGCGATGGTTTTTTTTTCGGTTTCATTTCTATCCCCAACCAATCCTAAAAACACAGGTGTGTTAGCTATTGGATTCATTATTGCAAAGAATCCAGTAAATACAGTTAAAGCAAAGGTTAAATAATTTTCAGTCATATTTTGAGTTATTTGTGTAAGACAATATATTTATATTTTTCGATTTATAAATCGTCAATTGGCGGCTCATGCTCTATCCAATTTTGCTCGCTATCTTTTAAAAAATAGTTGGGCCAATCAACTGTCTTTTCTGTAAAATTAATAAAATCTAAAACTTCTTTACAAAATTCATTTACTCTTTCAATAGTGTGATTTTCAAAAAGTTCGTCTATTTTTATTATAATACTATCCGGCTTATATATTGCCTTTTTTACTTCTTCTAACATCCACTTATGATATGGATATAATTGTTCGTTCTCGTTCAATATTATACGGCTTGAGAACAAAACAATTTTTTGTAACGCCAGGAAAATTAAATAATTATTTTGCTTTTTTACTCCTTCACCATAAAACCATTTCCAGGCTAACAATTGAGAAGCAAATCTATTTCTTCTTTCATTAATTTTTTCTTTTGGAAAAGCAGCTACGCTAGATAGTAAATTGTCCAACCTTTCATCTCGGGAAAAAAGTATCTTGTTATCTTTAAAAGCATATCTTGCCGGATCGCTTCCGTAGTTCGGATACTTTGGAAAGGAAATTTATATCTGCAACTTTGCAGTCAATATAGCCGTTCTCGTAAGTACAAATATCCCACAGACTAAAAGCCAGTTTATTTGAAGCTTTTCTCTTTTGAAATTCTTCCGTGTTTACAATTATAGAAACATCGATGTCAGAATCAGGCTTAGCAAATCCATGAGCTATTGATCCCCCCAAAAGTATTCCTATAATTGAAGGATCTTTCTTATAAATCTCCAAAAACTTTTCAATTGATTCCTGGTGATGTTTTTCCATGCTTCTCTTTTTTTAAAAGATAAATAAGTTAGAATTAAAAAGCTTGGAAAAGCATATTCTATTTTATTCTGAAAGATATACTTTTAATAACAGTGCCGTTTGAATCTTGTATTTCTACTTTCCAATCACCTTTCCATGCAGGCATTATAGTTTTAGCTGACCAGGTGCGCCATGATTTTGCTTTCACCGGCAAATCAATTTTTGCCATTTGTTTGTCTTGATAAAACCAGACATGAGAAATTTCAGACGAGTCTGTTTGACTTGTTAATTTTGTAAAGCAATATAATTTTCCTGCATCATCCGAAAAAACGGAATCAGTTCCAACAGGCTGCCTGTTTTCCACCGAAGTACAAACAGCGATATTCGCTACTTCGATACCGGATTGGTTTTGTGCAAATAAACCAACCGGCAACAATAAAACCGTCATGAAAATAAATAAATATGTTCTTCTCATAATTAAGCCTTCAATTATTTTAATTTAATAACGGAATAATTTATTATATATCCGTAACCTGCATTGTGATGAGGAACCCAATTGCTGTTTTATTAATAATATTTTTATTAGACTATTTTACTTCATTTAGTCCCGAAATAACATCAACTATTATCAAAGTTAAATCATCATCATAAGATTTTTTATTCATTCTGCCTGACCATTTTGAAAGATGTTCTATTAATTGATCTGCAGTGCTCTCTGCTGAATTGGATAAATGAGTTTTTAAAAATTCCTCAAGTCGTTCATCCTCAAATAATTCGCCTGCACGGTTTTTTGTTTCAATAAATCCGTCTGTGAATAAAATTAAGCGGTCTCCTTTTTCAATGTCTAAACTTTCACTTGAATATTCCGGCCTTTCGAATGGACCAAGGATCATTCCACCAACGGTTAGCTTTTTTAATTCTTCGTTAGACTTCTTAAAAAGTAATGGAGGAGGGTGTCCTGCATTTGTATATATAAGATTATTATTAACGAAATCAAATAGAACATAACACGCCGTAACAAACGAATCTTCAATTTTTCCATGGAGTATACGATTAATTTCTGTCATCATTTTTACCGGATTCATCAAGTTTTCTGCCTGCGATGCAAAAGCAATTTTTAACATCGAGCCGATTAGTGCAGCGCCTACTCCGTGTCCGGATACATCTGCAATTAAAATACCGATACACAAATTTTCTTTATATTGGATATCGTAAAAGTCCCCGGCAACAGTAGTCATCGGAACGTATCTAGTCACAATATTTAATCCGGCAGGAGAATTTAAACTGCTTGGCAAATTTGAATACTGAATTTTCCTGGCAATTTCAATTTCCCGTTCAATAGACTGCAGCTTCTTTTCGCTTATAAAGAAATGGTGTCCGGCTACAAATCCTAATCCGATAAAAAGCGTACTAAATCCTACCTGCTCGAGTTGAATTCTCCACGGAAATATTCCCAATCCTATAAGCTGATCTATAACAATAAAAATAATCGTGATTAGAAAAGTGAACTGGAGAACCGTGAGTTCAATATCCCGCCGTTTTCTAGAAAACAAAATATTTGCTATCCAGACAATACTCCAGGCAATAACCAACGGACGGTAAATTGGTATGTTTGATAATGAACTTCGAATAAAAAGATCATATACAATAGCTCCAATGGCATATATGTAAGTTGAATGGAAGACCCACGCCATTGATTTATAAATGCCTTTTCCAAATATATTGAGTAGAAATGCAGAGATTGGAATTACTACAAAATATGTTAGAAGAGTATAAAAATACGGTGACGTAAAAGGAAAGCCGACTAAAGTTTGCATTGTCTGAATTACTGCCAGCTTTCTTATACCGAAAATGATTCCAAAGATGCCAAAACTAAAAAGAGTGTAGTCTTTATTTTTAAGCTGGAAAAGAGAAACAATTGCCGCAAGCAAACCTGCAGCAGTAACTAAAATTCCCACTGTTATACTAAAAAAGTCACTGCCAAGAGTAGACATTATTACCCCAATTATTATAAGCTTGAACTTATTCTTTTATTTTATATTAACAAAAATATGAAAAACAAACTTAGGACTTATGTTTATATATAAATATTAAATTGTTCAACACTATATGTTTTCTAAAAGTTCTGATACAAGATTAAAAAAATATAAGAAACATTGGAAACAAAATTTCAATCATAATTTACAAGATAATAAAAACAATTTAATTGAAGATTAATTGTGATTGATTTTATCTTCCGCTAAGGTCCGACATTATTTTTACTTCTTTCAATTTGAATTTTTGAATTTCAAATTCTAATTCGCCGCCCAGTTAATGCTATTCACAAACGCTACGAAATAAAAAGCCTGAAGTACAATAAATAAATAAAACACTAAATTATAAGTGAATTTTCTCTTTGTGATTATTAATGCCCCTGCTATAAATAAAGGGAAAATTGGGATCATATATCTCAAAGTCCCCTCCATACTATATCTTGCCAAAATTAAAAACAGACTTAAAAAAGTATAAATGATATATTCTTTAGGAAAAGATTTAAGTTTTAACATATAAATGAAAAGAGCAATTGCAGCTATGATTCCGGCAAAGCTTAATGGTGCCAAGTCCCATCCATAAAAGTCAATGATAGACGGATGCAAAATAAAATTAAATAGTTCAACAAAAGGATAACCAACACCATAATCCCATGCGCCATTTTCATGAAAGTTTGCAAACATATCCCCGGTCAGTGAATGAAGATAAAATAAAAACAATAAAAATGTAGCCGGGACTAAAATAAGAGATAAAATTCGCAGGTTTAATTTTTTAGTTTCTTTCCATTGTTTGTAATAAATATAGAAAAGAGGAAGCCCAAGTAGTAAGCCCTGAATCCTGGTCATTACTGCTAAAGTTGTAAAAATTCCCACCAGAATCCACTTGTTCTTTTTTGCAAATAAAAATGTTAGGGCTGTTAAAAGCAGGAATAAAGATTCATTTCCCGGGCGCATGAAAAAATAAGAAGCAGGAAAAATTATAACAAGCAGCAGTGATGAATAAACCGTTTCCTTTTCGTAGTCTATTATTAATAATTTATATAACACAACCATTGCTGCTATAAAAAGTAAGTTGCATAACAGTATGCCGGCAATCAAAGAATCGGGTATTATAAAATCAAAACACTTTATTGATAACGGCCAAAGTGGATAGAAGGCCCAATTAGTTTTTTCACCGGCTGCAGGAGGTTTTATATCATATCCGTTTTCTGCTATGCTTATATACCATTGAGCATCTGCTCTGCCGAATGCTGAAAGTTCTTGTTCAAGATAAGAATACTTGACAGTGATATTTTCAACATTTGATTTGTTATAACCAGCGATAGACAAATATCCAATAGCAAAAAGGAAAAGCCTGCTTGCAATTATAAATATTATTAACCTAACAATATGATTTTGAAAAAGAACATGATATTTTTTTATCTTCTTTTTGAAAACGAAGAAAAGGATTATAATTAAAAGACCAAAAGTTAATGCTACATATATTAATACTTTAACTATTGACTTTTGACTTACATCATCCGGAATACTATCAAGCCCATTAACTTCAATTGTATCATTCTTTGATTTTACAAATGTTATAAAATCTCTACCGCTGTTGTCATCCCAAATATTAACTTCATTGCCCTTTTTATCTTTACTGATAAGGAAATTATAATTTATTTCAATGCCGATAGGAAGTTTAATACTATAAGAAAAAGTATTATTAACTTTTTCCATCAAAGCCTGCATCGTTCCATCTTTTATAACTGTTCCTGCGGGAAGGTTTTCATTTTTAAATGTCTTCCAATCATGAAGCCCCCATACTAAAATCACTTCGCCTGCTGCAGGTGATGAATATTCAATTGTTTCATTTCCAACGACATTACTATCTGCTTGAGCAAATAAAATAGAAGAAGCAAAAAGAATGGAAAGAAAAAGTGAAGCTGTTATAAAAAAAATTTTTCTAATTGACATCAGCACTAAAACTATTGAAGGAATATTGGTTGTGAATATATACAAAATTAATAAATGATGTTTAAAATAATTGCCCGCTTTATAAATTCATTATAGACTGAAAAACCATTTGAATATACTTAACATTATTCATCCCCCCCTTCCGTCATTCATTCAGTCATTCAACCATTCACTATTACAGCCGTATAATCGTCTATCAAGTTCAAGAGTTCAAGGCCATACAATCATGCAAATTATCCTTAATCGGCATAACCGCCAACGAAAATATTTAACGGGACATTCTCTCATTTAAACATTCATCTTCTCATTCAGCCAATCAATCAATCACTCATTCATTCATTCGCTCATTCACCCAATCATCCATTCAATCATTCACCCATTCATCCATTCATCCAATCATGTTTCTGGTTATATCTCAATCACTTTTTGTTTTTTCTTCTGTGATAAATGTTGATCAACATTATTAATGATTTCCTGTTTCAAAGTTTCAAGCATCCTGGTTTTTACAAAATGCCGGTAAGTAACAAGACTGATTTCACGAACAGGTACAGGCGGCTTAAATTCCCTGATGTTATTTTTTTGCTTTGCACTTAAATGCTGCACAGCTAATTCCGGAAGAATGGTTATCCCTTCATATTGATCGACCATTTTGATTAGACGAATCAATACTGCCCGCTTCATATTCAAGATTACTGTTAGTAACCTCTTTCTTTTTCAGTTCGCACAAGTTAACAATTTGTGAACGGAGACAATGCCCTTCTTCAAGGAGCCACAAGTGATTAAGATTAATATCTTCTGCCAGCAGATATTTTTTGTTCAGCACGGTTTCATTTTTTGAAGCATAAACAAAAAATTCTTCTTTGTATAACGGTTGCTCCAATATTGAAGAATTATTAAGAGGTGTTGCAAGAATTCCGACATCAAGAATATTTTTCTCAAGCTTTTCGATTATATACTCAGTAGTAAACTCCCAGATTTTCACTTTTATTTCCGGGTACTTCTTTAGAAATTGTTTTAAGAAGACCGGCAAAAGGAATGGAGCTACAGTAGGAATAATTCCGATCCTCAACTCTCCTTTTAATTCCCCCTTTAATGAAAGTGCGATTTCTTTTAATGCATTCGCTTCTTTTAAGATTTTTTTTGCCTGCTGAATAATTTCTATGCCCGCTTCAGTTGGGACTACCGGCTGCTTGCTTCTATCAAAGATTTTTATGCCCAATTCATCTTCAAGTTTTTGGATCATCATACTTAACGTGGGTTGTGAAACGCAGCATGCTTCTGCTGCTTTTACGAAGTGACGGTGGGAATCAGTTGCTATTAAATATTCTAACTGTTGTAAATTCATATTATAGCTGTGTGATAGTTAAATATTTATTATTGTAGAACGGACATTCTTATCTGTTCATTCGTACTATTTATATTCACTAAATATTATAAATAAAATCTTCCAAATACATCCTCCTAAATCCTACTTCTGCCATTGGTGTGTTAATACACAAATTTATTGTCCCAAACAAAAACTATATTCTGAATTTTTTTGAGGCTGTCTCAAAAGTAATTTTTACTGTCACACTGAGTTTATCAAAGTGTGAATTTATTCTAAAAAGTTCGTCTTCGACAAGCTCAGACTGACAAATCTAATCTTTTGAGACAGCCTCTACTTAGCGATCACAAGCACTTATTTTAATTTTTGATATATTGTTAAGATATCTGTCAGAACCTTCTCATATATTGTTTTATCCGGCAGCTGCCGGAGGCTGTCTTAAAAGTAATTTATACTGTCACACTAAGTTCCGATTAAATCGCTTAGGCGTAAACTTAATTTCAGTATATTATGTTATAAATTCTTAAATAGCAATCAGTTGACAGAATGATAATGTCAAAGTTAATTCTACTAATAAGCCCTTCACTTTTTAAGGGAAGGGTTGGGATGGGTTCTTTGTTTTGCTGAGTGATTTGAACCCTCTCTAATCTCTCCCTTGCCAAGGGAGAGACTTATTATCAATTGTATCTTTTACATTTTTTAATTCTATCACTATAATATTTTCTGAATTTTTTGCTTGTTCTGAAACTATATTTACATTGAATAACATTTTTTCCTTATCCTTAGGTTGACGCCTATGCAATTAAATCGGGATGTGAATTGGATTGGTAATGTCAGTCTTCGATAAACCTAGGCTGACAAATCAAACCTTTTAAGACAGTCCCTTGTCTACTGAACGAATTCATTCAGTAAGCAGGTTAGACTGAGATCTTTTTATTTTGTACAAATACATTATAGATATTATTTATAAGATTATAGAAAACATCAATTTGATTGATTGAAAAATAAATAATACTTTTATACAAACAAAAAATTTAAGTGCGGATTTTTTAACAATAAAAACAAGAGGGTATTAAAAATGGGAAATGAAAATAATAACAATGGGAACGGATGCCCGGTTGTAGGGCATGGCGCTGGCGGCGGGACAACAAACCGCGACTGGTGGCCGAACAAATTGAATCTAAACATTCTCCGGCAGCACTCTTCTAAATCTAACCCCATGGGGGAAGAATTTAATTACGCTGAGGAGTTCAAGAAACTCGACCTTGATGCAGTAAAAAAAGATCTATTCAAACTGATGACAGATTCTCAAGATTGGTGGCCGGCAGACTTCGGACATTACGGGCCTTTGTTTATTCGTATGGCATGGCACAGCGCAGGTACATACCGAATTGCAGACGGGCGCGGCGGCGGAGGTACAGGCAGCCAGCGTTTTGAACCGCTTAATAGCTGGCCTGATAATGTAAACCTGGACAAAGCACGCAGACTGATTTGGCCAATCAAACAAAAATACGGTAAGAAAATTTCCTGGGCAGATTTGATGATCCTTGCCGGCAATGTTGCTCTTGAGTCGATGGGTTTTAAGACATTCGGTTTCGGCGGCGGACGTGAAGATGTTTGGGAACCCCTGGAAGATATTTATTGGGGCTCAGAAGGTGAGTGGCTGGAAGATAAACGATACAGTGGTGACAGGGAACTTGAGAATCCGCTTGCCGCAGTACAGATGGGACTTATCTATGTGAACCCTGAAGGCCCGAATGGAAATCCTGATCCGGTCTTAGCAGCACGTGACATTCGCGAAACATTCAAGCGTATGGCTATGAATGATGAAGAAACTGTTGCGCTAATTGCAGGGGGACACACATTCGGTAAAGCGCATGGCGCGGCAGATCCAAATAAATACGTTGGCCCCGAACCAACAGCAGCAGGCATCGAACAGCAAGGCCTCGGATGGAAAAGCAGTTTGGTTCCGGCCATGGTGATGATACAATTGGCGGCGGCCCGGAAGTTACCTGGACTAAAACACCAACAAAGTGGAGCAATAACTTTCTTTGAAAACCTTATTCGGATTTGAATGGGAATTAACAAAAAGCGGTGCTGGTGCTAAACAATGGGTTGCAAAAGATGGCCCTGAAGTAATTCCCTTATGCTCAGGATACATCAAAAAAACAAAAACCAACCATGCTAACTACCGACCTTTCTTTACGATTCGATCCTGCGTATGAAAAAATTTCAAGACGCTTTTATGAAAATCCTAATGAGTTCGCAGATGCATTTGCCCGCGCATGGTTTAAATTAACTCATCGAGATATGGGCCCCATTGCACGTTATCTTGGCCCCGAAGTACCTAAGGAAGAACTCATCTGGCAAGATCCAATTCCCGCTGTTAACTATAAAGTAATTGGAAAAAAAGATATCGAAGAACTGAAAAGTAAAATACTTGATTCAGGTTTGTCTGTATCTCAACTGGTATCTACGGCATGGGCATCAGCATCAACATTCCGCGGCTCCGATAAACGCGGCGGTGCTAATGGTGCACGAATCCAGCTTGCACCACAAAAGGATTGGGAAGTAAACAATCCGGCTCAATTAGCTAAAGTATTAAAGAAGCTTAAGAGTATACAAAAAGAATTCAATAATGATTCCGGCAAAAAGCAAGTCTCCCTTGCCGACTTGATTGTTTTGGGCGGATGTGTTGGAGTTGAAAAGGCAGCCAAGAAAGCCGGTTACGATATAAAAATACCTTTCACTCCGGGACGTGCAGATGCAGTGCAAGAGCAAACCGATGTTGAATCATTTGCTGTACTTGAACCTAGAACAGATGGGTTTCGTAATTATCTTAAAACCAAATACATGAAATCAACTGAGGAAATGCTGGTTGACCGTGCGCAGCTTTTAACGCTTACACCTCCGGAGATGACAGTCCTTGTTGGCGGTTTGCGTGTACTTAACACAAACTTCGACGGCTCAAAACACGGCGTGTTTACCAAAAAACCGGGAACACTTACCAACGACTTCTTTGTTAATCTTTTGGATTTGAACACAAAATGGAAAGCAGTTTCAGAAGAAGTTTTTGAAGGCAGCGACCATGCAACGGGCAAAGTAAAATGGACAGGTACGCGTGCTGATCTTGTCTTTGGTTCTAATTCAGAGCTTCGCGCTCTTGCAGAAGTTTATGCAAGTTCCGATTCCCAGAAAAAATTTGTGAAAGACTTTGTAGCAGCATGGAATAAAGTGATGAACCTTGACAGGTTTGATTTAAAATGATTTTAATTCTTTTAGTTAATAAACCCAATTTCTTAAAGAAATTGGGTTTATAACATTATGTATCAACTTGGGTTTTAAGGCAGTTTGGAAACAGGCTGCCTTTTTTAATTTAAAAAAGGTTAATACCTCGATTCATCGGGGTGAATACACAGGAGATAATAACTTCCATAACCGTTTTAACGGTTTATCATTAAGTTCATCTAAAACATAAAGATTGCTTGCTATAAATAGAATATAAAGAAAAGTAAACTGTTAAAACAGTTAAGGGCTTTGGGGTAGACTTTATCTCACCGGGATAAATCCGGAGCCAAGCTTTGGCTTTGCATCACCGCAATGAATTGCGGTCTTAACCTTTGGGGGTTAAAATTTACTTGTGCTTATTCTCTTCTGCAATTGTTATAGACATTTTTTTCTTGATTCATTTGTCCTGAGAAAATGAGGGATTAGTCAGCCACAAAATAATTGAAACTAAGTGATTCCCCATATATTGCTTTTGACTTAATTTTATATATGTTTGCTTCAGATTTAATCACATATTTGGTAAAGATTACTCTCCTTTCAGAATCCTTCACTTTCTCCAACAAATAGCGTGGCTAAGTGCTAAACAGTGCTTGGTGTTGTTTGTTCGGAAAAATATAATCGTAAATTCTCTGCTATCATTTTTCTTAAATGACAATATGTTATTTAAATATTCACAGCAAAAACAGCAGAGTATTATTTCTTGTTCGATTTTTTAATCCACCAAAAATTAAACGTAATCAGAAAATAAAATTCTGGACAATTTCATAATTGAACAGAAACGCAGTAGATAATATAGTTTTAGGTTGAATTTTCATCCTAAGGCATTGGTCGATTATTAATTCTTTTGAATCCATCCTTATTACGATTGATAATTAAAAATCTTAAAAACAAAATGAATTTTTGTTTTAACTCTATGCATTAAAAAATATTCTTAGGAAACCGCTGAATAGAAAACAGATAATTCGGCATTAGTAATAGTTAATCACTCAAAAATCAAAAAGGAGTCTTTATGAAGTCATCATATTATTCAGGATCTCAAAGGTCAAGTAACTCAGCCAAATTTTACTTATTAACATTTTTTATTTTAAGTATGATTATGGTTGGATGTTCATCCGGTCCCACGTTTATTAAATCAGATTATGATCAAAAACAAATTAAGTCAATTGCGATAATGCCTGTGATTGATAAAAGAAACATAGTTGAAGATACAGTGCAATCACACCAAAGCTTAATAAATATTGAAGAATTATTATCAAAAAAATTTGTTGATAAAAACTACGATGTTTTATCGCCGGGTTCAGTGGAGAATATTATAAAGGAAAAAGCAGTTGATAATATGTCCCCGGAAAACTTGTGTTCAATACTAAAAGTTGACGGGATTCTATTCAGTGATTTACTTGATTATACCGATGTATTTTTTATAAATCATACAATAAAAATGCACTTTAATATTTATGACGCACAAGGAGATAGTTTATGGATAAATGATTTGGATGACAGCGACAGGCCATTCCTATCGGCATTTGGTGCCTCTATAGGCTGGGCAGTCGGTGTGGCTGTTGACAACAAAATATCGTCCAAAAATAAATTACCTACAATTGTTGCCGGTGTAGCCGCCTCCGAAGTTATCTATGTTATTGTAGATGCAGTTAGTAATGAAACATCTCAAAGCATTGATAAAGTATTTAATTCATTGCCCGAAGCAAAAGGAATTATGAAATAAAATAAATAATTATTTCTTGTGTATATCGAATTATGGTTTCTTTAAGGTAATCATTAAAAGGAGAAAATAAAATGAATGCTCGTGAACAAATTGCAGCCTCACCTAGAAAAATTGCGATAGCGGCGGGAGTGCTCTACCTGCTCACTTTTGTCTCGATACCAACTCTCGCTCTATACAGCTCAATACACGATCCAAACTACATAGTCGGCTCCGGGCCGGATACTTCAGTAATAATCGGCGGCATCCTGGAAATTATTGTGGCCCTCGCCGGCATCGGCACTGCTGTTGTGCTCTTCCCGCTGTTAAAGAAACAAAACGAAAGTTTCGCGCTGGGCTTGGTCGCTGCCCGAATCCTGGAATCAAGCACCATCTTTGTTGGCGTGGCTTTCATTTTATCTATTGTAACTTTGCATCAGGCCGGGGCCGGAGCGGATGCTTTAATCACCAGCCATGCGCTTGCTGCCTTGAATGACCGCATCTTCCTGCTCGGGCAAAGCTTTATGCCGGCTGTATGCGATCTGCTGCTTGGATTACTGCTGTACAAGTCGCGCCTGGTGCCCAGAGCCCTAGCTTTGATTGGAATTGCCGGAGCGCCTCTACTAGTAATTGGTTACATCGCTTTGTTGTTTGGTATTATCGATCGGATTTCTCCCTTTGCAGCACTAACCGCAGTCCCGGTGGCGGTATTTGAGTTTTCACTGGGCGTTTGGCTGATTGTAAAAGGATTCAATTCTTCTGCAATTAATTCAACTAGATTTAATTAAAACTTAAATTTGCAAAACACATTTCAATAGTTGTAAAAGGAGAAAATAATATACAGCAATTTATTTCACGAATATAATTTCTATTTTTGACAGTGAATGCTTCACCTCCTTTTTTAATTTCCGTTTCGTAATTCTCTATTCCATCCCGCCTAACGGCGGCAGGCAGGTTTAACGGTTTATAATTTTATTCATTTAATGTGTTAAGATACTCTTGCTGTGAAATATTAAAAAAGATAAACCGTCTCCCTCCGGCAGATAAATTAAAACAGTTAGGGGATGTGAGGTTGATTCTATATCACCGGGATAAAGAGGCTGTGTTAAATTTAAAAACCAATAAATAAATATTCAAATATTTATTGAACCCCTGTGGGGTTCCGGTATTTTCGGGTAATATTTGTCCTACAAATATTTTGGCAAAGCCATCACTTTGTGAAACTCCTATGGAGTTAATACACAATCTGTTTTCGCTCCGTAGGAGCGATATATTTGTAGAAAAAGAAATACAAAAACAACCCCGAACTTCGTGGGAGTTCAATATTAATTACTCATTAAACAGAAATTACCATATTCAATTTTGTAAATATTTATAAATGAAAATCTAATTTTCACACAGCCCCTTAAGCAATGAGTTTGGTGTTTTTCTTATCTTAGCAAAATAAATTTCTTTGCATCAGAAAAACTCCCGGCTTGTATTCTATAAAAATAAACACCGCTCGAAAGATTTTTACCATCAAAATTTATCTCATAATTTCCCACTGATTTTTCTTCATTAACTAATGTCATAATTTCTTTGCCAAGCAGATCATAAATTTTCAATGTTACAAAACATGATTTGGGAATTGAATATTTTATTGTTGTGTTAGGATTAAACGGGTTGGGAAAATTCTGAGATAAGTAAAATGAGCTCACATTTGTTTTATAGTCTTCAATACCTAAAGAAATGTCACTATCTAATAAAAGCTGCTTTTTAGTTGTTTGATTTGAATCTGTAGAAAATACGAAGATGAGTGTATCCTTTAGAAATCCATCATATTGTCTTTTGCAAATCGGGCATACATCAACACTTACTATAAAAAATGTTAAAGTATCTTTTGGATTTAGCTGCATGTGGATTGAATCAACCTGTCCATAAGAATTTATTCTGAAATAATTGATTTCATATTCGCCGTCCCTTTTAATGTCATAATAATATGATGAGTAGGATTTATTATAAATCGAATCCAAATAAATACCTTGATCTGAATTATTAATAATATTACATGAGTCTGATAAATGATAGTTGGATATAAAAATACTATCGGGAGATAAGACGACATTCTCTTCCCAACCGGGACGGCGGTATTCAAATTGAAATGATTTAATAAATTTAACGTCTTCATAGAGGCAATCTCTGTAAATATCAATTCGATAATTGCCTTCATTTAAATTTATTACGGGAACAACAAAATCATGGTAACCATAACAGGTTGCTGCATCTTCAGCAGTATCTATTTGTGTGATTGTAATAATTGAGTCAGCCGTTTCAACCGAATAATCTAATTGAAATGCACATTGCTCCCAGGCGTTATAGTCCCAAACATAAATTGTATCGTGTGAAGTTTTAACAACAATTGAGTCTACTGTTAAGTCAGGTTGAGCTATCAATAATGATGAGAGAAAAAGAAAACTAAGAAATATTTTTGTTTTCATCTAGTACCCCTCTATTTTTTTTATTAAACATCTAACGGCGTTGTGGCTAACCCGTCCGCCCCGGAACAACAAACTAAGTTAGAAAGATAACGCCAAATATTTAAGCCGCCGGTGCGTATTTTATCTTGCGCACAACGGCTGCAAATTACTTAATTAGCTAGACAATGTTTAAGCATATGCTGAAACAGAACAACTAACTTTAAAAATCTAAAAAATACCGAATGCGATTAGGCGGTCGAGTTGAGCCGTTTAATGTATGCTTTTTTTATGATTTTGCAAATACTTCATAATGTAATACCTTTACTTCATATTCTAATAAATAGTCTGCGTCTTCTGGATAATACTTTGCTTTTTCAAAATCATTACCGGCAAAATTTTTAATTACTTCAAGATTATCCCAATAAGTTATTAATGTAAAATGTCCTTCATTGTTTTGAACGTTTCTTAAAAAAGTAAGCTCTATAAATCCACTTGTATTTTGATAATCCGGGATAGCAACTTCTTTTAAAAATTTTGTGTACTCTTCATATTTTTCTAAAAGAGTCCTTCCGTGCCAAATTCTTGCAATCATATTTCTCCTTTAATTACTTTTATTCCCATAACATTTATTATTCAAGCATATAACTGCTAACTATGCTGCAACAAATAACTCTTGATTAGAATGTTATTATGCAATTTTTAAAGCAATATTCTTAACAATAAATTTATATTTGCTTCCCTTATCATGCAGTCTTTGCATATAAATGCGATTGCGGATTTCTAATTAAATTAAGCCGGTAGAAAATGTAGTAAAAAGAATTTTAAAAAACATCGGCCTCCCGCCGGGAGGCAGGTATAATTACGAATAATTTATTTAATACGGGGAAAGAAAAATGCTCGCCTTATTACTAACTTTTTTAAATACCATTACTCAAAGGCAAGGGGAAAGGCGTTGAAAACCGCAAAGATTTTTTATTTGCTCCATTATTTAAGATGTGTACACAAACCCAATTTCTTAAAGAAATTGTGTTTGTTAGTTCAGACTATTAACAAACTCTGAGAAATCTCCGTGGCTCTCTAAATCTGAGTTAAAAACTATCGATGGATTTGCTAAAGTGTATTCAGAGCATTTCATTAAAAATAATAACAAAGAGAAAATGTATCCTTAACATTTTCGATTATTACAGATTGAACAATAAATCAAGAATTAAAAGAAAAATTTAAAATACTTGCTAGTAATTCAAAAACATGGTGTCATGGTGGTATAAATTCGAAATTATATAATACAAATTATCTGAATTTTATATTTAAAACATTGAACCCGGTTGGACGGATTATTTTAAATTCCTTGGCATCGGTTTTTATATTAAAAGTTTTTTCTTCACCGGGGGCAAGCTTATCTATTTTAATTTTTTGATTTCCAACAGCAAGGGTATAATCACGAACTATGTAACTTGGTACACCGGTTTTTCCCAATAAAGATATTACCACTTCATTGCCATCGGCAGCGATTGATTTCACAATTATCGGCGAGCTTATGTTTTTTAAAGTATCATAAGAAGGTTTGGGATTTAAATGAATATCGCAAACGCCATGAACTCGTTGCGGATAACTGTAGGTAAGATCTTCGCCCAAATGAGTGCGATAATCGTTTAGACAAAAATAGATTTCCCCGGCAATGTACTTTTTAGAGCCATAGATTTTATTTTGAATTACCATCTCTTTGCATCTCCTAGGATCTCCACCTTTAAATACAGGTTCGCATATGCCACATTCAGATATTGTAATCGGTTTGTTCGGATATCTTTTTGCAATGCGATCAAGTCCTGAGGATATAGAATCTAAAGTTTTTCCATACCATGTACTATAGTATTCGTTGAACATCATCATATCAAAATTAGAGCTTGCATCTGACAGCGATTTATCGTCATTTGCATTTGTGACTCCATCATCTAATCTATTGGATACATAATTAACTAATCGTGTTGAATCCAAATTTTTGGCATGCTGATACAATTTCTTCAGTATAGAGATTGTTTGCTGATTACGGCTTGTTAATTCATTTCCAATACCCCAGGCAATAATGGAAGGATGGTTATAATGGTTGTTGATCATTTCATCAAGATGCTGAAAACCTTTATTCAATAATGTATCGTTCAGATTCATAGCTTTCCCCCAATATGGAATTTCTTCCTGGACTAAAATTCCATGTCTGTCGCACCAATCAAAAACATATTCATCCTGCTGCCAATGAAAACGGGTGAAGATGCAATTTGCATTCTTCATTAAATTCAGATTCTTTTCTAAGTCGGCAGTTGTTTCTGCCATTCCTCGTTTCAATGAAGAACCGGGCATCCATTCTACCCCCATAAGTCGCATGGGTTCACCGTTAAGTACATATCTGTCGTTAACAATTTTAATACTTCTAAAACCAAATACTGTTGAGTATTTATCTTTTTCAATACCGTCGGCAATTAATCTTATTGTTATTTTGTAAAGGTTGGGTGAATCGAAATGCCACGGATTTATATCATCGAATTTTAGTTTGGTGATGAAACAGCCGTTCTCATATTTTCCATTAAGTTCACTATCATAAATCTGTTTCTTGGTCTTTTGATTTTCTTCTGAGATAACAGCTGATAATTTTATTGTTGAATTTTCTAATTTAGCCGGGTCTAAGAAGCTTACGCGGATGTTTGCTATACCTTTTTTCCCATCAGGCAAAGCATCAACATGTATATATTGAATAGCCTGGGGTTGTGTTGTTACCAGGTAAACATTCCTATAAATACCGCCGTCGTTTGCCCAGTCAAAACTTTTTAAAAATGGAATGTTGCTTCGTGATGGGGAATTATCTACTCTTACAATTACAGTATTTATTCCTACCTTCAGAAATGGAGTAATGTTTATAAAAAAACGGTTATAGCCGGAACCGATATGTTCGCCTGCTTTCTTTCCATTGATAAAAATTGTTGCGTCATGATATACTGCATCAAACTGCAGAAGGTTAGTTTTTTTAAGCGCTGCTTTTGATATTTCAAAAGTCCTTTCATACCAACATATCCCCCAATATTTTTCCAATCCTTTTTCTGCGTTCCAAGCATGAGGAACCGATACGGAACGTGTAAGTTTTGCGGGAAGTCCGGCCACTCCCCAATTTTGGGAATCCCCGATCTGTAAAGAGTCTACGCAAAAATTCCATTTACCACTTAACTTAACAATATTCCTATTAGGCATTGCACTGCTCATCACTGCGTAAGAAAGAGAAAATACAATTACTAGTAACAATATTTTTGATAATGCTCTCACAATACAACTCCTTTAAGATTTATTAACCCGACCATCTAGCCAAGTTTTATTAATTTATCAATCCCCTGAATTATGAACAAGATTTGAATGTTAACAATTCATCTATAAGTGCAAGATGAATTCTAGCCCCAATATGATTTATATCCATCTTTAATGTTTTTTGAAAATAGCTAGCCGCTGTTTTCTTATTCCTCATTCCTAAATGCCCCAACCCTATAAGGTAATTGCAGTGTATCTTATTACGATGATTCAAATCTTCATCCCAGAGCAGTAAATCGGGCAGTGAAACGGCGAAGTAATCTATCTCAACATTGTCTGAAAAATGTTTTTCGCCATAGTCTATTAATTTATTAAAATAAATAAGTGCTTTTTCTTTTTGATGAAGTTTTTCCAGTGCCAATCCTTGATAAAGGATTTTGTCTGGCTGCTGGTCGTTATAGAAAAATGCCTGTGAAGGTTCGGAAATTCCTATTGAAGCTTTTTCAAAATAGTTGCTTGCATTTTCCAAATTGCCCAACGCTTCATGTGTACATCCAATAAAGAAATCAATATCATTCTCCTGGGCACCGAATAATTTTCCTTCACCCAAATTATGAGGATATGATTTAGCTGCGTTAAACAGTTCAAGTGCATCGCTAAATCGTTTTTCAGAAAGTGCAATTTTACCAAGTTCGACTTGGCTTAGCACATATTGGCCGGTAACCTTTCCCTCACCACCTTCCCATGGATGAAATTTGCGATTTAAAATCAATTCTTTAGCTTTTTCAAAACGACAAAGCTGATTATACAATGTAACCCGCTCAAGGTAGAGATCATCACGTAATTCAACTAATGACAAATAATTTTCGAGAATAGCTAATCTTTCTGCATGAGGCCTTCCTAATTTTTTATAAAGCTGGTCAAGCTCCATTAAAATTCTTGCATCTGAAGTATCTAGTTCGAATGCTTTTTCCAATGACTCAATCGCTTTTTCTCTTTTACTAAATTTATTATAGTAGGCAAGAGAGAGATTCCGCCAGACAGTCGGGAATTTATCGTTTATTGAAACTGACTTTTGCCAGCAAGCCAAAGCCTCTTTATATTGCCGGTTAGCATACCAAAAATTTCCAAGATAGTATGGAGCTTTATCATCAGACGGTTTTAACATCATAGCGTCGGATAATGCCAACACTTCCTCAAGACGATTTGGAAAACAGTAATCAGGTTTCATTACCGCGGCTTTATTGTAATATTCTTTTGCTTTAGCAACATTCCCAGAACAAGAAGCAAAGTATCCGAGGAAATAATAAATCATAGGATAAACATCACTGTAGTCCATTAATGCCTCTGAAATCATTTGTGAAGCTTCAACAAAAAGTCCGGACGAAAAATAATCGAGAGCATATTCAATGAAATTATGTTCCCAACCCCACGTTAGCAGATGTATTTCTTGAAGGACTTCCTCAGCTTCCTGGTGTGCTCCTTCTTTAAGCAATAAATATTTTTCGAATAAACATCCTATGTTGAATTTATCTATTATAAGAGATTCCTCAATAAACTTAAAAGCATCATTAATTTTTCCAAGCTTACGTAGAATTGCCGTTTTAAGATGACGCGCTTTATGATTATGCCAGTTCCGAATTAATGATCGATCAATAAAATCTAGAGCTTTATCAAAATCATGTTTCATTGCGGCAATTTGCGCTAATGAAAAATATCCGGCATCCTGCCAAGCTGAGTTCCATACGGATTTGAAAAATTCTTCATAAGCTTCTTCAAAACGCCCTTGCATTTTAAGCGACCATCCCAAATTGTAAAACGGTTCTCCATCATAAGGATTTGGATTTCTATCTGTTATTGTCTCAATAGCTTTTCTAAAAAATGGTTCTGCTTTTTTAAATTGACCTCTCCTCATCAACCACAATCCCATCGCGTTATTATTTCGAACATCTCCCGGATCGCGTTTAAGTGCTTCTTTATAGTAATCAGCAGCATCATAGGTAGCATGACGATATTGTTCAAGATGCAAACCGGTAAGATATAATTGTTCATTTTCAGCAATTTCACCCGGAAGTTTTGCTGCAGCAGCTGCCCCCGGAATTTTTTTATTTTCTTGTTTTTCAGGTTTCCATGCGACAAGAATTTTACCTTCTGAATCAATAATTTTAATCAACAATTCATCCCGGGGTATTTCATCAGCTACAAGAATTGATTTCTCAAATGAAACAGCCGGTGAAAAATCAAATTCCTCATTCATCAAAATATCATCACCGTGTTTCAATTCTACTTTCGCATTTTTATAAATAGAAGTAGCATAAGCTTTAATTACGGCTTTCCCATTATGAATCTCAAGATTGAGCATCGCTTCTTTAGTAGCATTCTTGACAAGTCCTATATCATGGTATGGCATAAAATATTGTTCAAAGCTCTTTTCTTCGTATGGCATTAACCATGAGAAATCCGGTTGATTATCAGTGTAAACGCCGCACATCAGTTCAATGTATGGCCCATTATTGTCAGTTAAGTTTCTATCCCATGCTTTGCCAAAATCACTTTGTCCCCAAGTCCATTGTTTTTTACCGGGCGATATGTGATGATTAGCAATATGGATCAATCCGTCTAGTGTATCATTTTCGTAGCCCCCAACAAAATCGTATTTAGAATTGACTGCCATATAAGAAGTGGGCACAGGAATATTTTTGTAGCGGGAAATATCTACTCCTGCAGAGTAATCAACTTTATAATATGTTCCTGTGGCAATCGGGAAAGTTGAGACATCACGTTTGCCGTGATCGAAAACCGCGTGTACATCCGGTGGAAATACAGATTGATAATTTTCATTAACATGAACAGCCGGGTTAGCCCACCATAAGAAAGTCTGAGCAAAAGGAGTTCGATTATACAACCTCACTTTAATTTCGAGATATGCTTTACCCGGATGCAATGTGAATCCTGCCATACCCTTTGTTCGGAACATTCTTTCAACCTCGTTGCACCAAACGGTTTTACTGCCATCGATATTTTCTTCAATACAGTAATCTACCGGTTGAAATGTGCTTGGGCGATGATGCTGGGGCCAATTGAATTCAATTCCTCCGGATATCCATGGGCCGGTAAGTCCAACCAATGCGGGCTTTATAACTTCATTGTAGTACACAAAGTGTCTTTGCTTCACTTTATCGTAAGCCATCTGAACGCGCCCGCCGAGCTCAGGTAAAATCATAATTTTCAAATATTCATTTTCCAAAAAACATGCCTGGTAAATTCTATCTTTCTTCTCGTCGAAAATTTTTTCTATAACCGGATGGGGATATACACTTCCGCTGCTTCCCTGGTAAACTCTCTTTTCCAAAAAAATGGGATTCTTTTCAGGCTCTCCAATGTCATAAGTCGGAATTACAACATCTTCTTCCCATACTTTTACATCACTTTTCATTTTTTATTTTCTCTATCTTTTTAGTTGTCCAAATGTTAAATCATGTTCAATTTGTTCAAGCGACTTCCCTTTAGTCTCCGGCAATCTTTTAAAGATGAATGTAAAGCCAAGAACGCATATTATTCCATAAAGCCAGAACGTTCCGTAAGACTCAAGCCACTTATTTAATAATGGGAAAGTGTAGGTAAGAATAAAACACGCAGACCATAAAGCAATTGTTGCAACCGACATGGCAATCCCGCGAACTCTATTCGGAAATATTTCAGAGAGTATTACCCATGTTACCGGCGCTAGTGTCATTGCATAACATGCTATAGCAAGAACAACTAATATTAAAAGAGGAAGGCCATGAAAATGGAAGAAGTATAGACTTCCTAATATTGAATAGATTATCGCAAGACATCCTGCACCAATAAGCATTAAAGTTTTTCGGCCTAATCTATCAACAGTGAACATCCCCAAGAAAGTGAAAGCCAAATTAACACTGCCGGTAATTACTATATTGAAAAGTATATCCGAGACACCGTATCCGGCTGAAGAAAATACTTCCTGTGCGTAATTAAAAATTACATTGATGCCGCACCACTGCTGAAAAACCGCAATGACAATTCCTATGATTATAATTGGCAAAAGTCCGGGTTGAAATAATGTCTTAAGATTAACATTTTCGTTTTGCCCGCTGAGCGTTTTTTCTATTTCACTAATCTCATTAGCAGCATAATTTTCACCTCCGATTTTTGCAAGAATAGCTTGAGCTTTAATATGATTATTTCGCTTCTTTGCCAGCCAACGCGGGCTTTCAGGGACAAACCACATGAATAAGAAAAAAAGTAAGGAAGGAACTGCGCATGCCCAGAACATCCAGCGCCAGCCTGTTTGACCATTCCATGAATTTAGTATATCCAAACCCGAAGCGTTTGCAGCAACTGGATCTGCAATAAGCCAATTAACTAACTGTGCAGCTAAAATACCAACTACAATAGTTAGCTGATTAATAGAAACATACTTTCCCCTAACTTCGGCCGGTGAAACCTCAGCGATATACATCGGTGATAAATTAGAGGCCAGCCCGATTGCAACCCCGCCCAAAATTCTGGCTGTTACAAATAAATTAAATGTTGTTGAGAATCCTGTTAATATTGATGTTACAAAAAAAAGGGCAGCCGAAGCAATTAATAAATATTTTCTTCCATATTTATCGCTTAAAAATCCTGATATCGCTGCACCAATTAAACAACCGACTAATGCCGCGCTCATAGCCCAACCTTGCATCACAGGCATTCCCGCTATACCGAAATATTCTTCATAAAACGGTTTTGCTCCTCCAATTACTACCCAATCATAGCCAAATAATAGGCCGCCCATTGCCGAAACGATGGCGATGCTCATCAAATACTTTGTATTGAATTTATAATCTCTCATATAATAACGATAAGCTATTTAGGCAGTTCTAAAGTATTAAATATGTAATGATAAACAAATAGATCATATTTGGATTTTAATGGACGATATTACTATTTTTAATAAAGATAGATAAGAAGTGAGGAGTTTCATTAAAGTGAGATTAGTTAAAAAGAAAGAAGGCTTTGAAGGACAAAAAATGATTGTCCTGCCGCAATCAATCATTCATTCGATGGAAAAAGACCCTATCACTGCGCCGGTTCATGTCACTGATATTGGTTATTACCCTCAAGCAAAATATCACTTTAGAGAACGTAAGCACGGATGCAAGCAATATATTTTGATCTTTTGTACCCGGGGGAAAGGGTGGTTTAAGTTGAAAGATAGAGAATATAACGTTTCACCAGACAATTTTTTTATTCTACCTCCGGATACACATCACTCATACGGTGCCGATAAAAACAATCCTTGGAGTATATACTGGATTCACTTCAAAGGGAAAAGTGCTGCTCACTTTGCGAAAAAAATAGATATTATTAATCTAATCCATCCTGTTAAATTGGGGACTGCTGATGACCGCATACAGCTTTTTGATGAAATTTACAGAACACTAGACAATGGGTACAGCGCTGATAATTTGCAATATTCATCAATGTGTTTGTGGCATTTTCTAAGTTCGTTTTTATTTGTGAATCACTTTAAACATTTTCTTTATGATAAACGACACGATGTTATTGACAATACAATTGAATTCTTAAAAGAAAATCTCTCCAGGAATCTTTCGTTAAAAGAAATTGCCGGCGAGTTTGGTTTTTCTGCATCTCATTTTTCGTTTATCTTTAAAAGAAGAACCGGGTATGCCCCGCTGGAATATTTTTCCAGATTGAAAATTCAAAGGGCTTGCCAATATCTTGATATGACCGAAATGCGTATTAAGGAAGTTGCAGTACTTGTTGGCTTTGAAGATCCATACTATTTTTCTAGAATGTTTAATAAGATAATGAATCTTTCGCCGAAATATTACAGACGAAAACAAAAGGGATAAAAATATTATGAAGTTTAAACTCATTCTGAACTTACAATCAAAGGGGGCTTGTAATAATAAGAGCTTTATAAACTATAATATCTAATAATGTCCCGGCTTTTATTAAGTAGAGAGTTATTGCTTCTGAGCTGATCGGTGGAAGAGTAGACGGCTGTGCTTTTGATCCTGAAACAAATCTTGTGTTTAGCTCAAATGGTGAAGGAACTTTAACTATTGTAAAAGAAACTTCCCCAATTGAATTTAAAGTTGTTGATAATGTTACTACAGAAAAAGGATTAAGAACTATAGCTCTTGATCCAACTACACATAAAGTTTATTTGATTGGAAATCTTGAAGGAAAAGATAATACAAAAAATTTTGGAGTTTTGATTTTTGATAAAGAATAAATTGCTTAACTCCAAAACTGCTCTCGTTTTATTAGCTAGTTATCTTTGTTTTGATAAGTAATATTTTAACAACAATCATCTTTATTTTATTTAGTTTTATCAGAAAGTTCTTCAAACTTAGCTGACATAGTGGGATTCCCACGGGTTAATTTTTTTATAGTTAGATCTTCCGCCTTATTATTAGCCAATCGCAGATTATTCTCTGAAGATAACAAAGCTTCTTTAATCTTTTGAAGATGATCAATGGTTTTATCAATTTCTTCAATTGCAGTTTTAAATTTACGGCTCGCTAGATCATAGTTTCTAGCAAATCCTTCCTTAAATGAGTTTATACTTTCTTCAAAATTTGTAATGTCAATATTTTGATTTCTCACCAAAGCTAATTCGGCTTTATACTTCAAAGAATTCATTGCCGCATTACGTAAGAGCGTGATAATTGGTATGAAAAATTGGGGTCGAACAACATACATTTTGTTATATTTATGAGATACATCAACTATTCCCAAATTATATAATTCGTTCTCCGCTTCCAAAAGTGTAACTAGAACTGCGTATTCACAATTTTTTTCTTTTCGGTCTTTGTCCAATTCTTTAAAAAAATCTTCATTTCTTTTTTTTGTAGCAGTTTCATCCCCCTCATTCTTCATTTCAAACATAATTGAAATTATTTCATTCCCAGCATCATCTGATTCCTTGTATATATAATCACCTTTACTTCCAGACTTTGCATCGTTGTCTTTTTCAAAATAAGCTTTTTGAAATGCTGTTGCACGTAGTTTGTTGAATTCAATCTCGCAATGTTGTTCAAGTGTTTCACCAATCATTTTAGTTGAAAGTTTTAGTTTCAAATCTTTACGCATAGCAATTTCTTCATCTTTCATCTTAATGATTTCGTCTTTTGTCTTGAGTTCAGAAATAAATTTTTCGTTTAAAGATTTTTCGAGTAATTGCGTTTCTGCATCTTTATTTTTTAGAATATTAGCAAGCTCGTCACGTTCTTTTTCGATTTTTTGAATTGCCTCTGAAACTGTTAGTTTTTTGTTAAACTCTGCCATGTCAATTTTTGATTTCATTTCAGATATTTCAGAGTCTTTCTTAGCCAACTTTTCAGTAATTTCTCTTTCATTTTTTGCCTTAAGTTCAATTAATTCCTTATCCTTTTTTGATAACTCCTCTTGTAACGAATTTTTTAGATTTGCTTCAGCTAGCTTAACAGCGCCTACCTTTTCTTTTTCTGCAAGTTTTAATCGACTTTGTAATTCTTCCTCAAATTGGTGATCTCGAACTTGCTTTAGAATTTCAGCGAAACCAGCTTCATCTATTTTAAAAGCCTTTTTACAATTTGGACAAATTATTTCGTTCATTTAGATTCCATAGATTTTATTTGATATTCTGACAATGCCATGAAATAACTTTTTTATTTTATTCGGGAAGTATTTTTCTTTTCATTCTATTTGGAAATTCATAAATAAACTTTAACAACATTTCAATAAATATTATTAATTCTTCAGCATCTTCTTTTTTCATAATAATTATTTCGTGTGTCGCCTCATTCCCTTTTTTTCTAATATGATCTACCCATTCTTCGCCACCGGGCGGAACATAATTTTTATCAGATAAATATTTTACATATTCAGCAAAAGATAACCCTTCTTTAGCTCCCTTTGAAACAGCAATATTCATTAATAATTTTCTGGAACATAATACTGAGCCAGTATATGAATTAGTTGAACAACACTTTCTTGCTTCTGTATATAGTTTACTAACAGTTTCGTCTGTAATATCTAATACCTCATCTCCAATGATAGGGCCTGGAAATTGCTCTCCCTTTTCATCAAAATAATTTAATCCCCCACATTTATGACAATAATATAAATGAACTTCTTTTCCTGTAGCTTCAAATTTTCCATTGTATCCTTTTTCACTTTGAATGTGAGCATTACAAAATCCACAAATTAATTCTTTTGAATTTTTATTAACTATGTTAATCCAATTTATTTTCATTATTTATTCCCTTTGTTAAGCACATATATATTAATTATACCGCAAGAAATAATCTTTTATTGAAATGTTATTATTCAATTCTTGCAGTAATATTTTTCAATTTTACATTTATGCTTGCTTCCCTTTTAATCTAATCATAGCATCTTAATGCGATTGCGGTTTTCTATTTTATAAAAGCGATAAGAAGGTAAGAAAAAGTTTTTTAAAAAACATCGGTACGATTACCATTAATTATTCAAATGGATAAATCTTCTTAGTGATAAAGGAATAGATTTCTCACTTGAAAGCAGGCAATATAAAACTTAAAAATCCGGAGACATAAAATAATATTGGCTTCAATTGCTCTTTATGAGTGTTTTATTTAACCGAATATTTCTTTAAACAATTTTTCTTTATCTAGCTTAGACTGCCATTGGCGATGACGTTTTACAGACTCTGTTCTTTTTTGGTTTAATTTAGAAAGGACCCTGCTGGTTTCTAACGGGCCTAACTTTTCGGTTAACAATCTTATTGCTTTATTAAAAAGCTCTTCTTCACTTATATATTCATTTGTCCTCATTTTAATTCCTCCTCAACACAAAATTCTATTGGATTTAACACTTCTACTTTTACTTTTGCACTTTTACTCCGTTTTAAAAACTTATCATCGCAGGTAATTAAATAATCCGCTGATTGTTCGGCAAATGCTAAGTGTATAGAATCAGCAATACCAAAATTTTTTTGAGTTAACTCGTCAGCCCTCACCTTATCTTTCACATAATCATATTTGGGCTCTTTTCCATGAACATCTAAAAGATTAACCACTTGAATTTTTTCTTTTATATCTTCAATGCTTTCAATTTCTCTGAAATGCATTTGGGAAATTACCATTTGATATATAATCTTTGTATTCCACTAAGTATTAAATAATAAGCATCTGTCTCCAGCCTGATCCTCATATTGTTCTGGTTGTCAAATGTACGGCATATTGTACAAACATCAAGATATAATTTCTTCATTAAGAACTTTCTTATTCAATGATTACAAAATAGAATCTATATCATGTATTAATATAGAGAAATTTATAAATATTACTTACAGTTCATTATTAATTTCTTGGTTGCACTTATTGTTTGTTTCTCTTTTCTCATAACCTGTGCAATAAATTGCGATTGCGGATTTCATTTTAATAAAAACAGAAAAGCCGGCAAGAAAAAAACATTTCACAAAGTGATCTCACCTTGTGATCGCTATGCGAGATTAGGATAAAAAACATCAGTACAAGTACTATTAATTTATTCTGCGAATTTAGTCTTCGATCCCGCAAGCGGGAACAAACTAATATTTCTCGCTAAGCGATCAGTTCTGATGCAGCACTCCCGGCAAGGACGTATAATTACCATTAATTTCCCCACCCCTATCTTTAAATTTTTATAATCATTGCACACACGTAACCAAGCAAAGCAGTTGTGTTGATTAGCTTGCCATACAAACAAGTTTCAAAAATAAATTATTTCTATTTGTACCCAACCAGCAAAAATATCGGATATTGGCCTTGCGGTTTGTAATCTATACTTGCAGATATAATTTTAAGATTTTTAAAGCCTGCTTCTTTTGCATAATTTAAAAATTCTGTCCTATCAAACCCCAAATGAAATACCCCTGTATCATCGGTATGAAAACTGCCGTCTTCTAAATCTAAATCGGCAATTGCTATAAACCCGTTTTCATTTAACATCGAATAAAAATCAATAAACAAAGCCTGTATATCTTTAACATGGTGCAGAGTCATTGACGATATAATTCCATCAAACTTTTTATCTAATTTGGTTTTCGTTAAATCCATTTCAATTATTTCAATCTCACAACCTAATTTTTCTCTTTTAGAATTTAATTCAATGTTCATCGACTTTGAAATATCTACGGCAGTAATTTTGCTTACAAGAGGGGCGATTTCTTCCAACAGCAACCCAGTTCCGGATCCAAAATCCATGATGTGCATAGATTTATGAAATGCTATATTCTGTTTAACTGCTTCAGCTATATTTTTTACATTATTAACTCTGTTTTTATCTTTCTCATAATCTTTTGATTTATTTTGAAAATAATCTATGCTCATATTTTTATCCTTTGTTTAACGACTTTGTGCTTAACCCGCAGCCTTTAAATCAGTAGCTTCGGGCTTTCGCCTATTTAACTACTATTTTTTTTGACTTAAATTCTGCATGGCTTCCATTAAGGTTGTATAAACATTGCTTGGTTTCTTATCGTGCCAGCTTGTATCTGATTTTAATTCCGGTTTTTCTTTTTTAACATTTTCCGGTTCGTATAACCACCAAATATTTCCCCAGCTATCTTTTAGTCTGGCCAGTTTAAAGCCATTGTAAAAATCACTTACTTCTGTTATAACTGTGGCCTCCATTTTTTGTGCGCGGTCAAGAATAGTTTGAGCATCTTCAACATACACTTGTAAAAAAGCTGGTGTAAACAACCAGTCAGGTTTTGAATCAGCAATCAAAATAGTTGAGTCACCCAATTGAATCTCAGCGTGAATTAATGTTCCGTCTTTATCGGGAGTTCGTACACTTTTTCTTTCTTTACCACCAAAGACTTTTTCTACAAACTCAATAAATCTCTTTGCATCACCTTTAATTATAACAAAAGTATTTACTGCGTTGTAGCCTTCCGGAATTTTTTGTTTATCAAGCACCATACATTTTGTCCCATAGTTATATTTATTAAATTCCATCTAAAGTTCTCCCCAACGGAGTGACTGATAAGTCTGGATGATATGCTGGTTATCTGTCTTTTTGCAACCATTGCTTTTTGTTTATCTTATAAAGGATATGTTCTTTTAATGGATGATTATCTTCTATTTTCGGGTGAAGAAAATTACAATTTGTGTTTATCATATTTAGTCTCTTCATAACAGCTTCTGATTTTAAATTTAATGTCGAAGTAAATGAGACTATCTCTTCTATTTGCAGCTCTGTAAATGCAAATTCCAATACCTTCCCCGCCGCTTCTGTGGCGTAACCCTTTCCCCAAAATTTATCAGACAACCTCCAGCCAATTTCAATTGCCGGACCAAACGGCAAATCATTTGAGACTTCATGTAATCCGGTAAATCCAATAAATCTATTTGATGATTTTTCCTCCATTGCCCAAAGCCCCCAGCCTCTATCTGAAATTAACTTCGATAACTTTTCAGCAATGGCATTACTTTCTTCTTCAGTTAATAACTTAGGGAAATACTCCATAACTTTTGTATTTGAACTCATTTCGGCAAAATCGGGATAATCGCTTTTCTTCCATTGCCTAAGAAGTAATCTTGATGTATGTAATTCTATTATTTTCATAAAAAAATTTATTCGTTATATAACAGTTTTATGGTTAAGGCGCTGCTCCATTTGCCTTCCGCAGCTTTATTGAAGGCAGGCTTAATTACGATTAAACTTTTTTAAACTTCAAACATTTTATATTATCATTCAATTAAAAAGTACCTGCCTCTCAGCGGAATTATTTCTTTTAGTTAGCTGCCCAATTAATGCTGTTTACAAATGCAATGAAACAAAATGCCTGAAGTAGAATTAATAAATAAAATACCATACTATATAAGAATTTTTTCCTGTGGATTATTATTGCGCCTGCCAGGAATAAAGGGAAAACCGGTAGTATATATCTTAAAGATGTTTCCATATTGTCCCTTGCTAAAATTAAAAGCAAACTTAAAAAAGTATAAATGATATATTTTTTCGGGAGGGTATTTAACTTCAAAAGTTTTCCAATCGTCAACACCTCACACCCAAAATACTTCTCCAGCGACAGAAAAAGAATATTCAACTCTTTCATTGCCAACAGCATTACTATCTATTTGAGAGGATAAAAAGGAAGCAGCAAAAAGAACAGGTATAATAAAAGAAGATATTATAAAATAATTTTTTCTTTTAAGCATAGAACCATAATCTATTTAAGAAATTTAAGGAATGAATATATACAAAATTTATTTTTGATGTTTTAAATAATTCTTAACTAATAAAAGTGATTTTATTTAATGCCAGTCATGTAATGTGAATGAACAATTATTACAAATCTAAGCTACTATATTACCATTTAATTAAAAAAGCATTTTTTGTTTTGCGGAATTAATCCTTTTTATTAGTTTTCCGCTTGCAGTTAATTTTAGAATTGATCGCCCACATAGTGGTCGCTTTGCGATATACGAAAGGAAACATCCCTTATGTTAGTTAAAAAATTATTTTTGTTATTATTAGCTTTCTCGTTTTTTTACGGATGTACGGTCCCCAACCGTAGAAATGAACCCAATGAAAAAGTTAAACTGCCGGGAAAGTTTGAAGACTATACTTTGCTGCCCAATGGCTGGAGATTAACTCCCGTTGGAGATCAGGTTGGTATAGGCGAACTGCCTTTAAATTTAATTATAACCAAAGATGAAAAATATGCTTTAACTTCAAACAGTGGTACAAAAACAAATTCAATTTCTGTAATCGATCTGCAAAGTAAAAAAGAAATTCAAAGAATGGTTGTTGATAAAACCTGGAGGGGAATTGTATTCAACAACGATGATTCTAAGCTTTTTGTTTCGGGTGCAAACAACAATTCAATTTATATTTATAATTTTAATTCTGGACATTTAACTTTAAGCGATTCAATTGTAATCGGGAAGCCTTTTCCGAAAGAAGAAATATCAATCACAGGAATTGATTACTGGAATAAGAAAAATATTTTGTTAGCTGTTTCTAAGGTTGAGCAACTCTTTATATGTCTGCAATGTAAAAAGTAAAAGAGTAATTAAGAAAATTAAATTTAACAGTGAATGCTATGATGTAAAAATAAATCATGTCGGGACTTTTGCTTACATTTCTTTATGGGCTAATTCTTCCATCGCCGAAATAGATTTGAAAACTATGTCTGTTGTAAACACAATTCAAGTCGGCAATCATCCTACAGAAATCTTAATAACCAAAAATGACGAACGGCTTTTCACACCCAATGCAAACAACAATTCTGTTTCAGTTGTAGATTTAAAAACAAAAAAGGAAACAGAAAAAATAATTTCATCTCTTCATCCTGATGCACCATACGGCAGCACCCCAAATGCAGTTTGCTTTAATAATGATGAATCGGTTTTAATAGTTGCAAATGCAGATAATAATTATCTTGCACTATTTGATATAAGCCAGAAAGATAAATCAAAAAGCATCGGGTTTATTCCTGTCGGCTGGTATCCTACTTCTGTTAAAACTTTAGGCTCAAACAAAATAATCGTAGCAAACGGAAAAGGGCTTTCTTCATTGCCTAATCCCAAGGGCCCGGTTCCAACTGATACAACCAAACGTCCGGATCAGCAATATATCGGTTCTTTATTCATGGGAACTATGTCAATCATGAATTACCCGGATGCAAAAACTTTACAATCATATTCGAAGAAAGTTTATTCAAATACTCCTTATGTACAGGAAAAAGCTGAAGCTAAAAATCAAAATGTTATTCCCGCTGATTACGACAACATCGGAAGCAAAAAAATAAAGCACGTTTTTTATATCATCAAAGAGAACAGAACTTACGACCAGGTCTTAGGCGATATAGCAGAAGGAAACGGGGATTCGTCACTTTGTATTTTTGGCAAACAGGTCAGCCCTAATGAACATAAGATTGTTAAAGAGTTTACTCTTTATGATAATTTTTATTGCGACGCTGAAGTAAGCGCCGACGGACATAACTGGTCTACTGCAGCTTACGCCAGTGATTATACGGAAAAAACCTGGCCGGTGTATTATGGCGGCAGAGGAGGAGAATATGATTTTGAAGATGCGTCCGGTAATTCAGCACCATCTTCAGGGTATATCTGGAATCAAGTTATTAAGAAGAATTTATCTTTGAGGAATTACGGTGAGTTTTTAGAAGAGGGCAACGGGAAAAATATTGCTTATAAAGCAACTGATAAAGAGCTGGAGAAATTTACTAACCCGGATTATCCAGGTTTTGATTTAGGTATTTCCGACATGGTTAGGCTGAATGTATGGGAAAAAGAGTTTGATGAGTATGTGAAAAAAGACTCGCTGCCGGCTTTCAATCTTATCCGTTTACCAAACGATCATACCATGGGAACAGCAAAGGGAGAATTAACTCCGCAAGCGTATGTTGCTCAAAACGATTATGCCCTGGGATTGATGATTGAAAAAATTTCAAAGAGCCGGTTCTGGAAAGAAAGTATAATTTTTGTTGTTGAAGATGATGCGCAAAGCGGTTCTGATCATGTAGATGCGCATAGGTCAACTTTGCTGGTAATAAGCCCATACATAAAAAAACATTTTGTTGATCATACTATGTATTCAACTTCAAGCGTTTTAAAAACAATTGAGCTTGTACTTGGCTTAAAACCGATGACACAGTTTGATCTTTCTGCCACACCGATTTTAAATTCAATTACAGACAACCCGGATTTTAATCCTTATACTCCAGTAAAACCGTTAATTGATTTAGAAGCAAAAAATCTTGCAAGTACTTACGGTGCAAAGAGAAGCGCTGAATTTGATTTTGCTGTTGAGGATGATATTCCTGATGTAGAGTTGAACGAAATAATTTGGAAATCAATAAAAGGTAAAGATTCAAAAATGCCGCCTCCGGTGAGAAGCGCTTTTGTTACTGTTGTGCAGAAAGAAAAGAACGATAAAAATTAGTTATCAATTCTATTAATAAAACCTTCGAGGTTTTTAAATGAAAGATAAACATTTGGATGGGAATTGGAATTTAGTATTGAATAACCTCGAAGGTTTGTCCACATCATAATTTTTAATTTATAGTATTTCTTAACAAACCCAATTTTTCCAAGAAATTGGGTTTGTCTTTTCTAAAAAAACTAGAGTCACTTTACTTTTTAAGATAGGCTAAATAAAAGTTTACAACTTTATTTCTAAATTCATTGCCCCCAAGTACTGATAAATTATTATGTCCACCTCCCGGGATTGGATACCATATTTTTTCTTTTGAAGCAAGATTATTAAAAATTCTTTTTCCATTTTCAGGAGAAATTCTCTCATCATTTAATCCGTGAATAACCATAACCGGCTGAGTAATTTGCTTTGCAGAAATTTCAGGCTTCACGCTATCAACCGGGAAATGTGCAATCTCTCCCGACTTATCAATAATCATATTAGAAAAGAAATGAAACGGAATGAATGAAATCCTTTTAACATAATCATGAACAATTTCTCTTAAATCGGCAAAAGGACTTACAATAACACCGCATTTAATTCTATGATCTCTTGCCATTGCCTGAAGTGCAACTGCCGCACCAAATGAGTGCCCATAAATTCCAAACGGCGCAGCATTTTTGTATTTACTTATTGCCGCATCAATATATTTAGAGACATCATTTTTTTCATAGTAACCAAATGTGCAATACTTCCCTCCGCTCTCTCCATTTGCCCGCGAATCATATAAAATACAATTGTAACCAGTATCAGCTAATTCAGCCGCTAGGCCAAGCATTGCTTCTTTGCAGCTTGCGATTCCATGTAAAATTATTATAGTTCCTTTTGGTTTTTCGGTTTTTGAATTTATGAGAAAACCTTTTAATATAATCGAGTCTCCCACATTCACATCAAAATTAGAATATGTTAATCCATATTGATCTGGAGAAACTTTTTGATCATAAAATTTTTCTATAGTCTTCCCAGTAACTCGCATTGGCTTTATTGGGGCATAAGCAAGTACATTATTAATTAAATAAATTCTACTGAAAATAAAAATTGGAATTAGAATTAATAAAAGTACAAGAAACCACTTAAGCAGTCGCTTTATATTGAAAGGAGTATTGGTTTCCAAAAGAGTTTTGCGTTTAGTTAAGAAATTCCCTTTGTATTCAAATACAGTTTCTTTAGCTGTCTAAAACTGACGAGCCGTTTTTGATTTTCGTCCCACAAGCTTAATAAAACACTTTTAAAGCTGGTCTTTAAAGTCAATACATTTGCTTTTTGAAATAATGGATTTTCCTTGTGGCATTTTTCCAGCATGTAGTTTGGAATTCTCGGGCTAAGATGATGGATATGGTGAAAACCGATATTGCCCGTGAACCATTGCAAAACTTTCGGCAATTTATAGTATGAGCTTCCTTTTAAAGCCGCCTGGGTAAAATCCCATTCATCGCCGGTTTCCCAATATGTATCTTCAAATTGATGCTGAACAAAGAATAGCCATGTTCCTACCGATGAGGTAATAAAAGTTATGGGAAGCTGGATTAATAAAAAAGCCTTTATCCCAATCAGCCAAATCATAAGTCCCATAGCAACCCCTATAGCAAGATCCGTATAATAAACGCTTGCAACCTTTCGCTTCATTTTAGGCCGTTTAGGATTAGGAAACCTGTAAAGAATTAAAAAAAGAATTGTGGGAACAAATAAAAATAAAATAACCGGGTTGCGGTAAATTCTGTATTTGAATTTTCCCCATTTAGATAGCTTGAGATATTCAGAAACCGTCATTGTATAAATATCTCCAATTCCCCTCTCTTCTAAATTTCCGGCACTGGCGTGATGAATTGCATGGCTTTTGCGCCAATAATGATATGGCGTTAAAGTAAAAACACTGCAAAACATTCCGCTTAAATCATTCGCTTTTCTGGAATGGAAAAATGATCCATGCCCGCAGTCATGCTGAATTATAAACATGCGTACTAAAAATCCAGCGGCAGGAAAAGCCAATAATAGCGTAAGCCAATAGCTGTAGCCAAGGCTGAGGTACATTACATACCATATAACAAAAAATGGAATTGTCGAATTGCTTAACTGCCAGGTGCTTTTCCAGGCGTGTGCTTTATGATATTTTGCTACAAGATTTTTCCAGACCTGCCGCTTAGCGATCGTTTCCGATTGGCTGGTTACGCCATTCTTTAATGAGGCCACTATTCAAACTTTCTCTTTAAAACTTATAATGACAAGATAAGGATAATGACTATATCATAAAACCCTAAAATGTTATCTTACTTAAATTTTCATTTTTAAATAATCTTCTTTTAATATAGCCATCAAATAAAAATCTATATAATGATTATCAAAATACATTGCCTGCCGGAGGGTTCCTTCTTTTACAAATCCAACTTTTTCATAAGCCTTAATTGCTCTTTCATTTTCAACGCTTACATGCAATTGAATGCGGTTAAAATTTAAAGTATTAAAAGCATAATCAACCATTAATTGTGTTGCTTCTTTGCCGTAACCTTTTGACCAATTTTCTTTTTCTGCAATTGCAATATAGAAAGTTGCCATTCTGCCCTACCCAATCAATTCGTAACAAATGAAGTGCAGCCAATTGGCTTCATCATGCTTCAACTTTGCAAATTGTAAAAAAGATTGTAGAAGTGATCTTGCATTCTTTGTTCAATTCTTTTCCAATGCATTCCGATTGAAGTTGGCAAAGCATAATAAAGATACAGACGGGGATCGGGATGATTTTCAGAAAGTGCAATTATATTTTCATCACCAGGTTCAGGTGATCTTAAATAAATTTTTGTTCCGATTAAAAATGGATTTTTCATAAAGATGTTTATTGATTTAATTCTTTTCCTCTTCTCTTCTTAAAATAACAAGAGTTGCATCATCTTCCCATTTTTTATTGTTTCCAAACTTTGCAGCAGCGTTAAATATTTCTTCTACAATTAGCTTCACCGGTTTGTCTTTGTTTTCGGCTACAGCTTTTTTAATTCCTTCAATACCAAAATCTTCCGAATGCAAATTTTTTCTTTCACTTATTCCATCTGTATATAGCAAAAGTAAAGAGCCTGGCTTTAAAAATGCGTGGCCTCTTTGCAAATCAATTTCAGGCAAAGCGCCAAACAGCATGCCCGTTGCTTCAAGTTCGGAAAAGTTTTTACCATCAAATAATAAAGCCGACGGATGCCCCGCATTTACATAAAGAAGGTTGCCGCTTTTATCAACTTCAGCATAAAATAAGGAAATAAAATTTGTAGAATAAACGCTCCTGTAAATAACGTTATTCAGCTTTTCAAAAGTGTAAACCATTTTCAGGTGTTTTTCAAGCCCCATGCGTAAGCCGGTAACAACATCTCTTGCTAAAAGTGCCGCGGGCAATCCATGACCGCTTGCATCACCAATGCAAAATCCAAAATTTTTATTGTCAAAATTAAAATAATCATAAAGATCACCGCCGACTAATTCCGCAGGCTGCGATTTACCCGCAATCTTAAATCCCGGAAATTCCGGCGCAGTAATTGGAAGCAAGCTTTGCTGAATATGAGCAGCTTGTTCAATTCCCGTTTTCACAGCTTCATTAAAAAGCCTATAGTTAAGCATGGTGCGTACGGCATTCAAGCATAATTCAATTTCTTCTCTAACCCATCCGCTTCTTAATTCAAAAATAATAATCCACCTATAATCTGAACCGCGAACTGTAATGGCAGCAGGAATACTGTACCAATCTTGATTTATAAGGGAAGGATCAATAGTCAAATTCGGATTATCAAAAATATAAGTCTTAGATTTTAACACCGCCTGTAAAGCTTCCGATTCAGTTGGAATTTTAACATTTGTTTTTCTTGTCTTCCCCCCGGTAGAAGAAATAAGAATATAGTAATCCTCCGCTTCTTCAAAAATTCTTCCATTGCCGATTTTCAAGTCTTCACCAAAAGTTTTTTCAAGCTCATTTACAATAGTGAATAAAAAATCTTTACCGGATTTTTCCAAACCGATTTTAACTAAAAGAAAATCTAATTTTTTATAAAATGTTTTTGGATCAAGCATACTGAATTCTGTTTAATTTAATTTGAAAAAATAACTAAATAAGATTTAAGAAAATAATTTTATGGTATGATTTAAATGCTGTCCATGTTGATCCGTCTAATCCGTTCAATCAGTGGTCTATTGTTTTAAAAAAGCAGGAAATTTTTATATCGATTTCGATTCTTTCTCAAGAACATTTTTCAGTTTTTCAAGATCGCGATCAATTCTACCGGCATAAAATCTTTTTATAAAAGCAGAAAGAAATTTAAATAACCCCTTGAATTCTGCACTTATTGAATAGGTAAGCTTTGTCATACTTTTAAGTGAAACTACATGCCTATAACCATTTAAAAAAAGCTGTTTATCTGTTGATTGAAATGCAACCCTTTTATTCCTGTTATACTCGGTAATTTTTGTGGGAACGGAAACTGTTCTATTAAAAAATTTTATCGAGTAATTACGCATTCCTTTTAATGCCGCATTTTTCTGTTCCTCTTTCAATCCGATTTCTTCTGTTCTCCACTTTGCATCGTTATCAAAATTAGAAACGAAGTTAAACACCTCTTCTCTTGGACGGTTTATTAAAATGCTTTTTTGTACAGTAATCATGTTAAGCCCTCGCAAAAGATTTGTGAAAATTAGTCTAAACTTAAATTTGTTTAAGGGGGTGATGCCTTATTAAAATACGTACTTAAATTAAGCGAAATTTCTAAAGTTTTACTGTACTGTTAGTCACAATGTGTGTGAAAATGTTGGTGTTTAAATATTTTCAGGAAGACTGTTTTTACTGCTAAGTTTTTTTAAAAGCTTCAATAATTGCTTCGCATTAAAATTAACAAGAAGAACTCCGGCAGTAATGATTATTCCGCTTAAAATCATCAAAAAAGTTATTCTTTCACTTAGAAAAATCCATGCTGCAATTACAGTTACAAAAGGTTCAAAATATAAAAAAGCTCCGGCTTTCGCTGCTTCCATTTCTTTAAGTGCCTGTGCCCATAATACATAACCAAAACCAGAACAGAATATTCCCAAAAATAGAATTGCAATCCATACATGAAAAGACAAATGAAAGATTTTATTTATGAACTCGCCTCTTATTACAATTGGCGAAATTATGATTGCCATGGTAATAAATAAATAAAGTATGGTCATTAAAGGAGAATACTGCAAGCTTACCTTTTTGTTGATGATCGAATACACTCCCCAGGTAAAGGCGCTGCCGAGAACCAGGAAGTCGCCTTTGTTTTTAAGAAAATTTATGCTTGAAAAATCTCCGCGGCTGATCAGTAAAAGTAATCCGATGAATGCAACTATTATTCCTGCACCTTTAATTAATGTGATGCTTTCTTTCATAAAGAAAAAACCAAGGATAGCAATAAAGACAGGCGCCATTCCAACTATCCAGCCGGTATTTGATGCCGATGTAAAACTAAGTCCGTAGATTTGAATCATGAGATGAAATACTGCCACCAGAGCTAATAAAAAAATCCATGAATGACTTTTAAACTTAATTGTAAAATCTCTTTTGGTGTAAATCGCAATTGAAGTTAAAAGAGTAACCGCTATAAATAACCTTATTAAGATTAACTGAGGCGGAGTAACTTCCTTTAAAGCAAACTTGGTGGCAATAAACGAGCTTCCCCAAAATATAGTTGCGATAAGAGGTTTCCAATATTTAAGTGCTTCGGTTTTTCCCAAAGGGATCACTTTGTGACAAATAAAAAATATATTATTAAATCTGTGTAAATCCGTTTAAATCAGTTATATCCGTGTACCATCTACTGAAAGAAATTTACCTCGTAATTATAAAATAACTTCAAAAATCTATTTTGACTTCTCGGTCTTTCGTGCTGATGAATAATTTTTTAAATCATAATTAATCAGTCTATCCGGCATATCAAGTTTTACTATCTCAACATTTGATTCAGTATAAAATTTAGTTGCCAGCGTATCATGGAAATCGGAAAAAACCACAACTCGTTTTATACCTGCAGCTATCAATGCTTTTGCACAGGTTGTACATGACATATTAGTAATATAAGCCGTAGCGCCTTTAATATTTACTCCGTGGTTTGCAGCTTGAGTTAATGCGTTTATTTCTGCATGATTAGTTCTCACACAATGGTTGTCAACAACCAGGCAGCCGACATCCTCACAATGGGGTTGTCCTGGAATCGAACCGTTATAACCGGTTGCCAAAACAAATCTATCTTTTACAAATACACATCCGCAATGCATCCGTGGACAGGTTGATCTCTCAGAAGCAAGCATAGCAAGTTTTAGAAAATATTCATCCCACGAAGGTCTCTTAACTTTTGTATTCATTTTAATTTTGATTTTTGTTACTGGAAATTTATGATGTGAAATTTAATGAAAAGATTCGACTGAAGGTAATCTGGCTATTTAAAATATTTAATATGAAATTAATTATAACTAAAATCTTATATTAATTTATTGCTATCTGTTGACTTAAATAATTGAATTCATGATTTTTAAAATAGGTGGGAAAAATATGTTACCTTTTATTTTAAGCAGCAGCCGGGGAGTTTTTAAAATGAAATCCAAATTAATCTTCATTCTACTTTTAAGTTTCATTATCATAAGCTTTGTTAGCTGTAAAAAAGATGATATTGTAATTCCCCCCGAAGGACATTACATTGAAGACTTTGAAACTTTATGGAACCATTTTGATAAAGAGTATTGTTATTTTCCATTTAAAAATATTGACTGGCAAAAACAACACGACCTATTTCTCCCAGCTGTAAAAACTGCCGTTTCGGCTGATGAATTTATAGCAATATGCGATTCAATGCTTACACCACTCCGCGACGGACATATTTATTTTATTGGCCCAACCGGCACTTATATTCCAACCCATATCAATCCGTATCCGCCAAATTTTGATTTGAAAATATACCAGGCATTGTATCAGAAGTATAATGGTGTTATGGTTAATAACTCAACCGGTTATGCAATTGTAGATTCTATTTTGTGTATTGGAATTCAATCATGGGCAAATGGCAAATTTGATATTTCTGCCTTTGATAAAATACTTGATTCCAATAAAGCGATGCACGGAATCATTCTAGATGTTAGAGCTAACGGAGGGGGAAATCAAAACTTTGCTCTTCAGGTTGCAGGCAGATTTACTTCAGTAAAAACTGTTGGCAGCTACTCACAAACAAGAAATGGACCGCTTCATTCTGATTTAAGCTCACTCAATACTATTTGGGTAATGCCAAGGGGACAAACCTGGACAAAACAAGTTGTGGTTTTAACCGGAAGAAAATGCTACAGTTCTAACGAAGGATTTATTTCTGCTATGCAAAATCTTCCTATTGTAACTACAATTGGAGATACAACTGGAGGAGGGTCAGGCAATCCTAAATTTTATACTTTCTCAAACGGATGGCAGTATACTGTTCCCCAATGGATTGAATACACTGCTGATAAAAAAATTATTGAATGGAATGGGATTGCTCCGGATATTTGTGTTAAAGCAGATTCAAATGATTTTTCAAAAGGCGATGATCCGGTTTTTGATTATGCACTCTCATGGATAAAAAATAAGGTTCAGAATCAATAAGTTTAATTATTTACTCATGTTACACAAAGCATGTAGTTATAAACCCGATTTCTCAAAGAAATCGGGTTTATTTAAGCATCATGCGTAAGGTATGTTAATTATTAATTGGAGATGACGTGTTCTCATTTTCACTTGCACTTGAATTTGAACTTTTAGAAGCCATCCTCCCGGATTTTTTTAATGCATCTGTAAGCAAATATTCAATCTGCGCATTTATGCTTCTCAATTCATCTGCCGCCCATTTTTCAAGAGCGGCATGAACATTTTCATCAATTCTTAGTAAAAATTTTTTCTTATCAGACATATATAAAAATTATTTCATCCTGCTGCTGCGGCTCCAGCAGCCCTCTTTCTTTCCAACGATAAATAACAAGCAAGTATAATTACCCAGGGGTATTTATCTATCAGTTCAGATTTTTTTTCAAATGCTATTTCGATTGTCTCTTTAAATTTAACTTTGCCAGTGCACTTTATTAAAAGTTCATCCGACGAGCTATATATTTCAAAAATGCTTCTAATAAATTTAAATACAATTTTTAATTTCTGGCCTTTAGGCAGTTCTACAAAACCATGTAATTTAAATTTCTCTTTTCTATACTTTGCAATAGGATAAGTTTTATTTGTTTCTCTTATGTCAACTTCCGACCTCCAGATTGAAGGACGATAAATTGTCCATTTATCACCAAACATTTCAACTTCCAATTTTAATCCGAACAATTTAACGCTATTTATATTTGCAATAACTTCTTCATTACATTTAATAATATAGGTTCTTTTCCAAACCGATGGCTGCGTAAATATTAATGTTTGACCGTAATAATCGGAAAATTTTTTCATTGTAAATCACCCGGCAATTATTGATAAAGTGTTCCTGTATTTATTATAGGCGTCACTTCACTTTCGGAAACCAATGCAACCATAAGATTATTTACCATTGTAGCTTTTTTCTCTTCATCCAGATCAATAATTTTTTGTTCGCTTAAAGATTTTAATGCTAAATCAACCATGCTCACAGCACCTTCGACAATTTTAAATCTTGCTGCAACAACTGCCTCAGCTTGCTGCCTTCTCAACATTGCCTGTGCAATTTCCTGCGCATAAGCAAGGTGACTTATTCTTGCTTCAATCACTTCAACTCCGGCAATATCCAATCTTGATTGAACTTGTTTTTGCAAGCTTTCCGCTATTTCCTGCGGACTTCCTCTTAAAGATGCTTTATTACTTTCACTTTCATCATACGGAAATTCCGAGGCTAAGGATCTTATTGAGGTTTCGCTTTGGATATCGACAAACTGTTCGTAGTTTTCTACATCAAAAACAGCCCTGGCAGAATCTCCAACCCTCCAGACTATAACTGCTCCAATTTCAATAGGATTTCCATTTAAATCATTTACTTTAATTTTTTCGCTGCTGAAATTTCTAATTCGTAGAGTAATTCTTTTCTTTATTGTAAAAGGATTGACCCACCAAAAACCGGAATGACGGACAGTCCCGGTGTATTTACCAAACAATATCAGCACCCTTGAATCGTTGGGCTGGACAATTATAAATCCGCTGTTTAATAAAATTAGGAGCAGCAATACTGGAATAAAGATCCACAAAAATGAAGGGTCTTGAGTCTTTATCCCTCCTATAAATAGAAAGATTTCGAACACTAATAATAGGAGTGAAATTAATAGTATTATAAAACCATTAATTTTAGTTGCCTGTTTTTCAGATATTTTATCCATTTATTTCCCTTAAAAAATGTTAATGCTATCGTAATGATATCACTTTAATATCAAATAGTCAAGAAATATTTTTACAAAATGTGTCTTTGTTTAGACACTACGGCGAAGTGCCTTTGAATGTAAAATTTGAGAATTCTTTTAATTAATATTAAATAATGATAAAAAAAACTTGGGGGGATTTATTAAAAGCGAAAGATATTATAGTAGATAAAATTTATAATATGCCTAAAGATAGCAAGTAGATATTAAATTCCTACTTCGGTTCTTAGTTCTCTTAGTTGAAGTTCTGAAGTATACAAATCACTAATCAAATCTGTCTTTACATGTTTATACCGATTATTAATAACAGGAAAAGTATGTATAACTTTTTTGAATTTTCTTTCATCATTTGAAATCACATATAATTTTGTATCACTATAATCCATCAATGTTGCCATCCTTCCAACGCCTGACCATGTTCCTGTTGATAATTCAACTTCAAAAGCAGATTCAGGAATTAAATTTTGTCCTTTAAGTCTAAACCACAGAACATCGATTTGTCTTAAAATATCATAATCTGAAAACTGTAAGTTAGGACAATTATTTAATGTTGATATTTCAGAAAGTAACCGACCATTAAATATTTTAGATTTGTTTGGGGAATAGGTTTTAAATCCTCTTATATTTCCTATTTCAATTAATCTTCCTTGTAAAACTGAATGAAGACTTTCTTCTATTGTATTTTGGGCATGAACTATTTTGGGTGGATTAAATAATAAATCCCATGCATTAATAAAATTTGAACAATCAAATCTGTTATTCCTACCTTTAAGAATTAGATTAAGATTACTATCAAGATTAATTTTATATTCCCCATTCCGATCGTGACTTATGTGTTTTAGATTATCGAACAAAACATTGGCAGGTAAAATTAAAATTTTTTCAATGTTGCCACATATAAATGCAATGAATGGATTATCCAGGTTAGCCATTTCTTCAACGGTAATATAATTAAGTCCAAAGAAATATCTATTATTTGTAACAGCCTTAGACGCAGCTCGAATTAAAACATTGGCTTCCCCGATTCTATAAACTCTTGATCGTAAAACCTGAAATAGATTAATGTCCGAATTTCTATTTTGTGCGATCTTTAAAAACTGTTCAACTAAAAGATCAGTGGGTTTTATATAATTGCTTTTACTCATGAACTTCTTCAAATTCCATTGCTTCGTTCATGACCATTTCTATTTCTTGTATTTCAAATTGATGTTTTTGTCTTTCATTATCGGTGGATTCATCTTTGGGATTCCCAATAAAGAATTCTGCTAACTCCATAGCTGAATCTTCACTTTTTGCACCAATAGTAACTTTATATACTCTTGTTAAATTAACTGTAAATGTTTTCATAACTATATTATTTTTTGTTTTTGCTATGTACAAATTAAAAAAATTATTAATTATCTACTTTCATAATTTAATGAAATGTGAGAATAATGGAAATTAATGTTTGCATAAAGGACTTTACATATTTAATGAAATGGCAAAATACTTTTCAATATTTAAATAATAAAATCCTTCTACAAATTATAACACACAAATAACTTTTATTAATCTACATAAAAATATTGTTTATCCCCCTGCCCTCTCATCCCCTATCAAATAATATCCTGTAACCTTCTTAAATGCTTCCGAAGTTTTATCCCCTGGACAACCATCCGGCTTTACATAAATGCCGGGAAATGTATTTAAAAAATTTTGCAATTCTGTTCCATAATTAATTTTGCTTTTGGAATATCTTAACATTGGTTTTGTAATATCATCTTCATGGTTAATTACCGGCTCTCCTGAAAATGAAATTTCATTTTTCTCAGATAATCTTCTTAATAAAACTGCCGCACCGCATTGCTGCGAAACTGCCGTATCTGACCAGGTGCCGTCGGCAATGTATTTCCCTTTTTGGTAATGATTTGAAAATCCCCATAAATACGGTGTGTAAACCTGCGGATGTTTTAGCCTGTAGCCCCAGCCGTTGTATCCTTCAATTTTGTATAATGTCCCCGGCAAGCTCCAATCATTCCATTGATCAATCTTCATCATAGTTAAGGCATCGGCAGCACTGTCTTCCCAGGTAAAAGGAGGGTTGCCCGTCAGCGGCCGACCAGCTGGAACATGAACCGTTTTTGCAGTTAACGGATCACCATTATGCAAATGACAGTTAAAATTCATCGATGCTTCCATCTGGTGAATGGCGGCAATAAAAAACCACGGTATCTTCAGTTTCTTCCCAACCGTATCATAGCGCGCTTTGTTTGAGAGCATGCTGTTTACAATCTTTTCAACCAATGCAGTTCTGTTCGAGTCGATTACACAAGAGTTAAACAAATTTTTGTATTCGTCCAATAAATTATTCGTAAGACTTACAAGTGCCATAGTGCCTCCTTAATTTAATTTTATTAATCGATACTAAACCCTTCACAAACCCAATTGCTCGAAGAAATTGGGTTTGTTTAACTCATATCATCAGCAAACTAACTGAAATACAAAAAGAGAAAGATATTACTGGATACTGGATACTGGATACTGGATACTGGATACTGGATACTGGAAATGAAAAAAATAATTCTATTTAATCAATAGGTTATTTGAACTAATTAACTTTTGATTTTTTATTGTTTGTCGTTCAATTCTTTTTTAATCGATTCTAATTCTTGCATAAGGTATTTAATTTTTTCTTTATCAGATAATTCTGATTCGCTTGATTGAGGTTCTCTCTTTAGATTTGCTTTAACGGTTTTTATTCTTTTTAAAATTTCATTGCCGGTTTCTTCTGCTAATTTAATATCGACAAACTGGATATCAGGATATGACCATCTGCGCTCTTCATCCTCTGCGGCTATAATATTTACCGTACCGAGTTTAAATATTTTTTGCAGCGGGCCATGTTTAATTTTTACATCTGCAATTTTAGAAAAAGGAATTGATAATTTTATTTTCCAAAATACACCTTTTAATATTACAACCGAATCGTCATTTATCTCGTAGAGTAAGGACTTGTGAAACCATGGAATCCAAAATAAAACGATAAGTGCAGCAATCAAAAACATAATTAGCATTGTTAAGATTGCAACTGATTCGGGATATCTAATCAAAGCTAATAACAATGTCAATAATACAGCACAAGGAACAAAAACAATCCACCACTTGATATACCAAATTGTTTTTTGTTCTATTTCAGGTTTTATTAAAATTTGATTCATAGCATTATCATTTATTTTGAAAAATATTCAATTAAAGGAATATATAAATATTTATCTGGAATATTTATTTAAACATTACATTTAAGGATATAAAAATCAAACAGAAATTGGTTTGAAGATAATATTTAGGAATTGTATTAAGTAAAAAGATGTTTTATTTTGTTTTTCTTTTTTAAGAAAATGTAAGATGAATAAAAATAAGGAAAAGGATGAAATTTTATTTACCGCTTATTTTACTTTTAATTTTTTCAGCAGGAGTGTCATTAAAAGCACAATCATACCAGGCTAATGCACAAACAGCAATTCAGTTGAATGATGCATTCACAAGTTCCGCTCAAATTTACGATGTACCGGTCGATGTTTTAAAATCAGTTGCTTATGCTGAAACAAGGATGATGCAAATTGTTCCCGAAGAAAATGACGATGCCAACTGTATGAACATGCCCAAAGCTTATGGAATTATGGGTTTAAGAGATGACAACTGGTTCGGCCATTCGCTTGTTGAAGGAGCAAATCTTATTGGCGCAACAGTAGAGGAAGTAAAAAATAATGCAGGCTTAAATATAAAAGCAGCAGCCGCTTTGTTATCAAAATATGCTTACGAATTAAATGTTATAGGCAGAAATAATCTTTCTTCCTGGCGCCCGGTTCTTGAAAAATATTCAGGTATTCCGCAGGAAGATGTAAAACCTTTTTATTCCTTTGATATTTTCAAAGTATTAAATGAAGGGACAAAAATTAACGGAGTTGTTGTCAATAGTCATAAAGAAGTAGATCTGTCGCAATTCAGCGAGAATGTAAACCCTAAAAACAAATTAAAGAATATAGAAAAGATAGTATCAATAAATTCTCCGGCAAAAGCTCTATCAACTGATTATCCGCCGGCTTTTTGGGATCCAAGCCCTAACTTTAATCCAAATGCTGTTGCTCAAAAATTCTTGGTTGTTCATGATACTGAAGGTTCTTTTGCCAATTCGGTTTCCTGGCTGAAAAACCCAATTGCAAAAGCAAGTTCTCATTATATTATTAGAAGCTCCGATGGTTATATAATTCAACTAGTACATGAAAAAGACAGGGCATGGCATGTACGTTCATGGAATAATGTAATGCTTGGTGTAGAACATGAGGGGTATGTGTCAGACCCTTCATTTTTTACCGAAGCAATGTATCAATCATCTGCTGCTTTGTTTAGGCATTTTGTTGATACTTATCATGTGCCGGTAGATACTTTTAGAATTATCGGCCATTATCAGCATTTAAAAACATGGTGGGTCAACTGGATAAATAATACCTGGAACCCCAATAATCCTGGCTATACAATAGACCCGACAGACAATACACATACTGACCCGGGCCCATATTGGAATTGGTCACATTTTTTTGATTTAATTAGTGCGGGAGGAACAACTCCAAATGTAACAGCGCATACCCCCGAAAATAGCACCGACAGTATATGGGCTACTTCACCAATTACAATTTCTTTTGATCAAAGAATGGCAGAAGCAGAAGTTGAAAATGCTTTTAAAATTACTCCACAAGTAAATGGGAAATTTACATGGGAAAATGATTCACATACTTTGGTTTTTACCCCGTTAAATTATTATGAACCGGCAACTGAATATAATGTTACACTTGATACAACTGCAGTTAGTATGTTGAACAAATCCATTGCAGCACCTTATACTTTTAACTTTTATTCAAAACCTGCCATTGCCTTAAAAGTTAGCGGTGTTTATCCAAATGTAAATCAAACCGATATTAGTACTACCGTAAATATTTTAGTTTACTTTAACGTCCCTCTGGTCGATTTTAATACATTTAGAGGAAGGGTGTTTTTATATGACTCTACCGGCAAGCCTTTGAATGTGAAAAATGCAAGTTACAAGGAGATAAATAATTCAGGGCTTTTATCCTTTTCACCGATTAAACCTTTAGACTATTCTGCCAATTATCAAATATATCTCAAAAGCGGTATTGAAGGCGTAAACAATGACAGTCTTGAATCCGACACAGTAATTAATTTTACTACTGCTGCAGATAATTTTGAAGTAGGTTCCGTTGTCGATAGTTTTATGAATGCAGCAAATTGGATTCAACCCAAGCAAAATTCTAATTCATCAAATCTTGATACAAACTTTACTGTTTTTCTTTATTCATCAATTGAAAAAACAATTGGAACTGGTTCGGGCAAATTAAATTACACATTCAGCGATACTGGAGGAGTTTGTTCATTAGAGCCTTCTCCTCACATTTCTATGGGAATTGATTCGTCTTCTAAATTCGGGATTTGGATTTTCGGAGACTTAAGCTACAATAAAATTATGTTTAATTTTGAAAACAGTTTAAATAAGACAAGCACAATTAATTCCGATACTTTAAATTGGACCGGGTGGAAGTTTATTGAATTTCCACTTGACTCGATTAATTTATCCGGAGAAATATTTTTAAACAGTATCGCAATTGAAAATAAGAGTTCCGTTAGAAATTATCCCGCTGGAAGCTTGTCCGGTTCAATTTATATAGATGGAATTCAAGTTTACAATTATAATCCGGTTACAGGCTTAAAGGATAAGAAACCATCTATTGTAAATGATTATAAGCTATTCCAAAATTTTCCTAACCCGTTTAATCCAAGCACCACAATTCAGTATCAAATTCCAAAAGACGGATTTGTTTCATTGAAAGTCTATAATATAATTGGGCAGGAAGTTGCAGCACTTGTAAATAATTTTGAAAAAGCGGGACGTTATAAAGTAAACTTTGATGCATCTTCTATCACAGGTGGTTTATCAAGCGGTATTTATTTTTACACATTAAAGTCTGGTGATTTTAATAAGACAAATAAATTTGTTCTGTTAAAGTAAGTTATAAAAATATTATTACTATTAGTAGAGACGCCTCGGTGAGGCGTCTAAATTAGCAAAACAATTAAAATTTTTAATCTATAAATATTAGGTTTTAGTTTAAGACGCTCCACCGGAGCGTCTCTACAATTGGTTTCAAAATAAAATAAATCAACAACAAACCCAATTTCTTAAAGAAATTGGGTTTGTTGATTATAAATTATTAACTTTAGTTTTACGGGGAGTCAAGTTTGGCTCCTCTTTCATTTTATCACATAGCGATCGATTTTGAAATAAACAAAAAGAAAAACATTTTGCTGTTAAAAAATATTCTTAATATTTCATATAAAAATTTTGTTGAAGAAAATACTTTTTCAAACACTTTATTTCATTCAAATAAAGAAAATCCGAAGGAGCCTTTGGATAAATTTGTCTGGATAAATCACCCCAAATCTATCGGCGGAATAAATCTTATTAACAATAAAAAAATTTTTGTTACCAGCTGCAATGAAGAAATAGCTTCTTTGTTAAAGCAAAAAAAATTTGATGCCTTACGATTTGGAAAGGAGGCAATCTTGGATTTAAACGAAGAGCATTTCAACAAGAAGTCTATTAGAGATGTTATTAGGGCCGGCTCAAGACATGGAGTTGTTGATGAGATTAATTTTTCCGAAGATGCAAAACAGAAACTTGAAAAATTCAAATTGGATTGCATACATGGCCGAAAACCGCAAATAAAATATTTCTTTAATGATACTTTCAAACCGCAAAGCCGATTGTTTGTTTATAAAAAAGATAATGAATGGCTTGCTGCTATTTTAGTTTCCCAAATAGATGAAAAGTTTTTAAGAAGTGAACTTTTGCTTCGTATTAAAACCGCTCCCAACGGAGTAATGGATGCATTAATATTTTCAGTGTTCAACAAATTTAAAGAAGAAGGCTTTAAATATTGGAGCTTGGGTGATGTTCCCTTTATTGTAAAACCAAAACATAAAATTTCACGCGAGTATTTGGTAAATTTTTTAGGGAGACGGTTAAAATTTGCTTACAATTATTCAGGCTTGTTCAAATTTAAAAATAAATTTAATCCTATTTGGAGTGACGTTTATATTTGTACAAAACCAAAATTAAACCTATCGACTTTTTTATTCCTCACCAGCAAAAGCAATTTAACAAAACTTGTTTTAAGCGGTGTGCTGAGTTTATTAGGCTTGTTTCAAAATTAAATTCTTTAATGCCTGCACCCACATCGGATGATCATTCAAGCTTTCAACAAGCTGCACTTTTTCACCGCCGTTCTCTTTAAATATCTGCTGATATTCACTTCCAATTTCAATTACTGTTTCCAAACAATCTGCTACAAATGCCGGGCTGAAGACTAACAGTTTTTTTGCTCCTTTTTTTGCCAGATCTTTTATTACCATATCAGAAAAAGGTGTAAGCCATTTTTGATCTAATCTTGATTGAAAACAGACAGTATGTTTTTCTTTCGGAATATTAAGTCTCGAAGCGATCGTCCTTGTTGTTGCGTAACATTCTGCTTTGTAGCAATAAAAATTTTCTTCGTTTATTTCCTCACTACAATTATGTGCCGAGCAAGGCTTTCCGTCTAAATGAACTTTATCTACCTGCCTTTCAGGCAATCCATGATAGCTGAACAAAACATGATCATAATCATTAATATTATATTTTTTAGCTCTCTCTAAAATGGTATTTATATAACCTTCATCTTGAAAAAAATGACTAAAGATTTTTATCTCAGGCGTTACCCACCATTTGCCTATTATTTTCATCGCTTTATCAATGGCGGAACCAGCACTTGAAGAAGCATACTGTGGAAACAATGGAAAGATGATTAATTTCTTATAACTTTTCAATCTCATTACTTCAAGCACTTTATCCATGCTTGGGTTTTGATATCGCATTGCAAGATAAACATCAAACTCTTCCCCCAATTCTTTATCAAGGTTTTCTCTAACACTTTCGCTGTAAAATAAGAGCGGCGAACCTTTGTCCGTCCAAAGTTCTTTATAAATTTTTGCTGATTTTGGGGCGCGGAAAGGAACAATAATTAAGTTTACTAAAATTTTTCTTGCCAGCCAGGGAATATCAATTACTCTTGGATCATTCAAAAATTCAAATAAATATTTCCGAACATCCGGAACAGAAGGGCTGTCGGGTGTTCCAAGCTGAATTAATAAAACTCCGGTTTTTGAATTCATAATAATTTTTTTGCTTGTTGGATAATTACAAATATAAGATTCAAAATTTATATTTAATAATTAATGTGCGGTTTAATATGTAAATTGTTTTCTAAATTTTAAATTGCTTAGTAATGTTTACTAAACATTAGATAATGAATGACTGATGGTTCCCTTCGCTTTTATTTTCTCAATAATATTTTCATCACTTCTTAAAAACAAAATATCTTTTTCTTTTTCATCAGTATGAATACAGAATTCCCTTTTTCCGGGAAGATAAAACACAATCGCATAATCATATACCTGCTTAAATGAAATCCAATTATCTGTTTTTTGATACAGCTCTATTTTTTCAATTGTCCAACCCGCTCCAATATGTACCATGTACGAGCTGAAAGGATACATTAAAATTTTTTTACCGTTACCTTCTCTAAGCTTGATTTTATCTGGATAATTGGAAACTTCTACTATAAGCTGGCAGAATGTTTGGTCTTCAAGTGTTTTAACAAAATTACTTTTAAAGTTAATCCACTGAATTGCACCAGCAGATTCAGCGGCCCTATCTACCAATGGAACTGAAAAGCTGATGCTTTCAATTTTGTCTTTGTAAACTTTCATTCCCGGGCTGTAGATTATCTGAAGGTTTTTATTAACAAAGGCTTTTAAACTGCTTACAGTTTCGTTATTAATTAACCCGGAAAATACTTCCATTTTATTTAAGCTGGTTTCTAACACTGGCATTTAAGATTAAAATATAAAATGTAGTAACAAAATTTGATAAATTCTTACAACTAAACTTTGCGATATATCATACTTATATGATTAAAAAACAATTGATTAACGTTTGAATATAGGGAAAAAATTGTCAAACCGATATAGAAATAGAAAGGAAGAATATTTTATAGAGGCTTCTGAAAAATTGATTTTGTTAATTTCATGATTTCAAAGTAAGCTTGTCGAAGTTTAATCATAATTAAATTCGTTATACTTCGATAAACTCTGTTTGACTCTTATAAATAAGACATAGTTTGAACAAGTGTTAAACAGGAAAAGGGAAATATTGAAAGCCTTTAAATCAAAGGCTATCTATAACTTTTTTTAATTTACTTTGAACTTCAGATGCAATTCCGCCTAAAGATTCATTTTGAACTGCCTGCATTGATAAAATAGGGTTAACTGCAGAAACTTCTATTTTTCCATCCGCCTGTTCAATTACAGTTACATTACATGGCAGCATTGTTCCGATTTTATCTTCAGCTTGAAGAGCTTTGTAAGCAAAAGGAGGGTTACATGCACCAAGAATTTTATAATTCTTAAAATCTACGTCCAGCTTTTTCTTTAATGTTGCTTTAACATCTATTTCAGTTAGAACCCCAAAACCTTCGACTTTCAAAGCATCTGTTACTTTTTGAACTGCATCATCAAAGCCGCTATTTATAGTTGTACTAAAATAATAACTCATTTTTATAACCATCAATAATTCATGAAAATTTGTATCTGTTAAGATGCAAATAGATTATATTGGTTTCATAAGTCGATAGGTTCTTTAAGCAAATTAACTTTCAAAATATTATTCACTGAATTTTAATGCCTTGTTGAATCATTTAATAATCTCCCTACTTTCCTCTATAATTTCAATGTTAACTCAAAGAGTAGCTTTTTACAATATATTTTTGACAAATTATTACATATTAATTTTTCTCCCTATTTAATTTTTGAACTAATAGTATTAACTTACGATCAAATAAATGCGGGGACTATTATGGATAGGAGAGAATTTATTAAAAAAAGTGTACAGGCTGGAATCATTGCCAGCACTGCTGTGCCTACTTTAGCAAGCTATTCAAATTTATTATCAAAGAAAAATTTATCCCCAGCCGCTTACGACCTTGTGGCAATTAAAGGCGGTGAACCTGATGCTATGTTTGATAAAGCAATCAGCAGTCTTGGCGGAATGAAATCTTTTGTTAAGAAAGGACAGACTGTAGTAGTTAAGCCAAACATCGGCTGGGATGTTTCGCCGGAAAGAGCCGCTAACACAAATCCTCTTTTAGTAAAAAGAATAATCAAACATTGCTTTGATGCCGGTGCAAAAGATGTTTATGTATTTGACCATACCTGTGATAACTGGAACAGATGTTATTCAAATAGCGGTATTGAAAGTGCGGTAAAAGATGCCGGCGGTAAAATTGTTTCCGGGGATAGTGAAGGCTATTACCAGGATGTAACTATCAAAGGAACTAAAAAACTTTCTAAAGCAAAAGTACACGAACTTATACTTGAATCTGATGTTTTTATTAATGTTCCTGTATTAAAAAGTCACGGCTCAGCAGGCTTAACAATTTCCATGAAAAACTTAATGGGAGTTGTTTGGGACCGCGGTTACTGGCATCAAAACGACCTTCATCAATGCATTGCAGATTATTCATTATACCGGAAACCTGATTTAAATATTGTTGATGCTTATTATGTAATGAAGCGAAATGGGCCTCGAGGAGTTTCTAAAGAAGATGTTATTACCATGAAATCTCAGATAATTTCAAGAGATATAGTTGCTGCAGATGCGGCAGCAGCAAAATTATTTGGTGATAACCCAGACGACATTGCTTACATAAAATTAGCTGATGAGCTAAAAGTCGGGACAAAAGATTTGACCAAGCTGAATATAAATAGAATTATTATGCAATAATGAAATTGACACATTTACGTAAGCTAAGAATATATGTTTCATTAGTTTTCTTTTTAGCCGTTACATTTTTGTTTTTAGATTTTAAAAATCTAATTCCGGCGGCGGTAGATAAATATTTATTATTCTTTCAATTCATTCCTTCGCTTTTAAAATTTATTAATATATACAGCATAAGTGCGGCCGGCTTTATTTTCATTGTTGCTTTAACATTTCTTTATGGAAGAGTTTATTGCTCAACTGTTTGCCCATTGGGAATATTGCAGGATATTATTTCACGGTTCTCGAAAAAACTAAACAAGAAAAAATATTTCCGTTTATTAAAAGATTATAAGTTTCTCAAATATTCTTTATTAATAATTGCAGTAATCTCATTCTTATCAAGTAGTTTGATTGCAATAAATTTGCTTGACCCTTACAGCAACTTTGGGAGAATACTTGCAAATTTATTTCAACCATTAATTTTATTAATCAACAACTTTTTTGCATTCACTTTTGAAAAATTCAATATATATTTTTTATATCCTATCGAAATAAAACAATTCAGTTTTTTTGCCGCAGGATTTTCTTTTTTCGTTTTGATGTTGGTTGGAATAATGTCTTTTGCGAAAGGAAGATTATTTTGCAATACAGTTTGCCCGGTTGGGACATTACTTGGGTTAGTTTCTAAATTTTCATTCTACAAGATTGCAATTGACGAAGAAAAATGTAACTCATGTAATTTATGCACCAGGAATTGTAAGTCTGGTTGCATTGACAAAAAAAATAAAACCGTAGATTTTTCGAGATGTGTTGCCTGCTATAATTGTATCAGCGTTTGCCCTTCCGGAGGAATAACTTACGTTAAATCATACACGTCAAAAAATAAAATAGAAGTTGAACAAACAGATATAGAAAGAAGAGAGGTTTTGTCTAAAACATTTTTCTATGTTTTGGGTTTGGCTGGCTTTACTTCCGCACAAGTTAAGATTATTCCAAAGAAAGAAAACAAAACACCAATTGTAAAAAAATATACTGTCACTCCACCGGGTTCAAAAGGCCTGGATAATTTTACAAGCTCATGTACAGCTTGCCATCTTTGTGTAAGTTCCTGCCCCACACAAGTTTTGCAGCCGTCATTTTTAGAGTATGGTTTTTTAGGAATACTTGAACCATACATGGATTACAAAACTTCATTCTGTAATTTTGATTGTACAATATGCAGTGATGTTTGTCCAAGCGGAGCTATTTTACCAGTTGGAAAAGATGAAAAGAAAACACTTCAATTAGGCAAAGCAAATTTCATAAAAGAAAATTGTATTGTTGAAATTGAAAAAACTGAGTGCGGTGCTTGTTCCGAACATTGCCCAACCAAAGCTGTGAAAATGGTGCCTTATAAAAATCTTCATTTGCCGGAAGTAAAAAACGAATATTGTGTCGGCTGCGGTGCATGTGAATATGCTTGTCCGACAAAACCATATAAAGCAATTTATGTGGAAGGCAACCCGGTTCATCTAACAGCACAGAAAATGCCTGAAGAAAAATTAAAAGAGAAAGTTGATTACAAGGAAGATTTTCCTTTTTAGGAATTGGTTTCTCTGGCAAATGCTTTTTGCTGCCAATAAAAATAAACTCCCCCGAACAAAGCAAAGGCAATACTTAAATCTAAAGTTGCGGCACTAATTAAAAAGGCAAAATTACTATTTGCAAATCTACCCAAGGTGACTCCAGCGGCAATCATTATCAGTACAAGAATAAGAAATGCCGGAGAATAAAATTGATATAACTTTGGTTCAGTCAAAGCAGCAATTCTTTTTAAATTTCTATTACAGCTTTTCCTGATAACAAATTTTGCTTTAAGGCTTCCAAAGAAAAGGCTTAATAAAATTGGAATGAATATCCATATTTTTTCAGGCTTTATTGCTTCTGCCCTTTGTATGAGAACAATACTTTTTATCAACAAAATTGCAGCACCCACAAACCAAATGCATGCAGCAATAATATTTAATGTACGTTTGGAAACTGAAATCATTTTTATTTGTCTAAGTTAACTAAAACTCTTCCGGTAATTTGTCCTTTAAGAATTAAATCTATTTTAGTAGATAATTCTTCTAATGAAACTTCTTCATTTATTTCATCAAGATTATCTAACATCCATTCATTTGAAATTTTTTGCCAAATATTATTTCTTAATTCAGGAGGACAATTAGCCGAATCAATCCCAAGCAAATTTACACCGCGCAAAATTAAAGGATAAACCGTTAATTCCAAATAGGGTGAAGCAGCATTTCCGCAAACAGCAACACTTCCCCAAGGCTTTGTTGACTTAATTGCTCGTGAAAGAATTTCACCACCAACTGTATCTATAACTCCATTCCACTGAGCTTTTAGTAATGCTTTATCAGGCAATTCATTAAATGAATTTCTAAAGACTATCTTTTTTGCGCCAATACTTTTTAAATAATCTTCTTTATCTAATTTTCCCGTTAGCGCGGTTACATTGTATCCTGCTTTAGAAAGAATTGATATTGCCATTGAACCAACCCCGCCGCTTGCACCTGTTACAAGCACTTCATCGACTGAAGGAATTAAACCATTCTCTTCCATTTTATAAACAGAAAGAGCAGCAGTAAAACCTGCAGTTCCGTAAATCATGCTCTCTTTCAGCGATAGATTTTTAGGCTTTACAACAATCCATTCTGCAGGAACATTAATATATTGTCCAAATCCTCCTGAGGTATTCATTCCAAGGTCAAAACCGGTTACAATTACTTCATCGCCTTCTTTAAATAATTTGTTGGACGATGCAGCTACAATTCCAGCAGCGTCTATACCCGGAGTGTGAGGATAAATTCTTGTTACGCCTTGATTACCGCTTGCCGATAATGCATCTTTATAATTTAAAGATGAATATTTTACGTTAATCAATACTTCATTTTTAGGAAGTTCATTAATATTTTTTTCCTCAACTCTTCTTATAAATTTTCCGTTTTCTTCTCTAACAACTAAGGCTTTAAATTTATCGTTCATTATTACTGCTGCTTTCTATCTGAATTAAAAATGGTTTGTTAATAATTATTCAAATCTAACTTTGGAACTCAGTAAATATAATCCGTAATTTTAACAATTATTTTACTAAAAATATTCTTTAATGCCTTTCAAAATAATAATAGAATATATTTTTATTCTTGGTGCGGGACAAGCAATTTTCCTTTCAATATTTCTCTTTAAGAAAAAAGAAAACAAGCTTGCTAATAAAATACTTGCCGTAACAATGATTCTCTTTACAATTGATTTAATTACTGCAGCGTTTGCTCTGGATGATTATTTAAAACAATTCCCGGCGATTATAGGATTAACACAAGCATTACCGCTTGTTTACGGCCCAGCGGTTTTTCTATTTGTCTATTTGGTTTCCAGGCAAAATGAAAGATTCAAATGGAAATACCTTCTTCATTTTCTTCCATTTGGACTTTCACAAATTTACGGATTATTCTTTTTTTACTTTCAAGAGCCAGCCTATCAACTAAATATTTTTTACGCTGATAATCCTCTTCCCTGGCATATTAAAGCGTGGGGTATTTTTACAGCAATTCAATCAGGTATTTATTTATTGTTTGTACTAAGAGAAACAAAAATCTATAATAAAAAACTGAAGCTTTCATTTTCATATATTGATAAAATTAATTTTAACTGGATAAGAAATTTAGTTATTTATGCAATCGCCCTCTGGATATTAGCTGTTGTAGTTGATTTACTTTCTGTATTTCAAAATACAGCTATTAGAGCAGATATAATTAATTATATCGCAATTTCGATTTTTCTCTTTGTGCTGGCATATAAAAGTTTGCAGAGACATGACATAAGATTAATTTTAGATGAGCCGCTTGAAACGAATACAAAAACAGATGAAAACGCCGGCAGACTAACTTATAAAAAATCAGGCCTATCGGAAGATGCAGCAGATGAATATCAACAAAAACTATTAAAATTAATGGATGATGAAAAACCTTATTTAAATAATAAAATTAATCTTTCCGATTTATCCGTTATGCTTGGTGTTTCCGCTCATAATTTGTCTGAGATTATAAATACAAAATTGAATCAAAATTTTTACGACTTCATTAATAAATACAGGGTTGAGGAAGTTCAAAGATTAATTAGAGAAGATACGGAAATGAAATTCAGCATTTTAGCTTTAGGTTATGAAGCCGGGTTCAGTTCTAAGTCTGCTTTTTATTCTGCTTTTAAAAAATTTTCCGGGCAAACTCCTGCTCAGTATAGAGAAGAAATTTCCTGACTTTGACTTCGCTTTATATTTATTTTTTACCAAAAAGATATTTTTTTTGCAAAGACAATCCTTTTAAAATATTCCCTTATAATTCACTATTACAGATTTAAGATATATATTTACAATAATAAATCACTTCTGTAGGGACAATAAAAATGCCTTCAGGTGATATCACTAATTTAAATAGTGATAAAGAACTTGTTCAAAAAATAAAAGAAAGCAGCGATGGTGCATTTAAACTGCTTTTCATCAAATATTATAGCGCCTTAATTAATTTTTGTTTTTATAGAATAAGAAACCTTGAAGCATCCAAAGATTTAGTTCAAGAAATATTTACAAAACTCTGGATTGCCAGAGGCAATTTAGATCCGGAAAAATCCATTAAATCATATCTTTATAAATCCGCAGTAAATCAAATTATAAATTTTAGAAAACATTCTTCTTCAAAAAACATATCGCTTGATGAGTCAATTTCTACAAAGGAAAAATCAAATATCACTAATCTGGAAAATCAAATCGACCTTTTTTCTTGCATTGAAAAACTCCCCGAAAAATTAAAAACGGTATTTATGCTCAGCAGAATAGAGGGCTTTAAATACCCGGAAATAGCAGAAATTTGTGAAATATCCGTTAAAGCAGTTGAAAAAAGAATGACAAAAGCTTTTAAAGCATTACGTAAAGTTTTGTCAAACTAAAAAATCACGGTATGGTTACCTTAATTGTGTAATGCCGGCGTGTCTCTTGTTAATAAACCCAATTTCTTGAAGAAATTGGATTTATATATGACTTTATATAGTTGCCTTGACGGTAGGGTATTTTTCATTTCAGTTGTATTATTATATAGAAATGTATAAAGGAAATATTTATTAATGAAAAAACAATTTTATGAAAATCTTTGTATTAAAGATTTTAAACAACAACATCACCGAAAAAGAAAAAGAGACACTGAACAATTGGTTGAATATTTCTGGCCAAAATAAGCTTTTATATGAAGAATTAAAAAATATTTGGTTCGCTGCCGAACCTAATAATAAAGTGCAGAATATTAATTTAGAGGAAGAATGGGTAAGCCTTAAAAATAATATATCCAATAAGATTGAAACGAATAAACCGGCCAAGCATTCTTTCTCAGATTATGTTGCTTCATTATTTACCCCCAAGTTTAGGCCAATATGGGTAATAAGTTCAATTTTAGTGGTTCTATTTTCATCCATTCTTCTTTTCAACAATTCTGAACCGGAAAAAGTCATAAAAACAATTTCCACAAAAAATAGCCAGCGGTTAGAAGTTCATCTTGCTGATGGTTCAATTGTTAATTTAAATAATGACAGCAAAATTCAATTTGACGAAAAATTTACCGGAGATAAAAGAGAAATAAAATTAACTGGCGAAGCATTTTTCTCCGTTAAAAAAGACGGGCGGCCATTTATTATTTATACTAATAATGCAATAACAAAAGTTGTAGGAACAAAATTTAACGTTTGGTCAAGAGGCGAAGAGACGAGAGTAATTGTAAAACAAGGTAAAGTTAGCCTTGCTGAAAAAATAGATACAACCAAGAAAGTTTATTTAACAAAAGGCGAGATAAGCAAGATTGTTGAAAAAAATGCTCCGACAAATCCATCTAAAGTTGATGCTGATTTTATGCTGGGCTGGTTAGATGGAAAATTAATATTTGAAAGAACACCACTATCTGAAATTGCCAAAGACTTAGAACGCTACTATAATGTAAAAGTTACTCTGGCAAATAATAATATTTCCAGTTTACATTTAACCGGGGCTTTTGACAATGAAAACATTGATAGTGTGCTTACAAAAATATGTTTAGCACTAAATCTAAATTACACAAAGAACAATAATGATTATAGTATTAAGAACTAAGATTAATTCCAAAACCAAATGGAGGATATCATGAAAAATATATTAAAACTATTTGCCGTTGCGCTTTTATTTTTAACCGGTTGTTCTGTGTTTAAACCAACTGCGGATAATAATATTGTAAAACCTGAATTAAAAAATGCACCGCCTCTAACCTATCCGATTGAAGCTCAGAAAAGTAATATCGAAGGAAATGTTTCTGTAATATTTATTATCACAAAGGAAGGGGCCGTGGGGCAAAGCAAAATCTTTAAATCTTCAGGTTCAAAAGCTCTTGATTTAGCTGCGGAAAATTATTGTAAACAGCTTGAATTTTACCCTGCCACAGAGAAAGGGATTCCAATTTCCTCATCAATGCGATGGAATGTAAAATTTAATTTAACTGACCTTCAAACTACCGTTGTAATCAAAATTGAAAAAGTTCGAAACCTTTATTCTGAAATCCTTGTTTCCGGAAAAGCCAATAGACAAAATTTAGAAAGGCAGGTATTGGCTATTCATGATGACTGTATTAAAAATTTGAAAGACGGACAATTATTAAATGAATATTTATATGCCGTAGTTCAGCCTAACATTAAAGAAGAATGGTCACAGTTAACTCAATTTCACCCATTGACATTTTTACTTTATCATGACTTTATTAATCGGTTTAAAGATTTTGATAGTCTCAACATAGTAAAGGAAAAAATGAAAACTGCTTTAAAACAAGATATACAGTATTTAAATCAGCCGAATGATTTTAATAGCATCGCTAATGGAAATAATGATGTAATTATTGAAAAAATAAAAAAGTTTATCGAAGTGAATTATCCCGATATTAATTTGCAGGAACTTCAGTTAAAAAATACAGTTGAAAATAACAATCTTTCAATGATTTTTTAAGTTGAAAAACTTTTCAAAAATATTGTTGCTGTTATATGCATTAATCTTGTTATCAAATTATTGTTATCCGCAAAACGCTTGGGAGAAAGAGGTTTTTCTTGATATAAAAGAAAAACCTCTTAGTTATGCCCTTAAAAATATTAGAAGTCAAACAAGTTTAAATTTGATATATAATGATGACTTAGCCAAAAAGATTGTTGACAAATGTAATATAAGAGCGACTGCTGAAGAAACTATTAAATACTTATTGAATAAAAACGGATTATCATTTAAAAGATTTAATAATAATACTATTGTAATTTTTGAAAAAAAAACTCCCTCCCCGGAAATTAAAACTGTTCACCTAAAACCAACTATTAAAGAAGACTTTAATGTTCAGGAAGGCAAGCTTTTACAGGCAACCTTGCTTTCAACATTTACTCTTGATTATCCTGAAGAAGCAATTAAACGGAATCTTCATGGAGAAGTTTTACTTAAAATATTAATTGATACCAACGGTGATGTTTCTGTCGTTAAGTTGGAAAAATCATCGGGTTATAAAATTCTTGATACTGCAACAATTAATTATACTAAAAGACTAAAATTCCTGCCTGCAGAATATAATGATACAGCTCTAGCCGTTTGGACAACATTGCATGTTATTTTTGATTTATAAATTCAAGATTTCCTTCGGTTGATTGAAAAACAATATAGCCACTCACATTGTGATGCCTGTGGCAGAATTTCACCAATTATCACGAATATAATTATAAACGAATTTGTGCAATTCGTGGCTAAGCAATATGATTTAACTTTTTTATTCAGTTCATTAAAGAGAAGGCACAAAATTTATAGATAAATGAATGTGCTTGAATATATCAGTCCATGATGTTTGCAATTTCTAAAACTTAATTTTATTGAGCGTTGAGAATTGATTATTGAATATTTCGCAAAGACTCCTATATGGGAAAATTTTCAATGCACTATATTCAACACTCAATATACAATTTCTAATAGATTTTCTCTTAGATTTATTGTAGTAGGAATCTAAAACTCAAACTCAACCCCTAATACAGGCAAAGTACTCCATTCAACTTGTTCGTCGGGTTCATTCTTAACTTCGTTCCAAACATATTGGGCAATATTTTTTCTATTATAAACATTCCATACGCTTATGTAAACGGTCAAGTTAGAGCCTTGAAAATAAAATCTTTTATCAACACGAATGTTTAATGAATGGTAATCCGGCAGTCTTTCACTGTTTGTTCTGCTCAAATCATAAATTCCTTTATCGTTTTCTTTTGAAGCAGCATAATCAAAAGGAGTGTATGGGGCCCCTCCAGCATAAATCCATCTTAATTTAAATTCCCATTCATCATTTGGAACATAGCCGCCTTCAAGAGTAAAGTTAAATTGGTTATCATAAATTCTATCGTACCAGCTGCCATTGAAATCCCGGTAACGTGCCTTTGAAATAGAACCGGCAGCCATTCCGTAAAAATCTTTTGCCAATTTTTTCTGAAGTATAACTTCTATCCCTTTTGAAATTGCTTTCCCATTATCAACAAGCCTTTCGTGATTCAAGAACAAACCCATAACTGAAACCTGGTCGAATAAAAATAAATTCGCCTGATCAGGATCAATCGGGAAGTTTTCATAATTTTTATAATATGCTTCAATTGAGAGTCTTGTTGATTCACCTAAATTTCTGCTTATTCCTAAAATATAATGCTGGGCTTTTGGAGTTTTAAGTTTTTTAAACTTTTCATTTTGAGAAATAATATAAGTTGGAATATCCTGGTAAAATATTCCTGCACTTGCACTGAAAGTTGTTTTGTCATCAACATTATAAGAAGTAGAAACCCGCGGAGAAATCTTAAAAGCATCTGTCAGATTAAAATAATCTGCTCTGGCACCCAAAGTGAATTTTAATTTATCCGTTAACTGTAAATGCTCAACGCCAAATATACCGGCTTTATATCCATCCATTTTATTATTCACCCGAAGTTTCGGCGTAATTTTACCGTAACTATCCTGCCATTGTTCAAAGATATAATCAAACTTATTTAGAATTACACCTCCCTCGATACCAAATTCTATACTATTAATTTTATTAATCTTAAAATAATTAACGTTTCTAAATTTAATTGTGTTTTCAACTGACTTATTATTTGTTAAAAGATTTTGTGATTTAGTTTCATAATACTCACGGTTGTATTTTGTGTAAGTATGTGACAATGAAGTTTTTGAATAACCGCTTTTATTCCAGATGTGCTGCCAGTTAATTCCGGCCGTGTTTGTCAGCCCATTTGTTTTACCGTAAACATTTGTAACATTTGTTTCGATTGCATTTTCATATTTTAAATTAATATTGTCGATTGAAGTTAAATCGATAATGCTGATTTTATTTTTATCATTTATATTATAAACAAACTTTCCTTGGATGTCCCCATAACTCGGCATTGCCCCGCCTGTTTCATTTTCATTTAGAATAAGATCAAGATAGCTTTTATTTATTGCCAGCATATAATCGCCATTACTTCCAAGCGGGCCTTCAATTGCTCCACCAAAACCGGCAAGATTTAGGTTAACTTGAGGTGCCAACTTTTCTTTATTTCCTTCCCTGTATTTTAATTCCATGATAGAAGAAAGCCGATCACCATATATTGGTGAGAAACCGCCGCTGTAAAAATTTACGTCATCAATAAAATCAACATTCAGTAATCCAATCGGCCCATCCGATGAACCTTGAACAGGAAAATGATTTATATTAGGAATTTCTATATTATCAAGATAAAAACTGTTTTCAACAGGGCTCCCGCCACGAACAATTAAGCTGTTATATTGGTCATTAATTTTTGCAAGTGAAGGCAATCCAAATAAAATTCTACTAACATCTCCGGCAGAGCCAGGTGCCCTGCGGATTTCTTCTGAAGAAAAGTTAACAGTACTAACAGGTTTATTTTCCAGTTCATTAAAGTAGCCGCTTTTTACAACTACATTATCCATTTGAATTGATGCCGTTTTTAATTCAACATTTAATGAAATTGTTCTTTCAGGTTTTACAATTACATCCGTTTTTGTGATAGCCTCATACCCGATGTAACTGAATGAAATTATGTAAGTACCTGCTTCTAAACTTTTGAAATAGTATTCTCCTTTTTCATCGGTTGTGGTTCCGGTGTTTGTTCCATTAATTATTATATTTACTCCGAGTAAGGGAGATTGTGTTTCAATATCAACTACTTTTCCCTCAATATTTCCTTTTGGTGTTTGTGCTGTTAATTGTATTGAAAAAAACAATAGCATCAATAAGGTTAAATACTTTTTCATATTTTGTCTTCCTTTTATTTATTAAATGGAAAACAAACATAAATTTATAATTAAAGCTTGTCGGCTTTTCCGGTGGGCAAATACTGAATTTAATACAAATTTGAGGTTCTATCCATTGGGGAAGGACTGCAAATAATCTCGATTTCTTAAAGAAACTGGGTTTGTGGTGAGAAAATCTTAATCAACATTCTTCAAATAATTAATATTCTTTATTTCCCCTGCAACAATTAATTTGTCTTTTGGTTTAATAATATAATCGGGGCTTGGGATAGCATTAATTTTTTCACCATACTTTTCTTTTGTTTTTATTGAAAGCACATCTACTCCAAATCTCTGCCTAATATTAATTTCCTTAATTGATTTTCCTTTAAATGATTTGGGCGCCATAATTTCACTTATAGAATACCCTTCCATAAAATTTACCTGTGTGGTTTCATCTTTCATGTTAATGCTGCTGGCAAGGCTCGCGGTTATTTCTCTGCGTTCAGTTTCTTTTTGATAAGCATCTAATATATCCTTACGCCATATCATACCAATAATTTTTTTTGTTGATATTGAATCAACAACCGGCAATCCTTCAAATCCGTATTTTTGCATTTTGTCTAATGCATTCTGACTATTGTCGTCTACTATAACCGGTTCAAACCGGGGATTAATAATATCACCTGCAATTAAAACATTTTCGAGCGACTCTTTTTCGAAAAGGTAATCCTTTATATCGTAAATGGAAATCATTCCCAACACAACCCCCTGCGTATTTGCTACGGGAAAATCTGCCTCACGGCCTTGTATTACGTGGTTTACCACCTCACTAAAATTATCAGTAACATTGATTGTATCAAATTCTTTCCTGAAAATATTTTTAACAAAAATTGATTCCATTAAATTAGTTTCAAAGCCTTCTTTAATTCCAATATTTCGGAGAACTAACTTCAGAGTATAAATTGATTCACGGGAAAGCCTTGTAGAAATAATAGTGCTTATTATTCCTGTAATCATTAATGGAAGAACAATCCGATAATCATTTGTTAATTCGAAGACTATTATAATCGCTGTAATTGGCGCACGTGTAGTTCCAGCAACCAAACCGGTCATAGCAACAAGTGCATAAGCCCCTGGTTCTGCGGTCATTTCCGGAAAAAAATTATTAACTAACGAACCGAAAAAATAACCGAGCATAGCACCCATAAAAAGTGACGGTGCGAAAATTCCTCCCGAACCCCCTGAGCCAAGAGTAATTGATGTTGCAAGTATTTTGACGAAGATTAAAATAAATGCGACATACCAGATCATGTGTCCGTATAATGCATCATTTATTGAATCGTAGCCGACTCCCATTACCTGAGGAAAAATTAATCCTATTGCACCTATTCCAAGCCCTCCAATTGCAGGGTTCCAGTATTCAGGAATTTTTAATCTATTATCAAAATAATCTTCAAACATATAAAGAAGCTTAATAAACAAAAACGAAACTACTCCACATAAAGCTCCAAGAGCAAAGTAAAAAAATATTTCATACGGAGAGACTAACTGGTAGCGTGGAACAATAAACGCAGCAAAATCTCCCTCAAAGCTATGTGAAATTACTGTTGCCATAACCGAAGAAATAACTATAGGAGAGAACTGAGCTACAGTAAAATCCATCAAAATAATTTCAACAGCAAACAAAGCCCCGGCAATAGGAGCGTTAAATGCAGCGGCAATTCCTGCAGCAGATCCGCATCCGACTAAAGTTTTTAAACGCTTACTAGGCACGCGCAAAAACTGTCCAACCATTGAACCAATGCTTGAACCAATCTGAATAATAGGCCCCTCTCTTCCAACAGAGCCTCCTGTTCCAATTGATATGGCAGAAGCAATTGCTTTAATAAATGCTACGCGCGGCCTAATTGTTCCGCCTCGCAATAAAATCGCCTGCATCACTTCAGGAACACCATGCCCTTTTGCTTCCGGTGCGAGAAAATAAATAATTGGGCCAACTATCAATCCGCCTAATTACAGGCACAATTATAATCCAATACCACGGAGTGTTCATTATGTTTTGAAGAACAGTAGAGGTGCCATGAAAGGAAATTGAAGAAATAAATTTAATTAGTGCTCTAATTCCAATTGCCGAAAAACCTCCCATCACACCTATAATTATTGCAATAATTATTAAGAATGTATGCTCAGTCATCCTTGCCCGTTCAAAAAGGCTGGTTGTGTATAATGATAATCTTCGGAAAGGATTTTTTAAAGGCGTAATCTTCAAAACAATGCAACTCCACTTAAAGAATTTTTATGATGGGCTAGTTGTATACAAATATAAAAATAAAAGTTTAAAAAACGTGATAATTTTATTTATATTTTGTGTGTTAATAAGAACTTCATTAATGAAGTTCTTACGAGGTGAATTAATTTTTTTAGATTGTTGTTAACCAAAATATTTTCGATACTTCTGCATAAATGAAAGACTACCAATTCTAAAGACGTGAACAATTTTTTATATCAATTCACTCTCTTATCCAAAGGTATTGCCTCAGGCTTTGAAAAGTTTAGCCTGGAAAAATCGGATTGTGTTGTGTTTAAAATGAGATTAGATTCAATTGGTAAAACAGCACTTTGAACTTTTAATATCAATGCCGTCCCGTTTTTATACCAGTTGTTTCCGTAGTCCTGTGTTGATTGTCTGTTGAGAGTCCAATTCTTTTTATAAAATGATTTTGAAACTTCTTCAACTAAAAATTTCTCCGTGTCAATTTCTAAAGCGGCATAATGATATTCCAGTCTTATTGTTTCGAAGGATACACCATTTGCCCTAAGTTCCAAAATGCATAAAGCTAACGAGGAACCGAAATAAAGTACATGCTGATTTAAAATATGCCAGCGGCCTGGGGTTTTACTCGCTCCCGTGGAATCTTTGGGATCATAAACATTTCTGCATATCCGGTAAAGCTGAAGCAATTAATAAATTCCATATTCTATTTGATGCAACACTTCTTCAACACGCCGCCGCCCGGATTCCGTTTTGATAAGGTCTATCGGTTTATTTCCATCTAAAGCAAATACGGGATTATGCAGCCAGTTATTTAGCCCCTCTTCGGAGCCAAGAACTTTTTTCCCTAATTGTAATATAGTTTCCAATATCTGCAGACTATCAGACCTCTGCTCCGAAATTCGTTCAGTACTTTTTTTGTTTTTTGTCCAGCGGCTTATTGTTTTGGGTGATAAGTCAAGAACGGCAGCAATATCTCCAATTGTCAGAGCATATCTTTCATTAAGTTCTTTAATTTTTCCGATACGGATACTGGCACTACTTTGCTTTTGCGGCATGGGATAATTGTCCTTTCTTAATAGGACAAATGTACCAAGCAAAATTTTCAAAGTCAATGAATAATTTTCCACCTGTTATAATGTTTGATAAAAACGCCAAATTTTTTCTAAGGAGCTGTATAAATCATTTTAACGCGAATCATGGATTAGAGACAAAATTAAAAAATTAGGGGCATATTGAATTTTACAAATAATCAATCTTTTTAGATGGTTTAATTATTTGCAATAATTGTGATATAAACAACACCAATCTATATAAAATAATAAAACATTAACATTTTAATTGAATCTGGAAAAGCCAGTTCATATATTATTATTAAAATTTTTCACTACAAAAACTCTTCCGAAGTAAACTTCTTCCCGATTTATAGTACAGCCTTGTAGTGCAGTTACTTATTAAAGCGGGTCAAACTTCCGACCATTCAAATACTTATTGAAATTCACCATCTACTGAATTGTAGTTAAAATATCTTTTAACATACTTGGAGTATGCGATGTTTATATCATGTGATGATATTAGAGGTCCTCCCAGCTTATAGGTAGGATGCAAAGCAAGCGATAATTGAAAATGTTTTTTAGAAATAATTATTAATGCTAAGTTAAGGAGGCTATACTAATGGCAAAAAAATCAAGTAATGCAGCAGGGAACAGCGGAAATTCTCCGCGTATTGAACTCATCGATTTTTCTTCGGATCAGGAACGTCCCAAAATTGCAGTCTATGCTGTTGATCGTTCAGGGAAAGCTATTGAGAAAAGTAAAGTTAGTTCAGAAGGTTCTTTTCGTTTATCTGACAAAGCTGTAAAGAGTGCTGCAAGAATTATTGTCGGGCCGGATACTGAAAAGATAAATGATGTTGATAAAAAAAGTTTAACTATCTTATCGCCTCTTCAGTATAATGCTATTATAGAGGCGACAGGAATAATAAATATATCCAAAATAGATTGGTATAGATGGTTTAATGTTAAAGTGTGCGTCAGCGGTTCGGTTTCTCATTGTTTCCCATTTCCAATTGTCCTCAATAATCTTGTTAAAAATTATCAAATTGAACAAAGCAAATTTATATCAACGAAAGAAAATGTTTTAAATAAAACAGCAGTAGATGCCCAAATTGCATATCCTTTATATCCAATTTTTCATCACTGTGATAAAATTTGTGATGGTTTGGTTGAAGTTTACAGAAGAACATGTTGTTGTTATCCCATTATTATTTATGATCCACGAATTCCTGAAATAATAAAAGAGCTTGAAAATATAGTTGTGCAGGTTCCACCTATAAAATGGCCGCCCATACCAGGCCCTGATCCTGGACCGGAGTTTCTTCCTTTCTTTAAAGAAGGCGCTTTAGATCAAAAGGCTTTTCATGCGGGAAAAGATTTAATAGCACTTAGAACATTGGAACCGCATTTGATTCCCGAATATATAAATGCACGGCCGTATTTATTTTGCACATGTGGAACCACAAAAAAAGTTGCACAAGGAATTATTGGGGTAGATGGAAAATTTAATATTTGCTGGTATGAGCCATTAAGATTTTTGTTTCCTAATTGTCACGATGAATATTCTTTTATTGTTAAACAGAACTTTAACGGTTCAACAATTACAATCTACAATGGCGTTTCAGCAAATATATGGTTTAAAGCAGGAGATTTTGCATCTCTTGTTAGTTATAGTATTTTTGCTCAGTCATGCAGAAGCAACGATTTTCCTGGAGAGGGAGCTTTTTCACTTTTACAAGACATTGGTTCGACCGGCAGCTTTAGGCTTAAAACTCCAAACGCCTCCGGTTGGGACAGAGTTGCATCTCCAGTATACAACGACGGGCTCGCATATCCGGCAGCAACCGCCGCAGATGCTTTGGGGAAATATCTTAACAGAAATTGGGGAGGCACTTTAAAGCTCAGATATTTTTTCAGTGAGCCGATGAAATCCGTTGGAGCGAAATATTATAGAGTGAGTGTTGTTGAGTCAGATGCTTTTGGTAATCCGACCGGTGAACGAAAATATTTAGCTCCATCGGAATGGAAATATTATGAAATAATCGGGACGATTATTTATGTACGTTCGACTGCCCTTGGGCCTCATTCTGCCGGCGGCCAAAATCATCTTTATGAAATTCCTTATGATGCTGACCGAATCTGGCAAAGCGGTCAATATCATGCCCTCCTTGATACAACAAGTTACCAGGATAAACGGCATCTTGTAATGCTGGAAATATTTGACAGCACAGGAAAATTATTAAGGCCTACCGGTACTCCAAACCCTGGCGGCAGCACAGAAGCAGCATATACTTACAGAAGATGGTACCAGGAAACTGGCCCAACAGCAAATGTTCCGTTTGCAGCTTTAACTCACATGTTCTGGTGGGATAATAGACACGCTCATGCCAACATAGTTGATTTGAGAAAAGACAACGTTCCAAGCAATGCTCAATGTCAATTTATTTTAGGAACAGATAATTCTCAATTTAGCATTGGTTACAGAGCATACCATGATCAACCTATGTTTTTACTTGATCATAGAATATGGTGGAAGCGCGGCTTAGGCGGTTCAACAGGAATTTTAACATCTCCGAATCCAAACCACAACAATGTTGGAGTTCCCCCTGGAGGCCCTCACCAAAGCGGTTCAGATACATTTAGTCACATGCTAAATGGATTTAGCAAATGCAGTTTCACAGTTAATTTACATTCTAATGTAAAAACATTTAATGGTATTGGTACTTTGGATTCACTTGATGGCTGGGATTCTGCGGCTTTTGCTTTAGAGAAAAGTTAATCTTCAAATAAAAAGGCAGTCGTTTGCGGCTGTCTTTTTAATAAATTTATTTTACAATTATTATTTTAAAAGCACAAGCTTTTTTGTTTGACTAAAATCTCCGGCTTGCAGTCTATAGTAATAAACCCCGCTTGGTAAATTACTGCCGTTAAATTCTACTTCATATTCTCCGGCTGGTTTAGTTTCATTTACTAAGGCTGCAACTTCATTTCCAAGTATGTTGTAAACTTCAAGCCTAACTCCCTGCCCCTTCCCAAAGGGAAGGGGAGCGTCGGGAACGGTATACCTAATTTTCGTAATTGGATTAAATGGATTGGGGTAATTCTGCATTAAAGCAAAATCATTAATTTTATTTTCTTTCTCTTTTACATCAGTTGTGTTTGTTATACTGAAATTACTTTTGCTAATATCCGTAACCGAAAAATCTTCATTATCAACAATTTGAACCTGGCATTCATCTGATGGCGTTCCTGCTACCTTCCAGCGGTATACTCCAAACTCTGAAGTAGTTGCGCCGGAGATAAAAGACCATGATGAACCGCCATTGGCAGATAATCCAATTTTAACATCTGAAACTTTAACGCTGTTCCATCTTATTTCCTGAGTTGATCCTACTTGCCAGTTTTCCCCTCCTGCTGGTGAAAGTAATGTTAATTGAGCTGTTGTATTTGGATGATATACCCCAAACTTGTTTACATTAATACTGCCCGAGTTAAAAACGAATCTCATTTTATTTGATTCCGGCGGTAAGATTAAAACTATCTGATGTTACTGTCGTCCAGGTTTGCCAATCCCCCGTGTTAGGAACATTTACAGCTCCGGTTTTATCGACTCCATCAAATTCAATATGAAACGTCCCTCCCGTGGAATTACTGGAAGAAACCCTTGCTTCAATATAATACATACCGCTTTCAGCCACGTTGACTAAATAATCCATCCATTCATTCGGATTTAACCAGCCTACATTATAGCCTCCTCCCTCATCAGAACAAGACTCTATATCTACGCCTTCGTTTGGCCTGTAAGCTCCGCCATTGTTTACTGCATCATTATCGTTATATGCAACCCCTTGCCCGCCGGAATTATAATTTTCAGCTTCGATCTCTCCAGGAACATTATTTGGAACAATTTTATATGGTGCTTCAACACAATCATTTCCAACTTTAAAATTTATTGTGTCACTGTTTGTAACATATCCTTTATCTGTGTAAGCAACTGCATAAACATTGTAGCATCCTGGAGAAACATTGAATAAATTTACCTGGTAAGGATCGTAAATAGTTTCTCCTATTTTAACTGCATCTTGAAAAAATTCTACTTTGGAAATAGTTCCTTCAAATTGAACATCAGCATCAATGGACAAGCTTGACCCCGGATCTATTATAGAATTTTCAATTGGATTAATAATATTGATATCAGGCACGTCTGTTAAGTCTTTATAAACACGGACATAATCAACCTGCATCGTTTGCGGAAAAACAGTTGTTGCGTCCGGATTGCCTGGCCAGTTACCGCCGACCGCTAAATTCAATATTATAAAAAATTGATTTTGAAATTCACTTAAAGCTGCAGGAGTAATATCAATTGATACATAAGATTTATCATCAACATACCAGGTGATATAATTTGGAGTCCAAACTATAGCAAAGGTATGGAAATCATCAGAAAACTTCCCTGAGCTTAATGAATAATTCCCACCATAAGACTTATGTCCATTATCATCCCAATGTGCCGTACCGTATACTTTGCTGTCGCTGTTGTTGCCTGAAGTTCCACCAATCATTTCCATTATATCGGTTTCGCCGCAAGCAGGCCATCCAACAGAAGATATGTTTTCTCCCATCATCCAGAATGCCGGCCACATTCCCTGTCCATAAGGCAGTTTAATTCTTGCTTCCATTTTTCCGTATTTAAAAAACTTTTTGCCCTGAGTTTTTATTCTTGCAGAAGTGTAGCTTCTATTTCCATAAGTTTCTTTTTGAGCTTTTATGGTAAGCACACCATCTTGAACATAACAGTTAACATCTCTATCGGTGTAATATTCCAATTCATTATTTCCCCAGCCGTCTCCGCCCGTTTCTTTTGTCCATGAATTTTGATCAAGAGTTGTTCCGTCAAATTCATCCGACCAGACTAATTGGTAATTTTGAGAGAAAACAGTTTCTGAAATGAAAAAGATTAAGAGTAAAATGAAGTAAATATATTTCATAAATATCCCCGATACTAAATACTATCGTTAAAAATTTAAATATTAAATTACAAATAAATATAGATTGAAGATATAGGGAAGACTCGTAGTTTAAAAATGCCAACCAATAACCCAGTTTCTTAGAGAAACTGGGTTAGTAAAAAATTATTCAATTCTCGATATAGCCATAATTGTTAAATCATCTTTCATATCATGCCCACGCATAAATTCCCTTACGTCGTTTCGCAATGCCTCCACAAGCTGTTTTGATTTACTTTTATAATTTGATTCTATGATCTTTTTAATTTTTTCTTCTCCATATTCATCTTCACCATTGAAAGCTTCCGATAGTCCATCAGAATAAAGAATCAAGCTTTCGCCTTTTTCCAATTTTATTTTGTTAAATGAATAATCAAGAGTATAAAACAAACCAATAGGCATGGTGGTTGAGTTAATAGTTATCATATCAAACTTTTTCATGAGTATAGGGAGACAATGGCCGGCATTGCTGAGTTCAATAGTTCCGCCCTTATTTACTCTTCCGCATACTAAAGTCATAAAATGTGAATTGATGCTGCTTTCACAAAACAAACGGTTTGCATGCTTCAGTAAATCGCTTAAAGGAAAATTTAAATTCGTTAAGCTGTGAAATACAGCATGCATTTGTGTCATCAGCATTGAAGCAGCGACTCCCTTGCCAGTTACATCCCCAAGCATAAATAAAAAGCCGTCCTCATTTTCATTAATAATAACATCGCAATAATCACCGCTTACAACTCCTGCGGGAGAATAGTAATAACTAATTTCCCACCCATCTTTTGCAATATTATTTTTAGGAAGCAAACCCATTTGAATTCTATTTGCCAATTCTAAATCATCTTCAAGCGCACGCTGCTGCTTTGCATTTAAATCCCCAAGGCAAACAGTAATTAAGGGATCAACCAATAACCTGTCTTCTTCAATTGGTGCATGACAAATTTCACAAATGCCATAAGTTCCCGCTTCTATTCTTTCTAAAGCTAAATCCACTTCGTGGAGAAGATTTAACAAATGGTTCGGCTCATTCTGAATAGCAATTGTCGCTTCCAGCTTACTTTTTCTTTCAGTAAGCTGAGTTTTAAAATCACTTATTACTGCAGCTTCCATCTTTATCACCTTATAAATATTTGAGCAGTATTATTACTAATTATGAAATTAATTGGCAAGAAAAAAATGATGGATGGCTAGAAAAATTACATTATAGCTTAAATTTTTTTAAACTTGTCTTGAATTTATACTTAAACTTAGCCCTTCATTTATTTAATTTATTAGTTAGATAATTTACTTCTGAAGTATTTGTTTTTTTAGAATTTTATACTTCTTTTTAAAATTAAGTTTTAGTAATCAAAACAAGAGATTAAAATGAAACCTTACTTACTAGTTCTGTTTCTGATCTTAACAGCATTTAGCCTCCATTCCCAAACAGTCTCAAGTTATCCAATTAAACAAGCAGATTTAACTAAAGTTAATTTTACAGGCGGGTTCTGGCAGCAGAGATACGATACTAACCTGGTTGTAACTATTCCATTTCTCTTAAAAGAAATTCAAGCAACAGGCCGGGTTGATAACATGAAATTTGCCGCAGGTATAAAAACAGGGGTTTATTGCACCCGCTATCCATTTGACGATACTGATATTTATAAAACTATTGAAGCAGCAAGTTATGAACTAGCAAAGAATAAAAACAAAAAGCTTAAACAGCAGATCGACAGCTTAATTACTCTTATTTCAAAAGTTCAATTGGATGATGGGTATTTGTATTCGCCCAGAAGAGCGCCATCAGAAAAAATTAAAAAAGCTATTGGACCGGAAAGATGGTCTAACTTGCAATGGAGTCACGAGCTTTATAATATGGGCCATTTATACGAAGCGGCTGTTGCTTATTATCAGGCAACCGGCGAAAAATCTCTTTTAAATATTGCTTTTAAAAATGCTGATTTAATTTTAAAAGATTTCAATCCAAACGCCATACAGCTTCCACCCGGACATCAAGAAATTGAAATCGGATTGGTCAAATTATATTTACTTACAGGTGAAAAAAAATATTTAAATCAAGCAAAATATTTTTTAGATATTCGCGGCAGAGGAAAAGAATTAACCGGAAGAAAATCGTGGGGCGAATATGCACAGGATCATAAACCGGTAATTGAACAAACCGAAGCTGTGGGCCATGCTGTGCGTGCTGCTTATATGTATTCTGCAATGACGGATATTGCCGCCTTAACCGGAAATAAAGATTATGCGAATGCAATAAATAAATTATGGCAAAATGTCGTATATAAAAAATTATATATTACAGGCGGAATTGGTTCAACTGGATGGGGAGAAGCCTTGGGCAAAAATTATGATTTGCCTAATGCAAGTGCATACAACGAAACTTGTTCTTCAATTGCTTTGATGCTCTGGAATTATAGAATGTTTCAGCTTTATGGTGATGCAAAATATCTTGATATCTTTGAACGGACTTTATACAATGCTTTTTTATCAGGTGTTGGTATGCAGGGAAATTTATTTTTCTATTCTAATCCCCTTCAATCATTTGGAAGTGAAGAAAGAACTCATTGGTTTATTTGTGCCTGCTGCCCGCCGAACGTTGCCAGGTTTATTGCATCACTTCCTTCAAGAATTTATGCAACTGAAGAAAACAATATCTTTGTAAACTTATTTTGTTCGAGCAATGCAGAGCTTCAACTTAAAAATTCAAAGGTAAAATTAAAGCAAGAAACAAATTATCCATGGGATGGAAAAATAAATTTATTTGTTAATCCGGGAAAAGAAAATGAAAACTTTACAGTCAAATTAAGAATTCCTGCCTGGTCAGTCGGAAGGCCGCTTGATGGTGATTTGTATAAATTTTTTAAGCCAACAGGTTCTCCGGTTATAAAGATAAACGGAAATGAAATCCGGTATAAAATTGAAAATGGATTTGCAGCAATTGACAGAACTTGGAAAAAGAATGATCATATAGAATTAATTCTTCCAATGAAAATTCATAGAGTAATTGCGAACGATAGTGTTGATGCCGATAAAGGCTTGGTTGCTTTGCAGAGAGGCCCGATTGTTTATTGTGTTGAATGGCCAGAGAATAAAGACAGTCTTACAAGCAACATTCTTTTGCCGGATGATGCAAAATTAACTTCTGAATTGAAGCCTAATTTACTAAATGGAATTACAGTTATAAAAGGTAATTTCCGGAAATATAAATTTGAAAATAAACACGTTATTTCATACAAAGAAGAAGTTGAAGCAATTCCATATTATGCATGGGCACATCGTGGAAAAGGCGAAATGAATGTTTGGCTCGCCAGGGATGAATCTGCTATAACACCGGCAAACGGGCCTGGTATTATTTCAAATAGTATATTATCAGCTTCATCAGGAAAAAACATTGAAGCATTAAATGATTTAGTTGACCCACAAAATTCGAATGGCTCAGCTATTTCATATTTTGCCTTCAATCCAGATACTGCCGGTAATTTTGTTCAAATTGACTTCCCAAAATTGTCTGAGCTTTCAAGTTTAAAAGTTTTTTGGGTAGACAATGAAAATGCAAATCAATTTAAAATTCCTTTAGAATGGAAAGTTCAATATTTGCAGGAAGATAATATTTGGGGTGATGTTTATACCACTTTAGATTATACTAAAAAGAAAGGCGACTACAGCGATGTTTCTTTTGAAACTGTTAGAACAAATTCAATTAGAATTATTGTAACTCCGCAAAAGAATTTCAATGTTGGAATTTATGAAATTAAAACCAAATAATATCTCTTGATATATCGAAAATCTTTATTCTCCTTCATCATAATTTAAAATAGGGCTAAGCCATTTTTCCATTTCTTCAACGCTTAGTCCTTTTCTTTTATGATAATCCAGAACCTGATCTTTTCCTATTTTGCCTACATTAAAATATCTTGACTCTGGGTGAGCAAAATACAATCCGCACACAGATGCAGCCGGATGCATTGCAAAGCTTTCCGTTAAAGAAATCCCGGTATGTTTTTCAGCATCAAGCAAATTAAAAATGATTGGCTTCTCTGTATGATCCGGCTGAGCAGGATACCCGGGCGCGGGACGGATTCCCTGGTAATTTTCTTTTATCAAATCTTCACTTGAATATTTTTCTTCTGGTGCATATCCCCAATATTTTATTCTTACTAATTCATGAAGATGCTCGGCGAAAGCTTCGGCAAGCCTGTCTGCAATTGCTTTGGTCAGAATACTATTATAATCGTCATGGTCTTTTTCGAATTTCTCGACTAATCTTTCAATCCCAATTCCTGCAGTTACTGCAAAAGCACCAATATAATCTTTTACCCCGCTTTCCTTTGGAGCAATGTAATCGGCTAATGCAAGATTTGGAAGCCCATTTGATTTTTGAGATTGAGAACGTAAACTATGTAATACTCTCTTAACTCCTTCTCTTGAATCATCAGTATAAATTTCAATATCATCACAGAATACTGAATTAGCGGCAAAGAGGCCGAACACACCATTTGCTTTTAAAAGTTTTTTAGAGATAATTTCATCTAAAAGTTTGTTGGCATCATTCAAATAATTTTTTAGCTTCAGCGCCATACTTTTCATTTTCAAATATCACCGGGTATTTTCCTTTTAATTCCCAGGTTAAAAAGAAAGGAGTCCAATCAATATATTCGCGGAGTTTTTCAAGCGGGTAATTTTCTAAAACTTTAACTCCCAAAGATTCTGGCTTTTTAATTTTGGCCTTCTGCCAATCTGTTTTTAAACTATTTCCTCTAGCCTTATCAATACTTAAAAAGTTTTTTTCGCTCATTCTTTTTTTATGACTAATTCTAATCTTTTCATATTCTTCTTTAATGCTTGATTCAAATATTCTCTTTACCCTTTTTATCATCGCTCAGTAAGCTGCTCACAACAGGGACACTTCTGGATGCATCAAGAACATGAACCGTTGTTCCACTATAGCCAGGCTGAATTTTAACTGCCGTATGAATTCGAGAAGTTGTTGCTCCTCCAATCAATAATGGAATCTTTAATTTTCTGCGTTCCATTTCTTTTGCAACATGAACCATCTCATCAAGCGAAGGAGTGATAAGTCCGCTTAATCCGATTACATCTACTTTTTCATCAATTGCTGTTTGTAATATTTTATCCGAGTTAACCATCACACCAAGGTCGATTATATTATAGTTATTGCAGCCGAGAACAACGCCAACAATGTTTTTCCCAATGTCGTGAACGTCACCTTTTACAGTTGCCATCAATATTTTACCTGCAGCTCTGGTATCGTTGGACGCAGCTTTTTCTTCCTCAATATACGGAATTAGATACGCCACTGCTTTTTTCATTACACGAGCACTCTTAACAACTTGCGGTAAAAACATTTTCCCGGAACCAAACAAATCTCCAACCACATTCATTCCATCCATCAATGGGCCTTCAATTACTTCGAGCGGCTTTGGTAATTTTTTTCTTGCTTCCTCCGTATCTTCTTCTATATAATCAACAATGCCTTTTATCAAAGCATGCTTCAATCTTTCTTCAACAGAATTATTACGCCACTCATCTTTTTTTACAGCTTCTTTTCCTTTTTGCTTTACGGTTTCAGCAAAGTCAACCAATCTTTCCGTAGCATCCTTCCTTCTGTTTAGAAGAACATCTTCCACAAGCTCTAAAAGGTCCTTGGGAATTTCTTCATAAACTTCAAGCTGGCCGGCATTTACAATTCCCATATCAAGCCCGGCTTTTATGGCATGAAACAGAAAAGCAGAATGCATTGCTTCACGAACTAAATTATTTCCACGAAATGAAAAAGAAATATTACTTATCCCGCCGCTAACTTTAACATGAGGAAGATTTTGCTTTATCCACCTTGCTGTTTCAATAAAATCAACAGCGTAATTATTGTGTTCATCAATCCCTGTTGCAACTGTTAAAACGTTCGGATCAAAAATGATGTCCTGCGGATTGAATCCGACTATATTAACTAATATATCATAAGCCCGTTTGCAAATATCTATTCTTCTTTGAAAAGTATCTCCCTGACCTTTTTCATCGAATGCCATTACAACTGTTGCCGCACCGTACATTTTTATTTTTTTTGCATGATCAATAAAAACTTCTTCGCCTTCTTTTAAGCTGATGGAGTTAACTATGCTTTTACCCTGCAAGCATTTTAATCCGGCTTCAATAACAGACCATTTAGACGAATCAATCATTATCGGCAGCCTGGCTATATCGGGTTCAGCTTGAAGAAGATTTATAAATTTTACCATAGCTTCTTCGGAATTAAGCAAACCTTCATCCATGTTTATATCAAGAACCTGCGCTCCGCCTTCTACCTGTCCGCGTGCGACAGCAAGGGCACTTTCATAATCACCTGCTAAAATTAAATTAGCAAATTTTTTAGAACCCGTTATATTTGTGCGTTCGCCTATATTAACAAAATTAGTTTCTGGGCGAACAACTACCGGTTCAAGTCCGCTTAATCTTAAATATGGTTTTACTTCAGCAGGTTTTCTTGGCGGATATTTTTTTGTAATCTCACCAAAGTGTTTTATATGCTCTGGCGTAGTGCCACAGCATCCGCCAACTATATTTAGAAAACCTTCTCTTGCATACTCTTCCAAAACTTTCGTCATTGCTTCGGGCGTATCATCATATTCACCAAACTCATTCGGTAATCCTGCATTTGGATAAAGGCTGGTATAAACATTTGCTATGCCCGAAAGCTCTTCAATGAAAGGACGCATTTCCGGTGCCCCTAATGAACAATTTACACCAACACTCAATAAACTTTGTGCATGTGAAACCGAGATCCAAAAGGCTTCTATCGTTTGTCCCGATAAAGTTCTTCCGCTCATGTCCACAACAGTTCCGGAAATCATTAATGGAATTTGCTTCCCCGTTTCCCAGCTTAATTCCATGATTGCATAAATGGCCGCTTTGGCATTAAGTGTATCAAAAACGGTTTCAATTAAAAGTATGTCGGCACCGCCATCAATAAGCCCGCGAGCCTGTTCTTTATATACTTTGCTTACTTGATCAAAAGTTACTGCACGATATCCTGGATCCGTAACCGAAGGAGACATCGATAAGGTTTTGTTTGTTGGGCCGATTGCACCGGCAACAAATCTTTGAAACGAAGGATCCTTCGCGTTAAACTCGTCCACACATTCTTTTGCAATTTTAGCTGCATTGAAATTTAAATCATAAACAAGATGTTCAGCTTTATAATCGGCTTGAGAAATTCCGTTGCCATTAAAAGTGTTTGTTCCAAGTATTTCCGCTCCAGAATTTAAAAACGCCCGATGAATCTCTTTTACAATTTCCGGTTGAGTCAAACATAGAATATCGTTATTGCCTTTTAATTCATGCGGATGATCTTTTAATAATTCCCCGCGAAAATCTTCTTCAGTTAATCGCAGCTTTTGAATCATTGTTCCGCGCGGGCCATCCAAAAGCATTATTTTTTTAGATAAAATATTACGTAGTATTTCTAATGTACTTGTCATTGTTTTTAATTTTATTTCATGCTGTGCAAAGGATTGTAAATATAATTAAATTGTCATCTAATATAAATAATTTTATTCATACAGAGGGCTTCATGATTATTGTAACAGGCGGTGCCGGATTTATTGGCAGCGCAATTGTTTGGCGTTTAAATCAGTTAGGCAAAGAAGATGTTATTCTTGTTGATGAACTTGGACTTGAAGAAAAATGGAAAAATTTGGTCGGATTAAAATTCCAGGATTTCGTTCATAAAGATGATTTTATTGAGAAGCTTAACAATGGAGTTAAATATAAAATAAGTGCAATAATTCACATGGGCGCCAATTCATCTACAACCGAAAAAGATGCCGATCATTTACTTAGAAATAATTTTCAATTTACACAAAAGCTTGCCAAGTACTCCTTCAAAAATAATATAAGATTTATTTATGCTTCGTCGGCAGCAACCTACGGAGACGGTTCGCTTGGATTTAATGATAATGACGAAAAGTTAAATTCACTTCGTCCTTTAAATATGTACGGCTACTCAAAAAGTCTTTTTGATATCTGGGCAAAGAACCAGGGCCTGTTAAACAAATTTGCAGGAATAAAATATTTTAATGTTTACGGCCCCAATGAATACCACAAAGGCGACATGAGAAGCGTTGTTCACAAAGCGTTTGAACAAATCAGAGATACCGGAAAGGTAAAACTATTCAAATCGGAAAACCCGGATTATAAAGACGGCGAACAAAAGAGAGATTTTGTTTATGTTAAAGATGCAGTAGAGATGTCTCTTTTCTTTTTAGATAACCCTGACAAAAATGGAATTTTTAATGTGGGCTCCGGGAAAGCACGAACCTGGAAGGCTCTAGTAACGGCAATATTTGATGCGATGGGGAAACCCGTTAATATTGAATATATTGACTTACCAAAGCATCTTGCTCAAAAGTACCAATACTTTACGGAAGCTGAATTATCTAAGATAAAAAAAGCCGGCTACACAAAATCATTAAGCTCGCTTGAAGATGGAGTAACCGACTATGTTAAAAACTATTTATTGAAAGAAAGTTATCTCGGATATTAACTAAATATTATTTTGAGTTAATTATACTGTATGTCATCGTCTTCGTCTTCGAAAAGATCTTCGTCATCGTCTTCATCAAAATCAAAATCGTCATCATAAATTTCATCTTCATCTTCAGGCTCTATTTCTGTGCTGTCCTCTTCTTCTTCTAAATCATCCTCGTCGTCAATATCGTCTTCGTCATCAAAATCATCATCCTCGTCATAATCCGATGCACTTAAATACATTTCAAGAGTTTCAACATCTTCATATCCGGTAATGGGTATTCCGCTTTCAATACATTCTTCAACTAACTCTTGTTGAGTTTTAATAACTTTCTCTTCAGAATCATTTGTTAAACTAACCATTATTAAAATTCTCCTATTAATATCTTTTATCTTTTAAAATGCTCCTTAAATATTTATAAAAATATTTAAAGTGCCAAATTAAATTTTCATGTTAAAATTATTTTAAAATCTGAGTACGAAAACTTAATTTAGAGTATAATAAGTGTCAATACTATTTAAAATATTTATGGATACAAAATGATTCTTGCAACACTTTGTTATGTGGTTGATAAAAAAAATAATCAAACATTAATGCTTCACAGGGTTAAGAAAAAAAACGATTTTCACGAAGGAAAATGGAACGGGCTTGGAGGAAAATTTGATATTGGGGAAAGCCCTGAAGATTGTGTTATAAGGGAAATAAAAGAAGAATCAGGTTTAACCATTAAAAAGCCACGGCTGCATGGTTTTATTACTTTCCCTAATTTTGATGGGAAAAACGATTGGCACGTTTTCATCTATACTGCGGATAATTATGTGGGAAAATTAATTGATTCCAATGAAGGAAATTTAGAATGGATTCCGAATAAAAAATTATTAGATTTAAATTTATGGGATGGAGATAAAATTTTTCTTGAATGGGTTTTTAATAAAAAATCTTCCGCTCAGCCGACAAAGTTTTTTAGTGCAAAGTTCAACTATGATAAAGGGAAATTCAAAAGTTATTCTGTTAACTTTTATTAGTCGTCAACGATAATATATCATTCGAATCGAGTTATTCATCTAAAATATTTTTAATGAAAAAACAGAGAAAAAGATGGCTTTGCCACAACAGTCAAACCTAAAGGATGCCACACTATTAAAACTATTTGAAACCCCGGTTATGATATATGAATGGCCGGATGGAAAAGAACTTGCGAATAAATTAAGAGATCTTGTTTACAAAAAGATGGAAGCCACAAAAGGAATTGTTGTTTCAAATGTTGGCGGCTGGCATTCAGAAAAAGGAATTGAAAAAACGTGGAACGATCAGTGCATAAAAGAGCTCATTCATAAAGTCCATCTTGCAAAGGATGAAGTAATTAAAAGAACGGTAAAAAATCCAACAGAGGCTCACTTTAACAATTGGGAAAGTGAAACATGGGCTAACGTAAACTGGAAAAATTCATTTAATGCTTCTCATGCACATATGGTAAAAAATACTGTCTTGTCAGGGATTTTTTATGTTGAAACTGGAGACATTGATAACAATTCTTCTTATGGCGGAAGAACAATATTTGAAAACCGCAGCATGGTTCCCAAAGAAATTATAAACAACAGCAATCCTTTTGAAAATGAGTTTGCCGTGGTTCCTAAAAAAGGATTAATGGTTTTATTCCCTTCTTCATTGCACCATTACGTTGAAAAATATACGGGAGAGAAAAAAAGAATAACCATCGCTTTTAATTTAAAGCATTCGGGCTTCGTTATTCCTGATTATTCCACAATTGATGATCATAAAAAAGAAATTACATGGATGTGGAAAAACTTTAGAGGGATAATGTTTTTGCAAAGCAAAGTTTTTAGAGGAATTAAAAAATTAATAAAGTAGATAGACATAATTTTGAGATTGAATATTTTCTAATCAATTTTTAACACAATCTTCCCGGTGTTTTTATTTTCTTCCATATATCGATGTGATTCGGCAGCGTCTTTCCAGCTAAATATTTTATCAATTACGGGCTTTAATCTTCCATCAATAAATCTATCGTGAGCAAAGTTTATAAGCTTTTTATTCAAACTTATTTGATAATCTAACCTTCTCGTGCGAAGGGTTGAACCAATAATTGAAAGCCTTTTAGACAAAATTTGTCTTAAATCAAATTCATCAACTTTTCCTCCGCCGAGCGAAGCAAGAATAATTAATCTCCCGTCCGTGGCAAGAGATTTAATATTATCTTTAAAATATGGAGCAGAAATAAAATCAATAATAACATCAACACCTTTGCTGTTAGTTAAATTCGAAACAATCTCACTAAAGCTTTCATTCTTATAATCAATCGCTTCATCCGCCCCAAGCATAAAACATATTTTATGTTTTTCTTTTGAAGCAGTAACGAAAACTTTCATACCAATTTCTTTTGCTATTTGTATTGCAGCAGTCCCAACTCCGCTTGCCCCGGCATGAATTAAAATGGTTTCTCTTTTTTAAACGCGCTAACAAAATTAATGCTTGATATGCTGTTAAAAATACTTCCGGTATTGCTGCGGCTTGTTCAAAAGTTAAGTTCGCTGGAATTTTATTAGCCATTGATTCATTTATAATACAATACTCTGCGTAACCTCCTCCCGGCACAAGTCCAAAAACTTTGTCTCTGACTTTGTGTTTTGTAACCTCAGAACCTATTTCAGAAACTTTGCCTGAAATTTCTAAACCCAATATTTCACTCGCCCCTTTAGGAGGCGGATATTTTCCTTCTCTTTGTAAAATGTCGGCTCTATTTAATGCAGTTGCTTCAACTTTAACGAGGATTTCGTTTTCCCCGGGAACTGGCTTTTCTAAGTTACCTAATTTTAATTTCTCTACTCCTCCCGGAGACTGGACTATAATAGCTTTCATAAAATAAGTCAATTATAAAAAATAAAAATTAAAAAATATTTTTTTATTTAACTGGATTTAAAATGATGATAAAAAATTATGAATGGCTTCTGCTACAAATTCAGGGTTTTCAACAGGCGACATGTGTCCGGCTTTTGGAACAACCACAAACTTTGAATTAGAAACTTCGTAAGCATATTTCTTCATCTGTTCAGGAGGAGTGAATCTATCTACTTCCCCACAAACAAATAATGACGGAATTTTTATTTCTTCAAGATAATTAGTTGAGTCTGTTCTTCCCGACATAGCGAGCAAACAACCTTTAACGCCAACCGGGGAAAAAGTTTTTGATCTTTCAAGAATAGTCAAATACTTATTGCCCATTTTTTTAATTGACTCGCCCGCAAAACATGTTGGTACAAAATCTTCGACAAACTTTTGAACTCCAAATTCATTTATTTTCTTTATACCATCAGCTCTTCTGATTTTTGCTGTGTTATCATCTGCTTCAGGTTTAGTATCACAAAAGATAACTGCCCCGAATTTATCCTGCATTCTTTCAACCGCTCTAAATGAGATATAGCCCCCCATTGATATTCCGCAAAGAACCGGTTTGTTCAATTTCATTTCTTCAATTAGTCTATCAATATCGTCAACAAATGATTCAATCGTGTATTGTCCGTCACCCGCTGGAGCCGCACCCAACCCGTGCAAATCATAGGATATACAAAAATAATTATCTTTTAAAATTGATATTAAATCTTCCCATAAAAAATGATCATAAGGAAACCCATGTACAAAAATTATAGCATGATTGTTTTTATTTCCGTCTTGATAAATTGTCATTTTATTTTTTATTGGTTGATTTTAAAATTATAAACTTTATTTCTTACCAACACTCAAAATAAGGATAGATAAAATGAAAATAAAATTCGCTTTCATGATTATAATTCTTTTATTTATTACAGGACAGCTATTTGCTAAGAAAGAGGCTCAAGTAGATTCGACTAAATACTATGTTTGGATTCCAACCGCAATCGGCGGAATAAATATAAGTCAAATTTCATTAAGTAATTGGGCACAAGGTGGGGAAAATTCTTTAGCCTGGACTTTGATGGGAAATTTAGGCCTTACTTATATTAATGATAACTGGACATTTCATAATAATTTTAAATTTGCTTTCGGCAGAACCAAATTGGGGGGGCAAAATTTTAGAACAAATGAAAATGAACTATATTTTGAAAGCGTTCTTTCATTGCATTTGGGCTGGGCGGCTGATCCATATTTAAGTAACACCATCAATACCGCCATTACCAAAGGGTATAATTTTAAGAAAGACCCTCCCCAAGAAATAGCAAATTTTTTTGACCCAGGTTATATTACACAAAGCCTTGGATTTACTTATGATAAATTACTTGGATTTAAAACACGCTTAGGGTTTGCCGTCCAGGAAACTTTTACGAATAAGTACCGGCAATATTCTGATGACCTTACAACAAAAGAGAGGCAAGAAGCATTTAAGATCGAGACTGGAATTGAATCAGTAACAGCGGGAGAGTTTCATTTCGATGGAAATTTAATTATAAAAAGCAGCTTAAGATTATTTACACGATATGAACATTTGGATGTATGGGATATAAGATGGGATAGTGCTTTAATAGCAAAAATTAATAATTATATTAATGTTAACTTTGGTGTACTTGTTATTTATGAAAAAAAGCAGTCGTTGAAAACTCAGCTTAAGGAAGGCTTGCAATTAGGATTTACCTATACTTTTCTTTAACCGGAATTTTTTCATTAATCAAACAGTAATTAATTTTAAATTTATTTATATATTAGCACTAAAATCTGATAACTCAAAAAAGATATTATGAAAATTGCTTTCGTTTCTTCAGAAGTATTCCCGTTCTCAAAAACCGGCGGCCTTGCTGATGTTGCCGGGGCGCTTCCTAAAGCGCTTGAAAATCTTGGCCATGAAGTAAAAGTTTTTACTCCAAAATACGACACAATAGATGAAAATAAATTCGGGTTGAAATACAACTGGGCAATTGGAGGAATGCCGATTAGAATAAATGGCCATGTTCGTGATGTTCATGTGCATCAAGGTTTATTGCCTGACTCAACTGTAGAAGCGAATTTTATTGACTGCCCTCATTATTTCAGCAGAGGAAAAATTTATTCCGACAGTTATGATGAAGATGAGCGCTTTATTCTTTTTATGAAAGGAGCAATTGAATCATTACAAAGGATGCAATGGGCTCCGGACATAATTCACTGCAATGATTGGCAGACAGGATTAATTCCACTCCTCATAAAAGACAATTATAGCTGGGATAAAATGTTTGACCACACTGCTGCTGTTTATACCATTCATAATATCGGCTACCAGGGAAGATTTTCAAAAGCAGCCTTGTTAAATGCCGAAATTAAAGCAAATCTTTTTTATCCCGGCGGCCCTATTGAATATGAAAACAGTGTATCTTTTATGAAGGCTGGAATTGCATTTGCCGACGTAATTAATACTGTAAGTAAAACTTATGCGCATGAAATACTGACAGAGGAATATGGTTCGGGTATGCAGAATATTCTTATATCAAGGAAAGAAGATTTATACGGAATTGTAAACGGCGTTGATTATGAAACCTGGAATCCTGATGATGACAAATTTCTTCCGTTTAGATATTCGGGCAAATATTTAGGAGGAAAATTAAAAAACAAAAGGTTTCTTCTTGAGCACATGAATTTGGAATACAAAGAAGATGTTCCGCTTATTGCTATTATTTCAAGAATGGCTATACAAAAAGGTTTTGATATTTTTGAACAAGCAGCAGAAGCACTTATGAAACTGAATGCACAGTGGGTTGTATTAGGAAGCGGCGAAGAAAGATATGAAAATAATTTTAGATATCTTGCCCAAAATTTCCCGGATAAAGTTTCTATTTATCTTGGGTTTAATAATGAGCTTTCACATTTAATTGAAGCCGGCGCGGATTTATTTCTTATGCCCTCGCATTATGAGCCTTGCGGATTGAATCAAATATACAGCTTAAAGTATGGAACTATCCCGGTCGTTCGTAAAACCGGTGGCCTTGCAGATACTGTTCTGGATTGGGATGAGATGAGCTATTATGGACATGATACAGGCACAGGCTTTTCATTTAATGATTATACCGGTTATGCTCTTGCTGTTACTGTTGAACGGGCAATAAAATATTTTCATCAAAAAGATGTTTGGGCAAAAATTCAAAAGAACGGAATGAGCCAGGACCTATCATGGAATCATTCTGCCAAAGAATATGTTTCGTTATATGAAAAGGCTATTGAAAAAAGAAAATGATAAAAATTAATTGTTCATTTCCTCTAAAATAAAATCTAACTGCTAAGTAATATGCAAGACTTAAATTTTAATCCTTTTAAATCAACTTCGGATTTCAGGAAGAATTATAAGCTTCACGACTTGGCTGAGACAGCAGGGAAAAATCTTCTTGCACAATGGGGATTTGATTTTAATGATTTCGGAAAGGACAATCGTTATAAAAAAGTTTGGGAAAAAGGAAAAGATAAACCTGACGTAATCATTTCATATAAAAACAAAAAAGCATTGCTTGACTGGAAAGCTAAACATAAATCTACTTGGCTTATAAATGAACGTGCTTATAATTCATACAAGGAGTGGGAAAAAATTCTATTGCTTCCGGTTATAATTTCTTTTTTTGTTTTTAATGAAAATCATGAAATTATAGATATGCGCTTTGCCTGCTTAAGCAAACATAAACATCAAATAAGTTCCGAAAAAGAATGGGATAAAAATCAGACTATTGAATTTGAAAATGCTTTACCTTTATTTTCCAAGCCGGCACTTATAAAATTTTTAGCATAATACTTTATGGGCGCACTCAAGAAAAAAGATGTGGAAATTGTTTTTGTTAATTCCAGCTCCCCCGATGAGCTTTTCGATGCATTCCGTGCCGCCATTGAAAATAAAATAAAAGACGTTACTCTTTATAAATCATTGTTATGGAATAAAACCCTCTCCCCTGACGAGATTTCAATGTATGCTGAGAAAATTTGTAAAGAGTTTCCGGATGGCAGCTTCAAAATATATTTTGCTGTGGGACAAATTTTAGAATCTCTTTCTGTTTATGGCATATACCATGAGCGTGCAATGAATTATTTTAAAAAAGCAGCCATAGCAAATCCCGCTGCCCACGAGCCCTATGTTGCCATAGGAAAAATGTATAACTTCGAACTCGATTGTCCAAGACTTAAAAATGTTTTAAAAACTCTTGAACAGGGAATAGAAACTGTTCATCTAAAAAGCAAGGTTTGCTTTGCGCTTTCAAATATTTACAAAAAAGCCGGGGATAAAGAGAACGAAAAATTATATCAGGCAAAGGGAGAAAAGTATCAAAGAGAACTGCAATAAAGGGAACTTACCAGCTAATTTCTGAAGTTATGCAACCGTAAAAGATGTCATCTTTTTTAAAGTTTGTTTTTTTTGAACCCCTTATGCTAATAATAATATCCAATCGAAAAATAAAACAGAACATTACCAAAGCTTAGTGGATTCCCGGGTAAATTTTTTGTAAACAGAAAACTTCTTCCAACAGAAAATTCTGCCGGCCCGACCGGAGTATCAAAAGCTAATGAAACACCAAGCCCATGCCTTAAATCTTTTAATTTTATTTGTTCTTGTTCAGGCCATGCTTTTCCAAGGTCATAACGGACTTTAAAATATGTATCAAAAAAAATATCAAACGGCAACTTATATCTATATTCAAGAGAAGCTAAAAAAAGTTGTCTCCCTCTAAAATCATCCTGCCTCATTCCAAAAAAGGAAGTTTGTCCACCGATGGAATATTGTTTTGTAATCGGCAAAGTTTTATCTGCAAATCCTAATTCCAGCCTAGGCGAAAAAGTGCTAACCTTATCTACGGTAATATAATTTTTATAATCAAAACCAAAATTTAAATACCCAACATCCCCGCCTAAAATTTGCTGTGCGGTTTCATAAAAAGCATTAAAATAAACTCCCTTGGTTGGAAATGGATATTTATCCTGAGTATCAATGGTTGTGCTTGTTCTTAGAGAAACTATTTTAGTTGTAAATGGAGCATCTGGAATAATACCTTGTTTCAATTTTAACTTATCAATTTCATACTGCCCTTTGATAATTAAGTTGCCAAACTTTCCGACCTGTGCACCAACAGCAATCGAGCCGCCATAGTAAATCTGCCTGTACTCGCCTATCGAAGATCTGGAAAATTCATTGCTTTCCTTTACCGAATCATCCGCATAGTTATAAGCATCATCGAATTTATAATATGCGTTAAACTTATAAGTTAAATATGTGTTTAAAATTCTATTTGATTTAAGCTCTAAGATATAGGCTCTGTTCCTTGCCCCGCCAAAAAGAATTAAACCAAGCTCGTTCCCGGAACCAAAAAGATTTTCATTTCTTATATCTAACCCAACCTGCGCTTTTTTTTCATCATCAATTCTAAATCCTACCCGCATTAAGCTGGAAACTTTTTCATGAACTTTAACATCAAGTATGTTTTCGTCATCCTGCCTGGTAACTGAAAGGTTTATATTATCAAAGAGATTTGTAGCTCTTAAATTTGTTAATGCCTGCTCTATTGGCTGGTAACGAAAATACTCCCCTTCTTTCAAAGGAATTTCTCTTGTAATTACTGTTGGATCCGTAATCTCGTTTCCTTCAATTTTTATTTTTGAAATCATTCCTTCATCAAAAGTTAAATACAAAACGCCTGTGTTCCGGTTGAAATCTATATCTTGAACATCTGCAAGCGAAAACCCCTTTCCTCTATAAAGACTTAAAACATTAATCAGCTTTTCACTTAGCAGGCGAGGATTTAACGGCTTATTGTATAAGGGATAAAGAATGGAATCAACTTGTTCAGGCGGTATAATGTTTATTCCGCCAATAATAAAATCTTTTACAACAGGATTTTTTTTATAGATGAATTTGATTGTTGAATAGTCTTTGTATTCACTAATCTCTGCTTTTATATCTTCATTTTCTCCGGTTTGATATTTCTTGTAAATTTCTTTTAGTATTTCAGAGCTGCTGATGGAATCCTTCCCCGTAAATTCGCCAATAACCGGAACATCCGTGTTAGAAGCAATGCTTTCACTGACAACGTTTTTTATATAAAATTCATTTTCTTTAAGTCTTGAGTTATAAATAGAATCTAAATCATGCCTTATTTTCTTTACGTATGGTAACGCTGCACGATATCCTCTCTCCACCAAATCTTCAACCTTGGAAAAATCGGTTGATAAATCACTTGATAAATTAGGTTCGATATTTACACTCGCATCTTTTATTTGATCTTCATTAAGAAGCCGCATAGGAATGCTGACAATTTGGTCGGCAACTACCCAGGGAAGCTTTAATTCTTCTTCGTTATGCAAAGAGCTTGTTGTATTAACAGCAATAACATAGTCACTTATTTTTTTTGCCGCATCGACCGGAATATTGGCGACTAATCCTCCGTCAACCAAAGTCATAGAATCAAGCTTAACCGGCGCGAGAAAAAACGAAACACTGGAACTTGCCCTTAATGCCTGGCTTAATGATCCTTTATCAATAGTAACTAAATTTCCCGTTACAAGGTTTGTTGTAACAGCTCTAAAATGAACCGCCAGTTCATCAAAATTATTTTTTACGTGTATTGGAGCCTGGAAAGCAAGCAGGCTTAAAAAGTTTGACAATTTCTGACCATCGTTAAATGAGGTGGGTAGAATTGGTTTAAGCCCATTCAATCTTAAAGTAAAGATAGCTCTGTCTTCTGTAACTTTTTGGTCAACGAATAATTGCCTTCTATCCGTTTCCCCATTTAACGAGAGCAGTTCTTCCCAATCCGTGTTCCTGGCGATGGAATCAATTTGATTTATCGAATAACCCGCGGCATACAAACCTCCTATTATGCTTCCCATACTGGTTCCAACTATTACGTCAATATGAATTCCAGCCTCTTTAAAAGCTTTCAACACACCAATTTGTGATAAGCCTCTAGCGCCGCCGCCGCTTAATGCCAATGCTACAATTGGTTTTTTATCAGGTACTTTTTCTTCTAATCCGAAAGGAAGAGATTGGGTTCTATATTTTATAGATAAGATTCTTTTTTTTTGAGGAAGAGCTGTGCTGCAAAAGAACATAAGCAGAACAAAGATGAGAGAGAATATTTTTGTTGTGTTTTTCATCCGTATGAAAAAGTATTTATCTTAACCTTTAAATAATAATTAAATCTAAAGGCATTAAAAATACTTTTAAATTTTCTTACTTGCGCTTTTTCTGCTGCGCTTTTGAATTCTGTTCTGCTGTTTCCATAAGCTTCTGCATAAATCCTTTTTTCTTATTTGGATTTTTCACAGGCACCAATTCCATTCCGTCATGTTTATGATTTATATAATATTGTTGGGCAATTGAAAAGACATTGAACATGAAATAATAAAGGTTCAAACCTGACGGGAACGACATAAACATTAAAGTAAGCATTACAGGCATTACATAAACCAGGGCTTGCTGCTTGGGATCCTTTGTGCTCATTTTTTGTTGAACAAATGTTGTGATACCCATTAGTAATGCGAGTCCGCTGATGTGCTGAATACCAAAAAGCGGGAGCTTGAAACCTAAATTTATAATTTCATCCGGAGCCGAAAGATCTTTAATCCAAAACATAAACGGCTGCTGGCGAAGCTCAATTGCTATTTTGAACAATCCCCACAAAGCTACAAAGATTGGCATTTGTAAAAGCAGCGGTAAACAGCCGCCCGCCGGGTTTACTCCATAGGTTGAGTAAAGCTTCATCGTTTCTTTTTGCTGCTTTTGCTGATCGTCTTTATATTTTTCTTTTAGCTCGTTTATCTTCGGCTGAAGCATCTGCATTTTTTTCATTGACTGATAACTTTGCTTTGTCAAAGGATACAAAACAAATTTTATTATCAATGAAAAAACAATAATTACCCAACCGTAATTAGGAATGAATGTATGTAAAAAGTTGAATAGTGGTAATAAGACATATTCTGCTATCGGGCGTACTAGAAATTTTAAGCCAAGGAAGCTTCCAAAATCAACAATTGCTTCCAGGTTATGATGGTATGTAGCCAATAAGTCATAATCAACAGGGCCGATAAAAAGGAGGAAAGAATTCTTTACCTCATTTTGATTATTAAACGGGATTATCAAGTGGGCATTATAAAACTCATTTACACCAACTTTGTTTATCATCTGCCTGGTGCCTTTTATATATGCACCATCAACCCCTAATGGGTTTTTGGGAGCAATAATGGCAGCAAAATATTTATTCCGCACACCTAGCCAGTCTATCCTTCCGTTAAAATCCTGCTCTTCCGGTTTCTTTTCATCTTTTGCGTCAACAATTACCTGCTCGCCTCCATAATAAACACTTGCATCAGAGTAGTTTGCTTCATCAACAGAATTTTTTTCCGTAAACCGTATACCGTTTCCCCAAACCAGGTCGTAAGCATTGTTGCTTATCAAGCTATTCATCCCGGTTAATTCTATTTCACTGTTTATACTATACTTATTTCCATAAAAAGTATAAATCTTAGTTATGTATTTTCCCTTACCTGCGCTAAGTTTAAAAGAAATAGTAACGCTATCATTTCCTGTGAGTTTATAGTTTGATTTTTGGGCATCTGTAGTAAAATAAAGCTGGCCGGTGTTAATTGCTTTTCCGTCTGAAGTAACAAACGCAAGATCGTATGAACCACCCTTCGAATAATTAATAAGCTGAACGCTTTGTTTATATGGGTCTGTATTATCTTCTCCTGCGGAATACCAATTATTAAATTTTTTCAAATAATAACGAACAAAATTTCCGCCTTTTGTTGAAAGTTCAATAACTGCTAAATCATTTTCAATTGTTATTGTTTCTTCATTTTTCCCAACAGTATCCGCAGAAAAAAACTTTCCATAATCAGCCGGTGTTTGGACGGGCGGTAGGGTTTCTTTTTTTTCCTCAACTTTTTTTTCAGCTTCTTTTTTAATTTTTGCCGAATCAGCAACAACTTGTGTTGTGTCATTCCCTTTAATATTTTTTTTATATTGATCGGGAGATGGAGCATTTAAATACATCCATAAAATTAGAATCGCCCCGATTATAATAAAAGCAAATGTGGTATTTTTGTCCATTAAAATTCCGTTAAGTTAAGGGGTCGTACCCGCCCTTATTAAATGGGTTACACCTTAAGATCCGCCAGACCGATTTTGCACCGCCTTTGATTACTCCATACTTTGTAAATGCTTGTAAAGCATATTCGGAACAAGTTGGGTAAAAGCGGCACGATGGCGGTAGCAGCGGTGATATAAATTTTTTATAAAGTTTAATTATGAAAATAAAAATATATTTCATTTTAAAGACTGCCTTTGAGTCTCATTATCAGCTCAATTATATCCGGCATAACATCTTTAAGTTTTGGTTTTTTATTTTTCTTTTCTGTTAGTGCATTGGCTGAAAAAACTATTTTAAAATTTACCTTCTTTTCTTCAGCAAAATCTATCAAACTATGTTTGTTTAATCTGTATGATTCTCTAATTAATCTTTTAACTCTATTTCTCCAAACGGCATTTCCGCTTTTCTTTGAAACTGCCGCCGCTATTTTAACTTCAGGGCTTTCAATTTTTTGTTCTATTAAATAACTAGCTTTGAAATTTTTATTTTCCGAGAAGATTGTTTTGCCTGAAGAATAAATAGCTTCAAAAATTTTTTTACTTTTTATCCTTTCCTTTGCAGAAAGACTAAAATGTTTCAACTCAATTATTTCTCATCACTGACGGTTAATTTTTTTCTTCCTCTAGCGCGCCTTCTTGCCAAAACTTTTCTTCCGTTTTTGGTTTTCATCCTTTCCCTAAAGCCGTGCTTATTTTTTCTTTTCCTATTGCTAGGCTGAAATGTTCTTTTCATATCGTACTCCTTTTTTCAAAAAGACTGTAAAAATAGCTATTGCGTGCTAAATAAACAAGATAAATCAGGTGTGAATTACATGAACGGTGAAATAACAAAACATTTTTTAAAATAAAGTAAGAATTAATTTGCACAAGGGCTTCAGACTACTTATTTTTTAATACAATTACGCTCTTAAAAATAATGTTAATATCTTGTTGATATTTCTGTTATGTGAAAACGTTTCACAAACCCTCTCGTGTGTTTAAGCATCGGGAAATGAACATTTTAATGTTGATTAATTAAAAAGAGGGCTCTAAGCGCCCTTAATCAAACGGCTTAATGGCGCTTACTTAATGTTAACAACTTGTGAATTGTTTTCCCCCTTGGGGTATTTTTTTAGTATAACTCTTTGTATTGTTTTGAAAAATTAAAATTTTACTTTGTGGATAATTATCTATGATTGCTTCTGAAACCATGAATGATTTTATCGATTTAAAACCTGCCGATGTATGGAAAGAATGCTTAAGAACCATTAAAGACAATGTAACAACAATGACATTCAACACCTGGTTTCTTCCTATTAAACCACTTGAGCTAAATAATAATACATTAAAGGTCCAACTACCAAGTCAATTCTTTTGGGAATGGATCGACGAACATTATAATGCGCTTATAAATAAAACATTAAAAAAGGTTTTAGGCGAAGATTCAAAATTAGCTTATATTATTTCTGAAGAAATCGACACACAAGAAAATGTTGTAACACAAAAGCGAGATTTAATCGCCAGTCAACCGACCGAAGCTAAAAAAGAAATCCCACCGTTTGAAACTTTTCTGAATACCAGATACACCTTTGAAAACTTTATTAAAGGAGAAGGAAATCAATTAGCAAGAGCTGCCGGAAGTGCAATTGGTGATAACCCGGGAGGAACTTCATTTAACCCGTTATTTTTATATGGGGGTGTTGGTTTAGGGAAAACTCATCTTATACAAGCCATTGGAAATAAAATTGTTAATAATTTCCCTGAGAAAAAAGTAATCTACCTATCTTCTGATATTTTTACAGTTGAATTTGTAGAAGCAATTCAATCAAACACCGTAAATGATTTTTCAAGCTTTTATCGCGGAATGGATGTTTTAATTATTGATGATATCCAATTTTTAATTGGAAAAGAAAAAACGCAGGACCTTTTCTTTCATATTTTTAATACGCTTCATCAATTAAAAAAACAAATTGTTCTTTCCAGCGATAAACCGCCTAAGGATTTAAAAGGTCTAGACGATAGATTAATCTCAAGATTTCAATGGGGGCTTACCGCAGATATTCAGCCGCCGGATTTGGAAACGAGAATAGCTATTTTAAAGCGTAAGGCGGATGATTATGGAATGTCTGTTTCAAACGATATTTTAGAATACATTGCAGCAAACATTACATCAAATATCCGTGAACTTGAAGGATGCTTGATTAAACTGCTTGCAAATGCTTCTTTAAGTTCAAAAGAAATTAATATTGAGCTTGCTAAAAAAACAGTTAAAGAAATTGCCACAGACAGAAAAGTAAACATAACAATCGAAAACATCACCAAGGTTGTCTGCTCTTATTTAAATATTGATGAAAATAAGGTCCGTGATAAAACCAGGAAAAAAGAAGTTGTATTAGCAAGGCAAGTGGCGATGTATTTATCAAAAGAGTTAACCAAGTCTTCGTTAAAAACAATCGGCTTACATTTCGGTGGACGGGATCATTCTACAGTAATTCATGCTTGTACCGCAATCGAACTACTGCGCCCAACTGATTCGGCTCTTGATGAAATGATTGAATCACTTCGAAATCAAATCGAAATTAGCGCTTCTTAGAATTTTTATTTCTTAATTTCTCTTTCATAAACTATATAATCAGTCATTGGTGGTGCGCCCCAGTTGCTTCTTATCAATGAAGCAACTTGTCCCCTGTGATAGGAGGAATGGTGTGTAACATGGGTTAAAATTTGGGTAATTGTGTTTGTAAATTCTATCCCTTTTGAGTTTTGATAATTTATTTTCTTTTTAAGTCCGTCATCAGTTAATGATTCAATAAACCGCAGCCATTCTTTTGAGCTTTTATATGAAAGCCCCCGCATATCTTCAATAGAATACTTGTTCCAGAAATTTTGAGAGGCATGTGCCGGGTCATTAATTCTTTTGTACCAATTCAATTGAGCATCAAGAATATGCCCCATTATTTGAAACGCTCTTTCGTTTTTGCCCTCGATTTGGGTTAAAGCATTAATACTTCTTTCATTAGCCCAATGATTATAATTAAACAAATCTATAAAGTGCTCTTTCATTTTGCCCTGCTTTCCGTTTAAAATAAACTACAAAACAAGATACAATTAAAAGCTAAATTAATTCTGCTTCGGCCGGGATGTCGTTTTCATCATCCTCGGAAATAACTTTGGCTATATCAGCAATTGAATCTGCTTCATTCAATCTAATTACACGAACACCCTGGGTATTTCTTCCCATTACCCTTATATCAGCAACACTTTGACGTATTACCATCCCCTGAGATGATATAATAACAAGCTCATCGCCATCAACAACTTCCATCATTGCCATCATTTTACCAACTTTGTCGCTGGTCTTTACAGTGATAACTCCTTTGCCGCCGCGCCTGGTTATTCTATAATCATTTATATCCGACCTCTTCCCATAACCTTTCTCGGTTACAACAAGGATAGTGTCTTTCCTCTTTATAACCAGCAGTCCTACAACTTTATCTCCCTTCCCTAATCTTACCCCGCGGACTCCGGTAGCTGTTCTTCCCATATCCCGAACATCATTTTCGTGGAAGCGAATTGCAAAGCCGTGGTAAGTTCCAAGCACGATATCGTTATTGCCGTCAGTCATTTTAACTGCAATCAAACTATCGCCTTTATTTAGATTGATAGCATTAATGCCGCCTTTCCTTACATTGCCGTAAGCTGAAAGAACTGTTTTCTTAATTGTTCCTTGTTCGGTTGCCATAATTAAATAATTATCGTCTTTGAATTCTTTAACCGTTACGAAGGCTGTTATATTTTCTTCTTTGTCTTTTTCAAGAAGGTTTATAATCGAGCGCCCACGGCTTGCCCTGCCGCTTTCCGGAATTTCATGAACCTTTAACCAGTAGCATTTTCCTTTGTCAGTAAAAAATAAAATATATTGATGTGTTGAAGCAATAAACATGTGTTCAATAAAATCATCTTCTTTTGTCCCGGCTCCAGTTACGCCTTTTCCCCCGCGACCTTGCTTCCTATATCCGCTTACAGGGAAGCGTTTAATAAATCCTGTGTGCGAAATTGTTACCACAACATCTTCTTCGGCAATAATATCTTCAAGCGAGAATTCTTCATAACTATAAATTATTTCCGTTCTTCTTGCATCACCATACCTTTCTTTTATTAGAAGAAGCTCATCTTTAATAATTAAATATCTTTTCTCTTCGCTGTCTAAAATTCCTTTTAGTTTTTCAATCAGCTTTATAACTTCTTTGTATTCATCTTCTATTTTCTTTCTTTCAAGGCCTGTAAGTCTTTGCAAGCGCATATCAAGAATTGCTTTTGCCTGAATTTCGCTCAGCTTGAATTTGCGAATCAAGTTGTTTCTTGCCGTTTCAACATCTCTTGATTTTTTAATCGTCTCAATCACTTCGTCAATATTATCAAGAGCAATTATATAGCCTTCCAGAATATGGGCCCGGCGTTCTGCAGCATCCAATTCATATTTGGTTCTTCTTATAAGAACGTCCATGCGGTGATTAATGAAATGCTGCATCACTTCTCTAAGCGTAAGAACTTTCGGAACACCATGAACAAGAGCAAGCATAATAACGCCGAAGGTGGTTTGCATTTGTGTATGCTTAAATAATTGATTAAGCACTACCGCCGGCTGCGAATCACGCTTCAACTCAATCACCACTCGCATTCCATCTCTATCAGATTCATCTCTTATGTTTGAAATGTCATTCAACTTTCCTTCTTTAACCAGATCGGCTATTTTTTCAATTAGGTTTGCTTTATTAACCTGGTAAGGAAGTTCTGTAATTATGATGTTCTCTTTGTTGTTCTTTAATGTTTCAACGTTTGCTTTGGCTCGTACTACTATTCTTCCACGCCCGGTGGTATAAGCATCCTTTACTCCTTCATATCCATAAATTATTCCGCCTGTTGGAAAATCTGGAGCAGTTATATATTTCATTAATTTTTCATTGGTGAGGTCGGGATGTTTTATTAACGCTATTAACCCGTCTATAACCTCCGTAATGTTGTGAGGTGGAATATTTGTTGCCATTCCAACTGCGATGCCGCTGGAGCCATTTATTAGAAGATTCGGAAGATATGACGGCATCACCGTTGGTTCTTGAAGAGAGTCATCGAAGTTGTTGGTAAATTCCACTGTGTTTTTATCAAGGTCTCTTAAAATCTCTTCCGAGATTCTTGCCAGCCTGGCTTCAGTATATCTCATTGCTGCAGGGGAATCGCCGTCAACAGAGCCGAAGTTTCCCTGTCCATCAACAAGAGGATAGCGTAATGAAAATTCTTGCACCATTCTAACCATTGAATCGTATACCGCAGTATCTCCATGCGGATGGTATTTTCCTAAAACCTCTCCAACTATTCTCGCGGATTTTTTATATGCTTTATTATATGCAACGCCTAGCTCATGCATTCCAAAAAGAACTCTGCGGTGCACTGGTTTTAATCCGTCTCTTACATCAGGCAATGCCCGCGAAACGATTACAGACATTGAATAATCGATGTATGAGGATTTCATTTCATCTTCTAATGAGACAGGAATTATTTTTTCAAATATTGTGGCCATAAAATTTTATTTTTTTTAATTAAAAAATTACACGTCTAAGTTTCTTACATACTTAGCATTTTTTTCTATAAATTCTCTTCTCGGTTCAACAGCATCGCCCATTAATGTTTCAAATATTTTATCTGCTGTTGCAGCGCTTTCAAGAGTAACCTGAAGAACTGTTCTTGTTTCAGGATTCATTGTTGTTTCCCATAATTGTTCAGGGTTCATTTCGCCCAATCCTTTATAGCGCGAAATAGTTAGCCCCTTTATCGCTCCTTCTTCAATTGCTTCTTCTAAATTTTCTTCTTCAACTTCTTTTCCATTTGATTTCAATCGCTTTATTATCTCATCGCGTTCGCTTTCATCAAAAGCATAATATTCCTGCTTTCCTTTTTTAACTTTATATAACGGCGGCTGTGCAATATATACTTTTCCTGAAGTTATTAATTCATTCATGTGCCTATACAAAAAAGTTAATAATAAAGTTCTAATATGACTGCCATCTACATCGGCATCGGTCATTAAAATAATTTTTCCATACCTTGCTTTTTCATGATTGAAATCAGCACCAAGCCCAGCACCAATTGCAGAAATTATTGCTTTGATTTCATTGTTCTCTAATATTTTAGTCAGTTTTGCTTTTTCTACGTTTAAGATTTTTCCTTTTAAAGGAAGGATTGCCTGAAACCTTCTGTCGCGCCCCTGCTTTGCAGAACCGCCTGCAGAATCACCCTCAACAATATATATTTCACAATGTTCAGGGTCAGTAATGGAACAATCAGCAAGTTTACCGGGAAGATTCATGCTGTCGAGCGCATTTTTTCTTCTTGCCAAATCGCGTGCTTTTCTTGCCGCTTCGCGGGCCTCTGCAGCACGCGCACATTTTTCAATTATTTTTTTTCCAACCGAAGGATTTTCTTCTAGATACTCTGCTAGCTTTTCACCAACTAATGTTTCAACCGCAGATTTTGTTTCGCTGTTTCCAAGCTTTGTCTTTGTTTGCCCTTCAAACTGTGGTTCAGCAACCTTAACCGAAATAACTGCTGTTAAACCTTCTCTAAAATCATCGCCGGTTAAATTAATTTTCCCTTCTTTAATCAGATTATTTTTATAGGCATAATTATTTAAGGTTCTTGTAAGTGCTGTTTTAAAACCAACCAGGTGGGTTCCGCCTTCGTGTGTATTTATGTTATTCACATAAGAAAATATATTTTCTGAGTACGTATCATTGTACTGAAACGCTATTTCAATTGGAGTCCCGTCTTTTTCTCCCTCAATATAAACCGGTTTATGCATAGACACCCGGTTTTCATCAAGATATTTTACGAATTCAATTAAGCCGCCCTTAAAATGATACTCTTCTTCTTCGCCGCCGTTTCGTGTATCGGTAATTTTTATGGTAATGTTTTTATTGAGATACGCTAACTCTCTCATTCTTTCTGCTAGAGTATCAAACTTAAATTTAGTCGTCTTAAAAATATCTGTATCAGGAATAAAAGTAATTGTCGTTCCGGTTTCGTTTTTTTTCGCTTTATCTATTACAGCAACATCTTTAACAGGTATGCCTCTTTTATATTCCTGAAAATAAACTTTTCCATCTCTTTTTATTTCGGCTTTTAAAGATGAAGATAGAGCGTTAACAACAGAAACCCCCACGCCGTGTAATCCACCAGAAACTTTATATGTGTCTTTATCAAATTTTCCCCCGGCATGAAGCACGGTCATTACAATTTCCAAAGCAGATTTTTTTTCAATAGGGTGCATATCAACAGGGATGCCGCGACCATTATCCTCAATCGTAATACTTTCATCTTTGTTTATAGTTATGAGTATTTTGTCAGCATAGCCTACCATCGCTTCATCGATGCTGTTGTCCACAACCTCGTTTACCAGGTGATGAAATCCTCTCGTCCCAACGTCTCCAATATACATTGCCGGCCTTTTCCTTACAGCTTCAAGCCCTTTGAGTACGTTTATATTTTTCGCACTATATTCGTTTTTGTTTTTCGATTCACTCATATTATACCTAATAATTTTTCTAATTAAGCTGTGAACTTAATCCATTTTATTCTTTCGTCTTTAAAATATTTATTTACTTTTCTCAGAATTAATTCTTCCTTAAATTTTAATTCGTTTCTCCACGCTGCATTTTCTACTTTTAAGTAAAGAACTTTCTTTTCAACTTTTTTCGGGACAGCTATCTTTTCCCACTCAGGAAAAATTTTATAGAATTCAATTATTACATCAGATTCTTTTATAACTTTTCTAATCCCGGCTAATCCCGGATCACTTTTTATTATATCTGCAATACTTAAAAATTTTTCAGGCATACGCCGCTTTTCCCTGTTTAACTTTTATTACCAGGTCTTCTTTCTCTTTTGTTAGAAAATTTAAATTAGTAAAGTCGGTTAATGTTATAAAAGCCTGCCCGACATCCCTTAAGTATTCGCTTATTTTTGATGATCTTTTTATGTCAAGTTCGCCAAAAACATCATCCAATAAAAAAATTGGTTTTCTTCCGGTAATTTCTTTTAAATAAAAAAACTGTGCAAACCTAAGTACAACTTGAAAAGTTTTGTTCTGTCCTTGCGAACCAAATGTTTTTAGGTTCAAAGAATTTATTTCAAATAAAAAATCATCCCTGTGAGGGCCAACAAGATTAACAGCCCTTCTTAATTCTTCCTCTCTTTTTAATTTTAATAGCTCCGTATATTTTTCTTCTACGCTTTCAAAAATACTGGTTCCATCTAAGTAGAAATAATCAATTTTCGGCTGCTCTTCCTGTTCCATAATTGCTTTGTACGAATCTTTAATATAATCATTAAACTCTTTTACAAATTTAATTCGATGCCTTATTATTTCTATTCCCGTTTCTTTAAGTTTATTGGTCCAGGCATTTAATTCATCGAGCAATGTCTTTCTTTTATTTTCCTTTATCTGTGTAAGAAGAGATGAGCGCTGACGAAGAGTTCTGTTATAATCCAATAAAAAATTTAGATATGTTTCACTTGCCTGGGAAATAATAGAATCAACAAATTTTCTTCTATCACCCGGCGGGCCTAAAGTTATCGAATGATCCAGGGGAGATAAAATAACTACAGGAAATTTACCGATTATATCTGCATTTTTACTAATCTGCTTATTGTTTTGAAAATAATATTTTTTATTTTCTACCTTTGAAAAATAAATTCTCGCATTATCGGAAGAAAATTCTTTAAATATACCTCTCAACTCAAATTCGTTCTCGTTAAATCTCAACACTTCGTTTTCGTTTTTAGAATTATATCCTTTTGTTGTACATAAGTAATAAATTGCTTCTAAAATAGTTGTTTTCCCCTGTCCGTTTCCACCAACTATATAATTCATTTTATTAGAAAAAGTTAGTTCAGTCTTTTGATGACTTCTGAAATTCTTTAGCTGGATGGATGATAAAATCATGCTTAATTGTTTAATCGAACAGGCATTAACAGCAGCATTAAGTCTTCATCTTCCTTAATTTCCGTCGGTTCTATAATACAAGCTTTGGTTGGGGAATGAAGCTTAAAAATAATTTCATCATTATCTACATGCGAAAGTATATCGCTAACATAAGCGGTATTAAAGCCAATGTCCATGGGCTCTCCATCATACTCACACAAAACACTTTCCTTAGCGTTTGCTCCATGATCTATATCTTCAGCCGATAACTCTAAATTATTTTTAGTTATAGAAAATTTAACCTGCTTCGAATTAGAAGAAGAAAAAAGCATCATTCTTTTAATTGCCGAATGCAGCTCATTCGTTTTTATTTTTAATAGATTTTCATTCTCCAATGGAATAACACTAGTGTATGCAGGATACTTTTCTCCTATTAATCTTGAAATAAACTCCAGGTCGTCTATATGGATTGAAATATTTGTCTTGCTTAAATATGCCGTAATTTCACTGTCGGTAAGCTGTTTTGATAGAACAGAAATTGCTCTTTCAGGAACTATGTATTGCTCATCTTTTTCAGAAGAAATTTTTTTATTAATATACTTTACTAATCTATGTCCATCTGTAGTTACAAATCTCAGCCCCTCTTCAGTAAACTCAAAAAGCGTTCCTGTCATTGCCGGGCGCATATCTTCTTTACTCATTGCAAAAGAAGTTTGTTCAATTGCTTTCTTTAATTCCGAACCGCTTATTCTTATTTCTTTATCAGTTGATACTTTTGGAATTTCAGGAAAATCTTCCGGAGAAGAAAATCCAATATTATAAACACCTTTCTCTGTTTTAAGCCTTAACTTTCCATCAGACTCAATTTCAAAACTAATCTGAGTATCCCCTAATGATCTTATTATATCAAATAGAAGCCGTGCAGGGATAACCATTTTTTGATTGCCGTTTGAAGAAATATTTATTGACGCTCTTAATGCAATTTCTAAATCTGTTGCTGTAACTGAAAGCTCCCCTTCTTTAATATCGAAGAGAAAATTTTCTAAAATAGGCATTGGTGTTCTGGTAGGAACAGCCGGGATAATTTTGGATAATAGCTTTTCCAGAACCTTACTATTTACTTTGAAATCCATCTATTTTTTTCTCCAATTGAAGCATCAAAAAATAATAAAACTCTATACTAATCTCAATTAAATTTGCGGTATGCTGTGCTTATATTTTCTTGCTATTTGAGGTGTATCATAGTAAAAAATAAAAAAGCCAGCATTAAAATTACTGGCTTTATTAAAAAACTTATTTTTGTTTTAAATAGTTCTTAAAGTGGAATGGAATACCCACCGGATAAATCATCACTGCTTGACATTGTTGCATACAATTGGTAGACATTAGCAATAAATGTACTTGAATAAATAATTAATACCCTGGTTCCTGCATTAATTGTAATGTTCCCTGAAACATCTCCTGTTGCAGTAGCAGAAGTTGCCCCTGCTGGAACGTCATATGTTGTCGCATATGAATAAACACCATTTTTAATTGCATCAACAGTTACTGTTTTTCCTGCAGGAACAATTACTTCCGTACCTCTAAAATTAATTCTTAAAGCACCTGCTGCAATATTTTTAAATACTACCCTGCTTTCTAACTTTGAAGTACAGCCTGCAAAGAGAAAACCTATTAGCAAAAAAAACGGTAAATACTTTATATATTTATTCATTATAGAAACCTCTTTTGAAGTTTTATATGTAATCCCTATAAGAACTTAAAACAACGACCGTTAAAAGTTACTTTAATTATATTTTAATAATCAATAAGATTGCATACATTACAAATACTTTACCAACACACTATTAATAATTAATATATATATATTTTAAATATTAATAGTTATAATAAGAATGTGGAAAAGTTAATATTACTTAAATAGTGTAAATAATACATCTATTTTAAATAAAAGTAAAAAGTAAACTGTGAATAACTTTCTTTAATAAAAAGGTTACTAACACAACGTTTATATATACAAAGTTAATAACAAAGAGAAAGTACCAAGCTAACAAGATATTAACAGATTTTATTTTTATATAGTTGGCTCGAATTATTATATAATACGAGCCATAAATAAATTTTATTGAACAGTAAAATTAGAAGTGGCTGTAAATGCGGTTCCTTGTTGATTACCTATATTTCCTGTAGTAGTAAAAGTCCATTGCTGCCCGACTTGAAGTCCTGTTACAGGGCCAACATCAACCGGAGCTGTTGAGCTATAAACATCTCCAACAGCAACAGTTTCATTTGTAACCCCTGCAGCAGCACAATTAGCAACGATTTGTGTAATATAAACTTCTGTAGAAGGTTTAAATTCAAAATAATATTGCTGCTGGTTATCCTGAACAAGAGAGACTGTAAAAGTTACATTCCCTGTATTTCCACCACCGTCTCCGTTTCCACCGTCACCAAAAGGATCTGTTCCACCACCAGTATTATTATTACACCCAATAAATAAAGAGGCTGCTAAAAAAAAGACCGAAACTAAAACTTTTTTCATTTTCTTTTCCTTTTAATTATTGTAAAAATTATATTGAAAACTTTAATGCAACACCTAATTTAAGAACAAAAGTTGTGTTGCTAGTTGCTGACTCTATTGTATTTGTTAAAGGAATACCTGCCATTAAATCAGTCGCCAGATACATTCCAGGAGATAAATGAAAATTATAGCCAGTTCCCACCTCTATTCCAAAACGAACAGCATTAAAGTTGAGGTTTGGAATTGTAGTCGGATTTTGTGCTGCTCCTCCACCTAAACCACCATTATTATTATTATTGTTAATCGTTTGTGTTTCCCCGCTACCGCTTAATTTTATACCTATTGATGGGCCGCCAACCATATAAAAACCGCTGAATTCAGCTTTAAACATTGGATCAAAAGTCATGTAATAAAGCGCATATGACTTTGTTGTTGTGGAATTTGCAGTAGAAGTAGAGTTTGAGAAATTAGCCATATCAAAAAGAGTTAAATTAGTTATTATTCCAATATGGGAGCTAAAAGAAACGTCAAGGTTGCCACCAATGCCAATGCCGAAGCCACTATAAGAAGATGCATTATTTGCAACATTAGTAATGTTAAGATTAGCCGTTAACCTCGGACCAATTTTTACTGACTGTGCAAAAGATGAAGAGAATAGGAATAAAACCAAAACAGAAAGAGAAGAAAGAACTTTTTTCATTATACCCTCCGGGTTAAAAGAATGAGTTTAAATAATTATTTTGATTAACTACACATTAATGCGTATAATGAAGCCGAAAAGGCTCACTGAAAAGGCAGAGATAAAAATTTTTTTTGAACTCCCAAAATTTTACCGTGGGGTGGTAAAATTATAATACAAATGCTTATTTAATTTCCGATTTATAAAAAAAGAGAATAATACAAGCAAAAGCACGAAAGAAATAAAAAAAAATAAAAAATGTATAAAAAGAATTTAAAACTGGATTTTATTATCTATAAAATCTTTTTAAATGCATTTTTTTGAGCAGCAATTGTTTTTTCTATATCCTCCGTTGAGTGTGCTGTTGAAATAAATGCTGCTTCAAATTGCGCAGGAGCCAAATAAATTCCCTGATTTAACATCTCATTGAAATATTTTCCATATAGCTCTGTATCAGATTTTAACGCGGATTTAAAATCTACAACAGGTTTTTCTGTAAAAAACAAACAAGACATAGAGCCGGCACGATTTAAAGCAAAATTTTTATTTAATCTTCTTTAAATTATTTTCTAAAACCGTTTTCAAGCGTAAGTGCTTTTTCTTCTAGAATAGAATAAACTTCAGGATGATTTTTTATATATGTTAATGCGGCAATTCCAGCAGTCATTGCTAGAGGATTTCCACTTAATGTTCCTGCTTGATAAACCGGGCCGCTTGGTGCAATCATTTCCATTATTTCTTTTTTACCCCCAAAGGCCCCAACAGGCAGCCCTCCGCCGATTATTTTCCCGAAGGTAGTTAAATCAGGTTTTATGTTTACAATCTCCTGTGCCCCGCCTTTTGCAACCCTAAAGCCAGTCATAACTTCATCAAATATTAAAACCATGTTTTCTTCATTACATATTTTTCTTAATCCATTTAAGAACTCGTCTGTTCCTTTTATCATTCCCATGTTGCCTGCAAAAGGCTCAACAATTATTGCAGCAATTTGATTTTTATTTTCAGCAACTACTTTTTTTACTGATTCAATACTATTATAGTCAGCTAGCAAAGTGTCTGCAGCATTTGCTTTCGTTACACCCGGGCTTGTAGGAACACCAAGCGTTAATGCTCCGCTGCCTGCTTTTATTAAAAAGTAATCTGCATGTCCGTGATAACAGCCTTCAAATTTTATGAATTTATCTTTTTTAGTAAAAGCACGAGCAGCTCTTATTGCGCTCATTGTTGCTTCGGTTCCGCTGTTTACCATTCTAACTAATTCTATTGAGGGAACTAGCTCTGTTATAAGTTTAGCCATTTTAATCTCAAGTTCGGTTGGCGCTCCAAAGCTTACGCCGTTTTCAATTGCTTTTAGTAATGCGTCTTTAATAAAAGCAGGATTATGCCCAAATAAATGCGGACCCCAGCTTCCAATATAATCGATGTATTCATTATCATCCTCATCTATAATTTTAGACCCGTATCCTTTTTTTATAAAAAGAGGATTTCCTCCCACGGCTTTGAAAGCACGGACAGGAGAATTAACTCCACCAGGAATATATTTTTTTGCTTCTTCAAACAGTTGTGTGCTTTTATTTGTCTTCATATTATTCAATTCATATAATTAAAAAAAATATTTTTTAAATTTAACAATTGTGAAAATGGAATTTTAGTGGAAAGAAAAATTTTTGCAATTAAATCCAATCAAAGAGCTGTCCCTATTTTTGAAAAGTGATCTGAGAAAAATATCATAGAAATATGCCCGGTTATTTCTTTTTCTTCTATTAATCCAAAATTAGGGTCTCTGCTGTCCTGGCTGCTAACTCTATTATCTCCCGCCACATAAACTTTCCCGGGCGGAACAGTAATTTCCAGTTCGTATTGCACATTATAGTTTTTAGTATTTCCGCGGCCATCATTAATTAAAAGCATACTTTTATATGGCTCATCAAGCATTTGTCCATTTAAAATAATTTTTCCATCCTCTATTTTTATTTTATCGTTTTCCAAACCGATTATTCTACGAACCAAGAGATAAGGAAAACGGTAGTCATTAATTAAAACAACGTCTCCTCGCCGAAAATCAATGCTTTCATAATTTGATTTATATAAAAACAGATCTCCCTCATGTAGAGTAGGATACATTGCTTGATTATCCCTATCGGAAATTCTTTGAATGCGGTATCCAAGCAATGAAACTACTATCGCAGCAATTACTATAATTAGAAGAATAACGGCCAGTGTGTTTATAATATACTTCATCTGTTCTCGTTAAATTAAAATTAAAAACACAACTATCGCTAAGATAAAGAATGAATAGATAAAAAAGAATTCTATTTCTTATATGAAACATAAAAAGGAATTTATATCACAAAGCAAATCAAATTTTAGGCGGCGCTTTAAAATCTATAGGAACAATCTCATCACCAACAGAGACAATTCCTTCATCATGTCCGATTAAATTTTGGCCGAACATTACTTTGTTATCATATTTCCTAAATGTTGAAAGAGTAGCGAGCGGTTCTGTCCCTTTTTCTCCGGTATCCTGGTTTACTGTTGTAACCACACATCTTGCGGATGGTTTAACTCCTTGAAAGGGTATGGTTCCTATTTTAAAATTATTAAATATATCTTCAACAAAAGGCTCTCCTCCGTTAAACACAAAGTTCGGACGAAATCTATTCATAGGAACGGGAGTTACCAATCGTGAATTTAAGTCTTCTAAAGATTTTTCCCCGATAATTAAAAAAGGGTATGCATCCGCAAAACTAACAATTTTTTCCTGAGGAGAATATTTTGGATCAACCTGCCGACTGGTTGAATCAGGCATGTAAACAAGCCGGCACGAAACATTAAGTGTTTTTGAAAACCACTCGTCTATTTCTTTGCTTATAGTAAGCGCAATGCAGAAATCATCCCAGATTGGAACTTCAATTTCTTCATTTGAGTGATTTTGAATTGGAATTTTAAGTGATGTTATTTTTTCTTTTTTATGATTAATAACCAAAAAGCGATCTTCTAAAGAGGGCTGTAGTAAAGCCATTTTAGGATATTGCCGCTGAGTCATAAAATCATTATTAGAATTGATTAGCATCCATCTTCGGTCATATCTTAATCCTCTTTTTTCAACCATCGCAGAAGATAAGGAAATGCCCCCAAGAGATTTTATAGGATAAATATTTATTTGAGTCAGTTTCATAATGACTATTTCTTTTTGATGTTGATTACGGTTATTTCCGGCTGCGAATTATATCGTATAGGCTCAATGGACATTCCAAGCCCGCGGGTAACTATCATTAGCATATTGCCGAACCAAAAATTTCCGCGTACGTAACGAGTTTCAAATAATGTAACCGATAAATTAATAAAAGGAAACAAAAAAGAGACTTGTCCTCCGTGAGTGTGGCCGGCAAGGAATAAATTATATTTCTTTTCAGCGGCGGCATTAATTAATCCATTATTTGGTTGATGAACTAGTAAAATTTTTAAATCAGCTTTTAAATTATCAACAAGAGAATCTCTGTCTCCAGCATCAACTCTATCTGAATAAGTTTCTGTTGCGAAAGTTATTCCCAAAGAAGAGCCGGAAATATTTAGTATTGTATCTTTATCATCAAACATTAATACATTATGTCTTTTTAATGCCGCCATAACTGCTCTTCGGCTTTTTAAGTAATCGGGACGGTAAGCCCAATTGTCGTGGTCGCCCACGCAGGAAAAAACGCCATACTTTGCTTTAATCTTTCCTAAATACTGTGCTCCAAAGTCTATATAATCAGGAGTTGAAGAAATAATATCTCCGCCAATCAAAACTAAGTCCGCATTGGTTGAGTTAACTTTATCAATATAATTTTGTAAGCGCCAGGAGTTCGTGTATTTATCAGCATGTATGTCTGAAATAAAAGAGATTCTAAAATTATTTAATTGTTCAGGAAGATTTTTCTTGTAGTAATCAACCGTTCTAATCTGTACCGTTGTGTAATTATAAATTGCATTTATAGGAACATAAAAAACGAAGAAAACAACAATGATAAAAACAATTAAATTATAATACCGGCTTAATTTTTCTTTTCTTTTTTTATAGTAAGGATAGAAAACTAGTTTTATAAAATCCAAAATGAAGATAAAAAGCAGAGATTGAATGATTATAAAAACGGCTAACCAAAATGGAATGAGAATTAAAAAATCAAACCAATATCCTTCGGGCGGTGATGGAAAACTATCCCTAAAAATTACTGTATATATAAGCCCGGATAATAAATATATTGGAAATAAATTTAGGAACAGAATTAAGAAATAATTAATTGCATTAAAGTTTTTGGTTGGCGTAAACTTGAAAATCTGTAATACAATTCGCCTAAATTTTTTATAGAAAAAAATCTCTGCCGCTATAATAAGAACGAGCACAAAAATAATTTTAAAAATAAACGGCATCCTGGTTAAACCTGCTTTAATTAATAATTACGAAATGAAATTGCAAAAACTAATTAAGATTGTGTTAAAAATGAACTGCTTTTGATATATTGTTTTTGCAGCAAATAACTTTTTGTGATAAAATATAAAATGATCCAAACAAAAAGATGATTAAAATAAATACCATAAATAGAGTTTTTGAAATTTCATTTCTAATTGCTTTTTTAATTAATGTAAAAGCCTGGGGACAAAGCTGGATAAGAATAAATCAACTCGGCTACTTGCAGAAATCGCATAAGGCCGCAGTGCTTTGTAGTAAAGATAACATTTCTCCGGGATCATTTCAGGTTTGTGATGCTTTAACTGATGACATGGTTTATTCTTCAGAAAAAATTATTTTCTATGGGGCGTTCAAACCGTTTAATAATACTTTCAGATTAGATTTTTCAGATTTCGAAAACAATGGAAGTTACTATATAAAATGCGGCGACGGTCGTTCCCCAAATTTTAGAATTGCAAATGATGTTTATAACGGCTCTGCTGATTTTCTATTAAAATATATGCGCGAACAACAATGCGGATATAATCCTTTATTAAAAGACTCTTGCCACACCCATGACGGATTTATTATTTACAATCCGCCGAAGGATTCGCAGTATATTGATGTTGTAGGCGGATGGCACGATGCAAGCGATTATCTTCAATATGTTACAACGTCCGCGAATGCAGTATTTCAAATGCTGTTTGCGTATCAGCAAAACCCGGAATCTTTTTCTGATAATTATGATAAAAGTGGGGATCCTGGCGCAAATGGAATTCCCGACATTTTAGATCAAGCGAAATGGGGATTAGATTGGCTTGTAAAAATGAATCCTGAAGACAAAGTAATGTACAATCAAATTGCAGATGACAGAGACCACCAGGGATTCAAATTACCAAATAAAGATTCTATAAATTATGGAATTGGCCTGGAACGGCCGGTTTATTTTTGCACCGGAAAGCCACAAGGTGTTTTTAACAATAAAAATAGATCAACGGGAATTGCTTCCACTGCCGGGAAATATTCTTCAGCATTTTCATTAGGAGCACAATTATTAAAAAAATATTATCCTGTGTTTTCGGAAAAAATTAAAAAGAAAGCAGTTGAAGCATATAATTTTGGAAAAGAAAATCCTGGTGTTTGTCAAACTGCGCCGTGTAAGTCCCCATATTTTTATGAAGAAGACAATTGGGTTGACGATTTGGAATTAGCCGCGGTTCAATTAAATAATTTAACAAACGATAAAAACTATTTGAACGATGCAGTTTCTTATGGGAATAAGGAGCCGATTACACCATGGATGGGAGCTGACACGGCAAGACATTATGAATGGTATCCTTTTGTTAATCTTGGGCATTATTATCTTTCAAATTCAAACGACTCAAAAACAAATAAAGAGTTTATTAATTATTTAAGAGAAGGAATAGATAGGGTTTATCAAAGAGGAAAATCAAATCCGTTTTTGTTTGGAGTTCCGTTTATCTGGTGCTCAAATAATTTGGTTGCCGCAATTCTTACTCAATGCAGATTGTATTATCAATTAACAAATGATTCAACTTATCTTCCGATGGAAGCGGCTTTGCGTGATTGGCTGTTCGGCTGCAACCCATGGGGCACAAGCATGATTATTGGATATCCCGCAAATGGAGATTCTCCCGCCGATCCTCATTCGGCATTTACTGCAACAGCGAATTATAAAATTGACGGCGGCTTAGTTGATGGCCCTGTTTACACAAGTATTTTTAAACAGCTTAAAGGATTGGTTTTACATCATCCTGATGAATATGCTGAATTTCAGTCAAACCGTTTTGTTTATCATGATGATTTCGGCGATTACTCAACAAACGAACCAACAATGGATGGAACAGCAAGCCTGACTTATTATTTATCGGCTCTTCAAAAAGAAGGCGATGTAAAAACAAATAATGAAATTGAATACAATCATGGAGCGATAATAAGAACAGATAAAAGAAAAAAAGAAATTCATCTCGTTTTTACGGGACATGAATTTGCCGATGGAATTGAAAGCAGTAAGAAAAACATTAAACAAGCACAAAATACAAGCAGCATTCTTTTTAACAGGGGATTTTTATAGAAACCCGAAGTTCAAAAAATTTATAGAGGAATTAAAAAATGACGGCGATTATTTAGGGGCGCATTCAAACAAGCATTTGCTTTATGCTTCATGGGAGAATAGAGATTCAACATTGGTTACAAAAGAAGAATTCTTAAATGATTTAAAGGCAAATTATTTAGAAATGAAAAAGTTCGGCATTAATAAAAATGATGCGCCGTATTTTCTTCCACCTTATGAATGGCACAATAACCAAATAAACGATTGGTGCAAAGAAGTTGGAATTACATTAATAAATTTTACTCCCGGGCACATCTTCGAATCAAGATTGGACTTATCCAGGTTTGGGCAAACAGTACGTAAGCAGCGATACAATTTTTCAAAGAATAATTAATTATGAAAAGACAAATCCAAACGGCTTAAATGGATTTATACTTTTAACTCATCCCGGCACAGACCCAAGAAGAGAAGATAAATTTTATAATCGGCTGGATGAGTTGATTACTTTGCTTGAAGCGAAAGGATATAAGTTTACTTTGATTTCTAAAGCGTCGGAGAATTAATTCTTTAATTTTTCAATCAATCCTTTCATACTTTCGTAATGGCTGCCGCGCCAATAAATTTTATCGCAGTTCTTGCAGTATAAAAAATTGTTATGTGCTGCTTTAACTTTTGGAGGAAGGCGGTCAATTATTTTTTCTTTCTCGATGTTTTCTAAAATGGAATTGCATTCAACACACCGGCTAAATTCTTGAATTTGATTTTTTAAATCAAATCTTTTTACAACTTCTTCAACCTGCTTAGCGGGGTCTGTATTTCTAACCCAATAGCCGCGAGTTACTTCGTTCCGTTTTAATATTCCAACATCTCTTGTAAGAATTGCTCTTTTTTCTTTTAAAGAAATTTTAACAATCTCTTTATCTGCATAATCATTTCTATAATTTGTGTCAAAGCCAAGCATTCTTAAATATCTGGCAAGAGTTCCGAGATGACCATCTAAAATAAATTTTGGTTCTCTTAGTGGTTCGGGCCGTAGTTTTTGAAGATTCGAAATATCGATAGATTCAAAAACGGGATAAACGCTTATATCATCGCTGTCATTAATGATATAAGAAAAATTCTTTGATTCACCATTAACTATAATCAAATCAACTTCTGTATGAGGCACACCTAAAGATTCAATTACATCTTTTACGGAAGCACGGCCGATGAAATTATGCTCAAATCTTTTCTTTATTTTTTCCTTGGGAAGGAAATCGTTTAACTCTTCATAAAATCTAAAAGTTGCTTTGTGCATGTTACAAAAATGGAACGCTGAATTTTATGATGCTTATGATTTATTAAGATCATCATAAAAATCCGCGGAATCTGTGTTCTATCAATCCTTAAAAACTTCTTTAATAAAATTAACCTCTTCGTCCGACAAAGGATTATCGGCTTGTGCAAGATTTGCTTTTACCTGCTTCAAATTTCTAAACCCTGGAATTACTGCTCCCACAACTTTATAATGAAGCAAATACTGCAATGCCATTCTCGATAAATCTTCAACCGAAGAACCAAATTTCTTTTTTAGCTTTTCAAGTCTTGGTTCAAGCTTTGCTAAATTTTCAGCTGAAAATCTTGAAGCATTTTTTCTATGATCTCCTTCGTCAAATTTAGGCGGGTTTTTTTTGTTATATTTATCGAGCAGTAATCCTTGCGCAAGCGGGCTGTACGCAACATAAGATATTTTATCTTTTTCAATCAGCTCACGGGTTTTGGTTCCTTCAGGTAAAAGATAATCATTTAATGCACTTGATGAGCTTTGAATAACTTCCGGATTAACTTTTGGAATTAAAAATTCATATTCTTTATCAGTTTTTGCACACTGTCCGATAACTCTAATCTTTCCTTCGTCTTTTAATCGATACATTACTTCCACGGCATCATCAACATATTTATAGTTCTCTCCGTAGTTTGCATGATGGAAATAATAGATATCAATATAATCACGCTTTAAATTTATTAGTGACTGCTCGCATTGATGGCGGATATGAGCAGGTACATAAGCATGTTCTGCGGTTCCGGGGAACCATCCGATTTTAGAAGAGATTATAAAATCCTTAGAACGGTTTCCGAGAATTCTTGAAAGCATTCTTTCAGCTCTGCCATTTCCGTATACATCAGCGTTGTCAAAATGAGTAACGCCATTATCAATTGCATGGTTTATTGCTTCTGCAATTTCTTTTTCATTTACATCAGCCCAGCCGTTCGGAGTTCCATTAACCCAGTTGAGTCCGCCCATTGTCCAGCAGCCAAGACTTATTTCCGAAACCTCAATATCTGTTTTTCCAATTTTTCTATATTTCATTTAGACGTATTTCTAAAATTATTTTCTGTTTAAGTGATTTAAACTTTTCTTGTTATGATGACTTCATCTTTTACAATAATTATTTTATTTAAAAAATTTTCATTTTTATATTTTTCTAAAGCCTTAAAAATGCCCAAATCTATTTTATATTAGTTCGGCTTTTTTAATTTAATGATTATAATTCCATGATGGGGTTTGCCTGTTTTATTGGAAAATCCTTTATCGGTAGTTATTAATAGTCTTTCTTCCCTTTGTGCTTTGTTCCAAATAAAATCATCATCCGCCCCTTCATTTTGGGTGCCTCTTATATCGGATACATCAAATCCGGCTTTAATTAAATTATCGACTGAAATTTGCGGAATATTTTCATCGACAAAAACTTTCATCAAATTAATTATTTAAAGACTCGAGGGGAGAAATTTGTTCTTCTGCTAAAGCTGCGGCATATTTTAGGCTCTCCAAAATATCCTCTTTTTTTAGCGAAGGATATGCATTAAGCAAATCACTAATGCTATCACCGTTTGCAAGCATTTGAATAATTTGGTAAACAGGAATTCGAGTACCTTTAATGCAGGCCTGTCCGTGATAAATTTTCGGATCTACTGAAATTCTATCAAACATATATTTTAAACTCCTTTATAACTATAAGCAAAATACTAAAAATTTTTTAAGATTTCTTTTTCAGTTTTATTTAATTTGCTAACAACCAAACTATAAGAGTGGTCAACTAATTCTAAAATAAAATTATCTTTTAAAGTTCCTTCAAGGTCAATTGTATTCCAATGTTTTTTATTCATGTGATATCCTGGCTGTATTTCATCATATCTTTCTCTCAACTCAATTGCTTTTTCGGGGTCACATTTTAAGTTTATGCTGATTGGCGGAGTTAAGCTGGCGATTAAAAATATTTTTCCTATAACCTTGTAAACAGGAGAATCTTCGCCGAAAGGAAGTTCTTCTGTAACACCGTTTTTATTTAAGCAATATTCGCGAATTAATTCTAAGTGCATGATGTTGGGTTAAAAGTCAAAGGTCAAATATCAAAGCTAAAAATATTAAAAGCCTAATTCTTTTTCATCCAATTCACAGTATCTTTTATCCCATCAGCATAGCTGGTTGGTTTAAAATTAAATTTCTTTTCAAACTTGCTGCTGTCAAATAAATAATCGGAATCATATTGATAAAGCATTTCATTCATTTCTTTTAATGTTTTATTGAATAAACCCAATCCCATTAATACCCATTTGGGAAGAACGGTATATTTTGGCGGATTATCAAATTTTTTTGTACAAAGTTCAAGAATCTCTTTTCCGGTTAAAACATTTTTATCTGTTGGTAAATGCCAGATTTGATTATACGCATCTTCTGTATTTCCGAGGATTGCCGTGGCTTTTCCCGCATCAAGAGTATATGTGAATGAATGTTTAACTTTATCATTTATCATCCACATCGGCTTTTTGTCTTTTATAAGATTATTTAAAACTAAAAGATTTATCGGCCCCGGTGCTTTTGGCCCGTAAAAGTCCGCAGCTCTCGCAATTATGGCTTGAAGATTTCCTTTTTTGACTTCATCCAAAATCATTTCGGAAATTTGTTTTCTTACCTTTCCTTTTTCGCTGTTTGGATTATGCGGAGTATCTTCCGTCATCCAGCCGCTAACTTTTCCATATGAATATACATTATCAAAAAAAATTAATTTTGATTTATACTTTTTACAAGCATCAATTACATTCTGCATAATCTTTGGCCACAACTCACGCCAGACGTTTTTATCATAAACTAATCCGATAGTTAAATAAACAATATCAGAGCCTTCAACAGCCTGAAATGTATTATCACGATTTGTTAAATCGGCGGAAAAAAGTTCGTCGGTAGAATTAACTTTTTTTGGATTGCGGCTTACCAGTTTTATTTTATCAGTAAAATTGGAAAGCTCAAACGCCAGCCCCGTTCCAATTACTCCTGATGAACCAAGAATCGTTTGCATAATTTTCTCTTCTTAAAATGTAATCGTTGTTTAAGTGGTGCTGCATGAAAGCAAACTTTTATTATAATAAAGAAAGTTGGAAAATAAGTCAACCGTTAAATCAGATTTTTAATGCTAGCCGGAAAATTTAATTTATCAATATCTTCTTTAGCAATTGAATCGGGAAATTTTCTTTTCAGACGAAAGGCAAGCGACAAGCGAACTAAATCTTCTGCTTTAGATAAATCCGATTCGTTATTCAGATAAAAGGTTGCCCATCCTGAATTTGGAACCCATCTATGTTCTTGAACTAAATTATCTTTTAAAAGTTCATCTTTAATTTTTTTGTTGAAGAGAATATCAAGAACACCATTGTAATGAATATGCCCTATTTCTTTTCCATTCCATAAAAATTCTCTCCCGCCCATTTGATGCTCTGTTGAGCTTACGCCATTCAACAAGAGAATGTCGGACTCAAACTTACTTACCAACTCTCTTTTTGAAATCATAACCAATCATCTTCTATTCTTGTCTATCCATCTTGCAACATCTTTTGCAAAATAGGTTAAGAACATATCGGCGCCGGCACGTTTAATTGCAATTAAAGATTCAAGCATTACGCGTTCTTCATCTATCCATCCGTTTATTCCGGCAGCTTTAATCATCGCATATTCTCCGCTTACCTGGTAGGCTGCAGTCGGCATTCCGAATTTATCTTTTACTCTTCTTATAATATCAAGATAAGGTCCTGCCGGTTTTACCATCACAATATCAGCACCTTCTTCAATATCAGATTCAACTTCTCTAATTGCTTCATCGCCGTTCCCAATATCCATTTGGTGAGAACGCCGGTCGCCAAAAGCTGGAGCGGATTCAGCGGCATCTCTAAATGGCCCGTAATAACCTGAAGAATATTTTGCAGCATAACTCATAATTGGAATTTTAGTAAAGCCCTTATAATCAAGAGCTTTTCTGATTGCAGCAACTCTTCCATCCATCATATCGCTGGGGGCGATAATATCAGCTCCTGCTTCTGCATGAGACACGGCTTCTTTTGCAAGCAGGCTGACAGTTTCATCATTCAAAATTTCTTCACCATCTAAAACCCCGCAATGGCCGTGAGAAGTATATTCACAAAGGCAAACGTCGGTTATTACCAAAAGATTTTTCACTTCTGATTTTATTGCTCTAACAGCTTTTTGAATTATCCCATTCGGGTCATACGCTTCAGAGCCTTTTTCATCTTTATGTTCTGGAATTCCAAATAAAATTACAGCAGGAAGTCCAAGCGATTCTACTTCCTTACATTCTTCAACTAATTTATCAATTGATTTTTGATATACACCCGGCATTGATTTTATTTCTTTATTTACATTTTCTCCAGGCACAACAAACAAAGGATATATCAAATCATTTTTTGATAATTCAGTTTCGCGAACCATGTCCCTTAATAAAGGATTATATCTTAATCTTCTTAAACGTTTCGTTGGAAATGATGCCATGTTTTTTCCTTCCCTCTGTGTCTTTGTGTCTCCGTGGTAAATTCCTTCAACACAGAGAACCAAAGTCATAGAGATTTTATTTTGTTTACTATTATTTCAGAATTCTTTATACAATCACCAACAGAAATTCCACCGCGGTAATTGCCGCTTAAAATTATTCCCGAATTCTTCTTCTCAAATTCATCAAAATAATTTTCATGTTCAATGTATCCTAAATTGTACTGCGGAATAGCTTTCGACCAAAACCTGCTTGTAATGTAAATTGGGTTTCCGGTTATTTTCATTAAAGGCTCAAATTCGTTTCTTACTTTTCTAATTAAGTCTTCTTTGTCTTGATTTATAACTTCAGGACTTCTTGCGCCGCCGACAAACAAAGTAAACGAAGCAGTATCTTCATTCGCTCTGTTTGGAAATATAACAGAACTCCAGATTGCACCAAGGAATAATTTTTTTTCTTTTGAAGGAATTAGAAATCCGAATCCATCAAGCGGACGCCCGATATCTTTTATGTTGTAAGCAATGTATAAAACTAAAACCGGGGGATAAAAAATTTCATCAAGATGTTTTGCAACTCCTTCATCAAAAGGTTTAAAAAGTTTTGATGCAGCATAAGCGGGAACAGTTGAAATAACAAAATCACATTTTATTGATTTTACATTTTCACCGGACGCATAATTTACAACATAACCATTGCCGCTTTTTTCAATTGAGGTTACTTCTGCATCAAGTTTTACTTTTTCTCCAAGGTGATTTGCAATTGTTTTTGGAAAGATCTGCATCCCGTCTTTAAATGAAAACATCTTTGCGCTTTGCTTTGATTTTTCAGCGCGCTGCTTTCTTTCTTTGATGCTTTTAATCGTTCCGACGATTAGTCCGCCATATTTTTCTTCAAGCCCATATAATTTTGGAAAGGCTGATTTAACGCTAAGGTTGTCTGGATTACCGGCATAAACTCCGGCAACAAATGGATTAATTGCGTAATCTAAAAATTCTCTTCCAAGTCTTCTAATAACAAAATCAGAAATGCTTTGATAGTAGCCGTCTTTTGATCTTCCAATAAAAGGCTCTGCGAATACTCTTGCTTTAGCTTTTGAAGAAAAAAGTTTTGTCTTTAAAAATTCCTGCGGTTTCATTGGAAGTGGAATCAAATCATTGTTCTTTAAAATATATCTTTTGTTGCCTGCTTTGTTTGCGTAAATAAGCTGATCCTGCAAATTTAATTCTTCGACCAATTGCCCTATCAAAGGCGTAGTTTCTAAGCCGCTGTTTGGCCCTCGGTCAAATAAATATCCGTTTTCTTTAACCGACTCCATAGATCCCCCGGCGGCGATCTTCTTTTCAATTACAGTAACGTCATAACCTTCTTTGTTTAAAAGATACGCTTGTGTTAATCCGGATATCCCGGCGCCAAGAACAGCTATTTTTTTTGAAGACATTTCTGCTTTATTTTTTAATTAACTTTTTCAGATTTCTTTTACTAATTTATCAATTATAAAATTAATAAATAAGTTATTTGCAGAGAAGTATGTAAAGTGTGAATGTCAGGTTCCTTCCCAGTTAAATAATCAATTTACAATACAAGGAAGAATATGGCTTCGATGAAAATTAAACCCAAATGGCTTACCAAATTTGAATCGTCCAATCAGCGCGAATCCCCGGATTACAGTGAATCCATAAGATACTTTCAAAAATTTGTTGGCTCAACTTCTTTTGCTAAAATGTTTACAATGGGAGTTTCACCTCAGGGTAGAGAAATTAAATATTTAGTTGTAACCAAAGGAAAAGAATTCACTCCGGCAAAAGCTAACAAAAGTAAGAAGGCAATTATCTTAATTCAAAACGGAATTCATCCCGGGGAAATAGCCGGCAAAGATGCTTCAATGATTTTTCTGCGGGAGATTTTAATTACAAAAGAAAAAGAACATCTCCTTGATAATTTAATTTTATTAATTATTCCAATCTTTAATGTTGACGGGCATGAGAGACTGAGTTCATTTAACCGTGTAAATCAAGTTGGGCCTTTGCAAATGGGATGGCGGACAAACTCATTGAATTTAAATTTAAACCGCGATTATATGAAAGCAGATACGCCGGAAATAAAAGCATGGTTAAAATTTTATAACGAATGGCAGCCTGATTTTATGATTGACAATCATGCTACAAACGGAGCCGATTACCAGTATCACGTAACATATCAAATTGGAAAGCATGAAAATGTTTCTCCGTATTTATCAAGCTGGGTAAAAGAAAATTTTTATCCTGAATTAATTTCTAAAGTTGAAAGGGATGGCTTTTTAACTGCGCCGTATATTGAATTTAAGAATGATGAAAGCATAATGGATGGTTTTTCAGACCAGCCGTCGCTGCCAAGATTTTCGGAAGGCTATACTCTTGTTCATAACAGGTTATGTCTTTTAGTCGAAACACATAGCCTAAAACCATTTGCTAACAGAGTCGCGTCAACAATATCCACAATGACACATACACTAAATTATATAAATGAAAATTATAAAACGCTGAAGTTATTAAATAAAAACGCTGAAGAAGAAACATTAAATGAATATGTAAAAAGCAAAAAGCCATTCCCAATAAATTTTAAGGAAGATGAAAAACCGGAAAAGTTTTTATTCAAGGGCTTTCATTCAATAGAAGAGCCAAGTGAAATTACGGGGAATAAAATCTTAAGATACACAGACGAACGAATGGAATTTTATATTCCAATTTATAATAAAAGCATAGTAACAGATTATGTTGTTGTACCAAAGGCATATTTAATTCCAAAGCAATTTGCCGGGATAGTTGAAATAATAAAGCTGCACGGAGTAGAGGTTGAGACATTAAAAGCAAATAAAAAGTTTCATGTTGAAAAATATAAGTTCAAGAAAGTAAAATTCTGGTCAAGACCTTATGAAGGAAGGCTCCCGGTTAATTTTGAATTTGATGGACTGAAAGAAAAAGTTACTGCTGAAAAGGGAATGTTTTATATTTCAACTAATCAAAAAACATTACGAGTAATTTTATTTTTGCTTGAACCCGCTTCAAAGGATTCATTTGTGCGATGGGGATTTTTTAATGCTTTCTTTGAAAGAAAAGAATACGCGGAGCAATTTGTAATGGAACCTATTGCAAAAAGAATGCTGAAGGAAAGAAAATTACTTTGGCGAGAATTTTACAATCGAGTTGGTGTGGATGAAAACTTTAGAAATGATGCCGCGGCAAGACTGGATTTCTTTTATCAGCGATCGAACTATTTTGATAAAGGAGAAAAGGTTTATCCGATAATGAGAGTTATGAAATGAAAAAGATTTTCTTTGTGTTTCTCCGTGTGTCCCCGGTGAAACTCTGTGTAATTCCTAGATTTTTTTGTAACACAGAGGGCAAGGAGAAAACACAGAGTTTCATAGAGGTTGGAAGATGGAAATAAAATGTTTTAACTAAAAGGCACGGCGTTTTTAGAAGCAGAGCTTTCGCGAGCCAGCTCGATAATTCTAATAACATTTCTTGCTTCTTCAGGCTTAACGGCAAGAGATTTTCCATTTACAATCGCTTCATAAATATTATCAAAAAAGCTTTTGTAATTCCCTCGTTCAGTTTCTATCTTTCCCTTAAAACATAGGCCGTTGATATTTGTATTTAGTAATCCATCATTTTCTTTCGGTTCAATTCCCCAGTTGGGACTTAAAGGAGATATTCCTTTTTTCAAATCATCTTCCTGCGGGTCTAAACCGAATTTAATAAATGAACCATTTGTTCCATGCAAAGTATATCGGGGGCCAAGTTCCTTTACAAGTAAGCTTCCTTTTAAAGTTACTTTTGGCGCCGTTTCGGATTTATAGTACATGACTATTTCAAAAGTATCTTCAACAACACTGCCATCCCGCTGAATTCTGATATCAGCCCACAAACTTTTTGGTAGTCCAAATAAAACTAATGCCTGATCAATTAAGTGAGTGCCAAGGTCGAAGAGAATTCCATGACTCACACTTTCTTGTTCTTTCCACGAACCATGGTTTATGATAATTTTATATCGATCATAATGCGATTCATATTCAACTAACTTTCCCAGGAAATTTCCATCAATGAGTTTTTGCACTGTTAAAAAATCGCTGTCCCATCTTCTGTTTTGAAATACGCTTAAAACTTTATTTTGTTTTTGAGATATAGAAATTAATTTATCCGCTTCTTTTGAAGTTGGGGTAAATGGTTTTTCAACAATAATATTTTTCCTGGCATGCAGTGCATCTTTTGTATAATTGAAATGAGTTGAATTTGGAGTAGAGATTATAACCAGGTCTATTTCTTTATCATTTATTAAAGACTCAAAATCTCTCACCACTTCAATGTAAGGAAAATCTTTTTTTGAATTATCGCTTTTGCGCTCATAAATCTTTTTAAGATTAAATTTATCATTTGCATGAATGAAAGGGGCGTGAAAATATTGGGCAGACATTCCATATCCGGCAATTCCAACAATTATTTTTTTCATTATAGGCCTAAACAATAATTATAATTGAAAAAAGAGGATAAACCCGGTTTCTCTAAGAAACCGAGGGTATTAACCTACCGCAAAATAATAGATCAATTTAAAAATAAAAACCGCCGTAATAAACGGCGGCCGAGGGAAATTTCTTGCTGAAAAAAACGGGTCACAATAAACCCAATTTCTCTATGAAATTGGGTTTATAAACAAATAATTACATAGAAGAAATCATTTTCTCTGCTTTCTGTCTAACGAAAGACTGGTTCAAATTATTTAGCGCATTAAAGTTTGCTGCTTGCTTGTAATATTTTTGTGCTTCTTCTTTTTTTCCGTTTTCATCATAAGCCCAGGCAATCCTGTAATATGTATATGGGTTTTGCATGTTGGATTTATTGAATTCACTTATTGCTTTATCATAATCTTTTTCCTTTATAGCAATTGAGCCGATAACTTCGTGAGAAAGCCACATTTGAAAATTGTTATTTGCTTCACCCGCTTTTTTCAATAGTTCATTGGCTTTGCTTCTTGCTGTCTTTAGGTCTCCTTTCACTAATGCAATTCTTGCTTCATTGTATAGCGAAAATCTTTTTGAATTATTTTTATTGGCTTCGGAGAGATTTGAATTTAAAATTTTGTTCAAGGATTCTTTGTATTTATTATTTGCTTCATCATATTTTCCGAATTCAAAAAGAATATTTCCCATAGCATTTAAGTCAGCCGACATTGAAGACATGTCATTAGATTTTTCGGCAATGGCATATTCATTTTGCATTTGTTTCATGGCGTTTTCCATATCTCCTTCATCAACATAAGAAACAACCATAGCGAAATATGCCCCTCTCTTTTCTCCATCAGTCCTTGCAACATCTTTTAGCATTTTTGTAATCTTTTCTCTTGCGGTTTTATTTTCCCCAAGAAAGTTATAGTCGGTTGCCATTCCAAAATATGAGGCAACAAAATGCGGGTCATGACTTAATGCTTTTTCATATTGTGAAATGGACTCTTTATACTTGCCTTCTTTTAATAAAAGCTCAGCATATGAATCATACGGGTTCGGGTCATCCGGAAGCACCTTTATATATGTCTTAAATGCCTCTTCGGCTTTATTATAGTTGCCGATGCTTCTATATGAATATCCAAGCATATTATAAGGAAGAGAAAATCCCGGCTCAAGCTGGGTTGCCTTTTTTAAATTATCAATGCAGGCTTGAAATTTCTGCAGGCCAAAATAAAATAAGCCAAGTTGGTTATAAGCGCGTGCATCTTTAGGATAAAGTGAAACTAATTTTTTCAGGCTGGCCTCCTGAGTTTTGATGTCTCCGCTCGTTCCTGCTTTTGAAGCTATTATCAATAACCTTTCGCCTTCTGAAGCATTGTCCTTTAATTTCCAGGCTTTGTCAATTTGCTCAAAATAGCCTTTTGTCGTTGGGCTCGAAACTGCATCGAAATAATAAGCTTGTGCAAAATTTTTATCGAGTTCATGGGCTTTTTTAAAATGCTCATTTGCATCGGTTGCTCTTAGTTTTTCAAACAAATCTCTCCCCTTTAAAAATTCTGCTTTAGCTTCCTTTGAATTAGTTGTGATTGGAATCGTATCTCCACTTTTCCCCAAGGCAAAACTTATACTCGCCAGAACCGATATAAACAGTACGGACATAGAAAACACATTAAGAGAAATTTTATTTCTCATACTATCCTCCTTTGATTGTTTATTTGTTGAATTGTGGGCGGAACTTATAAAATAAACAACCTCAAAAAACAAAAATTAGATAAACGGTTTTATGGTTGTTTGAGAGGAAAGAATGATTGAGGAAGAAGGAACTGTTTTGAGTATCTTTTTTTTAGATGGAAATTTTTCTAACCTGTACAAAAACAGCACCAATAAAAGCAACCGCCATCCCTATTTCTTCTTTAAAAGAAATCTGCTCGTCTAAAAAGAACCAGGCAAGAATTGCAATTTGAATCAACATTGTTCCGTTTATAATACTTGACTCAATTGCAGAGAGTGATTGAAGAGTTAAATTCCATAATGTAAAAGCTAATGCTGTATTGATTACTGCCAGCCAAACAATAAACAAAAAGCCTTTGAAGCTTATTGCCGGAAATCCATTAATTATTACTCCTATAATTAATAAGATTATTGCCCCCACCCCCATACTTATAAAAGTTACAACCAAAGGAGAAATATTTTTACTGCGGTTAATATCTCTACCGACGATAGCAGAAATTGCATTTGCTAAAACTCCAATGAACATTACGATTAAACCCAGCGTCATTTTTGCATTTAAAGATACAGGAACGAAATAAATTAATATTCCGCATATAAAAATTAGAGAACCAATCCATTGAAGAACAGTTGGTTTTTCATTTATTAAAAATATACCCATTACTGCAACAACAAGCGGCGTGAAATTTAGAAGCAAGCTTACCGTAACTGAAGGCAATAAAGACAATCCTAAAAATTGGGTGCCTTGAGTGAAAGTATAAAAAACCAGGCCAAGGATTATCAATTTATTCCATTGAGAGACAGATAAATTTTTAATTTCAACAACGTGTTTTTTCTTTAATGCAAATGGAAGGAAACATATAAAAGCAAAAACGTAACGCAGTCCGGCAAAAGTTAATGGCGGGATTTCCATCAACCCCCATTTAATAATTATGAATGAAGTCGACCACAAAAAAGTAACAAGCAGTGCTTGTAGAATTGGAATAAGTCGTGATTGAGCTGCTCTTGGCATTAATTGTTTTATAGTGATTTGAATATGAAAAATAATAAAAATAAAATTAGTTCACTTCAATTCCGGCAGCCAATTGTAAATCATTGGATGATGTTCTTCCCACGCATTCCACACTGACTTAGCCCAAGCCCAAACGACTTTTTTATATTCTTCAACATTCACGGCGGCTAGAACATTTTTTACTGTAATTTTGCCTAATGAAGACGGCGGTGTCAACCAGAAAAACTTTTCTTTCTCCTTTGTTATTTGCAGCATTGCAGCATTTGCTTTTTCCATTTTCAAATCCTTTTCAACCAGAAGGCATAAACGGATTAAATGATAACCAACTGAATTGAGACTTTGTTTTGACTGCTTGCCGGGGTGCTGAACAGCGTAGGCATCAACAGTTAAACGATGAACTTCAAAATATTCCGGGTTACTGTATTCTCTTGCCAGCACTTTTCCATAAGCAGCCCAGCATCCGGGGGATGATTCCATGTAACGATGAGTCGGACCCTCAATATCCGGAAATAATTCTTCACAACCGGGACAGGGAATTAAATTCATTTTATATTTTTGTTAAATATTTTTTGACGAGAACAAATATAAATGATTCGGCCTTTGTTTAAAGTGGTGTGAATAAAAATTTTATTTAAAAGAGAGCGTTGTTTTTATAATAAAATTTCTTGGCTGCAGTTGTTTGTTAACAAAGGAATGCCGTTGATTAATTCAATTTCTTTAAGATATTGGGTTAATAAATAGAACAAATCAAACAGGGGGTAAATAAAATAAAAGTAGTTGTTTGGCATAATAAAAAATGCGAAGCCGAATAATTTTAACTTCGCATTTTTAGCTATCGTTTTAGGGAAGTGTTTATTTCATATTATCCATCTTCTTCATGCCATCCATTTTTTTCATATCGGTTTTGCTATCTGCCATTCCAAGCTTCTTCCAGTTTTTATTTGCGGCTTTAATATTCCCCGGAATATCTTTCTTCCACATCTTTTGAACTTTGCTGCTGTTATTTAAATATAATTTTCCATCTATTATTTTCCATGCAGTTGGATCAATTGGGGCAAGCATGTTTTTGCTGGCGGCATAAGCACAATATCCTCCATACTGCGGCGCATATTTGTCGGGATTAGCCTTGAACATATTTAAATTCTTTTCACTTGTAAATTGCCATTTGGCTCCCATCCAATCATCGCTGTATTCTGACTTGCCCATCATAGGCTTCATATCCGTAAAATAAGAAACGGCGTCGTATCCTTTTATTGCCAATCCATCAGCATCTTTGTCAACCTTCATCATCATCTCTTTGTGCATCATATCCCCTTTCATCATGCCTTTATCCATTTTGCTATCCATTTTATCGCTCTTCATTTCTTTATCCTGCCCAAAGGAAAAAGAAGATAATAGAACCATTGATAAGGCACATACGGATAAAATTTTGCTAAGTTTCATAGAATACTCCATTAGTTAATTTGGTTATTTGTTACAAAGCAAAACTACTTTTCAGTTATAACAAAACAATCACGAAAGAATAATAAATAAAGAAAGGAGGTTTTATTTCATTCCGAATTTATTTCGGAATCTCATTTGGAATGGGTTTGAAAGAAAAACTAAATTTCATACGGGGAAAATTCATGAAGTTTTTATATCGTATAGGTAAGTTTCGAAATTAGATAAATATCCTCCAAAAGATAATGCCGCTAAAATATCTTCCTTGGTTAAGGAGGGATAATCTTCAATAATTTCCTCTATTTTACGGCAAGACCCTAAATCACTAAGAATATTGCTAACTAAAATTCTTGTGCCTTTTATCACTGGTTTTCCGTGACATATGTTCGGGTTAATAGATATTCTATCTGACATTTTATGTTCTCATTATTTTTAAGATGAAATATAATCTTTATGCAGTTTTATTAAAAGTAAAAAAACACCAATTTCTTTTAAATCAAAAAAAGGTTTTAAAAAGAAGGGCTATTTAAATCCATATTTTTTTATGTGCTTGTAAGCAAGATAACCCACAGCGCTAAGCTGCGCCATTCCAAGAACGTATCTAATAGGATTAAATTTTGAGTTTTCTTTGAACTCTTCATATTGAGGAGCCAGCATATTTTTAAAATCTACACCATCTTCATTAAAAGATTGATAAGAATTAGATAGCACAGCATTTGTCCAGAGCCATTGTGTGTTTGGGTCTTTGTTTATAGGAATATTATTCTTGTTATGCAGACTTAAATATAATCCAAAGTCTTGGAGCTTATATAAATCATCTTCATGTAAATTTAGCTGAAACGGATTAAGCAAATTAGGATGGAAATCGGTTGAATCTTTTTTATTCTGCTGCGGGAAGATAGCTTGAGCTATAATTACTATTGCGAACAATATTTTAATTAAAAGCTTCATTGATTTGTAATTTTGCTTAATCAAAATATAAAAGAATTTTTAAAACCTCTATGTACAAATTTATTTTTGTGATGCACATACCATGTATCTTTACTAATTTGGGTGTGGAGAAAAATTTCTTTGAAAGCAATTATTATTGTAGGAATTTCAATAATGAAATTCCTACACAGAGATTTAGAAATAGGTTTGAATTTTTACTTGTCGAAATAATTAACGTAAAAGAATCATCTTTTTAGTCTCAACAAAATCACCCACAGATAGTTTGTAAAAATAAACTCCACTAGAAAGAGATGACGCATTAAAGTTAACTTCATAATTTCCTGGCTGTTGTTGTTTGTTAACCAAAGTTGTGACTTCTCTTCCGAGAATATCATAAACTTTTAATTTTACAGAGACAGCATGCTGTGCCCCTACAGAGGGTATGGAATATTTAATTTTTGTTGTTGGATTAAACGGATTCGGATAATTTTGTTCAAGTTTGAATGACAAAGGATTTTGTTTTTCTCCTTCAACCGAAGTTGTAACCTGTTCATATTTTATTATTGCAATATCCTGTCCGTAAGTTGTATCGATGCTGTTGCCGGCAGTATAGATATTTCCATTAAGATCGACTCCAACAGCGACCGGATTATCAACGCCATTGCTTGGACCGTTATAATTTATCTGCCATTGCAGTGCCCCTTCATTATCATATTTTATGGTGATAATATCTTGGCTAGCATATTCTTGTCCGACTATATATACGTTTGCAGAATTATCAATCGCAACATCAAATCCTCCAAAACCATCTGTTCCACTGCTGTCGCCATAATATGCACTTACCCACTGCGCATCTCCATTTGGGCTATATTTTATTGTTGTCATTTTGTAAGAAAAAGGAGAGCCCGAAATCCCGGTCTCACCGGTTACATAAATATTTCCAAGATCGTCTTTCACAACGCCATTGCACAAATCCCATCCTTCGGAAGAAGCATAAAATTTTCCCCACTCAAAAGCTCCTGAAGGATTAAATTTTACGGTTGCATAATCTATATTATCTGAACCGGCAAGAATTATATTACTGTTATTGTCTATGGTCATGTCAATAGGGTTTATGTTCCCAACATTTTTACCCCATCTTGCTGCCCAATCAAAGTCCAGATTTTGTTCATACTTCAATGCAATGAAAGACAATGAATCATTATCATTTATGTAGCCTCCGATAATAATTTTTCCAGCACCATCTAAACCAATTTTTCTTCCTCCTTCACTGCCGGAATTATAAAAAGTCTGGTTTATTAAATCTCCGGATGGACTATATTTCACCAAGAAAATGTTATTTAGAAAAGTTACGCCTGTATAATATTCTCCTGTAACATAAACATTTCCGGAAGCATCAGTAATGACATCATATCCCCCAGCATAAAACTGCTCAATATATTGAAATCTTTTTGCCCAAAGCTGTGTTCCGATGGGACTGTATTTTATTATAAGTGCTTCGTTAGAACCTCCAGAATTAATTGCCGTTTCACCTGTAACGTAAACATTGCCTGAAGCGTCAACATGAATTGCTCTGCAAAAAGCACCATTGCTGTCTGTTGCGGTATAATTTTGAATCCATTGTTGTACTCCCTGGGAATTGTATTTCACTGTAACAGCTTCAATCTCATTTGGGGATGATGCTCGATATCGTTGTGAGCCAGTAACATATATATTTCCCTGCTCATCCACGAACATGTCATTAACCGTTTCAGCTCTCGAACTATCAGAAGTAAATCTTTGCGCCCATTTTTCCGAAACTTGTGAAAATAAATTATTTATTAAGAAAGCAACACAAATTAATAAAAGTACAAAAATACGATTCATACTATGTTTCCTTAAGTTATTTGATAAATTGAATTTGGGGATTCTATATCAAATGCGCAAAAAAGGAGAAGAGTGGCTCATAGACACAAACAGAAGTTGTGAATCTTAAAAAAGAATAGAAATTATAATGGCTTTGTAAATTAAATATGTTTTATTATATCCTAGTCAAGAATTTAATACTATGAATCAACGGACCTTTTCATTCACTAATATTTATTAATTGAAAGGCAAATTACGGTTATAAATTTTCACAATAATTATTTTAATAAAATCATCTTCTTAGTTTCAACAAAAGAACCTGCTGTTAATCTATAAATGTAAACTCCGCTTGAAAGATTTGAAGCATCAAATTCAACTTCATAATTTCCGGGCTGCTGTTGTTTGTTTACAAGTGTTGCAACTTCTCTTCCAAGAACATCAAAAACTTTTAATTGTACAAAAACCTCCCCTTTGGGGAGGTTTGGAGGGGCCGGGATGGAGTATTTTATTTTTGTTGTTGGATTAAATGGATTTGGATAATTTTGAAATAACGTGAAGGTTAGTGGAGCCTGTTCATCAGTATTAATATTAGTAACAACAGAATTTGCTGGAAAAAAAATATTATCAAGCCAAACAGTAGATGGATTATCATATTTGTTTGTTAAGGTCCAGGTTAACTTATGTTCTCCTGCATCAAGCCTGTAATGAAAAAATTTCCAGTCATCCGAACCGAACCAATAATCATAACCGCCGCTGTCTACATCAAACTCAAAAGTAGAAGCAGAGCCTCTATAAAATTTCATAGCAAAAGTGATTGATGTATCTTTCGGTAAATTTACATCAATCGCTAGAGAGGTTGACTGATTTTCCAGGATTTTTCCAGATTTTACTGAAAAGGAACCGGACTGCGCATCTTCATTGGTTATCTCCCATTTAGAATCTCCGAAAGTTTCCCAATGAAACCAATTTAAATTACCATGTTCAAAAGTTTCCGTAAATTCATCCGGCACAATTGCAAAAGCATTTATTAACGGGGTGTATTCCGTTATGTTATTAGATAAATCTGTAATATTTAATTTAGGAGTAACCTCATAAACACCTTTTTTATCAGGAGTAAAAGATCCATCGGATGAAATTAAAGTTGAACTTCCTTCAGGAGGCTCTAAAAGCCAGGAGACATCTGTTGAATATTCAAATCCATCAGGTTTGGAAATGCTTGCATTAAAAGTAACGTTTTGTCCTATTTCTGCATTTATGGATTTGGGTTGTATATCAGGCACAAATAGTTCAAAAGGAACATTTGCTCTCGATATAGTATCCTTTAAAATATTGCTTATTAATTTTGGGAAGTGAAATATTTGATCGCTAATGTCTAATCCCGCATCTTTTAAAAAATCATAAGCTAATTCATAATGAGCATTGATAGTAGCATTATCTGTTATTCTCCAGATGGCTTCTTGTGCAAAATATTGAGTTGAATTGCCACAATACTTTAAGGTTGAATCTATATACTTAATAAGTTTCAATAAGTATTCTGTTTCAGGTACTCCGTTCCATTTTTCTAATGAAGGGGCAGCATTGAATACCATAGCACTATCAGGCTGTATTTTATGTTTGTCAATGCATGCAGTATAAATTCCCCAAAGAGTTTTTTTTTGTCCGGGCAGAATAATAAAGTCACTTGAATGGCCAACAATTAAATTTTGGTAAAAGTCATTTGAACATGTTAGAATGTCACCCACTTTAAAAGTTATTATCAAGCCGGCTTTTGCCGCCAAAGCATCTATGTCATCTTGAAGAACTGGTTTCTTGGTTCTTGCCATCAGATCGTTTTCATGATCTTTTCTTGGTATGCTAAGACCTTTACGAGTAAGATCATATTTTATTCTTTCGGGACTAAGGTCTGGGGCTCTCTCCTGAAGTAAGTTTGTCATCTCTTCATCATTTAATAATTTTCCTCCCTCATCAGTATTAAACCATTTTCCACCAGGCAGTTTTACCCAATCATCATATTGATCTTCAAGCCCCATTAAATGGCCTGCTTCGTGGGCATAAAGCCCAACATCATTTCCTTTATCTTCAGGATACCAGGTTGCGTTTGACACACTATTAGTGTTTGCTGAACCAAGGTGATTTACAAAACTTCGCCCTTCTCCGCATTCAAGATTTATATTATCAAATCCAGGTGTTCCCGTCGGGATGGTATCTCCTGGATGAGACAAGGTAACTATTTCCATTTCTATCGTTTTCCCGTCACTAGTCATTTGACCATTCCATTTGTTTATAATATCATTAACAATATTTGATTCGTAAACTGAGTTGTCGCAAGGACCGTAAAATTCAAGATTCAGTTTAAATTTTATTTTATTGCTGGGTGGAGTTGAGTTAGTATTGTCTCCTGTGATTGATACACCATCTCCATAATATACTCCTTTGCTTTTTATTGAAGCCCTGCCGGATGCAATAGCATCAAAAATTGACATTTCATATCCTACTTCAAAGCCCCCATGCGGTATCTGTGTAACATTAGGCTTATCAGGATTATAACTATAATTTGATTTGATCTTATTAGATGTTTCGTCTTTTATAAGCTCTTTTATAATATCAGTTGAAGTATTTGATGATCCGGCGCAGGGATCGATTGGAACAACATTAAATTTTTTTGGCGTAGTATAATGAATATTAAATTCTGCCGGAACATTTGAATTTACGGAAACAAGTATATTTTCAATTTCCTGCTGAGAAATATTTTTTGTATAGACTTGGTTAGTATCTCCGTTGGCAATAATCGTAAATAACAAAATTGAGCCGTCGCTAATTGAATCATCTTTAAATTCACTATTCAATGAAAAGAAATTATTATTTTGTACAGCCTGCCAAATGGTTTGTACGTTTTGAGAAGGAATTGTAAAAGTAGTATCGATTAAACCCGAAAGGTCCTCCCCAAGAGTTTTTACAAATTCAACTTGTCCATTCTCTAGGATTGTTATTGTTTCGGACTCAGACCAGGGAATTAAAGCTTCAGAAGTACACTCAAGCTTAAAATCTGAAGGAGGGCTTTGCGCATAAATATTATTAAATAATAGAAATAGCCCAAGAATTATTACTTTTAAATAATTCATGATTAACCTTTCTTTATTTTTAAAGTCGAATTGAGTAAAAGAAAATATTTAATTTCAGAAGAGGTATTAAGAAGACAGGTAGATTTTAAAAAGAATGTATTATTTTTTTTTCACAAATGCGAACACAAAATTATTTTTTTGATTTGAAATATTTCTATTTGATCATTCCCTTATAAGTAAGTTTCCCATCCTTAAAATTTCCATGAACATACAATTCGCCTTCAAGTCCCTGGCCAAAGACAATACTTCCATTAACCTTACCGCCCGCTTTGACAGTCGCAGTATAGCTCATCTTGCCGGATGCTGTGGTTCCCTTAATATTGCTGTTGAAATCTCCATAAGCAATCCACTCTTCATCAAATTTACCGGGAGGCGAGCCGCCAAGGCCCTTTAATAAGTATCCGGTAATTGAATACGATTTTTCCTGACAGAGATCCTGAGAAATTATAAGATTCTATTAAGTCAACAATACAGCCTTTACCTGCTTCAACCCTCTTCGGATTTTTGGGTGGGCCTTCCGGAGAAAACTCTCCTACTGCTTCAATCTTATCTTTATTATCCATTGCAGAGGTTGAATCCTGGGCTAATGTTATATTCATCATTAACAAGCTACAAATAATTAATATGTAATAACTTTTCATTTTGATTTGTACTTTCATATTTATAAAAAATATTTTTTCAATTTTTATTTTCCACCAGAGAAATACACTGTAAAAAAATATAAACCTGTCACGGAATGGTCACCCATATAGCGGGACAGGCGTAAAAGCCGGATAAATTTTCATCGCCGGATAACGCGATCTTCTTTGCCAGGCAGCACTCGAAGTGCGCCTACAAGCCATTTGCCAGACTCGCGAACAAGAATCCACATTGCGCTGGTTTGCCGGACAGGTTGGGGAGGCCCTTCTGTCTCCGGGAATGCTCCTGTAATGGTAAAGTTTATTTGAACTACGTTATCACTTATTGTTCTTATTTCATCGATGATGAATAGCGCCCTATAATTCCTCGGTTTAGAAAAATAAGCGGTCCACATCTTGTTAATTGCTTGTTTCCCTTGTATCATGGGATTATTGCGAATAATGATATCTGCATCATTAGAGAAGAAGGAACTGACAGCAGATGGATTATGACTATTAAATGCATCTTCGTATTCATCAACAAATGCACGTATTTGGGGTTGTAGGGATTTTGCAGTCTCAACAGATGCTACCAGTACAATGCTGTCTGTCTCTGCCGGCAACATAAATATAGATGCTATGAACCATTCATCTTTAAGACGATGCACTACCCACGTGCCACGGGCTTTTCTTGTCCGAAGTTCTGCGCCCAAAGAATCCTGACCACCAGTTACCGATAGAAGGTTAATCAATGCAACATCGTCAGTTATCTTTCTTAAAGAATTTATCGTGAATGTACCTCTTCGTCCCGGTTCTTGTCTATTGAACTTACTCCGCCAGTAATTCCGCCACAAGTTCTCTATAGCCTGCCGTCCCTTCGCTTCAAGCAGGTTGCCCACCACAACATCTGCATCTTCGGTGAAGAATTCTGAGAGGGCAGTTGCATCGCGGGTGTTAAATGTTTGCTGATATGCTTCAATAAATTTGTATACAGAAATAGAATCTTCAACTTTCTGTGCGACCGCTATACTGGTGAATGCTGTAACGATAAGGCTTATTATAATAATACTTACTGCTGTCTTTATAACGCTTACTTTTCGGAAAACCGATGACAAATTATTGGAATCCAAACTCATTTCTAACCTCCTTTCGGTTCTGAATTTGGGAGTGAAACAAATCCCAGTTGCTGCCACATGCCGAGAAGATCGAGCTGTTCCCAGGCTTCAATGATTTTATCGTTTGCAAGTTTATAAACTGTTATTCCGCTAATAACAATCTGCTTTCTGGTTATTTGTTCAATTCCAGGAAGATTCCCTGTTTGTGTACCAGTTGCTTTCCATCTTCCAATAACAATATTATCACATGCAATTAATTCCTCATAGATAACGCGACAATCAGGGAAAGCATTTCGATACATTGTAATAGCTTGTTTCCAATTTTCTCTCGTTCCGGTTCCATTCGGCATATGCGGTCCATGGTATTTTGCATCTGCTTCCATAATTTCATTGCCGACTTCAATCAATCCTTTATTCCACATTTCATCAGCTATCCGGTTAATTATAAATGATTTATTCATTTTCATATTCCTTAATTTGTAGTTAGTGTTATCACAGCAAAATAAATATCATTATTGGTAAGCACACGGGTAATATGTCCTTTCCCTTTTGTGTCCTCTCCCAAAATCAAACTGCCAGGACCAAATCGTCTAACTTCTCCATCGGAAACTTCAATCTCAACTTCACCGGACAATATGATATTGAATTGTTCCCGGGGAACACAGTGCCAATCAGCTTTACCTCCTGTAGGGGCAGTAATAACAACCATATTATTTGTTCCGTTAGGTTTGGTAACTGACACCGGGGGTAGTTGCGGAGAAAATTTTATAGAACGAAATAACATTTCTTCAGAGCTAAAATGTGTATTACCGCTTGAATCCGAATAGATTCTTGTGAATTTAAAAGGCTTAGCTGTAACATTAGAATCATTGTTTTGTTCTTGACCATAAATAGTAGATGCTGAAGAGATTAAAATTAGAATTATGACTAAACTTAAATTGTAAGAGAAAATAATTTTCATAGTTAACTCCAATTAAAATGGTTATTATTTTTTAGGGGGAGAAATAACCCCGAGCTGCAGCATAGCGGTAACTCCATTTGAATATCTATAAATTGGCACATCTCCTGATTCCTTAAATTATTTTATAATTATCATTTTCTTTGTTTGTATAAAATCGCCAGCTTGAAATTGGTAGAAATAAATTCCACTGGATAGAGACGCATGGCGATGCGTCTTTACGGAAATAAAAGTTACTTCATAATTTCCAGGCGATTGTTGTTCATTAACAAGAGTTGCTATTTCTTTTCCAAGAATATCATAAACTTTTAATTGTACGGACACAGCGCGCTTTGTTCCTACGGGAATGGAATATCTAATTTTGGTTGTTGGATTAAAAGGATTAGGATAATTTTGAAATAAATTGTATTGCTGTGGAATTTCCGACCCGATCAAATCATTATAATTAACACTAACCAAAGCGCCTGACGATACAAGTTTTGGATCACCTTCGCTGTCACCATGATTATGATAGTAGGCGAAATCTCTTATATCATCTGCACCATCATTATTGATCCCAAGGTCTTCAAATACATCAAATCTCCAATATCCTACTAACCCGCTGTCAAGTGATGAATAATAAGCCGGAGGAAGGGTATCGTTCATTGTTGTTTGAAGCTGACTTTGAGATCGTACAATATTCCATAATCGAACTTCATCAATTGCAGCATAAATGGGCTGCCAGGAAATCCCATCAAAATTACTTCCAATAGTGAAATTATTAGAGGAAGGTTTAATATTTACTTTTCCTATATCCGATTTATTCTCTAGATTACCATCAAGATACACTTTTATTGTAGCTCCATCGTAAGTTGCAGCGACATGATGCCATATTTCATCATTGATTGGTGTAATCCCATCACAAGAATATAGTGCTCCATCCATTCCCCAAAATTCAAATTTAATTACATAGCTATCCGGCACCATATTTAAGCTATACCCGGTTCGTTCGGTATATAGATACTTATCAGCAATTCTACCATATCTTCCATTACCTTGTGAAACATCAGCTTTTACCCAGGCTTCAATAGTAATGTTTTGTGTAATATTTAAAACAGTGCTGTTCCCGCAGTTTAACAAATCATCCATTACCTGAAAAGCTTTAGCCCCTGACGAGGTGTTATTTGATTTAACAGCCAGGCATTTTGAAAACTCGGAAGTGTTGTTCCTGGCATCTGTAGCAGTGGCAGTAATGAAGTAACCATTTGGAACCGAAACCGGGAAGGTGGTTTTGAAGCTTGCATTTCCGGAAGCGTCAGTCGTCACATTTGTTGAGCCCAGTAAAGTTTGGCCTTCACCATAGCCGGATGGATCGCAGATTTTATTGGAGAAAAATTCCAGCCTAAAAGCAACATTGGCTGTACTATTGAGTGTTCCATCAACAGTTGTACTTCCACCCCCGGATGTAGCGGAAGTTATAACTGGGAAATTCTGCAGGTTATTTGGTCCAGTATCGCCATCGCCAACATCATTTGCAGTTACTAAACCACCCGCTCCTAAATTAATCCCAATCATGTAATTCGAGAAAATGGAGTTAGAAAAGATGGTGTTATTAATAGACTTTTCACTTACGGAAAGCACGGAAACAGATATCCCGTAACTCTTATTAAATGCAATAATGTTGCCCATACCTGAAGCCATTCCCCCTATCATATTGTCGCTCCCGTTAATAATTATTCCTGTACCGTTTCCAATATCGGCAGTGCCGGTGAGATTCGTACCAATGAAATTCCCTTGCACAACATTAGAGTCCCCGATTACCCTAATCCCAGTCCCACCATCCACACCAGAAGCGGGCCAGCTGTTACCTGAGATTATATTTCGCGCAGCTATTGTTGCACCACCAATGGTATTGTTGTTGCCGGATATATATATGCCGGTCTGGGCGGAGTTATTAAGGCTTGTTTTACCGGTGATATCGGTGCCGATGAAATTACCTTGTATAAGGTTGCCGGTTGCACTAACTCCTTGTATATTAATTCCAACGCCAGAGATGACAGAATTGGAACTGGAGATACCATTACCAGTAATGATGTTGCGTGTCCCTGAAACTGTACCACCAATTAAATTTTTTGAACCATTGTTAATCTCAACGCCCATTTCCATATTGCCAAGAACAGCCGTGCCGGTTTTATCTGTTCCAATCAAGTTCCCTTGTACTTTGTTATTGCTGGCTCCATTACCAGAGATTTCGATTCCATTACCACTACCGGAAATGACATTGCGGGCAGATGCAGTTGTTCCGCCAATCACATTGTTAGCAGAATTGTGGATGATCACACCCCAAGTAAATTCAATTTTACCGAGTGGTTTGCCCACGATTCCGGTCACATCTGTACCGATAAAATTCCCCGCTATTGTATTAAGGCCCTTTGTTTCCAATTTAATTCCGTCACCATAAAAGCTATTGACAACCAAGCCTTGCACTGTGCTGTTACCGGCAGTAATATTCAATCCGACTGCATTGTTGCCGGCATTGCTGCCATTCAACTCTACCATAAAAACAGCGTTGCTGCCGGCGGTAATCGGATTAGTGCTGGGGCTAGCACCCGGTTGCGAGTAGCCATCAATTACTACCGGATCGGTTATAACCGGGAATGGTGAGGCCGGAGAGATTGTATGTTTAGTATTTCCTGGTATGTTAAATCTAATAGTATCCTTGCCGGGATTATTGTTAGCATCAATCAGCATTTGACGAAATGAGCCCGTACCGTTATCGTTAGTATTGGTCACTGTGAATGGCGGATAACCAATTATAAATTTTGCATCGCTAATATCCGAGGGAATTCCGTTAGTTGCATCGGATATCTTGACAAAGCAGTTAGATGATATTTCATTCGGAACTGTCCATTTATAGCCGCCGTAATTGGGAGTGCTCGAAACAATACTCTTGTAGCTTGTTCCTCCATTTGTAGAATACTCAATCTTGACAGGATTGCTTAGACCCTGATTTGTCCAGGTTATATATTTATTTGAACCAGGACTCCACAGTTCGCCTCCATTTGGTGAAGTAACTGTAAGCTTAGGTGATTGTAATGGTGATATTGAATAAAGGCTGCCGTAAATATCTATATCCGATGTAGCAGAATTCCGGGCATCCTGCCAGGCAACCAGGGTATTAGCATCTTTAGTGCTGACAGCAATAGTCGGGTTTTGAGGGTCTTCATTGCCCGTCACCGCCGAAAGCACTACATTATCCGGAATTGGAAAATCAGGCGAATTGACTGTATTGGCCCGGATGTGATTGACTTTAGTGTCATTGTTTGGATCCGTGCTCGGAGTTTCACGCCAGGCAATCATAAATTTGTCGGCAATTTGATTGTACGCCACTGCCGGTTTCCAGCTTTTAGCATCATTAGTTGTAGCAAAGTGATATGCAATTTTCGAAACTGGGAAGACCATATTTGAAACACCTGCTTGAGCATCAAATTCAATTTGAGTTGCATAAACTATCATTGCCCAAATACCTGTCCATTCCTGATTATTGGCTTGTTTATCGCGATCGCCCCATACAACCATAAAAGCCGGCTCTCCCTCCCAGATTCCATAAGCGGCATCAGCGTTATAAGGAATACCAACCTTTGATGCTTGAAATGGTATGTGATCATCTACAACAGTCCCTGATTGTGAATCGAAGACTTTCGACACGATGGCTCCATTATCATCAAGCATAGTCAAACCGAAGCCGGAGGTGCCATTAATAACCAGGAGAAAACGGCCCTGCGGTGTTTCAGTTGAAGTGACAGGAGCATAAGCTATTGAATACCTGGCACCATCAGCGCAAAGACCATTACCTTCATCTCTAATTAATTGAGTAGTTCCTAAAGGTTGTCCTGTTGAAGAAATTTTCCTGGTATAAATTTTAATATTGCACAAGTCCGGGGTTCCGCTGTCATAAAGAAGCGCACCTGAAAGAAGATAACTATCATCTAAAAAATTATATACAATTTTAGGATACCCGGCTTGCTTCATAAGAACACCACCGCTGCCTGTGATTGGCGATCCGGAAGCATCTAAACGGATCCCATAGATTACATCGCCGGTAAGAGCAATAATTGTTTCAAAAACAACAAGATATTCATTTGTTTGGGGATTATAAGCTACAGCAGGATGAGAACTATTTTGACTTATCGATACCGGGTTCCCAATTGGGGTTCCAGACTTATCAAGCCGTTGTGCATATACACTAGTAGTAATATTGTCACCGCTTTTATTCCAAACTGCCAGGTACTCATCATTAGTAGAATTATAGGCAATGGAACAATCACTGTCTAAATTATTACCAGTATGAATCGGTATATCAGTAAATAGAGATAAATTGATAAACAACATAAACCCAGCCGTTGCTAAGATTTTTAAAAATCTCATAACATACTCCTCTCTAGGAAGATTGATTATTTAGTTACCTAACGTAAAGAATGGGACTTCACGAATCGAAAAACATATTTAAATTTTTATAATTATTCTAATGTTCGAGTCATTGGAGAACGATAGTTACCAATGTTGACAGTGCACTTCCAGCTACCGTCATTTTGTTTATTCCAAATGCACACATAATTTCCTTGGCGTTTTATTAGCTTTCCATTTTTGTCAGGCAATGAAATATTAAATGTTCCGGTTGTATATCCTAAATCATTTGAGTTTGATACAAATACCTCAGCGGGTTTATGTTCTAAAGAAAAACCGGAAATTGAACGATTTTTTCTTACTATATCTTTAATAGACTCCCTTCCAATTACTATTGGCGCTTCGGGAAAATAAAGAACGGCATCATCTGCCCAGAAAGAAACCACTTGTTCAATATCCCCAGTAGCAATTGCAGCAGACCATTCCTTATCGGTAGCAAATAGTTTTAATTGCTCTGATTTCGAGTCTGTGGATTTGCAGCTTAGAAATAAAAAAGTGAATAGTGAAATTAGTATGAAAAAAGATTTTTTCATTTTATTACTCCTATTTTAGTAGTAAAAAGTCTTATAACTAATTAGATTGGTTTAGATTTTCGTTTTTCCACACACAGAATAAAAATCCTTGCTTTTTTTGTTATTATATTGTAAAATTCTTTACTAACAGTCTTGACAAAATCATTAAAAAGTTATGAGGAATCTCTGTTAATCTTATGAAAACTGGAGAATTACATATTTTTTACTTTGGTGATTTTGTTTTAGATACACGCAATTACAGTTTGAAAAAGGGAATACAACAAATACACCTGCGCCCAAAAGCTTTTGACACACTTTTGTATTTAGTTACGCATCATGGTTCTTTAATTAAAAAACAGGATATGCTGGATGATTTGTGGCCCAATGTGATTGTCACAGAAAATACATTGAGCCATTGTATTGATGAAGTTCGTCAGGCGTTAGAAGATAATGCACAGGACCCAATTTTTATTCGAACTATACCCAGGCTAGGCTTTAAATTCATAGCTAATGTTAAGGAATTAAAAGCTAACGAAAATTCAACAGTAAATGTTGAACCAGAAGTAAATAATAAAGAAAGAAAAATTAACACATTTCTAACCAGAATCCGGCAAAAAAAGCAAACACCTTTATTAAATTTATCTCCAAAGAAAAAACACACACTCTTTGGCGTTATTGTAATTTTATTGCTTGGTCTATCAACAACAGCTGTATTCAATTTAATTCATAATGATGATAATGAAATTAAGTCTATCGCAGTCCTGCCTTTTATTAATCTTAATGTTGATCCCGAAGAGGAATACTTTGCCGATGGTATGACAGAAACATTAATTTCTAATTTGGGAAAGGTAAAACCATTAAGAGTAATTTCACGAACATCGGTAATGACATATAAAAACGCATCCAAGCCGCTGCCGGAAATTGCGAAACAATTAAATGTTGATGCTATCGTTGAAGGATCCGTTTTGAATGCAAACGGTTATGTTAGAATAACTGCTAAACTTATTAAAGCAGATAAAGACCAGCTATTGTGGGTTAAAAGCTATAAACGGGACATGCATGATATTCTGAAATTACAAGGAGAACTTGCACATGAAATAGCTTCTGAGATACAAGTTAAGTTAACGCCGGAAGAACATGCAAAAGTTGTTTCGTCCAAATCTGTAAACCCCAAAGCCTACATCGCTTATCTTAAAGGGCGCTACTTTTGGAATATGAGAACCAGCGAAGGATTTGAAAAAGCTAAAGAGCAATTTCTTAAAGCTATTGCTATTGATTCCGAATATGCCCCGGCATATGCGGGTTTGTCCGATACATATTTCCTGCAAGGTAATTACGGAAACATTCCAATAAATGAAGCGACAATAAAAGCAAAGAAATATGTTACTAAAGCACTTTCATTGGATGAAACATTAGCTGAAGCGCATGTATCTTTGTCGGCATGCTTATATAATGAATGGGACTTATTTAGAGCTAAAAGAGAATTGGAGAGAGCAATAGAACTTAATCCAAATTATGCAACAGCGCATCAATGGTATGCATTCAGTTTAATAAGATCCGGGTTGACAGAGGAAGGAATTTCAGAGATGAAAAAAGCTACCCAGCTTTCACCATTATCACTGCGGATACAAGCAGATTTGGGACGTGAATTTTATCTTGCCCGTCAATATGATAATGCAATAAACCAATACAAAGAAACACTTGAACTGGATCAGAATTTTCCCCCGACTCATAGTTTACTTGGATTGGTATATCTAAAGAAAGGGGAATATAAAAATGCAATAAATGAATTAGAAAAAGGGATGAAGCTTAGAAAGGCTACAATGAGTAGGTATCTGGGATATGCTTATGCTTTAGCCGGAGACTCTATTAACGCAGATAGTTTTCTTAATATATTACTCGATCGATGGAATGAATGGCATGATGGCGCTGCAGATATAGCTCTTATTTATGCTGGTTTTGGTAATAAAGAAAAAACGTTTGAGTGGTTGAAAAAAGCATATGATGAACGTGACACCGGACTGCTTAGTCTAAGGATAAACCCACTTTGGGATGCATTTCGAACAGATTCTCGATTTCAAAATTTAATGAATAAAATAGAAATTCAAACAAACAAAGCTCATGGCAGTATTATGTAAAACTATTTAGAAGTACTTTTCTTCTCACGTAGTTACTTATATAATTTCACTTTAACATTTAAATTTTTCCTTCATATTATTAAAAGACTTTCGTTATTTAAGCAGCAGCATCTTTTTAGTTTTAATAAAGCCTCCGGTTCTCAAAGTATAAAAGTAAACTCCGCTAGAAAGAGTAGATGCATCAAATGCAACTTCATAATTTCCCGGCTGCTGTTGTTTGTTTACCAGAATTGCTACTTCTCTTCCAAGGACATCGTAAACTTTTAATTGTACTAACTTCATTAATGAAGTTCCTAAGCTGGGAATAGAATATTTTATCTTTGTAGTAGGATTAAATGGATTTGGATAGTTTTGATATAAGTGGAATTCATTTGGATTATTATTTTTAAATAGATCAATTGCCCCTGTTAATTCATTTGATACAAACATTGAATCATCTATACTTCCGTCATTTCCATTATCAATTAATATTTTAACAGGCTCTATTTCTAATTTATTCCAAACAGGAACTATTTGATGAGATGAATTATTTGCTATTGAAATATTACCATGATTGAATTCTTGAGCTTCAGTTGGATTAGCGCTTCTTACCTGCAGATTATAACTTTTAGCAGACCCAAAATTTTTAAATACTAGTTTGTTCCTATCTAATTCATTTATATGTATAGAATCGTCTTTTGATATTTGAAGCATATCTGCCACAAAAACTTTTTCACTGCTGTCTTCCTCAATTATTGTTTCTAAATTTATTTTTTTACTAGCCTGATCAATATTTTCAATTCCTAATCCGTTTGAGAAATTAAATATGTCTTTTTGGTTTGGAGCGGCATCATGCCTTCTATAATTATAAATAGTAGATTCATTCATGAAGAATATGTGAGACGAAGAATCTGTAAAATTATTTATTTGAACTGAATAATCACCTTGCGTCAAGCTATATCCTATTGGCGGATGAACTGTTCCGGTTTTCGGAATAATAGGCCTTGCATCAGGAAAGGTATTAACAACAAGACTATCCTCATAACCAATTGTTCCTTTTGAATTTTGAATCATAATTTCAGCATTGCTGGTGTTATATATATTTAAATTTAAATCTTGATTCCCAAGTTTTTTAGAAGTCACCGGACGTGGAGCAAGAAAACCTGCCTCACCTGGTAAATGAATATTAAAAAGATGTTCAGAACTGTTTAGCGCTAAGTAACATTTGGTAGAATCACTCCCCCAGCCTAAACCTGTATTTTCTGTCCGTTTATCTGCCACAGAGTCAAATATAATTCCACGATTAGTTGCATTGGGATTATTGCTGTCATAAACCCAAAGATTAAATTTTGATGAATTACCTATTCGTTCAAGCTTATATGGTGTAACGGCATGGCCGCCTGAGCCAACCTTTTTATATATTTCTAATGGCGGGGCATCCTTATTATTTTTACTAAATAAATCTTTCAGCTCTTGTAAAGTTTGCCGTGCATCTAAAGTCAACCACTTGTCATCGCCATCTTTTTTATAAGGATCTCCAAACTGCTGAGTAAAATATTTATTAATCACCTTTCTAACATCATTATTTATTGAGGCTGAATTTACATTTTGCAAATCGCCGACATTTGGATAAACCAAACTCATGTAATTCTCATGATAAAAATATAATAGGCTAGTTACCGCAAAACCTTCGCATGAACCACCCCAAAGTCCTTTCACACCTTCCCATAAAGTAACCGCACGGGAATTATAAGCAGAATCACCTAAGTAACAATTAGTAACTCCAAATGCATCTACAAATATAGGCCAATCGGGAAAGTCATCATTAAGTGCAGATATGAAAGGTTCACGATGAGGATATTTTTCTCCAGTATTAGGATCAATTCCATCATAATAACCAAATTGTTCCCACCAAGAAAGTGGCCAAACATTACTTGAACAGTTACAGAAAGACCATCCATTCTTATTAGGTTCAAAAAGGTCAAAGTCACCATTTGCATCAATTCGTGTTAGCTGCCATGGTTTAATATAAACTGATTTTTCATCATATTGCGTATTATCTTGCATATCCTCAATCCTAATTTTGGCTTTTGCAGAAAGCAAATCATCCGGAACATCCCAAATATATTTACTGGAATCAGCGGGGTAACTATTTTCTATTGTTGTGTAAGAATTTCCATTATCTAAACTATACATAATTTTAATATTCCCAGTTCCAGCATCCCATTTAATTGTATCTTTCTCTCCGGAAATGATTACATCATTCTCAGATGGACTTGTAATTTGCATAAACGAAAGAGAGATGTCATCAAGATAAAACTCAGTGCCTACATCATTATCTAATAAACCAAATGAGATAATTATTGTGTCGGGATCTTCATCATAAAAATAATTCATTGCTGAAACATGTTCTGTATATTTTGTAGTATCCAAAAAGAAAGTATTGAAAATCAAGAACCCACCAGTACCAACTACAACTCTCTCTCCTTTAGAAAAATCCCATCTAGATAAATATACAGTTGCACTAAAGCCACCTCCTTCACCCACCGGCTTATAGATATAATGTATACGCATTTGCTTGGGCCGCCCAGATATTGCAAAACCAATGATATCATTACTAACCCAACCATATGTGGAAATTGACGGATAATGTTCACCTGGCCCTTTTCCGCAAGTGTCATATACGCTTGTAATTTTCCCATAAACTGCAGAATTACCACTGTAGGCATTGGAAGTTTGAAAAACATTTACAGCTCCCGGGGAGCATAGGGGGTTATTACTTGTATACCAATAATCCGGTTCTCCTCCAGACCATTGTTCAAAATCTCCATTTAAAATTTGAGCTTGAGTATAAGGTGAAACAAAGATTAATAACAAAACAAACTTTGAAAGAAATGATTTCATAATATTTCCTTTTGTTTATTGATTTCTTTTAATCTATTCTTTATTCTATCTGCTATTTCAATTTAAATACATGTTAATTTGAATCTTATAATTAATATGTATATTGTAATAAGCCTAGGAACAAAGTTTCACCAAATAAAAATTCATTCGAATTGTTATTAGCTCTCCAGCATTTATTTACTCTTTAAGTTTTTTAAATTACCAAGATTCATCAGATCCAATTTCTGATACGATGAAGGGACTTCAAATAAATCAGAACTTAAATTCATAGGAGTAACTTCTTTCACAGTAAATACAGATGTGACATCTTTTCTTTTGTCATGTTGCGTTACCTGCATCGGAAAGTAGCCTGCGTGAAGAACTTCATTTTGCCACTCTGGCATTTCCTGTTGAGATTCCATAAAAAACATAAAAGCACCCAATTCTTTTGTCATCCACGCTTCGCCTTCCATATCTTCTTGCTTAAACAGAAATTTTTCACAGTCATAGCCAAGAATATTTTTTGTTTCACCTGTTTTGCTGATACTACCAGCGGCCCCAGCACTCGTAGGCATCATTGGTGTTTCCATGTACATCTTTTGCTTATCCACTATTACGTACATTTTAAGTTTATGGCTGTCAAACAGTATTGAACCGCCCTTTTCAGGCATATCCATCCGAAAGCGTTTATCTTTTGCAAAGTAATTAAAGACCTGCTCATCTCCGTCCTCTATAACATCAAAAATAACTTTGCCTTCAAATGATGACTGATTAGATGTTTCATACCCACTTGTTTTTGTGGGGAGATTATCTTCTGAATGGGAGTTTTTCACAGACTCGATATCAGAAGTTTTGTTCTTTTTTGTGTTTTTTGCTTCTGCATCTTCATTATCATTTTTACCACCCTCTTTTAAGGCTTCTGTTGTTTTATCGATTGCATCGTCAGCCGCTTTGTTTAATTCCTTATCAAGTTTCTTTTTAAGTTTTTCTCCTAAATCAAATTGGGCGGATGTATAAGAATAAAAACCAATAATGATAAAAAGCGATAATAAGATTGTTGTTAATTTCATTTTCTTACTCCAATATTTTTACTTAAGAAATTCTTCTTTTAATAATATTTTGAGTATATAGATTATTATCATTTCAATAGCAGCATCTTCTTGGTGTTTATAAAGCCTGCTGTTTCCAAAGTATAAAAATAGATTCCGCTAGATAGACCTTGCCTATCGGCAGGCAGGTTTGATGCATCAAACTCAACTTCATAGTTTCCTGGTTGCTGCTCTTTGTTAACAAGAGTTGCAATTTCTCTTCCAAGAATGTCATAAACTTTTAATTGTACGGACACAGCATGCTGTGTCCCTACTAGAATGGAATATTTAATTTTAGTTGTGGGGTTAAATGGGTTAGGGTAATTCTGATATAAAGCAAAAGTTTCTGGACTGTTTCGTGAATTATTATCTTTAACTGCAGTAGGTTTTGCTGGGGGAAGGTTCCAATTATAGTTTTCTACATCTACAACTCCACTGGAGGCGAGGTCAACATTTGCAGGTCCGTCAATAGAAACTTGTGCTCCTTCTTTAGAGATAAATAAATAAGATACATTGGAATTTGAAATTGGTAATCCTGGCAAGCTTACAGTTATCGTTTCTCTTAATCTTATTGCTTCATAACTATTATCCCCTGGCAGGGTCATAATACCGTATGCGTCAACGTCAACGCTTCTTGAAACAGTTGACTGTCCTGCCTGTATTCCATCAACAATTAAAAACTGAGTATAGTTTTGTGTCCATGTTGAACCGTACGTTGCTGGATATTTTATTTCGATTCTAGCCGGATTGTCCTTTAAAGTAGTCGTATCTTCCGGGAATGAACTTATAACACTAACGCCACCTAAATTTCCAAATGATCCACTCAATGAATAGAATGACCACATAAAAAGCTGGCCTGTATCACTAGCCGCATTTTCATAAGTAACTATATCAGCATCAGGAAATTCTGTGGAATGAGGTGCTTCCGATTTATTTATACTAATTAAGTTATAAGTTTCATTTGCTTGTAGAGAAGTAAAGTCCCATTTATTCCCTCCGCCTGTTGAACCAATATCAATTGAGGTGTTTGCAGCAAGGTCATGAACAGTTGTTATATTTCCTTTTGCAAACATTGATGATATATCATCGCTAGTAATTGTTATTTGAGCAAAGATTGACATTGAAAACAATAATAGAACTAGTAGTAAAACCTCATAATAACACCTAACGAATTCCTTTCATTTTTTTAGTTAAATATTTTTTAAAGTGCAACCTTTCCCCCTGCACGTAATTGTAGATTAGTAAAACTGCTTATGATATTAAAAGTCCCGCTAAAGTCTAAAGAAATTTTAGGGCTAACGGGTACTTCATATCCAGCACCTAAAGCAAAAGTAAATTCAGTTGAACTTGCACTAAATGAGCCGCCGCCGAAACTAAATCCGGCAACATTGATTGAAGGAGTTTCGACAGAAGTTGAAAAGAAATTAAATCCTAGTTGTCCTATTCCATAAAAAGGGGTTCCAGGCACAACATAATATTTTATTCCGAAAACAATGGAACACTACTAAAGCTTGTATTGGGTGAGTCAGTACCATAAGATATATAACCAATTTGTCCAACACCGGCTATTTGCGGGGCAAAGTTTAATTCGAAAGCTGCTGTTCCGCCAAACCCCTACATTTGCAGCATCACCAAAACTCCCTATTGGAAGAGATACAACCAAACCTGCACCTGCAGCCATTTTGCTTTGGGCATTTGTTAAACTAGCTAAACTTGCTGCTACTAACAATGAAGCTAGAAAGGTTTTCATTTTTTACTCCTTATTTGATATTTAATGATGAATTAAGAAATTTATGTTTGACTTACTGTTAACAATGCGTTCAAAATATATTTCCGTTTGATTTTATTTTGCAGGAAATCAATTATGATTTTGCTTTAATGCTGCCATCCACTAAATCAGTTACAATAACCCGATGATTAAAAAGGTTGCAAGAACCCCAATAAAAATTGAAATAATAATTATCAAATCAGTAGCTAGTTTTACCTTTTTCTTCATTTTTTCAGCAATATCTTTTCGTATGGTTTTTCTTTTTCATTCAATTATTACTTAAAAGTTTAGGCGGAATAATTACCAGTAGAAGGTAAGTTTTAGAAATGGATACTGCTATCTGATTTGTTTCAATATTTTGCTTTTTTGTTTCAAAAAATAAAATATTGGAAATTAAGCTTGTTTTGGAGATTATAAATAGAAGAAATTCCGAAGGGACGCAATTAAATTGTTTTGAAAAGCTCTTGTAAATTGGGATGGACTGGAAAATCCAATTTCATATGCAATTTGGGTGATTGATAATTTATTTTCTAAAAGTAAGTTTTGCTGCTTTTTCAATTTAATCGTTCTTATAAATTCACCGGGGGCTTGCGCGGTAATTTCATATAATTTTTCTATGAAGTTTTGATCGACTAATGAACATTCGATTTTGCTAGTTGTTCGGTCCCAAAATTTGTTTTATCAATATTCTCTTTTATAGATAAAATTATTTTTTCCATAAATTCATTATCGGCAGTATTGTATTTATTTATATCAAAAAGAGTATCAATTTCATTTATGTATATTTTTGTCTTAATCTTTCCCGCTGAGCAATTAAGTTTTTTATTCTTATAAGTAATTCACGCGAGTTAAAAGGTTTGGTTAGATAGTCATCTGCTCCAATATCAAGGCTTTCAACTTTACTTTCAAATGATGCTTTTGCTGTTAATAAGATTACCGGGATATCACTTGTCTGCCATTCGGATTTTATTCTACTGCAAAATTCTATTCCATCCATTGAAGGCATCATAACATCACTAATGATTAAATCCGGGAAAATTTCACTTGCTTTTTTTAAACCTTCATTACCATTTTCTGCTTCATAAATTTGATATTCTTCTTTTAATAATCCAGTCAGATATTTTCTAACATCTTGGGAATCCTCAACGATCAGAATGGATTCTTTATATTTGTTATCAGAGTTAACTTCGGTTTTAGTTTCATTAATCGATAAATCTTCTGTTAAATTCAATCCGTTACTTTTATTGGCTCTTAATTCTGTTATAATTTTTTCATCATCAGTTAAATAACTATCTCCATAAGGAATTAGTATTTTAAATTCTGTTCCGACACTTCTTTCACTCTTCACATAAATTTTCCATTTATGGAGATCAACTAATTCTTTAACTAAAGATAAACCGATACCGGAGCCGCCAAACGATCTTTGGGAAGAATCATCCACCTGGAAAAACCTATCAAATATTTTGTCAATTTTATCTTTTGGAATGCTTATTCCATTATCAGAAATCGATATTTCGGCAAATGAATTTTCGTTTAACTTTTATTTCATGAGCACATATTTTTACTTCACCATTTTCAGGTGTAAATTTTATTGCATTAGAAAATAAGTTGATTATTATTTTCTCAAACTTGTCTTTATCAATCCAAAGATTTTCTTCATTTAAATTACTCTCAAAATTCAACTTAAGATTTTTTTGTTTTGCTAAAGAATCAAAAGAAGAAATCAATCCTTTTAAAATTATTACAATATTTAGCCTTCTTGCTTTAAGTGAAATTGAAGCTTTTTCCAATTGAGAAAGTTCGAGAAGCTGATCAATTAAGGATTTTAGTCTTTCGCTGTTTTGTTCAATTAATTTAATATTTTCTACTTTGTCTTTTTCTTTTTTTAACTGTTCGAGCGGGCCCTTGATTAGCATTAATGGAGTTCTAAATTCATGAGAGAGATTTGCGTAAAATCTCGATTTAATTTCATCAAGCTCAGATTTTTGTTTTACTTCAAATTCCTTTAGTTTTAATTCATTTCTCAACCTGGCTCTGTTTAATTCAAATCGTCTTATTGTATAAAGCCCAATCAGTATTAATAATATAAACGCAGCGTCTGCCCATATTGTTTTCCACCAAGGCGGTTCTATTAAAATGTTCATCGAAGTTTCATTATTGACCCAAACACCATCTGCGTTTGTTGATTTGACTTTAAATAAGTACTTCCCATGATTTAAATTTGTGTAAGTAACAAATCTTCTGTTTCCACTTTCAACCCAATCTTTATCAAACCCTTCCATTTTATAAGCATATTTAATTGATTGGGGTGAATTATAATCTAATGCAGCGAATTCAAAAGAAAAAACATTTTGATTATGTGTTAATTGAATTTCCTTGGTATTTAATAAGCTTTTTTTGAGCAATGAATTTTTATCAACTTTTACAGAGTTATTAAAAACCTGAAAATTTATAATCGCTAATTTTGGTGTGTAAGCTGAAGGACTAATTACTTTTGGATTGAATATATTTAAACCCCTTGGGCTCCCAAATAATAAAAAGTGCTTGCTTAGCTTCAAAGCAGATTTGCTATTCATTTCAGTGCCATTTAAACCATCTTCCTTTGAGTAATTAGAAAATACTTTTGACTTAACATCAAAAAAGGATATTCCTTCACTGGTTCCGAGCCAAAGATTTCCGTCGTCATCTTCAATTATACTTTTTATAACATTGCTTGACAATCCGTCCCTTATAGTATAAACGTCATTTGTAACTTTTATATCATAAATTTTTGAATGGGGCATGTTATTTTTTATTTCAAACCGGTTTAAACCGTTGCTTGTAGCAAGCCACAAAATTGTTTTAGAATTGTCGCCATTTTCATTTTTTTTATCTTCGCATATTGAGTAAATGCGGTTACTGCTTATGTTGTTATTTTTATCTTCTGTTTTTAACCAATGTCGAAATTCACCCCCATCTTTATCAACAAATAAATTTAAGCTGCCTCCTAGAGTGCCAATCCAAAGCCTGCCCAATCTGTCTTCTTTAATTACCCATACGCTGTTATCGCTCAAGCTTTTTTTATTGTCCGGTTCATTTTGCCACAGCTTAAATTTTCCGGTTTTAGGATTAAGTCTTACTATTCCTGCATCCGAATAACCAATCCATATATTTTTTTTATTGTCTTGAAAAACAGCCTGATTAAAATTTATCGATTGTCCAGGAAATTTAGTTTTATCTAAATCCCAATTAGTAACTTTATTTTTAGCATAGTTGAAATGTTTTAATCCTTGGCCGAAAGTACCAATCCATATTTCATTATTATTAATTGGTTCTAGAGAATAAATTGAATAGCCATCAAACTTATTTATTCTTTTTAGTTGAGGTATATAACTTTTGTTATCTAATAAATACAATCCTTCATTAGTTCCTATCCAAATTTTATTATTATCAAACTTTGAAATAACAGTTATTTCTTTTTCCTTTAAGAGTGAAGTATAAGAATTATAAATAGTGGAGTTAAACCGGGATGATTTTGTTGTAGAATAACTTATGCCTTTTTCAGTTCCGCACCATATAATACAATTTTTATCAATTAGTGTTTGGTTTATTGCATTGTCAATCAAACTATGTGAATTTTCTTCGCTGTGAATAAACCTGGCGGACTTGCCTGTTGAAAGATTAAGTCGCGACAAACCTCCATAAGAATCTACCCATAATATTTTCTCGCCATCAATTAATTCATCATGCACATACTCGCAGCTTCTGCCGTAAAGGACTTTATCAGAATTATCAATTTCTATTTTCTGGAATGTATAATTTTGTGTATTAAATTTAGTTACGTTATTGAAAGTTCCTATCCAAACAATATTAGAATCAATTGTGGATTTTGAAAGTCCCCAAATTATGTTGCTGCTTAAACTATTTGGATTATTTGAATCATGATAGAAAGTTTTAAATCCATTCTTAGGTTTAAGAGGATCAAATATATTTAAACCATTATATGTTCCAATTAAAATGCTGCCTTTGTTATCTTCAATGATTGATGTAACATAATTGTGACTTAAGCTATTGGCTTTTGTTGTATCTACTTTCCATTGCTCAATAAAATTATTTTTTGTATTTAATTTAAATAGCCCATCAAGATGGGTTCCAATCCAAATGTTGTCTCTACGGTCTTCGTAAATTGCTTTGACGCTTCGGTAAATGGTGCTGTTTGAATTTAAATTCCATTTAGTAAATTTTTCTAATATGGGATCATACTTATTAAGTATTCCTGCTTTAGTTCCAATCCAAATATTTCCTTGTTTATCCTCAAATAAACTTCTAATGGTGTTATCAGATATGCTGTTTGTATCTTTAGGGTCATTGCGGAATATTTTAAATTCGTAACCGTCATACCGGTTTAGGCCATCGTTAGTACCAAACCACATAAATCCATTTTTGTCTTGTAATACTGCATATACCTGGTTATTTGCCAGGCCGTCTTCAACAGTTAATTGTTGGAATTTTAAATCTTGAGGATAATTGAATCCTGCTGAAAGAATTAATATAAAAAGACAATTAAGTTTAAATAATTTATTTTTAGATAATTTCATAAAGAAATTTTAATGTAATTTTTTACTGGAGGGATAATTACAATCGAATAAAAAAGAAGATATGTTTTTATTATATCGCTGTCAAGAATTTAATACTATGAATCAACGGACCTTTTCATTCACTAATATTTATTAATTGAAAGGCAAATTACTGTTATAAATTTTTCACAACAATTATTTTAATAAAATCATCTTCTTTATGCTTATAATTTGATCAACTTTCAACTGATAAAAATAAACTCCACTTGAAAGTCTGCTTGCATTAAATGTTACTTCATAATTCCCGGGCCGTTGTTGTTTATTCACCAAAGTTGCAACTTCTCTTCCAAGTATATCATAAACTATAAGCCTAACCCCCAGCCCCTTCCCAAAGGGAAGGGGAGAAGAAGGAATTGAATATCTAATTTTTGTTGTTGGGTTAAATGGATTCGGGTAATTTTGATATAACTTATAGCCAGTAGGAATTGATGTATTCTCTAAGTGATTAACGGATGTAACTATTTCTCCCCCAGTTGTTGTTTTTATTATTCCAGCACTACCAGCCAGGAAACCTGTATTTTCATCTGTAAAAAACAAGCTTGTGTATCCAGTATTGCCGGGTAACTGGTTTGTTAAATCAAGCCAGCTGTTGCCGCCGTCCGTTGTTTTATAAAAAACATGAAGAGGGATTCCAAAAGTGTCGGTGGCACAAACAGCATAACCAATGTTATCACTAAGAAATTGAATTTGTGTAGGCATAGTATGATTATCAATCGCTGCATCTGTCCAGCTATTCCCTCTATCGGTAGTTTTGAAAATATACCCTTTCCTGCCGAAGAAACCAGTAGAAGAATTAATAAAATTAACCTTGCTGTTTAACTCATCAAAGTAACCCGGTGTTGAACCAGACGCCACAGCAAGAGTATCCCAACTATCGCCCCCGTCAGTAGTTCTGTAAAGAGTAGAGGTTCCCGAAACAAAGCCAAGATTCTCATCAACAAAGTAAATAAATTTTTTATCATGCTTATTGTTTTTGAAAGTTAGAGAATCCCATGTAATTCCACCGTCAGTAGTTTTAATAGCTCCGTCACCGGTATTAAATTCGGAATAAGTAGCAAAGCCAAGATTGTTGTTAACAAAATAAACGTCACGAAAATTATACGCAGACACTCCGGTGTTTATATCATTCCATGTCATACCCCCGTCTGTTGTTTTATATATTTTTGACCCCGCTATAAAGCCGGTCATGTCATCTATAAAAAAGATGGAGCTACGATAGCTGACGGAAAAGGAAGAATCAGTATAAATTTCATTCCAATTCTCTCCTGCATCAGTGGTTTTATAAACCCCAGAATTTAAGCCTACGGCAAAGCCAATTGATGGTGAAGAGAAATAAATTGCACCAAACCCGGGTGAATTGTCCCTCTCTATCTCCGTCCAGCTTTCCCCGCCGTCAGTCGTTAGCAGAACTAATCCTCTTGAACCTACTGCATAAGCCGAATCTGCAGATACATTAGCAATATCATAAATATCATAAAAGTAACCTGTGGAATCATATCCTTTTGCCCATGTATCACCGCCATCCTTTGTATAATATATTACTCCTTTGTTACCACCAATTATAGCATTAGAGACGCTTCCAACAGATATTGCCCGTAATGTAACATTGGGAACAGCAAAAACAGAATCCCATGTTACTCCATTATCTGTGCTTCTAGCAACAATGCCGGTATATGTTTGCCATTCATTGCCTATTACATATATCGGTTCATTCTGAACAACTTTGCCCAAAGGAGGGGACGAATTCATTGCACCAATTTTATCTGCATCAAAGTGTACTCCCATAAAACTACTACTTTGCCATTTCCCGTTATTGTCAGACGGGTTATCGCTATAAGAAAACATACTGTTACTTCCAACCATTATTCCTCTACCGTCTATTAACACTTTAATATCATTCAAAGGTTGTGGAAATTCATAATCAGGCCCGCCATATGTGGACCATATCCATTTACCTTCGGGTATATTTTGCTGCATTCCTATTGCCAGTTTTTTATTTTCGGTTGAATAGGAAAAATCTCCGTGTAGCTCAAGTGAAGTAATTGGTCCATCGAAAGAATGTATTAAGTTGGCTGTCCCGTTAAAAGTTGTTGAATAAAGATTAGATACCGTGTTATTATAAGTGTTTTCCGAAACAAGAAAACTTCCTGTAGATGCATCATATTTGATGTTATTTATACTGTTTTGTATGTAAGTTTTACGAAGTTGAAAGTATTGATTTGTATTAACAAAATGTAGTTTTTCCCCCTCGCCCCCAACAACGATAACATTTGGTGATTTAGCAAGAATAGCAAAGAAAGCATTGGGCGGCGTTTTTGTATCAACCTGCTTAAATGCTGCAATTTGTGCAAATAAATTAATTGAAAAGCATACAGCTATAAGCAATATCTTTAAAAAATTTTTGTAAAAAGAATACATTTCTGGACCTCACTTAATATTTAAATGGAAAGTAGAGTAACTTTTTAGTTCAGTAAATAACCGGCAGACAAAAAGTGAGCTGATTATTTTTTAAATTTATTTGGTACAGGATATTGGGTAATATTCAAACTTCTTATTCCACTTAGTGATTCTGCTGCTTTGAGGATAGGCGTAAACTTTTTTTGAAGTTAAGAACTTTTAAAAGCAAATACAACAAAACGCAAAGCATAAAAAATCATTTGAATAGAATTAAGCATTTGATGAAATATATTTTTAACGTAATAGCACTAGCTTTTTAGTAGCAGAATAATTTCCAACTTGAAGCCGATAAAAATAAATGCCTGAAGCAAGTCTAGCTGCATTAAACTCAACTTCATAATTTCCTGGCTGTTGTTCTTTGTTAACAAGAGTTGCAACTTCTCTTCCAAGTATATCATAAACTATAAGCCTAACCCACATAGTGGCAGGCCCCAGCCCCTTCCCAAAGGGAAGGGGAGAAGAAGGAATTGAATATTCTATTTTAGTAGTAGGGTTAAATGGATTAGGATAATTTTGGTATAACTTAAAGTTTGCTGGAATTGAAGCATTATCAAATTCATTTACAGAGGTTATCGTTTCTCCTCCGCTTGTAGTTTTTAAAATACCAAGATTTCCTGCTAAGTACCCTGTATTTTCATCTGTAAAAAAAATAGAAGAAATTCCTGTTGTAGGCAGTTCATTCGTTAAATCAAGCCAGCTATTTCCACCGTCTGTTGTCTTGTATAAAATATGAGTATGGATTCCAAATGTATCGATATCACTAATGAAATAACCAATGCTGTCGCTGACAAATTGAATTTGTATAGGTATAGTATGATTATCTATAGGCGCGTCTGTCCAGGTGTCCCCTCTATCGGTAGTTTTAAACATATGCCCTTTTCTCCCAAAGAATCCCGTGGTTGAATTAATAAAATTAACCTTGCTGTTTAGCTCATCAAAGTAACCCGGTGTTGAACCAGACGCTACAGCTAGAGTATCCCAGTTGTCGCCTCCATCAGTAGTTCTGTAAAGTGTAGAGGTTCCCGAAACAAAGCCAAGATTCTCATCGGCGAAGTAGATATATTTTTTATCAAACTTATCATGATTAATATTGAGTGGAGTCCACATATTTCCCCCATCAGTAGTTTTAATAACCCCATCTCCAGAGGAAAAGTCCCTATAAATAGCAAAGCCAAGATTACTATTGACAAAATAGACATCCTGATAATTCGGATCCGGAAAAGACGGATCTGAAGAAGAAACTCCTGTGTTTATTTCATTCCAGTGGATACCGCCATCTATAGTTTTAATAAATTTAGACCCTGCAATAAAACCCGTCATATCATCAATAAAATAAATGGAATTAAGAAAAGCGTTAGATGGAGAAAAAGAGGAATCAACATAAGTTACCTGCCAGTTATCACCTGCATCAGTGGTTTTATAAAAATTTAATACGTTAAAACCGCTTAACCCTGCAGCATAACCGATAGAAGAAGAAGGAAAATAGACAGTAGAAACACTGGGATGACTTTCACTAATTTGAGTCCAGTTCTCACCGCCGTCAGTGGTTAATGCGATTAAACCTTTCTCCCCGAGAGCATAAGCAGAGTCGGCAGAGACATGTGTAATGGAATAAACGTAATTATTAATAGAATCTTTGCCTTTAATCCAAGTATCTCCTCCATTTTTGGTATAATATAGTTCTTCTCCAGAACCACCACCATAATCAGTTACTCCAACAATAACATTATTATTGCTGCCGGCAGAAAGAGACCTAATACCCTGATTTTGCGGAGCAGCGAAAACAGAATCCCAACTTTCCCCACCATCAGTGCTTCTGCATACTATGTTTGAATTGGTTGCCGCCTGATATCCAAAAGCGAAAATAGATTCTATTTGTAGATTTTTATTAAGGGAATTTGATGAAGGAAAAATTTTGGCTTCTGCAGCTTCGTCAAACTTCGCCAATATCACCCACCCCCATTTGGGAGGTATATTAGAAACACCGAATTGCTTTGTAATTCGAATTCCGTTAGTATTTGCATCCTTAGGTGCACCGAAAAGAACATAATTAGCTTTGCTTGCACTATATGCTATATCCTTGAACTCATTTAAATCGAAATTTTGGGCATGTTCCGTAAAATCTTTACGATTTGTTGACGTTTGTAATGTTCCTTCTCCTCCTACAATTGTCATATTATTATATACTTTAACAAAATAAAGCGATTGAAAAAATGTTGCCAGTCTAATTACAGTTTTTAATGCAGAGACAGAATATAAATATGATTCTCCGGTAAAATTATCTCTGCAAAGAACAAGAACGTCATTATTAATTTGATCATAAACAATACTAACTATATCTATTTCCGGCCCCAAACCTAAGTTACAGAATACTTTTCCAGAGCTTACTTCGAATAATGTACTTCCTTCACCACCAGCTAATAAAAGATTATTAAAGCAAACCGCAGCAGCTATGAATCGAACTCCCGGATGATTGTTAAACCACCGTTTCCAAACTTCATTATTTTGCTGAGGAAAAATATTAGTTCCAAAGCATGTAACTAAAAGAAGAAGTTTAAAGAAATTTTTGTATGATAAATGCATTTCTTACCCTCACTTTATATTTATTGGAAAGTGGATTTAATTTTTAGTTAAGTAAATATTTTTTAAGCCAGCGGAAATAATTATGGGCTATTTATATATTAAAATATGTTAGTACTGGATATTGAATAATACCCAGATCTCTTATTCTATTTTGAAGAAATACAGCTTTTAAGATAGGAGTAAACTTTTTTGAAATTAAGGACTTTTGAAAGGAAATGCAATAAAATATAAAAAATTAATAAAGAGTAATAATATCATTTAGGTATGATTTAATTGTCTTTAAGATGACTCACCATTGTAAGGAAAACCGGATTTTTTTATTAGATAAACTTCGCGCTTGAAGTCTATAGAAATAAATTCCTAAAGAAAGCGTTAAGCCGTTAAACTCAACCACATAATTTCTTTTATGCTGTTGTTTATTTACGAGCTATATTTTATAAACTCTTAATAGAAATTGACTTTATTAGATTAATAGTAATTGAAAGATAAATTCAACAAAAAAGCTAATTTAATTTTGGCGTAAGAAAATAATTTATATTGGACTGAACTTTTCTATTTGAGTAAATCCACTTTGTAATTGTAAATAAAAAACCCCCAAGGGTTTTAAATATAATCCCCCCAAAAAACTTTGGAGGGTTATAAAATTTTACTTTAGCAGCAACATTTTTTTTGTTTGAACAAAATCGCCTGCTTGCAATTGATAAAAATAAACTCCACTTGGAAGATTAGAAGCATTGAACTCAACTTCATATTCTCCGGGTTGTTTTTTTTCATTGACCAGTGTTGTAATTTCTCTTCCCAGAATATCGAAAACTTTCAATTGTACATACGCATCGAGATGACTCTCAACAGATGATGGAGTAGAATATTTAATCTTCGTTGTAGGGTTAAAAGGATTTGGATAATTTTGTTCTAGAGTAAATTTTGAAGGATTTATCTTTGAATTAACATCTTCTACATCTGTAACAATATCAGTTTCAAAAAAATATACTCCATAATTAGTAACAATGAATGAAGTGGTTTTCATTGTATCTTGCAATATATTATTCGATTTATTTACCGAATATTTGGGATTGCCAAAAATAAATTCAAGAAATGCAGCTGGTGGTATTTCAGATTCTTGTGCTTTAACAGGATGTTTGAGAGGGTGTGGATCTTCAATTTTAGTCCAGCTTCTTGTATTGTTTTTATACGTATAAACGCTTCCATCATCAAGGATAGCTACTTCACTATCTAATAAATCATAAGATTCATTTTTTAACCTTGAATAATTTTTATTTTCTTTTTTAGCTAAAGAATTCTTAGTAGTTGAAAAAGCTTTAATTTTCAAAACATTGTTCTTGGGAGAACCAGGATTTGTATCCTGAACAAATGGTTGCCCTTCTTCACTTACATATATTCCCATATTTCCGACAACAATTACTATATTATCATCACAATACATATCATTAGCAATAAAACCATCGGGCAAACCGTTAGTAACAATATTATATGCAGCACCTCCATCTGAAGAACTATAAAGTTCACCGGATTCTTTAGCTACAAAAATTGTGTTGTTACAATATCGCACCCAGCTATTATTGCCGGAGGGTAAATTACCTGTTATATCGTTAAATGAACTGCCATCATCTGGAGACAAAAATACTTTTCCATTTTTCAATGCTACAATTAAATCATTTTGGTTTTCAGCAAAAGCAATGCCAGCTATTTCAAAATTTGGTAATCCGGAAATTGCATCAGGCTGTGACATTTGATTATCCCACCTATATAATGCTTTACTATTGCCGAAAATAGGCTTCCCTGAAGCATAGATTTTCCCGGTTTGATGATTAACTTCAAGAACGTCTGCACTTGCTAAACGATTAGTTCCACCTGATAAAGGAGACCAAATACCGTTGAAAGCGAATAAAGTCATTATACCAAAATCTCCGCCAACAATAATTTCATTAAGTTCTAAAGAACTTTTGGCTTCGCGAAAAGCTATTAATTTACAATCTGTCAAATCCATCCCCCTAACTTTAGGTTCCCATACATGGTCTTGCTTTCTTACTTCAAATCCTACACCATGGCCAATTACTATTTGCGTTGCTGCTTGAGTCTTAGAAATTGATTTGGCCGTTGTTCCAGCAACCGGAATTTCTTTTATTACATTTACATCACCGATAAATCCTGTACTATCATATTGCCAACTGTTCCCGTTGTCAGTAGACAAATATACAGCACCTCCGCCACCTGAAGTACCGCCGTAAAGATTTCCTTGAACATCAGCAGCTAATGCTCTAAATGCTGATGCTCCGGGTTTATAATCCCAGCTATTTCCTTTATCGCTTGAAAAAATTACTGCAGAATTCGTTGCCCCAAAATAAATTTCATTAACAGGATTGATTATAAGACTGTAAACTCTATCTCCATCGAATACCTGGGTCCAATCGTTCCCAAAGTTTGTTGATTTAAATATTCCCAAATTTGAGGTTACCGGGTCTATTCCCGTCCCGCAAAAGATATCGCCATCACTATTAGTTATAAATGCTTGAATAATATTACTTGTTAAACCATTATTTACCGCAGTCCAGGTATCACCATTATCTGTTGAACGGAATATACCGCTGTCTTTACTGCAAGCAAATAAATAACCAGGAATATCTGAATTAAGCTTTATGATTCTAAGACTTGTCAAACCAGTATTTATTTGATTCCAGGTTGAACCAGTATCTAATGTTCTGTAAACACCCCCACTGTCTGTGCCTGCAAAAACATCTCCATTCTGATTAACAGTTATAGCAGTAACTCCATATTTATCAAAATCATCACCAAAAATGTTCCAGGTTTCAAGGTCTTCAGAAATAAATACAGCCCCATGAGTAAAACTGTTTGTAATATCTCCACTACCATCTACTCCGGCAAGAATATTTCCATTATTATCAACAGCAATATCACGGACATCCAACAGGGAAATGGGATTAAGCGGTTGAAGGGTTTGCGCAAAATCTATTGAAGTGAATAACAAACAAAGAATTATGAAAACATTAAACTTTTTCATAATGGCCTCCTAAAATTGATTGAATTATTAGTTATGGATATATTGAAGTAGTTTAATTGAGAGAGAAAAACTTTCACTTACATAAATATATTTTTAAAATATTTTGTTTTGTTGAATTTTTAATAAATAAAAAGTAGATTCTTTTTAATTCCTCCACAAAATTCTATCGCATTACAATTAAGAGAGAAAAATGAAATACTTTTTCGCATTCTTATTGCTTTACTCATCAATCAATTTAGCAGCAACTCAATATTTTATAGAAGGAGATACCGATTCAGCAAAGAATTTTTATTCGTTAGGCAATAAGCTTTTACAAGAAACCATATATGATAGCGCAATAGTTTTTCTTGAAAAAGCTGCAGTAATTTTTCAAAATAATAAATCATGGGACAATTACGTTAGGACGTTAAACAGAATTAGTCATTCGTTAAGGGGATTGGGAAATTATGATAGCTCATTAGTCATTACAAATCAGGCATTAAAATTTGCTGAGCAATATTCCGTCAGCGATACTATAATTGCACAAATCTTCAATCAATTCGGATATACATACCGAAGGAAAAGCAATTATAAGGAGGCTTTAAAATATTCACTTAAAGCAAAAGAGATTCTTGATAACTATACTTCTATTCCAATTAAATCCGAAAACTATTCCTTGCTCGGTCAAATTAATGATAATCTAGGTAATTATGATTCGGCTTTAGCATATTTTGAAAAAGCTGTAAATAATGCTAGAGAAATTTACGGAGGTAATCATCCATCTTTAGGGACGGAATATGCAAATGCTTCATTGACATATCAAAAGAAAGGCGACTATGATAAAGCAATTGAATATGCATTTAAATCTTTAGAATTAAAAAGAAATGCATTTGGAGAAAATCATGAAGATGTAGCAACTATATACAGCAATATTGGAGCGTTTTATTTTTATATTGGTGAAAATGATTTGGCACTTGAATATTATTTAAAAGGATTATCTATAGAACTCAAGTTACTAAAAGATAATAATCCCGTCTTTGGATATAGATACAATAATATTTCAATGGCATATAGAGTTAAAGGGGATTATGATAAAGCAATTGAGTATGCTGTTAAATCGAAAGAAATTATGAGTAAAAGTTATGGAGAAAATCATCCTAACTATGCAACAATTATAAATAATATTGGCCGTATTTACTCCGACAAAAAAGAATTTGATAAAGCATTAGAATATTTTCAAAAATCATATAAAATTTTCAAAGATAAATTCGGAGACAGTCATCCGGTTGTTGCGCAAATCCAAAAAAATATAGGGGAAACGTATACTAATAAGGGAGAATATCAAAAAGGATTGAATGTACTTCAACAAGCATTAGCAATAAGAATTAATTCTCTCGGCAGTAAAAACATAAAAGTTGCAGAAACTTTAATTGAAATGGGAAGGAATTATTACCTTCAAAAAAACATTGATAACTCTTTGCACTATTTTCAAATGGCGGTTATTGCTTCAACAAAAGATTTTAATAAAAATAATTTTTATATAAATCCTGATTTAAAAAATGCTGTTTATGAAAAAGAACTTCTAAAAGCTTTAGCATTTAAAGCAAAAGCTCTAGCCCAAAAGTATTCATCCACAAAAGAGATTAATATTTACTTGTCTTCTTTAGATACTTATCGGCTTTGTGAGAAATTAATATTACAAATTCGTCTGGGTTATAAAACAGAATGGTCAAAGTTCGCGGTTGAAAATGCTTATTATAAAATTTATGAAGAAGGAATAAATGTAGCTTCAGAACTATTTAAATTAACCGGAGAAGAAAAATATAAAAAGATAGCTTTTAATTTTATTGAAAGCAGTAAAGCGGGGGTTCTTTCAGATGCGATTTCTGAGTCAAATGCAAAAAAATTTTCAGGCATACCTGATAGCCTGCTTGGAAAAGAGAGACAGATAAATATTGACCTAGCATATTATGATACTCAAATACAGAAAGAACAAAATAAGAAAGACAACATTGACTCTTTAAAGCTTCACAAAATGGAAGATGATTTTTTTGCGTTAAATAGAAAACATGAAAACCTGGTGAAACTTCTTGAACAAAATTATCATGATTATTATACTCTGAAATACGAACCACAAAGTTATTCCGTTGAGCAAATACAAAATAAAATTTTAAATACTAAAGCCGCACTAATAGAATATTTTGCCGGAGACAGTACAATTACGATATTTTCTATTTTTAAAGATAAATCTGATTTAAAAGTAATTTATTTGAAAGAACCTGTTGAAAGTCTTGTAAGAAATTTTAGAAATTCATTAAATAATTTAAATCCACATGTATATATTTCATCTGCTCAAAAACTATATAATTTTTTAATTAAGCCTGAAGAAAAAAATCTAGCAGAAATTAATAAAATTTATATTATTCCATCCGGTATATTAAATTACCTGCCTTTTGAAGCACTATTAAGCAAAAATATTGACATTAATTCTGATATTAATTTTTCAACGCTTCCTTATTTGTTAAATAATCATGAGATAAGCTATTATTTCTCTGCAGCAACATTACTAGAGAATATTCCTACTCAAAGGCAGGAAAAAAATTTCATTGGATTTGCTCCGGTATTCTCCCAGCAAAAGAAAAATAATATAAAATTAGTTTCCATAAGTGATACTTCGTTGTTTGCCTCTGTTAAAAGGTCAGTTAAAGTTGAGGGGAAAATTTATTCATCACTACCTGAGAGTGAATATGAAGTAAATGAAATTTTTAACCTGTTTGATGAAGAAAAAATTCCTGCAAAAATATTTACTTTTTCTTCCGCCAAAGAAGAACTTATTAAGTCTGATGAAATATATAATTATAATATCATTCATATAGCTTCCCACGGATTTATCAATGAAGAAAAGCCAAAGAATTCCGGCATTTTGTTCTGGAATGATTCAACTGACAGTAAAGAAGATGGAATTTTATATGCTAATGAGATGTACAATCTTAAGCTTAATGCAAATCTTGTTGTGCTAAGTGCTTGTGAGAGCGGACTCGGCAAAATTATTAAAGGTGAAGGAATAATTGGTTTAACAAGAGGGTTATTATTTGCCGGCGCCAAGAATGTTGTGGTATCTCTTTGGCAGGTTGCAGATAAATCTACTTCTGAATTGATGATAGAGTTTTATAGAAATATTCTTAATGGAGAAAGTTATTCTGCCTCGTTAAGACAAGCTAAACTAAAATTAATAAAAGATGGAAAATATTCTTATCCGCTTGAATGGAGTCCATTCGTACTAATTGGAAAGTGAAAACACATGATTAAAAGAGCATTGATTAATGATAATAATTTTTAATTATATCAATGGACTTTATGTTTTTTTTGTTAATACGGCTCAAATTAAAAAATAGTGGCAAATCTTTTTAACAATAAGTTTTCATTCACCTGCTTTTTACTCTTCATTTTAATCCACAAATTTATCTTTATAAGATTATCCAAAGGATCCTTCTGACGATTAAAAGACATCATTATTAATAAAGTCTTTCCCTTTTCAAGGGAAAGATTTAGATAGGGTTTTTTAATGAACAGGACAACAAATAGTCTATTAAAAAAAACTACCGTACGAAATGGTAATTGATTACCATTAAAGAAAGAAAGTTATATTTTTATTCTATAAATGGAACTCTATCCCACCTTCCCTTGAAAAGAGGAAGGCTTATTGAAGCCACAAACTTATTCATTTGTAGTCTTATCATTAAATATTGACCCAAACAATTCTATTTAAATATCCTTTTATCGAATGGGAAAGGCTCTATTAAAATTATTTTTATCTTTTTAAATTGTTCGTGAAATGGGTTTATCAAAATATTAAAATCTCCACGAGTAACGGCAGAAGGAACTTTTAAAATAGAATATTTGTTTTCTTTAATAAAATTATCCCCGATTTTTTTTGTTGATGCCGGATGAGGAAATTGATTCCAACCGGACGGCAAATCTTTTTCCTGAATTATCATCATAGATAAATCATCAGGAACAAATATTGTTTGCATCATATAATCATCAGGAAGTGTAGCAAGAGTAAAATGAACAGCAACTTCCGCCAAAGAAAGTGAGCGGTTGGAAGCAGTGTAAATAATTTTAGTACCCGGAGAATTCCATCTTGCTCCCTTAATTGCAGCGCCATCTCCGGATAAAGTGTTTGAATATTTTTTACGTAAAAGCCGGAATACTTCCATATCAGATTTTTATTTTATGAAAAGATTCCGTATTCGATTCTTGTTAATTCTCCGATAACTAATTCTTTTCCATAGGAATCTTTAAGAAGTTCATAAGGCTTCATATTTCCTAATGCATAATTAGGTGTTTCAAGCCACAATTTAAATTTATCCATATTGCCAAAAACTTCCAGCCCAAGGTCTATAACTTCTGCCGTTTCAATAATCTTTTCAGACTGAATTGATTTAAATCTGCTTTTCGATTTCTCGTACCTTTGCAATGACTTTATGGAAATAGATAGCAAATCAGCCCAATCGGCAATTGTAAATGGTGAATGCTGCATAATTGTTTTAAATAAATCAAAAGGGATTCCATATTGTATGGCCATAACTATAAGCATTTTATTCGATAAAAAATCAGAATATGTAATTTTCTTTTTTAATGGAACAGCTTTTCCATTTAGTTTAAGCTGCCTTACAAATGTTTCCGTCTTCTTGTTAAGTTGAGTTGATAAATCCATTGTAAAAACCTTGTGTCAATTGTCTATAAATTTAAGACAATTGTCCTTGAAAATCAATTGCCGTGCATCACCGCTCATTTAATTACAAACTTTCCCAATGCCTTTAAAGTATTTTTCGTTTCAATTTTCCAGTAATAAAGGCCAGGTTGCAATTTTTGATTAACCATAATATTGTATTGTATGAGGTTGCATTTTCCCAGACTTTTTCGTTTCTGTTATTAACAATAATAATTTTATACTTTTCTCCTTTTATGTCTGATGTCCATTTTAACAGGAACTTATTTTTAAGTGTATCATTAATATTGGGAGAAATAATTTCTACACTTTTTTCCGAGCGGACATTTCTATTTATGAAATTTTCCAGAACAGTGTTTTCTTCAAAGTCTTTTTCATTAAGTTTATTTGCCGCAATAAAATTTTCTTTAATATTTTGAGTATTATTTTTGTTACTGTTTGCTTTTTTATTTCTTTGTTCAAGTGAAGAATCAACAGCGGTTTTATTTTTATTAACAGCAATTACTTTTTTTTCCCCTTGGTTGAAATAAAAATAGCCGATTAAATACATAGCTATTAATATCACTGCTGCAGCGCCATAAAAAATATTTTTATTCGATTTGTTCTTCGGGCTTGTTTCTTCCTTATCATAAATTTTAAGAAATGAAACTTTGATTTCAGAAATATCCTCAAGAAATACCTTTTCATTTAAATAATAACTTTTGTTTTCCTTCTGCTGATAATATCCGGAAAACTGTTTTACCAACATCTATTCTGAAATTTTGATTTTTATATTCATCAGCCAGGCGTAAAAACTCTAATTGGATTTTCGAATCTTTAAAGCCAAATGAGATTTCAATATCGCCATTATCACTTTGATAGGTTCGTTTTGATTCATTAATGCTGATTTGATAAAAATTTATTGAAACGGTGCTTTCATCAAACTCGAAATCTTCATCAAAAACTTGCGTAAACTTTTTAAAACAATCCTTACAGCCATTAAAATGATTTTCAACGAATATTATTTCTTTTCTGCTTAATTCATTATAAAGATTAATATAAGCAGCGATTGTTTCATAAGATAAATGTCCGCTTGAATCATTTAATTGCTTCGAATAATTTTTGACAATTTTTTCCATAAATAATTTTTTTAACTACATATATAGTTTGAATAATAAGAATATACTTTCAACAAAATCTTAATCTTTATCATATTTGTTGAGGATTTTATCTGTATAACCGGAGTTTTTAAGAAACTTTGAGAATTTTATTCTTAACCGCCTAATATGCGTATCCAAAGTATTCAATTTTATATTTGTCTCTTCGGCAATTTCAAATCTTGTTTTTTCATCGATTAAGTTGTTTAACAATTTAACTTCACTAACGCTCAAATGAGTTTTAAATGTGTTTATGCAGTTGAAGAACTCCTCTGCTTCCAGGTGCGCTAATTGTTCCTCTTTTTTATTTGCAGTTAGATTATTGATAATAGAGTCTTCAGAGTTTTCATTGTTTAATTCATTCAATAAACTTTCAGGAACCTCTCGTTTAAACTTTAGCGCTTTATCCAAAAGAACTCTGCATTGAATTTTAATAGTTCCAATTATATATGCTTCTTCATTTCTAATATCTTTAGTGAAATCAATATTGGAAACAGATAAAAAGATTTGGTTAAGGAATGCTTCAAAATTAGTGTAAACAGTTTTATTAAATAGGTCAGAATATTTGTTATAAAAATAACTTAAGATTTTATAACCCCGCGTGCCGGGAGTAAAATATTTTTTATTTATATCCGTAAGGTTCATGGATGCAAAGTCAAAGCGGAGTATTTAGATTTATTTTCACTAAGTAAATTTTAATTTACAGATTTGCAATGAAAAATGATAAGATATGATGAGGAAAAATTATTTTATGTATTTCGGATGATAAACAATCCTATTTTCTACTTAGAAGTAATATTAATTTTAAGATACATTTTGGCCCTAATCCAAGTGAAGGGCCATTTAAAGGGAAAACATAATTTTAAAAATATATTTAAAATTATCTGTGATTATAAAATAATCGGCTCCAATATAAATTATATATTAGAGCCTCATAAGATGTTAAACAGCTTTTTTAGGTTTAGTTGGATTAATGTTCTGGTTAACCCTGAAGAAGTTTTTAGGATCAAACTTCTTTTTAATTTCTAATAGCTTGTCATAATTATTTCTGTATGTTGATTTTATTCTTTCTTCTCCTTCATCATGCATCATAAAGTTCACATAAGCACCACTAGCAGAAAAAGGATGAACCGCATTGTAATAATCTTTAGTCCAATTAGTGATAAGCTCTTTATTTGCAGGGTCAGGATCAACTCCGCAAATAACCATTGACCAGTTTGCATCACGATAACTCCATGCTGTATCCTTTTTCGCAGGTTTGCCTGCAACTCCATTTATAGGATACATATGCATTAAAGAAAGCAATGTTGGTAATTCGCGGGCATATTTTATATGAGCCTCTACTGCTTCATCTGGTATTTCGTTAACAAAATCAGCCTTCCAATACCACTGCATACCTGAAGGCAGTAAAGGATCAAACATGCTTTGAAGCATTGGATGAGGCATTGTTCCAAGGAACTCGAAATCAGGCTTTAAATCTCTAACTGGTTTAAAGACATTTGCTGCCTTTTTTTCAGATCCGGTATAACACCAAATTATTCCGCCCATTTTTTTGAAGTGCAAATCTTTAGGAAATGGATCTCCTGGCGGGACCATTAAAAATGCAAAAAAGCCATTTAAATCTTCAGGAGCGTTCTTGATAAACTTCCGGTACCATTTCATAACTTCACCTGCGCGGTCTAATTCCCAAAGAGTAACCCCGGCATAATCAGCTTTTAATTTATTTAATTTGAAAAGGAATGAAGTAATTACCCCAAAATTTCCTCCACCTCCTCTAATAGCCCAAAATAAATCCGGGTTGATATTTTTATTCGCCTTGACCAATTTTCCATTAGCCAATACAACATCAGCTTCCAATAAATTATCAATGGTTAAACCAAATTTACGGGAAAGATGGCCAATTCCGCCGCCCAAAGTTAAACCGCCTACTCCGGTAGTAGAAATAATTCCGCTAGGAACAACATAACCAAATGCACTTGTTGCATGGTCTACATCTCCCCAGGTACAACCGCCTCCGACTCTAACAGTTTCTTTTTCGGTATCAACATGAGTGTATTTTATTTCTGATAAATCGATTACTAACCCATCATCACAAACACCCAAACCACCCGCATTATGCCCGCCTCCTCTTATGCTTACTATTAAATTATTATTTCTAGCAAAGTTGACTGAGCTGATAACATCTCCAACGTCAGCACATTTTGCAATTATTTGCGGATGCCGATCAATCATACCATTATAAACCCTTCTTGATGCTTCATATTGTTCATCCCCTTTTTGTATTATTTCCCCGCGGAATGTCGCCTTAAAACCGCTTAGAGCAGATTCATCTATCATATAACCTCCAAATGATTAATTAAATTATGATAATTATTAGAAAGACTTTGAAACTTTTAATAATTAGGAATATTACTGTGAAATAAGAACAGCCAAGGATGACGACGAACTAAAAAGAAAAGAATAAAAGTATTTAAGAAAAATAGCAGGAAAGATTTATCGGTAAGGAACGTAGCTAATTAATTTTTCAAATACAATCGTTAAAATGTACTAATTTGAAACCGAGCTAATGATAGCGGCTTTATGTTTTATGGAAATATACTTTTAATAATGATAATTTAAGAATGTTTATATAACAAATTTAACATTAACTGCATTTAAGTTAGTCAAATAAAAAGGCGATCCAAATGATCGCCTTTTATTTTGTCAGACTTAAAACAATCCTTCTATTGATAGATATCTTTCCCCGGTATCATAATTAAATGCAATCACTTTACTTCCTTTTTTGGCTTCCTTTAATTTTTTTGAAACTGCAGCAAGAGTTGCCCCGGAGGAAATACCGCAAAACAACCCTTCTTCTTTTGCTGCTCTTTGTGCATAGCTAAAAGCTTCATCTTTTGAAACAGATATAGTTCCATCTAGTAAGGAAACGTCAAGAACTTTGGGAATGAATCCAGCACCAAGACCCTGTAATGGATGCGGTCCCGGTTTTCCTCCTGAAATCACCGCGGAAAGTTCCGGTTCAACGGCAAAGACTTTTGTAGAAGGAAATTTTTCTTTTAGTACTTTACCTACTCCGGTTATGTGCCCGCCTGTACCAACGCCCGTAATTAGATAATCAAAGCCATCGGGAAAGTCTGCTAAGATTTCTTGAGCAGTTTGTTTGACATGCACTTCAACATTTGCCGGGTTTTCAAATTGCTGCGGCATCCAGGCGTTTTTATTTTTTGAAACAATTTCTTGTGCTTTTTCAATAGCTCCATTTACTCCAAGTTCTCGAGGAGTTAATTCCAATTCAGCTCCGTAAGCAGTCATAATCTTTCTTCTTTCGATTGACATTGAGTCCGGCATAACTAGAATAGCCTTATAACCTTTTACAGCTGCAACAAGCGCCAGCCCTATCCCGGTATTTCCTGATGTTGGTTCAACTATTATATCCCCCTTTTTTATAATTCCTTTTTTTTCGGCATCTTCAATCATTGAAAGAGCAATCCTATCTTTAATGCTCGCGCCAGGATTTGCTCTTTCCAGTTTAACCCAGACTTCATGATCTTTTCCAAACAGATTATTGATTCTAAGGTGTGGTGTTCCGCCGATGCCCTCAAGAATATTATTTAGTTTCATAGTGACTCCTTACATTTATTTTATTTTTGTTTAACTATTCCTTTACTTTTATATTATGTAATCAATGTTATCAAAGTAATTTTCGTTTGAACGTACCTTCATTTCCATTTTACTAAACACAATTGAATTTGATGGAACACTTTGAGTTACCCAGGCATTACCGCCAATTACACTTCCCTGTCCGATTACGGTATCTCCTCCGAGTATAACTGCTTGAGAATAAATAATAACATTATCCTGAATAGTTGGATGGCGTTTAACATTTGAAAGAGATTTATCAACACTCAAAGCACCAAGCGTAACGCCTTGATACATTTTTACATTCTTTCCTATTTGTGTTGTTTCTCCAACTACAATTCCGGTTCCATGATCAATAAAAAAAGGACAGCCAATCTTAGCGCCGGGATGAATATCAATTCCCGTAATTTCATGCGCATGCTCGGTTAAAATTCTGGGTACGATGGGGACATCCGATTTATAAAGCTCGTGTGCAAGCCTGTAAATTGCAATTGCCATAAAACCGGGATAAGCAAGAATCACTTCGTCAATGCTTTCTGCCGCGGGGTCGCCTTTGAATATAGCTTCTGCATCCAGCCAAAGCATATCATGGACATCCGGAACTTCGGAAATAAAAGTTTTTGCGATTTGAGATGCATTCCCTTTTGTGTTTGAATTACCATTTCCAGTAATATTTTTGAGCACAGAAATTAAATTCCTTTCCATCAGTTGAAGCTTAGCAATAATATCTTCAGGCGAATAATAAACTCTATTTGAGAAATGAGGGAATAGTAAACCAATCAAATCATTTAATAAATCAATTGATTCTTTCTTTAAAGATGAATTACAAGTGTGAGTTTCTCTTTTGCTCAACAGTTTTTCTGCAAACTCATTGAACGGAGAATTTTTCGGATTCAATCATAGTTGTGCCTAAAATAATTTTATGCTGTTGTTTTGGTTGATTTATAATAATTCAAAACCAAATTCAACCGATTAATCTTAATATTAAAATAAATTGGGAACAGTCAAAGGTAATTATTTTTTTTGATAATTGAGTTGAAGGGCATCAAAAATATTAAAATGAAAAGAGCTATTCTTTCACAAAATTAAATGATCGTTTATATTTATTTATAATATTGATTAAACAATTATTCTTAAGTTATTTGAAAGCACACAAAATATTTTTAAGCAATACGTAGTTTCAATACTGATTCCAAAATCTTTAAGGTTTACCATTACACCATAAACTTTTCCCTGCCCGCGTGCAATTGTCAGCTTTCTTGAAAGAACAACTTGAATCCATTGAGGGCTGCTTGCTTTTGATCTTTCTTCGGCAACGATTACAAGCTTGTCTTCTTCTCCGGGTGCACCGGCATTTGTAATCCGTTTTTCAATGGCGGCTTGGACATCAATTCCACGTGAAGGAATTTTTTTATAAAGAGTTCCATTCTGAACATTAATATCAAACATTAATGAAAAAGCTCTTTCACTAATTAATCCCAAATCACGGCACCAGCCCTTTGCAATCTCAAATCTTTTTTCACAAGCTTCAATCTGGTATTGTGAAGTTTTAGTTCCCAGAACTGTTAATGTATCAAGCCAGTCGGGAAATATTTCCCATTTTTTATCTTTCTTTTTTTGAATAGATAAAACCCAGTTCATTTGATCGGCGTAAGGTTTCTTTAATACGCCATAAAGTTCAACCATATTTTTATCGCTTCGCCAGCTTGTATCGTCAGACTCAAAATATTTAAGAAAGATAGGCTGTAGAGTGCGTTGCCCAAAGTTCCACTGTAAACATCCGAAGCTAATACCTTGATCGTCAAAATTCCCTGTTACAATTTTAAATGCATCCTCAATCTTTTTATTTGTTTCGAAATAAGTTGTGAGTGAAAGAATCTTTCTATTCTGGTCGCTCTCATTAGTTGCTATGTTAACAGAATTTGAATGTTCTACTTCTTGCATATACGAAGTAGCAGGTTTTTCTTCTACCTTCTCTTCCGGTTTGATTTGAGCTGCAGGGGGTGTTTCTGTTCGAACTGTTGTTTGAGTTATCGTATTGTCTCCGCCGGATTTTTCATCAGGCTTTTTTGCTTTTGTTCTGATTCTTGCAACATCAACGGCTTTTGTTCCAAAGTAGAAAGCGATCATCATAAGAAAAGCAGTTGCCATAAATTCAACACGGTTAGCAAAGATGTTTGAAGGAGGAGCGTAAACACTTATAAAAAACAAAGCGATATTTAGAAACAGTAAAGTTAAAGTAAGAGTTGCTCTAATCGTTCCGCGTGGCAAGCCAAAAGTTTCATCCTTATAAGGATTTTGCGGATAGTGCTGTGACTTTTGATCCGGGGAAATAGATTCATCATTATTTACCCAATCAACAATAAGCAAGTAGCGTTTACGCCGAAGTCCACCATACCAATGGAAACGCACGAATAAATACATAAGAAAAGCTATAATAATTACAAACCAGGCAAGAGACAGCCAGGCAGAAACCACAATGTATTTGCTAAATTTCCAAGCATTTTGATAATAATAGTCCCATTCTTGTTGCTTATTTCCTATGGAATCAATTGAAGCTGAAACTAAGCTGTCATTCCTGGCAATCTTTTTTTGAAGTACTGCTATTTCATTAGAATTATTATTAACCTGAGTTTGCAGTTTGTTGGAGGAAGAAGAAACCTGTGTCGTTGTTTTTTTTACAACAGGTGAGGGCTGGCTTGACGGCAGCTCATTTAAACTTCCAGTGTTTTGTAATATCAAAAACAAAATTAAGGTAAACATTTAGTCCTCATAAAAATTTTCTAATTGAACAGTATTTGCGAATCATCATCTACTCAACGAAATAAAAGCCCTCAGATCTTTTTAAGCAATTTAAAGTAAACAATAATATATTTTAATATTTTATTGTTCTCAGTAAATCTCACTCTTATTTGATAGAGGTTTAACTTTTTATTTTACTTAATGATAATAAGTAAACAAAATGATTATGTTTAGTTTATTCTGCTAATAAGCCCTTCCATTTTTTGGCAAAGCCATCACTTTGTGAAAGGGAAGGGTTGGGATGGGTTCATTGTTTTGCTGAATTTCTTGAACCCTCTCTAATCTCTCCCTTGCAAAGGGAGAGACTTATCATTAGAGATCACTTATGATTATCAAAGGTGCCTTAATTTTTTTTAATTAAAACATTTTGATTTACAAAATCTTATTCCGAACTCAATACAGATTCAATGATACAAATAATCCAACACCGGTGCATCCAACAACCTTCAAAACATTAAGCCAGGTCTTGTCATCTTTTCTCATCCATAAAAGCCCGGCACCTAAACTTACGAGGGTAGTTACAATCCCAGCTTTTAATTTTACTTTATTAACAAGATTTATGGATTCTTCAGCAATACTTCTATTTTCTTTCAGCAAATCAGTAAATTTATCGTTTGTTTGCATTTCTAATTTTAAAGCTTTAATCGTTTCATCTTTCTGCTGCCGTAAATTTTGATTTTCTTTTTCAATGATTTTATTTAGGCTGTCTATTTCATCTGATTTCATTTTATAGTATTCTGATTTTAGTAAAGCTTCATTGCTGATTAACCATGAAACCGAATCTCCGATTGTAAAAGAATAATTCTTTTGATCAACAGGAGAATGAATAGTGATCTGGAATCCTTTTAGCAGCGGATATTTTTTATTCAGTTTATTTAAACTTATGATATTATCAGATTGAGCGAGAAGGAGAAAATTATTGCTCGTAATTAGCACTAAGCTCAGAAAGAGAACCTGTTTCGCCAAAGATATCATCTGAAACCTTTTCCCTTTCTTCTGCGGGCATTTTAGCATAAACATTTTCTTTCCATTTATCAAATGTTCGGTAGTTCTCTAATTCTTTTCGTTTTTGAATTGCTTGCTGATCTAATTCATTATACTGGGTTTCAAGCACCTGCATTTTATCATGGTAGACCTGCCGTTCTTTCATTAGGGTGTCAATAAGTTCGGTTTCTATTTTGTGTGATTCTTCAAGACGTTTTTTTAAATCATCAACTTCTTCATCCGAACCGGAAAAGAAATTTTTAATTTTTTTAAATTGAGAAATGATACCGCCGTAAATTGCAGAAAGTACAACCCACCAGTTTTTAATCTGCCCCCTGAAAAGGTAAATTAAAACTGCAATAACTATAACAACAACTATTACAATAATGACCTTATGAATTATCTTCATAGGATATCAATTTAATTTTATTTTAGATGGTGCAGTGGATGAAGTAAACTTAGCAGTAGAAAATATGAATTAAAATAATAAGTAACAACAAGTTTTTAATAATTAGAGCGGCAGAAGAATTAACCTAATAGAAAGAGGAAATGCCCGGAGAAACTATGTTTCGATTAATTTATTACTTAAAAATAGAAGGCCAAAACTCTTTTAGCAATTTTATCTTAAAATTAAGTATAAAAGGAATGAACAATTCTTCTTTCCTACAGAAATGTTTGTTTATTATTTACTTTGTTCGGTGTATAATTTTGTACACCACATATTCCGCATCTCTCGCAACACCATGAATCATTGCGGATGAAAATGAATATTGAAAATGCTGTCCAACAAAATATAACCCCGGTTCTTTTTCCACTATTCCGCGTTTGTGCATTGGCTCTCTATCTTTGAAAACGGGAATATCAATCCATGAAAACGAAGGATAAAATCCTGTACACCAAACTATATTTTTAACATCGACGACTTCTTTGTTTTCAAGCAAAGGGAGTCCGTTTTGTACGCCAACAACTTTGGGAACCCGTTTGATCCCGGCGGAAATAAATTGTTTTGGTTTGATTTTAATTAACGGGCCGCCAACCGAAGTTACTTTAGGACGAACTTTTCTACCTATTGGAGTGCTGGTTGTTAAAACCCGGTGAAATAGAAATCTTATTACTAGTCTGCTAAGTATAATTTTTGAAAACTCCCCTTCTATTTTAAACGGAATATGTCCAACATCTCTTCCGGAAAGCAGAACACCATAATCATTTTTTGCTGCTTCAAGAGCTATTTCTGCCCCGGAATTTCCTGCCCCGACAACTAATACAGCCCCATCCTTAAGCTGCGAAGGTTTTCTGTAATCGAATGAATGGATTTGTAAAATATCCGGATTTAAATTTTTTGAGTAGGCGGGAATTTTAGGATTTTGAAAACTTGACATAGCAATAACCACATGCTCTGCCTGAAAATGTAAATTCCCTGCGTTTACGCAATATAAATTTCCTTCTCTTGAAAGCCCGTCTACTTTTATTCCTGTTTTCACAGGCAAATCAAAATGTTCCGCATAACTTTCTAAGAAATCTGCCATTTCATCTTTTGTTGGAAATGAATTTGGCGAAGCCGGGAATGGCATTCCTGCAAGTCCATCAAATTTAGCTGGAGTAAACAAATGAAGAGAATCCCATCTATTACGCCAAGAATCACCAACCCGTTTACCAGCATCAAGAATTACAAAAGGAAGATTCTTTTTCTTTAAAAAATATCCTACAGATAATCCTGCTTGTCCCGCTCCAATAACAATTACTTTGAATTTTTCTACTTCATTAGATTTCATTTTAACCTCCTATTTTTAGTTGGCAAAATAGAAGGAAAAGACAGCTAATAAATCAGAGGTACTACGTATTTAATTTTTATTAGCACGTAATTATTGATAGGACAATTCGTCAAGCGGATTATTATTTAATTTAAATTTTCTTTTTACTTCAACTATAAAAATTTACCGATATGAAATGAGCTGTATTTTTTTATTTAGAACATTTCCATACTTTTGGAAATATTAAAATTTAACCTTATGAAAAAACAATCTTTTGCAAACTTAGCGAGAATATTTACTTCGTTATCTGGAGAGACAAGAATAACAATCTTAAAAATTATAAGAGACAAACAGCTAAGCTGTTCTGATCTGCAAAATGCCGATTTGTCAGAAAGCTGCTGTAGTGTTAGTGAAATTGCCAAGAAGTTGAACACGCCTATTTCAACCGTTTCGTATCATATAAAAGAATTAAAACACACTAGTCTCATAAATACGTTTAAAAAAGCGAAGAATGTTTATTGTGCAATTAATACTGAGACGACAGGGCAGTTAGCTGAATTTTTTAAAACTATCAGTGAAGATATTGTTAATATAAGTCCACCTAAGTAAATATCAATTTATTTTTTATTGCAAACGAAGCGGCAAAAGCACGGGCGGATTTTCCTGAGATTCCTAATTTGCTGTAGATATTGGTAAGGTGTTTTTCAACTGTACGGATACTTAAAAATAATTTTTCTGCAATCTCTTCATTGTTTTTGCCTTCCGAAATTAACCTTAATATTTCAAGCTCTCTTCCGGTAAATTCATATTTGTTTTTAGATGAATCAATTAAATTATCTTTGTATAAATTTTTCAAAATAAATTTTGCTTTTTCATAATCTTTTTCTGCTCCAAGCTCTTTAAATTTAGAAATTGCTAAATTTAATTCTCCCTCCGCCTGGGCGGGCCTTTCAAGTTTTATCAATACCTCTGAAAGCTCAATTCTATTTTTTGATGATTCATAAGGCAGCTTTATTTTATCAAATATATCAATTGCATCTTCAAGATTTTGTTTTGCTGTTTCGTATTCTTTAATTGCAGATTTAAAAATTCCGTTTGCACTAAGAAATGCAGCTTTTAAAGGGAGAGTATTTATACTTTCAGCTATATTATTTAGTTCATTTAGTATTTGTTGAGCTTCTTCAATATTCCCAAGCTTAATATAAATTCGCAAAAGCAGTTCAATTCCTACAGTTCTTTCTGCTTTTTCTTTAAGCAAAATTCTGCGCAAATATTTTTGAATTAAATCTAATGCTTTATCATATTCCCCTTTATCATAGTAAAGTGCAGAATGAAACAAAGGTTTAAGCGGATGAGATTCAGCTTCATTTAATAAATTTTCCGCTTCGTTCCATTTTCCCTGCCTTCTCTTTAGGTCTGCAAGTCTAACAGTACAGGCATTAATTTGTGCCGGCCTGAATTCTTTTAATTCTGAGATTGCCGATAACAATTCTTCTTCAGCTTCTGTCCACTTCCCTTGTAAAATTAATACGCCCGCATATTTCATTTTGCAATTTGCAAACATGGCTTTAAATCTCCACTTTTTGCAAATTTCTTTAACGTTGTTGCACCATTGACTGGCTCTTTCATAATCGCGGACTCGTTCACAGGCATCAATTAAAAAACAGCAGGCAACTGTTGTGATATTAATATCGGTTTTTTCAGAAGTTGTGGCCAGCAAAGTTGCCTCGTCAAGCAAGGGCATGCCCTCTAAGATTTTTCCTTCAACAACTAAAATAAATCCCTTTAATGCTCCGGCAAGCGTTTCTCCGTCAATGTAACTATGCGATTTGCTTAGTGTTAATGATTCATCCAGAAGTTGAAAAGCTAGTTCTGTATTCTTATCAACTTGAAATGCCCACCTGGCTTTTAAAATTTTCATTAAAGCATGTTCCCATGAATCGGGCAATCCTTCAAGCAGGCTTTCGGCTCTTTTAAACCATCCGCTGGCAATTGCAAATTCACCTTTGAATTCAATATAATCAATGCCTATCCAGCAAGCATTTCGAGCTGCACCAAGTTTGTCGTCGTTTTTTAAAAATAAATTGTGAGCTTTTGTTCGATATTCAAAAACACCTACGGCATCATTTAACCACCAGCAAGCCCATGCAAGCTCTTGATAAACTTCTGCTGATGCTTCAATCTTTAAAGCATTTTCAAAACAATCTCTGGCTTTTTTCCATTCGCCAGTTGACAATGCCTTGATGCCAATTTTAAAAGGTTCGTTTTGCATATTTAAGTATTTATGAATGAAACTAATTTTCGCAGATACGTATACAAATGGAAAATATTAAAATAATTAGTTAAGGGAAAGTATTTTAATCAAACATGGAAGATAATTTATACGGTTCAATACTAAGCAATAATTGAAATTGAAAAAATATAAATGCAATAAAAACATTTATTTGTTTTACAGGTAAGCCAAATAAAAAAGCATAATTATTGCCCAATAAAAGCAACCTAATGCATTATTAAAGGACTAGGGCAGTGATTATAAAATATTAATTATTTTTTAATTTATTTCATTTAACTTTATCTTTATTTAAATCAGTTGGATCAACAGGTTTTAGATAATGAATTCCTTTTTCTTTTGGCTGTCCATATAATTCAGGTTCCAAATATTTTCCACGCTCGTTAGCTGGCTTTTCTTTTTCAACAACCATTGGATTAGACTTTGCATATACGTCATTTCGAATTCCTGTTACTTGCCATGAAACTTTTACATTTGGTTTATCTGTTTTAATTGTAAATTGATTATTTGAGATTTCATTTTCTACAATAGCCTGTGCAAATTGTCCAATAACTGTTAGCTGATAACGGTAATCAATATTTAAAGTCTGAAAGTATGAAGGAAGATTTACTACGGCAGAACCTGATCCATCCGTAATTACATTTCCATTATATATATTCATGCGGTCGGGACTTTCAATACAGGAATGGATTAGATATTTATTAGCAGGATCCATTGGATGATCTATACAAAAATCTTTACTGCCGCTTACGTGCAGATTATGCAAATAAGTCTCTCCGCTAACTGAAAGGTTATAAGATAAATTTAAATCCGATGCCGCTATTTGAGAGTTTGTATATAATCCATATGAACCTGATGCAAGCCCACAAATAATATTTGAGGAATTTCCTTTATTTTCTGCAAAGACCCCGTAATTATCAGGATTATATGTGCGGCCAATAACGCCATATGAACTACCGCTCTCTCCAAAGACTCCTATCCAGCTATTGCTTGTGCCATACATTCCGTAATCACTATTGCTTGATCCATGTATACCAATATTAGAGCCGCCGTTTACATCAAGCTGACTTGCGGGAGATAAAACACCAACGCCAATTGTTCCATTAAAATAAGATGGCCCTTCTGTATACATTGCATAACTGCCAGGCGAACCATTGCCAACCACATGTAAGCCAATACCACCACCTCCATTAATGTTTAACTTTACACCGGCATTTCCAGGATCGGGTTCAGCACCTATGCCAACGGTACTTAATGCTGCCGGGCCATTAGCAAAGATTGCATAGTTTCCTGAAGACAAACCGCAGTAATTTTTATTACCAGCTCCATTACCGGAAAGAAAAGCATAATTTGTTTCATCATAAGTTCTTGCGTATACACCGAATGAATGAGCACTTTCTCCAAATAATCCATAGCTTTTATTGCTTGTCCCATATATTCCATAATTGTCATTGCTTGATCCATGAATTCCAACACCAGCATTATTACCACCTCCGCCGCTTACGTCCAGTGAACTAGCAGGCGAATTTACTCCAATGCCAACCTTACTATTTATGATAAACGGGGAATGAAGATTAATAGTTGTGGTTGACCCAGTGGGATTAGAAATACTTAAAGTGTTATCAGTATTTTGAATAGCACTTATGCCGCCGCCGCTCCCTCCTCCTGATGCAGCGATTGAAATCGTATCTCCATTTGATGTAACAGCAGCTCCGCCAGAACCTTTTAAAATGATATTATCTTTTAATCCGTTTAGACTTCTAACAACCTGTCCGTTATTAATTTTAAATTGCTTAGCATAATTTGCGGTATCGGCATTAACTGAAGAAATGCTGTAGCTGACCGACGAAAGCGCTAGTCTAGGTGATAATTCAGCTTCACTTTCTATTTTGATTCCCAGAAAGTATTGTTTGTCAAATTTTAAGTTTGAATTGAAAGGTGTTTCATCTCCCAAGAAAGTTGAAAAGAGGCCTTTTTTAATGGAGATATTTTTGGTTTCACTCCACAATGCGCTGCCACCACTTAAAACATCATATAGACTAAAAGTAATTGAATAATTTCCATTGGGTTTTGGGTTTCCAGATGCATCAGATAATATTCCTTGATAAGAAATCACCTTGGGGATTTGAGAGAATACGGAAATGGAAAGAATAATCAGCGATGATATAAAAAGCAGTTTCATATTTTCCTCTAATTATAAATTAAGTGTGTTAATTTTTTTTCAATTTTATTTTAGCAGAATCATTTTCTTAAAGCTTGTGAATTTTTTATTATCCGCACCAACCGCATTTAAGCTATAAAAGTAAATCCCGCTGCTGACGGCATAATTATTTTCATTTTTTCCATTCCACATTATATTAAAGCTGCCTGCCGGTCGACTATCATCTACTATAGTTTTTACTATTCTTCCTAGTAAATCATAAATTACAATTTTAACATTGCTTTGTTCGGGCAATGAAAATTTTATATTAGTAGAAGGATTAAATGGATTGGGATAGTTCTGTTTCAATTCGAATGAACTTGGAATAGAAGAATTAGTTTCTCCATCAGTGCTGGTTAATATTCCTGTTGCATCAGGATTTGAAAAAAAACCGCTGGAAATGCTGCTGCCTTCACCCGAGCCTGTTCCAACGAAAGGATTGCCAATAATTGATCTTAAAGATGTATTTTGTTGAGTTGCATCCATAAAACCATTTGAAAAAGAAAACCATGATACTTGATATGTTTGAGCAGATAAAGGAAGCGCAATAAATACTAAAAACAAAAATATTTTATTTGATAAGGAACTATTAAAAGCTCTGTTTAATACCGCGAAAGAAATATTTTTATTTTTCACTTTAAATCTCCGAATATTCTTACATGATTAAATAGTAAGCTAAAATGTTTAAGTCTATTCTCTACGATTAATATGTATTTAATGTTTGGTCTTTTTATAAGGGCAGGTATTTCTTTGAGAAGTTTACAAAGTAAAATTTAAATTTAACAGTACGCATTTGCGTACCGGAAGTTCTTTTAACTTTTGCATTCTTTATAAACTCAATTACTCAGAGAGCTTGGGCTTATTAACTGGCTAAGACCGGAAAAGATTTTCTTTGATTGCCTTTGCTACTGTAAGGCTGCGCGTGGGTGTCTGTAATTTGGAATAGATATTTCGTAAATGTTTATCAACTGTGTGGAATGATATTTCCATTTTATCAGCAATTTGTTTTTTTGGCAAGCCATCTACTAAAAAGCCAAGAACTTCTTTTTCTCTTGGAGTTAGTCCGTAATCAGATTGTGAATGTTCTTTAGCAAACAAGTCAAGAATCTTTTTAGCTATTTGTGGATTAATCGGTGCTCCGCCATTTAATATAGATTTTAAAGATTCAATTATATTATCAATTGGAGAATCTTTTAATAAATAACCTGAAGCCCCATTGCTTATAGCTTGAATTATATTATCTGCGTCTTCAAAAACGGTCAGCATTACAAATTTTACATCCGGCACAATATGATGAATTAATTTTATTCCTTCTAGGCCGTTCATCCCGGGCAAGCCAATATCCATTAAAATAAGATCGGGAGGATCATCAATTTCAATTTTCTTTAAAACGGATTCTACTGATTGAAAACTATTTTCACAGAAAAATTCTTCACTAAAATTAATTAAGTTTGCAAATTTTTCTCTGAAGTCTTTGTTATCTTCAACCAACCATATTTCAAGTTTGCCGGCGATTACATTTCTCCATTATATATTTAAGTCAGAATATATTATAACAGCTTAATTTTTAATAGTACGCATTTGCGTAGTATTTAAAGAAAGTATTACTTGTGTTCCATTACCTAATCCGCTTTTTATATCTAAATTTCCTGAAAGTGATTTTGCCCTTGATTTTAAATTGGTTAAACCATTCCCATTAGTTACTTCTGAGATATTAAATCCCTTCCCATCGTCCGTAACTTTCATTATAAAAATCTCTTTATTTTTTTTTAGTTCAATTACAACTGATTGGGCATCGGAATGTTTAATCACATTCTGTAATATTTCTTTAAAAATTAGAATTATATTTCTTTTCACTTCAAGAGATAATTTTTCTGGCAGAACATTTTCTTCAGTGATAAACTTAAAATTAATATTCAGCAAAATTTGTGAAGCAATACTCTTTAATCTCAAAATAAGGTCGGCTGATGAATCGTTAATTGGGTTTAACAGCCATACGGTTTCTTTTAAATTTTCCTGTGTTTTAGAAGCAATTAAACTTAGTTGCTGAAGATATTCTTTTCCTTCGCCATTTTTATCAAATTGTTTTTCCATAAGCCGGCTAGTAAGCAAAATACTGCTGAGATTAGTGCCGACATCATCATGCAAATCGCTGGCTATCCTTTGTCTGAGATGTTCAAGCTTTACTAATTGTTTTATCCTGTATTGGTATCCCAAATATAAAAGGATAGAAAGAATCAAAAGTGAGATAGTTATAAACCACCATTGCAGCCAGAACGGATGATCAATTACAAAGGACAGAGAAGCAGGAATTTTGCTAATTATGCCGTCGAAAGTTATAGCTCTGACTTGAAAAGTATAATTACCCGGACTAATTGAGGCAAATGAAACTGCCCGTTGATAATGAGGGGTTGTCCAATTGGTATCTGCGCCAAGCAGTCTAAATTGATATCTTGTAGATTTTTCATCCTTATATGACAAACCGGTAAATTCTATTGTTATGTTATTTTGATTATAAGACAATTCATTGTTTTTGCCTAATAAATATTGCGAACCATTTACAGTTGTCTTTGTTATTTCAATTGTCGGAGCTGGAATATTTCTTTTCGATTTTTCAGGTTTATAAATAATAAAGCCGTCCGACGTTAGGCATCCCCAGAAGTCATTTTTGAAATTAAAAATTGCAGTACACTCCCCGTTAAGAAAATTTCTATTCGTTGGAAGTACATTTAATTTATGCCGATCAATTCTTTCAACTCCAACATCAGTCCCCAGCCAAATTTCGTCATTTGGTCCGGCATTTATACTCCAGATTGTATTACTTAACAAACCATCTTTTAAAGAGACAGTATAGATTTTATTGTTTCGAAAAAGCATCACACCATGATGGCGTGTACCAACCCAAATGTTTTCATCACTATCTTCAAAAATAGACCGTATCATATTATCTGTTAAGCCGTTTGCGGTAGTTAATTTATTTTTGAAGGTTGGAATAACATCATTAGATAATATTGTAATCCCTTCCTGCCAGCCCCCAATCCACATTTTTCCTTTTGAATCTTCAAAAATTGCTTTGATGTTTTGCCCTGGCATCCCGTCTTTTTCTGTATAAAGCTTTAATAATTTTTCAGTTTTTAAATCGATTAATTCTACTCCGAGTTGAGCAACACTGCACCACAATCTATTTTTAGCATCAATATAATTCGCCAGGATTAATTTGTTTTTAAGCAGGTTATTAATTTCAGGCAATACCGGATTTATCCGGCTTGAAAAACCGTTATGATTTATAATTGAAAAAACTTTTCTTTCTTTATAATCTAAATTCAGCCATAAATGGTTAAAGCGGTCAATCATTGCGACATAAACGTTTTTAATTCTTTCATTTGAATGAACCGGGTGAAATTGTTTTCTCCACATATTGGTTACGTCTTTATAATATTCCCAAATTCCTTTTTCGCCCCCCGTCCAGATATTTCCATTTTCGTCTAAAGCAATGTTGTTGCCTTCATCTGTTTTGAATGGGTATTGAAATTTTAAAAAATTAAGATCTGAATTTTTTAAAACACCATTTGTCCAGGTTCCAATCCAAAGATTATTTTCATTATCAAACATGAATGGAGAAGTTATATCAGCGGGTAAATTTTCATTTTCGTTTATTGAAAGAACATTTTGAGTTGTTAAATCCTTTTTCAATAATGAATAAAAATTATTGTGTTCGCGATATAAAAATGTTCCGCAACCGTCATCATGCATTTCAAAAGGAGTTCCCAAAAGAGCTGTGCTTTTATTTATTATTTTTGATTCATCAACGCGCAGGATTAAATTATTAGATGTCCCCAGCCAAACTAAATTTTCATTTGACGAATCACGCTCAGCTAAAAGAGAAGTTATCTCACAGTTTTTAGGAAGATGATAATCAGAAATCATCCAAGAAGGATTAGTTGAATTATAAATATAAACTTTATTTTTTTCAGCAAACCAAACAGTTCCATTTT
>CAVZID010000011.1:0-17289 GCA_963775245.1 uncultured Bacteroidota bacterium
TACTAAAACTTCCAATGAAGTTAATCTTCCCAAAGACGAGGCCAGTTTGAAATTGACTGAAAGACAAATGGAAAAATATCAGGGAACTTATGAATTTACTCCAGGCAGCGATATTAAAGTATATATTAAGGATAACGAGCTGAAAGCATTGATAAAGGGACAGCCGGAATACTCCCTCATTCCCACTGTAAAAGATGAATTTAAATTAAAAGGACTAAAAGGATTTGAACTTACCTTTGAAGAAATTAATGGAAAGATAGTTTCTTTAACGTCACATCAACCCAATGGTAATTTTACAGCAGTAAAAAAATAATAAAAACATCTCATTTAGTAGAGACGCTCCGCTGGAGCGTCTTTACATGTTATTTTATTATAAACAATTATTAATATAAAACATATAATTCCACATAAAACCAACATTCCAAATCTTAATAAGCATTCATATTTTATTCTTGACTACAATTAATTATTTCTTAGCTAAATATTTTTCTTTAATAATATTTAAATGATGCAATTCATGTCCGGCAATATGATAAACCGCTGCTCTTACGCTCATAATCTTTCCATCCGAAATACCTTTTCTTTTTAATGCATCATCATCAAAACTATTAAACATGGCAATGGTTGAATTGCGGACAGCTTCATATTCTTCAAAGATACTGTCAAGACTTCTGCTATTCGCGTTAGAATATTTTGCAAATTCATCCTGCTCAAATCCCGGCAGCTCGGTTGAATCATTTCTTGCTACGCGTAAAGCTCTATATGCATATATCCTTTCATCATCAATAATATGAACAAGTATTTCTTTAATAGTCCATTTACCTTCAGCATACTTATATAACAATTTTTCTTTTGAGGTTGATAAGATTAATTCTTTGGTGGAAATAAAATTATTCTTTAAATGAAACAAAATATTTTTATCATCTGGCAAAAGTCCGATATACTTGATAGTGTAAGGCGCATACTCGCCTTCTGTCGGTTTTTCAATTTTCTTCATTTTCAATTCTTCTAAATATGTAAAAAAATAAAGTCTTAATTAATATAAACTTTTTTGAACATATGATATATTTGTTTTTAGAACATTATCCTTTACTAATAAAATCTTTTAACGAGATGATTAGTAGTTCTATTATTAATTTAGGGATGAGGTTTAAAATAAAATTTTAGAATATTTTATTTTCTCTTGAGTTCAATAATCCGAATATAATTTATCCCAATTATGATAAGTGTACTTTATCAAATAAAACTATTTCGGTTTTAATTAGCTCACTACTAAAATTTATAATCCTGTAACCAAAAGTATCAGAACTTAGTTTGAGACTATCTGCTTCTTTAACAACTTGGTACGATGCTGCTGGCGTAACATATTGTCTTATGTTAGAAAACACCAATTTATCATCCAGGTGATAATGTCCGCAAAAAATACATACTTCACTATTATGTTTTAAGATTAACTCTTTAAGTTTCTCCCTGTTTTTCAATGGAAATTTTCTATCAATCGGAGTATTTATCTCTAAAATCGGGTGATGTATAAAAATTATTACTTTTTTATTGTCAATTTGGAATTCATCTTGCAGCCATTTTAATTGAGTGCGGCTGACTTTATCAGGTGATGAATCAAGAAAAATATATTTACAATATTCACCTTCGTATGAATAATATAACTCTTTTCTTCCGTTTCCAGGTTCGGAAGAATAAAATTTTTTAACTTCATCAAACTTATCGTGATTGCCGAGAGTAATTTTTAAATTGCAGCTAATTTCCTTTAAAAGAATTAAAAAAGAAAAAGTGTGCTGATGAACTGCCAATATCTCCTCCAAAAATTATTTCGCTAATTCCTCTCGATTTAATATCATTTAAAATGATTTCCCAATTTTTATATGGATTTGCTCCCTGCTCAATAGGGAATTGTTCATCAAAATGAATATCAGTAATATAGGCAATAGTGTTATTCATATATTATTATTTATTTACTGCTCTGCATTCTGATTTGAAATCAATATTAAAATTACATGAGTTAGCAATAAAGCAAAGTTCATGCGCTTTATGATGTAACTCATTTGCTTTATCAATCATTGATTTATTTTTTACAGTTACAATAGGATAAAGAGTAACGTCGGTAAAATGCCCGCTGCCGTCTGATGCTTCATGCAAAATTCCAATTGGATTATCTTTATAATCAACTACAACAATTCCATTATCAGCACATAAATGTAAATACCAAAGCATGTGGCAGGAAGATATTGATGCAACAAAAAGTTCTTCAGGATTATATTTAGTTTTGTCTCCTCTAAATATTGGGTCAGACGAACAAAATATATCCGGCTTATTATCAGATAAAATTGAATGTTCTCTTCCATAAGTTGTGTAGTTGGAGGTGCCGTCTCCTTTGTTGCCTGTCCATTGCGTGGTTACTTTATATTGATGATTTCTTTCCATTATTTTCCTTGATATTTTATTAACAATAAAATTTAACTATTTGTTTATTCTTCAGAATGCAAACCAACCTGGTTGCCTTCACTGTCCAGAAATCTTGCTATATAACCAGCCATAATTTTAGTTTTGGTTAAAAGAATTTTTCCACCTGCCGGTTCAATTCTATCTATCACAGGCTGAATTCTCGGATATGCGTTTAAATAAATCACTGTTCCATCCGTCGAAGGTTTAGAATGGTCGCTCTTAGTTAAAACACCTGAAACTAATCCGGAAGTTGCACGAATTATTCCTGGCTCAAACGGGAAAAAACTAAGTGTCTCTTTTGTTTCCACAATTTCACGGGTTTCCATTTTAATATCTAAAATAGTTTCATAAAATTTTTTTGCTCTCTCTGTGTCAGTCACAGGAATTTCAAACCAGGTAATTGCATTTGTTCCGGGCCCTAATTTTTTAAGCATTTATATTCCAATATTTTATAATTTATTTTCATTTAAGCTTTGTATAATCTTTAATTGTAGTATAACAAAATTAATTATGCAATGGATTTACTATAAACAACAAATCCGGATTTATTAGCAACTTTTTCATAGAGTCTCATTGCAGTAAAGTTAGTATCTTGTGTTTGCCAATAAACTTTCTTTATACCGGCATTTTTTGCTATCTCATAAATTTTATTAATTAATGCACATCCTACACCTTGCCCTCTTGCTTCTTCAAGAGTAAATAAATCCTGAAGATAACAATTTGGTATTATCTGTATTGTGCTTCGATGGAAAAGGTAATGCGCTAATCCTAAAAGTCTGCCGGCCCTCTCTGCAACAAGAGCATATACAGGTTCGTAAACGTCAAAAAAACGGGACCATGTTATTTTAACAATTTCAGTAGATAAGGCAGTCTCTCCAGACCTTCCGTAAAAAGTATTGTATCCATCCCAAAGCTCTTTCCAGCAATTGAAATCTTTTTGGGCTACATGTCTTATTATTAATTCTTCATTCATAATCTTTTTTGCTTATTCTTTTATTTAATATTCTAACGATTTTCGATAATTACTTGTTTAACTTATTTAGAAATATTTCTTGCGGGTTATTTTAAAATCTCAACTTCTTCAGGGACATTGAATAACAGAACACATCCATTTGGGGAATGAACTGAATGTTTAAAATCTTTAGGTGTATATAAATATTCACCTGCAAAAAGTTCCGTATCATTAAAAAAAACTGAACCTTCTAAAACGAGAACCTCTTCACCACCCGGATGATTATGAAAAGGATATTTTGCTCCGGCATTAAATTTCAGCATAAAACTTGGTGCTCTTTTCGCGCTTTCATCATATCTTAAAACTTTAACTGAAATTCCATTCGTTTCGACTCCTTCTTCATTCAAGGGTTTCCAGGTAATATTATTTGTATTAACAATATAATCTTTCATATCTGTGTTCATTTTATGTTTTCCTTTAGTTTATTTAATAATAATTCGTTTTCAACATATTTTCTTTGTGCTTTACTAGTCATCATTTCAAGTAAATCTAAGGAAGCAATATAGCTTACTAAATTTCCATTTGATGAAATTATGTTTCCATCTTTTATAACCGCATTTTTTGAATCATCCATTACAAATAATGATGGGTATTTTTTTTGCAGTGTTTCACCTCCAGAACAATAAGTCACAATTTTTTTGTTTTTGGCAACACCAGCTTCACCTAATAAAAATGCACCCGCACAATGGCTAGCGGTATACTCTGCCTTCTTACTTTTCTCCTTAATAAAATTCACTAGATTGGAATCTGATGTTTGATTTTCAGGATTCATTGAACTCGGAACTACAATTACATTTAATTGGGGAGAATTAGTGAAAGTGAAATTAGGTAAAATACTTAGCCCTTCTTCAGTTAATATTGTTCTTTGTTCTTCGGCAATGAGCACAACATTAAATAGTTTATTGCCATTTGAATCAGATTTTGCAAATACATCAAGCGGGGCAACTACTTCGTTAGTTAGAACGCCGTCGAAAATTACAATTCCGATTGTCGGCAATCCCGGATTTATAACTTTATTCATATTACTCCTTTTCTTAGTATTATTTAAATTTGTAAAACTCAAAAAAATTAACGCTGTAAGAATTATGAATATTTTATTTCTCATTTTCTTTCCATATGCTTAAATGAAACAGTTTCTAATAAAATTTCTTTTTCATCGTTCATCATCTTAATTCTCCTTTTCTCCATCTTTCAGAAATTATTTTCCCTTTCTCTAAATTATCTATAACAAGTATTAGCTGGTTTTCATGGTCGCTATACATTACTTCAATGTTAACCCCAGCATCAGCCATCAATCTTGAGATTTTTCCAAGCTGGCCTGGTTTTTCTTGATTAAGCCGTTGAACCAGAATTTCATTTTCTTTTATCACTTCAAAATCATTTTCTTCAAGTACTTTTTTAGCTTCAGCAGTGTCTTCGAATAAAAAATGCGCTATTCCTTTTTCATTAAGACCAAATACACCTCCACCTAAAATACTGATTCCAGCTTTTCCCATAACTTCGCCCATTTTTGCTAATGAGCCGGGATTATTCTTTAAATGAATTTCTAAGTCTTTCAATTATATTTCTCCTTTTTATTAAAAATCTTTTTGTCCAGATTTATAAACTTATTTCTTAAAATATTTTATGTAATTCGGTAAGTGAATATCATTCTTTATTAATTCATCTTTTATCGGCTCTCCAATTTTTACTTCGAGCGGAATAACTCCCGCCCAAACATTTAAATCGTAATCTTCTTTCTCGTCTACCGGCGGACCGGTTCGTATCTTTGCAGAAGCTTCATCGATTTCAAATTCAAATACAGAAGTTATTTCCATTTCTTTTTTATTTGGTTGTCTTGCTTCATTCCATCTGCCAGGAAGAATATGTTCCGTAATAATTTTTAATGCACTAATTTTTTCCTCGCGGTCAACAATTTCTTTTCCTTTGCTGAATATTATAACTGACCTATAATTAATTGAATGATGAAAAACTGAGCGTGCTGCTACAATTCCGTCTATCAACGTGACACTTATGCAAATATCTTCGCCAGCTTTAATTGAATTCAGCATCCTGCTTTTTGTCGAACCATGAATAAATAGTTTATCATCTTTTCTTCCATAAGCTGTAGGTATGATGAAAACTTGTTCATCAATTTTAAAAGCTATCTGACAAATAAAAGTTTCATCAAGAATTTTATAAATTGTTTCTTTATCGTAAACTGCTCTTTTAGGTGTGCGGTTTACTTTTGTCCGGTTTGTTTTTTTTAATTCTTTCAAATTATAACCAATCTTTTTAATTAGTACATTTTTCATTTTCTAATAATTTTATATCTGCTTGTTCTTTTAATTTTTTAATTTTGCTGCTTTCGATTGAATGCATATTTGATATAGCAAGGCTTGCTATAATCAGAATGCCGCCTGTAATCAATTGCCAGGTGATTTGTTCATTCAAGATGATAACTCCCAATAAGATTCCGCCTAAAGGGAAAATATAAGTAACCATAGTTGTCCTGGTTGGGCCAATTTCATGAATGAGATAAAAAACTAATATAAATGCGAAGCCGGAACCAACTATTCCAAGAAAAAGCAAAGCAACCCAGGTCATTTGAAAAGTAGGTATAGGAAATTGTTTTTCTGTAATAAATACTGTCATCCACATAATAATTCCCGCGAAGAACATCGGCCCAGTACTTCTTAAAATACGTGGAGTGTTCTGAGTGGTTTTTCGTATGTACACTGAACTTCCAGCATAGCATATAGAAGCAAGTACAATAGCTGCTTCGCCTAAAAAATGGCTTGATGAATTACTAATATTTTTACTTAATAGAATTATCACACCAACAAAACCAATTATCAATCCTAAAATTTTTGATGGAGTCATCTTATCATCTTTTAACAAAAAGTGAGCGATGAAAATTGTAAATAGCGGAACCATCGAATCTAAAATTGAAGCAACGGACGAATCAACTGTCTGTTCTCCCCAGCTAATTAAAAAGAATGGTAGAGCAAAATTTGTTATACCAATTACGATCAAAGGCTTCCATTCTTTAAAATCTCTCGGCAATTTTACCTTTTGTATTGCAACCACTATTGCACCAAATAAAAATCCTAACCCAATACGAAATGCAACCAGAGTAACAGGGCTAACTTCCTTCAAAGCAATTTTAATCCACATAAAAGAAGAACTCCAAATTAAACCAACTAAAATAAAAGCAGCCCAATGTTTAGGTTTCAAGTTAATATCCTTTGTTAAAATTTAAGATAAAGTTTCTAAACCATTCCTGAAAATAAATTATTTAAATAAGCAAGCTTAGCTTCTTCATCTCGTTTGGAATTAATGAAACTCAACCAGGCATTGCGTTCATGCCAAACAATACCAAGCTCCCAAACGCAATATGTTCCTTTGTGATCATTTTCGAATTTTAATTGAGTATAATTCTCCGGTTGATCAGATTTTTTTAGATAGATCGATTCCCACATTTCATTTGTGTTGCGCCATGTGGTGATTAGAAGGAGCAAGTAATCACCTGCCCTATGAAGTATTACAAATCCAAGTTCATTATCAAGTTTCAACCTTCCAGATTTTACTTCATCTTTTATAAACTCTCTTGTCTCAAAAATTTCTTCTTGATTTATAAATGTCTTTGGTGGGAAAAGATTATACCATTTGAAACAAGCCTCATTTAAAATTAATGGTTCTCCCGGTTCAGCATTCTTTTCATAATATTTATATCCTTCGGGAATTACATTTCCAATTTCATGTAATTTTGAAATATTCACTTCTGATATTTCATTCATATTTTAATTCTTTCATTCATCTAAAAAATAATTTTGAACTATGCCTTTTAATAAAAAGACATAAAAATATTTTTAGAAATTTGTATTGTTATTGTTAAGTTATTGTTTTATTGGTTAGAAAAATATTATATAATTGGGCTTTCCAAAAGAGCCAATATTTGATAATATTGTGGTGCCACTTCATTAAAAATTTATGCCTAAAGAAATAGAAGAAATACCATTAGTTTCATTAAAGATTAATTTCGATTCGGAAGTGCCTTTATACAAGCAGTTGTATAACACTTTCAGGCAGTCAATTTTGAATGGAAAGTTTTCACCAGGACAAAAATTACCAGGCACACGTACACTTGCTGCTGAATTGAATGTATCGCGCAATACTGTTGCACTTGCCTTTGATCAGCTTTTAATTGAAGGTTACATTAAAGGCAAAACAGGTTCGGGAACTTTTGTAAATGAAATACCTGATAACTTTTTAAATTTAAAAGAAAATAACCACGGCAATAAATCAAAAACTAAATTTCCAACTAAATTAAATAATCAATTAAACACTTCGGAAATAATTCAAAGAAATACTGTAAGTGAAGAAATTCTTCCCTTTCAAAATGGAGTTCCTTCTTTAAATGATTTCCCCATAAAAACCTGGTTAAAACTTAATAACCAAATCGTTCAAACTTTTTCAAATATTCATTTAGGTTATGGCGATGCTGCCGGGTACAAACCACTTCGAGAAGAAATTGCTTCATACCTGCGGACATACCGCGCAGTTAATTGCACAGCAGAACAAATCATAATCGTGAATGGCTCACAGCAAGGCTTGGATTTAATAGGTCGAGTTTTATTAGAACCAGGAACAAATATCTGGCTTGAAGACCCGGGGTATTTTGGAGCGAGAGCTTCTATGCTTTTTGCAGATTCAAAAATTTTCCCTTGCCCTTTAGATGAGGAAGGTTTGGATATTAATTATTCGTCAAAAAAGTATCCGGCTCCCAAATTAATATATACTACTCCTTCACATCAATTTCCGCTTGGCATTACAACAAGTGCTGCAAGAAGAATTGAGCTTCTGCAATATGCTAGCAAAAATAACTGCTGGATTATTGAAGATGATTATGACAGTGAGTTTAGATATTTTGGAGACCCTCTTCCTTCCTTACAAGGCATGGATAAAAATAATTGTGTTTTATATTTAGGGACTTTCAGCAAAGTATTATTCCCCGCTCTGCGGCTTGGTTATTTAGTTTTACCGAGCTCTGAAATGGTTGATATTTTTGTTTCAGCAAAATCAATGATGGACAGGCAATGCCCGGTATTTGAACAAATGATTGTTGCGGAATTTATAAAGCAGGGTTATTTCACCAGGCATATAAGAAAGATGCGAATGCTTTATAAATCACGTCAAGAATTTTTAATCAATGAAATTGAAAAAGAACTAAATGGAATTCTTAAAATAAATCCTTCTCCCGCCGGTATGCAGATAATCGGCTGGCTTCCTAAGGATATCAATGATAAAAAAGTTGTTGAAGCTGCAAAGAAAAGTAGATTGGTTATTAATCCCTTATCGAGTTATTCAATAAAGTTTTTTAAAGACCCAGGACTGATAATCGGTTACACTGCATTTAATGAAAAGGAAATTAAAAGCGGTATAAAGAAGCTAAAACAAGTTTTGGAGATGTATTTACATTAAGTAAAATGAATTATATCAGTATCAATTGGTTTATAGCCAAGCAGTCTGCCCATAGTTAATATTTGTCCCTTATGATGAAATTCATGAGTTGCTGCATGTGTGAAAATTTGTAGAGGAGTTGTGTTTAAAATTTTGTTGTAATTAGGAATCCTTCCGGAAATAATTAAATCAAAATCATCTTTGTACTTATCAAAAAATGAATAAACAATTTCATTAGTTTTTTCATAATGCTTTTCAACTAAATAAATTTTATCAATTAAGTAATTATCATTTGAAGGGAATCCTTTTCCTTCAATAAAATTTTTTAGATAATATTCATAAACATTTGCTATGTGGATAAGTAAAAATTGAATGCTTCTTCCGCCAAAATTTTCATTTTCTTTAAGAAAATCTTGAGGAGAAATCTTTTCACAATATTTTAATAATATTTTTCTTGAGTCTTTTACAAATTCATATTGAGTTAATAGTAGATTCATTTTTAATAATTTATTAATGAGCTAATCCAAGCGCCAATGCTAAAAATCCGAATGCACCAAATACAGCATGAACTATAATTGATATTGAAGTATTTTTTCTGATTTGAACTACTGCCGGGAAGAATAAAGAAAATTGGAGTGGCTGCAAAAATTAAATCAAAACCCATAGGAATATGCCAGCCTGCCCAAAATAAACCATGAACAAGCCAGGTCCATTTTTTATTTAATAATTCCTGCCTGCGGCTGAATGTATCCTCTCCAAAGAAATTCTTCACCGAAAATATTGAAGAAGAAAAACAATGGCCAGACATATAAAATCCACATCATGCTATTTGACAAAGGCATATTTTGGAAAAAGAAAGGTGTCGCATCAAAACCAAGTTTAGGCATAACAATTTTTGCAATTAAAAAAGATGCAAGCGATAAAGCAACAAAAGAAATGATTGTCCAAATCCAATCAACACCGGATAATTTCTTAATCCGCATTCTGTCAAACAAATCTTTTAATTTAAATGAATTAGTTTCTTTCCCGCTTAAATAAATTGCACAGAAAAACATTGGAGCTAATACAATTAAACCAACGCTTAAAAAATAAGTTATCTCAATCGGGAAAATTTTTAGTTTATCAAGATTTGGAATTACAATTTGACATGCGATAAAATTTAGAATTGCCGGGATTCCGAAGAGCTTAATTAATTCAAGCCAGGTTAAAGGTTTTAAATTCTGCATATTATGAATTAATTACTTTCCGTATAGTTCGTCTTCTACTAACTCACAAAGTATATGTCCAACTGTGATATGGCCTTCCTGAATTCTTTGTGTATTTGGTGAAGGGATAATAATCGGCAAGTCAACTAAGTTTTTGAGTTTGCCTCCGCTTCCGCCGAGGAAGCCTATAGTCTTCATTCTTTTTTCTTTTGCTTTTTCAACTGCCTTTATAATGTTCCCTGAATTACCGCTGGTTGAAATTGCGATTAAAACATCTCCTTCATTGCCAAGACCTTCAATACTTCTGGCAAAAGTATTTTCAAAACCGATATCGTTTCCGCCGGCAGTTAAATTTGAGGTATCGGTAGTTAAAGCAATTGCTGGTAATGCTGGGCGAACAATCGTGTGACTTAATCTTATCATAAATTCAGTAGCGATATGCTGGCAGTCAGCAGCACTGCCTCCGTTACCGCAAAGCAGTAGTTTTTTATTTTTTTTATATGCATTTACAACTAATTCAACAGCCTCTAAAATATCATCAGAACATTGTTCTTTAATTTTTAATTTTGTTTCAGAGCTTTCTTTTAATGAATCTTCAATAAATTTTTGTTTGTTCAAGATTTCCTCTTTTAGATAAGAATTTTTCTATGATAATTTTTTCAGACTTTAATTGGGATGTTTACATGAACTGCATCGGCAAATTGTTTTATTAAATCCCAGTTGTTTTCATTTTCAAAAAAGTTTCCTGTTACAATTATGTTAGCACCGTTTTTAACTTTTTGTCTTGCTTCATTCGGTGATTTAATCCCTCCGCCAACAATAATTGGAATATTACAATATTCAGAAACTAATTTCACCATTTCATTCGGCACTGTTTCATGTGCCCCTGAACCGGCTTCTAAATAAACTAATTTCATTCCAAGATATTCAGCGGCTAAAGCAGTAGCCGCAGCTATTTCCGGCTTATTTCGGGGAATGGGAAGACTACTACTCATATATTGAGCTGTGGTCGAATTTCCAGATTCAATTAAAATGTACGCTGTTGAAATTGCTTCCAAATTTGCTTGTTTAATTATTGGTGCAGATATTACATGTTTGCCGATTAAATGTTCAGGGTTCCTTCCACTAACAACAGATAAAAATAAAATTGCATCTGCTGCTGCTGTCACTTGATTTATTGCACCAGGGAAAATTATTACCGGAAGCTTTGTTATACTTTTAACTTTTTTAACAAACACTTCAAAATTTCCATCAAGCATTAAGCTGCTTCCAACTAAAAATCCATCGACACCTGATTTTTCACAAACACCAACAAATTTATTAATACTATCGCCAACTAACTTATCAGGGTCTAAAAGGATTAAATATGCCGCACCTTTTTGCTGAATGGTTTTTAATATGTTGTTGTAAATATTCATTTAATAATAATTTTAACTTGGTATTACTTCCCCATCATCTTTTTAATATTCCTAATCGCTTGTTTAATTCGCTGCTCATTTTCAACCATTGAAATTCGTAAGTAACCTTCTCCATATTCACCAAAAGCTGCTCCTGGAGATGTAACAACTTCTGCTTCATCAATTAATTTTTTTGAAAATTCCATTGAACCCATACTTCTAAATTTTTCCGGGATTGGAGTCCAAACAAACATGCTTGCTTTTGGTTTCTCAACCTGCCAGCCAATTGAATTTAAACCATCAACCAGGACATCTCTTCTTTTTTTATAAACTTCAGAAATCTTTTTTGTTACAGAATGAGGTGAATCCAATGCTGCAATTGCCGCAACTTGAATTGGAGTAAAAATTCCGTAATCGTAAAAACTTTTAAATTTAATTAATGCAGAACAAATTTCTTTATTCCCCACACAAAATCCAACCCGCCAGCCAGCCATATTATAACTTTTTGACATTGTAAAAAATTCGACTGCAACATCTTTTGCACCAGGCACTTGAAGTATAGAAGGGACTTTTGTTCCATCAAAAACAATATCGCTGTATGCCATATCATGTACAACAATCATTTGAGTTTTTTTTGCATAAGCGATTATCTCTTTTAAATAATCCAATTCAACCACTGCAGTGGTTGGATTTGCCGGAAAATTCAATATCAACATTTTAGGACGCGGCCACATATCACGCGTAATTAATGAAATATCTGGTATAAAGTTATTTTCTTTACTTAGCGGTATCGATATTACATTCGCTCCTGCAGAAGTTACCCCATAAATATGAATCGGATAAGTTGGATTTGGTACAAGTACAACGTCGCCTTCATCAAGCAGAGCAAGACATAAATGTGAAAGCCCTTCCTTACTGCCGATACATGTTACTGCTTCTGTTTCAGGGTCAATATCAACATCAAAATCTCTTTTGTATTTACGAGATATTGCTTTTAAAACTCCTGGAATTCCTTTTGATCTGGAATAGCGGTGAGTCTTAGGGTCATCTATGGTTTGTTTTAACTTATCTATAATGAATTTTGGTGTTGCCTGGTCAGGATTTCCCATTCCCAAATCAATTAAGTCTATTCCCTGCTGTCTTTTCTTAAGCTTGATAGCATTAAGCTCAGAAAATAAGTATGGAGGCAGACGGTCAAGTCTTTTTGCAAAATTCATAGAATAATTAAAAGTGGAAGTTAAAAATTAAATGTTATTTTAATTTAATTAACTGTAAAATAAATAAAAAATAAAACTATAATGAAATACTTATTTTGATAATTAAAATGAACTACGATACAATTTTTCAAATTGATATTTGTTTTTTTTTGAATGAAATTTAGTTCCAAAATAATTATTAGAGAGAAATTTTATGAACTGCGTTTTATACTACTCTTATATTTTAAAAATCACTGTTTTAATCGTTATTTTATTTTTGTTCAATATAAGCTTAAAAGCCCAGGTAGCTTGGGGCGATCCTCAAGCAATTCCGGTTGAATTTATGTTTTATCATACACTTACGCCTAAAGATTCCGGAGTTGGATTGAACGGCGCATTTAATAGTTGGACTGGCGGGGTTTATAAAATGAATGAAGTTTCTCCCGGGTTCTGGAAAACTAAACTTGAGCTTCTTCCCTTAGGTTATGAGTATAAATTCGTTACATATACTGATACAGTTGGGCAATCAGGAGTAATCCAATATTATCCCGATCCTTTAAATCCCAAAAACACTGGAGGTGGGTACAACAACTCAATAATTACTGTTAAAAGCCCAATGATTTATTATTTATTGCCAAAGACGGGTACAACTGTCCCCGAACAAAAACCTGAAATAACTGCACACATTTCTTGGGCAAATGAGGATCAAATTGATTTAACTCTTTTAGTATTTAAAATTGATGGAAATATAATAACAAATCCTCAAAATTATTTTGATGAGAATACTAGAATTTTAACTTACAATCCCTCAAATGCTTTATCCATAGGAGATCATTCTGTCGAAGTTCGTGCTTTTACTACAAATGGAGATTCTGCAGTATTGTCTTCAACTTTTAAGATTTCTGGAACTACAGCATATCAAGGGCCCTATACTTTTATGTTTGATTCTCATAGTCCGAATTTCAAATTTATAGGGGATGTTAATTCGGTAATTATAAAATCTCCTTTCAATCATGAAGGAGCTGATCAGTTAACAGATCCTGATAGCGATGGTATATACACTTTCACAACCAATTTAGATTTTGATCAAACATATGAATATACTTATGTAATAAATGGAGGGTCGTATATAAACGATCCCGACAATCCGATTTTATCTACTAACCACAGGACAGAAGTAACTAAACAAAAACAAACTAATCCGTATTTTAGCGATGTTACTCCTAAGTCCGGGCAATTATATAATGACAGTACATCAGTTGTGGCTGTTAAAGCTACTCTAAATCAAAGCGATGATAGAACAGTATTAGACCTTTCATCGGTTAAAGCAACTTTAGATGGAGCTTCAAATGGAATATCAAAAACCTATTTATCAAATAAAATTTCCATATTAGTAAATATTTCAAATCCATCAATTGGCAGGCATGTTGTTCAAATATCGGGAAAAGATATTTTCGGACATATTGCTAAACCGGTTATTTTAACATTCGGAGTATATTCTTCAAACAGTGGATTTCATTATGTAGATGGAGAACAGGATGATCACGGGCCTGGAACTTATTATTATCCTTCGGGAATAGATTCAGGTTCTGCTGATATTCAATCAATTGACATCAAATCAGTACCGACTGGCGATTCATTAAGATTCTCCATCAAAATGAATAAAATTTCAGATAATACACGTATAGGTTTTGGGATTGTTAACTTATTAGATAATACTTTCGTGGATGCACCTGAAAATCTAAATCTTCAAATTCCAGAATGGAATAACAAAGGAGTTTTTATGTTACTTGCTTCTCCAACTTCTTCTTATTTAGATACTTCAAAAGATAATATACTTTATACATCAAGGGATCCGTTTCAAAAAACTATCAAAATTAATCTTGAGCAAGCGGATATTAATTCAAATGAATTTCTATTTACTTTACCTTTAAGTGAACTTCAAAATGTAATGGGTAATTTTAAAGATAAATGGTATTTCGGAGCTTATTCTTATTTGAAAGATCAAAATGGAGTTATAAAACCAACTCAAGAACAAGCAGGAGATGGCTATCCTGAAAATCCTGCTGTGTTTGATGCAACATTTTTTAGCAGCACTGAAATACAACAAAGAATGCTTGGCAATTACAGTTCTGACATACAAATTGGTGGGCCAACAATCGTTAAAATAGGAACTAACGAGAGAGGATTTTTGGGAATCACTCCTACAGAAATAGATTCAAATCTAGGAACTGCTCCTGAACTAAAATTATTTACTGACGGAGGAAATTTATTTAGAGATACAGTTACAATTCATGGATATGCAAATCTTGATGCCGGCTCTTCCATTGAACTGCATGTAAATGATTCTACAATTCAAGTTACAACTGATGCAAATAAAAATTTCTCTGCTACAATTTCCTTGAAGGAAGGTGAAAATAACATTTATGCCTCGGCAACATATTCAACAAACAAAATAATAAGAAGCAGCAGTATTGTTTTTAATCATATAGTATTTCATACACCAATTGCAAGGATTAAAACTTCTATCAGTGGAAACACTGTTACACTTAATGCAGACAGTTCTTATGATCCTAATGGAACTTTATTAACGTATTCCTGGGCACAAGATGCAACAAATCCTGCGAAAATTTCTTTTTCAACTTCTTCATCATCATTAACAACATTTGATGCACCTTCTATAAAAGGCGAATATTACTTTACGTTAAAAGCAGCAAATGCAAAAGGTGATACTGGCTGGGCACGAGTTGTAGTTTTAATAACCGACACCGGAGCTATTTCACCTGATTTAAAAACCTGGCATCCGGCATGGATAGATAGTTCAATTATCTATTCGATTTTTGTAAGAACTTTTAGCGCATCCGGTACATTCCAGGCGGTTACTGCTCAAATACCGGAATTAAAAGATTTAGGAATAAATTGTATATGGTTTTTACCTATTTATCCAACTACAGGAAGCCTTGGGCCTGATAATCCTGGTTATGCAATAACTGATTATTATGGAATACTAAGTAATTATGGAACAAAACAAGATTTTAAAACCCTAGTTGAAACAGCACATAACTATGGAATTAAAGTAATCCTTGATCATGTAATTAACCACACTTCCGCATTACACCCATTTATGCTTGACGCAAATAAATATAAGGAGAATTCCCCTTACTACGATTTTTATATGTGGGATAATAATGACAATTTTAAATATTTGTTTACATGGGTTGATTTGCCTTCAATCAATTATCAATCATTGAATACTAGGGAATATTTACTTAGAATGGCCAAGTACTGGATGCAATATTTTAATATTGATGGTTATAGATGTGATGTAGCCTGGGGAGTAAACAGCTTACGTACTAACGGAGTTGGCTCAATCTATTGGCAAACCTGGCGTAAAGAACTTAAAGAAATGAAACCGGATATATTTCTTTTAGGCGAAGCCGATGCTGATTCAACACAGTATTTCAATGGTAAATTTGATGCTGCTTATGATTATACATTTTTCACAAACCTAAAAGCAGTGTTTAATAGCTCTGGATCCATCAATCAGCTTGATGCTTCAATACAGCATTATTTACAATCTTCTTATCCCAAAGATGCTCGTCCATTTAGGTATCTGGAAACGCAAGACGAGCCAAGGTTTATACAACAATTCGGAGTTGGCGATACAAAGGTTGCTGCAGATTTGCTATTAACACTGCCTGGGGTTCCTGAATTATATGCAGGACAAGAAGTAGGTGAAACATCACAGCGAGGAAATATTGATTGGAGCGATCCTTCTAAGCTTTATTCCCTGTATAAAAACCTCATTCAAATAAGAAAAGAAAACCCTGCTTTAACTATTGGGAATTTTACAAGATTAAATAATTCACAAAGTGATAAAATTTATTCCTACTTAAGAACCAGCGGTGAAAATAATATTATTGTGAACCTAAATTTTAGCTCATCTCCATTAACAGCAGAAATTTCAGTTCCTCTGAATAAACTCACATTTGATTCAACTTCATCATTCTATCTAAACGACTTATTAAATAAAGCTTCTTATAAAATTAGTGGAACAGATTTAAAAAATTATTCGGTAACCATTCCTGCCTCAGGTGCTCAAATATTAGTATTATCTGATACTACTATTACAGATGCGAGAGAAACAAAAGAAGTCTTGCCGGTTACTTATAATATTGAACAGAATTACCCGAATCCTTTTAATCCCTCAACTACTATTAAATATTCTCTGCCCAATGAAAGTAAAGTTAAAATAACTGTATTTAACATACTTGGACAGAGAGTGAGTCAGTTAATAAATGATGTTCAAAATGCAGGTTATCACGAAATAGTTTGGAGTGCACACAATTTTGCTTCCGGAGTTTATCTATATTCCATCGAGGCTGTTTCATCTAATGGAAAATCTAATTTTACAGCGGTTAAAAAAATGATATTACTTAAATAATTAGGTCGGAAACGTATTAATTCTTTATATTAAATTCTGCTTTGTGACAGAAATTAAAGTCCGTTGCAAAGCTCATTCTTTTAATTCTTAAGCTTCCTGTCAACTACAACATAGCTGAGTGCTTCAACATCAG
>CAVZID010000012.1:0-438505 GCA_963775245.1 uncultured Bacteroidota bacterium
GCATAATTTGAAATTTTGGTAACCAATCCATTTTGATTTTCCAAAGTAAAAAGATAAACTTTTTGACTATCCTTTTCGCAGCAGTATTCTTGTTTAATCGATCCGGTTGCGTTCCCGGTAATTGATTTTTCTTTAGAAAAATTTTGATGAGAAAAAAATAAGCAGCAAAAAAGTGTTAACAGCAAGATATTTTGAAAGAAATTTTTCATAAGCTTTATCTCTGCAGATCTCCATTCTCAGGAATACCTGGTTCGTCCAAGAGTTGAATTGAAGAAGCCGGTCCCAGATCAGGATTTTTCCATTGCCTTAATGCCCAAACTATCTTTTTTTCTGGAGTTACTTCAATAATTTGAACAACCTTTGACCAATCTTCTTTTTTGACTCCTCCAAACCAATTGCATATAACTGTATTTCCATTTGTAAGGCGGTCAACTTCCTGTACGGTATAAAGATGAATTCCGGGCAAATCATCTTTATTAATTTCCCAAACAATTTTCCCCGCCGGATTTACTTCCCGAACATATCCAAGCTGATTACCACTTATTAAAGTATTTCTATTTTTTAATCTCACAGCAGCCCAGGCAGAAGGTGCATCAACAGACCAAATGGGATTCCAGTCTTTATCATATTCAATAACTTTTCCTAAATCAAGATGGGCAACCAGATAAGTTGAATCTTTTGTAATTCGAATATGCCTGAACTGACCATGAATTGTTTTGGGGTCCGTGGATGATTTAGTTTTCAGAATATGCTCCATTTCTATCTTGCCGGTTTTAGTATTTATGATCATTGCTTTGGCTGGTAGACCATTCTGGCAAATAAACACTCTATCTTTTCCTAATGGCTGACAAGTATGAATTTGCGTTCCTTTAGGAGCATCATAATTCCATATAATTTTTTTATAAGGAGTAATTTCACTTGCACCATTCGACCGTGAAAAAACAATATTACCATTTGAAAGCATTGTCGCATCGCCGTATTCTCCATGTTCCGGCATAGTGTATGACCAAACAATTTTTCCATCCCGTATAATATACATTTTTTGATTTTCCATGGAATGATTTTGCCATTCCCCTGCGTACAAAAAAGGATGTTGTTTGAGTCCATTCCCGGGCAGTTCCGGAACCTCTTGAGAGAATGCATTTATTGTACTTAATATTAAAAGAGATAATGCAATTAGAGAGACTTGTGTTTTCATAAAATATTCTCTTTAAAAATTAAAAATTATTTACATCCTTATATTTATAATATTATTATAGATAGAACCGAAAGTATATTTTATTCCGATAGACGATTGAAAAGTATAACTCGTCTGCAACTGCCGCTGCTTCAATAAAATTTCTTCAAGAGAAGCTTCGCCCCGCGGTAAATAAAGCTGATCGTGTATGCTCTCACCTTCAAAGTCCAATGATAGCGAAAGACCTTCGGTTAGCCTGATATCCAAATAAGCTTCCATCCTTATTTTATATTTTCTATTAAGACTGGGATAATGGGAAAAATCAAGCAGTCCATAAAAGTTCCCCCAAGGCTGTTTTATATCTGCTTCTACTCTTGCAGAATGAAAAAATAGTCCCTGGCTTAGTTTATCGAAAATAGTTTCGTTTATATAATTATAATTTTTATAACCGAGATAATATCCAAAAGTAAGTATTTTTCTGCTTACATCGCTCCATGGGAAAATATTGTATTCTATGCCTGGATAAATACTGTAATCCAGTTTTATATTCTTATATGTGGAGGAATGAAGATCGACAAAAGCGCCTGCAGACCAATGTTTAGAAAAACTCTTAACAACTGAAGAATTCCCATCCCATGATTTAACTGTACTTTTAATTGTATTAGTGCTGTCTTCAAAACTTTCTTCTTTAAATTCGTAATCAAAACCATTTCTAAATCGCCAATCCTCAGTCACTCTATTTCCATTAATTGATCCTTCCAATCTTGTTGAATTATTATTTTCCTCTGATTCTAGTCCTCCTTCTAATCTAATATCAAAGATCCAATGATCCCACGGGTCATTTATATGCTGCGGCATATTATTAAGCTTTTGTTTATCAAAAGAAATATTAATATTGTCCGCAATTCCGGTTTGGGCAACATACCGCAAAAGCCCGAAGGTTAAAATTTTGGCAATCCCTTCCTGTCTTTCGATATCAGTATTGGATTGAGGTGATGAATAACTTAGATTTTGGTCCTGGTCGTTATACTCTCCTCTTCCGATAAATTGTAAAGTATATATATGCCCACCGCTGGCTGTTGATTGCCTAGTAATTAAAACATGTACCTGCGCCTGACTGGGATCGCGGACATAATTAACAAATGGAATTTCTGATTGTATTACTTTAAAGTTGCAAGTGTTGCAATCCAAGAAAACATTGAGCATGACATTAGGGTGTATACTCACAGAATCTTTATTTTGCTTGTTACATGGATAAGAGACCGATATAAAAAATATTAAAAAATAAATTACTGAAAAGAAATTTTTAAACATGATAACTATTTCAACTTATTTTTTTTAAAATTTTACTTTAGACCGCTAATTGTTAATTTTTAATTTTACCCTTTACTTCAAGTTTAACAACACTTGCAACATCATCAGGTGCAGTGGCGGGTAAGTTGATAATTACACCACCATCGCCTTTATCCACAGCCAAAGTTTCACCATTAATTAATAATTTTGAAGAAATTATTTTACCATTTAATCCTGGTACATGAAGTTTCCCATCAGTGGGCCAATCGAAAACAAAAAGGTATAAAGAAGTATTGTCGCCATTCTCTTTCATAGTGCACCGTCCCCATGATAACGAATCCAATGGACTAGCTTTAGTTGCATATATTGCTTCGCTGTTTACCTTCATCCATTTTCCAATATCCCTTAATCTCTCAATACTTGCTTCGGGAAATGTTCCATCTGCTTTGGGCCCGACATTCAACAAATAGTTGCCGCCTTTGGATGCGATATCAATAAGATTGCGAATTAATGTTCTGGATGATTTCCAATTGTGGTCATAACTCTTATATCCCCAGGTTCCATTCATTGTCATACAAGTTTCCCAATCTTTGCCTTTCATTTCATTCTTTGGTAGGAATTTTTTGTTCTGGTGTTTGTGTATCACCGGGAAAGTTAGGCCGTTTTAATCTATTGTTTGTAATTATGTTTGGCTGAAGTTTTAAAAGCGCTTGCAGCTTCTCTGCGTATTCATCTGTCATATCAACAGGTGTATCCCACCATAAAATTGCTACATCACCATAGTTAGTTAATAACTCTCTCACTTGAGGAACTGCAACACTATCAATATATTCAGACATACTTTTTGAAGTTTGGATTGGATCCCAATGTCCGTCATGCGCTTTTGTAAATGCATCGATTTTTGCTGAATCTGGATTTAGCCAGCCTTCTGTAGTAACTCTTCGTGCTGCGGCACCGCCTGGATTATTCCAATCCTGAGCTTGAGAATAATAAAACCCAAGCTTGATTCCATATCTTTTACAAGCTGCAGCTAAAGGCTTTAAAACATCTTTGCCATAAGGTGCAGCATCAACTATATTCCATTTACTTGCTTTTGTTTTAAACATTGCAAAACCATCATGATGCTTTGCAGTTATCACAATGTATTTCATTCCGGCATCCTTAGCCATCTTAACCCATGCATCTGCATCATATTTTACAGGGTTAAATTTTTTTGCATACTGCTGATATTCTTCAACGGGAATTTTCATACGATTCATAATCCATTCAGCGCCGCCGCGTCTCATCTGATGGCCTTTATAAACACCTCCGAGAACAGAATAATCTCCCCAATGAATAAACATTCCAAATCTCGCTTCACGCCACCATTCCATCCTTTTATCTTTTGATGTTTCTTGAGCCCAATTGAGCTGCATCATAAAAATTATAAGTAAACCGGTTAAAAGAATTTTTTTCATTATATCTCCGTTACAATATTATCATTTAAGTCCGCTTAGTTTATTTTGTTAATTATTCAAAGGATTAATTTATTCTGAATATCTTAGTTAGAATTTTATTTAATTGTAATATGTTTTTGATGAAGAACGAATTTATTTAATTTCACTAATCTCAATCACACTGCTCGTTAAAGATTTATTGCTTGAAACATTTAATCCGATTTTCATTAAATATTCACCCGAAAAAATTTTACCGTTTTCAGCACAGCTTCCTTTAACACCGGGATACAAATTTGTTTCTTCTATTTTATAATTTTTATTTTCATATAATCCTTGAAGTTTTACTGACTCGAAATTCTGCCGTTGTGTTTCTAAATTATATGCCAAACAGAATAGCTTTGCTTTTTTGTTCATTCACATACATTAGTACTGCACGATTTTCTTTATATGGAGAAACCAACCTATACAAGTCTCCAAACCAAATCACATTACTCAGTCTTTTATAATTTTTAACTGCCTCCTGACTAAACTTCAAATCTTCATCACTCATTTTTTCAATCGGGATATCATATCCCAATTTACCCATCATTGCAACATCGGTTCTGAATTTTAATGACTGCTTTCCCATAGAAGTAACATGGGCACACATAGCAATTGATGGGAAGAAATATGAATAACCCCATTGAATAAAAACACGATTGTATCCATCAGTATTATCGCTTGGCCAAAACTCGGTAAAGTATTTTAAAGCCTCATAATCAACTCTGCCGCCTCCGCCTGAACAAAGCATTACGGGCAAATGAGGATACTTTTCTCTAAACTTTTTAAGCACTTTATATAATCCTTTTACGTAATCGATATATAAATGAGATTGATTATTTTTGAGATAAGTCGAGTATGGATTAACAATCATGCTGTTGCAATCCCACTTGATAAAAGCAATGTCGGGATTTTTCGTTAAGAGGTTATCAAGAATACTATAAACAAAATCTTGAACTTTAGGATTGGTTAAATCAAGAACTAATTGGTTGCGAAAATATTTTTCATCTCTATTGGGAAATCTTAAAATCCAGTCCGGGTGATTTTCATAAAGTTCACTTTTGGGATTGACCATTTCCGGTTCCAGCCAAATTCCGAACTTAACTCCATTTTTATCAGCTTCTTTTGTGAGATAACTTATGCCATCAGGAAGTTTTGTTTTATTTGGTTCCCAATCTCCAAGTCCGGCGTGGTCATCATTGCGCGGATATTTATTTGCGAACCATCCGTCGTCAAGAAGAAATAAATCTACTCCAAGTTTTTTTGTATCTTTTATTAAATCCGCAAGTTTTGTTTCATTAAAATCAAACCCGGTTGATTCCCAATTATTCAACAATGTTAATCTTGGTTTTTCGCCATCAAGTATATCATATTTTCTTGCCCATCTGTGAAGGCTTCTGCTTGCTTTTCCTTTACCATGATTGCTGTATGTAAAAATAAATTTTGGAGTAATAAATTTCTCCCCCGGAGATAATTTATATTCAGAAGCAAAAGGATTCATTCCTGAAATAATTCTAAGAGAGTTTAGTGGGTCAATCTCAAAAAGAAATTGAAAATTTCCTGTCCAGGCAAGAGTCCCGGCAATCAATTCCCCATTATTTTCATCGGAAGGATTGTTTAATGATAAAAAGAAAACCGGGGTTTGATACATATCGGCACGTGTGCCTAATTTACTATCAATGATTTTTATACCGCTGGTAAGCTCACTTTCCTGCATCTGCATTTCACGAGCCCAATCTCCATGAAACTGGGTAAGCCAATAATGAGTTGCATTAAAGTTAAGCTGCGACGAAGCAAAATTATATAGCATCATGGAATCTTTTTCATTATGTTCAATTTCAGTCCATTCTTCAATAACGTCTTCATTATGAAAAGATTTAAAATATAATGTCACATTAACAGGGTATTGAGAATCTTTTAAACTAATTTTTGTTATTGAAATATTACTGTCGATTTTTTCAGTTTGATGGCTTATATACTGCAAGTCAAGGGAAGGATTTTCATCAGTGTGAGTTAATCGGATTGCAGGAGTAAAAAGATTTTCATTTCCATAAGTTGAATAAGCATCTTCTTTCCCCGATTCGTTTTTAAGATAATCAAAATTATTCTTCAACTTTTCACCGAAATATATTTGATACAATTTCGCATTAACCCCTTCTGTAAAAACGAGCGAAGAATTTTTTGTCTCAATCAAGATTAGATTTTTGTTTTGTGCAGGAGCTATTAATTGTAATAGAAATAAAAATGAGATGAAGAAATAAAATTTTTTACTCACACTAAATCCTTTATATTTTTATACGACCAGGGAAGATTTCGATTTAAGATTTTTACAGAAAAAAGCCAACAAATTTTACATTTTTAAGTTTGATTCACTCCGTCATATTTCTTAATTTGCACCTAATGTTAAACGTTTATCATTTAACAAAAATATATAAAAATATATATAAAAAAACAGTTATTAGATTATTTTTTTAAGTTTTTCTTTATTTATATTGATGAAAATTTTTAGGACCCAGGGCTAATAAAACCGCTTTACATTTTTGCATTATCTTTAGGTTAAATATTGATATGAGATTCAAATTATACTTCAGTTTAATATTATCATTTTATTTTTCAATAGCTTTTGCTCAGGTTAAAAATAATTCGGTTAAACAATTAATAATTAAACTTGATAAAGTCAGGGTTGTAAAAGATGCCAATAAATATTTAAAGGAACAACCAATAACTATAACATCTTTTAAAGCAGAAAGGAGTAAAGGCGGGATTCACGACTTTTATTCGGAAGGGGATTACTGGTGGCCAAACCCAAAATATCCTGACAGCCCTTATGTACGAAAAGATGGAATGACAAACCCTGATAACTTTGTAGCACATCGTAAAGCAATGAGAAGGTTGAGTATCCAGGTTCCAACATTAGTAGCAGCATATAAATTTACCGGCGATAAAAAATATGCAGAGCATGCAGTCAAACATTTGCTTGCCTGGTTTGTAAATAAGAAAACGATTATGAATCCAAATTTAAAATATTCCCAGGCTATAAAAGGGAGATTTACCGGAAGGGGAATTGGAATTATTGATGCAATTCATTTAGTCGAAGTTGTGCAAGCAGCAATGGTTCTTGCTAAAGATAATCTTATTAAAAAGGATGATTTAGGTAAAATAAAAAATTGGTTCAAAAAATTTTCTGATTGGCTGATGAATGACCAATTTGGAATTGATGAAAGGAACAATGGAAATAATCACGCCACATGCTGGGATATGCAGGTAGCTGAATATGCAAAATTTATTGGGGATGAAAAGAAGCTTGATTTTTGCATAAATCATTTTAAAACTGAATTGCTTCCAAAACAAATGAAAGCGGACGGCAGCTTCCCAAGGGAATTAGGACGAACCAAACCTTATGGATATTCATTATTTAATCTTGATGCGATGGCAATGGTTGCAGAAATTTTATCAACACCAAAAGATAATCTTTGGAAATTTAAAACTCCTGGTGGTGTAACTCTGGAAGCAGCGTTAGAATTTATGTATCCTTATATAAAAGATAAATCAAAATGGCCTTATCAAAAAGATGTAATGTACTTTGATGACTGGCCTGTTCGTCAGCCATCTTTGCTTTTTGGGGGAATAGCCTATAACAAAGAAAAATATATTGAACTTTGGAAAACTTTAAATCCAGCTCCCCAAAAAGAGGAGATTATACGAAACTTTTTTATCCGTCAGCCTATATTATGGCTTAATTAAAAGATTAAAGATTACAAGATTGCCACATAGTGGTGGCTTTGCCAAAAAATTACAAGATTAAAAACAACCTGACAATTTTGTAATTTTGAAATCAAGATTAGAAAATAAGAAATTTAAATTTTATTGTGGAAAATTAATGCCATATCTAAAATCAGTATTTGCAGTAATATTTTTAACAGTTTCTCTTTTTGCACAATCAAATCAATCAAAAAATTTTATAGAAGATAAAAGCGGAAGGCAAATTTATAAAATAGATGATGATTGGTTGTATCTTGAAAATAATACTAAAGAAATAAATAATATTCATCTCTCGAACAAACTATGGGAAAAAATAAATCTCCCTCATACCTGGAACCGTTATGATAATGTTGATGCAGAACCCGGTTATAGAAGAGATGCAAGCTGGTATCAGAAAAATATTTTTATTCCCCATCTAAGTCATCATCAAAATATTATCCTTTATTTTGAAGGTGCGAACATTACTACAGAAGTTTATGTGAATAATAAATTTGCCGGTAAGCATGTTGGCGGTTATGTTGGATTTGAAATTGATATTACTCCTTTTATTAATGAAGATGCAGAAAATATAATTAATGTTAGAGTAGATAATTCATATAACCCAAATATAATTCCTTCACAAAAATCGGATTTCTTTATTTACGGTGGTATTGTAAGAAATGTATGGCTAAAGATTGTCCCTCAAAATTATATTAAAAATTTTCATGCGATAATTTCAAATGTTAGTGAATCTTCTGCCAAAACAAAGATAGAAGCACATTTAAATAGTTCGAATGAATCAAATGTTCTGTTAAAAGCAAGCTTAATTAATCCTAAAGGGAATGTGGTAAATGAAGTCAAAGAAGAAAAGAAATTAATGAACGGTGATAATTTAATTCCATTAAACTTTGACAAACTTAAAAATCCCGAACTTTGGTCGCCGGATAATCCAAATCTTTACACGGTAAAATTAAGCCTTGAAGAAAATAATAAATTTTTAGATTCAGCCAGTGATAGAATTGGTTACCGCTGGTATGAATTTAAAGATCATGGTGCATTTTATCTGAACGGGAAAAAACTTTTAATTAAAGGGACACATCTTCATGAAGATTACGCTGGATATGGGGAAGCAATGCCGGACAGTCTAAGATTAAAAGATATAGAAATGATAAAAGGTATGGGTGCTAACTTTGTAAGGCTTGCGCATTATCCTCAGAGTCCGTTTGTTTACAAAGCTTGTGATGAATTAGGGATAATGGTTTGGGATGAACTTCCATGGTGCCGGGGAGGAATGGGTAAAGAAGAGTGGGAATCAAATACAAAAAGATTATTTACTGAACAAATCAATCAAAACTTTAATCATCCATGCATTATAATTTGGTCACTTGGTAATGAGCTTGACTGGTTGCCTGATTTCCCAAATGGAAGTATAGAAGATTCATTAGATGCTTTCCTAACAGTTTTAAATGATATTGCACACAAAATAGATCCATCTCGATTAACTGCAGTAAGGAAATATCCTGGTGCCGTAAAGATTGTTGATGTATTTTCACCTTCAATTTGGGCTGGTTGGTATTCGGGAGTTTATACTAATTATCAAAAAGCTATTGAAGATGCACAGAAAAAATACTCGCATTTTGTCCATATAGAATATGGCGGATCAAGCTTGCTTGGCAGGCACACTGAAACTCCCATTACCGGAGAAGGAATTTTAAATCCAAATGAGTGGGACGAAAAAGTAAATAAAGTTCAGGTTTCAAATATAGCAAGCATTGGAGATTGGAGTGAAAATTACATTGTAGATCTATTTGACTGGCATTTAAGATATACAATGCAGACAACTACTTTTGCAGGCAATGCACAATGGGCATTTAAAGATTTCCCAACACCGCTGCGGCCAGAGAACGCAATACCGTATATGAATTTAAAAGGATTGGTTGATAGGGCAGGCCATCCAAAAGATGCATACTATGTTTTTAAAAGTTATTGGACAAAGAAACCGTCATTCTGTTATATCGAAAGCCATACCTGGACAGAACGAAGCGGGCCCAAGAATGTAAAAAGGGAAGTTAAAGTTTATAGTAACTGTGATGCAGTTGAATTATTCTTAAATGGGAATAGTTTGGGCAAAAAAAATAAAGATATAAAAAAATTTCCGGCAAGCGGATTGAACTGGCAGATTAGGTTTAATGAGGGTTCAAATAATTTGAAAGCTGTTGGATACAATAATTATAAGCAAACGGCAATCGATTCTCTTGCTGTCAAATACACATACAAAAAAGCCGGCACACCTGATGATATAAAATTGTTGTCAAGCAAACTTCCCAATGGAGATTATCTCATTACTGCACTTGTTGTTGACAAAGATGGGCAAAGGTGTCTTGACTACAACAAACGAATTTATTTTTCTTCAAATGGTTCCGGAAAATTATTTGAGAACTTAGGAACAACAACTGGCAGCTCAATAATCGAAGCAGCAAATGGAAAAGCTAAAATTGAATTTAAACCAGATGAGAATGAGAAAGCTGTAATTGAAGTACGAAACCAGGATTTTAAAGGGAGTTATTTAGAAATAAATAACTAGATATATTAATTTACAAACAAATTAAATTTGACATTTTTTCAAAAATAGTTTTTAAATAATTGAAAGATTTTGTTTAAAATATAATATTAATAATGATCTGAATCTCTTTCTCGTTTTTGATTTGTAAGGTATATAGTTTTAAAATCAATTCTTCTTATTCATTAGTTCATCCTTGGTATTAAATACTTTATAATTCGTTCGTTACAAAATATTATAACTTGGCATATTTAATAAAATGAATATTTATAAAAGAGTGTGAATAGTGTGTGGAATAATATAGTTCTTAATGTAAGTTATTGTATTTAAACAAGTTAAATGTAAAGTTTCGACTCTCGCCAACTCCACAAAATATTTACTTCGTTTAACTAATCCACTTACTAAGTCTTTAATCCTTTAGGCTTTATCATAAAAAGTTATAGAAAAATTATTAAACCTTAACAATAGCATAGTTGCTAAGATCATTTTTTACCTCACCTTCAAAATAAACTAAATTATTCCTTTATATACATAAATCGGGAGCTTAAAAATCTTCCAATTTCATAAATGTATGTATAACATTATTTAAGAAGCCCTCTTATCAATATGGTGCTTTGGATTACAAATAAAAAAAATAATTTGACAACTTAGTTAAAAAAAGTTAATTTAAGTTAAACGTTTAACTACAATTAACTATTTAAGCCTATCGAATGTCAATTACAATTAAAGATGTAGCAAAAAGGGCAAACGTTTCCGTAGCAACTGTTTCATTGGTTGTAAATAATCACAAACGGATCTCACCTCAAACCAAAACAAAAGTTAATAAAGCAATTAAAGAATTAAATTATTATCCTTCCCGAGCAGCTAGAGGATTGGTTTCAAAAAGAACCGGGAACATTGGTTTTATTTTAACAGAAGATCACTTCTTAAGATCAGAACCATTTTATACAAGAATATTTTTAGGTTCCGAATTTGAAGCCAGGCACCACGAACATTATATCCTTTTAACTACCATACCTTCCAATTTTTCAAATGGAGATAAACTTCCACGGTTTGTTTTGGAAAAAAATGTATCAGGGATCATAATTGCAGGTAAAGTTCCAGATGCAATTATTAGAAAACTTGAAAAATATGATTTGCCTCTGGCTTTTGTTGATTACATTCCTCCAAATGGAAAATATCATGTTGTGTTAATAGATAATATTTCCGGTGGTATGATTGCAACTCAACATCTCATTGATAATGGACATAAAAAAATCGGATTTATAGCCGGGGATATAAATCATCCTGGTATTTCAGATAGATTTCTTGGATATAAAATGGCTCTTGAAAAATCCGGGATCAAGTATGACCAAACTTTTTATGTTATTGATGAAGATTACCCTGCAAGGGAAAATGGTTATAAAGCCGCAAAAAAATTACTAAAAAAAAATAAAAATATTACATCAATTTTTACTTGTAACGATGCTATGGCTATTGGTGTAATGCAGTTTTTAAAAGAAAACAATTACAAAATCCCCGATGATATCTCATTAATTGGTTTTGATGATGTTGAAGCCGATTTATTATTAGACCCCCCACTTTCAACTATTCGTGTTCTTAAAATTGAAATGGGTGTTGAAGTGATGCGTTTAATGTCCCAAATCTTAAAAAAAGAAACTAAATCACCGAAAAAAATTTTAGTACCTGTTGAACTTATAATCAGGAAATCGACAGCAAAAATTAAATAATGTTATTACTATGCTCGCAGCTATTTTTGAAGATATAAACAATATATATGTAGGTGCTCAGAGTTTATCAAAATTAGATAAAAATGAAATTCTAATTAAAGTGAATGCCTGTGGTATCTGTGGAACAGATTTTCATATCTATGAAGGTAAAGCCCCCGCTTATCGTCATGTTATTTTGGGCCATGAATACGCAGGTGAAGTTGTTGAAATAGGGACAGAAATTCATTCCATAAAAGTTGGTGATAGAGTAGCCGTAAATCCTAATATTCATTGCGGGTTTTGTCAGTATTGTAAAGCAGGCAGGATAAATTTATGTGAAAACTTAAAAGCCTTAGGAGTAACACTTAATGGCGGATTAGCTCAATATTCAGTTGTTCCTTTCTCTCAAGCCTATTTAATTCCAAAAAATTTTCCTATAGAGTCAGCCGCATTTGCCGAACCTCTTTCTTGTTGTGTACATGGAATTGACCAAGCAGGAATTAAATTAAACGATACAGTTGCAGTAATAGGATGTGGGACAGTTGGTTTGCTGATGATACAATTGGCTTTTCTTAAAGGTGCTTCAAACGTTTTTGCAATAGATGTTTCGTCCGAAAAATTAATTTTAGCTTCAAATTTAAATGCTACTAAAACGTTTAATGCCAATGATGAAAATGTTATTAAAGAAATTATTGAAATGACTTCGGGTGGTGTTAATGTAGCTATAGAATGTGTCGGCAGTTCAAAAGCGGCTGAGACAGCTCTTAGCATTACAAAAAAAGGCGGGAATGTTTTGATTTTTGGTTTGGCAAGTGCTGATGCGTATTTAAAACTTTTTCTTCAGTCAATTTTTCATAAGGAAATTACTTTAAAAACTTCATTATTAAATCCATTTACTTTTCAAACTGCAGTTGATCTTTTAACTACTTCAAAAATTAAAGTTGATTTATTGAATCCCACAAAAATGAATTTAACCGAAAATGATATAAATAAAATATTCAAAACAAAAAAATCAGATGATGTAATTAAGTATATGGTTTTTCCGAATAATTAATACATTATGAATAATTCAAAGTTCTTTAAATGAACGTATTTAGGAGGTAACATGAGAAAATTTTCCAACAGTTCTTTTTTATGGCTATGGCTAATCCTTTTAGCCCTGATTCCAAGTTTTTTATTTAGCCAAAGCAATTTAAATGGGAATGGCGGCTTTGAAGGGAATTTACCATCATATTGGACGATGGGGAACAATCCGGACGGAAACAACTTAAGCTGGGCCACAGATGAATATAGGTCAATGGGACATTCATTGAAGATAGAGAAGACAACGACTGGAGACTCAGCCAGTTGGATATCGGAGAATATGACAGACTTATGGTCGCCGCAGAATTATAAAGATGTAGATATAAAGATAGGCGGCTATGTAAAGACAATGAATGTAAACACCAATCCGGCCAATGATGATGAGAAATGGTGGATATCATATAGTTTTTATGACAGTGCAGGAGTATTGATAGGCGAGACAAAGATGCCAATAGATCAAAGTACGGCCAGCAGCAGCGGATGGATGGCAGATACGAATGGAGTAGGCGAGACAATATTGCTGAAAGATTCCTGGAAGACGATAATAAAATTTGTAGCCGGAAAGAATGCAACCGGAACAGTATGGGCAGATGACTTTATGCTGATAGGCAGAGGCGGTGCATGGGCAGGGCAGGATTGGAACACGCAGGTAGGAATGCCTACAGGCTGGAATTACTGGTTACCGCCGGTAGGAGGCAATGACGGAGAGTTATCGAATGGCTTTGAGAACACAGTAGTAACAACAGAAGCAGCCTATACGGGCACGCATTCGTTGAAGTTTGTACTGCCGTTTGACAGAGAACCTCATGATGCCTGGGTAGGAACAAGAAGAGCACCATTAAATAGTATAGATAATAATATAAAAGCTGGAGATGTACTGCGGGTAAGTGTTTGGGTAAAAGCAAGTGATCTGGTACCGGACTCGGCAGCAAAATACCCGGGAACCTGGTCAGTAGGAATAACACCAATCTTCCACAGCGGTTATATGAATAATTCGCCTTATGATGAAATAGGCGGACAAGATTTAGTATTTCAATTTCCAAGTGTTACTTCATTCGGGTGGACAAAATATTATGTGGATGTAACAGTTCCGGATGATCCGAAAGCAACGGCATTCTCAGCAAGGATACATATTTACTCAAGGTTTACTGGAACAATATATTTTGATGAACTGGAAGTAAAGAAATTGGATATTCCCCAGATAAGCGGAGTAGGCAGCTTTGAAGGAAGTTTGCCATCGTATTGGACGATGGGGAACAATCCGGACGGAAACAACTTAAGCTGGGCCACAGATGAATATAGATCAATGGGACATTCATTGAAGATAGAGAAGACAACGACTGGAGACTCAGCCAGCTGGATATCGGAGAATATGACAGACTTATGGTCGCCGCAGAATTATAAAGATGTAGATATAAAGATAGGCGGCTATGTAAAGACAATGAATGTAAACACCAATCCGGCCAATGATGATGAGAAATGGTGGATATCGTATAGTTTTTATGACAGTGCAGGAGTATTGATAGGCGAGACAAAGATGCCAATAGATCAAAGTACGGCCAGCAGCAGCGGATGGATGGCAGATACGAATGGAGTAGGCGAGACAATATTGCTGAAAGATTCCTGGAAGACGATAATAAAATTTGTAGCCGGAAAGAATGCAACCGGAACAGTATGGGCAGATGACTTTATGCTGATAGGCAGAGGCGGTGCATGGGCAGGGCAGGATTGGAACACGCAGGTAGGAATGCCTACAGGCTGGAATTACTGGTTACCGCCGGTAGGAGGCAATGACGGAGAGTTATCGAATGGCTTTGAGAACACAGTAGTAACAACAGAAGCAGCCTATACGGGCACGCATTCGTTGAAGTTTGTACTGCCGTTTGACAGAGAACCTCATGATGCCTGGGTAGGAACAAGAAGAGCACCATTAAATAGTATAGATAATAATATAAAAGCTGGAGATGTACTGCGGGTAAGTGTTTGGGTAAAAGCAAGTGATCTGGTACCGGACTCGGCAGCAAAATACCCGGGAACCTGGTCAGTAGGAATAACACCAATCTTCCACAGCGGTTATATGAATAATTCGCCTTATGATGAAATAGGCGGACAAGATTTAGTATTTCAATTTCCAAGTGTTACTTCATTCGGGTGGACAAAATATTATGTGGATGTAACAGTTCCGGATGATCCGAAAGCAACGGCATTCTCAGCAAGGATACATATTTACTCAAGGTTTACTGGAACAATATATTTTGATGAACTGGAAGTAAAGAAATTGGATATTCCCCAGATAAGCGGAGTAGGCAGCTTTGAAGGAAGTTTGCCATCGTATTGGACGATGGGGAACAATCCGGACGGAAACAACTTAAGCTGGGCCACAGATGAATATAGGTCAATGGGACATTCATTGAAGATAGAGAAGACAACGACTGGAGACTCAGCCAGCTGGATATCGGAGAATATGACAGACTTATGGTCGCCGCAGAATTATAAAGATGTAGATATAAAGATAGGCGGCTATGTAAAGACAATGAATGTAAACACCAATCCAGCCAATGATGATGAGAAATGGTGGATATCGTATAGTTTTTATGACAGTGCAGGAGTATTGATAGGCGAGACAAAGATGCCAATAGATCAAAGTACGGCCAGCAGCAGCGGATGGATGGCAGATACGAATGGAGTAGGCGAGACAATATTGCTGAAAGATTCCTGGAAGACGATAATAAAATTTGTAGCCGGAAAGAATGCAACCGGAACAGTATGGGCAGATGACTTTATGCTGATAGGCAGAGGCGGTGCATGGGCAGGGCAGGATTGGAACACGCAGGTAGGAATGCCTACAGGCTGGAATTACTGGTTACCGCCGGTAGGAGGCAATGACGGAGAGTTATCGAATGGCTTTGAGAACACAGTAGTAACAACAGAAGCAGCCTATACGGGCACGCATTCGTTGAAGTTTGTACTGCCGTTTGACAGAGAACCTCATGATGCCTGGGTAGGAACAAGAAGGTATCCTTTGGATAACCAGGGAATAAAGAAAATAATTTCTGAAAATAATAATCATGATATCAGTACGTTAACAAATGTTGGCGCAGGTGATATTATTAGAATTAGTGTGTGGGTAAAAGCCAGTGATTTAGTACCGGACTCAGCAGCAAAATACCCGGGAACCTGGTCCGTTGGAATTACACCGATATTCCACAGCGGTTATATGAATAATTCACCGTATGATGAAATAGGTGGACAAGATTTAGTATTCCAATTCCCTAATGTTACTTCATTTGATTGGACAAAATATTATGTGGATGTAACAGTTCCGGATGATCCAAAAGCAATAGCCATGTCAGCGAGAATACATGTTTATTCAAGATTTACAGGGACAATATATTTTGACAATCTTGAAGTAGAAAAAATCGGAAGTGCAACGGGAGTAAATGGCGATAAAATAATTCCAGCTAAATTTGAGGTATACCAAAATTATCCAAATCCGTTTAATCCATCTACTACTATAAGCTATTCAATACCTAACAGTTCATTTGTTACGCTTAAAGTGTATGATGTACTTGGAAGAGAAGTGAAGACACTTGTAAATGCTGACCAAGTTAAAGGTATTCATACTTTTGTATGGAATGGTGACAATAATTATGGTAGTAAAGTAGCAAGTGGAATATATATTTATAGAGTTGTATCAGGTAGTAAAATTCAGACAAAGAAAATGATATTAATGAAATAGTGCGACTCATGTAATCTCTAAATTTCTCAAGGGGGCGGTTAATAGCCGCTCCTTTGTAGAAAATATTTGCAAATATTTTTTTAAAAAATTTAGATACTTAATATCTATAGAACTCAAAACTTTTAAAACTTCACAAAAAATTGTAATGAATAAATTTAGGTTTTCATTCAATGTTAGGAAGAAGTAAGTATGATAAAAAAATTACCATTTGTCTTTATAAGCTTATGTCTTCTTTTATCTCAAGTGATTCTATTTGCTGGTACCACAGGAAAAATTGCTGGTAAGGCCACTGATAAATCATCTGGAGATCCTCTCATCGGAGTTAACATTATTCTTTTGGGAACAAATTATGGATCCGCAACCGATGTGGATGGGAATTATTATATACTAAATATTCCTCCAGGTACATATAAAGTTAAAATCTCATTGGTTGGGTACTCTACAATTATTTTTGACAATGTAAAAATTTCAGTTGATCAAACAACTAAGCTTGATTTTCAAATGGGTGTAGAAGCAGTTGAATTAAATAATGTAGTCGTTACAGCTTCAAAGCCTCTTGTTCAAAAAGATTTAACTTCTACGCAAGAAAATGTAAGCGGGAAAGATATAGCAATGCTTCCTGTTGAAGATGTTCAGTCTGTAATTAATTTACAGGCAGGTGTGGTTGATGGCCACTTTAGAGGAGGAAGAATTGGTGAAGTTAAATACATGATAGATGGCGTTGCAGTTAATGATGTTTATTCCGGCCAGTCGACAATGCAGGCTGATGTTAACAGCATTCAAGAGCTGCAAGTTATAACAGGAACTTTCAATGCTGAATATGGTGAAGCGTTGTCTGGTGTTGTAAACCAAATTACAAAAATTGCCGGTGATGAATATCATGGAGCAATTTCTGCATACTCAGGTGAATATGCTACTAAAAGAACAAGCGATTTATATTTATATATGGGAAGGTTTAATCCTGCAAGAACTTATAATCTGCAAGGTAATTTAAGCGGCCCTATTCCAGGTACAAATGGTTTTGTAAAATTTTTTGGATCCGGAAGATATTTAAGTAACGATGGTTTTTTATATGGAAAGAGGAAGTTTAATCCTTCTGATTCTTCTAATTTCTCAGACAATAATCCAAGCAATTGGTATGTAGGTGCAACTGGTGACAACTCAAATGTCCCCATGAATTTTTCTAAGGAATTAACTCTTCAAGGAAAATTAGCATTTAAAGTTGGATCAGGGAAAGGAATTGTATTTGAAGGCTTATATCAAGATCACAAGTATAAAGACTATGATCATCTTTTTAAGCTTAATCCCGATGGAGATTATAAAAAATTCCAAACAAGTTTTTTAGGAAGTGTAAGCTATACTCATGTTTTCAGTAACTCTGCATTCCTTGATGTACTTGGTTCAATGTATTATTCTGATTTTCAGCAGTATGTTTATCCTCTACTTGACGCCTCCGGAAGTGAAGTAAGTTTTCATTCTGGAGATGATATTAGCGGCCTTCATCCAGACTCGCGATATGTGAATCCGGAAAGGATGAGAGATGTAAGCGGTAATTCATTTTTAACCGGTGGAACTGAAAATTGGCAGTTTTATCACAATACAAAATCATATACTGGCAAACTAGATTTTACTGATCAGATAAATAATTCAAATGAAATTAAAACCGGCGTTGAAGCAAAATTTCATACTTTAAACTATACTGATTTCGAAGTATTAGTTGAGCCTTCAAATGGATATATACCACATTTACCTGAACCTGGATCATTTGATTTTAATATATATAAAAACCACCCTTATCAATTAGCAGGTTACTTACAAGATAAGATTGAACTCGACTATCTAATTGTAAATGTAGGTGTGCGTTATGATTATTTTCAACCTGATGGGGAAGTGCTGTTAAATCCGGATAGCATTTCTGTGCTGGATAATTTGATTCCACCATTCCCATCTCAGTACTTTAAAAAGGCTTCAGCTCAATCACAGGTAAGTCCGAGGATTGGAATTTCATATCCAATAACTGAAAACGGTGCAGTACATATTTCTTATGGACATTTTTTTCAAGTTCCGCCTTTCGAATATTTATATAAGAATCCAAATTATAGGATAGCTCTTAGCGGAGATTTACCTGAACTGATTGGGAATGTAATCGGCAATCCTGATTTGAAACCTCAGCAAACAGTTATGTACGAGCTTGGACTTCAGCAGGAATTAACTCCTGAACTTGGGGTAAATGTTACAACATATTATAAAGATATTAGAAATCTGCTTGGAGTTGAAATCCACGTTAAAAACAATTTTAAAAAGTTTGCAAAATATGTGAATAGAGATTATGGATCTGTCAGCGGTATAACTCTTTCATTTGAAAAAAGATTTATTAATGGTTTAGGTGCAAGTATAGATTATACATATCAAGTAGCTAAAGGAAGTGCTTCAGATCCAAATGCTGCTTTTGACAAAGCTCAAACATCACCTCCTATTGAAGAAAATAAAGTTTTAGTTCCTTTAAATTGGGATAGAAGGCATTCACTTAATTTTACACTTACACTGGGGGACCCAAATAATTTTATTGCAAGTACTGTAGGCAAATTGGGATCCGGGCTACCCTATACTCCTTCATTTCAAAATCAAAGAACCGGTTTAGAGAATAGTTCAAATAAGCCAACTTATTTTAATGTTGATTTATATTTAACAAAATATCTATCAATAACCGGAGTTAACCTGTCTGTCTTTTTAAAGGTTTATAATTTATTTGATACAGCAAATGAACTTGATGTTTTTACCGACACAGGCAGAGCCGGCTACACTTTAGAATTAACAAGAGCGCAATCCGCTCCTCGTGGAGTTAACACGTTAGGACAATTTTTCACAAGGCCGGATTTTTATTCTTCGCCTAGACAAATTATTCTCGGCACATCAATAGATTTTTAATAAAGAATTTTTTAAGGTAAAAACTGTGGAAAGAAATAGAATATATTATATAGCCAATTTAGCGATACTAATTTTATTTTTTTCAATGAATGTATCCGCTCAAAGAATTGTTGATAAACATAAAGGCAACCATAATAACACAAAATCCGGCATTATGGATGGAAACCTTGTTCAAACAGTTTTCTACAATTTTGGAGAAATTGGTGATTGGCAAAACCAGCCCACATTAAGCGGTGTTTGGCCAAAGGGATCAGGGCATACGTACGTTGATGGTGTTGCAGTGATTGTACAATCTGAAGTAAACTATAACGGAAATACTTTTCATCCGCTGGAAACTAATTACTACGAATATACAAGGGCAGATCCCCAGACCAAAGTAACTTATGGGTGGTGGGCTTTGCCTGGCTATGCAAGTTTATATCAAAACAGTGTTGCACGGAGTGATGATCCAACTACATGGCCTCCAACATGGCCTGATAGAACATCCGATTGGGATGGGCAGTGGGATGGATTTTTTGGTAAGGGAATTAAAAATGCTGATCTAGAATCATTCTTTGTTTTTGATGATAATGAAGATAGAGAATATATCGCCAAATACGGTTTCTTGCCTGATGCAGAAGATCCTACTCGTGGTGGATTAGGAATGCAAGTTAGGGGAAGAGGATTTCAATGGTCTCAAGTTTTAGCTCAAGATGTAATTTTTTGGTACTATGAAATTACCAATATGTCTACAACTGATTATCCTAAATCTCTTTTTGCACAGTATGTTGATTGGGGTATTGGAGGCCATGATAACTCTTCAAACAATGCGGGTGATTATAACGAAGTGCAGGATATCTCATATTCCTGGTCTACGGTTGCATTCGGAAGTCCTGGGCACTGGAGTCCGGTTGGATATAGTGGTTACGCATTTCTTGAAAGCCCAGGGATTCCTGATGATAATAGAGATAATGATAATGATGGTTTGACTGACGAAAAACGTGATAACAATGCAAGCGTATTTATAAATCAGCCTGGGGATGATCCTTATCTACGAAATCCGTCTACAGATACAACAACTTTTAGAAATTTTTACAACTACTCTTGGCAGCCTCATTGGGATGCTGATGAAAACGCAAATTGGGTATCTTATAAAGATGTAAATAATGATGGTAAATGGGATCCTGGTGAACCTTTAAATGACGATGTAGGAACAGATGGGTTAGGGCCGTTTGATGACGGATATTCTGGCCCTGATGCCGATGGTTCAGAAGGTGACGGAAAACCTGAACAGGGTGAACCGGATTTTGGAATACTTGATAAAGATGAATCCGATCAGCTTGGATTAACCGGGTTTCAAATTTTTGCAGTTCATACTTATGACTTAAATAATGACGAAAAAAATTGGGACGCTCTTTCAAAGCTACCTGCAGCTCATGGACAAACTCTTGAAGGTGTAAATTTAGGAAATTTCTTTTCAAGCTACCTTTTTCATATGAATGGAAGAAATACTTATTCCATGCAAACAGGCCAACAGGAAGAAACTGGTGAAACTCAGCGTTTTTCAATGTCACTGTTATATGGAATAGATAAAGATGATTTATTCAGAAGAAAGAAAACTATTCAATCAATTTATAATGCTAATTATAGGTTTGCTAAGCCGCCGGATAAGCCGACTATAACTGCGATTCCTGGAAATCAAAAAGTAACAATTTATTGGGATAACAGATCAGAGAAAACCTTCGATGCTTTTTATCAGAGGTATAATTTTGAAGGATATAGAATTTACCGATCTACAGAAGCAAATTTTATTGAAGATCAAGTTATTACCGATGCTTATGGCAAATCAACTTTTAGAAAACCAATTGCACAATATGACTTAATTGATGGCGTCAAAGGGCTTCATCCTATTGCAGTGAATGGGGCTATGTTTAACCTGGGTGATGATACAGGCTTAAAACATTCTTTTATAGATACAACAGTTCAAAATGGACAAACATATTATTATGCAGTTGTTGCTTATGATAAAGGATTTGTAACTACAAATGTTAATGGAATAGTAGAAGGAATACCTCCTTCAGAAACAACTAGCATTATTAAAGTTGATATAAACGGAAATGTTAAGACAGATATAAATACCGCGGTTGTAACACCTTCAGCACCTGCTGCAGGATACGTTCCTCCGAATATCGCTAATTTTGATTCTGCCGGGCCTGGAACTGGATATGCTTCAATTCAAATTTTAAATCCGAATTTAGTTAAAGATCTTACAACTTACAGAGTTGAGTTTGTAGATAATTCAACATTTCATGATAATCCTCATCCTTCTTTTAGGGTGATTAATTATTCTGACAATGACACGCTTATCCATTTAACCAAAATTGATGGTAATGAATTTCAAACAACAGTAATGGATGGATTTTCAATTAATTTGGTAAATGATACGTCTGTAGCAGTTAATGCAAGTCAAACAAAGTGGATAGTCGGGAATAGTAATTACATGGTGCCGGTTGGATTTGATTCGCGTTATGCGCCTGCATATCAAAGTAAAAAAATTCTTTTACCTGCAGATTTTGAAATAACTTTAACCGAGCCAGGTAAAGGCGACTCATCTTATCCGTCTTCAAGTTTTTCACAGCCTGTCCCATCAAATATTATTGTAAAAGATGTAACAGATGGGATTGATCATTTTCAATTTATCTTTAGAGATAATGACAATAATAATTTGTTTACTAATGGAGATGCAATATTTGTCGTCTGTGGAGATTCAATTAATAAAAAAGCAACTAGTTTTTCAAACTTGCATGTTGGATGGTCTGTATCTTTGTTGAAGGATACAACCATAGCTGAAGCAAAGCAAGTCTCCCCGCAAATTGGAGATGTATTTAAGGTGGTTACTACTAAACCTTTTAGAACCGGCGAGTACTATCAGTTCACAACAAAATCAGCATATTTCAATAAGAACAATGTAAAATCAGATATGAATGATATTGCAGTTGTCCCAAATCCTTATACCGGAGCAGCTTCATGGGAACCTTCGACAACAGAAGTGGGAAGAGGTGAACGCAGGGTTTTCTTTATACACCTTCCTCCAAAATGTACAATCAGAATTTATACTATTAGTGGAAGTTTGGTTAAAACTATTGAACATGACAGCAATTTAACAAATGGACAAGAGCCATGGAATTTAGTTTCGAAAGACGGTATGGATATAGCCTTTGGTGTTTATATATTTCATGTCCAGGCTAAAGAAGGTGAAATGATAGGAAAATTTGCAGTAATAAAATAAAAAGCCCATCCCCAACCCCTTCCCAAAGGGAAGGGGCTTTTAAAAAGCTCTCTCAATAGGAGAGGGTTTGGGAGAAGCTTCAAGGAGATTTTTAGATATGAAAAATAAATTTTTACTTTTATATATAATCTTATTTTGTTTTACAACTGATATAATGTTTCCTCAAGATGGAAGTAAAAATGTATCTAAAGCTGGAACTACTGCAGGTACATTTTTAGAAATTGGAGTCGGCCCTTCCAGCGGTATGGGTGGAGCTTTTGTAAGTCTTGCAAATGATGCAACGGCTTTATACTGGAACTCTGCCGGCATAGCAAACCTGATTCAAAATGAAGTTTCTATTAATCATATAAATTGGCTTGCTTCAACAAGTTTAGACTATGCTGCATTAGTCATTCCTTTAGGAGAATTAGGAAATATTGGTTTTAGCTTTACTTCATTATCAATGGGTGATGAAAAAGTAAGAACAGTTGAATTGCCTGAAGGAACAGGTGAGTATTATAGTGCTTCCGATATTGCAGTTGGAATTTCATACGCAAGAAACTTAACAGAAAGATTTTCGATCGGTTTTACGGCAAAATATATTCAAGAGACTATTTGGCATATGTCAAGCAATGCATTTGCTATTGATGTTGGGACACTTTTTAAAACTGATTTGATTGGCGGACTAACAATAGGCGCATCGCTTTCAAATTTTGGAACAAAGATGCAATTGTCCGGAAGCGATACAAGAACATATGCTAGCGTCGATCCTACAAAACAAGGTTCAAATGATAGAATACCTTATGTTATTGATCTTGATTCATGGGATTTGCCGTTATTGTTTAGAATAGGTGTATCGACAAAAGCTATCAATACCGATGATTACAGAGTAACTTTAGCCATTGATGCTTTACATCCAAATGATAATTATGAAAGTGTTAATACCGGGGCAGAATTTACATACAAAGATTTTATTTCCATTAGAGGCGGATATCAATCGTTATTCTTAGTGGATAAGGAAGGCGGTTTAACATTTGGTGTCGGGATAAATTCAAAATTTCTTTTTTCAAATGATCTTTTCCGTTTTGATTATGCATACCGTGATTTTGGAAGGCTTAATGCGGTACATTCATTTTCCGTAGGAATTAAATTTTAGAATACAGCAAGTTTAGATTTAATCAATGTTTGTAAAAAATAAATATAATTTTTGGCTACTGTTTTTAATTTCGTTAACTATATTAATAGCTTCATCTTTCATCATCCCAAAGGATAAAGATGACTCTGTTACAATAAATTTTAAAACCGCGTTTAACGAAAAGATTGGGGATAAAATTTTAGCTCAAGTAGGTGATAAAAAAATTACAGTGAGAGAATTTCTTACAAGCTACGAATTTGGCCCGGCATTTCCCAAGAAAATAAAAAATTCAAAAAAATATTTTTTAGATTATATGATCAATGAAAAATTAATTGCTTTAAAAGGTTACTCATTAGGATTTGATGATTCAATTCGTGTTAAAGAATTATTGGATGCAATTAAAGGTGACTTATCAACTGAAGAAATGTATAAAGATGATATTCTAAAAAATATAAAAGTTACTAAGAAAGAATTGGATAAAGCTGCGGCCGATAAGCAAATTAATTACAATATAAAATGGCTTTTTTCACCGGATGAAGATTCTCTTTCATTTTTTGTTTCAAATCTTAAAAAAGATGTAAAGTTCGATTCATTATTTAATCTTCAATTGAATGATTCAGTTTTTAAAGATGAGAGATCAATGGAAATTGATAAGTTTAAATTGAAGGATAAAAATCCCGAATTATCTAAAATTATTGATACAATGAAAGTTGGAGATGTATCTGCTATCGTAAAAGCTGGAGACGGCTTTTATATTTTCAAGCTAGACGATATTTGGAAAAATATGGTTGCCACTCAAACTAAGCTGGCAGAGGATAAAGCAGATGCAGAGGAAGTAATTAAAAAAGAAAAGATGGATCATGAATCTGATGTCTATGTCAATAAGCTTTTAAAATCCAATATGCCTGTTATAAAAGGAAATGCATTTGCAATTGTAAGATCCTATTTAGGCGGTTATGAATTGTCAAAAGAAAAATTTGACGAATGGAAACTTGATAGTAGACTTCAAGAGCAAATTAAAAAATTGAATATCAAAAAAAATGATTATGGTAAGCTCCCTCTTGTTACTTTAAAAGATACTGTTTTAAATATTGATGATTTTATAAATTGGTATAGGATGAGAAGTCAATTTATAAAATTAAATAAAGAAGATTTTAATAAATTTTCTGCTTCAATTGAAACCAATATTTGGCAAATGGTTCGTGATAACTTATTGATGAAACAAGCTTATGCAAGAGGATACCAAAATAAGAAGATTATTAAAGAGCAGCTACGATGGTGGAAAGATAAAATTGTATACGCTGTTATGAGGGATAAGATAATTAATTCAATCAAGTTAAGCTCCAATGAAAATAAAACTAATTCAATTCCAAAGCCTAATGAAAAAAAGGATGCGGAAATAACTAAAAAAATTCTTCATGAAGTTCTTGCTCTCAAACAAAAAATCAAAATAAAAATTAATGAAAGCCTCCTAAATAAAATTTATGTTGAAGACAGTAATGATCCTAAGACTATTGATGTTTACATAGCAAAAAAAGGAGGAATATTTCCTCATCCTGCCTATCCCACTATCGATATGCTTTGGCGAAACTGGCAATGAAATATTTTGTTTTAATAATTTCACTATTAGTTGTATCTCTAATTAGTATTACCTGCAGCAGTAAAGAAGATAAGCATTCTAATTCGATGCTCTATTGGTCGTCCAACAATACTGAAGAAATTGCATTTGCAAAAAAAATGGTAGATGATTGGAATAAAAATAATCCAGATAAAAAAGTATCATTTCAACCAGTACCAGAAGGGCAATCCAGCGAAGAGATAATTCTTGCTGCCGTTGTTGGTAAAACTACTCCCGACATTTATTCTAATATGTGGCAGGGGGATGTTGAATCTTATGCAAATGCCGGGGTGCTTGTTGCGTTGGATACTTTAAAAGGATTTACTGATTTTATTTATGATAGATGCGATTCCGAAGTTGTAAAAGAAATAACTTCGCAAGACGGACATATTTACCAAATTCCATGGAAAATAAATCCTATCATGTTGCTGTACAATGAAAAATTAGTTGATCAAATTGGATTCAAAAATCCTCCAACAGATTACAGCCAGTTTTTTGATGCCTGCAAAAAATTTACTAAGGACGAAAATGGAGACGGATATAATGATCATTGGTTTGGTTACTCTGAAGTAATAGTAACCTGGTGGCAAAGATTATTTGATTTTTATCCTCTTTACTTAGGAGCTTCAGGTGGTGCGCCATTAATAAAAAATGATAAAGCTGCATTTAATAATAAATATGGAATTGAAGTTTTTAGATTTCTAAAAACTCTGTATGATAAAAAATATTTTTCACGAGAACGTCTCGATCAAAGACAGGATGTATTTCTTTCCGGCGTTATTGCATCAAGATTTACAGGGCCGTGGGAAATTTCTCATACTGAAAAATTTAAACCCAAAGGATTTGAATATAACTTTACCCATTTACCTATTCCGGATGATCATAAAGGGCCAATATACACTTATGGTGATCCCAAAAATATTGTAATATTTAAAACATGCCCTAATGCAGAATTAGCCTGGCAGTTTATCAAAACCATGATAACTAAAAAAGGCGATCTTGAATTTTTAAAAATTGCTAATCAATTACCTAGAAGAAAAAATCTTGATACCGATCCATATTATGCTGAATATTTTAAAGACAATCCGAAAATGATTCCTTTCGCAAAACAATCTAAATTTGTGAGAGGTACAGATGAAGTTCTTTATTTAAAAGAAGTTTTTGATCTTATCTCGCAAGAGTATGAAGCATGTGTTGTTTATGGTAAGAAAACTCCCGAAGAAGCTTTAAACGACGCTGAGAAAGCAGTTAACTTACTATACATTAAATAACTCAAAATGAAAAACAAAAAATTAGTACCATATTTATTTGTTATGCCGTACATAGTACATTTTTTTGTATTCATAGCCTTCCCGGTAATTTTCTCTATCGTTTTAACATTTCACAAGTGGAATATTATTTCTCCAATGGAATACATTGGATTGGGAAATTTTAAAAGATTGGTAAACGATCAATTTTTTTTTAGATCACTTTGGAATACAATAATATTTTTATTAATTCATATCCCGCTTCAAATAATATTTGCACTTTTTATTGCAGAGATATTAAATCAGAAAATAAAATTTCGTGGATTTTTTCGAGCAGCTTTTTTTCTCCCGGTTATTGTTTCAGGAGTTGTAGTAACTATCCTCTGGCAGCAGCTTTATGGATTTGATACTGGACTATTTAACCGCATACTTACAAGTATTGGAATTGGTAAAGTCGGATGGTTAGTTGACGCAAATGTTGCAATGCCTTCTATTGCAATTATGGCGACCTGGAAAAATGTGGGGCTTTATATTATTTTATTTTTAGTTGGGCTTCAGACAGTGCCGGTACAGTATTATGAAGCAGCAGAATTAGAAGGGGCAACTCATTGGCAAAAGTTTTTTAAAATTACAATTCCGATGATCAACCCAACAATTTTTATGGTTGTAATTCTTTCAACTATCGGCGGCTTTTCACTTTTTATTGAACCTTATGTTATGACTGGCGGCGGGCCATTGAATAGTACACTTTCAGCAGTGCTGTATATTTATAAGCAGGGATTTTTCTACTACCATATGGGCTATGCGGCAACCCTGGGATTATTTTTTGCAGCATTGATTTTAGGTGTGGTAATGATTCAAAAGAAATTTATTGAAACAGAAAAATGAAGTTAGTTAAAAAGTTTTTTTTATACTTAATACTTTTAATTGGAGGACTTACATTTCTCTATCCGTTTTACTGGATGGTCATGGCTTCATTGGCACCTGAAAATGAAATTGCAAATTTGAATTTATTGCCAACATCAGTATCACTAAATAGTTATTCTCAGCTTTTAAGTAAAGTTCCTATCGGCAGATCATTAATTAACAGCATATTTGTAGCATCAATGGTGACCTTGGGAGTTTTGGTTTTTGGTTCGATGGTTGGTTATGCTTTATCAAGAATGGAATTTAAAGGCAGAAATTTAATTTTCTATATCATCATTTTTACAATGACCCTTCCTTTCCAAATAACACTAATTCCGCAATATATTATAATGGTGAAGTTTGGATGGGTTGATACATATTATGCTTTGATAATTCCTTACTTAATGAACGCATTGAGCATAATAATGTTTAGGCAATATTTTAAAAGTATTCCGCAGGACTTAATCGATGCGGCGAAAATTGACGGCTGCGGTGAACTGAGAATATTATTCCGCATACTTTGGCCAAATTCTCTGCCTGCAATAATTACTGTTGGAATAATAACTTTCATGGCATCGTGGAATGAAGTTTTGTGGCCATTAATTGTCATTCGTGATGAACATTTAATGACTATGCCGCAGCTTGTTACTTTGTTTGTGGTCGGAGGAAGAGCTGAATCACAGCTTGGTGTTAAGCTTGCGTCAGCTACATTATTGGCACTGCCTATTGTAGTTGCTTATCTGTTTTTTCAAAAATATTTCATCCAAAGTATGGCATCTACTGGAATGAAGGAATGAAACTGCTTAAATATAAATTATTACTGAATAAAATTTACCGGGAGTAAAATGAAAATAATTAGACATGGAGAAAATCCGATCATTACAAAAGAAGATGTGCCTTTTAAGGCCAATAGTATTTTTAATGCAGGTGCAACAAAATTTGAAAATAAATATTTGCTTATATGCCGGGTTGAAATGCCCAACGGAAGGTCATCATTTGTTTTAGCCTGGAGCGAAGATGGAATAAAGTTTAAAGTTGATGCGAAACCTTGTTTAGTTCCCGAAGATCATAAAAATATATTTAAGTATGTTGAATGGGGAATTGAAGACTCACGGGTGGTTAAAATTGATGATAAATACTATTTGACCTATACTGGTTATTCTAAATTTATGCCTTTAATTGTTTTAACTGAGACAAAAGATTTTAAAGACTTTAACATTTTAGGCCCAATCTCTTTACCGTCAAATAAAGATTGCTCTTTATTTCCTGAAAAGATAAATGGATATTACTGGAGACTTGACCGTCCATCTGCAGAACAGAGACATGATATTTGGATAAGTAAGAGTAAAGATTTAATTCATTGGGGAGAATATGAGCTGTTTGCAGAACCTATTCAAGGTACCTGGGAAAATGATAAAATCGGGAACTCAACTCCGCCTATTAAAACTAAAGAAGGATGGTTAATGCTTTATCATGGAGTACGTGGCTTTGGCATTAGCTCTTTGTATAAACTTGGTGTTATGTTATTGGATTTGGAAAAACCATGGATCATTAAAGGCAGAAGTAAAGAGCCAATCCTTTCACCTGAATTAGATTATGAAAGAATTGGTGATGTTGGAAATGTTGTTTTTTCAAATGGCTGGATAATGGAAGGCAATGGAGAAATAAAAATTTATTATTCCGGTGCTGATACAAATGTAAGTTTGGCAACAACATCGGTTGAATATCTTTTATCACTTTGCAAATAATTTTAAAAATAATCTGATGTTAAAAAAAATATTTCCAATAACTTTATTTTTTATCCTGCTTGTTTTCTCAAATCTGAGTTGTGCTCAAACAAATGAGAAGAATTTAACCCTAGTTAACACATCGCATCTGGATTCTCTATATGAAGATATTACTGTTGATAATAAGGCAATGGGAATTATTCATATTTATAGTGACTATCCCGATTACAAATGGGTTGGTGATGACGATGAGGGAATTGCTTGTGTTGATGATGCAGCAAGAGCCGCTGTTTTTTATTTAAAGTTTTATCAATTAAAAAATGATGATGAGAGTTTAAGAAAAGCTAAAAATCTTCTCCACTTTTTATTATTCATGCAAGCAAAGAATGGATATTTTTACAATTTCATTTGGCCGGATCATACGATTAATAAAACATTTAAAACTAGCGTTGCTGAACCAAATTGGTGGAGCTGGCGTGCTGTATGGGCTTTAATGGAAGGGTACGAAATTTTAAAACAAAATGATAAAGTATTTGCTTCAGAGATATTAAAAAAAGTTGAACTGACAGTTAATAAAACTTTAAAAGATATTCCACAAAAATTAATTACAAAAGAGATCAAAGGATTTAAACGGCCAACATGGCTTCCAATTGAAACTGCTTCAGACCAAGGCGCACTAATGCTTTTAGGATTAACGAAATATTATCAAAATAAAGGTAAGGAAGAGATTTATGAATATTGTAAAAATTTAGCAGATGGCATTATTCTTATGCAGGAAGGTGATAAACTTACATATCCTTATGGGGCAATACTAAGCTGGGAAAATATTTGGCATGGCTGGGGAAATCTTCAGTCATATTCATTATTGAAGTTTTATGAAGTTAGTAAATATGAACCGGCAAAATCTGCCGCATTAAAAGAGATTGAAAACTTCGATACTTACTTAATGGACCATAATTATTTTTCTGAAATTACTTTTGAAAAAGTAGATGAAAAAATTCTTCCGCTAGAAACAAAGCGATTTTCACAGATAGCATATATTATTCGCCCAATGGTTTATGCAAGTTTAGAAGCATATAATATTACTAAGGAAGAAAAATATTCTGTTATAGCTGGCGAGTTGGCGAATTGGTTCTTTGGGAAAAATATAACCAATAAGCAAATGTATTTTCCACAAACAGGTATTTGTTACGATGGAATAAATAGTAAAGAAGAAGTAAATAAAAATTCTGGTGCAGAATCAACTATTGAAGCATTATTATCATTGCTGGATATTAGTCAAAACCCAAAAGCTAAAAATGAAGTAGAGAAGTATATATCAAAAGAAAGTAATAAATAATTTAATATGAATAGTAGATTTGATTTAATAGATAATTGGCAATTCAAAATAAATTCAAAATTGCCAAACAAAAACGAATTTAAAGATTGGCGAAATGCGACAATTCCCGGCACTGTGCACACAGATTTACTTAATCATAAATTAATTGATGAACCTTTTTATGATGACAATGAATTAAAATTAAATTGGATTTGCGAAAATGATTGGGTTTATAAAACAACATTTGATAAACCTAAAGATTTCGAAAAAGAACTCTCGCAGTTTTTAATTTTTGAAGGAATGGATACAGTTTCAGAAATATATTTCAATAAGAAGCTGCTCGGTAAATCCGATAACATGTTTGTTAAATATGAATTTGAAATTTCATCTTTTATTAAAGATAAAAACAATGAATTGGAAATTAAATTTACATCACCGGTTAATTATGCAAAATCTTTAGAAAAAAAATACGGCAAGCTTTCGGTTGCTTTAGATTCAAGCAGAGTTTATATAAGAAAAGCTCAATATTCATTCGGCTGGGATTGGGGGCCTTCATTTCCAACCATGGGGATTTGGCGCCCGGTTTATTTGTTGCAAAAAAGCAAAGTTTCTATTAAGAGTTTTACTTTCACAACCAAAAAAATAACAGCTAAAAAAGCAATTGTTGAAGTAAAAATAAATCTTAATCGAAAGCTGAAGAAAAAATTTAAAATTGGTGTAACTCTCTCCAATAATAATAAGAAGTTTGAAGGCGAGAAAGTTTTAGATTCTAATAAAGATGTTACATTAAAATTAAAAATTGAAGATCCCAAACTTTGGTGGCCGAACAATGAAGGTGAACAAAATTTATATGATTTAAATATTTCATTATTTGATGATTCCGGAAATAAACTTGATGAAAAAAATAAGAAGGTGGGAATCAGAACAATTTCTTTGCAGCTTAATAATAATCATGACTCTACTTTTAGATTTATTATAAACAACAAACCGGTATTTGCAAAGGGCGTGAACTGGATTCCAGCAGATTCTTTTTTACCGCGAGTAACTGAAGAAAAATATAAAACTCTATTAATGTATGCTAAAGATGCTCACATGAACATAGTTAGAGTTTGGGGCGGCGGTTTTTATGAGAATGATATTTTTTATGAATTGTGTGACGAACTTGGCCTGCTTGTTTGGCAGGATTTTATGTTTGCCTGTGCCGCATATCCTGAATACAAAGATTTTTTAAAAAATGTTAAAAATGAAATTACTCAAAATGTAGAAAGGCTTCAGTATCATCCTTGTATTGCCGTATGGTGTGGTAACAATGAAAACGAATGGATTTGGACTCAACAACAAAAAACATCATATAAACATATGCCCGGTTATAAAATTTATCATGATCTTATTCCTAACGTAATTAAAGAAATTGATCCGACTCGACCTTACTGGCCATCATCGCCATTTAGTTTTGACAAGGATCCAAACTCACATACAAGCGGTAATCGGCATGAATGGGGAATCTGGAGTATGTGGAAGGATTATGAAACAGTTAAAGATGATCAAAGCTTGTTTGTAACAGAATTTGGTTTTCAAGGGCCGGCAAACAAAAAAACTTTTGAAAAATATTTATCTGAAGAAAATAGAAATATTAATAATCCAATTTTTGAGTTTCATAATAAGCAAATTGAAGGGCCTGAAAGAGTTTTCAAATTTTTATCAAGTCATTTACCAATTAAAACTGAGTGGGATGATTTTATTTATCTCGCTCAGCTTAATCAAGGATTTGCATTGAAGACTTGTCTTGAGCACTGGAGGCAAAATTGGCCGGTTACAAATGGAAGTATTATCTGGCAGATAAATGATTGCTGGCCGGTAACAAGCTGGGCAATTATTGATTCAGAATTAACGCCTAAAATTGCATATCATTTTGTAAAAAATATTTTTAATCAGCAATTAGTCAGCGTAATTAAAAATATTGACGAGCTAAATGTTCAAATGGTTAATAGCAGCTCCGATGATTTTAACTTTAAATTGAAAATTGCTGTTTATGAAAATTCGGGTTCGTTAATTAGTGAAAGTAAGATTAGCGATCATATTACAGGTGATACAAAAAAAGTATTCAAAATAATTCCAATTAAATCATTACCTGAAAATAAAAATTGGATAATAGTTCTTTCTTTATATGATCAGAACAATCAACTGGTATTTAGAAATTTTTACACTGAAGAAAAATGGAAGTTTAAAACCTTAGCTTTGCCAAAAATTAAAATTGAGCTTCAAGAAAATGGATTAAAACTTACAACAAACAAACCAGCATATTTTGTGGATCTATATCATCCTGAATTAGAATTTTCAGAAAAAGGATTTATTCTTTTGCCTGGTGAAGAAAAAGTTTTACAAATTATAGGCAGCAATCAATCAATTAATGTAAACGATATTCAAATCATTACATTAAATAATTATCTAATTTATTAATCAAAAATTAAATTAAAGAGAAATTAATGGAGTACACTTACTTAGGAAAAACCGGATTACAAGTTAGTCGGCTTTGTTTAGGTACAATGAATTTTGGTCCTATTACGCCAGAAGCTGATGCTAATAAAATAATGAATAAAGCTTTAGAAGCGGGAGTAAATTTTTTTGATACTGCAAATGTTTATGGAAGAAAAAAAGGTGAAGGCGTAACAGAAAATATAATAGGAAGATGGCTTTCACACAACAAAAGTAATCGTGATAAAATTGTGCTTGCTACAAAAGTATACGGCGAAATGGGTGACGGAATAAATGACAGACGTTTATCTGCTTATCACATTAAGAAAGCTTGCGAGGATAGTTTAACTCGGCTCAAAACCGACCATATCGATTTATATCAAATGCATCATGTTGAAAGAAACACTCCTTGGGATGAAATCTGGCAGGCAATGGAACAGCTTATTACAGCAGGAAAAGTTATTTATGTTGGAAGCAGTAATTTTGCTGGTTGGGATATTGCAACGGCTTGTGAGACCGCTTCAAAGAGAAACTTGCTTGGACTCGTCAGCGAACAAAGCAAATATAATTTATTCAATCGCTTTATTGAAAGGGAAGTAGTGCCAGCTTGCCAATATTACGGAGTTGGAATAATTCCATGGAGTCCTCTGGAAGGAGGATTGCTCGGTGGGGTTATAAAATCCACTAAAACAAATAGAAGAAGAACCGATGAAATAAAAAATAAATTAAAAGCTAATTATGCTCAGATTGAAAAATGGGAAAAGTTTTGTAAAAAAATTGGTGAAGAACCTGCAGATACAGCATTAGCATGGCTGCTGCATCAAACTGCTGTAACAGCTCCCATCATTGGGCCAAGAACGTTGGAGCAATTTAGTAAATCATTACGTGCAGTTGAGATTAATTCAGATGATAAATTGCTGAAGGAGTTAGATGAAATATTTCCTCCCGCAGGCATTGCACCACAATATTACGCTTGGTGATAGATTGAAAAAAATTATTATTCATATTCTTCCTTTAATATTTGTGTTTGTTTTTTCAATCAACTTTACATATTCACAGCAAATTAATATTAGTAGAATCGAACAAATGCCGAATAAACCTTCTCCGTATTTAATGAGAGATTGGAAGAAAGTTGCTCTTGGTTATGATTCACTTGTTTTTAATTTTAATCTTACTGGTCAGTATCTTCCTTTGGTATGGATAAACAATAACACAATAAATTATCCGGAACATATCAGTTTTGGTTTACATACAGTTGTTGGAACTGTTGATCCAAATTCAGCAGAAGCGATTAATTGTTTACCTGCGGTAATTGGCGCAAGCTTAGTTGGAGTAGACAAGTCAAATCAAAATAGTAACAACTATGCTTTGATGGCGGGGGAATGGTTCAATAAAAACAACGGAGAACTTATTTATCTAAATCATCCTGACGCAATTACAGGGGATGATTGGTGGTATGAAACTATGCCTAATGTTTTTTTCTACCAATTGTATGATCTTTATCCTAATACCGGTGATTTTAATTATCAGTTTTCTACAATTGCTGATAGATGGCTGCAAGCAGTTAATTCTATGGGAGGTTCTACAACTCCATGGAAAGTTCCATATATGAAATACCGAGCTTTTAACTTTCTCACCATGAAACCCCTATCAACAGGTGTTATTGAACCGGAAGCTGCAGGAGCGATAGCATGGATTCTTTTTAATGCTTTTAGTGAAACTGGAAATGCAAAGTATCGTATTGGTGCAGAGCAGGCAATGGAATTTTTAAATAGTCTTGCTTCAAATCCTTCTTATGAATTGCAATTATCCTACGGTGTTAATGTTGCCGCAAGAATGAATGCTGAACTTGGAACTAATTACGATATAACAAAATTAATTAATTGGTGTTTTAATATTGGTCCGCTTAGGCAATGGGGAGCAATTGTAGGAACCTGGGGAGGATATGATGTTGATGGATTAATTGGCGAATCAATTGATAATGATTATGCTTTTACCATGAATACATTCGAACAAGTTGGTGCTTTAGTTCCATTAGTTCGTTATGATGATAGATTTGCCAGGGCAATCGGCAAATGGGTTTTAAATGCCTCTAATGCAGCAAGATTATTTTACACAAATTATTTGCCGGATATTAAGCAAGATAGTGAAGGCTGGGCTCATCAATACGATCCTAATTCTTATATTGCTCACGAAGCTCTTCGCGAATCACAAAATGCAGTCTCTCCTTATGCAACAGGAGATGCTATTAGCGGCGGCTGGGGTGCAACTAATTTAGCTCTTTACGGTTCATCGCATGTTGGGATTTTAGGCGGCATAATTGATACAACAAACGTTGAAGGAATTTTAAAGCTTGATTTATTAAAGACTGATTATTTTCATAAAGATGCTTATCCATCTTATTTAATTTATAATCCTTATGATTCTTTGAAAACCATTTCGCTCAATGTTGGTTCCGGTACTTACAATATTTATGATGCTGTATCAAATACATTTATTAAAAGTAATGTATCAAATTATACCTCAATTGAAATTCCAGCTGACCAATCTTTGATTTGTGTGATTACTCCATCTAGCGGAACAACTTCTTACGAACTGAGTAAAACTTTAGTTAACAACATTATCATAGATTATAATTCAGGTTTATCCGTTTCAAATTATCCGCCAAGAATTAAAAGCTTAGCAGCAAAACAAAATGAAATCTTAATTGATTCTTCTACCACTATCTATTGCACTGCTGTTGATCAAGATAATAATACAATTAACTTTAACTGGAATTCTGATCAAGGAACTATTACCGGAAGCAGCCAGCAAATTAAATTCACTGCTCCAAGTAATCCTGGTTCATATATCATAAAATGTAAAATTGATGACGGCAATAGCGGAGAAGATTCTGCCCAAGTAACTATTAAAGTTGTCGAGTCCTTTAATAGTAACCCAATAATAAATAAGATTGCAGCATCACCGAGAAAAATAGATTTAGGAAAAGATTGTAATATTATTTGTTATGCAAGCGATCCAGAAAACGACACGATAAGTTTCACGTGGTCTTCAGAATTAGGGACAATAAATGGAGAAGGCGATCAAATTACATGGACTGCACCGTCAACTTCAGGAAATTATTTTATCAAATGTAAAGTTGATGATGGTAAAGGAGGTTCAACAGAAGACAGTATTGAAGTATCTGTTAGAGATTTATCAATAGTTCAATCGGGTAATCTTGTTGCATATTATCCTTTTAACGGCAATGCAAATGATGAAAGTGGAAACGGAAATAATGGGGCGGTTTTTCAAGCTACACTTACAACTGATAGATTTAAAAATTCAAATAGTGCTTACTCTTTTGATGGGGTGAATGATAATATTGAAATAACAAATAATACGTTATTAAATTTTCAAAATTCAATCACGGTAAATTTTTGGATGAAAGTAGGAGAGTTTTATGATAGAGAACAATATCCAATTTCGCACGGTAATTGGGAAAACAGATGGAAAATTTCCATCACAAATAAAAAAATTAGATGGACTATTAAAACTACAAACGGCACTAAGGATTTAGATTCTGAAACAGAACTTAAATTAGATTCACTTTATAATGTTACAGCAATATATAGCGGAAGTGATTTTGAAATTTATATTAATGGTAAGCTTGATGCATTTACAACTTTCACAGGAAAGCTGTTGACTACAACTATTGATTTAATGATTGGACAAGTATTACCGGGGAACACTCAATATAATTTTAAAGGTGTGTTGGACGAAATAAGAATTTATGATTATGCGCTTCCATATTCTGAAATTCAAAAATTATATGATATTAATACAGATGCGTCAGAAGAAAATAATACAGAAATTCCCAAAGAAAATTTTTTATATCAGAATTATCCGAACCCGTTTAACGGAGAATCTATAATAAAATTTAATCTTGTCCAAAGCGGTAACGTCAATATTGAAATTTATGATATTCTTGGAAGAAAGATTAGAAATTTACTGAATGAAAATTTCAACGCTGGATATCATTCAGTCACTTGGGATGCAAAAAATGATGGAGGCAATAAAGTAGCTTCCGGTATTTATGTTTATGAATTAAAAACTTCACTATATCTTAAAAGTCGCAAAATGATTTTGCTTCAATAACCAGCGTCAATCTTGTATCACCTTTTATATCATTTATTTAGATTAAATTATACTCTGAATCTAATACTATATGGAAAGAAAATGAGATGATTAAAAAAGAGATCCCAAATAAAATTGCATTTATAGGTGATTATTTACCACGTAAGTGCGGTATCGCAACTTTTACTTCTGATATTTACACAACCATTTCTACACAATATCCTAAAAGTGATTGCTTTGTGGTATCAGTAAATGATATTAAAGAAGGTTATGATTATCCTCAAGAAGTAAGGTTCGAAATTGAAGAACAAAAACTTGCTTCTTATCAGCGAGCTGCAGATTTTTTAAATTTTAATAATACTGAAGTTGTTTCGCTTCAGCATGAGTTTGGAATCTATGGTGGTTTATCAGGGAGTCATATATTAGCACTTTTAAGAGATCTTCATTTACCTATTGTCACTACTTTACATACAATACTTGAAACACCTACTTCCGAACAATTTTTAGTAATGAACGAGCTCATAAAACTTTCTGCCCGTCTTGTTTCCATGACAGTAAAAGGTAAAACTTTTCTTACAGAAATTTATAAAGCACCGGCGGAAAAGATAGATGTTATTCCACATGGAATTCCGGATATGTCATTTGTAGATCCGAATTTTTATAAAGACCAATTTGGTGTTGAAGGAAAACAAGTCCTTTTAACTTTCGGCTTGCTCTCTCCGCAAAAAGGAATTGAAAATGTTTTAAATGCTTTGCCTGCTGTGTTAAAAGAATTTCCAAATGTAGTTTATGTTATTCTTGGCGCAACACATCCAAACTTGATTAAAGAACAAGGTGAGACATACAGAATGAGCCTTGAAAGGTTGGCCGCGGATCTCGGAATAAAAAAGAATGTAATTTTTTATAACAGGTTTGTTGATATTGAAGAACTTAAAGCTTTTATCGGAATGTCTGATATTTACATTACACCATATATAAACAAAGCACAAATAACATCCGGAGCATTGGCATACGCATTCGGATGCGGCAAGGCAGTTGTTTCAACTCCCTATTGGCATGCTGAGGAACTTTTAGCTGATGACAGAGGTGTTCTTGTTCCTTTTGCTGATTCTAGTGCAATAGCAACTGAATTATTATCTTTACTTAAGGATGAAAACAGGCGGCATGCAATGAGAAAAAAAGCATACATGCTGGGCCGTGATATGATCTGGAGTGAAATTGCACATCGTTATGTTGAGTCTTTTCAAAAAGCAAGACTTCCTAAAATTGATAAATATCCCCGAATATTTGCAGTTAAAACTCTTGAAGAAAAAAGAGCAGAGCTTCCTGAAATAAAATTAAATCATTTAATAAGAATGACTGATTCAACAGGCTTATATCATCATGCAATCGGATCTATTCCAAATTATAATGAAGGGTATTGCACCGATGATAATGCCCGTGCGCTTCTGCTCACCGTTCTACTTGAAGAAGTATACGAGGATACAGCGAAAATTCAGGAGCTATCCAGCCGTTATTCTGCTTTTGTTAATTATGCATTCAGCAAAAAGAAGAAACATTTCAGAAATTTTATGAGCTATGATAGAAAATGGATTGAAGATGTTGGCTCCGATGATTGTCAAGGAAGATCAATTTGGGCATTAGGAACTTGCGCCGGCAGATCCAAGTACCCTAATTTTCATATGTGGGGGGCTCAATTATTTAATCAGATTATTCCCACAGCAACAGAATTAACATCGCCGAGAGCATGGGCTTTTACATTACTTGGAATAAATGAATACTTTAAAAGAATGAGCGGTGATACCGTTGCGAATCAGATCCGTGATGAACTTACTAATCGGCTTACACACCTTTATGATTCTGTGGCCGAAGAAAAATGGTTCTGGTTCGAAGAAATTTTATCTTATGATAATGCAGTAATTCCTCGTGCATTAATTGTTAGCGGGCAATGGACCGGAAATGAAAAAACTTTTGATATTGGATTAAAGTCTTTAAGATGGCTTTTAAAAATCCAAACATCAGAGGGCGGGTATTTCAGGCCGATCGGCTCAAATGGATTTTATATAAAAGAAGGTTACCGGGCAAAATTTGATCAGCAGCCGATAGAAGCGTATTCAATGTTATCAGCTTGTCTTGAAGCTTCAAGAGCGACAGATGATAAGTTCTGGCTTGAATCTGCAAGAATGATTTTTGAATGGTTCTTAGGTAGAAATGATCTAGGGATCCCGCTTTATAACACTAAAACCGGCGGATGTCATGACGCACTTCATGTTGATAGAATAAATCAAAACCAGGGCGGCGAATCAACCCTCGCATTTTTACTTTCACTTGTAGAGATGCATATAATGGAAAATTCTTTCCGCTCATTTGAACAGCTTAAAGGCATTAAACATCATACAAAAATTATTGAAAAAAAAATTATGGAAGAACATGAAAGCAATTAGAACAAAGATAGTTATTAAGCCTGACTACAAAAGGGTTCTTTATAAACCTTTCAATATAGTGTCTCAAGAAAGAATTATAAAGATCATTGGAAGGATTCTAACCCTTTCTGAAAAAGAAGTTAATAAAGAGCTTAAAAATGTGATGAGTGACTTTGAGGAAAGGCATCAGAGGCTGTGGATATTTTACCTTAATAGATTTGAACAAATGAAAAAATATTTATTAACTGATCAGCAATTAAGTGATGAAAGGAAATTGTTAATAGGTGCTTATTTTACGCAGGAATATTCAGTGGAATCTGCAGCCCTTTTTAATCCATCGATGGTATGGCATCCAGATCAATCAAATTTGCCGGAAGGAAGCCGCCGTTTTATTTTAAGTTTAAGAGCTACCGGTGAAGGACATATTTCATCAATAACTTTTAGATCAGGAGTAATTGATAAAGAAAACAAAATAACTATTAGTGAGCCGACTCGCTTTGTTTCCACTTCAGATAATATTACCAATCCTTTATATGAAAAAATACTTTTTGAAAAAAAGCTTTTTGAACTTGATCTACTTAATGATTTTGCAAAACAAATATTAAGTAGTCTCGATGAAAATTTTACAATTTCTGATCTTGAAGATTGTATAAATGTTTTAGTACGTCCCTTTAGAAATAAAGTCCTTGACCATGAATTAACAGCAAAGGCAATTTTATCTCTTGCACTTTCTAATTATCAAATTCAATATAGTCCTGATCAAAGTCTTTCGGAGAGAATAATATTTCCTCACTCACCTTCTGAAATTAATGGAATTGAAGATGCCCGTTTTGTTGAGTTTACTGATGAAGACGGACAGCGAATATATTATGCTACTTATACCGCATATGACGGTAGAGTAATCTTTCCACAAATACTTGAGACAAAAGATTTTCTTCATTTCAAAATCAGCACTTTAAATGGGCCTGAAATAAAGAATAAAGGAATGGCGCTTTTCCCAAGAAAAATTAATGGACTTTATGCGATGATATCGCGCCAGGATAATGAAAATATTTTTTTAATGTATTCTGATCAGCTTCACTTTTGGTATACAAAACAATTAATTCTAAAGCCAACATATCCATGGGAATTTGTGCAGCTTGGCAATTGCGGTTCGCCTATTGAAACAGAAGCAGGCTGGCTGGTATTAAGTCATGGGGTAGGTGCTATGCGCGAATATACTATTGGAGCGTTTTTATTAGATAGAAATGATCCATCGATAGTTATCGGTCGTCTGGCAGAGCCATTGTTAACTGCAAATGAAAAAGAAAGGGAAGGTTACGTGCCTAATGTTGTTTATAGCTGCGGCGGGGCAATACATGGGGGCGAACTAATAATCCCTTATGCTATGTCTGATCATGCAAGCAGTATTGCAAAAGTAAATTTGAAAGAATTGCTTACAGAATTAACTTCGGCAAAATATAAAACTTAGGTTTACCCATTTGAAAAAAAATATTCTTTTCATTTCATTCTTGTTTTTGTTCATAAATGTTTATTCGCAAAATAAAATTGGGCGAAAAGATATTGAAGTAAATTTTAAAGGTGATGCACAAATTGAAGTCGGCAATCATTATGTGGGTGCAGAATTCCATCATAGTTTTCCCGCACCGCAGCGCATAAGTTTCTATTATCCAGTAGCAAATAGTATTGATCTTAGCACTGATTATTGGAAAAGAGATTCAACTTTTATAATGACGCTGGGCTTATCCGAAGGCGATGATGATATAGAATGGCTGCATGCTAAACCATTCGAGTTTGAACTTACTCCTTACTCTGTTTCTTTTAAAAGAATTGAGAAGACAAGGGAGATAAAAATATCGTATGATTTTTGTAATGATAAACCGGCAATGGTATTAACAATAGAAATTAAAAATCTTACTAATGCGGAAAAAACGTACACACTTTTTACAGATCTTGCCGCATCATTAAAGACCTCTCATACATATAATCATAAAACCGATGCATCGGCTGAGTACGATAATAAAACCAGCACGATGTATTTTAATTACAAAGATATAGAAACTCAATATGCACAGATCTTCGTTTCAAATCTTGGAGCGGAGCCTATATTTAAAGACAGCAGCGATGAAACTAAAAATCTAAATAGAAAAAAATGGTGGAGAGACGGAAATGACAGAGTTGAGGCCGATTCCATTGCCACTGATAATATAAATATTCCTGCAGCAGGATTTATTTTTCAGGAAGATGTTAAACCAAATGGAATTTTTAAACTTGTTCAAATTATTGGTTCATCAAAAAAGAGAGAAGCAAAAGATTTAGTAAATCAGCTTCGTACAAGCTACAAAGATGAAATAAAATCTTATGAGAAATATGTTCTAAGTGAAGTAAACAGAAATTTATTTTTAACCGGAGATAAAGTTTTAGATAAAACTATTGTTTGGTCAAGAGCGATGCTTGCAGTCAACCAGCATTACATTGATGGAAGTATCCAGCCAATGCCTTGTCCTGCAGAATATAATTTTTATTTTACTCATGATGTTTTACTTACAGATTTAGCAGCTGTTAATTTTGATTTGGAAAGAGTTAAAAATAATTTGCAGTTTATAATTGATCATGCTGATTCAAACAAAATTATTCCGCACGCATATTATTGGAAGGATTCAACATTCAAAACCGAATACGCAACTCCGGATAATTGGAACCATTTTTGGTTCACAATTCTTTCAGCCAGCTATTTAAAACATTCGAATGATATAGCATTTTTAAATTTACTATATCCATATATCCAAAAAAGTATTAGGGAAACATTAAAGAATGAAAAAGATGGATTGATCTGGGCATACAGGCCTGATTGGTGGGACATTGGCCATAACTTTGGCCCTAGAGCTTACATGACAATTCTTTCAATTAAATCGCTTAAAGATTTCGTTGAAATATCTAAAACGTTAAACAAGAAAATTGATTTTTCTTATTACACTAACCTTGCAGACGAAATGCAGCAAACACTCAATAAAAAATTATGGAGTGACGATCAAAAATATATTATAAATTATTATGAAGATGGCTCAATAGATAAACATTACTACATGGGTTCGCTTCTTGCAGTTTATTTTAATCTTTTAAATGATCAAAGAAGTAAAGAACTTATTAAAACCGCTGAAGAAAAATTGTTAGATGAGAAACTCGGTATTTATACTTTATTCCCTATGGACTTTAATAAGTTAATTGACAAATTGAAATTCGCAGGCAATGAAGCCGGCGAACCTTTTAAATATGCAAACGGTGGAATTTGGATGCATGGAAACGCGTGGTATGCATTTGATTTAATTAAAACCGGCCAAAGAGAGAAATCAATTAATTTTATAAAAAGAACAATGACACTTGATGGCATAATTAACAGTCCAAATGGTCAGCCTGCTATGTATGAATATCGTGATAGTAATTTTAATAATCCGAAAGAATATGGGAAAATTGACAAGCCTCAATTCATGTGGGCAGCAGGGTGGTACTTATATTGTATATATGAGCTTTATCCAAAAGAATAATATTATATAACTACTTGAAATTGAAAGTGATATTTTTGATTGTATGATTTTTTTAAATCAAAATTTTAACAATTATTTTATAATAAGTCAGGGGTAAAGTAGTGACTCTCGCCATCTCAAAAAAAATTTACTTCTTTTAGCCTCAATATACTTTTCATGAATTAAATATGAATTTCACAAATTATATTAGTGCCCCAAAAACTCAGCCTGACAAATAATTCGAATGTGTAGTTTGGTTTTAATTTGATATCAATTCTCAATAAATAATTTAATTTTAAAAAAATATTTTAAAAAGCTTGACAAATAATTTTTTTGAGTTTATTTTGCAATCGTTTGCGGGAACGATTTATTTATGAGAGCAATGAGAAATATTACAATTTTAGATATTGCAAAAAAATTAAAAATTTCTGCGTCGACAGTTTCACGTGCGCTTAACGACCACCCTGATATAAAACAAAGCACTAAAGACCAAGTAAAAAATCTTGCTAAAAAATTAAATTACTCACCAAATCCAATCGCAAGAAGTCTTAAAAGTAATAAAACAAATGTTATTGGTGTAATTGTTCCTGAAATAGAGCACGATTTCTTTTCTTCAGCCATAAGTGGAATTGAAGAAGTTGCTTATCATTCCGGTTACACAATATTGGTTTGTCAGTCTAATGAAAGCTATGAAAGGGAAATTGTTAATACAAATGCTTTAATGAATCAAAGAGTAGCAGGGCTTATTGTTTCTATTTCGCAAAGCACTAAAAACGGAAATCACTTCCAGGAATTAATTAATAGAAGTATTCCAATTGTTTTTTTCGATAGAATTTGTAATGATGTTTCTGCAAACAAAGTAGTAATTGATGATGCAAAAAGTGCTTTCAATGCTGTTTCGCATTTAATAGAAAGGGGAAGGAAAAAAATTGCACATTTCGCAGGGCCTAAAGAATTAAAAATTTGTGAACAAAGATTAAAAGGATATAAAAACGCTTTAAAAAAAGCGAAAATTCCTCTATTAAAGGAGCTTATTCGTTACGGAGATTTACATGAAGATAACGGATACAAATCAATGGATTTACTTTTAAAAGAGAAAATTATTCCTGATGCAATATTTGCCGTAAATGATCCGGTAGCAATTGGAGCATATCAAAGAATAAAAGAGGCTGGGTTAAAGATTCCTAAAGATATTGCAATTGTGGGATTTTCAAATAATAAGATTACGGCTTTAGTCGATCCTCCTTTAACAACTATTGATCAACCGTCGTTTGACATGGGAAAAAAAGCAATAGAAATTTTAATTGGGATGATTGAAAACAAAAAAAATAATGGTGAAATAAAAACCGTGGTACTTGATACTAAATTAGTTGTTAGAGGTTCAACTTAATTTGAAAGCGTTTTTTTTATTACTTACTGCAAACGATTGCAGATATTTTTAACAGTAGTAAAATTATTTTCTATCAAATTCAAAAAAAATAATAAAGATTTATGCAAACAATTGGACTATCATTTATAGACTGGATAATTATATTAGTCTACTTTGCTTTTGTGCTCGGCATCGGTTGGTATCTTCGAAAGTTTACAACCAGTGAAGAAGATTTTTTTCTTGCCGGAAGAAAAAATTCATCCTGGGTTGCCGGACTTGCATTTCTATCTGCAAATCTAGGCGCTCTTGAACTGCTTGGAATGACGGGCAATACATTTAAGTACGGAATGTTTGTCGCTCATTTCTATTGGATCGGGGCCATACCCGCCATGCTCTTCCTTGGCATTTATATGATGCCGTTTTATTACAGCAGTAAAATTAAATCAGTTCCCGGTTATTTAAAGCTTCGTTTTGACGAAAAGACTCGTGTACTTAACGGAATTGCTTTTGCAATAATGACCCTGCTTGTTTCGGGAATTAATCTTTACGCAATGGCACTAGTGCTTCATACATTTTTAGGATGGCATTGGGATATCAGTATGTGGATTTCGGCAATTACTGTTGCTGTTTATGTTGGAATGAGCGGTTTGATGTCTGCTATATTCACCGAGATAATTCAATTTTTTATGATATGGTTCGGCTTGTTCCTCGTTTCCATTTTAGGCTTTGTGGAAATAGGAAGCTGGCATGAAATCGTTGCAAGGATAAATGAATTCTCCAGTGTATCATTTACAACTCTTTGGTCAACCGCTGGTAATCCAACTGAAAACGGAATGTTTATTAACTGGGCGGGTATTGTACTGGGATTGGGTTTTGTGCTTTCATTTGGATATTGGACAACAGACTTTCTGGTTATTCAACGAGCATTCTCGGCAAAGAATCTAAAGTCTGCGCGAATGACACCAATTGTTGCATCTTTTTTTAAAATGGCTCTTCCATTTCTTGTTATACTTGCCGGCTTAATAGCAATAGTGCTTTCACATGATCCTCACAGCGGCTTTCAACTTCTGCATGATGGAGGGCATATAAATTATGATTCGGCGTTACCGCTATTAATAGCGAGGTATTACCCGGCGGGACTTGTGGGATTAGGAGTTACAGCATTGCTTGCCGGATTTATGGCCGGACAAGCCGGAAACATAAGTGCATTTAATACTGTATGGACTTATGATATTTACAAATCGGTTTTAAATAAAAATGCAACTGATGCACATCTGCTTTGGATGGGAAGGATTTCAACTATAGTTGGTGTTGCTCTTTCATTAGTAACAGCTTATTGGGCAAAAAGTTTTCCAAGCATTATGGATTACATGCAGGCAATATTTTCCTGGGTTAATGCCCCGCTGTTTGCAACCATGCTATTGGGAATGTTCGTTTGGTGGATTACACCAAATGGAGCTTTCTGGGGATTGATTGCCGGGATGGCATCTTCATTCACAATGTATCTTGCAGTAAAATTTAGCTGGTTTAATCAGAGCATACTAACTATGTCCAGTGTACAAAGCGATATGGCAGCAAACTTCTGGCGAGCCTGGTGGGCATGGGTAATATGTGCTGTGGTTACTGTGTTGATAAGTCTTTTTACAAGGAAAAGGCCTAAAGAAGAATTAGTTGGATTGGTGAAAGGTTTAACGGAAGAAAAACTTGATCGCAATCTGCCATTAACAAAACGGCCGGCATTTTATGCTGTGATTTCTTTAATTGTTTTTGCAATACTAAATATCATATTCTGGTAAACTGGAGAAACAATTAACATCAATCAAAAAACATTTTAATAAATATTAGGAAAAAATATGACTGAACTTAAGATGAAACCAATCTGGTATTTTGTGGGATTAATTTTGCTTGTAATGGGAGGAATAATTTTCTTAAGCGGCATCTACAATTTATTTGAACCTCCGGTTGTGAAAACCGTATTAGCAAGTACACACCCGGATATTTGGTGGGGTGCAGTAATGGCTGTGTTTGGTGGAGGGATGTTTTTGAAAACCAGGAAACAAACAGTATAAAGTAATTGTATATGGATTTATCTAAGAAAATTAAAATAAAATTTAGAGAATCATTTAACGAAGAACCATTTTTATTTCGTTCCCCGGGAAGAGTAAATTTAATTGGTGAGCATACTGATTATAATATGGGATTCGTTTTACCAGCAGCTATTGACAAAGCTATTTATATAGCAATTTCACCAAGAGAAGATATGTATTGTAGAATTCATGCATTTGATATGGATGACTATTACGAATGCTCTTTGGAGGAATTACATAAATCAGAAAAGAGCTGGCCGAATTATTTGCAAGGTGTAATTGAAGAATTAAAAAAGGGGGGATACATAATTAAAGGATTTAATTGTGTGTTTGGAGGTAATATTCCAATTGGGGCAGGTCTATCTTCTTCAGCCGCATTAGAAGCAGGTTTGGCATTTGCTCTTAACCATATTTTTAATTTGGGCATCGATAAATTATCTCTGGTAAAATTATCTCAAAAAGCTGAGAATGATTATGTAGGTGTTAAGTGCGGAATTATGGATCAGTATATAAATATTTTTGGCAAAAAAGATCATGTTATTCGGTTGGATTGCCGTTCTTTGGAAAAAGAATATTTCCCTTTTGATTATAAGAATGTTTCTATTGTTTTGCTTGACACAAATGTATCTCATTCACTTGCTTCATCAGAATATAATCAGAGAAGAAAAGAATGTAATGATGGAGTTAAATTGATTCAAAAAGATTACCATCAAGTAAAAAGCTTACGCGATGTTTCGATTAGTATGTTAAGTGAATACAAATTAAAAATGAACCATGTTGTGTATAAAAGATGCAAATATGTCATTGATGAAAACGATAGATTATTAAAAGCCTGTGATGCTCTTAGCAGGAATGATTTAAAATCTTTTGGGGAATTGATGTATCAAGCTCATGAAGGCTTAAGTAAAGATTACGAAGTAAGCTGCAAGGAATTGGATTTTCTAGTAGAGCTGCTCAAGGATGATTCTAATGTTTATGGTTCTAGAATGATGGGAGGAGGATTCGGCGGCTGTACAATAAATTTAATTGAAAATGATGCAATTGAAAATATAAGTAAGAAAGTAATAAAAGAATATAAAATTAAATTTAACATAGATGCTAATATATATGTGACAAAAATTAGCAGTGGAACAAATATACTTGAAGAAGTTAAAGATGTTACAGTCTAATTTTAATAATCCTCATAGAAGGAAAAATATTTTAAATGGAGATTGGGTTTTAGTTTCTCCACAGAGAACTAAGCGCCCCTGGCAGGGAGAGATTGCAGAAGCTGAAAGACAAATTCGACCCGAATATGAACCGGATTGTTATTTATGCCCGGGTAATAAACGAGCCAATGGAGAATCTAATCCGCAATATAAAAATACTTTTGTATTTACTAATGATTTCTCTGCACTTTTAGAGAATAACCATAGCTTTAAATTAAATAAAAAAGATCTTCTTATATCGGAAAGTGAAAAAGGAATTTGCAGAGTAGTAAACTTTTCTCCGAGGCATGATTTAACTCTTGCAGAAATGGAAGAAAGTGAAATAGAAAAAGTCATTGAGACTTGGCAAAATGAATTTGAAAGTTTAAGCTCAAATCCCAAAATAAATCATATCCAAATATTTGAGAATAAAGGTTCAATGATGGGGAATAGCAATCCTCATCCCCATGGACAAATATGGGCGCAGGAACATATTCCTCTAGAAACGATGAAAGAGCTAAAACAGTTTGCTAAATATTATAGAAAAAAGAAGCAAAGCATTTTAAAGGATTATTTAAAGTTAGAGTTAAAGTTAGATGAAAGGATAGTCTATCAAAACGATTCATTTGTAATTGTAGTTCCGTATTGGGCTATTTGGCCTTATGAGACTTTGATTATCTCAAAAAGAAAAATATCTAATATAATCCAATTAAAGAAAAAAGAAGCAAAAGATTTTGCAAATGCTTTAAGAATTATTACTACTAAATATGATAACCTATTTAAAACATCTTTTCCATATTCAGCCGGAATGCATCAGGCTCCAACTGATGGAAAGGATCATAAAGAGTGGCATTTTCATATGCATTTTTATCCCCCTCTTTTAAGATCGGCAAGCATTAAAAAATTTATGGTTGGTTATGAAATGCTTGGTGAACCACAGAGGGACATAACTCCTGAATATGCAGCAAAAATTCTTAGGGATCTATCAACTATACATTATAAAAAATTAAATGAAAGTAAATCTTTCAGTAGAGATTTAATGGATACTCAAACTTTAAATACTAATTGATTTAGAATTTGTATTGATTATAAAAAATTTAGCAGGCTATATATCAATGCTTCTTGAATATTATTCGTATAACTTTTAAGAGAAAAATTTAAAAAACTCATTATTAACCAAATAAAAACGGAGATAATATGTTAACAAAAACACTTACTGTTTTTTATGTTATCTTGATTGCTATGCTTGTCTCTCAACTATCATTTGGCGCAGATGGTAGAATTGAAGGAACAGTTACTGATGCAACTACTGGGGAGCCTCTTTTTGGCGCAAATATTTTCCTGGAAGGAACTAGTATAGGTGCAGCAACATCGATATAGAAGGGAAATACTTAATCTCGAATGTCCCAGCAGGTTCCTATACATTGAAAGCAACATATATTGGTTACGAACCAGTTACAAAAAGTGTACAAATAAAAGAAAACCAGCGTATTGAACTAAATATTAAGATGACCATTGTAACAGTTTCTACAAATGAAATTGTTGTTACTGCACAGGCGAGCGGTCAGAATGCAGCCATAAATCAACAGTTATCTTCTGATAATATTGTAAATGTTGTTTCATCTGCTCGTATACAAGCATTGCCTGATGCAAATGCTGCAGAATCAATAGGCAGGCTGCCTGGAATCTCATTGGTAAGAGACGGCGGTCAGGCAACACAAGTAGTAATTCGTGGAATTAGTCCGGAATATAACCAGATTACAATAGCCGGTGTTCCTATCCCTTCAAATGAAAGTGGAAGGCAAATTAGTTCAGATGATCCGCTGGGCAGCCGGGTCGGCGGCGGGCGAGGCGTAGATATGCGAATGATTTCTTCAGGTTCGCTGGCAGGTATTGAAGTTTATAAGACCAATACACCTAATATGGATGCCTCGGTTCTTGGTGGAACTGTAAATTTAGGCATTAGAAAAGCCAGCAAAGGTATTTCGGAAAATCCTCTTGGGCTGTCTTTTCTGCCGGGAATTTCCTTGGCGGCACAAGGTGGTTATACAAATCTTACAAGTGAATATAATAATTATAAATTTGATCTAGGCCTTGAAAAAAGATTTTTTAATGAACACTTTGGGGTACTTATTCAGGGTATTGTTCAGCAGCAAAATTTTACTTCTGATCATTTAGATGCCACTTATAGTCAACCTCAATCAGTAACTAATCCGGACTTTTTGCCCCTAACTGATCTTAATCTTTACTTTACTCCCAGGATTGAAAAAAGATATAATGGAACTGTTACGTTGGATTATGATCTTCCAAGTGGAAGCGTAACATTAATGAATATCTTCAGTCAAAGTAAATCAACCGAAAACAATTGGCAGCAATCATACGGCCTGCCATATGGCGGAAATTCTAATACTATTCACTACTATGTTAATAACTCACCAAGTGAATTAAACCTTATTACAAATATTCTAAGTTATAATCAGAAAACATCTTTGGTAAATATAGATGCAACACTTTCTCATTCTTATTCCGAAAATATTTCTCCTGATTCATGGAATTTTCAATTTGAACAGCTTTCTACCGGAACAAATGCAGTTGATGGTAAACTCCCGCCGGTTACAATAGCTAATAATGCGCACAATTATTTACAAATGGACCAAATGAATTTGCGGCGTATAAATACTTCTAATAGTTTTACCAGTGAAAGGGTATTACGAGGGGCAATCGATCTCTCCCGGGAATTCAATATTGCAGATTTTCTCTCTTTAGATGTAAAAGCCGGGGGAATGTATTCATATAATGATCGCAATCATGATTATTTCCAGGGAAATGGTTCTATTTTCTTCGGTGAAATTGGCCAGGATATTGTAAACGCATATCCATGGTTACAAACCGATTGGGGTATTGGTGGAAATGCTCTTGCAAATATATTTTTAACGCCTTTTTTAGAGCCCGGCCTTAAAGTTGGTACCTACCTGAATGGTGACTATACATTCGATAATAAAGTTGGCTTGAATTATATGACAAATATTAAAAATATTATCACTAGTTACGGATGGGGGTTAAAACATGCACCGACAGGCGGTGCAGGAACATGGGTGCCAGATATGATTGGTAGTATAGCTAGTGATTATAAGGGTAATGAAAAGCGAAGCGCAGGATATTTTATGGGGACATTTCATCTCGGCCAGTTAATTTCAGTAATGGCAGGTGCCAGGTATCAAAACCTTACAACAAGCTACGAAGCTAACCGTGTTTATGTTGCCAGTGTTTCAAATCCATTCCCGCAGGAAGTTCCTCATATAGACACAACAGTCACCAGAACTCATGGATACTGGCTGCCAGATGTTAATATAAAATTTAATCCTTTGCCCTGGCTTAGTTTACGTGCAGCATATACAAATACTTTAGCATATCCAAATTTCCGGGATATTCTCCCCATTATTGATGTTTATGTCTCCGGCAGAAGCGTTACATGGAACAATGTTGATTTAAACCCTGCCCGTTCAAAAAACTACGACTTACAGCTTTCTGTATATAATAATGAATTAGGATTGTTCACCCTCGGCGGATTTCTGAAACATATTAATGATTTTGTGTTTTTCCAACGTAGTAATATAAGTGACCCGACAAAATATGCTGGCTTACATGATGTTCCACAATATTCTGATTTGAATGTTAAAGCCTATCAGATAAATACATATTATAATAACCCTAATAGGGTTGACGTATGGGGCTTTGAATCCGATTGGCAGACTCATTTCTGGTATTTACCTGGTGTCTTAAGCGGGCTAGTGCTAAATGTAAATTATACTCACGTATTTTCGAAAGCTAAATACCCTTTTACAGTTGTAGAACATTCGCCAGTATTTCCTTTCCCAACTATATATATAGATTCTACATATGAAGATAAGTTAATAAATCAACCGGATAATATTGTTAATCTTTCTCTGGGATGGGACTATAAAGGTTTTTCAATTTTAGGTTCTGCTATATATCAGTCCGCAATATTCAATAAAACAGATTTCCATAATGAATTAAGAACCGATAAAAAAGAATACTTACGTCTGGATCTTGCAGCAAAACAACAATTACCCTGGTATAATATAGAAGTTTTCATGAATCTAAATAATCTAAATGGAGCGGATGATACCTATATTTTAAGAGGTAACGGGTTTGATTATTCAAAAGAATCATATGGTTTAACAGCTCAATTGGGATTTCGAGTAAATCTTCAATAAATAATTTTAATTATAAATCTTATTAAGAAAAGGAGGTATAGTATATGAGAAATAAGTTCAAATAGGGTATAAGGTATAAGGTATATCGTTCCGCCTTTTACCCTATAACTTTATACCTATATATTTTATCGTTTTAAATTTCACTTAAAATAATTAATCTATAATGAAAGGAGTTCAGTATGAAGTTGTTTACGCGAATATCATTGCTTGTTGTGCTCTTCACAGCAATAATGAGTATGCAATCTTTCGCAAAAGATTCTCTTTATGTTGCTGCTTTACCTCCGGGAAACTTAAATGCAGTTATCAATGCAGATACTACAGCAAATGGTGAAAGCGCTCACATTTATGTCCTCTCTTCGGACACCACATATTTTTTAACTGAAGAAATCAGAGTTAAGAATTTGGATCTTATCGGGAAAATAACTCCTGATGGGTACCTGCCTGTTATCGCGCCTTATATTAATAGCGATGGTGGATCACCGGGAAATATTGCTTCTACTCCTGGAGGACATAGTTATATCCATTTCAAAAATCTTTATCTAATAGGTACACGTACAGATGGTTCTCAAGTAACTCAACAATGTGTGAGTGCTAATGGAGATACCTGCAGATATATTATGGAAAATTGTGTTTTTGATAATTTCGGTTCTACGGGAACACCTAACATATTAAATACCTGGAATGCACTTGGTACGGATATTTTTGTTAACCATTGTTTGTTCCGGAATAATCAAAGCGATATTCCACAAAATCCCGGTATGAACTGGGCTGGCCCTGGTGTAAATGCTATCGACACAATGTGGGTAGCAAACACCACTTTCTTTGTAATGGGCGGTAATATAGAAGGCTCAGGTTCATCAATGGGTTACCTGCATTTTGATCATAATACAATGTTTATGCATACTAAATCTTCTCCTTTTTCAATGCGTCAAATGCATAATGCAGATATCACCAATAATATTTTCTTTGGTGTATATGCAGCAGGTTTGGATTCTGGGCACGCATATGATGAGTCAACTTACAACGCAAATTTCTTTAGTGCACCTGCAGTACTTACTATAGACTCACTTTATAGTGAATTAACCGGTGATCCTTATTTCCTTACAGAAGCAGATAGACATCTTGAAGCTACAAACAATGCTTACTTCTGGCCGAAGAAAATTATGGATAATTTCACTACAATGAATGCTGATCCTGATACATCGGCAGGGCACTACAGGAATGTCGGCGGTAAAATAATTGCCCCAACCTGGGTTGCTGCAAGAACCGAAGCTGCAGCTCTTCTTAACATGCCAAACTTTAATATTGGTGCCGATAAGAATATGGAGGTAGATCCCAAATTCGATGCATCATTAGTGGATGCTGCTTCAGATAGTATGGTTAATTTTGTTCAACATGTATGGAAAAATGGAGGCAGTGGAGCAGGTGCCAGGAACTCTGTTTATTCTGCAAGCCCAATTTCACCAGAACAAGCCGGTGTAGGTACATATGTTGGTGTTCCAGCTGATTGGAAAACCTCACAGGGTTATCCGGTAAAAGAGAATTTAAGATATTCGGATGCAGCATTGAAAACAGCTGATAATGGAAAACCGCTTGGTGATGATACCTGGTGGCCTGATCTCGTAGGTGTTAAAGAAGTTCCAAACACTCTTCCGACAAAATTCAGCTTAAGCCAGAATTATCCGAATCCGTTTAATCCTACTACAAACATTAAATACAGCATAACCAAGAGTGGTTTTGTTACTCTTAAAGTATACAACTTATTAGGACAGGAAGTTGCTACTTTAGTTAATCAAAATCAGAGGCCGGGCAACTATGTTGTAGATTTCGATGCATCTAAATTGGCAAGCGGTGTTTATATGTATAGTATCCAGGCTGGTAATTTTAATTTAACTAAGAAAATGATTCTTCTTAAGTAATGTCGTATAAATTGTACAGTGCTTGAATCTATATGTAGTTATTCTGAGTGAGCGATGAGTAAATCATCGCTCATTCTTTTGTTGAAGAAAGATAACTTGCTAATAATTGATTTTTTAGAAGTCAGAATTCTTACTTTCAATCCTTCTAAAATTAAATAATAATTGAAATGATGAATGAACAAATTTTTACTATTAAAGAGATCAAGAAAGAAAACCCATCTGAAATCATGGTTCAAAATAATTCAACAAAGGAATTTTTGTCTATTCTTCCGGAATATGGGGGGAGATTAAAAGAACTTTCTCTAAGTAACGGGGCAATAAATGTATCTATAATAAAAAAAGTAAAAAATATAGATTCAAATGAAAGGGATGATATATTTGCAAACGCAAAATTATCTCCATTCGCCGGCCGCATTAAAGACGGCATATATTCATTCAATGGTATAAAATATAAATTAAATGTTAATTATCCTGAGGAGGGTAATGCTTGTCATGGTTTTATATATGATAAAAAATTTCAAGTTAAAGATAAAATAATAAACCAAGAATTCGCTTTGTGCAGTCTTGAATATTATTATGAAAGTGAAGATAAAGGTTATCCGTTTAAATATACCATTGAATTAATATATAAACTAACTTCAAATGATGGCTTAACTTGTGTAACAAAAATTACTAATCAATCCGAAATATCAATTCCTTTAAGCGATGGATGGCATCATTACTTTGATTTAGGCGTTAAGGTGGATGATTTAAAATTGAAATTGGATGTTTCCGAAATAATGGAATTAGATAAAAAAAATATTCCAACCGGTATTAAAAAGTTATATGATGATTTCAGTACCCCAACAACTTTAGGTAATTCTCACTTCGATTCATGTTTTAAAATTCATAGTATTAATGGAAGAGCAGAAACCGAACTAATCTCTACCAATAATAAAATTGATTTAAAAATTTGGCAGGAAACAGGCAAAAATAAATACGAATATTTAGTTGTCTACACTCCACCGGACAGGAAAACAATTGCAATAGAACCTATAACATCCAATATAAATTCCTTTAATAATAATGAGGGTATAATTCTGCTTGAACCAAACCAAGAATTCGTTTCAAGTTTTGGCGTTGTTCTAAAAAAATATTAATCAGAAAAATAACGTTCAGTTATTGATTTAATGAAAGACTTTCATGAATCATTTATACAAATCTATTAATCGTTTACTTCTCTGTGCTTTCATATTTATTTTACAACAGAGTAACTACAGTCAAAATTTTGTAAGCAGCGATAGAGTCCGCTCAATGGATTTCAATTGGCGGTTTCATTTAGGGGACATAACCGGTGCAAATAATCCTTCATTTAAAGATAATGATTGGAGGCTGCTGAATGTTCCTCATGATTGGAGTATTGAAGGAAAATTTAGCGCTCAAAATTTTAGCTGTACGGGATACCTGCCGGGCGGAATTGGCTGGTATCGTAAAGAATTTACCTTGACTGAAAGTGATAGTGATAAACATATTGAAATTCAGTTTGATGGTGTTTATGAAAATAGTGAAGTATGGATAAATGGCCATTACCTTGGCAAACGACCTTATGGCTTCATCAGTTTTTACTACGACTTAACACAATATCTTAACTTTGGAAAAATAAAAAATGTAATTGCTGTTAGAGTCGATCATTCGCATTTTGCTGATTCCAGATGGTATACGGGAAGTGGTATCTATTAGGCACGTTTGGATGTATGTTACAAATAAAATACATGTTTCACATTGGGGAACAAAAATTACTACACCTGTGATAGATAAAGGCTCAGCGGATGTTAGAATCATTACTACTATAGAAAATAATACCAATGAAAATCAGTCTATTACTTTAAAAAATACAGTTGTTGATTCATCCGGAAAATATAGTCGGCGAAAAGTCATCCAGTATTTCTTTTCAGCCGAATTCAAAATATGATTTTGACCAAACTATAAATAGTTAAACATCCCAAATTTGTGGTCACTCGATCATCCTAATTTATATTCCATTATTAGTGAAGTTTACTCCGGAAAAAATTTAGAAGACAAAGATTCTTCAGCATTCGGATTTCGTACAATTAAATTTGACGCTGACAGCGGATTTTTTCTAAACGGTAAATCCACGTATATAAAAGGGGTCTGCTTGCATAATGACGCCGGGGCTATCGGTTCCGCAGTTCCCAAAAGCGAATGGGAACGAAGATTAAAATTGATGAAGGAAATGGGAGCTAATGCAATTCGTACAAGCCATAATCCGCCTGCACCTGAATTTTTAGATTTATGCGATCGTCTGGGATTTCTAGTTATGGATGAAGCTTTTGACGAATGGAAAATTGGAAAGAAAAAATGGCTTCACGGTAGAAATGTTGGAATGGAATTAGGCTATGCTGGGCTGGGAAAATATTATTCACAAGACGGCTATAATGACTTTTTTGATGACTGGGCTAAAAAAGATATCCAGGATATGGTAAAAAGAGATCGTAATCATGCCTTCGATTATTCTATGGAGTATCGGAAATGAAATTGATTATCCAAACGATCCTTATACAGACCCTTCACGTTCTAATTTTGTTCAATGGGCTCCTTCTGCATATCAGATTTCACAAATAGCGAGGAATCTTTACAAATTTGTTAAGGATATGGATACTACGCGTCCTGTTACTGCGGCGATAGCTAATATTCCATTATCAAATCAAACTGGGTATGCAGAGATGTTGGATGTTGCCGGATATAATTACCAGGAAGAATATTACGAAAAAGATCATAAAAAATTTTCAGATAGAAAAATTATTGGCAGTGAAAACAGCAGCAATTACGAGGCGTGGAAAGCAGTTAAAGATAATCCCTTTATTCCCGGTCAATTTTTATGGACAGGAGTAGATTACCTGGGTGAGGCAAACAGATTTCCAAACAGAAGTTTCGCATCCGGATTTGTAGATCTGAGTGATTTCAAGAAACCGGTTTTTTATTACCGCCAAAGCTTATGGACTGAAAAGCCGATGGTCCATATTGCTTGTATTTCTCCTGAAAAAATAAATAGTAGGCCGGCATCTAAGTTTGTTGACAATTGGAATTGGGAGAAATACAAAGGAAAAGAAATTACAGTAGTTGCTGTTTACAAATTGTTCATCTGTGAATTTATTCTTAAATGGAAAATCATTAGGCGTACGGAAACTTAGTGAAACGAAAGATGCCATGCTTCAATGGAAAGTACCTTATGAACCTGGTGAATTAAAAGCTGTTGCTTATCAAAATGGGGAAGTGGCAGCAGAAAATAATTTAAAGACTGCCGGCGAGCCAAATAAAATTATTTTAAAAAGTGATCGTCCATTGATTAAAGCAGACGGACAAGATATTGCAAGTATTAAAATCCTGGTAACTGATAAGGCAGGAAACATCGTTCCTTATGCGGACAATGAAGTGGAAATTAAAATTAATGGTAGGGGGGTTAATGCGGGTATTGGGAATGGTGATAGTAACGATATTGAAGATTATAAATCGGATCATCACAAAGTTTACGAAGGGAAAGCCCGGTTGTATATTCAATCAAACGGAGAAAAAGGTGAAATCAAAATTCAAGCAGCTTCAAAAGGTTTAAAGAACGGTGAAATGATAGTTAATGCTTTTTAAAAAAAGTTATTAAATGATTTTATAACATTTGAAAAAATTGAATAGGTTAAAGTGGTTTTATAATGAAGAAAGATGTTTTAATATTTATTTTTTTACTAATACTAATAATTCAACCTAAAAATATTTTCGCACAAGAAAATAATGAATGGAATAATAACCCCGAAATTTTTCAGGTTAACCGATTGCCTGCTCATGCAACTTTAATCCCTTATGAAAATATTTCAGAAGCTTTAAATGGAGATATTGCTTCATCTCCATATTATTTTTCTTTAGAAGGAACATGGAAATTTCAATTAGCTCACAATCCTTCGCAAAGAGATACGATATTTTATAAGGACAGTGCCGATGTGAATGTATGGGACAATATTGAAGTTCCTGGTAATTGGGAAACACAAGGTTATGATCATCCAATTTATACAAATGTAACTTACCCATGGACTGGAGTAGAAAATCCTTCTCCACCCAATGCGCCGACAAATTATAATCCTGTTGGTTCGTACAGAAGGGATTTTACTTTACCCTTATCATGGTCAGGTAGAAAAATATTTCTTTCGTTTCAAGGCGTTAGTTCGGCTTTTTACGTTTGGATAAATGGGAACTATGTCGGCTATAGTGAAGATAGCTTTACTCCAAAGGATTTTGAAATTACAAATTATGTAAGAGAAGGAAATAATAATATTTCAGTACAAGTTTACCGTTGGTCTGATGGAAGCTGGCTTGAAGATCAAGATATGATAAGATTAAGCGGAATATTCAGAGATGTTTTTTTATTTTCTACTCCTTCTGTTCATATAAATGATTTCCATTATACAACTGATTTTGACGGCAGCTATACAAATTCTACTCTAACCATTAATGCGAAAGTTAAGAATTTTTCTAATACATCTCTTTCGGGATATTCTGTAGAAGCAGAATTATATAAATCTGATGGAAGCCAGGTAACATCATTACAATTGGGGACTGCTTCTTTTAAAGATAGTAATGAGGTTGTACTTTCCCAAAACACTTCTATATCAAATCCTCTTAAATGGTCTGCCGAGTTTCCTAATCTTTATAAGCTTATAATTATTCTTAAAGATCCGGGCAGCAATATAATTGAAACAGAAAACTGTGAACTAGGTTTCCGTAAGTTTGAATTGAGCGGCGGACAGATGAAAATAAATGGTCAACCGATTTTATTTAAAGGTGTTGACCGGCATGAAATTGATCCTGATAAAGGAAAAACAATCCCTTATGATAGAATGCTGCAGGATATTAAAATACTTAAACAATTTAATATTAATGCCGTTCGGACGAGTCACTATCCAAATGATCCGCGCTGGCTTGATCTCTGCGATGAATATGGAATATATCTGATTGATGAAACAAATCTTGAAACACATGGAGTTAGAAATATTGTTCCCGCAAGTGATCCGCAATGGACTGCCGCTTGTGTTGACAGAGTTAAAAGTATGGTTGAAAGAGATAAGAATCATCCAAGTGTTTTAATTTGGTCGTTGGGAAATGAAGCAGGAAGTGGAAGTAATTTTCAAGCAATGGCAGATTGGGTTCATCAAAATGATCCAACCAGGCTTGTGCATTATGAGGGTTATAACCAGGTTGCAGATATTCAAAGTGTTATGTATCCTTCGGTTGCAACTGTTGAACAGTATGGAGCTTCCGGGAATAGCAAGCCTTATATACTTTGTGAATACGCCCACGCAATGGGGAACAGCGTTGGAAATTTATATCAGTACTGGGATGTAATTGAAAAATATCCGAACCTGCAAGGTGCATTTATTTGGGATTTTGTTGATCAAGGTTTAAGAAATTCTTCCGGCGGATTTTCTTATGGAGGCGATTGGGGCGATAATCCAAATGACGGTGACTTTTGTGCAAATGGATTGGTAAGCGCAGATAGAACACTTCAGCCGGAAATTTATGAGGTCAAAAAAGTATATCAAAATGTAAAGATTGATTCTGTCGATTTGCTGAAAGGTGAAGTTAAAATTAAAAATGATTTTCTCTTTACCAATATTAATTCGTTTAATGCTGATTGGCAGCTTAAGGAAGATAATACCGTAATTAACAATGGGACTATTACATCTTCCGATCTTAATATTTCTCCTTTAACAAGTAAAACCATAACAATAAATTTTGGGAATCCATCTTTAAAACCTAGCTGCGAATATTGGCTGGATATAAATTTTAAATTAGCAAAGAATGAGCTTTGGGCAGATGCCGGATATGAAATTGCATCTGCACAATTTAAAATCCCTTTTAATGTATCATCACTTCCTGTTATAGATACAACATTAATTCCTTCAGTCTCTTTAGTTAATTCAAGTGATAGTGTGGTTATTAGTAATACAAATCTTTACCTGGTTTTTGATAAGAATACAGGCACTATTTCTAAATACACTTTCGCTGGTGTTGATTTAATAACATCCGGCCCGGTACCAAATTTTTGGAGAGCGCCAAATAGTAATGATCGCGGAAACGGTATGCCTAGCAGATGCAGCACCTGGAGAAACGCGAGTCTGAATAGAACTGTTACGGGATTTTCAGACAAGCAAATATCAAAAAATCACGATCAAGTTATTGTAAGCTATAATTATCCAACAACAACTAAATCTTCGGGCAGCATAATATATGATGTTTACGGTGATGGAAATATAATAGTCTCATATACTCTTGTCCCGGGAAGTTCTGATCTTCCTGAAATACCTGAAATCGGAATGCTCTGTCAGATGCCGACGGAATTTAATAATGTAACCTGGTATGGAAGAGGCCCTTATGAAAATTATTGGGATAGAAAAACCGGCTCTTATATTGACAAATATAAAACAACTATAGACAGCATGTTTGTTTCATATATCAGGCCGCAAGAAACAGGTAATCGAACGGATGTAAGGTGGGTTGCACTTACAAATAGTTCCGGTGATGGTTTGATGGCTGTTGGTGCGCCCAATATTGAATTTAATGCTTTGCAGTATACACCATGGGAGTTGGAGAGTAAAACTCATCCTTATGAACTAACAAAAAATGGTTCTATTGTTTTAAGATTAAATTACCATCAAATGGGTGTGGGCGGCGATAATAGCTGGGGTGCAAAACCTCACCCTGAATTTACTTTGTATTCAAATAATGTATATACTTATCGTTTTAGATTATCTCCAATTAACAGTGACAATAATCTAATGGGTTTAAGTAAAGCTGTTTATCCCGGGCTCGCAACTGTTAAAGTCCCAAACTTTATTGGGTTAAATCAATCCTCTATTGATTCAATTATATCGGTAAATAGTCTTTCAATTGGAACTATCACAAAAGTATTGAGCACAACTGTTCCTGCTGATTTAATTATTAGCCAGGTGCCTGAAGCAGGAAGTGAAGTGATTCAAGGAACAGCAGTAAATTTTATTATTTCTGCCGCCAAAGTTGAGAATGCTGCATTAAAGAAAAATGCATTTAGCGACAGCCAGGAAAGTGGAAAAGGAAACACTACAGAAAAAGGCAATGATGGAGATTTATCAACACGCTGGTGTGCAAATGATGGCAGCTTGAATCATTGGTGGAAAGTTGATTTGGGAGATTTGTATAATATAATGGCAACAGAAGTTACCTGGGAATTTGATGGAAAGAATTATAAATATAAGATAGAGGCTTCCACTGATGATTCTAATTGGAAAAATGTAGTTGATAAAACAAATAATACAATTACTTCCCAAACACAGCAGGATACTTTCCCTTCTGTTTCTGCAAGATATGTTCGAATAACTGTAACCGGCCTTAACGCAAATACCTGGGCAAGTTTTTGGGAATTTAAAGTTTTTGCATCCACAACTACTGGCGTTGAACAAAGTGAATCTGCCCCTGCTGAATATAAATTATATCAGAATTTTCCAAATCCGTTTAACCCAAATACAAAAATATCTTACTCGCTTAAAGAAAAATTAAAAGTAAAACTAACGGTTTATGATGTACTTGGAAGGGAGATTAAAGTTTTAGTTGATAAAACTCAAAATGCAGGAAATTATACTATTGATTTCTCTGCTTCACGACTAGCAAGCGGAATATATTTCTATAAAATTGAAGCTGGAAATTTTATAAAAACTAACAGAGTATGTTAATAATCTATCATATTGATCACTAAATAATTAGATGAGGCAATATGAAATTACGAAATAGTAATAAACCACTGCCTTACTCATTGTTAAGAAGAAGAATCAATCTTCAAATTATTTTTATTTACCTGATGCTTATTCCATTAAATGCACAAGCACAGCAATGGCAACTTATTAATGGACCATATCAAGGGAAAGTAAATAAATTGGTAATGGATCCAAGTGCCACGAATATAATATTTGAAACTGTTGTATCAGGTAATGAATTGTATAAAAGTATAGATGCAGGTAATACCTGGTTTGATATAGGTCCTAAAATGGAAATAGGTTCAAATTATCCAACGGTTGCTCTTGATCCATTAAATTCGTCGATAATCTATTTTGGTGGTGAAAATAATGGTATCTTAAATAAAACTTCCGATGGAGGAGCTAGTTGGGAGAAGATAGACTTTTTGCACTTAAGTGGAATTGTTGATGTACATATAAATAGTATCGCTGTTGATCCGCTATCATCAAATATCATTTACATAGGGTTAGCAAATGCAATAAATAATACAATATGGAAATCAACTGATACCGGAGAAACATGGAGTGCAAAATCTTCCGGTATGCCTAAAAGCTATGCATGGATACTTAGTACTAATTCCATAGAAATTAATCCACATAACAATTCTGTTATATTTGCAGATGTGTCTGATAGCGGGCTTTACCGAAGTGATAATAGTGGTGAAGATTGGATGTATAAAGGATTTGATAGCACTATTATTTATGATATCGCAATTCTGCCCTGGGATACTTCGTTTGTTTTTGTAGCTTCAAGTAAAGGGCTATATAAGTCTAAAGATGGCGGTACTACATGGACTCAACCTTTGCTTAATTATGATTCACGAAGTATTAAAATAGATACCATTTCAAAAATATTGTACTCAGGTACATGGGGAAATTGGGCATATAAGAGTACTGATTTCGGGGACACCTGGATTTCAATAATTAGTCCCGAAATCCCTGCCTCCGAATCACTGGCAATGGATGTTAATGACATTTTAATTGATTCTAAGGCATCAAATAATTTATATCTTGGTACAGATGTTGGTACATACAAAAGTACCGACCATGGAAACAGTTGGACTCAAAGTTTTAAAGGAATAAACAACTTTTTTGTTTATGATATAAAAATTTCTCCTTCAAATCCTTCAATTATTTTTACATGTGGTGAAAACGGCATTTACAGAAGTACAGATAGTCGAGAAGCCTGGCAATATATCGGAGGAGCAACTATTTGGAATATAAGTATTGATCCAATTAATCCGGATATTGTTTACGGTTCAGCTAATGTTTCATTTAATGGTAACATTATAAATACAAAAAATGGTGGGAAAAAATGGAACTATCTGTTGCCTTTTCAGGAAGACACTCCTTATCGTCCCTTTTCTTTTATAGAAATTGATCGAAGTGAGCAAAGAGCAATATATACCACTGATATAGATAAAGGTTTTCCTCAATTTATTAGAAGCTTTAATTTGGGAACAACTTGGCAGGTTGTAAATGTCCCAAGAATACCAAATTCTCTTACAATTGCAAATGATAATCCTAATCTGCTATATATAGGTTGCGTGGGTGCTGTATATAAAAGTACTGATCGCGGTGAAACATGGGACTCTCTAAATGTTACTACTTTGGGAAGTTATACAACAGTATCACTCGATCCAATGAATTCACAAACAATTTATGCCATAAATTCCGCCAAGGGGATATTTAAAAGTACTGATGGTGGATTAAATTGGGTTGAAAAGAACAATGGTTTGAGTAGTTTAAGATTTTCTACTTCTTTTAGTTTTCATATAAATCCTCAAAATACAGAAGAAATATTTTTAGCTGGAGGTAGTTACATATATCAATCAAATAACGGTGGTGACAATTGGAATTTAGTCAAACCTTCACCTCCGGTGCAGAATATTAATGCATTAGCAATTGATACAAGCTTTGGAAACCGAATACTTATCGCTGGTAATCTTCCAGGAATATATGAACTTAATTTAGTAACTTCGATTCAAGAAGAACAGCATCAGCTACTACCCCAGAATATTGGACTTAATCAAAATTATCCGAACCCTTTTAATCCATCTACAACTATAAAATATACTATTCCTTCTTCTCCTCTTCCCTTTGGGAAGGGGCTGGAGCCTGCCACTATGTGGGTTAGGCTTGTAGTTTATGATGTTCTTGGAGGAGAAGTCGCGGTTTTAGTAAACAAAGAACAAAATCCGGGAACTTATGAGATAGAATTTAATTCATCAAACCTGCCTGCCGGTAGGCAAGGATTAGCTAGTGGAATTTATTTCTATAGAATATATGCCGGAAATTTTACATTAACAAAGAAAATGATTTTGTTGAAATAACGACAAGTTTAGTAACAGTAAGTAAGTAATTTTAAAGTGAGGCTCACCTCTAAGGTGAACCTCACATCACTAACAAAAAAAAATATGAAAATTAAATTATTATTTGTTCTATTTTGGGTGTGGTTTTTATTTATATCAAACGCACTTACGCAGCAACTACCCCCATCCGGTTATAAATTAACCTGGAACGATGAATTTGATAGTTTAAATCTTAATTCAAATGCATGGGGCACAGGCATGAAACCATGGGGGACTACTGATAATAGTCCATGCTTAATTGTTCCTGAGGATACATATATTCAAGACAGTTCACTTGTGCTTCGGTGTAAAGCAGGCACCTTTGGAAGCTATCATTATTCTTGCGGATGGGCATGGACAAAAAAATGGTTTAAATACGGCTACTTTGAAATGCGTGCAAAGTATCCAAAAGGAAAAGGACAATGGCCGGCATGGTGGATGTTAAAGGAAGGCTGGCCACCTGAGATTGACATCGCTGAATACAGAGGGGCACCATTAAGTTATATGACGGAAGCATTTTATTGGGGAAGCTGGAGTACTTCCTTGTTATATGAAAATAAAGGCTGGGACTTTACAAAATGGCATACCTACGGGCTAAATTGGGGCCCGGGATATTTAATATGGTATGTTGATGGAAAGGTTACAAAAAATTATAGTGGAACCCAGGTTCCTTCGGACTCAATGTATATAATTTTCAGTGCAGGCCTTGACGGATCAAGTGCAGATTCATCTACCGGTTTCCCGAACTATTATAAAATAGATTATTTCAGGGTTTATCAATTAACTGATAGCGGAAGCTGTTATCCAACACCTATCATCCCTTATGTTCAATTGAATTTTGGTACCTGGAAAACAACAGATACAATTTATGCAAACATTGGGGATTATGTTGCAATAGCTCCTTATCCTAAAAGCGGCGGTACATGGATTTGGAGCGGAGGAGGTTTATCCGGATCTAAAAATCAGCAGTTTTTCACAGCTCAAAAATCAGACACGATAACTGCAAAATTTATAAATGACTGTGGTGATACCAGTGCTTTGAATTTTTATTTAATCGTAAATCTGACCGGAGTTAAAAATGATAAAAGCAATACTGTTTCATTTAATCTATCGCAGAACTATCCAAATCCTTTCAACCCGGAAACAGATATTAAATACAGTATTCCGCAAAACGGATTGGTAACAATAAAAGTATACAATTTGTTGGGACAGGAAGTTGCCACATTAGTAAATGAGGAAAAGAATGCCGGAGAGCATAGCATAAAATTTAATGCATCAAACCTGCCTGCCGGTAGGCAAGGATTACCAAGCGGAATGTATTTGTATAAGATTCAATCTGGTATTTATTCATCAACAAAAAAAATGATTCTTTTAAGGTAAGGAAAAAAGTTAGAGTTATGATAATTTTACTTTTAGCACTATTAAGTTTAAACTCAGCTATTGCAAAAACTAATTTGATAGATCATTGGGAAACAGTAATCTATGCTAATGATACCTGGAAATATAATGTAGGCTATTCTGAGCCTAATGTTAAGTGGAATACATTGTCTTTTAATGACAGTTCCTGGCTGCAAGGCCCTGGGGGAATTGGTAATGGCGATGGAGATGATAATACTATAATTGGACAGACTATCTCTCTTTATTTAAGAATTAAATTTAATATTGTTGATACATCAAAAATAGAATCAGCCTTACTAAGTGTAGATTATGATGATGCGTTCGTGGCATACATAAATGGTGTTGAGGTCGCTCGTGCCGGTATTTCCGGTACGCCTCCGGCTTACAATAAAATTGCAGATTCAAATCACGAAGCTAAAATGTATACCGGCGGGCTTCCGGATGCATTTACAATAGAAAAGAAATTATTAAGAAGTATTTTAAATCAGAATGAAAATGTACTTGCCTTGCAAGTTCATAACAGATCTTCTGCGTCAACCGATATGTCATCTACTACCTTCTTATCATTAGGTATTAATGATACAACTCACTATTACAGACCAACACCGGAGTGGTTTGTTGCACCGTTCCAATTTAGTACCTCCAATATACCTATTATGATTATTGACACCGAAGGTAAAACAATTCTTGATGAACCTAAAATAATGGCACGCATGGGAATTATAAATAATGGTTCAGGTGAAAAAAATTCAATTACAGATTCGCTTAATGAATATGATGGTTGGATAGGTATTGAAAACCGCGGTAATGCTTCTGCAAGAGTCTCTGATAAAAAACCTTATACAATTGAAACTCGTAATGAAGATGGTTCTAATAATAATGTAAAATTACTTGGACTGCCTAAAGAAAATGATTTTGTTCTGCGGGCTGGTTATATAGATAAAACATTAATGCGTGATGCATTAGCTTACTATATGTACAGAAGTATGGGGCGATGGGCTCCACGAACGCGTTATGTTGAACTAGTTCTTAATGGAAGTTATCAAGGAGTATACATCCTCGAAGAAAAAATCAAACCGGATAAACATAGGCTAGACATTACCAAAATGAGTTCTTCGGATACCAGCGGTGAGGCATTAACAGGAGGTTATATTTGGTGTGTAAACCGCAGGTGGGGTGATGAGGAACATAATGATCTTTTATTTGATACTACTGGGATATATGGTAATCCTCGATTTCTTAAATTTCCAAAGCCCAGTGATGTGGTTCCTAAACAGCTCGATTACATAAGTCAACTTGAAGAGGAATTTTGTAAAATCATGGCAAGTCCTAATTATAATGTGCCCTTTGTAGGTTACACAAAGTACATTGACATCTCGTCATTTATCGATGAAATAATCATTCAGGAACTTACTTCAAATTCTGATGCTTATGGCTACAGCGGATTTTTTCATAAAGATCGCGGTGGAAAAATTTTCGCCGGACCGGAATGGGATTTTGATCAGGCTCTTTGTAATTCAAGCTATAACGAAGGTGATAAATATAATGAATGGAAAATTTTAAAGTCTAACGATGCCCGTCCTCCATTTTGGGATAAATTATTTGCTTACCCCGTTGTTTTTGATTTAATTAAAGAAAGATGGACTGAGCTTCGAAAGAATAGTTTGACCAACGAAAATATTTTTTCATATATTGATTCTACTGCAAATTATTTAAGTGAAGCCCAAGGACATAATTTTACCAAATGGCCAATATTAGGAGTTTCTATATGGCGAAGTTTACCCGGTGCTGAAGAAAGAGATACTTATCAAAAAGAAGTTGATTATATGAGAGAATGGTTAACCAATCATCTTGAATGGATGGATAGTCAGTTATACATTGAAACATCCGCAGGTGAAAATCAATCCCACCAAAATATTAGTGACTTCAAGTTATATCCAAACTATCCAAACCCGTTTAATCCTCAGACAATAATAAAATACAATATTCACTTCCGAAGGCAGGTAGAGTTACATTAAAAGTATATCGATATTATTAGGAAGAGAAATTGAAACATTAGTAAATGAAAAAAAACCTATGGGGACTTATAATGTTAATTTTAATGGAGATGATCTTTCAAGTGGTATTTATTTATATAGGATTCAGTCGGGAAATTATTCATCAACAAAAAAAATGATTCTTTTAAAATGATGATGAGATAACTTATAATAAAAAAGTGAATCAACTAAAATTAAAAAGGATAAATTGTGAACATTAAATACGATCAACCAATAATTCAAAAAGTTATTAGAAATAAAATATTTTTATCCACAGCAATACTTTTATTCCAAATTATACTTTGGCAAAATATAAATGCTCAAACAATTTCTGTAAATATTGATGCAAGCAAAAAATATCAAACCATAGATAATTTCTCTGCATCAGATTGCTGGTGGGCACATGTAATTGGGAGTAAATGGACTGATGCTAATAAAGATTCGGTTGCAGACTTTTTATTTTCAACAACAAAAGGAATTGGTTTATCAGCATGGAGATTTGATTTAGGTGCCGGAACTGATGCTACTATTTCCGATTCATGGAGAACTCAGGAAACATTTGAAGTATCACCCGGCAATTATGATTGGACACGTGATGCAGGCGGACAATGGTTTCTTAAAGCAGCTAAAGAGAGGGGAGTTAATCAATTTATTGCTTTTGTAAATAGCCCTCCAAGAAGTATGACGCGTAATGGGCATTCATACTGTACGGATGGCCTTGGCTCAACCAATTTGAAAGATGGTTACTATAATTCTTTTTCAAAATATCTTGCCGATATAATAAAACATTTTCAAGACAGCTTAGGAATTAAATTCGATTATATCAGTCCCGTTAACGAACCGCAATGGGATTGGAACGGTTCAAGCCAGGAAGGCAATCGCGCAAGCAATGATGACATTAAAAAAATAGTTGATTCTCTTTATACTGAAATGAGTAATCAGAACTTGTCCACACAGATTATAATTCCTGAAAGCGGCAGTTTACCTGATTGGTATTCAACAGAATCTTCTATCAGCAGTAAATACGGAAAAACTTACGGTAATTTTTTATCAGGACTTTTTAATGATGCGGATATCAGCAATAAAGCTTCTAAAATTTTTGCTGGACATTCATACTGGTCTGATTTATTGAGCTCCGATTTAGTACAAGCAAGACAATCTCTTTATTCACATATGAGCCAGTATTTATCTTTGGGTTATAAATATTGGGTAACGGAATATTGCATATTACAAGGTCCAAATGGAGAGGGTGGAGGCGGACGCGATTTAACAATGACAACTGCACTTAATATTGCTCGAATAATTCATTTTGACTTAACCTCTGCTAATGCAAGTGCCTGGCAATGGTGGCTTGCTGTTTCAAAGTATGATTACAAGGATGGATTGCTATACACCAATTACACAGTTAACGGGAATTATCAAAGCATTATTCAATCAAAAAATTTATGGGTAATGGGAAATTACAGCAGATATATTCGCCCTGGATCAAGAAGAATTAATTGTACCGGTACAAATGATAAATATGGATTGATGGCTTCTGCATATACGGATTCTGGTTCGACAAAAATTATTTTGGTATTTGTTAATGTAAGCAGCAGCGATAAGGAAATTAATTTCAACTTTTCCGGATTGGATACTTCACAAGTGATTAATTATTTAACTCCCTATGTTACAAGTGATAAATCTGGAGATAATCTAAAAGCTTATAAAGCAGTTTCTGTCGACAGTAACTATATTGTCCCAGCAAAGTCAGTTGTAACTATGGTTGGAATGTTAGACGGCAGTATGATAACCGGAGTAAAAACAGAAAAAGAAAATTTACCGCAAGGATTTAATCTTCATCAAAATTATCCTAACCCGTTTAATCCAACAACGAAAATAAGATATTCAGTCCCTTTTGTAGAGACGGGGCATGCCCCGTCTGTACAGCTAAAAATTTATGACGTGCTTGGAAATGAAATTGCAACTTTAGTAAATAGAGAAGAAAAGCCGGGCAATTATGAAGTAACATTCGATGCAGCAAAATATAACTTAAGCAGCGGAATATATTTTTATCAGTTGAAGAGTGATAAGTCAACTGTTACAAAGAAATTAGTTTTGTTGAAGTAAGTGAGGTAGTAAAAAATTCAAAATATAAATTGAGTATTTAATAAAGATGAAAATTATTAAACACAAAAAAATAAATTTTTTGGTTATGAATCTTGTTATTCTAACGTTTTTATTTTTAAGCTTTACACTCAACGGTAATAAAAATTGCCGGGTGACAAATCCGATTATGCCTGGATATTTTGCCGACCCGACAATTATAAAAGTTGACGGAGAGTTTTATATTTATGCGACAATCGATCCATGGGGAGGAAATGAACTTGCAGTATTTGAAACAAAAGACTTTTTAACTTTTAAACGCAAACATATTAGCTGGCCGACAAAGAAATTATGTACAAGCCCAACTTCAAAATCATCTATGGTTTGGGCGCCATCTGTAGTTAAAGGGAAAAATGGTAAATTTTATATGTATGTCTCTGTTGGGAGTGAAATTTGGGCTGGTGTGAGTGAGCACCCGCTTGGTCCATGGAAGAATGCAAAGAAAGATAATTCTCCATTAATAAAAAGTAATTATTTTCCCGGATATCACATGATTGATGCAGAATGTTTTATTGATGATGATGGACAGGCATATCTTTATTGGGGCTCAGGTTTAAATTGGGTAAACGGTAAATGCTTTGTAGTAAAATTAAAAGATGATATGATAACATTTGACGGAGATCCGCTTGATGTTACTCCTCCAAATTATTTTGAAGCCCCATATATGTTAAAGCGAGACGGCATTTATTATCTTATGTATTCACAGGGCAAAGCTATAGACGCAACTTATAAAATTAGATATTCTACCGGCAAAACTCCTTTCGGGCCATGGACTGAGGGAGTAAATAGTCCAATATTAAAAACGTCCAACGACAGTACAACATACGGGCCTGGCCATCATACTGTATTTCTACAGAATGGACAATATTATATTCTTTATCATAGAATATTTCCTCAAAAAGAAAGCTATGTTTTAAGACAATTATGTATTGATAGTTTAAATTTCGATAAAGAAGGCAACATTAAGAAAATTATTCCCAAAGGTATAAAAGGATTTTGTAATTCTTCAACTGATAAATAAAAATTTTTGTAATCAACAACTTGAATAAAATAATATCAATCAATTAAAAAAGGAATGAAATGAAAAAACTATTTTTTGTTTTATCTATAATTTTAATAACGTCGGTAACATCGTTAGCTCAAAATACTCTAGGTGACTTACCCGATTGGGAAAATCCATTGGTGATTGGAATTAATAAAGAACCAGCTCATTTAAGTTTTATGCATTATCCTGATCAGCAGAGCGCTTTGGCAGACAGCGGATGGGAATTTCACACTCCTTATTACAAATCGTTGGATGGGAAATGGAAATTTAAATGGTCAAAAAACCCTGCTGAACGTCCAAAAGATTTTTATAAAACAGATTTTGATATAAGCGGCTGGTCCAATATAACAGTTCCTGCAAGCTGGCAGACTGAAGGGTTCGGCAAAGCAATCTATTTAAATATAAAATATCCATGGCACCCTGATTACCCGGCACATCCTCCGCTAATCCCTCAAGATTATGATCCGGTTGGTTCATACCGTACAACTTTCACAGTTCCGGATAACTGGGATGGAAGAGATATCTACATTCATTTCGGAGGAGTGAAAAGTGCTTTTTATATTTGGGTAAATGGAAAGAAAGTTGGTTACAGCCAGGGAAGTATGACACCGGCAGAATTTAATCTTAGTTCTTATCTTAAAAAAGGGGATAACCAATTAGCTGTTGAAGTAATTCGCTGGTCTGATGGATCATACCTTGAAGATCAGGATATGTGGCGCTTCAGCGGGATTTTCAGAAGTGTGTATTTGTATTCAACTCCCAAAGAACACCTGGAAGATTTTTTTGTCAGAGCAAAGCTAGATGACCGTTATGAAGACGGACTTCTGCATATCACAGCAAAAGTGAGAAACACAACTAACGAGAATTTCCAGCCTGCAAAAGTAGAAGCATTTCTTTACGATGAAAGCGGAAAGTTAGTTGGGAATGGCCCTATTGCAAGCTCGCAAACTATTACCGATATTCCTGCCGGGACAGACGGAATAGCCGAGCTTAATGCGAAAATTAAAAACGTTAATCATTGGACTGCAGAAACACCTTATTTATATACGGTTGTTTTAGTCCTGAAAGATGACAAAGGAAAAATTCTGGAAGCTGCAAGATCAACTACCGGTTTTCGTACAATCGAAATTAAAGATGGAATGCTTTTGGTGAATGGTGTTTCTATAAAATTAAAAGGAACAAATATACATGATCATGATCCTTTTCATGGAAGGGCTCTTGATTATAAATGGATAGAAAAAGATTTGAAATTAATGAAACAAGATAATATTAATACAGTTAGGTTTTCACACTATCCGCATGACCCGCGATATTATTATTTGTTTGATAAGTATGGTATGTATGTTATTGATGAAACTAATCTTGAAGCCCACGGAATGCATGAAAGAGAACTGTTGCCTGGAAGTGATCCTTTATGGACAGACGCATGTGTAGAGAGAATAAAGAGAATGATTGCAAGAGATAAAAATCATCCTTGTGTAATTATATGGTCTCTTGGAAATGAAGCAGGTTATGGTGAGAACTTTAAAATAATGGCATCATACGCTAGAGCTGTTGATCCTTCCCGCCCAATACATGATGAGCAAATGAATAGTGTTGCTGATATGATTAGCCACATGTATCCAACTCCGCAGCAGTTAGAGTACATGGCGGCAGATCCGGATATAACCAAACCTATTTTCATGTGTGAGTATGCACATTCAATGGGTAACTCAACCGGCAATATGGAAGTTTACTGGGATATAATAAATAGGCATAAAAATCTTATTGGAGGATGCATTTGGGATTGGGTAGATCAAGGTTTGTATAAAAAGGATGCATCAGGTAAAATGTTTTGGGCATACGGCGGCGACTATGGAGATGAACCTAATGATGCAAACTTCTGTATTAACGGTTTTGTTTTTCCCGATAGAATTCCTCAGCCTGGATACTATGAAGTTAAACATGCTTATCAATATGTAAATTTTATTCCTGATGATTTATCTAAAGGTAAATTATTTGTTAAAAATAATTACTTCCATTCTACACTCAATGAATATGAATTAAGATGGGAATTGATTCAGGATGGTAAGACAATTCAATCAGGGATAATTGATACATTAAAAACTCAAGCAGGTAATTGGGAGCGTATTGAACTGCCAATTAAAAAACCAGTATTAATTCCAGGAAGTGAGTATTGGCTGAATTTAAGTATTCATCTTAAAAAAGGAAATTTCTGGGCTGATAAAGGATTTGTTGTTGCCTGGGATCAATTTAAAATGCCCTGGGCAGTAGCTCCAGCACCAATAAAAGATTTGAGTGGAGTAGGATCTGTCAAAGCAGATCAATCAGGTGATGGTATTGTAGTAAGCGGTGATGGATTTAAAATAAATATTAGTAAGAAAGACGGTTCTTTGATGAGCTATAACTGGAAAGGGAACGATTTAATCAGCGCGCCATTGCAGCCTAATTATTGGCGTGCACCTACAGATAATGATATTGCCGGATTTCGTGGTGCATTAGATGCATGGAAACAAGCCGCTGTTGGAAGAGTTGTAAGCAATGTAAATGTAACACAGCCCGATCAAAAGACAACCGTTGTTGCCGTGAATGGAACAATACCGGTAGGTAAATCTACATGGAAGGTGATATACACAATTTATGGAAACGGTGCTGTAAAAATAACTCAGCAATTAAACCCCATCGGAGATGTTCCTCCCGACATTCCGAAATTTGGTGCAGAACTGCAGATTCCAAAAGAATATGGAGAAATGAGCTGGTATGGCAGAGGGCCATGGTCTAACTATATAGATAAGCAAAGCGGAGCTATTGTAGGAAACTACTCAGGATTGGTAGACAGCCTTTGGACTGATTATGTTCGGCCTCAGGAGAATGGTAATAGATGCGATGTAAGATGGGTTGCATTTACTAACAAGAACGGAGATGGAATACTGGCTGTCGGTGATCCTACATTGAGTGTAAGTGCATGGCCGTATTCGCTGGAAGATCTTGAAAAGGCTAAACACATTAGCGATCTGCCAAATCGCAATTATATTACAGTAAATCTGGATGATAAGCAGATGGGAGTTGGTGGTATAGATACCTGGAGCCAGAATGCCAGACCTGAACCGCAGTTCAGGTTAACTTCTGACAAGGGTTATCAATATACATTATACTTACAACCATACTCAAAATCGATGGGCTCAATGTCAGATGTAGCCAATGAAAGGCTGCCGTAAATTAATAATGCTGGATACTCGATTCTCGATATTCGATCTAATCAAGTATCCAGTATCAATTGATGCAGGTACAGCTAAATAACTGTTTGTTGTTTTTAGCTAAAGAAGGTATGCCATGAAGAATTTAAATTTTTTTAATGTAAAAGGAACATCAACATTGTTCCTCATCTTTCTATTTATTTTCCAATTTAATGAAGTTAAAGCGCAATTTGCGAATGGTGCCGATGTAGGTTGGCTATCTCAAATGGAACATGAAGGGTATGTCTTCAAGGATAATTCGGGAATTCAAAAGAACTGCCTGGATATTTTAAAAGGAAAAGGAATTAATGCTCTGCGTTTCAGAGTATGGGTTAATCCTAGCGAAGGTTACTGTAATAAAAAAGATGTAGCATATATGGCTCATCGAGCAGATAGTATGGGCTTTAAAATTCTAATAGATTTTCACTACAGCGATTCCTGGGCCGATCCTGGAAAGCAGAATAAGCCGGCTGCTTGGACTAGTCATTCTTTTTCCCAGTTATTAAGCGATATTTATAATCATACCTATGATGTACTTGATACTCTGAAATCATTGGGAGTAATTCCCGAATGGGTGCAAATAGGCAATGAAGTAAATGATGGCATGCTGTGGGAAGATGGAAGAGCTTCTAAAAATATGAATAATTTTGCCGCTATGATTAATAGCGGATATGATGCAGTCAAAGCAGTAGATAGTACAATCCAGGTAATTGTTCACTTATCAAATGGGCATGATGATGGATTATATAGATGGATGTTTGATGGCTTAAAAAACAATGGTGCAAAATGGGATGTTATAGGAATGTCGGTTTATCCTTACTGGGCTAATTGGCCTAATGGTTTACCATGGGCTGTTGATGATAGCCTATCACTAATAACAATGAAAGATGTGATTGCCAGGTATAATACGAAAGTTATGGTATGCGAAGCAGGATATCTTTACAACAAACCAATCGAAGCAAATCATTTTCTACTTGACTTGATAGAAAAAACTAAATCGGTTGGCGGGTTGGGTGTTTTTTATTGGGAGCCTGAATGTTATTACTGGCAAAACTACCAACTGGGTGCCTGGGATCCCGTTACAAAAGAACCAACTGTTGCTTTAGATGCATTTTTGGGTAAAGAAGCTACTTCAGTAATGCCTGAAAAAAATAAACTGAATTATGATTTCAAAATTTTCCCGAATCCTTTTAATCCGAATACTACTATCGAATATTCACTTCAGAAATCGTCAGAAACATCAATTGATATTTATAATATTCTTGGTGAGGAAGTAATCAGACTGGTTAACGAATTTCAATATGCAGGCAGTCATAAAATAAGCTGGTCTGCTAATAATATTCCAAGCGGAATATACTTATGCAGAATAATATCCGGGAATTTTTTAGAAACGAAAAAAATAGTTTTACTTAGGTGAAAATATATCCTGAGGATAATTATAGTTTCTATTAATGAAAAAAAATTATTTAAAAGGAAATAAATATATGAAACAACTCCTGGGGGAATCAAAATAAAAGACTATAAGCATAAAATTTTACCTGCCTTTTTTCTGTTGATTTTTGTGTCAGTGCTAACTGCGTTAACTTGTTCGCAAAATGCTGAACCTAAACATTCTTTCGAAATTGGAAAAGACCACTTTATGCTTGATGGTAAGTCCTTTCAAATACGCTGCGGCGAATTGCATTTTGCCCGGATTCCAAAAGAATACTGGCGCCATCGTATTCAAATGATGAAATCATTGGGTATGAACACTATATGCGTTTATCTGTTTTGGAATTTCCATGAACGCACTCCGGGCGTATTCAAATGGGATGGTGAAGCTGATGTTAGAGAGTTTTGTAAAATTGCCCAGGAGGAAGGGCTTTGGGTTATCCTGCGTCCCGGTCCATATGCTTGTGCCGAATGGGAAATGGGCGGTTTACCCTGGTGGTTATTAAAAAACGACAGTATAAAATTACGAACAAAAGATCCTATATATATAAATGCTTCACAAAAATATTTAAAGGAAGTAGGGCGTGTTTTAGGGCCATTACAAATTACCAATGGCGGTCCAATAATAATGGTCCAGGTTGAAAATGAATATGGGTTTTATGCTGATGATCCGGAATTTATGGGACTCATGAGAAGCGCATTAATAGATGCCGGTTTTAACGTTCCACTTTTTGCATGCAACCCAACCCAATACTTAAAAGTTAGTTACAGAAAGGATTTATTTCCAGTTGTTAATTTTGGTTCAAACCCGGAGGAAGCATTTAAAGCACTGAGGGAAATACTCCCTGAAGGTCCATTAATGTGCGGGGAGTTTTACTCAGGATGGTTCGATACATGGGGTTCGCCTCATACATTTGGAAACAGTGATCAATATTTGAAAGATATGGAATACATGCTTAAAACCGGTGCTTCTTTCAGTATTTATATGGCTCACGGTGGTACCTCCTTCGGCTTTTGGTCAGGCTGTGACAGACCGTTTAAGCCTGATGTCTCAAGTTATGATTATGGAGCACCTGTTAGTGAAGCGGGATGGACAACAGAAAAGTTTTTTCAGACGCGCAATTTAATTTCAAAATATTTAAAGCCGGGGGAATCGGCCCTTCCGGATCCTCCTGCACCTAATCCAACAACAACTTTCTCTTCTGTCAGATTAACAAAGTTTGCACCACTTTTTAACAATCTTCCGGTTCCGGTTATCACTAATGATCCTAAAACTATGGAATATTATGATCAGGCAAGAGGAAGTATTCTTTATAGAACCGTATTGCCTGCAGGTCAAGAATGCACATTTAAAGTTAAAGCTGTTCATGATTTTGCTTGGGTATTTGTTGACGGTAAAAAACTAGGCATTATGGATCGCCGGAAACATAATTTCAAGATAGTAATCCCTAAAAGAGATAAGGAAATTACTGTTGATATATTAGTTCATACTACCGGAAGAATCAATTTCGGACCGGAAGTTCATGACAGAAAAGGATTAATAACACCAAAACAATTTTTGGATAAAGATAATAATTCTATCCCGGTTAAAGAATGGCAGGTTTTCAATTTATCTTACGATGACAATATGCTAAATAGCCTGAAGTTTGAAAATGTGGAATCTGCTAAATCTATTCCCGGAATATGGGAGGGGGAATTTTCGCTTGATAAAATCGGTGATCTATTTCTTGATGTAAGTAAGTGGGGTAGAGGGCTTGTTTGGGTAAACGGGCATTGTCTTGGTCGCTACTGGAATATCGGCCCAACGCAAACAATGTATCTGCCGGCCCCGTGGCTGAACAAAGAAATTAATAAAGTTTTAGTTCTGGATGTAATCGGACCTGAAGAGCCTGTGTTGCAGGGATTGGATAAGCCGATTTTAAATGAACTTCATCCCGAAAAAGATTTTACACTTTCCAAACGCCCTGATGTAAATTTTAATGTTAAAAATTTAAAGCCCAACAAAAAAGGAGAATTTACATCAGGAGATGAAATGCAGAGGATCATATTTCCGGTAAAGGCTAAAGGCCGTTATTTTTGTTTTGAAGCACTGAGTTCATTTGATAAAAATCCTTCTGCCGCAATTGCCGAGCTGAATATTCTTGATGCAGAAGGTAAATCAATAAGCCATCAAAATTGGACAATTGCATATGTAAGCAGTGAGGAATTAATAAAAGAAAACGGCACAGCAGAAAATGCAATCGACGGACAAACCTTCAATTACTGGCATTCCGAATGGAGCAGCAAACAACCTGGTTTCCCGCATTACTTAGTAATTGATTTGGGAAAAGAAGAAGAGATTTCGGGATTCAGCTATGTGCCTGTTGCCGGTAATAATGTTAAAGGTAAAATAAAGGATTACCAGGTTTTCATTGGAAATGATTTTATAACCAGGCTATAATGAGGAATTTAAAATAATATCTGAATTAACAAAAATTAAGAGTTCAGTATGAAACAATATTTATATATAATAGCTTTCTTCTCTTTTTTTATTGTAAATGCATTTGCAGATATACCTGATAGTCGGCAGCGTCTGCTCATGGATTTTAATTGGAAATTTATTCAATCAGATGCGGAAGGAGCGGGTAAAACAAATTTTGATGATTCAAAATGGCGAACATTAAATCTTCCTCATGATTGGAGCATTGAAGGAGAAATTAGCAAGGATGCCCCTGCTGGTGGTAATGGCGGATACTTTCCAACCGGCATTGGCTGGTATAGAAAGCATTTTGAAATTTCTAAAGATGATCTTAATAAAATTGTTTGGATAGAGTTTGATGGTGTCTATATGAATAGTACTGTTTGGATCAACGGGAATTTACTTGGGCTGCATCCATATGGTTACACAAGTTTTTATTATAACCTCACACCCTATTTAAAGGAAGGAGAAAACATTGTTGCGGTTAAAGTTGATAACTCACTGCAGCCTAATTCACGATGGTATACTGGTTCAGGTATTTATAGAAATGTTTGGCTTGTAAAAATTGATCCGCTTCATATTTCACATTGGGGCGTGTATGTCACAACTCCAGAAGTTTCAAATGAATCGGCTCTTGTAAAAGTCAGAACGAAAATCGATAACAATTATAAATCTGAAAAAAAAGGAATACTGCGTTCAGTACTTGTTGATGAAAATGGAAACCAAATATCAAAAAACGAAATTCCATTTTCTATAAAACCTGATAAAATTGTCGAACTAAACCAGCAATTGAAAGTAAATTCACCTTCTTTGTGGTCTATTAATTCACCTAAATTATATAAACTTCATCAAACAATAATTGAAGGAAATAATATTGCTGATGAATTAATTACTTCAGTCGGTATTCGTAAAATTGAATATGATGTTAATAAAGGTTTCCTGCTTAATGGTGTGCATATTAAGATGAATGGTGTTTGTCTGCATCACGACGGAGGCTCTGTCGGGGCTGCAGTGCCTGTTGCAGTCTGGAAATATCGCCTGGAGAAATTAAAAGAAATGGGATGCAACGCCATACGTACTTCTCATAGTCCACCTGCACCCGAATTTCTAGACCTTTGCGATCAGATGGGATTTCTTGTAATGGATGAATCTTATGACGAATGGAGGATTGGAAAAAGAAAATACGGATATCATATTTATTTTGATGATTGGTGGAAAAAGGATCTTACTTCAATGCTGGAGCGGGACAGAAATCATCCCTCGATCGTTCTCTGGAGCGTAGGAAACGAAGTGCCGGATCAGAAAACTGATGAAGGTGTAAATACACTACATAAATTGATTGATGTATGTCATCAAGTAGATCCGACCAGGCCGGTAACTCAAGCATGCGATAACATTGCCGCTGACGGTGGAGCAACGAAATTAGGATTTTTAAACGGACTTGATATTGTAGGATATAATTATGTCGATCGATGGCATGAAAGAAGAGAATTATATTACAGTATTGATAGGCATGATCATCCTAATTGGAAAATGATTGGAACTGAAAGTGGATCAAACCATGGAGAAGATAGGGGGAGTTATTCTTTCGGTGTAAATTCTAATGAGGTAAATCCTGATTACAATTTCTCCATGATAAACGCAGAGCAATTATGGAAATTTGTTGGGACTCATAATTATGTAATTGGCGATTTTATGTGGACTGGTGTTGATTATCTTGGTGAAGCATTTTGGCCTAATATAAGCAGATCTTTCGGTGTACTTGATCTTTGCGGTTTCCCCAAGGATGGATATTATTTTTATCAAAGCCAGTGGACAAATAAACCAATGCTGCATCTGTTTCCTCATTGGAATTGGAAAGGCAGGGAAGGACAAATTATTCCAGTACTTTGTTACACAAATTGTAATGAAGTAGAATTATTCCTAAATGGTAAATCTTATGGGGAAAAGCGAATTGAATTTCCAAGACAAGGGCACTCCGGGGCATGGAATAAATATGCTAATCCTGTTGTAAATCCAACCACTGCCGATCTTCACCTTGAATGGGATATTCCTTATGAACCCGGCACACTGAAAGCTGTTGGTAAAATTGATGGTAAAATTGTGTATACCGAAGAAGTTCGAACAACAGGCGAACCAACAGGAATTCGTTTAAGTGCAGATCGAGATACAATTAATGCCGATGAACAAGATGTTTCAAATGTTAAAGTTGAAATTATAGATTCAATGGGTAATGTAGTCCCGATTGCAGATAACCTGGTTGAATTTTCAATTGAAGGTAAAGGCAAAATTATAGGAGTAGGCAACGGAAATCCGTTGGATCATGATTCGTTCAAAGCATTTGAACGTAAAGCATTTAATGGATTGTGCCTTGTGGTTATTCAGTCGTTACAAACGGAAGGTAATATAAAACTTATTGCAAAATCAAAAGGATTAAAGGAAACAGCAATCACAATAATAACTGTTAAAGCAAAAACCAGTAACTAATTAAGATGCTATTAATGCAGAATTAATGAAAAGTCTTTTCAAACTTTTTAAAAGTAATTTTATGAAAAAAATTAATGTTCGCGGGATTTTTTTGAGTGTGCTCTCAAAATTTTCAATGATTTTGTTTTTCAGTAGTGGTATAATGGCTCAACAGACGGTTTATAATAATTTTCATCCTGGGCAAGTATGGCTGGATACAAACGGTAAAGTCATTAATGCACACGGTGGTGGTATATTATATTTTGGCGACACCTATTATTGGTTTGGCGAACACAAGATTGCCGGGCCGGAAGGCAACAGGGCCATGGTTGGTGTTCATGTTTACTCATCTAAAGATTTATATAATTGGAATGACCGGGGAATAGCTTTACATGTTTCTGATGATCCTAATAGTGAGATAACAAAAGGATGTGTTATCGAAAGGCCTAAGGTTGTTTATAATAAGAAGACAAAAAAATTCATAATGTGGTTTCATCTTGAGTTGAAAGGCCAGGGATATTCTGCTGCACGGTGCGGTGTTGCAGCTTCTGATAAAGTTACAGGGCCTTATACATATTTGCGTTCTTATAGGCCCAACCAAAACAAGTGGCCAATAAATGTTACAGCAAAAGATACAATATCTGCAGAGGGAGGTGATTCTACTTTATTGAAACAACCCGGAGAACAAGCAGCAGTCAAAGGTTATTTTCTTAGGCGTGATTTTCCAGTTGGGCAAATGGCTAGAGATATGACGATTTATCAGGAAGGTAACAAAGCTTATTTAATTTATGCATCAGAAGAAAATTACACTATGAATATTGCCGAACTTACAAATGATTATACATCATTTACCGGTAAGTGGTGTCGTCTTTTAATTGGCGGGCATAACGAAGCTCCGGCATTGTTCAAAGTTGATGGAAAGTATTATTTGATTACATCGGGATGTACAGGCTGGGCTCCAAATGCAGCAAGGTCTGCAGTTGCAAACTCAATTTGGGGTCCGTGGAAAGAACTTGGTAATCCTTGCGTTGGTGAAGATAGTGCCCTAACTTTTCATTCACAAAGTACGTATGTATTAAAGGTTCAAGGAACGAAAAACGCATTTATTTTTATAGCTGACAAATGGAATCCCCAAAATCCAATAGACGGAAGATACATTTGGCTGCCAATTGAGTTTAATGAAGGCAAAATTACGATCCGGTGGAGAGACAAATGGAATCTGAATTTTTTAAACAAGAATTAGATAATTACTTGATATGTCAAGAAAGATATTTAACGATTATTTCATTCATGTGTGAGTAAAATTTGAACTATTCTAACTGTTAAATGAAAATGGTTTTAGAAGATTTAAAAGATAAGATTGCAGTAGTGACTGGGGCATCTCAGGGTATTGGAAAAGCAACATCCTTATCACTGCTAAAACAAAAAGTAAAAGTTTTCGGGATTGATTGCAAAGGGGCTACTATTAAGAATGCAAATTATTCCCACTATTCATGTGACCTACAGTTAACGGAAGAAATTGAAAAGGTATTTAATTCGATTAATAAAAAAACAAAATCAATTGATTACCTTGTCAACGTTGCTGGGATCGATCCTAAAATTTCAATTGAAAAAGTAGATAAAAATTGCTGGAATGAAATTGTTAATATTAATTTAAGAAGCTACTATTTTTGTATCAGGTCGTCATTGAAAATGCTGAGAAAAGGAAAAGGTAAAAGTATTGTCAACATTTCTTCAATTAATTACAGACTCGGTGTTCCCGGAAGAAGTATTTATTCAACAACCAAAGCTGGAATTATCGGAATAACAACCGGGCTCGCAAGAGAATTAGGCAAGGAAGGAATCCGCATCAATTGTATCTCACCGGGCTGGATATTTACAGAACGGCAAAAGAAAGAATACTTCAATACGAATGACAAAGAAAAGGATAAGAAATATCTTGAAAATTTATTCTCAATGCAGTCATTAAAAATAAAGATTCGAGCCGAAGATATATCCAATCATATACTTTTTCTTTTATCTGATTCAAGCAGAGCTACAACCGGGCATAACCTTATCGTTGATGGAGGTTGGCTCCTTGAATAAAAGAATTTTGTATAGTTTGATAAGTAATATTTATACCCCTGTGAAAGGTAACTGGGAAATGAATTTCACTACTATTAGTAATTCAAGATATTCGAGATTATTCTATTTAAAAAATAACCGGTTCAAAATCATGAAAAACAAAATATTTTTTTTATCAATCTTTATTGTTTTCTTTTCTTCAATAACATATTGCGTTAACAATGAAAGCACTAAAATTTCTCCTGAGCTGCTGCATCAACAATGGCCTGCATACTGGATAGAGGTTCCTGGAGAGCCACATCATTCATACGGTGTTTATCTCTTTAGAAAAGAGTTTAATTTAAATCAAATACCTTCTGCATTTATAATTAATGTTTCCGCTGATAACCGTTACAAACTTTATGTGAATGGAGAATTAGTTTCACTCGGCCCGGCAAGAGGCGATGAGATTCATTGGCGGTTTGAAACAGTTGATATTTCAATATTTATCTTCAGGAAAAAATGTTATTGCTGCGATTGTATGGAACGATGGTGAAATGGGCCCGCTTGCTCAAATTTCTTATAGAACCGGATTTATTCTGCAAGGAAATTCATCTGCTAGAAGAAGCAATTAGTACAAACAGATAACTCATGGAAATGTATTAAAGATGATAGTTACAGCCAGCTAAAACCTAATGTAATTGGTTATTATGCTGCAAGTCCGGGAGAATGTTTTGATATGAACAAAAATAAAACCGGTTGGATGAAAATAAATTACAATGATTCTGATTGGTTAAACGCAGCTCAAATTTGTCACGGCAATCCAAAGGGCATACTTACTTTTGATTTTGGCTGGATGCTAATACCATCTCCGATTCCGCAAATGGAAATGAAAAAAGAAAAGGCTCTTAAATTAAGGAAAGCCAGTGGAATTAATGTACCATCTAAATTTCTTTTGGGAGACTCATTAATAATTCCAGCAAATACTTGTGCAACTCTATTACTCGATCAAACATATCTTACGGATGCTTATCCAGCAATTAATTTTAACAAAGGAAATGATGCAAGTATTTCAATTAAGTATGCTGAAGCTTTGTACTCAAAGGGAAGTGAAAAATCGATATGGGGAACAAATTATTATAAAAGTAATAGAGATGATATAATTGGCAAAGAATTTATTGGTTTGAAAGATAGTATTATTTCTAATGGAAAAGATGATCAATCATTTACTTCTCTTTGGTGGAGAACTTATCGATATATACAAATCAAAGTTCAGACTAAAGCTGATCCCCTGATTATAAAAGATATTTATGGAACATATACCGGTTATCCATTTAAATATAATGCAAAGTTCTCAAGTGCTGATTCAACTTTAGAAAAGATATTAAAAATCGGATGGCATACTGCTCGCCTTTGTGCTTTTGAAACTTATATGGACTGTCCTTATTATGAACAGCTTCAATATATAGGTGATACAAGAATACAAGCATTGGTGTCTTATTATAACAGCGGAGATTACCGCCTTGCAAGGAATGCAATTGCTTTACTTGATGATTCGAGAATTGCAGCAGGAATTACAACAAGCAGATATCCAAGCCATTCAATACAATTCATTCCTCCTTTTTCTTTGTGGTGGATAGGTATGCTTCATGATTATTGGATGTATACTCCTGATAGCGATTTCGTAAGAAGTAAGCTGACAGGTGAAAGGCAAATACTTACATTCTTTCAAAGATACCAGCAAAAGGATGGCTCAATTTTAAATCTGCCTTATTGGAATTTTAGTGATTGGGTTGACGAAAAAGGCTGGAGTCACGGTGTTGCCCCCATTGGAAAGGATGGTAATTCTTCAATTTTAGATTTACAGTTGTTGTGGGCTTATGAACTTGCCGGTGAAATGGAAAATCAGTTAGGCATGAAATCCTACACTGAACAATATCAAAATAAAATTTTACAGCTAAAGAATACTATCCAAAAAAAATATTGGGATAACAAAAGAATGGAATTTGCAGATACTCCGGAAATGGAATCCTTTTCGCAGCATGCAAATGCTTTGGCGATTCTTACCGGAGTAATCAATGGTAAGAAAGCAAATATGCTGGGAGAAAAAATACTTTCAGATACAACATTAACAAAAGCCACAATTTATTTTAAATACTATGTAAACCTTGCTCTTATTAAAGCCGGTTTTGGTAATGATTATCTTGATTGGTTGGGTGATTGGAAAAATAATCTTCATTATGGTATGACAACTTTAGCCGAAATTTCAGATATAAAAAACACAAGATCGGATTGCCATGCCTGGGGTGCTAGTCCTAATATTGAATTTTATAGAACAGTACTTGGCATAGATAGTTACTCACCGGGTTTTAATAGAATAAAAATTAATCCTCATCTAGGAAAACTAAAACAGGCAGAAGGAGAAATACCCAATCCTTATGGAAGTATTTCAACAAGCTATGTTTTGAAAAAAGATACTTGGAATATTGATATAGATTTACCAAACGAAACTTCAGGTTTATTAATCTGGAATGAAAAGCAATATGATTTGAAGGCTGGTAATAATCATTTTGAAATAGCAGAAAATAAAAAGAATAAAAGAATAGTTATATAAGGTTTAAATAGTATTCTGTCATTAACAAATAAAAATATTATTGTACCATTAATAAATAGCTGAATATAATGAAATATATATGCAACAAGACTTTCAAAAAATATTTTTTCTCTTTTGATACTAGAATTAGTATTCTATTCAATAGTACACGTAAACCTATTTGCTGCTGAAGTTGGTCACAAGAATGATTCTGAATTAAATCCTAAAACAATTCTTAATGTTATGGAACGGGTTGCAGATTGGCAGCTAGAGCATCCAAGCAAGCATTCCTTAACAGACTGGACACAAGGTGCTTACGATAATGGAATGATGGCTCTTGCAGGTATTTCCAATAATTCTAAGTACATCGATTCAATGTTGGCCGCCGGCAGTAAAAACAATTGGCAATTGGGGCCGAGATTATATATGGCTGATGATCATTGTGTTGGACAAATGTATATCGAACTTTATTTCAAGTACAAAGAAAATAAGATGATTAAATCCATCCGTCAGCAGTTTGATTCTATTTTGTCCAATCCGCCTAAAGTATCTAATCTTAATTTTGATCAGCCCGGAGATGATAAACTTGATTTATGGTCTTGGTGTGATGCTCTATATATGGGCCCTCCAACCTGGATAAGATTATATGCAGCAACCGGGGATGAAAGATATATGAATTTTGCTGTTACAAATTGGTGGCGAACTACTGAATATCTTTATGATAAAGAAGAACATTTATTCTTCCGTGATAGTCGTTATTTTGATAAACGTGAACAAAATGGTAAGAAAATATTTTGGAGCCGGGGAAATGGATGGGTTGTTGCCGGACTAGCTCGTATGCTTCAGTACTTACCAAGTGATCATCCGGATCAAAAGCGTTTTGAAAACTTGTTCAAAGAAATGTCGGAAAAACTTTTAACATTACAACAGCCTGATAGCCTTTGGCATGCAAGCCTTCTTGATGCTGAAGATTATCCGGAGAAAGAAAGCAGCGGTTCCGGATTAATAACATTCGCACTGGCATGGGGTGTAAATCAAGGAATACTTAACCTGGAAAAATTTGAACCGGTAATTCTTAAAGCATGGGCCGCACTAGTTAATTGTGTAGATACTGATGGCATGCTAACACATGTTCAACAAATCGGTGGTGATCCGCAAAAATTTGATCCTAACTCAACTGAGATATATGGTACGGGTGCATTTTTACTTGCCGGCAGCGAAATGTATAAAATGAGTATAATGAAAAATAAATAATAGAGTTAAAAGAATCATGAAGATTAAATCAAAGTTGTTCAATATTATTTTATTTTCTTTTTACATAATTGCTAGCGTAAATCAATTTCCTCAAAGCACAAAAAAAGTACAGAATGAAAACACAGTTGGTAATGAAGGTATAAAAGAACGTGAATATTTTGTTAATGAGTTAATTCGTATAGCTGATCCGGTACTTAATGCACTGAGTAAAAACGAATTAAAAAAACTTATGCCGGTTGAAGTCAAACCGGGACTAAAAGAAGAACGTCAGCAATATACTTATCTTGAAGCTTTTGGGCGTTTGTTATCAGGTATGGCTCCCTGGCTTGAATTAGGGCCGGATAAAACACCTGAAGGAAGGGAGAGAGAAAAATATATAAACCTATCTTTAAAATGTATTCATAATGCTACCGATCCATCATCTCCTGACTTCATGAATTTCAATAAGGGCGATCAGCCTTTGGTGGATGCGGCTTTTCTTGCGCAGGTTTTTTTACGGGCTCCTCATCAATTATGGGATAAGCTTGATAAGGAAACAAAATCAAACGTGGTCAATGCGTTGAAATCATCACGTGAGATTAAGCCATATGAGAGCAACTGGTTGTTTTTTAGTGCAATGGTTGAAGCTGCTTTATTAAAGTTCGATGGAACATGTAATATGGAACCTATTAAAAAAGCTCGTGAATAAGTTTACAGAAACATGGTATAAAGGAGATGGAATATATGGAGATGGTGATGCTTTTCATTGGGATTATTACAATAGTCTTGTAATTCAGCCAATGTTTCTTGAAGTATTGAAAACATTAATAGAGTGTAAGCCGGATGGTAAAGAAAAATATGGAAAGACTTACGATCTTGTTTTAAAAGAGCTAAACGATATACATATATATTAGAGTCGCTAATTTCACCGGAAGGAACTTACCCGCCTTTAGGCAGGTCATTAGCATATCGATTCGGTGTGTTTCAATTGCTTTCTCAAATTGCTTTGATGCAAAAGCTGCCTGAGGAAATAACTCCTCAAGAAGTTAGAGCAGCTTTATATACTGTTATAAAAAGACAAATAAACATGCCCGGAACTTTTGATAAAAATGGCTGGCTTCAGATTGGAATGGCAGGACATCAGCCGGAAATTGGCGAAAGATATATTTCAACCGGAAGTCTCTATTTATGTTCTGAAGCTTTTCTTGTCTTGGGTTTACCTGCAGATAATGAGTTTTGGAAAGGGAAAGATGAAGAATGGATTTCAAAAAAAATATGGGAAGGAAAAAATATTTCTATCCAACATTCGGTTGATTATTAATTAATTTTTAGAAACGTAAATTATTAGATTAACTCTTTCTGGTAAGTTTAAAGGAAAAATAAAATGAAAATATTTATAACTATAATAACTTTTATCATAACATTAACCACCGCCTATCCTCAACAAACAAATATAATTACCAATATATTTAACAGAAATAAAATAAGCCTGGACGGTAAGTGGAGAATAATCATCGATCCTTATGAGGTAGGTTATTATGATTACCGATATATGCCAAGGAGCGATGGATATTTTGAAGACAGGCATCCAAAAGATAAAAGTGATTTGGTGGAATATGATTTTGATAAATCAGAAACACTAGAAGTTCCAGGTGATTGGAATACGCAAAAGAAAGAACTTTTTTTTTATGAAGGGACAGTATGGTATAAAAAATCTTTTGATTACAAAATTAAACCTGGAATAAGAACTTATCTTTATTTTGGAGCTGCAAATTACGATGCGATTGTATATCTAAACGGTAAGAAATTAGGAGAGCATATTGGCGGCTTTACTCCATTTAACTATGAAGTTACTAATGAATTGAAGAACGGAAATAATTTTGTTGTAGTTAAAGTTGATAATAAAAGACTTAAAGATGGAGTTCCAACCTTAGATACTGATTGGTGGAATTACGGCGGGATAACTCGCGATGTATATTTGGTTGAAGAGCCAAATACTTTTATAAAGGATTATTTCATACAACTAAAAAAAGGATCTTTAAATGAGATAACCGGGTGGATAAAATTAAATGGGAAAGAGAAAAAACAAAATATAGCAGTTCAAATACCAGCAGCAAACATCAATAATAATTTTAGAACAAATGATGATGGAATTGCGAAGATAAATTTTAAAGGTAATTTCAAATTATGGTCGCCGGAAAATCCATTCTTATACAATGTCAAAATAATTTCCGGAACGGATACTATAAATGAAGAAATCGGTTTTAGATCAATTGAAACAAAGGGAACCGAACTTTTACTTAATGGAAAACCAATATTTCTTCGTGGAATTTCGATGCATGAAGAAGCTCCATTTAGATCCGGCCGGGCATATAGTGAAGCAGATGCTAGGACATTGTTAACCTGGGCAAAAGAATTAGGCTGTAATTTCGTCCGCCTCGCACATTATCCTCATAATGAATATATAATAGATGAAGCAGAGAAAATGGGAATTATGCTTTGGTCTGAAATTCCTGTTTACTGGACTATTCAATGGGAGAATAAAAATACTCTGGATAATGCGTTAAATCAATTAACCGAAATGATAACTAGAGATAAAAATCGTGCATCGGTTATAATTTGGTCAATGGCAAATGAAACTCCGCGTAGCAATGAAAGATTGAAGTTCTTAAAATCATTAGTAGACAGTGCAAGGATTTTAGACTCAACAAGATTGATAACTGCGGCAACTGAAACTCACTATAATAAAAATAAAATAATACTTGACGATTCACTTTCTAATTTTCTTGATGTAATTGGAGTTAACGAATACATTGGCTGGTATTCAGGAAAGCCTGAAGATGCTGCAAATAAAGAATGGATTAGCAACTATAACAAACCATTAATAATTAGTGAATTTGGAGGGGGAGCTTTATTTGGATATCGTGGAGATAAGGATACAAGATGGACGGAAGAGTATCAGGCTAATATTTATAAATATCAAATAGAAATGTTAAAAAAAATTCCTTTTCTTAAAGGAGTAAGCCCTTGGGTTTTAATGGATTTCAGGTCTCCAAGAAGGCCTTTACCTTATATTCAAGATTTTTATAATCGTAAAGGCTTGATTTCGAATAATGGTGAAAAGAAGGAAGCATTTTATATTTTGCAGAATTTTTATAAGAAACTAAAATTGCATTGAACATACAATCAAATTTAAACGAAGTTACATTTGGTTCTTAATTTATTTTGAAAGATGTTAAATGATAAGTTTAATATGAAAACGATATTATTATCATAATAATTTATTCAAACATTTTTTTAATAAATTAAATGCCAAATATTGAAATTCAACAGCTATAATGTTCTTTAAATTAGTGTTTTTTCTGATTATTCAAATCCATCTAATTTACTTTTCAAGCATTGAATAAATTCAGAATTTGAACCACTTTCATTTAAATGAATGCTGCAGCTTCTAACCGCATATTCAACTAAAAAAATATCCATAAATGGGAATTCAGTTTTGATTGCTTTAACAATATATTCTGCATCAAAGGTTTTTGTTTCTATCGGGTTATTAGAATCTTCATTAAGTTTACTTTTCAGTTTATTCCAGCCCATTATTATTTCCAATGCAATTATTAGAGATTTACTTTCTTATATATAAGTAATAAGCCGGACAAATAAATCGGTATAATTACCATTAATTTTCAGGTGAAATGTGGATAAGTCTAGAGTTAAATGCTTTTTAGTTGAATTATTTTACTATTTTTTACATTAAAGAAGGTAAAGTAGACAGCCATTAGAAGTTCAAACATCCCAGTCAGATAAAAATATAAATATCCGGTTTTAACTTCCGTTATATAAAATAACAGTTTTATAATTAAAGAAAGCATATATAATATAAAGAAAAGATAAAAGATATTTACCTTTGAAGAATTAAATATTTCTACAATAAAATCTTTCAATACTTTGGAAAAAATTATAATATGAGTAATTATTATTATTATATTGTTAACAGTGAAACTACTCTTAAAAATAACTAAAGTTGCGTAAGTTACTGATCCGATAATAATAGTGAATAGAAAGTTAATAACATTTTTCTTTTCGAAAAAAATTGAATATACTAATAGGATATTACTAAATATGTAAAAATATCCCGCATTTAAGTGAAATAATTTAAATATTAAAATTCCAATTGGGTCAGTTAAACCCATAACCAAGAAATAATAAAAATACTTGGTAGAATATTGTCTAAAAGGTGGAAGTAACCAGAAAAAAATATCTGCATAAATAATTAAGTATAGTGTATTATTAGTCATTAGGAGAACATATTGGGGGGCAGCCTAAACTCTGTTCCAAAGTAAAAACTCCATTTGTTACGGTTAAATTTTTATCTCTTTGTTCTACAACTGTTATTTCGTTTCCGCCTTTATTAACTAATTCTTCTACAATTGACAAACTAAATAATTGAACCACTTCATCAGCTTTTAATTCAGCGCCTTCAGAGAACAAAGGTTTTCTATTATCTCCTAAAATATAAAGTAAACCATCTGTAATTAAAAACATTAAATATTTACTTGTTTGTTGGAAATATTCTTTTAATTGCTCCGTCTTAATTTCTTTTGAAACTCTGACAGGGCCAAATAGTGAGTCTGCATCTTTTTTTGTAAAAATTTTACCAGTCATTGGTTTAATCCTTTATATTTATGATAAAAATAATACAATATAAAATTTTGGTTAGTTAAAATTATTTTTTTTGATTTTACTCCCTCTTTATTGTGTTTGAAGTTATGAACACAGCACTAAATAAGTGAACAAATTTTTTAATTTGAAAAATACTCATTCAGAGTCAGCTTTTATTCTAGAGTATTCAACTGCATATCTAATTAATTCCGGTAAAGATTTTAATTCCAGTTTACTTATTAAATTTACCCTATGAGCATCAATTGTTCTTTTGCTTATATGAAGCTTTTCAGCCATTTCAAAACTTGTTAGTCCTTCACTTAGCATTAATAAAATAGTCTGCTCTCGATTAGTTAGGTCTGAATTATCTTCAATATATTTTCTTTTCTTATTTTGAAACTTCCTAAGTAGTTCTACAATCTCAATATCGTTTAATCCGAAAGCTGTTTGTCCATTGTACACTTTATCTAAGGCATTAAATAATTCTGAACTATTTATATTTTTATTGATAAGCCCTAATCCGCCGGCTGTATAACATGCATAAATATATTCTTCATTTTCGTACATCGAAAGAAATAATATTTTAGCTGTTGAATTTATTTTTATGATTTCTTTTGCAGCTTGAATACCTGAAATCTTAGGCATAGATATATCAACCAGCATAATTTCCGGGTCAAGCTTTTTGAACAAATCAATAAGTTCTTCACCATTTTCAGCTTCAGCTATCACATTAAATTTTTCAGAGCTTCTAATGATTTCAATTATTCCGCTTCTAAATAATTTATGGTCATCAGCTAAGATTATTGAGATGCCTTGTTCTTTCATTACGCTCATTTACTTTTGGAAGTTGAATATAAAGTATTGTCCCATTGTTTAATGAGGAATCAATTTTTGTTTTCCCGCCTAAATTTTCAACTCTTTCTTTAAGATTGAATAGTCCGTATCCGCTTTTGCCATTGGTTCGATTTTCTGCAGATTTTATATTAAACCCAATACCATCGTCTGATACTATTACTTTTATATTAAATGATGATTCTATCAGTTGAATATTAAAATTTTTTGCTTGAGAATGTTTAATAATATTATTTATTGCTTCCTGGACTATTCTATAAATATATATTTCTAATTTTGGATTTAATCGTTCTTTAAGTCCTATTACATCTATAGTTCCTTCAATTCCGCTTTCAAGCGAAACTGATTTACACAAATAATTTAAAGCAGGTTCCAGCCCCACTTCATCCAGAATTTTGGGTTTTAAATCGTATATCACTCTTTTTAAATCTTTAATTGTTCCATCAAACAAGTCTTCGATTATTTGAGCCTCATCACTTAATATTTCCTCATTTTTAGAGTTGAGGTATTTCTGCATTTTTAATTTTACAAATAGCATATTTTGCCCGATGCCGTCATGCAGTTCTCTCGCTATTCTATTTCTTTCTTCTTCAAGCTTATTATTAAGGTGTATGGAAAGTTTTTTAAGTCGTTTTGATGTTATTTTAAGTTTATCTTCAAATATTTTTCTCTTACTAATATTATGAAAATATATTTGAGCAATTCCCATATTGGAATTGCCTCTTATTGAAATAAGATAATATTTCCCTTTAAAATATGATTCTTGTGATACAAGCTCGTTGTTTTCAATCCATGTTATTAAATACTTTTTTAATTCCGGCAAGAGTTGCAGCAGGTTTTCTTTATTTAACTCGCTGAAATCTTTTTGAAGTTTTGCAGCTTCATTTAAATAAATTAATTCACCTTTATCATTAATTCTTATAACCGGATCAGGATCAAGGTCGGCAAAAAGTGCAAGTAGTCTTACTTGTTTTAATTCAAGCTCTTGTTTTTCTAAAATATGTTTTTTATTCATCGGGTAAATTACATATTTAAAGAAAATAAAAATTATAACAAATATTATAGCTGTAATAGCTAATGAATAAAAAATCGGGTTATTAGGATTTAAAATAAGATCCTTGAATACAGATATGTCATTTCCGTTGCTGTACACTAAACAAAATTAAATTGTTTTTTTATTTCACTAATAAAAGATGAGATAAAATCTTTTTTCTTTCTAGGGACTTGAAGAGTATCATTTGTTGAGTCCAGGCTTTTAAACAAAGCATCTGTACTTGCCCCAGGAAATTCATTTTTCAATTTTTTAATAAAAAAATATTTATCCTGGTATTCACTGATATCAACATAATCGGATAACAAAATGTCATCCAGAACATATTTTAATTTATCATAATCCATATCTCCTCCTTCTCTTACACAAATTTATAATAAAATACTTTTAAAAAAATCAGTATAAGTACCTAATTTTTAAAATGTGGATAACTTTATGGTAATTATACCGATTTTTTTGTTTCAGCTTTTGTTTATAATTAAAAAGAGAATTTAAATAAATGATAATGTTGAAAAATTAAAATTTGTTTGAATTCAGCTAAAAAAGGCTTTTTAGCCATTAAAATGGACTCGGTTGACCGTAAAGTCCAGGGTACTTATTACTAATTAAAATAATATTAAGCTTAATGGAGGGAAGTTTTTGCAGATGAAAAAAAAATAAAATCATCTGGAAAGATTCATTTATGGTGAATCAAATATTCTTCAAAAAAGCCTTTCATCGTTAGTGTTGGAGGGCGTGAGCGATCTGCAAATTCATTTGCATATATTAGCCAGGGGGTAGCTAGGCAAAGTTTGAATGAAAAATCAGCACGCCCCGTTCACTTAGCTTTTTTATTCTAATTATTTTTTAACCGTTGCATTAACTGTGACGGTTTCTTTATTTTAAAGGTTATTCATAATCATCTGTTACTAGAGGCTGTCCCAATACTGTCATTCCGAATTTATTTCGGAATCTATTATTTCGATTTTGAAATGAAATTAGAATTTGAAACAAGTTCAGGTTGACAAAATCTAACTTTTGAGACAGCCTTTAGTTTGAGCAATGATAAAAACATTAATTTCAATTTTATGGAAATTACAAAAACTTTATACGTTATTAACAGCAAAGATTGGCGAACCTGGTTAAAGGCAAATTATAAAAAAGAAAAAGAAATCTGGCTGATTTATTATAAAAAAGATTCCGGAAAACCAAGGATACCATATAATGATGCAGTAGAAGAAGCATTATGTTTTGGATGGATTGACAGCACGACAAAAAGAATTGATGATAAAAAGTTTGCACAGAAATTTTCACCTAGAAATCCTAAAAGCGGTTACTCGCAAGCGAATAAGGAAAGATTGCGAATTCTTGTTAAGAAGAAAAAAGTAATAAAGAAGGTCTTGAATTCTTTAGGAAATATTTTAGATGAAAAATTTATAATTCCAAAAGATATTTTAAAAGAATTAAAAGATAATAAAAAAGCCTGGGAAAATTTTCAAAAATTTCCAGAAGCATATCAAAGAATTAGAATCGGTTTTGTTAATGGCGCCAGGAAACGGCCGGATTTCTTTCGCAAACGACTGGATTATTTATTAAAGATGACTGAGAAAAATAAAAAGTTTGGGTTTGGCATTGACCAATTTATTGAATAGTAATCTAATTAAATTTTAAACTTAGTTATTATTATTTTTTATCTATATTTAATTGTAATTTCGACATTAACTTTGATTTAAAAAGTATTCATGAAAAACTTATTAAAAACAGCATTAATACTGTCAATCATTACTGTGGGCTACAATATAATAGAAGGAATTGTTTCGGTATCATTTGGATATTCGGATGAAACATTAGCCTTATTTGGTTTTGGTATTGACAGCTTTGTGGAAGTCATTTCTGGCTTGGGAATTCTTCACATGATTTTAAGAATGAAAAATTCCAATGCAATTGAAAGAGATAAATTTGAAAAAACTGCTTTACGAATTACCAGTATCAGCTTTTATACTTTAACTGCTGGATTAATAATAGGTTCAATTCTAAATATAATTTATAATGTAAAGCCGGAAACCACGTTAGCAGGTATAATTGTTTCAGTAATTTCTATTTTTACAATGTACTATTTAATGAATGCAAAACTTAAAGTTGGTAAAGCTCTTAATTCTGATGCCATTATTTCCGATGCCCATTGCACAAAAACATGTTTTTATCTTTCCTTTATTCTTTTGGGTGCCAGCGGATTATATGAAATTTTTAAGATCGGGTACTTTGATATTTTAGGTTCGTTGGGAATTGCCTATTATGCCTTTAAAGAAGGAAAGGAAGCATTTGAAAAAGTTAAGTCTGGTAATTTAGCTTGCACTTGTGAAAGTCATGTTGAGAAGACGACTTAAAACACCTCTTCATCAAAATAAAGATTTATTTGTTTTACTCCTTCAACAGCACCAAGTTCACTTATGAATTCATGGTTCAATTTTTTATTTCTTAGACTAACATGATAGGAAATTTCAGAACCGTTATTCAAAATAGATTTTATATTTAGAAGATTTATACGCCTGCAATATTTTTTAAGCACCGGATTGTAGGGCGTATTTTCTGAAATTTCATGCCCTGCGTAAGTAAACTGAAGCAGAAATTTATCTCCAGCCATTGAAAGAGCATTTGTTTTAGAAAGAATAAAAATTATTGTTCCTATAAATAAAGTTCCAATAATTGCTATTATGTGCAAACCTACTCCTGCAGCCATTCCGATAGCTAAAGAAAAAAATATGTAAATGATATCCATAGTATCTTTCACCGCTGTCCTGAATCGAATTATTGACATAGCTCCAACCAAACCAAATGCCCTTGCAAGATTATTTCCGATTACCATAATTACAATCGAAGTAATCATTCCCAATATAACTAAAGAGTTAATATATGAAATTGAATAACCTGGCCCGCGGTATGTGATTCTATAAAAAACAGAAATGATTAGTGTGCATACAAAAGCAACTACTAGATTAGTTAATACATCCCCGATAGTTAGCGAATAATTTATAAAGTTAGCGAAATCGGTAATCATTGTTTAAAAATTCCGAAATGAATTTTGAATAAAAACTGGTTTTGAGAATGCTTCTCTGATGTTATTATTTAAAGGATATAACCTTGAATAAGCATCAATACATATCACATACTTTGAAACAGTCTGCCTTATTAAATGATACTTGGAAACAAGATTTTGAAGCCACTCCGGAAACCCATTACAAAACTTTATTTCTAAAATTACGGAATGTGTCATTGCCGGCCTTAGCTTATTATCTTCAAATAATTCTGAAATTTTAGGGAAGCCCATATATCTTAAATTTTTATCAAATGTGATTCTAATACTTTGGTCAAATTTGCAGAAGAATGCTTCTCTTTCATATACAACAAGGCTAGTAGGCCGCAATGATTTATGAAGATAATGATAAAAAAATTTTTTGCCGTCATCAATTAATTCTTTTGTTTCGTCGCTGCATAAAACATAATCCTCAAGGTTGCCATTTTCTAATAGAGTATCTAAATTTTCAAAATACAATGGCGAACGGTTTTTAGAAATAAAGTTTTCATTTTTTCTTTTTATCTCAAGGAAAACCACATTATTTCCATCTAGAGTATTGTAACCTCGTATTCTTAATTTCTTCCTAACTTTTATTCCATCAATTTTTTCATAATAATAATCCAGCTTGCGGTTATCAAAGTAAATGCTTCTAACGGTATATTCTTTATCTTTTCTTTCTGCAGCATACTCGTCATATTCAATATAGGGCTGCAAGTCCGACCTTAGCTGAGAAAGATATATTTTGGGAACAAGATATTTATATTCTAACCGCATTTATTTAAAACAAATTGTGATTCAACATTCTTTTCAAATGTTCGTATAAAGAAATTGAGCCGGATTCAATTTTACATTTAACAAGCATATCGGGTAATAAATTTTTATCTTTAATACGGACAAATGCTGTCCCATAGACTACCGGCGAACGTGCTATATATTGGACAGCTTTTCCAATTGTTTTTAATTTAGCTTCAGCATTCCCTTCATCAAATGGAAGCTCAATATTAACTATGTCATTCAATTTTATAAATGGTTTTTCCTGAAGCTTTATAGGAATTAAAACTACGAATGAACTTGTATCTGAAATAACAAACAAAGTATCGCCCATTGTCATATGAGTTATCATTCCTGGTATTGGGGTTACTAATTTATTTGCTGCAAGCCGGCTCTTCCAAACGCCAATTTCTTTTTCATAAGCATTGATTTGCTGTTTAATCAAATCAACTTGTTGATTCTTCGCTCCTGTTTGAGCAGATTTTAATTGTGCTTCTGCTATTGAAATATTAATATCATTCAATGCAGCAGTACCTTCTGCTATTTCATATTCTTGTTGGGAAATCAAGTTTGCCTTATATAATTCTTTTTCTCTTGCTAGAATTTTTCTCTGCTCTTCAGCTTTGCTCTTTTGATATGATAGATTTTCTTGGGCTTCGGCAATTATAGATTCTTTTTCTCCAGTTTGATTTAATTCCAGGTTAGCCCTGGCAACTTTTAGCTGTCCTTCCAATAAAGTAATTTCTCTCTCGATTTCATTTGAATAAACGTATCCAAGAGTATCGTATTGTTTTACTGAAGAGCCAAATCCTAAATCTTTGATCGTAGAAAATGAGACATCGTCTCCGCGTTCAAATTCATGAATAGAATAATCTTTAATTATTCCTAACTTTCTGTTATTTAACTGGGTTATTAATTGTCCGTTATTTCCTTTATATACAATCCATTCAGAGGAGGCTAAAATTTTCCCCGGCATGCTAATATTATAAGGTAACTTTATTAGAAGTGAAAGGATTATAAGAATTGCTGCCACCCCTATTAAAGTAAAAAACTTTGCAATTGTGCTTGAAAACATCAATATCCGAAATAAATATTAAGAACTTTATGAATAAATTAACAAAAATTTAACACAAAAAATTACTTTATTATATTATCGAATAAATATATTTAAAGCTTTAAATTTAAATATTGGACAATAATGCAGTTTACTGCTTTAATTTGCTTGTAAGTTTTATTTTGAAAAATCAGATTTTTAATATCCATATTAAATTCTCACCTAAATTGAATTTCTGAATGATTTACTGGCTTTATGATTCTTATCATATTTAATAATATTAAAACCTTATTTCTGTCATCTATACTTATTTATTGTAAAATTTTTATTGAAATCAATCCGACATTCACCTAAATTAGCACCTTAATGAAAAAAATTTATTTCACAAAAATGAGCGGTGCGGGAAACGATTTCATCGTAATCGATAGAAATCAAAATGTTGAGTTTGAGCTTAATCCCGCTGAAATCAAGAACTTATGCCACCGGAGAAACGGCATTGGTGCAGATGGAGTAATTACTATTTACGATTCGGATAAGTATGATTTTGTAATGGAATATTATAATTCGGATGGCTCAACAGGCAGCCTTTGCGGTAATGGAGCTCGCTGTGCAATTAAATTCGCAAATGATACTGACCGGTTAAATACCGGTAAAGCAAAATTTATTTCCAATGATGAATATTATCTTGGAGATGTAATTTCGGAAGAGCAGATAAGATTTTGTTTGAATCCGCCGAAACAATTAAAAACCAATTTCAAAATTAAAGCTGGCGGACAGTTGATAAATTCTTCTTTTGTAAATACAGGTTCACCTCATGTTATAATTAAGATTGGTGAAGTTTTACACGACGTAAAAAATCTTTCATCAATCTGCAATGACATAAATGAGTTTCCTGTTTTTAATTTAGGAAGAGAAATAAGATATCATAAAGATTTTTCACCATCAGGCACTAATGTTAATTTTATTCAGATTAAAGAGGATAAAATTTATATTAGAACTTATGAAAGAGGTGTGGAAGATGAAACGCTTGCTTGCGGCACAGGTTCGGTTGCTGCTGCATATATAAGTTATTTAAATTATAATTTAACGCCGCCAATAACATTATTAACAAGAGGCGGTGATGAATTAATTGTTAATTTTAAATTTGTTGACAATGAAGTAGCCGGCATGTCTTTGACAGGCCCTGCTAAATCAATTTATAACGGAGAATTTTTTCTAAACAAGTTTCTATAATTAATGGAGAACAAATGGCTAAAGTAATCTTTTCAATACAATATGAAATAAATGACGAAAAAAGAAATGAATATATTTCCACGGCAAAAGAATTAAAAACTCTTTTAAAAGCTGAAGGCCTGGAAAATTATTCTATCTATGAAGTTAAAGGTAAAAAAAATCATTTCCAGGAAGTTTACATATTTAACACAGAAGAAGCTTATGAAAACTTTGATGATAATCAGAATGAAAGAATAAATATACTTATTAATAAAATTAGTGAAATGACAATAGATAATTCTTCCAGGTATACTACTTTAATAGAATCGGTAGAATAATCTAAAAAATTCGGTTCATTGAATTAATGATAAATATAATTTAGTTGAACCTAATATTTATTAATTGTAACTAATGAATAAATCCCTTCATCGTATTTATATTATATTATTTTTTGTAGTAGGTATTGGTGCTACTTTATTGTTTGGTATTAATGGGTATCAATACTACAGTACACCTATAGGAGAAAGGGTATTTCTAGCACAGCATGCTGCATTAAAGCCCAGCGGGTTGTGGGGCCATGGCTTTGGAATAATTGGTTCACTGATGATGATTTTTGGCGTGGCGCTTTATATGATTAGGAAGAGAACGAAGTTTATGAATTTCGGCTTTTTAAAGCACTGGCTTGAATTTCATATTTTTCTTTGTACTGTAGGGCCGATTTTAGTTCTTTATCATACTGCTTTTAAATTTGGCGGAATTGTTGCCGTGAGCTTTTGGAGTATGGTGGCTGTAGTGCTTAGTGGAGTTGTCGGAAGATTTCTTTATGTTCAGATACCTCACACAATCCAGGGTAAAGTTTTGAGCATAAAGGAACTTGATACCATGAGCGAAGATTTGACCAACAAACTAAGACTGGATTATAAAGTTGGAGACAATGTTCTTTCGAAGATAACTGAATTGCAATCATTTCATAAATATAAAAATGTAACCTTGGCCCAAAGCTTTATTATTGTTTTAAAAGATACTTTTGCCATGCGGTCAGTTTTAAATGTGTTGAAAAACAATATGAAAATATTAGGTTACTCTAAGTCCCAAATGAAGGAGATAATAAAAATATCAAAATCTAAATTAATTTTAAGCAGAAAAATCGGGCAGCTAAGAGTAATGCAAAAATTTTTCAAGTATTGGCATATAGTGCATTTACCATTTGCAATTACAATGTTTATTATTATGTTCGTTCATATTATAGTTACAATTACGTTTGGGTATAAGTGGATTTTTTAAAGATATCACTAAATGAAAATTAAACCTGTATTTATTTATTTGCCGCTCGCTTTAATTGCGATTGTTTTTTTAGTTATTGTTTCTCAACAAAATGATGCGACTACTGAAACTACAACAGCTAAAACTTCCGAAAATGGGCAAGTACCTAATGATAATATTCATCAAGGTATGCAGCCTCCCGGCACTGAAACTCCAAATAAAGATAATGTAAGCGCCAATTATAAGCATCAAGTGGAAATGCTTGAGAAAGATATTAAAGATCATCCAAATGATACTTTAAAGTTAAGGGAGTATGCAGATCTAATAACAGCAGGGCATAGGGGACAAGATGCAATTAAATACTATAATAAAATATTAAAAATAGATCCAACTAGAAAAGATATTTACTTTGCTTTAACATTTATTTATTACGATCAGAAAAATTTTGATAAAGCAGAAGACCTCACAAAAAAAATTCTTGATTTAAATCCTCAAGACAATCAAGCAATGTATAACTTGGGAGCAATTGCCTTTGCCAAAGGTGATAAGAAAAAATGTAAAACGATTTGGGAAAAACTCATCAGTGAATTTCCCAATTCAGATGCAGCAAGTCGAGCTAAATCCTCGTTAAAAGAACTGTAAATAATTTCCAAACAATTAATATTGGAGCGAATTATTTTCGTTTAATCTTACCATTTTTACTAATTACGTGTTAAGACACGTAAAAAAATAATCAAATAAGTAAATTTAATAATGGCTTCATTATTGCTATTTGGCAATAATTAATAATGCCTTAGCAATAAAATAATTATACAAAAAAGTGGAAGTAATTTTAGAAAATATTATCACTTACGGTATATTGCTAATTGTTTTCGGCTCTATACTTTTTTACTACTTATGGAAAAAACATAAAAACTCAAAAGTAGTATCACAAAAAATAGAGAGAGCAATTGAACTGGGATTTCATGAGCCGGTTACTTTACATCCTGTGATTGACCCTGAAAAATGTATTGGCAGCGGCGCATGTGTTGCCGCTTGTCCTGAAAAAGATATCCTGGGAATTGTTAGTGGGCATGCAAAGACGATCAATGCATCGCGTTGCGTTGGACATGGCGCATGCTTTCATGCCTGTCCGGTTGAAGCAATTACCTTAGTGATTGGTACTGAAAAAAGAGGAGTTGAACTGCCGCATGTTAGTCCTGAATTTGAAACTAATATTCCGGGATTATTTATTGCCGGGGAATTAGGCGGAATGGGATTAATTAAAAATGCAGTAGCTCAAGGGAAACAGGCAGTTGAATTTATTAATAAAAAGATTAAAAGAAACGGACAAGCAAAGTATGATTTGATTATTGTTGGTGCGGGCCCGGCAGGTATTGGGGCAACATTAACGGCTGCTAAAAATAATTTAAAATTTTTAACTATTGAGCAGGAAAGCCTGGGGGGAACTGTATTTAATTTCCCGCGTGCAAAAATTGTTATGACATCCCCTATGGATTTACCCCTTTACGGAAAAGTTAATTTATCCGAAACATCAAAATCAGAACTTTTAGAATTATGGTCTGAAGTGCTTGGAAAAAATAACATCACAATCAACGAGCAGGAAAAAGTTGAATCGATAGAAAAAATCGATCTTCATTTTACGATTAAAACTAACAAAGATATTTACACTTCAAGTTCGGTTTTACTCTCCATTGGCAGAAGAGGTTCTCCAAGAAAATTAAATGTTCCCGGTGAAGAAAAGGAAAAAGTTTATTATAAGTTAATTGAACCTGAACTTATTCATAATTTAAATATACTTGTAGTAGGCGGCGGTGATTCTGCAATCGAATCTGCTATACTGCTTGCCGATGAAAATAATCAAGTAGCATTAACTTATCGCAATGAATCATTTAGCAGGCTGAAGCCAAAAAATTTAGAACGAATAAACGAAGCAATTAGTACAAAAAAAATAAAAGTAATTTTTAATTCCAAAATCAAAGAGATAAAAGATACCGAAGTTGTTCTTTCAAAAAATGATACGAATTCTGAGGTGATATTAAAAAATGATCTGGTTTATATTTTTGCCGGTGGTGAATTACCGACCCAATTTCTTGAAAAGATTGGAATAAAAATAACCAAAAAGTTCGGTGAAGCAGTTTTAAAACATTAACCAAATATTCATTTATGTTAGATTTCAGGGAAGATTAGTTGAACAAGTATTTTTGTTTTAAGTCTATCTTGTTTTTTTTGCTTTTGCATTCGGCTAATCTATTAGCCCAGATTTCTCCAGGCGATCTTACAAATGCTCATGCAAAACTTGAAGGTATGAGCAATTGCACAAAATGCCATGTATTAGGAGAAAAGGTTCAAGATTCTAAATGCCTTGATTGTCATACTGAAATTAAAACTTTAATTGATCAACGTAGAGGTTATCATTCAAGTGAAGAAGTTCAGAAAAAAGAATGTAAAAACTGTCACAGCGAACATAATGGAAGAGATTTCAGAATAATAAACTTTCAGCCAAAAGGATTTGATCATACAAAAGCAAAATTCGAGTTAAAAGGAAAACATGCTAAACTTAAATGTGAAGAGTGTCACCAAGATAAATTTATTAAATATGATTCAAATAAAAAAAGGAAAGGGACTTATTTAGGATTAGAAACAACTTGTGTATCATGTCATGAAGACGTGCATCAGAAAACCTTAGGCGATAAATGCCAGTCATGTCATGGTAACGATTCCTTTAAGCCGGCAGTTAATTTTAATCATGAAAGTGCAAAGTTTCAATTAACGGGTGCTCACAAAAATGTTGATTGTATTAAGTGTCATACAAAAGAAAAAAGGAATGGAAAGGATTTTCAGAAATTTGTTGGACTCGAATTTACCAACTGTACACCTTGTCACAAAGATGTACATGAAGGCAAGTTTGGAGAAAATTGTTCAAAGTGTCATAACGAGAACTCTTTTAAAGTATTAAACAGGAATTCTTCTTTTAATCATGATAAAACAAAATTTCCGCTTAAAGGTGCTCATGCTAATGTTAAATGTTCGGATTGTCATGGAAGCAATTTACTTTCAAAGCCAAAATTTGCGAAGTGTACTAATTGCCATAAGGACGCACACTTCGGTGAGTTTACTGCAAATAAGATATTAAGAGATTGTAAGGATTGTCATTCAGTGGAAAGTTTCAAAGTTACAAGTTTTACGATGATAGATCATAATAAATTAAAATTTGAATTAACCGGAGCTCATTTAGCAGTTCCATGCCAGTCGTGTCATTATAAAGATGATATTAAACAATGGCATTTTAAAAATATTGGAATGAATTGCATTGATTGTCACAAAAATGTTCATGGCTTTGAAATAAGAGAAAAGTTTATGAAGAATAATGATTGCACTTCATGTCATTCAACAGAAGACTGGAAAAAGATTTCATTCAATCATGACCTTACAAATTTTAAGCTTGAAGGAAAACATCAAACGGTTAAATGCAAAGATTGCCATGAGTTTAAAACTGTGATAGATAAAATTCAGTTCAAGTTTGTTTCTTTGAAATCTAATTGTGAAACATGTCATAAAGATATTCACTTTGGACAATTTAATTCCGAACAAGATGGAATTAATCCGGTATGTGAAAACTGTCATGGATTTGATAGCTGGAAACCGGTGAAGTTTGATCATGAAAAAACAGTATTCTCATTAAAAGGTGCGCATGAAAAATTATTGTGCTCTTCATGCCATAAAAAAGTAATTGAAAATGGAAATGAATTCATCAAATATAAATTAAGAGATTTTAAATGCGCTTCCTGTCATTCATAATATTTTTGGTAGTAGGAACTATCTTTATTTTTCCGCAATCTCCGCATGGGAAAGATTTAAAAATTGATTGTGCCAACTGCCATGAATCAACAAACTGGAAGACTATTCCTAAGCACATCAAATTTGATCATAACAAAGAAACATCTTTTAAATTAACCGGGCAGCATGCTTCGGTTGAATGCCAATCATGTCATAAAAGTTTAGTTTTTTCTGAAGTAAAATCTGAATGTATTTCATGTCATAAAGATGTTCACCAAAATACTCTTGGCCCTGAATGTGAAAAATGTCATATTACAGAAACATGGATAGTATCTAATATTATTCAGATTCACCAAAACAGCCGTTTCCCGCTTGTTGGAGTTCATTTAAATGTTGACTGCAGAAACTGCCATTCAGGTTATGAAAATTTATTGTTTCCGCCTCAAAGTGTTTCGTGTTTTAGCTGTCATGCAAAACAATATTACGCAACAACAGCGCCAAATCATGTTCAAGCAAATTTTTCAACTAATTGTGAAGACTGCCATAGCATGACCAACTTCACCTGGGGCAAGTACTAATTTTGATCATAGTTTCTTTCCGCTGGTTGGCGGGCACAATATCGCTAATTGTTTTAGCTGCCATACACAAGGGTCTAATTTTAAGGGATTAAGTACAGATTGCTATTCTTGCCATAAGCAGCAGTATTTGCAAACAACAAATCCTAATCATACTCAGGCAAAGTTTTCAACTGCTTGCCAGGATTGTCATACTATTAATAGCTTCAATGACGCAACATTTAATCATAGTACAACGGGGTTTGCATTAACAGGTGCGCATGCGACGGTTTCTTGTCAATCCTGTCATACTTCCGGATATTCAAATACATCAAGTGACTGCTATTCATGCCATAGCAAAGATTTTAACAGTACAACAGATCCGAATCATGTTACCCAGGGTTTCCCGCATACCTGTTCGCAATGTCATTCTACAACTGATTGGGGTGGAGCTTCATTTGATCACAGTACAACTGGATTCCCATTAACCGGAGTTCATAAAACAACAACATGCCAGTCATGTCATTCGGCTGGATATACAAATACACCAAGCGATTGTTATTCTTGTCATAATAAGGATTATAATAATACAACAGATCCAAATCATGCAGCTCAAGGTTTTTCACATGATTGTTCTCAATGTCATTCTACTTCAGGCTGGGGTGATGCAAATTTTGATCATAGTACAACAGGATTTCCATTAACAGGTGACACATGCAGCAACTACATGCCAATCTTGTCATTCATCAGGTTATGCGAATACACCAAATGATTGTTATTCCTGTCATAGCAAAGATTTTAATGGAACAACAGATCCGAATCACGTTACCCAGGGCTTCCCGCATACATGTGCACAATGCCATTCAACTACAAATTGGAGCGGGGCATCATTCGATCATAGTACAACAGGATTTCCATTAACAGGCACACATAAAACAATAACCTGTCAGTCATGCCATTCATCAGGCTATACGAATACACCCAATGATTGCTATTCCTGTCATAGTAAAGATTTTAATGGAACAACTGATCCAAACCATGTTACTCAAGGATTTCCTCATACATGTTCGCAATGCCATTCTACGACCAATTGGAGTGGAGCTTCATTTGATCATAGTACAACAGGATTTCCGTTAACCGGGGCTCATACAACAACAACTTGTCAGTCATGCCATTCATCAGGCTATACGAATACACCCAATGATTGTTATTCCTGTCATAGTAAAGATTTTAATGGAACAACTGATCCAAATCATGTTACACAAGGATTCCCTCATACATGTTCGCAATGTCATTCTACGACCAATTGGAGTGGAGCCTCATTTGATCATAGCACAACTGGATTTCCATTAACGGGTAAACATACAACCACAACTTGCCAGTCGTGTCATTCGGCTGGATATACAAATACGCCAAGTGACTGTTACTCATGTCATAGCAATGATTTCAATAACACTACAGATCCAAATCATGTTACACAAGGATTTCCTCATGATTGCTCGCAATGTCATTCAACTTCAGGCTGGGATAACGCAAGCTTTGATCATAGTACCACAGGATTCACATTAACAGGTGCTCACGCAGCAACCACTTGTCAATCTTGTCATTCTTCAGGATATACAAATACGCCAAATGATTGCTATTCCTGTCATAGTAAAGATTTTAATGGTACAACAGATCCAAATCATGTTACACAAGGATTTCCGCATACATGTTCGCAATGTCATTCAACAACCAATTGGAGTGGAGCATCGTTTGACCATAGTACAACCGGATTTCCTTTGACTGGCAAACATACAACAACAACCTGCCAGTCGTGTCATTCATCGGGTTATACTAATACACTAAGTGATTGTTACTCATGCCATAGTAGCGATTACAATAATACAAATGATCCAAATCATGCAGCAAGAGGTTTTTCACATGATTGTTCGCAATGCCATAATACATCAGGCTGGGGCGATGCAAACTTTGATCACAGTACAACCAGTTTTCCATTAACTGGCACTCATGTAACTGCTACCTGTCAGTCTTGTCACCCGTCCGGTTATGCAACAGCACCTTCTACTAACTGTTATAGTTGTCATCAGGCTAAATATCAAGGAACAACAAATCCAAATCATTCATCTGCTGGTTTACCACAGGCTTGCAAGGATTGTCATAGTACAACTAACTGGACACAATCAACATTTAACCATACGACAACTGGATTCACATTAACAGGCGCACATGTATCTATGGATTGTTCATCTTGTCATAAAGGAACCGTAACAGGATTAAAGACCGATTGTTATTCTTGCCATAGTCAGGATTTTTCCGGTACAACAAATCCACCTCACAGCACTCAAGGATTTCCGCATGAATGTACTCAGTGTCATTCAACAACAAACTGGAGCGGTGCTACTTTCGATCATAGTACAACCGGATTCCCATTAACAGGGGCTCACAAAACAGCAACATGTCAATCATGTCATACATCCGGGTACACGACAGCACCATCAACTAACTGTTATAATTGTCACACAAGCGATTTTAACAATACAAACAATCCACCTCATCAATCAGCAGGTTATCCCACGGATTGTACTCAATGTCATACTACGACTGCATGGACTCCATCAACATTTGATCATTCACAATATTTCCCGCTTACAGGAAGGCATGATGTCTCTTGTGTAAGTTGTCATCAAACAATTTCTAATTTTGTGCAACATTCATGCAATACTACTTGTCACAAGAGTGCTCATCATCAAAATGAGGATTGTTATCATTGCCATAAAACAGGTAGAGGAGATTAATAAAATATGAAGCTATGTTTATGAAAAAGAAAAATATGAAAATACTTTTTTTAATTTTTGGTTTAATTTCTTTATCAACGCATTCTTTTGCAAAATCAAATCTGTTTAAAAGAGACGGAAAGATTTCATTTATTACTTCGCAAAACATTTATGTTAGATTTGATAATACGGAAAATATTTCAGTTGGAGATACTGCTTACTATAATTATAATGGGAAATATGTCCCTGCTATGGTAATAAAATTTATATCATCAACATCTTGTTCAGGAGAAAAAATTGGTGATATTGATTTGAAAATTGGTGATCAACTTTTTGTTTGGTCTGAAAAAGAGAAAACTGAAATCTTAACAATTAACAATGCTGGAAACGAAAAGGATACCAATTTAGTTAATGAATCTCCTCAACAGACTATTAAAAAAGTAAATCAAAAAATTCCTAAACATCGTTCCAATTTTTACGGAAGCTTTACGGCAAATTCTTTTTCGGGCTTTGCAAACTTTACAAATAATGTATCAACGCAAAGCTGGAGATATACTTTAAATGTACATGCCGAAAATATAAATGAAACACCTTTCTCTTTTTCAAATTATATGCACTTCTCTTATTTAACTTCTGAATGGAGCAATGTAAAATCTAACATATTTAATAATATGAAAATTTATGATTTTTCATTGGGCTATAATAAAAATAATATCAGCGTTTGGCTGGGGCGGCACATGAACAATAATATTTCAAGTGTTGGGCCGGTTGATGGATTGCAAGCTGAAAAAGGATTTGGGAAATTTGCTTTAGGCGGTGTTGTTGGTTCAAGGCCTGATTTTTCACATATGGGGCTTAATTCAAATTTGTTTGAGTTCGGTGCATACATAGATAGATTGGATACTATTAACAATAGGCGAATGCAAAGTTCGATTGCCATTTTCCAACAATCAAATCATGGCAAGACAGATAGAAGATTTTTATATCTTCAGCACAACAATAACATAGTAGAAAACCTTTATGTCTTCTTTTCATCAGAAATAGATCTTTTTAAATTGCAAAACAATAAGGCTCAAAGTGATTTCAGTTTAACAAGCTTATATTTATCAACACAGTATGCGCCAGTAAGATTATTAACAATTAATTTATCTTATGATGCAAGACGAAGTGTTATATATTATGAAACTTTTAAAAGTTTATATGATAGTCTTTTTGAAAATCAATTAAGACAAGGACTTCGATTAAGCTTTTTCGTTAGGCCATTAACCGGGTGGTTTTTTAATTTAGGAGGTGGATACAGTTTTCAAAAGGGAGATATAAAACCATCCAGAAATTTTAATTTCTCCGTAACTAAATCCAATGTTCCCTGGATAGATATTTCTGCTTCACTTACATTCAACAGGATTTTTAGTAATTATCAGAACGGCACTGTTTATGGCTTAACGTTAACCAAATATATTCCATTTAATTCAACAAGTATCTCTGCCGGGATTTCAAAATTGCATTACAATTTTGGAGGCTTTACCGGAACCATAGATCAGAAGATTGCAACATTACAGGTTACAACTAGACTTATTGATCAATTATACTTCAATATTTATTACGAAGGTGAATTTGAAGGGAAAACAACCTACGGAAGATTGATGGCTGGGGTTAATTTTAGATTTAGATAATAGTAAAATTTTTTTTCAAACTTTCTTTTTAATATCCAAAGAAAGTATTTGCCCCAAATAAAAAATCGATATCTCAAGAATATTTTCTTCCTTAAATATTTAGTCTTTAATAAACTTTAAAATGATGAATACATTCCCCTAACTTCTTAACTTATATTACTTTAGAAAATATTTTCGTTGACTTTATTAAATTAAAATTTTAGGTTTAACAGTGCAGCAATTCAACTGTTTATTAAATTAACACATATTTGGAGGATTTATGATGAAGAGAATTTTTACCATTCTTATCCTGCTTTCCCTATTTATTCCTTTTACACTTGCTCAAGGGGTTGATCGATCCGGTGGTTATGCAAGAATACTAAGTTTAGGCAATAATCCTTATGTTGTAGATCCGGAAGGAATAAAATTAAATCCGGCATGGGCTTCAGAATATTCTGATTTCATCTGGGGTGATATTGGGTCAAATACTGGAACTGCATTTGGCAATTCAAGTGCCGGACAATTTTTTGGAGGTAATTTTGATTTAGGGAGGGGATTGACTATAGGCGCAATGCTTACTAGAAATGATTTCAATAGTATTTCTATAGGCAGATTAGATCCTTTTAGTGCAGCCGGCATTGGGGTTGTAAGTTTAATCAATCAAGTTCCCGGTGCTTCTGCAATTGCTTTAAATAATAATCTTGAATTACTTGCAGCATATAAACAAGGTAAAATGACGTTAGGCTTTGGATTTGCTTTTGCATCTACTAGCAGCCAAACTAGCCCCCCACAAGGTAATTCTACTACATCATCTGCTTCTCAAATTGGTTTAAATCCTGGTATTTTGTTAGAACTTAATAACAGAATTTTACTAGACTTTGGAGCTAGCTTAATTTTCCCAAGCGCAAAATATGAGCCTGCAACAGGCAATACTGCTAAGGTATCTGAAACAATAATTGGTTTGAATGGAAGAGCATTCTTTAAATTTTCTAATAAAGTTAGATTTGTTCCATCAATTATATTTTTAACTCAATCAGGTTCTGGCGATAATGGAACTACTAGCACTGATTTGCCTTCAAATTCTCTGTTTGGATTTGGTATCGGAGTAGAATATAATGTTGGCGATTTTCTACTTGTCGGAGGTCCTGGACTTGCATCAATAAGTTCAAAAATTCCTGCAGGTGCAACAGGTACTCCCCCTGAGTTAACTACCTCATATTTTCTGTTCCCGGTTTGGAATGTAGGTGCTGAATGGCATGTTTTGGATTGGCTTATCGGCAGACTTGGTTATACTGCTTCAACCGGCAGTCGAACAATTCAAAATGGTGCAGCAGCAAACGCAATTACAGAAGTTTCGAACACATTTTATGCTCCAGGCATTATGACTTTTGGAATTGGACTTAGGTTTGGCGGTTTTGCTTTAGATGGAACAGTTAATGCAGATGTTTTACGTCAAGGATTAAATAATATCGCAGGTGGCGGTGCTACTTTTGCTTATCTATCCACCAGCTACGCTTTCTAAAATAAGTTTGAAATTGAATTTAAAAGCGCTCTTAAAATGGAGCGCTTTTTTTTATATTCTCTACATTATTTTAATACTTTTCATATATTCAATTTCTTTCTATCTTTCGGTAACAGAATCACAATTAACATTTCAATTATGATCGAATATGTTGGCGCCATACATATGCATTCAATATACTCGGATGGTTCGGGTAAAGTTGAAGAGATTGCAAGAGATGCAAACGAAGTTGGATTAGATTATATTCTTTTAACAGATCACAATACTTTACGTGCATTAAAGGAAGGTGATGAACATTGGTATGGCAATACATTATTATTGGTGGGCTGCGAAATAAATGATAAAGAAAATAAAAATCATTATCTGGCGTTTAATATTGAGGAAACTTTTTCAACACGCATTTCTGCAAAAGAATACGTGAAAAAAGTTAAAGATGCCGGTGGAATTGGGTTTTTAGCTCATCCTCATGAAAAGCGTATGCATATGGAAGAACATCCGCCGTACCCATGGACAGAATGGGATACGGAAGATTTTACTGGCATTGAAATTTGGAATCATATGTCTGAATGGATGGAAAATTTAACAGAGCAAAATAAATATCAAGCTTTTCTGCATCCGTTAAAAACAATTGAGGCACCGCCTGAAGAGACATTAAAAGTATGGGATGAATTAAACTTAAAAAGAAAAGTATCCGGTATTGGCGGAGTAGATGCACATGCGCATAAATATAATATACTTGGATTTCTTGAAGTTGAAATTTTTCCGTATAAAGTTTTATTCAAATCTATACGAACTCATATTTTAGTTGACGATGAATTGCAAAAAGGGAAAAGCATAAAAGCATTAAAGCACAATAAAAATTTGATCTATAATGCCCTGGCAGATGCAAGATGTTTTGTCGCAAATGATTATCACAGTAATTCAATGGGGTTTTCTTTTACAGCATCAGCCGGCAATAGAAATTATATAATGGGTGATGAAATTAAAACCAATGGAGAAGTGACATTTAAAATTTCTCTCCCAATTAAAAGCGGGAAAATAAGAATTATTCAAAATGGAAAAAACATTAAAACTATAGATACTCAATCCACTTCATATACTACAAAAGAGAAAGGTGTTTATAGAATTGAAGTTTATTTGAATAATAAAGCATGGATTTTTTCTAATCATATTAAAGTTATTTAAATTACTGAAGTTGCGCAAATGTCATGCTGAACTAGTTTCAGCATCTCAAAATCATCAAAAAACAAAGATTCCGAAACAAGTTCGGAATGACCAACTCTATTTTTTTTACTATTTGCGTAACTTCAGTAAATTATATAAGTAGTTAATTTTAATTAAGAAAATATAAGCGCCCGTAGTTCAACTGGATAGAACGTTGGATTCCGGTTCCAAAGGCTGAGGGTTCAAGTCCTTCCGGGCGCACTCAAAGATAAGTCAAAATTCAAAAGTAAATCCTATTTGATAGACAAGATTAAAACTTAAATATTATTTAATAGCTAAAAAAATCGAGATTTCGGATAGTTTTGATTTTTGATTTTTAACCTTTTAAAGTAGTTTCCAGTGTTCATAGTTTTTTTATATATTTATTGTCCGATTTTAATATAATTTATAGGGAAAGTAATGTTAACAAAAAAGAAAAAGCTGTCTAAAAAACAAATAAAAGAAGATAAGCTTGTATTAACATATTATAAAGCACTAAACTATTTTCAAGAGAACCAAAGTAGAATAATTATATATGGCATAGCCTTCATTGCATTGGTTGTATTAGTTTTTGTATACCTTCAAGGAAAAGCTCAGAATAATCTGAAAGCTAGTAATGAACTTGCAAACGTTATGAATCTTTATGACAATGGTTCTTACCTGGAAGCAATTCAAGGTCGGCCGGGGACGACCATGATAGGCTTAAAAAAAATAGTAGAAGATTACGGCAGCACAGAAAATGGAGAGACTGCAAAAATCTATCTTGCAAATTCATATTTCATGCTTGATAAAATTGATGACGCTTTTAAATATTATAAAGACTATAACGGCAGTATCGATATTTTCAAAGCAGCAGCGTTAGCCGGCCAGGCTGGTTATTATGCATATAAAAATGATTTTGAAAAAGCAGCCGATTTATACATGCAGGCATCAAGAGTATCTAACCAAGATGTTTCGAATCCGGATTATATGCTTAAAGCAGGAATTAATTATATTAAAGCCGGAAAGAAAGACAATGCTAAAGACATGTTGGAAAAAATTAAAAAAGACTATACTTCATCCACGGCATTTAGAGAAGCAGATAAGTATTTAGCTCAAATAGACTAATTCACCAAAATTAATGAAAGGAGCACTATGAGAAACCTTTTACTTCTAACTACTTTGATATTTTTATATTCGGTTTGTTCAAATGCACAGGTAACTGAATTTACTAATATTGATGCCGATCAGTTTTCAAGTATTCCGGATTCAGTCAGGCCTTTTGCCGACGACGGAGTAGTTACCAAAGGGGATAAAGGGATTAGAAATGTATGGGTAACAAATGATCTCGATCAAGATGGAAAGCCTGAAGTATTAATTACTGATTATTCAAATGGGGGTAGAGTACATGTTCTGGAATTAAATGGAGATAAATTTGAAATAGTTTGGTCTTCGCCAAGCCTTAAATCAGTTGCATCAGATCAACATCCGATTAGATGGGTTAGATCAGGCGATCTTGACGGAGATGGGAAGGGAGAAATTATTTTTCCAAATCAAAATACAAAGACTTTATATGTTTATGAATGGGATGGAACTGATAATGGATATACTCTTGCTTTAACTTTACCGGAGGATGCATTTGCGTCAAAGGGGATTGGAAATTTCCAGATGAATAGGGAGACTGCATTAGTTTCTGATATAGACGGAGACGGGAATGATGAACTTATTTTTCAAAATGCAGATAAAAATGTTTATATACTTTCTATAAATGGTGATGTTCCCGGTTTTGGGAGCTGGCAATTAGAAGGTGGTGACCCTAAAAATACTCCTTCCAACGGTGCTAGTTTTGCTGGTGGTTCATATTATCATTCTATTGTAGCTGATATAAATGGCGATGGTAAACCGCAAATTATAAACAATCACTATGATAAAATGGGTTTTTGGTCTATTAATATAAATGGCCCTGATTCTTATACTTATCCTGATATCAATAACGCTGAAGGAAATAAAGCATATGCTCACATGCTAAGCGAGGATGGAGTAGCATACATGGGCATAGTAAAATTAGATGTTAATGGTGATGGGAAAGATGAGATTGGTGGTATTATTTACCCAGGCACAGATACATATAGCGCATTTATTCTTCACTTCAATGATAGTGATAGTAGTGTTTATATTTGGGATAGTACTAAAATTGCAATTATAGCTTCAAGAGCTCAATTAAATTCTCTCTCGGGCCAATCGAAAGGAGAATTTTGGGGAATAGGTGCGTATGATTTTAACCAAAATGGAAGAGATGAATTAATTTTAGGTGGAACATATGGGCAAAACTTAGTTTCTATAGAATATAATGGTACTGGAGATATTACAGACCCTAATAATTATACATCTACCGTACTATATTCTAATGGTGAGCAATTCCAGTGGAATGCACTTACAATTAATGATTCTGCAGGTGTAATAGATACTGTTAAACCCGGAGTTGGAAATGTTCCATTTGTAGCTAGAATGTTTGTGGGTTCGGATATAAATAAAAATGGTAAGCCTGAAATTTTAGCTGCTTATCAAAATGTAAATGATTCTCTAACTATAACTTATCAAACCTACGACTCTGGCACTTCAAAATTTGTTAAGGATTCTACTCATGCAGTAAAATTGGATAATGCAATTAATTTTAGAATGTTTGAATATGATGAAGGCGGACTTAGTGTTAAAGATATAGGTGTTGTAACTCCTGACGATTACAAATTAGCTCAAAATTATCCAAACCCCTTTAATCCGACAACAAATATTCGGTTTACATTACCCTTGAATAAACAAATCTCGTTAAAGGTTTATGATATTCTGGGTAATGAAGTAAGAACTTTATTGGATAATAAGGATATGCAAAAAGGTTCCCATGAAGTTGTGTGGGATGGAACAAATAATTACAATCAAAAAGTTGCAAGCGGACAATATATTTGCACTCTTAAATACGGCAACTTTGCTAAGTCTATTAAGATGACTTTGCTAAAATAACATAAAAATATTTCTGTAAGTTTTATGAAGGCAATCGTTGATTGCCTTCATTTATTTTAAATAATTTTGAATAATTATTGTATTTAAACTTTATAGAAATTCTACATATCAATTCTGTAACTTTGATAAATTTATAAAATTAAAATTTCAAAAAATCAATACTTTTTTATAAAAAACTTACCGATTTTATTAAAAAACTTACTAATTCTTATCAATTTTCGTAAATTTCATTTCTTGACTTTCAGAGCTTATATATCTATTTTTTCCGTCTATTTATTAACTAACATTCCTAAGGATTTATGGCCGACACTTCAGATTTCAGAAATGGACTAATCATAAAATTTAAAAATGATCTTTATACAATAACTGAATTTCAACACGTAAAACCAGGCAAAGGCGGAGCTTTTGTTAGGACAACTCTTAAAAATTTAAAAACTGGAAAAGTATTGGACAACACTTTCCGTTCCGGTGAAGGAATTGAAATAGTTCGTGTGGAAAGAAAAAAATATCAATATTTATATCGCGACAGCGATTTTTTAGTTTGTATGGATAACGATACTTACGAGCAAATAAATGTACCTGTTGAATATTTTGGTGATGGCGTTAATTATCTAAAAGAAAGTGAAGAAGTAGAAATATTATTCAACGGAAATGATATTATAAATGTAGAGATTCCCATCTTCGTTAATTTAAAAGTTGTTGAAACCGAGCCAGGATTTAGAGGTGATACAGCTACAGGTGCAAATAAACCGGCAAAACTTGAAACCGGGGCAAGTATAAATGTTCCATTATTTGTAAATGAAGATGACGTTTTAAAAGTAGATACAAGAAAAGGGGCGTATGTAGAGAGAGTCAAATCTTAAATATAAGGTGGTAAAATGGATTTAAATCTTATAAAAAAGCTTGTCAAAATTGTTGATTCCACCGAGATCACAGATCTTGAAATTGAAGAAGAAGGCCTCCGGATTAAGATTGCAAAAAAAATTAGAAATGCACAAATAGTTAGCAGCCCCCAGTTAATTGCATCATCTTTTCCACAATCAAATTCAAGCATTTCGGAAAATTCCGGCGAAGAGTCGGCTGAAAAAGAGAGTAAAAAAGAAAACCTTCATGAAATTCATTCTCCAATTGTTGGAACTTTTTATAGAGCTCCAGCCCCGGATGCAGACCCCTACATACAGGTAGGCGATACTATTTCTTCGGGCACTGTACTTTGTATTGTTGAAGCTATGAAATTAATGAATGAGATTGAAAGTGATGTCAGCGGAAAAGTTGTTAAAATCCTTGTAGAAAATGGAAAACCGGTCGAATACAATCAGCCTCTTTTTTTAATTGAATTAAGCTAGTTGCTTCTAAATAAATTGAGAGAAAATTGTTTAACAAAATTTTAATTGCCAACCGAGGCGAAATTGCATTAAGAATAATCAGAACCTGCAAAGAACTTGGAATTAAAACTATTGCCATCTATTCGGAAGCCGATAGGGATTCTCTTCATGTTACTTTTGCTGATGAAGCAGTTTGCATTGGCCCTGCCCCAAGTAAAGAAAGTTATTTAAAGATTCCATTAATCATTTCAGCAGCGCAAATTACTGGCGCAGATGCTATTCACCCCGGTTACGGTTTCCTTGCTGAAAATGCAAACTTTTCTGAAATATGTGCAGAGCACAACATCAAATTTATTGGCCCATCTCCGGAAATGATAAACGCAATGGGAAATAAATCCTTTGCCAAAGAAACAATGAAGAAACATGGTGTTCCTGTTATTCCCGGCAGTGATGGAGTTATAAAAGATAAAGATGAAGGAATTAGAGTTTCTCACGAGATTGGATTCCCGGTAATTATAAAAGCTTCTGCTGGCGGAGGCGGCAAAGGAATGCGTATTGTTTGGGAAGAAAAAGATTTTGAAAAAGCATTTCAGACTGCGGGAAATGAAGCTGAATCATCTTTTGGAAATCCGGATGTCTATATAGAAAAATATTTTGAAAACCCACGACATATAGAAATACAAATTCTAGGTGATTCATTTGGAAACGCATATCATTATGGTGAACGTGATTGTTCGGTGCAAAGAAGACATCAAAAATTAATTGAAGAATCTCCATCGCCTGCAATTACTGAAGAGATTAGAAAAAAAATGGGAGAGACTGCTATACTTGGAGCCAAAGCCGTTAATTATGAAGGTGCCGGGACAATTGAATTCTTGTTTGATAAGCATAAAAATTTTTATTTCATGGAAATGAATACACGTATTCAAGTTGAACATCCCGTAACTGAATTTGTTTACAATGTAGATCTTATTCGTCAGCAAATTTTAGTTGCAGCCGGTGAAAATATAGAAACTCTTCCTGGTAAACCAGAAGGGCATAGTATTGAATTTAGAATTAACGCAGAAGATCCGCAGAATAATTTCCGTCCTTCACCTGGCAAAATTGAATCGCTGCATTTTCCAGGCGGTTTTGGTGTTCGTGTTGATTCACATATTTATCAAGCATATACAATTCCACCATATTACGATTCACTTTTAGCAAAGCTGATTGTATGGGGAACTGATAGACAGCACGCCATAGCACGTGCTAGAAGAGCTTTGGAAGAATTTACTATTGAGGGAGTTAAAACCACAATTCCTTTCCATCTAAAAGTGCTTGAAGATTCAAGGTTCTTAAGCGGTAATTTTGATACAGGGTTTTTAGAGCACTTTAATTTTGATGATTAATTTTTTAAAAGTAATTTTGATTTTAAAAATATCTGAGGTATTAAATGAAATTTCCCGATAATATAAAATATACAAAAGACCATGAATGGATTTCCATTGATGGCAAAATAGGAACAATCGGAGTGACCGATTACGCTCAAGGAGAATTGGGTGATGTTGTATTTGTTGATATAGATCCGAACGTAAAAGAAATAACAAAGGGCGAATCGTTCGGAACAATAGAAGCAGTAAAAACCGTAAGTGATCTTTACGCTCCCTGTAATGGTAAGATTACTGAATTAAATAAAAACCTTGCCGACAGCCCTGAACTTGTAAACAGCGATCCTTATGGACTTGGGTGGATGGTAAAAGTTGAAATAAATGATGAGTCTGAACTGAACGATTTATTAGATAGTAAAGCATATCAGGAATTAGTTGGACAGTAAATTAGCTCTTTCCAATTTAAATATTAGGTTTTCTTATTGTGATAAATTCAAACAAAACAAAATCTTTTTAAGGTTTTGTTTTTGTTTTAAAGTGAATTAAATAAATGAACAGACAAACAATTTTAATTATAGACTTCGGTTCACAATTTACGCAATTGATAACGCGAAGAATTAGAGAAGCAAAAGTTTATTCTGAAATTTATCCGCATACAATTTCACTTGAAAAAATAAAAGAAATTAACCCGGCTGGGATAATACTTTCCGGCGGACCAATGAGTGTTTATGATGAAAATGCTCCTTTATTAGAAAAAGAAATTTTAAATCTAAAAATCCCTGTACTAGCTATTTGTTATGGGTTACAATGGCTTTGTAAAAATCTTGATGGACATGTAGAACCGGCAAAAGATAGAGAATACGGGAAAGCAACACTTCAAGTCTTAGATGATTCAAGATTATTTAAAGAAGTTAAAAAAGAATCTACGGTTTGGATGAGTCATGGAGATTTAGTTACTAAAATTCCAACCGGATTTAAAGTTATTGGCGATTCGGATCATTCACCTTTTTGTGCTATTGAAAACGAAGTAGAAAATTTATTCGGTGTTCAATTTCATCCAGAAGTTTTTCATACCGAAGAAGGTTCAAAAATAATTCATAATTTTTTGTTTGATATTTGCAATTGTAAAGGTGATTGGACTCCTCAAAATTTTATAGAAGCTAGCATTTCTAAAATTAAATCCATCGCCGGAACAAATAAAGTTATATGCGCTCTCAGCGGTGGAGTTGATTCCACAGTTGCAGCCGTACTTGTGGAAAAAGCAGTTGGGAAAAATTTAATTTGCATTCATATTGATACCGGATTGATGAGAATAAATGAAAGCAAATTAATTGAAGAAATGTTTAAAGATAAATTTAATCTTCAAATTATTCACATAGATGCGTCGGAAAAATTTTTAAATAATTTGAAAGGCATAGTCGATCCTGAACACAAAAGAAAAATTATCGGGAATACATTCATTGAAGTATTTGAAAAAGAGGCAAAGAAATTTGAAGACACAAAATTTTTGGTACAAGGCACTCTCTATCCTGACGTAATCGAATCGGTGTCCGTTAAAGGTGCATCAGCCACGATTAAAACACATCATAATGTAGGCGGCTTGCCTGAAAAAATGAATCTGAAATTAATTGAACCATTTAGAGAATTATTTAAAGATGAAGTTAGAAATGTGGGAAGAGAATTAAATATACCCGAAAGTTTTATTGAACGTCATCCCTTCCCAGGTCCTGGTTTGGCTGTGAGAATTCTGGGTGATATTACGAAAAAGAAGCTTGACATTTTAAGAGAAGCTGACGATATTTTTATTCATGAAATCAAAGCAGCGAATTTGTATAATAATATCTGGCAGGCATTTGCTGTTCTGCTTCCTGTAAATTCTGTAGGAGTTATGGGTGATTTTAGAACCTATGAAAATGTGCTTGCACTTAGGGCAGTAACTTCTGTCGACGGAATGACGGCAGATTGGTTTCATTTTGATCATGAATTTTTAGCAAGCGTATCAAATAAAATTATTAATAAAGTTAGAGGAGTGAATAGAGTTGTATATGATATCAGTTCCAAACCTCCTTCTACTATTGAATGGGAATAAATTTTGGAATCCGTTTATCAACTTCAGCATAGATTAAAAACTGCAAGAGAATTTGAAGCGCAAGGGAAACTGCTTCATGCTGTACAAATTTATATTTCAATTATAAAAGATCATCCTGATTTAATTGAAGCCTATTTTGATCTCGCTGATTTGTATGAATCAATGGGGAATATAGCTCCGGGAATAGAATTGCTAGAAAATATAATTGAACAAAATCCTGATGATAAAGATATAAGATTATTTCTTGGGCAGTATTTGTTAAGAAATTCAAAATGGAATGAAGCGATTGAAGTTTTAAGTTTTATTCTTCCTGAAGAAGAACCAATGGTTTCATTCTTTCTTGGCTATTCTCATTTTATGCTTAATGAATATGAAATCGCAAGAATTAATTTTCTGAATTTTCTTCCTAAGCAAAAACATTCCGAACTGCTTTACGAAGCTAATTTATACCTGGCAAAAATTGAAGTTAAGCTTAAAAATTTTGAACGTGCTTTGAATTATGCAAAAAAGACAGAAGAACTGTATTCAAATTTTTGGGAATTGAATTTTATTTATGCGGACTGTTACTATAATTTAGGAATGTATGCACACGCTGTAAATCCAATTGAAAAAGCAATCAAGCTTAATCCAAAAGAAAATATTCTTTTCCAATTAGCCGGAAAGATTTATTTAAAGCATGGCGATTATCTTAAGGCTGAAAAAAACTTTTTAAAATTTATTGAATCAATTGAAAATGTTTCATCTGATGACTACACAAAGCTTGGGGAAGCTTGTTTGAAGGCTGCAAAAGCAAAAGATGCTATGAATTATTTTGATGTAGCGATAAAGCTTGATCCTAAAAATATATTTGCCATCGAGGGGAAAAAAAGTGCTTCTAAATTGCTGAACAAAAATATGGTTTAAAATGTTAAAAAAAGTTTTGTTGTTTATCCTTATACTCCTATCTGTTTCGTTTGCCCAGGAAGAATCCAATGAAAATATTAACTTGAAATTTAAGCAGGCAATTAACTTGTATGATGCTCTGCAATATCAGCAGGCATTAAATATTTTCAATTCAATTCTTGAGCAGCCGGTTAATTCAAAAACTACAATTTCATATTTATTCAAAGGGAAAGCATTAATTAAGCTTTCAATGTTTAACGAAGCTTCAAAAGTTTTATATGAATTTATGAAGCAATATCCTAAAAGCAATTATATAAATGAAGCAAGACTAACTTTAACCAAGTCATTATATCAAGAAAAAAAATATTACGAAGCATTCGATCAATGTTTGAAAATAATTTCAAACCAGCCGGATACTTTTTATTATAACTATTCTAAAAGTATTGCTGGAAGATTAAGCTTAAATTATCTAAGCTCGTTTGAATTAAGCAGATTTGAAGACTCCTTAGGTGTTAAAGATAAAAAAGCAAAATCTTTTTTACTTTTGAATTTAGGTAAAGCATATTACAAAGAAGGAAATATTGCGGAAGCAAGAAAATCGTTCGGTAAGCTGGTTAGAAATTATCCGGCTTCTAAAGAAAGCAACGAAGCAATTGCACTTAATCAACAAATAATTACAAATCGTGCAAACAATATCCCAACTAATATTATTGGTGTAATGCTTCCATTGGAAGGCCCCAATGTAAGCGCCTCTGCCGCTAATTCTGCAAATGAAATATTAGAAGGAATAAAGTTTGCAATTTCTGAATTTAATAAAGGTAAAGATGATAGTATCGGTTTAATAGTGCTTAATACCGGTATGGATGAAAATAAAATTAAACAAATAAAAAATGATGTTGAATTTATTCCGCAAGTAAAAGCGATTATAGGCCCTTTATTCAGCAACGAAGTTCGTAAAGCATTAAGAATATTTAAGAAAACAAATATTCCAATAATTTCTCCAACTGCTACCGACACAGGCTTAACGGAATTAAGCGATAATTTTTTCCAGGCAAATCCTCCTCTTGATTTACGCGGTAAATTAATGGCTCAATATGTTTTTCTTAGAGAGCATAGAACAAGTATGGCAATTTTGAATGCAATGGACGGTTATTCACCATTGCTAAGCCAGGCATTTGAGGGAGAATATAAAAATCTTGGCGGCTATATTGAAATCAGCGGAATTTATAAAAGCAACAGCTTTGATGTTTCAGAACCTATTAAAATAATTGGGGATACATTAAATATTTTTGATGGAATGTACATTCCTCTTTCAGATAAAATTGATGCTACAGCAATTCTTTCTGAGATAGCAGTTGATAGCATTAATACCTATATATATGGTAACCAGGATTGGTTCTTTGCAAAAGGTTATGAAACAACTCCCGACTTAAGTAACCGGGTTACTTTTACTTCCGACTATTATTTCGATTATAACAGTTTTTTATTTCAAGATTTTAGTAAAAAATTTTTTAATCTGTATAAAAAAGATATTAATAGAAATATTTGTTATGGCTATGATACTGCCGAATATTTATTGAAGCTTATCAATGGCACTAAGATGTCAAGGGAAGAAATAATTAATAAAATGGAATCTGGCTTTACATCGCTTGGCTATCATAATAACATTTGTTTTAATGAAGACAGAGTTAATTGTTATTTAAATATTTTAAAATATGACAATGGAATATTCGATTTAATTACTAAATTTAAAGTAGAAAATTAAATCTTATTTGAGGTAGTTATTTCATCTGTAAAAGATCTTCCATTAGATGATCGCCCCCGTGAAAAGCTTACTTTAAGAGGAGCACAAAATTTAACCGACGCAGAACTGATTGCTATTATGCTTAGAACAGGGAAGAAGGGCAAGTCGGTTATCTTGGTTGCTCAGGAATTAATCAAAAGATATTCTAATCTTGCTGTTCTCGCTACAAAAAATTTAAATGATATAAAAAAGGCCGATGGAATTGGAAATGACAAAGCTGCAACTTTGTTAGCCGCTTTCGAAATTAGCCGCAGGATTCAATCTCAAGAAAAATGGTTCTCAAATAAAAAAATTACTTCTCCGCAGGAAATTGCTGAAATTTTTATTCCTTTGCTAAGAGATGAGTTAAAAGAAAAATTTATTGTAGTTTGCTTAAACTCTGCAAATAAAATTATTAAGTATGAAGTTATTTCAATCGGTAATTTAAATTCAAGTGTTGTTCATCCCCGGGAGATTTTTAAAACAGCAATAGAACATTCATCAGCAAGCATTATTCTAATTCATAATCATCCCAGCGGAAATCCAGAACCAAGCAATGAAGATATTTCAATAACAAAAAAAGTAGTTGAAGCTGGAAAGATTTTAGACATTCCTGTATTTGATCATTTAATAATTGCAGGTAATCTTTTTACAAGTTTTGTAGAAAAAAGGCTAATTTAAAGGATGTAATTTAGCGCAAACATTATAAATACTTTATCTCCTTTAGCTTGAAGTTATTATCTAATTTTGTTATATAAGGGCATTAAATTAGTACCAGTATTTATAAACTATTGTAAAAAAGCGTATTACAGGTATTTTAATTGATAACTAAAGACAATAGCACTATATTTAACAACCTAAATTAACTAATATAAGTGGAGGTTCCCATATGAAAATAGCAAAAATAGTAAGAAATACTCTGGCAATCGGCGTAGTTGCAGCTTCAGTTGCATTCATGAGCGGTTGTGGTGGAGTTAATGACGAAATGATGCAGCAAATGAACGACTTAAAAGCTAAAGTTAGTTCATTGCAAGATCAAGCTAGTTCCTTAAAAGATCAGAGAGCAGCTCTTGAAAAGGAAATAGCTGAGAAAAATGCTAAGCTTCAACAATGCAATAAAGACAAAGAAGAAGCACGGGCTAATTTAGATAAATTACCCCAATAAAAATCAATTATTGAATTAAATTTTTTAACATGAATTTGGAGGAAAAATCTCTATGAAAATATCAAAATATTTAATTAGTATTTTGGCTCTTGTGCTTCTCTTTTCCGTTGCTATTTTAGCACAGGAAGAAGAAAAAGAAATGACCACTGATGAGTGGAATGCTGAAATGTCACGTTTGCATGAACAAGACAGCACTTTAACTGAACAAAATGCTGCTATGCAGGCTGACATTGATAAAATGAAATCAACACAAATTCAGAGCTTTGACGATTGTATGAACGAACTTTATGCAATGGTTGGCGCTACTAAATCTGACGTTGATAATTTCAGACAAGCTGTTGCTGAATTAAGCGGAAAGATTGACAGAAAAGAAGGCCCAAAAGCTGATAGGCAAAAAGATCTTAATGCTTTGAAGACTAATAAAATTAGTGCATTGCCTGAATTCTTTGATAAGGTTCAAAATCAAATGCAGAGTGCACTAGATGCATGGGTTGAAGCTCCTACCGAACAAAATTACACGGTAGTTAAAGGCGATTATCTCTGGAAAATAGCTAAGAAAAAGGAATTTTACGGAAATGGTTTTGCTTGGCCGAATATTTATAAAGCAAACAAAGATAAAATTAAAAACCCGGATTTAATTTATCCTAAACAAGATTTTACTATTCCTAATTTAACAGAACAAGAAAAAGCTAAATACGAAAAACTAAGAACAAATTACAAACCAGCCCCGGTTCAATAATGTGTTCTTAATTGCTCTAATGTTCGCTTTAATTTTTATGAACCCTCATCATTTTATTTTGGTGGGGGTTTCTTTATTTAAAAAAGGAAATGAATGACTGCTATTGAAAAAAGAGTTACTCTTGATAATGTTGACATGCTTAACCTGTTGGGAAGCAATGATAATAATTTAAAATTAATTGAAGATAGGTTTAATGCTTCGATTACAGTAAGAGGCGATAATGTAATTATGAAAGGTGTTCCCGAAGAAGTGGATACTGTAGAAAAAGTATTTAAAGAGATGGTTTATGTTTTAAACACAAACGGCTCATTAAAAACTTCAGACGTTGAAACAATTTTAGATCTTTCAATTCAAGGGAAAGAAATTGTTAGTGAAAAAGAAATTGATTCGATTATCCTTTATACAAAAAGTGATACAATAAGAGCAAAGACTTCAGGGCAGCAGCAGTATATTGAAACTGCATTAAAGAATGATATATGTTTTGCTATTGGGCCTGCCGGTACAGGTAAAACTTATCTCGCAGTTGCTTTGGCTGTATCAGCATTAAACAAGGGAATTGTAAATAGAATAGTTTTAGCAAGGCCGGCAGTTGAAGCCGGTGAAAGCCTCGGATTTTTGCCGGGAGATTTTCGCGAAAAGATTGATCCATATCTTCGTCCTTTATACGATGCTTTAGATGATATGATGCCTTCCGAAAAATTAAAAGGTTATATTGAAAAAAGAGTTGTTGAAATAGTACCGCTTGCATACATGCGCGGAAGGACTTTAAACAATGCTTATGTTATTTTAGATGAAGCACAAAACGCAACCGATACTCAAATGAAAATGTTTTTAACCAGACTCGGTGCAAACTCCAAGGCGATAATTACAGGCGATATTACTCAAATTGATTTACCTGCTAAAAGTGTGAGCGGGCTAGTTCAGGCAAGAGAAATTTTAAAGGGTATAACGGGAGTTGGTTTCGCTTACTTTGATAAATCAGATGTAGTGCGTCATAGGCTGGTAAAAGATATTATAGATGCGTATGAAAAATTTAGAAGCAATGAGGAGATGTAATGGGCTCAATTAGTAATTCTTATGATTATCCTTTAATCCAGTAATTGTGCTCATATCTAGAATTTAGTTTTTTTATTCCTAAAGTAACTTAAACCTTATACGCAAAACGCCTTCGTTAAATCCGGTCGATATAATTTTAAACTCTCCTATTTCAGATGTATTCTTTACATGAATACCGCTGCATGGACAAGCATCATAATCACCTATCTTAATTATTCTTATTTCGTCCCCGGCATCTTCTGGTAATCTTTCCAGGTAATAATGATTTGCAGCTTCATTTCTTAATAGAAATTCTTCTTTAACTGTATGATTCTTTTGTATTTCAGAATTTACCTTATTTTCAATTTCTTCAATCTCTTTTGGGGAAAGATCTCTGTCAAAGTGATAATCACATTTGGATTTCTTCTTCTCGATATGATTGCTGAATGATCTTCCTCTATTAAACATTCTCACCATAGTTTGATTAAGAATATGTTCAGCGGAATGCATACAAGGATCGTAATCTTTTGACATAACTTAAATTTGTTTTATAATATTTTTTATATTACCAACTATTATTGTGAATTCTTTCCGGTTTGAATCTTTCTTCCGTTGTTACTTCTTCACCCGGATAACCAATAGATAAAAGTGATATTGGAATTATATTTTCGGGTAGGTTAAAGAGATTAGTTAAACCTTTCATATTTTCTTCAACAGGATAAGCACTAATCCATACAGCACCCAACCCGAGATCGTGTATTGCTAATAATGCATTTTGTGTAGCAGCGGCGCAATTAAGGGCAATAAGTTCAATATTTTGTTCTAAGTTTTTATCACCGCATATAAGTATTGCCAGAGTTGTTTCTTTTAACATTTCAGCATGTGGGATTGCTTTTAAAATTTCATCAAGTAGTTCTCTTTTATCAATAACTATATATTGCCATGGTTGGTTGTTGAATGCAGATGGGGCATACATGGCTGCTTTCAATATTTTATTAATTTGATCTTCGGAAATTTTTTTATTTGTATATTTCCTAATGCTTCTTCTGGTAAGAATTGCTTTGAATGTTTCCATTGGTATTCCCTAATTTTTTCAAAAGTATACTAAATAAACTTAAGAAATTTCTACAATAAATTAATGTTCATTTGCCAATTTAACTGCCGGAGAATTATCTCAGACCTGGTATAGCATCTAGAAAAAAAATAAAAGATATTACTGGCTATGGATTTGTATATTTTTATAATTGAGATATTGTTTGATATAGTGTTGTTCAAGATATAATTGATGCTTACGAAAAATTTAGCAGTAATGAGGAAATTTGAAAGTTAGTAAATTTACATTGTCATTTCGAACGAGTCTTCGAGTGAGAAATCTTTAATATCAAATCAGTAAATGATTTCTTCCGCCGGTAGAAATGATGTGTGCCTAGTTGCAATCTGTTTGAATTCAATTATTCAGAACCTTCTTGCTTTCATTCCAAAATTTATCCATCTCTTCCAAATTTGATTCGTTGATTTTTCTACCGCTTTCCTGCACACGCTTTTGGACATAATTAAATCTATCAATAAACTTTTTATTTGTTTTGCGCAATGCATATTCGGGATTTACATTTAAGAATCTTGCATAATTAACTAAAGCAAAAAACACATCCCCAATTTCACTTTCCAGCTCTTCACTAAATTCATTTTTGCTTTTTTCCGAAGGAATCCCCTTGGGAGACTTTTGACTTTTGATTTCTTCAATCTCGTGCATCTCTTCTATTTCTTCAATAACTTTTTTCCAGACATCTTCTTTCCTCTCCCAATCAAAACCAACTTTTGCTGCTTTCTCTTGAAGCCTGTGTGCTCTTTGCAATGCAGGGAGATTTGTGGGGACGCCATCTAAAACGAACTCTCTGCCTTCCTGCATCTTAATTTCTTCCCAGTTCTTTTTAACTTCATGTGAATCGGTGACCTTTACATCTCCAAAAACGTGCGGGTGTCTTCGGATTAATTTTTCTTTAATTGCTTCAATTACTTCCTCTAATTTGAATTCATTTTTTTCTTCAGCCATAATTGAATGAAAGACAACGTGAAGTAAAACATCGCCCAATTCTTTTTTTAATTCTTGGTAATCTTTGTTGTCAATTGCTTCAACTACTTCATACGCCTCCTCTATAGTTGCGGATTTTATTGAATCGTTGGTTTGCTCTCTGTCCCACGGGCATTCAATTCTTAGCCTTTTTACAATATCAACTAATTCTTTAAAATTATTTTCAATCATTTTTTAATACCTTTATTTGTAAATTATAAAATGAAATTTTCATCGTTTGAAAAACAAAGATAGCAAAATTGAAACTTGTTAAAAAAGGAGAATAAAATGATTGAAGAAAAGATAAAAGAGCTTGGATTTGAATTGCCCGAAACTGCAAAACCTGTTGCGGCTTATATCCCCGCATTGATTTCAGGTGATTTGGTTTTTACAGCAGGACAAATTCCTTTCGTTAAAGGCGAGTTACAATATAAAGGAAAAGTTGGTGCTGAATTATCATTGGAAGACGGGCAAAGAGCCGCAGAGATTTGTGCCTTAAATTGTCTTGCTGCTATAAAAGGAGTAATTGGTGACTTAAATAAAATAGAAAGAATTGTGAAGCTAACTGTGTTTGTAAATAATATTGATGGTTACGGTGATCAGCCGAAAGTTGCGAACGGGGCTTCAGAATTAGTTGGACAAATTTTTGGTGAAATTGGAAAGCATGCTAGAAGCGCAGTTGGAGTTAATGGACTTCCTTTAAACGCCCCGGTAGAAATTGAAATGATTGTTAAAGTGAAGAAGTAAAAATGTCACCCCGAACTTGTTTCGGGGCCTTAACTGTAAATAGATTAAGATGCTGAAATAAATTCAGCATGACAACTTTTATTATTGTTGCTCACTCACATATTTATAAACCGCAGAAAAATCCAAATCACCAAGACCTTTATTCACCGCTTTTGAATAAACTTTACTTGCAGAATTTGTAACAGCTAAATTTATTTTAAATTCTTCTGCAGTTTTCAAATCAAGCTGTAAATCTTTTAGCATCCAGCGAAGAGGGAAGTCGGTTTCATAAGTATTTGTTTCCAGCTTGTTTCTTTTATATGAGATAAACGGAGGTGTTGAAATCCCGCCAATCATTGAATCCAAAATTTTTTCTTTTGCAATTCCCAATTTTTGTCCAAGAGTAAATGCCTCCGAAAAAGCTGCCATGTTAACACCGAGCATTAAGTTAAAAATAATTTTTATTGAACTGCCCATTCCGGCTTTGCCCATATAATTAATCGCTTTACCCATAACTTTTAAAAGCGGCTCGACTTCTTTCAAATCTCCTTCATCTCCGCCGACATAAAAAGATAATTCTCCTTTTTGTGCAGGAGTTTTTGTGCCGGTTACAGGTGCATCCATAAATCTTATTCCTTTTTCTTTTGCTTTATCATTCATCTCTTTTGAAAAGGAAGGATTAACAGTTGTACAGTCTACCCACAAAGAATTTTTCTTTAATGATGTTAAAAAACCATTTTCACCTAAAGCTGTTTCTCTAACAGCTATCGGATCTCCAAGCATTGTGAAAAATATGTCTGCATCTTTTGCTGCTTGTGCGGGAGTATCTGCCCATTTAGCTCCGGCTTTAATTAACGCATCTGCTTTAGATTTTGTTCTGTTATATACTGTTAACTCATAACCATTCTTAATTAAATTCATAGCCATGCTGTGTCCCATAATTCCTAAACCAACAAAACCTACTTTCATTTTTTCTCCTTTGTTTGGGTCATTATTTCAAGAATTGTTTTTATAAAAATAATTTAATTGAGAAAGAATTGGAAGGTATTAACTCACAATTGAGAAGAAGAAATCGCTTCAACCCAAAAGTTGTTATCCAAAAAACTTTATTAATATCAATTTCTGTTGATTTGCCGTAGTACGTTCTTGCACACTCGTATATTAAACTGTTTTTCTTTTATCATAATTAATTAAAGTAAAACAGGTTCTTGAATTTTATCTAAAAGTCGGCTTACATTCTCAGTTGCATTTTCCCATTCATCAAGAGGTACAAATCGTTTTGCATACAACCACCACGTACCATCTGTTGAAAGTAATTTGTTGCACTTAAAACATGTAACATTAGTAAAAATTTTAATCCCAACATCAAAGACAACACTGCAATTACATTTCCAAATATTTTTAACTACATATATTTCTTGCTCTATAAGCTTAACTCCACATACACTTGTAGTTCCTTTAATACATATTACTTTTTGTCCTACATAAAACATATTTCCTCCACTGTAAACATTACCTAATATAACAAGTACATTTTCAACTTAAATTAATTCAACACAATGCACAATAGAATTACTTATTTCAATAATTCAAACTTCATCCCAATTCAAAAGTAGTTATCCCAAAAACTTTATCAATATTCATATCAGGTGGTTTTCCATAATACATTCTTGCACACTCAAAAACATAATTTGCATTATATCTCTTAATAATATTTACTGCGCCTTTATTTATAAAAGGTATATCAAGATACAATGGTTCGCCAACAACAGAGTTTAAGCAGGCTTTGTAAAGTTCTTCTGCAATTATTTCATTGTTAGCAAAAAGGGGACAAACTTTATAACCTTTATTGGCTTTTCTGACAATCGCAAATCCTTTTAGTTTGCCTTCTTCAATATATTTAAATGTTTTGTTTTCCGGCAGCTTTAACCATGGCTTTAAAAATTGCGGGCGTGAAAATCCAAAACATTGTTTATCGTAAGATAAGATTGAATCAAAATCATCATCAATAATTGGTGAAATATTTTTTCCAATCTTAAATTCTTCTCCGATTTTTTCGTAACGCTCATCTCTGAATAAAATTTCAAAACCGCCTTTTTTATAAAAGAGCTGCATGGCAATAACTCCATCCATTCCTATTGAAGCACCTTTGTTTAATCTTGAAAGGAGAGTGTCCCTTCTTTGATACCAAAGCTTTTTGCCTATTCCATGCGACCTATATTCAGGTTTAACAATAAAGAATCCCATAAAGCCAAACTCCTTATTGTATGAAACAATTGAACCTCCGCCAATCATATTACCGTCATAAAAATATCCATAAAATCCATCAGGATCGGTTTGAAAATAAACATCTGCATCGTAAGGGCCCGGATTCCAGCCTTCTGTTTCAGCCCATTCCACTAAGGTTTTTACTTCATCCAGGTTTAACTTTTGAAATTTTAATTCATCTATGTTAAACATATTTCAAACCATCATTCTTGTTGTTTATAATAAACTAAAAATATTATTTTGATTTTAGTTTCACAACTGTTTGTTTCGATTTTCTGATTTGATGTATTTCCAATAAATTAGAAGCATAACTCCCCAGGAGATTATTTCCAACCAGATTGCCCATGGCTTCCAGCCGCCGGTTGTTTTATGCATTAGCCAATCTTCTGCAATATGTAAATTCCAGAATGGAACCAGGTAGAGATACCAGGCATTATGCGCCCAATGATAAAAATGATTCCAATTATGCGGGTCAGATTGGAAGAGCCTTCCAATATCAGGAACCGCGCTTAAAACTACGGCTGTAATAATGAGCCATCGTTTTTTAGTCCACCAGGTTAATAAGTAAGCTTGAGCCATATGGTTTGGCGTTGTCATTTTAATCTTTTAATTAATCTATTAAACCCGTTACCATCTCATATTTTAATATTATTGATTAGTTGAGATATTACATCAATCATATTTAACTTAAATTAATTCAAACAGATGTACAATAGGATTTTATCTTTAATTTAAATCACACTTTATCTCACTCCTAAAATATTTTACAAAAAATTAATACAAAATATTTGACATCAAAAAAAAATATATTTATGTTTGAACGAACGGTCAATCATAAAATAGAAGTTAAAAATATGGCACCAAGAACAAAAGAACAATTTGAACAGATAAGACAAAGCAGTAAGCAGAAAATTCTTGATGCTGCTTTAGAAATTTTTGCAAAGAACGGGTATCATAATTCATCTGTAAGCAGCATTGCAAAAAAAGCAGGCATAGCAAAGGGGCTCATGTATAATTATTTCAAAAGTAAAGAAGAAGTCCTTAATGCGCTGATGATTGAAATGGTTGTTCCTTTTATGCAGGAAATTATGCCTGTAAAACCCGGACAGAAAATGACAAAAAAAGATATGATCTCAATGATAGATAAAACATTTGAATTTGCACTTAAAAAACCGGATTACTGGAAACTTTACGTAAGTGTATTCATACAACCTGATGTAATGCCTAAAGTATTGGATAAAATGTGGGAAGCATTTGGGCCGCTTATGAATATAATGTTAGAATATTTTTCAGCGAAAGGAGTGAAGGATCCAATAGCGATGATGAGATATTTCTCTGCAGTTCTTGATGGAGTGCAGCTTCATATAATGATTGATCCTCAAAATTTTCCATCGGAGGAAGTTAAAAAGATTGTGATAAAACAGTTTGCGTGATTTAATATTTCAAATATCAAAAGTCAAAATTCAAAAAAGTTTTTAATTTCTAACTAATATTTAACAAAGGCTAAAGCGATGAAAAAAATATTGATCTTAATGATAGCAATAACAGCAGCAACGTTCGCGCAAGATGCAAAAGAAATTGTGAAGAAAGCAGATCAGCACATGCGGGCAAACAGCAGCTATTCTGAAATGAAAATGACAATTATTAAACCGGAATGGCAGCGTACAATGGGAATGAAAATATGGGCTCTTGAACCGGACTACTCTTTAATTTACATAACTGAACCAGCACGCGATAAAGGTTCCGTTACATTAAAGAGGCATACTGAAGTTTGGAATTGGATTCCAGCAGCTCAAAAAATAATAAAAATCCCGCCCTCAATGATGCTGCAATCGTGGATGGGTTCTGATTTTACAAATGATGACCTTGTAAAAGAATCTTCTATTGTTGAAGATTACAATCATACTTTACTTGATATAGAAAAGCTTGGTGATGATGAATGCTGGAAAATTCAATTGAAACCGAAACCAGATGCCGGAGTTGTTTGGGATAAAATAATCATGTGGATTACCAAAGATAATTACCTTGAAAAGAAAGCAGATTATTATGACGAGTCGGGAGATATTGTAAAAACTTTTACCGGCTCCGAACCAAAAAAGATGGATGACAGAATTGTATTCACTCATTGGGAAATGGTACCGAGCGACGATCCAGGCCATAAAACAATAATGGAATATGATAAAATCGATTTTAACACTAACATTAAACAATCATTCTTTTCTGAACAAAACATGAAAAGAGTTAGGTGAAAATTATGGGAACTTATTTTGAGTTAGCTTGGCGGAATTTATGGAGAAACAAAAAACGGACATTGATTGCTGCCGCTTCTGTATTCTTTGCCGTGCTGTTAGCTTTGTTTATGAGATCTATGCAGCAGGGGACATATAGTTATATGATTAACTCTTCAGTAAGCTTGTCCACAGGTTATCTTCAGGTTCATGAAAAAGGATTCTGGGATAAAAGATCGTTGGATAAAAGTATGGTTCTTTCGAAAGAAAAGTTCAACGACATTAAAAAGATTCAACATATTACCAATGTGCTTCCAAGACTTGAATCATATACTTTGATCTCTTACGGTAAAAGTACAAAAGTTACCCCCGTTATTGGAATTGATCCCGAAAAAGAAAACAGCATGACAAAGCTGAAAGATAAAATTATAAAGGGCTCTTATTTAGTTGATTCATCTAAAGGGCTGATTATTTCTCAGGGATTAGCAGAGATATTAAAAGCTGGTGTAGGAGATAGTGTTGTATTGTATGGGCAGGGATATCAAGGTGTAACAGCAGCAGCGCAAGTTCCAATTATCGGTATAGCTAAAATTCCAATACCTGAGTTAAACAAAGCAACAGTTTATATTAGCCTAGACTATGCTCAATGGCTTTTTTCGGCACCTGATAGAATAACATCTATCTCAATTATGATTGACAAACAAAGTAATTTGGATCAAGTAACAAATGATGTTAAGAAAATTTATGACGATAATACTAAATATGAAGTAATGAAATGGTCAGAGCTAATGCCGGAATTAGTTCAATCCATTCAAGTTGATAATGCCGGTGGAATTATAATGTTAGCAATTCTTTATGTGGTCATAGGTTTTGGAGTTTTTGGAACCATAATGATGATGACTGCTGAGAGAACAAAAGAATTCGGGATTTTAGTTTCTGTTGGAATGAAAAAATGGAAGCTGGTTTTTGTAACCACAATTGAAACGCTTTTTATTTCTTTTATAGGAGTATTGATTGGTGCTTTGGTAAGCATCCCAATTTTAGCGTACATGTATCATAACCCGATTCATCTAACGGGAGATGCGGCGCAAGCCTATCTGGCATTTGGGTTGGAGCCGATTCTACCATTTGCACTAAATCCAGGAATGTTCATTGCACAAATATGGACTGTCCTGGTGATAACATTATTATCAGCTTTATATCCGTTTTTCTTTATTAGAAAACTTGTTCCAATTGAAGCAATAAGAAATTAAAAGGAGATTAGGCAATGCTTTTATCATTAGCATGGAAAAATGTTTGGAGAAATAAAAAAAGAAGTATTATAATTTTAACCGCAATCGCTTTGGGATTGTGGAGCGGATTATTTTCCTACGCTGCAATGTATGGAATGTGGGATGCTACGGTTAACTCAGCTATAGACAGAAATCTTGGTCATATTCAAATTCATAGTGAAGCATTTGAAAAAGAAAAGTTGATAGAAAATTTTATCCCTGACGGTAATGAAATTGAAGCTGAAGCAAAAAAAGTGAAAGACGTTAAAGCTGTTTCAAGCCGGGCTATAATTGAAGGCATGGCATCTTCAGCAGCTACTTCGTGGGGTGTAAATATTGTAGGAATAAATCCCGATGAAGAACAGAAAGTAACCAGCATAAAAGATTTAATTATTTCGGGCAATTATTTTGAAAGCACAAAAAAGAATCAAGTTGTTATAAGTCAAAAGCTTGCTGATAAACTTGGAATAAAACTAAAATCAAAAATGGTTTTAAGTTTTCAGGCTTTGGATGGCAGCTTAATTTATGCAGCATTCAGAGTAGTTGGAATTTTTAAAACTGAGTCTTCAATGTTTGATGCTTCTCATGTTTTTGTAGCTCAAAAAGATTTATATAAAGTAATGGGAAGTAAACCCATTATTCATGAGATTACTATTAGGGCAGCATCCAGTTTGGCATTAGGTGGACTGTTAAATAATTTAAAGCAAAAATTCCCAAACCTTGATGTTCAAAGCTGGGAAACCCTTGCCCCGGAACTAAGTCTATCATACAATTCACTTGAGCTTGAAATGAATATCTTTTTAGGAATCATTTTGTTTGCTCTATTATTTGGAATAACAAATACAATGCTGATGTCGGTGATGGATAGAGTTAGAGAACTCGGTGTTTTAATGGCAGTCGGAATGAAAAGAATAAGAATGTTTATTCTAATAATTATAGAAACAATCTTGCTTTCGATTACCGGCGGAATTATCGGAATTATTATGGGAACAATTACGACAATTTATTTTTCAAGCAAGGGTATTGATCTTTCATTGTTTGCACAGGGTTTATCAAGCTTTGGTATCGGCACAATGCTTTATCCTTCTCTGCCGTTATCTGCTTACCCAACTTTAACATTAATGATTCTTCTTACGGCAATATTTTCAGCAGTTTACCCAGCTTTAAAAGCAATAAGATTGAATCCGTCTGAAGCAATTAGAACTTATTAATAATACTTTTTAGGAGTTTTAAAAATGGCATTAATAGAATTATATAACGTGAAAAAAATTTATAAGGCAACTACTGTCCCGGTTGAAGCATTAAAAAGTGTAGACTTAAAAATTGAAAAAGGAGAGTTCACTGCAATAGTAGGGCCCTCAGGTTCAGGCAAAACTACTTTACTGAATATGATTGGCGGATTGGATAAACCGACTTCAGGAAAGATTATTGTGGACCAAACCGATATATCAACATACAAACCTGATGACTTAATTAATTTTAGGCTTCATCATATTGGTTTTGTATTTCAAGCATACAATTTAATTCCGGTTTTAACTGCAAAAGAGAATGTAGAATTTATAATGCTGCTTCAAAATGTACCTAAAAAAGAAAGGCAAGAAAGAGCAATCGAACTACTAAAAGCGGTTGAACTTGGCGACCGTATAGACAGCCGCCCTTCAGAGCTTTCGGGCGGGCAGCAGCAGCGTGTTGCTGTAGCGCGTTCTTTAGCTTCTAAGCCTTCATTCGTTTTGGCAGATGAACCCACTGCAAATCTTGATTCACACACCGCCGAAGCTCTTTTAGATTTGATGGAAGGATTAAATGAAGAGTATGAAATGACTTTTGTTTTTTCAACACATGATGCTCGTGTAATTAAAAGAGCACATAGAGTAGTAACATTATTAGATGGTATGATTAAAAATGACGAAGTACGGAATCATGAAAAAAAACTTGTTGAAAAATAATTCTGTTATGAAATTTAAAATATGTTTCTTTCTAATTTTGATTTATGCAATAACTGTTCAAGCCCAATTATCGGATTTTTCATATAATGGTTATATTAAAGATTTGGTAAGTACTTATAAGCTGCCAACTTCAAGTGATAGGTATTATGATAATCTTTTGCATGCAAGATTGAATACCAGGTGGTATCCTACTCAATCAATAACTGGTGCTTTGGAATTACGCTTCAGAGCTTTTTACGGAAGCAGTGTTGAAAAGATTCCGAATTTTCTTAGTTCAATAAAAAGCAATCATGAGTTTACGCAACTGGATGCTGCATTGTGGAATGCAAAAAAAACAATTGGTTACGGACAGGTTGATAGGCTTTGGTTCGATTGGAGTAAAGACAAAACCGAAATTACTATCGGACGGCAAAGAATCGCATGGGGAACAAGCTGGGTTTGGAATCCAACAGATATATTTAACCCGCTTGATGTTTTGGATTTTGATTACGAAGAACGTCCCGGCGCGGATGCAGTGAGAGTTCAATACTACACCGGGCCTGTTTCAAAATTTGAATTATCAGTAAGGCCAGGCAAAACAAAAAGAGGATGGATTGCTGCAGGTTTATGGTCTACCAATGCTTGGGACTACGATTTTAATTTATTAGCCGGTATAAGAGAAAACCGCTGGCTTGCAGGTGCGGCATGGTCAGGAGACATTTTAACTGCCGGGTTTAGAGGTGAAATTCTGATATCTCAAAAACCTGAAGTGCTTCCTGAATTTCAAAACAGCTATCAAATAATAGGAGACACACCTTTATCAGCTTATGATAAACCAACAGTTTCGTTTGTTGTTTCAAGTGATTATACTTTTACAAATTCATTTTATATCCACACAGAAATTTTGCATAATAGTAATGGTGTGGAAAAATATGCCGGGCTTTATTATCCGGAAGCAATGAAATTGGGAATGCTTACTCCTGCAGCATGGTCAATCTATCAAGAATTTTCTTTTGATATTACTCCATTAATTAGAGGTTCAATTTTTGGATTGTTCAACCCCAATGATGGCTCAAGAGTGATAGTTCCTTCAGTCAGTTATTCAATTTTTACTAACTGGGATTTGTATTTAATCGGATTGTTTTTTCATGGAGAACCATTAACGGAATTTGGCGGCTATGGAAGTTCGATTTATGCAAGAGTGAAGTGGTCGTTCTAACTTGTCAATGGAAAATATATCTTCCATAATCTGATTGAGCCAGAACTAATTGAATCTAAAAATATTAAAGTCATTCGCTTCGCTGTCATTCATTGTCATTAGTTGTTTAAACAATGAATGACAATTGATTAACAAAATTTTTATTGAAGATTTTATAAGCTATTTTTTAATTCTTTAACAAGATTTAATGTGTTAGAGTAGTTCTTATCATCCTTCATCAAAGATTTTATAACAGCACTTCCGACAATTACACCTGAACAATAAGGCGAAAAAGTTTTTACATCATCAGCATTTGATATCCCAAATCCAACTAACATTTTATTTTTTGTAATTAATTTTGAAGCATTTTTAAGCGGAGTTAAAATTGATTCGTCATGGTTTACTTGCTTGCCGGTTGTTCCGGTCATGCTGACATAATAAACAAAGCCCTGACTCATCTCGTCAATTTTTTTAATTCTATCTGTTGGAGTTGTTGGAGTAACAAGCAAAACTACTTCCAAGCCATTAAATGAATTATCATAGAAATTTTCATATTCATCAATTGGAACATCCGGTATAATAACTCCATTAACTCCAACTGATTTTAAATCACTTGCAAACTTATCAATTCCGTAACTTAAAACGGGGTTACCATAACCCATTAGTATTATTGGTTTGTCGGATTTCTTTCTTATTTCTTTAACATATTCCAAAGTGTTTTCAATATTAATTCCAGCTTCCAAAGATATTTGTGATGAATGCTGAATAATAGGTCCATCAGCTAAAGGGTCACTGAATGGAAATCCTATTTCAAGCATATCAGCGCCGGCATTTAAAACTTGCACTGCTAATTCTGAGAAATTATTTTTATCCGGGAAACCGCTGGTTAAAAAAACTGACAACACTTTTTCGTTGTTTTTATTTTTTTCTGAAATGTAATTTGAGATTGATGACATTATATTTTTTCCATTTTAATTATTTTCTTAACCTCACCCCTGCCCCTCTCCTTATGAAGGATGGAGGAGGAATTATAATTTGTTTTCTCTCAGTGGATCTCTGTGTGTTCTCAGAGATACTCTGTGGAAGTCTTTTTGGTTACACAGAGTACCACAAAGTTTTCACAGAGTCGCACAGAGAATTGAGAAGAATTGGATAAATCTTTAAATCATATACCCGGTTTCAACTTTATATTTACTAAAAGGATATTCTCCTATAAATTCAACTTCTCCCTAATTGTATTTAAATCTTTATCTCCGCGCCCGCTAACATTTACAACAACAATTTCGTCTTTGCTTGTGTTCGGCATTAAGTAATTCAAATAAGCAATTGCATGTGCCGATTCCAACGCTGGAATAATTCCTTCTTTTTGTGAAATTAGTTTTGTCGCTTCCAAAGCTTCTTCATCAGTGATTGAATAATATTCTGCTTTAATTTCATCTTTCAAAAAACTGTGCTCAGGGCCTACACCAGGATAATCCAGTCCGGCAGAAATAGAATGCACTTCTGCAACCTGTCCTTCTTTACTTTGCAGCAAATAAGTTTTCATCCCTTGAAAAATTCCTTCTTTTCCTAAAGTTAAAGTCGCACAATGCTTGTTTGTATCTATTCCAAAACCGGCAGCTTCAACTCCAATTAATTTTACTTTGTCATTTATGAATGGATAAAAAATTCCAATTGAATTGCTTCCGCCGCCAACGCATGCTACAATATAATCTGGCAGGGAATTTTCTTTTTCTTTGATTTGTTCTTTGGTTTCTTTTCCTATTACAGATTGAAAATCTCTAACCAGCATTGGATAAGGATGCGGGCCGACAACAGAACCAATTATATAATGAGTATCTTTGACGTTTGTAACCCAATCTCTAATAGCTTCATTAGTTGCGTCTTTCAAAGTTTTGCTTCCAGATGTTACCGGAATAACTTCTGCGCCAAGTAATTTCATTCTAAAAACATTTGGGCTTTGGCGTTCCATATCAACTTCACCCATATAGACAAAACATTTCAATCCAAACTTTGCACAGACAGTTGCAGTAGCCACGCCATGCTGTCCCGCACCTGTTTCTGCAATTATTCTTTTTTTGCCAAGTTTTTTTGCTAAAAGAATTTGTCCTAATGTATTATTGATTTTATGTGCCCCGGTATGACAAAGGTCTTCACGCTTCAAATAAATTTTTGCTTTTCCATAATATTCTGTTAAGCTTTCAGCAAATGATAAAGGAGTCGGGCGCCCAGTATAATCTTTGTTTAAATCAAAAAGTTCTTTTTGAAATTCTTTGTCGTCTTTCAATGAAAGATAAATTTCTTCCAGTTCCTGTAAAGGAGTAATTAAAGTTTCGGGGACATACTTGCCGCCGTATTTGCCGAACCGTCCTTGTTTATCCGGGTAATTATATTCAATTGTGTTTTGCATAAATATTAATTCTCTTATTAACTATTGGTGCTATTTGTTCAATTTTATCTAAAAGTATTTTAAAGTTTTTAGGAGTTAATGATTGAAATCCATCCGATAAAGCTTGTTCAGGATGATTATGAACTTCGATAATTAATCCATCGGCGCCGCAGGCAATTGCTGCCATTGACATTGGAGTGACTTTATCCCAAATACCAATTCCGTGTGAAGGGTCTACAATAATTGGCAGATGCGAGTTTTTCTTTATAACAGGCACTGCATTTAAATCGAGTGTATTTCTTGTTTGAGTTTCAAAAGTTCGAATCCCCCTTTCACAAAGGATAACATTGTAGTTGCCTTGCGAAAGAATATATTCAGCGCTCATCAATAAATCTTCAATCGTTGCAGCCAATCCGCGTTTTAGTAAAACAGGATTTTTTAATCTTCCAACTTCTTCAAGCAAAGAAAAATTCTGCATATTGCGAGCACCTATTTGAATTATATCAGCTGCTTCAGAAATTAAAGGAAGTGTTTCCGTATCTTTTGCTTCAGTTACAATTTTCATGTCTAATTCTTTTTTAACTTCAGCAAGATACTCTATTCCTTTTTCTTTTAAACCTTGGAAAGAATAGGGGCTTGAACGCGGTTTGTAAGCTCCGGCACGCAATAAGCTGATTCCCATTTCTTTTAGTTCGCCTGCGATATCAAAAATTTGCTGTTTGCTTTCTACAGAACATGGTCCGGCGATAATCCCTAATTCATCTCCTCCAAATGAAACATCATCAAATTGTATAATTGTATCTTCCGGCTTCATTTCACGGCTGACAAGCTTGTAAGGTTTTGTTATTCTAACAACATCTTCAACCGATTCCATATTTAGAAAATCTTCTTCCAATAATTTTGCGCTTGGACCGGTAATTCCTATTGCTAATTTTATTGAGCCGGGAATTTCGTGAGGAGTGCAATTGTTTAAAGCTATTTTATCTTTAACTTTTTCTATTGATGAACGTGATGCGTTCAATTTCATTAGTATCAGCATTTGCCGTTCCTTAGTGAATTAATTTTTTCAAAAAATTGTTTAAGCTTATGATGGTCTTTTTTACCGGGATATTCTTCCAAAGAAGATGAGACATCAATTGCAGCAGGATTAATTTTTTTTATTACTTCTTCAACATTATCAATTGAAATTCCACCGGATAAAATAATTTTGTTTTTATGTTCGTCAGGAATTAATTCCCAATTGAAAGTTTTTCCTGTTCCGCCAAATTCATCTTTTGAAAAAGTATCAAACAAGAAAGAAACATTTTTATAATTGTTCAATATTGAAAAATCAAAATCATCTTTTATTCTAAAGCTTTTAATGATTGGTACATTAACTTTTTCAATAACTACAGGTGACTCATCACCATGAAGTTGAACAGCATTGAGTTTTACTTGAGTTGATATATTATTTATCTCTTCAATTGATTCATTAACAAATACTCCGATCTTCATTGTAAAAGGAGAAAGGATTTTTGAAATTGATTCAGCAATCTCCGGAGTAACATATCTTTTACTTTTTTTATAAAAGATAAACCCAATTGCAGCAGCACCAAGCTGCTGTGCTAATAATGCATCTTCAATATTTGTAATTCCGCAAATCTTAACTTTCAACTTCACACCATTCTTTAAGTTCAAACAGTTTTGATTTTATATCTTTATGTTTCATTAAATGTTCACCAACTAAAACGGCATTTGTTTTTGTGTCTTTTAAGAATTCAATATCTTGTTTTTCATGAATTCCGCTTTCGGAAACTAAAATAATGTCATCATGAATTTTTTCTGATAACGATTTTGTCGTTTCTAAACTGACAGAAAAGTCTTCTAAATTTCGATTGTTAATTCCTATAATTTTATTTAAATCAAAATTGATTTTTTCTATTTGAGAAAGGGAGTGGAGCTCAAGCAAAACTTCCAAGCCAATTTCATTTGCAGCATGAGTTAATTCGTTTATTTGTTTAGCTGAAAGAGATTCTGCAATTAATAAAATTGCATCAGCTCCGTTTGCTTTAGCTTCATAAATTTGATACTCATCAATTATAAAGTCCTTTCTTAAAAGAGGAACGGTTTTATATCGTGAGATATCATTTAAATATTTTATACTTCCTTTAAAAAAGGTTACATCAGTCAAAACAGAAATAGCATTTGCCCCATATTCCATGTAGGTTTCCGCTATATTTAAATGATTGAAGTCTTCTCTAATAATTCCTTTGGAGGGACTCGCTTTTTTTATTTCTGCAATTATCGAAATATTACTTTTATTGCTTATAGCTTTCCCAAATTCTAAACATTTAATATTAAAATTTTCAAAATCAGAGAAACTAGAAATCGTAAATTGCTTTCTAAGATTTTTTACTTCGTCTTTTTTTACGTTATTTATTTCTTCAAGAATTGTCATTTATATTTATCCCCAAATTCTTTTAGTTCATTTAATTTTTTTAAAGTAGCACCGGATTTTATTGATTCTTCCGCAATGTTTTTACATTCAATTAAATCATTTGAAATGCCGGAAGTTTTTAAAGCCATTGCAGAGTTAGCGACTACTACTTCATATGCGGCGCCGTTAGTTTTGCCGGAAAATATATTATAAATAATTTCGGCGTTTTCTTTTGCCGATCCGCCTTGAAGTTTATCCAGTGTAATTTTAGGGAAACCGAAATGGTCATTTGTCAGCGAGTAGAAATACATGGAGTGATCTTGATTAACCTCGTAAACTTTTGTTATATCGGTTAAAGTAATTTCATCATAAGCATTACTGGTGCATAAAAAAGCTACTTTTTGCATTTCTAACAATTTTATTGCATCGCTCATTAACCGGGCAGTTTCATCACTGAACGTTCCAATTAATTGTCTCTTTACGCCTGCTGGATTTGTAAGTGGCCCTAGAATATTAAAAATAGAACGGAACTCCAATTCTTTTCTGATCGGAGCAACATGCTTCATCGCTGGATGATAAAGTGGTGCAAACAAAAATGCAATCCCTATTTCATTTAATGCCTTTTCGGATAACACAGGATTAAGCTGAACATCAACACCAAGTTCATGCAGTACATCAGAACTTCCGCTCCGGCTGGAAATGGATCGATTACCATGTTTGGCAACGCTAACACCTGCCCCGGCAACAACAAAAGAAACTGCGGTAGAAATATTAAAAGTTCCAGAACCATCACCTCCAGTTCCGCAAACGTCAATTACTCGTTCATTATCACATTTTACATTTATAACTTTTTCACGCATTGCTTTTATAAAGCCGGCAACTTCTTCAGATGTTTCACCTTTTATTTTTAGAGCTGTGAGCAAGGACGCAATTTTAGAATTGTTCTCTTCACCGCTCATAATTGAGTGCATAATTATGTATGCTTCGTCAAAGGTTAAGCTTTCGCCAACCATAACTTTTTCTAAATAATTTTTGATCATAGCTCCAACCAGTTTTTTATAATGTTTTTACCTTCTAAAGTTAAAATTGATTCGGGATGAAATTGAATTCCTTCGACAGGATAATCTTTGTGGCGAATTCCCATAATGATCCCATCATCTGTTTCAGCAGAAATTTCTAAGCATTTAGGCAAAGATTCTCGTTCAACAATTAGTGAATGATATCTTGTTGCTTCAAAATTTTGCGGAATATTCTTAAAAATATTTTTTTCATCATGTTTTATAAAAGAAGTTTTACCATGCATTAACTTTGGTGCCTTAACAACTTTTCCTCCGTAAACCATTCCCATTGTTTGATGTCCAAGACAAACACCAAGTATCGGTATTGTGTTACCAAAATATTTGATGGCAGTAATGGATGCATTTGAATCTTCCGGCTTTCCGGGGCCTGGAGAAATTAAAATTTTATCAGGCTTTATTTCATCAATTTGGTTTTCATCCAGCTCATCATTTCTCTTTACAACAAGCTTGCTTTTATATTTACCTAATAGCTGAACAAGGTTGTATGTGAAAGAATCGTAATTATCAATTACTAGTATTTTTCGCATAGCGATCAATTCAGACATCCATCACCTCTGCATATCTTAATGCTTTAATTAATGCTGCTGATTTATTCTTAACTTCTTTCGCTTCAAGTTCAGGTCTGCTGTCGGCAACAATACCGGCACCAGCCTGCCAATAGATTGTGTTGCCTTTAGCAAACAAAGTTCTAATAGCAATGCACATATCAAGATTCCCGGAAAAATCAAAATAACCAACTGCTCCGGCATAAACATTTCTCGATTTCTTTTCGTAATCGTCTATCAATTGTATTGCCCGAATTTTTGGAGCACCGGTTACTGTGCCAGCGGGGAAGCATGACATCAAAGCGTCAACTGAATCTTTATCCGATGCAAGCTTACCTTCCACTTTAGATACGATGTGCATAACGTGAGAATATCTTTGCACTTTCATTTTCTCCGAAACAACTACAGTATCATATTTACAGATTCTTCCAAGATCGTTTCTTCCCAAATCAACTAGCATAGTGTGTTCGGCAAGCTCTTTAGGGTCGCTCATTAAATTTTGTTCAAGTTCTTTATCCTCTTGGGGATTTCTTCCTCTTCTACGCGTTCCGGCAATTGGGAGTAATTGAGCTTTACCATTTTGAACTTTTAATAAATCTTCCGGGGATGTTCCAATAATATTAAAATCATTTTGAAACTCAAGTAAGTACATATAAGGAGAAGGATTAATAATTCGAAGAGCGCGATATACATTAAGCAAGTCGCCTGAAAAATTAGTTGAAAATCTTTTTGATATTACAATTTGGAAAATGTCTCCTTCAACAATATTTCTTTTTCCGGCTTCAACTTGTTCAAAAAATTCTTTGGCATCAAAGTCTTCATTGATTGTTCCATCTATTTTAAAATCAGACGAAAATTCAATTGGCCTTTTTAATTCTTCTCTAAGCTGTGCTAATGTATCTTTAGCTTTTTGATAAGCTTCATTTAAATTTGTGTTCTCGTCAAGACTTATATTTGTTATTAAAATTATTTGGTGTTTGTAATGGTCGAATGCTAAGATGGTGTTATATATTCCAAAGATTGAATCATAATTATCAAATCGTTCGGACTTAAAATTTATTACTCTTTCCACAAGAGAAATATTTTCATAACCAAGATAACCTACAATACCGCCTGTAAAATTAGGAAGCTCATCAATTTTAGGCTGTTTTTTTGAAGCGATTTCATTTCGAATAAAATCAAAAATGGAAATTTTGTGTTTTGTGGTGTTACCGTTTTTAAGTTCAAATAAATCCAGACCGATATTTGAAAAAATCTTTTCCGGGTTTTTACCGATAAAAGAATAACGAGCCATATTGGTAGAGCCTTCAACAGATTCTAAAAGAAAACCTTGCTTATCTTTTTCTCGAATTTTTAAATAAGCTAATACCGGTGTTAAAAGGTCAGCGGTTATAACTTCATAAACCGGGATTAAATTATAATCTTTAGCGAGTTCTGAAAATTTTTCAAATGTCATAAGTTTTTTTATTTAAAATTATATTTCTCAAATTATTTTTTGCTTATTACTTAAAGCTAATTTCATTTTTCCTTTTTCTCCCTCTTTGGGGGAGAAAGTAAGGGCTATCAAAAAAAAACCCTTCTCAGTTAGATGAGAAGGGTATTAGGGTAAAAAATTATTCTCTCAAGTTCACTGAGTCATATTAATAAATAATCCGTACCACCACCAAGAATTTGGATTGGAAGTATTTTTTGTTTTGTAATATGATTCAGTTAAATTTTTCATTATTGTAAATGCAAATATAAAACACTTTTTTTGTTTGTCAAGTTATAAAAATAAAATTATTAACATGATTAGTTAATTATCTTCATTTTATACAAAAAAGTGTATCGAAAAAAGTTTACAATATGTAAGTGTCATTTTACTTGTCTTGATACTGTAAACCTAAACTGAGTATATTTAGATATTAAAAAATATAGAAGTTCTTATAATGACAAGGGAAATGTTCAAATCGAAAATACACTTTGCTACTATTACCATGGCAGAGTTGTATTACGAAGGAAGTATAACAATCGATAAAAAATTATTAGATGCGGCAGATATTTTGCCTTATGAAAAAGTTCAGGTTGTTAATGTAAATAACGGTACACGTATGGAAACATATACTCTTGAAGGCCCGGCTGACAGCGGAATGATTTGCTTGAATGGCCCGGCAGCAAGGCTTGGAACTGTTGGTGATAAAGTGATAATTATTACATATTCACAAATGACAGATGAAGAAGCCAAAAAGCATAAAACTAAAACGATTCTAGTTGATAATTCAAATAAAGTGACTAAAGTTTTATAGTTCGATAATTTTTGTCCGGCATTTGCCGGATTGATTTTCTTAGTTGTTTTATTTAATATTCAGTTAAATAAAAAGGCATTAGTGACATGAAAAAGATATTGATAATTTTTGTTTTAATTTTTGCAGGAACTGCATTCTCGCAATTTAAAGAGCCGGCTTTTCCAACATCAAATATTGATGATGGAATTATAAATCATGATAGTGGCTCATTGTTTGGATTTTTAAATTCAGATAATTTTTCTATGAAACAATCTTTCAGCATGTCTTATTCTTCTTTTGGCAATCAAGGTTTGGCGATGGGTGTTTATACAAACAGCCTGGGATATAAATTATCAAATAAGTTAAATGTTCAAGCTGATATTAGCGTTGTCAATTCACCTTACAGTTCTTTTGGAAAGAACTTTCAAAAAAATCTTAATGGAATTTATTTGAGTAAAGCAGCAATAAATTATAGGCCATGGGATGATGTTTATGTTACATTTCAATATAGAAATATGCCGACCAGCTACTATTCACCTTATGGTTATGGATATTATGGCAGCAGTTTTTACAATGGATTTGATAATGATTGGGATTGGAGCAAATAAAAATCATTTAGTGAATTCTACAATTGCCTTTAACCGAGTTTGAATAAGTGAAGGGAAAAAGTTCTCCGCCTAAAATACCTAAAGAAATTAGTTTAAAAACTTCCGCTTCAAATCTTTTTCTTAATATTATTCTTATCTTTCTTGCATTAGTTATTGCATTTGTGGTGTATTCATTATACAGCAATATAAAATCCAGCAAGTTAAATGAAGAAAGTTTAGAAAGAAAAAATAGAACTTCTAATATAATTCAAGTAGAAGTGCTGAACGGATGTGGTAAATCCGGAATTGCAGAAAAAATTACAAGCTTTTTGCGTAATAGAAATTTTGATGTTGTGCAAACGGGGAATTATATTTCGTTTGATATTGATAAAACGATGGTAATAGATAGAAGCGGGAATAAAGCAAATGCCGTAAAGGTTGCAGAAGCAATTGGTGTTGATAAGAAAAATGTTATTCAGCAGTTGAATAAAGAATATTTTTTAGATGTTTCAATTATAATAGGAAAAGACTTTAATCAATTAAATCCATATAAATAAAAGGAATAAATTTGGATTCAAAACAATTAGCAAAAAAGATTACTGAACTGATATTTAATAAAAAAGGATTTGATGTTAAGATTATTGATTTGAAAAAATTAACTACTGTTTCAGATTATTTTGTTATATGCAGCGCTGATTCTGATACGCAAGTAAAGGCGATTTCAGATGAGATTGATAAATCTTTAAGAGATGAAGGAATAAGATGTTGGCACAAGGAAGGATACAAAGGATTAAACTGGGTGTTGCTGGATTTTGTGGACGTTGTTGTCCATGTATTTAAGAAAGATTCTCGACAATTTTATAACCTCGAAAAGCTTTGGGGAGATGCTGAAATTACAGAAGTAACGGACCCGGCTTTAACTCCGCCTGTCGCTAAAAGAAAACCTGGCAGGCCTAAAAAAATCAAATCGGAATAATATTATTTTACTTTTACCATTACGGAATAAACTTGAAAGAATACTTATCTCAAATATTTCAGAAAGCATCTGAAAAATTAACATACCTTAAAAATATTAATATAACTTTTGATGTCCCTAAAATTGAAGCTCATGGTGATTTATCTTCAAATGCTGCGATGCTCCTTGCTAAAGTTTTAAAAAGAAAGCCAAGAGAAATTGCAGATGAAATAATTTCTAATTTAGAATATGATTCTAAGTTTATCAGCAAAGTTGAAATAGCCGGCGCGGGATTTATAAACATTTTTTTCACACCTGCTTTCATTTCAGAAATTATTAAAGAAATTAATTCGAAAGAAAATTCTTACGGAAAATCATACAAGTACAAAGGCAAAAAAGCTAATGTTGAATTTGTATCAGCAAACCCAACAGGGCCTTTAACAGTAGGGCATGGGAGAAATGCTGTTGTTGGTGATACTGTTGCAAATATTCTTGAATGGGTTGGATATGAAGTAGATAGGGAATATTATTTTAATAATGCCGGCAGGCAAATGCGCGTCCTTGGCGATTCTGTTAGACTAAGATATTTGGATTTGTTAGGAGTCAAAAATGAATTCCCCGAAGATTATTATCAGGGCGAATATATAAAAGACATTGCAAAAAATTTATATGATGAATTCGGAGAAAAGCTTTCAGAAGAACCGGCAGAAGGAATTTTTAAAGAAAAAGCCGAGAAGGAAATATTTAAAGATATTCAATCAACTTTGCAAAGATTAAACATAAAGCATAAAATATTTTTTAATGAGAACAGTCTTTACGAAGAAGGAAAGATTAAAAACCTTTTAAAGAATTTTGAAGAGAAAGATTTATCTTACGAAAAAGAGGGCGCAACCTGGTTGAAGCTTTCTGAGCTTGGTAATCAGCAGGATAAAGTAATTGTTAAATCAACAGGTGAACCAACATACAGGCTCCCGGACATAGCTTATCATGCAGTGAAATTGGACCGCGGTTATGATTTGTTGGTTGACTTATTCGGTTCAGACCATAACGCCACTTTTCCTGATGTACTTGCCGGGATAAAATCATTGGGTTATGATTCAGATAAAGTTAAAGTGCTCATTCATCAATTTGTAACTATTTTGGACAATGGTGAAGTTGTAAAGATGTCAACACGTAAAGCTAATTATATAACGCTTGATGAATTGATTGATGAAGTTGGTGCAGATGTAGTCAGATATTTTTTCAACATGAGAAATATAAACTCGCACATGAATTTTGATTTAGGATTAGCTAAAAAACAATCGGATGAAAACCCGGTTTTCTATCTTCAATATGCACATGCAAGAATTTGCTCAATATTAAAAATGATTGAGGAAATTCTAAACCGATGGGAAAGATGAGAAACTTAAAAGCATCAAATGAAAATCTAAATTTGCTTGTCACACCTGAAGAGCAGCAATTATTAAAGAAGCTACATCAATTTAAAGAAGAAGTAATTCTAAGTGCAGACTTTTTTGAAACTCACAGAATATGCAGCTACTTAGAAGAACTTGCAGCAGCATTTCATAAGTTTTATACTTTTTGCAGAATTATTGGTTCAGAAAAAAAATTAGCTGAAGCAAGAGTTTCATTGGCACTTGCTACTAAAGATTGTTATAAAAAATGGACTGAGCATTTTGGGGGTTTCAGCACCAGAGAGAATGTAATTAATCTAAAGAGTTTAATTGGTTTATAGAATATAAACTGCGACTATCCTTTAATTTCAGATGAAATAATAAAATAAAAATTGTAATTTGGATGTAGTAAAATTTGACTGACGAATGAATAACAAGAAAATTGAAAATATTATAAAGCAAATATCTTCGATGCTTAAGTCAAAATATTCAGATTTTAATGGAGTATATTTTTATGGTTCAAGAGCGCGTGGGGATTATATAACTGATTCGGATTATGATTTGATTTTTATTTTTCAAAGAGAAATAACCTGGAAATTTAAAGAAGAAGTTCGACATTTGATTTACGAGTATGAAGACAAGTATGATATTTTCATTGATGCTAAAGTAATTAGCAGCAGAGAGATTGATTTGAATCGTATGCCTTTCATACAGAATGTAAAAAAAGAAGGCATTTTTTATGGCGCTTGATAAAGCAGCTTTAATTAAATATAGAATAAATAAATCTAAAGAAACTATAGAGGCTGCTAAATTATTAATAGATAATAACTTATTAAGTCACGCAGAAAATAGAATTTATTATGCCATATTTTATATTGTTTCAGCATTAAGCTTAAAATATGATTTCTCTACTTCAAAACATAAAACTCTATTAGGATGGTTTAATAAAAATTTTATCCATAATAAAAAGCTGCCTGTCGAAATGAAAAATATTTATAAAGATGCTTTTGAAAATAGACAGGAAAGTGACTATGAAGATTACAAACAATTTGAGATGGAAGAAGTTAAAACTCACTTTGAAAGAATGCAAAATTTTGTAAACGAAATTGAGAAGTTGATTTATAAAGCTGATGAATAGTTTGAAATGGAACTTGCACTCAAGCGAAATTGAATTCAATCATTGTAATCAGTTATAGCCACAAAAGCAGCATAAACTTTATTTGCTCCCTCACTTAATAAAACTTTTGCGCATTCGGATGTTGTGGCTCCGGTAGTAATCACATCGTCAATTAATAAAAGATTTTTTCCCGCAATTTTATTTCTATTTTTTACTTTGAAAGCATTCCCCATATTTTCTTGTCTTTCAATGTAGTTCATCGTTGTTTGGGATTGTGTGAACTTGACTCTTTTAACAGCGCTTTCACTTACTCTAATATTTAATTCGCTACCCAAACCTTTTGAAATATAAAATGCTTGATTGTATCCTCTATCAGCTTTTTTTAAGTGATGCAGTGGAACCGGAATAATTAAATCAATATTCCAGCTTGATATTTTATCCGACATATTCTTTCCCCATTTCTTTTCCAAGAAATTTCCCGATTAAAAATTTGTTGGTGTATTTTAAGGCATGAATGATTTGCTGCAGCTCCCTGTCTTTTTCAAAAACATAAAGTGCTGCAAAACCGCTAATTATTTTTTTATCTTCGAATTTCCTATTGAATTCTTTTTCAGTTCTATCCTCATCAACAATGGTAATTTGTGAAAGACAATTTTCACAAACAAAATATTCATTATTGCATAATTGAGTTTCACAAGCCGGACAAATTCGAGGAAGGAAAAAATCAAATATGGGATTTAAAACCTGAAGCATCTAAAATTAATCTTTAAATTTTGTAATCTTTTTAATCTTGTAATTTTGAAATTAAAGCATTCCCCACCGTTTTCTAAAAAACCATTCCAATGCAAAAAGAATGATTGCAATTATCATCAGCCATTCATTCGACCAAAGTTTTATTTCAGAAGTATTTAATTTTTCTTTGACTGATTTATTATTTCTATCATTTAATATTTCAAAAAGCTGCTGATAATTATCAGAATTAAAATATTTTCCCTTTGTGAAATTTGCCAATTGGTTTAAAAATTCATAATTCATTCTCGGATTTGCCATCTCAATATCAACATCTCCAATGTTAAATATTCCTTTGTCACTGCCGAGCTTTTTTCCGTTTTGAATTGCTTCTCCGTTAAAACTAAAATCCCCGGGAGAATTTGTCTGATACTTTCCTTCATACAAACCGCTGCCAAGCGAATTTAAAATTATTTCATCTTTTGAATTTTTATTTTGAATTTGAACTTTAATCTCAGCATCAGAAACCGGGTTCAAAGATTCATTATAAACTTCAGCAGAAAATTCAACCGGCTCACCAAGCGAATAAGTTTTCTTTGAGGTTTTAATATTTACGTTCTTTTTATTGTCATTTGTGTTTAGCCATTTAGCACTGTTTAAAATAAAACTGTCATATAAATTCAAATTTTTGTCTGATGTCTGCAATTTCCATTTCCAAATGTCTTTCGCCAGCACAAATATAGACCTTTGCTTTCCAATTTTCCTGGTTAAAATTAAAGGAGTATTTAGCGCTACATTTTTTTGTTTAATTTTAGCAATGACTTCACATTCGGGCTTTGTATTTAGTTTTGTATTTAACTGAAATACAGGTGGCAAGTTATTCCAGGCTTCCAAAATATTTTGCGAATTGTTTTGAAGCAATGGATTTTTCAATTCATTTCCATTTACGTTTGGTTGAACCTCATTGTAGTTCTGAGTTGGCCCGCCAATTGTAAAACCGAGCTCTTTTTGAAGAGTATTCAATTTATTTAAGTCTGTTCCTTCCGACAATAAAAAGAAAAACGGTTTATCTTTTTGTGAGATTTCATTTTTAACTTTGTTTAACAAATCATTGCTTGTCTGTCGGGATGGAAAACTTATCATGAAAAATATATCCGCACTGTCAACCAATTCATCTCTATTATTTCTTTCTAAATATTTATCCTGGCTTATTTGAGTAATGGATTTTACAGATAAATTTTTATCTGACTCTAAAGTATTTTTTACAAAAGATAAATCCGGGGAAGGGGTTCCCGCCAAGATAAGAATCTTTATCTTATTGCTCAAAACATTTATGTAAAAAACTTTTTTATTGTTTACAAAAGTGAATTCTCCATCTTGATTATTTACAACCACAGTAAGCTTTTTCTCTCCGCTTATTTTGGGAGTATATTCAAAACTTACATTTTGGATTCCATCTTGTGATATGATTAAATCTTTTTGTTCAATAAGATTTGCATTTTCAAACAATGAAACCTTAACGTTTTTTCCAGCAAACCCTGAATTTGAAATTGCTGCTAATATTGTTGTAGGTGTTTCGTTATAAATATATTCATTGTGCAAAATGTTTTTAACTTCAATATCATTCCGCTTTGTGGTATCTCCAACTCCGACTGTAAATACGGGAATATTCATCTTTTCTGCAGTGAATAATGGATTCTCGCCATCGTTAATATCTCCATCACTAACAATTACAACTGAAGAAATATTTTGATTGTTCTGTTGAATGCTTGAAAATATTTTTGAAAAGTTTGTATTACTTTCATTAAAATTAAACTGCGAAAGGCTATCCTTATATACTTGATTCACTTTTGAACCAAATGAATAGACAGTAGAATTTTTAATTAGATCTTTTTCTCCCACGTCAATTAAAAATTTTTCAATGTGCTGCTTTCTGTTTGTGCCATCATCAATTAAAATTGATTTTGAATTATCTACAAATATTAAATTCTTTGGTTCTAATATTACTTTCTTTGCCAGGGTTAAAATTGGTTCGAAGAAAATAAATAGAAGTAATAGTAATGCCAACGTTCTTAGGGAAACTAATAAATATCTTTTTGCTGGGCTGACAGTGGGAATTGTGTATCTATAAACGTAGTAAGCGTAGCCACCGAGAATTACCAGAGCAATAAAAAAAAATACAGCAGGAAGTGAAAATGTTAAATCAAATTTTTCATAATTGAACATTAAAAGGAAAGGTCTCCCTTCAAGACTGTAGTTGCACTCCCTGATATATAAAGTTCATTACTTTTTTTAGAATATGTTACCCCAACTCTGCCGGGACGATTTAAAACATCTCCCTGTTCAAAAGTAACTGAATATTCTTCTTGAGCTGGGTCTAAAAACCCAAGATGAAGTAGCACCGAAAGCAAAGGCCCGTTTGCAGAACCTGTAACAATATCTTCGTTTATTCCATGAGCAGGAGCAAAATATCTTAAATGAGCAAAATTTTCTTTTTCTTTAGTCTCCAGCGTAAATACAGCAACACCGCTTACTTCTTTTTTCTGAGTTATAATATTTTTTAAGGTATTAAAATCCGGGGAAATGGAATGTAAAATTTCAAGGTTGTCAACTTGTATATATAAATTTTTATTCTCTAAAAGTATAAATGGAACCGGCTTCTTTTCTGATTTTTTTATTCCTAATGCAGATAGTATCTCTTCTTTATTTCCTATAAATTCATCCATTTTGAAAATGGGAATTTGCATAAAGTATTTTTCATTTTGAAATTTACATTTTAAAATTCCAGACAAGGTATCAAAAGTTATTTCTTGGTTGTCTTTTAAGTTGCCATTTTCATTTAAGAAATGAAGTGAAGCTATTGTTCCATGTCCGCAAAGTTCAACTTCGGTGGTTGGAGTAAACCATCTTAAATTAAAATCAGCTTTATTAGACTTTGAAATGAAAGCAGTCTCAGCAAGATTCATCTCATTGGCAATTAGCTGCATTTCATTTTTAGTTAATTCATCTGCAAAACAAACAGCAGCCTGGTTGCCTTGAAAAGGCTTATTTGAAAAAGCATCAATTTGGTATATATTAATTTTTTTTGCCATTAAGTAAACTTTCTAAATTCCAACTTTTCATTTTATCAAACGTTAAGTAGTCGGTTAAATCAAAGTGAATCGGTGTAACGGAAACATAATTATTTTTAATCGCAATCTGGTCTGTTTCTATTTCCGTATCAACTATTTTCAAGTTGCCTGTTAACCAATAATAATCTCTTCCCAAAGGGTCTTGCCTTTGTTCATAAGTATCATCCCATTTTGATTTGCCCTGACGGGTTAAATGAACTCCTTTTATTTTTTCTTCAGGAATATCTGGAACATTAACATTCAACATTGTTCCTAAAGTTAATTTTTTTTCTGCGGTTTCTTTTGCCAGCAGTTTTGCAACTTTAGCAGCAAAAGTAAAATCTTCAACAAGATGATTTGTAACTGAAATTGCTATTGAAGGAACGTCCATGATTGCTGCTTCGCGAGCTGCAGAGACTGTTCCGGAATAAATTATATTAATTGCAGTATTTGAACCGTGATTGATTCCTGAAACCATTAAATCAGGAGTATCTTTCATAATATTTCTAATTCCAATTTTAGCGCAGTCAGCAGGTGTACCGTCAACAGCGTAACCGAAAAATTTGCCATTCTTTTTATATTCAACTATGCGCAATGGTGTTTTCATAGTTATTGCGTGGCCTACAGCACTTTGTTCGTAAAGCGGTGCAACAACGGTAACTTCGCCAATTTCTTTTAAAGATTCTGCAAGTGCAAATATTCCTGCTGAATCGATTCCATCATCATTTGAAACTAAAATTTTCAATATAGAGCCCTCACATAGTGATCGCTTTGCGATAAAAATTTTTGAATAGGCAATAAATATAACATATAACCTTTTGAGACTCAATTAAATGAGATGGTAATAAAACAGTACTTTGTAATTTTAATCTTAATTAGCTAAGAAAAATATTTTACGATTTAATTTCTAATAAGATAACCCTATCCAACCTTTCCCTTGAGAAGAGAAAGGCTCATTTGAGATTAAAACAATAATTTTTCTTGTTATCACTTAATTGATTTTATAAATAATTAAGATAGAATTTAGTATGTAAAGTATAATTTTAGAATTTCTTTTTCAGTGCATGTTCTTTTGGTTCTTTTCTTGCGCCAAGAAAAGAACATGTAAAGAGATTTCAAGGGAAAAATTGTTCTATAAAAATTTAAACTTAAAATTCGGTAAATTTGCATTCACATTTTTCAATTAAAAATAGAATTGATGATAATTTTAAAGCCTTTGATATTTGAACAATTCCCGGAGATTATTTTCGGATTCAACACAAAAATTGGATTAGGTAGAAAAGAGCCTTATTTTTTAAATTTATCTCATTCCGTTAGCGACGATGAAAAAATTGTAGATGAGAATAGAAAATTTTTTTTCAACTCAATTAATTTAAAGCCGGATAATATTGTTTATCAAAAACAAATTCACGGAAATAAAGTTACGTATGTATCAGAGCCTGGCAATGTTGGAGAAAGTGATTCACTTATAACAGATAAACCAAATTTAGGTTTAACAATTAGTACCGCTGATTGTACACCAATTTTTATTTATGACAAAGAAAACAATGTAATTGCTGGAGTTCATTCCGGTTGGCGAGGAACGGTAAAGAAAATACTGCTTGAAACTTTAGAGAAATTGAAATCGGATTTTAACTCGAAGCCAGAAAACTTATACGTTTATATTGCACCTTCTATATCCCAGGAAAAATATGAAGTTGGCATTGAAGTAGCAGAAAAATTTGAGGACAAATATTTATTTAGAACTAATGATAAAATTTATTTGGATGTTGCTGGTGTTAACTATGATTTTCTTATTAATTTTGGTTTGATAAAAAGTAATGTTCAGTATTCACAATTATGTAGCTACAAAATGGAAAATCTTCTTCACTCATACCGCAGAGATGGACTTCATTCCGGTAGGTCTCTTGGCGTAATTGCTATGAAAGATATAAATGCTTAGCGAAAGAGTAAAAATATTTTTGTTGTTTAGCTTTCTTTGCTTTTTATGGGGCTCTACATGGCTGGCAATCAGAGTCGGACTCGGTTCATTAACTCCAATGTTCGGTGCCGGAATTAGATTTTTTGTTGCTTCGATTGCAATTTTAATTATTATGAAATTTAGAAAAATTAAAATTCAAAGAGATAAATTATCTATAAAACTTTACATTATAATGGGAATTTTTTCTTTTGTCCTTCCTTACGCTTTTGTTTATTGGGGTGAACAATATGTCCCATCAGGTTTAGCTTCAGTGCTTTTTGCTGTTCATCCATTTTTTGTCGCTTTATTTTCTTACTTTTTTATTTCGTCCGAAACAATTGGCATTTATAAAATATTAGGAATAATTTTAGGTTTCGCAGGAATTGTAGTTATATTTTCTGATAGCTTCAGCGGTGATTTTTCAACTTATATTATTGGAATGATTGCTGTCCTAATGAGCGGTGTATTTCAAGCCGGTATTGCTGTTACTATGAAAAAATATGGGCATCATTTAAATCCGTTATCTATGAATTTGGTTCCGATGGAAATAGCTGCGGTAGTTCTTACTATTTACGGACTTTTATTTGAAGATACTTCTTATTTGAAGTTTGATTTAAACGCCGCACTTTCAATTATTTACCTGGCAATATTTGGAAGCGTGTTTACATTTACAATTTATTATTGGCTGCTGAAGAGAATAAACGTTGTAATGCTTTCTTTGATGGCTTTTATCACTCCGATTGTGGCGTTGGTTCTTGGATGGATAATTTTGAGTGAAGCTTTATCCACCAGGCATTTTATTGGTTCAGCTTTAGTTCTTATAGGATTGCTTACAGCAAATGTTGTCAATCTTAAAAAATTAAATAAAGAAAATATAATAAAACAGCAGCCGGCAGAAACTTAAATAAATTTGAAAGTAATTAATGATTAATATTATTCGAATTAAAAAAGCTGCATTCTATGCATATCACGGCGTTTTATCCGAAGAACAAAGTGTGGGAGGAAAATTTGAAGCGGATGTGGATATTTATACAGATTTTTCTGAAGCAGCTATTAAAGACAGCTTAAAACAGACAGTCAATTATGATAAAGTTTATAAGTTCATGTACCAGTTAGCGCTCGAACAAAAATATTATTTGATTGAATCTTTGGCAATGAAGATTGCAAATGAACTACTTAAAAAATTTGAAGCTATAGAAAAAGTTGCGGTAAGAGTAAGAAAACATAATCCTCCTCTTGGAGGGATGGTTGATTTTGTTGAAGCGGAAGTAATTAAAGATAGAAAAGACAAGTAGATAAGGAAAAAGATTAAAAACTTTGTATTCATATCGTTGGGATCCAACAAAGGCGATAAATTAAAAAATCTGCAAGCAGCAGTTGATAGTATAAACAATCATGACAAAACTGCTATTGAAAAAGTTTCTTCTGTATATGAAACAAAACCGTATGGAGTAAAAGAGCAGGAGAATTTTTATAATGCTGCTGCAAAAATTAAAACTGATTATGATTTAGTTGAACTTTTTTATTTTTTAAAATCAATTGAGATGGATTTAGGAAGAATTAAAAAGGAAAAGTGGGGGCCAAGAGAAATTGATTTGGATATTCTTTTTTATAATGATAAAATTTACCATGATGAAGTATTGGATGTTCCGCATTCTGAAATAGAAAAAAGAGATTTTGTACTCGTGCCATTATGTGAAATTGAGAACGGAATTGTTCATCCTGTAACTCACAAAAAAATATGTGAGTTCGACAAAAGGGAAATTGAAAAACATATTATTAAAAAATTAGAAGTATCAATATTTAATTAAACGGACAAACTTTGAGCGAAATAAACGAAATAAAATATATTGCAATCGAGGGTGTGATAGGCGCCGGGAAAACTTCTTTAGCAAAGAAGTTAAAAGAAAAATTAAATGCTGAGCTGATAGTCGAACAATTTGAATCAAACCCTTTCCTTGAAAAATTTTATTTAGATAGAAAGCGATTTGCTTTTCAAACCCAGATGTTTTTTTTAATTAACCGCTTTAAGCAGCAGCAGGAATTAAATCAAGAAAATTTATTCACTGATTATTACGTGTGCGATTATATATTTGATAAAGATAGAATTTTTGCTTATTTAAATCTAAGCGGCGAAGAATTAAAATTATATGAATCTATTTTTCCGCTGCTGGCGCGCTCATTAAGGAAACCGGATTTAGTTGTATTTCTTCAATCCGGGGTTGATAGACTTATGTACAACATTAAAAAGCGAAGCAGAAGAATTGAACGGAATTTAACCCGCAGTTATATAGAAGAGTTGAGCGAAGCTTATAATCATTTTTTCTTTAGATATACAAATACTCCACTTTTAATTGTTAATTCTACAGAGATTGATTTTGTAAATAGCGATGATGATTTTGAAGAATTATTTAAACAAATATTCAGAGAAGACAGAGCATTTACTGAATATTTTAAACCTGAAGCAAAGAAATTATAAATACAATGTTAAAGTTTTTATTATATCTAATTTTATTTTATTTCGTAATTAGAATTATAAAGTTAGTAAAATACTATCTCACTTCAACAAAAGATGACCAAACGAATATTAAAGGAAATCCTCCTGTAAAGTCTAAGTTTGATAATGTTGAAGAAGCGGACTTTAAAGAAATTAAATCTGATTCCGAAAATCAAAATGAAAATTAATTGAACTGAATGGCAGAAAAGAATATTTTTTCCCGAATTGTTAACGGCATAATAAAAAAAATTCTTTCCATACCTGAAAATACCAGCCTTGATATCGGTAATCCTAAGAATATTTTAATTGTAAGGCAGCATAACCAGCTTGGAGACTTGTTAGCTGGTGTATCCTTATTCAGAGCTTTAAAAGAAAAATTTCCCGAATCAAAAATTACTTTGATTGTTAGTCCATTTAATTCTCCCGGCTTAATTAAAAATAAGTTTATAGACAGGATATTCATCTTTGATAAAAAGAAAATATTTAATCCAGAATATTTCTCCAAATTTCATAAGTTGCTAAAAGAAGAATATGATATTGCGATTGTCCCGGTAGTTGTTTCAATTTCTTTTACTAGTAATCTAATAGCAAGGTTATCTAATTCTAAAATAAGAATTGGAGCAAAATCACTCGATGGAAAAATTAATTCCAGTGCATTTTTGTTTGACAGGCGAGTAAATATCGATTGGAGAAAACATCCTGATTCAAATGTTTCTGAAAGAAGCCTGGATATCATTAGGCCGTTTGGAATTAATACCCAGAACTATAGATCTGAAATTACCTTTGACGAAGAAGATTTAAAAGTTGCAAATGGCTTTATTAAATCTATTAATAAAGAGAAAGATGGAATCTTAATCGGATTGCATGTTGGGGCCGGTAAAGTTCCTAATCGCTGGTCGCTTGAAAAATATTCTGCTTTGATGAAACAGATAAAGGAAAAATATAATGCTGTTTTTTATTTGACCGGCAGTAATGCTGATAAAAATGATATTAATTATTTGAAAGGGAGTCTTAAGTTTGAAGTAGGATTATTTGTAAATAAAAAAATTCCTGAAGTAGCGGCATTAATTTCTTTGTCGAATCTTTTTATTTCAAATGATACCGGGATAATGCATGTCGCAGGGACTACCGAAACACCGCAAGTTTCAATATTCGGCCCGACAAACCCTTTTAACTGGGCACCAATTGGGCCTAACAAATATTTTATCCGGAGGTCAGAATTGATTGATGATGTTTCTGTTGCAGATGTTTTTCATATCTGTGAAATACTTTTAACCAATAAAAGAAACAGTGAATTCATTGCCTAAAAAATATTTATCCGCTCTTGATATAGGTACAAACTCTTTTCATTTAATAATAGTTGAAGTGCTTGATGATGGTAGCTTTAAAATTATTGATCGGGAAAGAGAAGTAATTAGATTGGCTTCACACAAAGGCAATGGGTTATCTTTTATTACTGATGAAGAAATTAAAAATTCAATCAGAGCTATTAACAAGTTTAAGAAGATTGCTGATAAATATGGAACAGAAATTAATGCTATAGCAACAAGTGCGGTGAGAGAATCGGAAAATAAAGATGATTTTATTCTAAAAGTATATGGTGCAACCGGTGTTTTAATTAAAACCATTGAAGGAAGCAGAGAAGCAGAATTAATTTATAAAGGCGCAGAGAAAGCGCTTTCACTAACAGATAAAAAAGTGTTGTGTATTGATATTGGGGGAGGAAGCACTGAATTTGTATTTGCGAAAAATGGTGAAATAGTATTTGCTGAAAGTATAAAAATCGGGGCGGTAAGATTAGCAAAAAAATTCTTCCCAAATTTCGAAACTAATTCTTCAACTTTAAAAGAATGCGAAGATTATATAAATGAGTTAATTTCATCCAATAACAAAATTAATTTTGATATAGGTTATGATATAGTTGTTGGCAGTTCAGGAACTATTCAATCAGCAGCAAGAATGATTAATTACCTGCATCAAAATAAAATGATAAATAATATAAATGGATTTAAATTTTCTAAATATCATTTTGATGAAGTATCTAAAGATATATTTTCTTCTACTACTCCAAAAGAAAGGTTAAAAATTAAAGGCCTTGAACCAAAACGTGCTGATGTTATTCCTGCCGGGCTGCTAATATTAAAAAAAGCATTTGAGTTATTTAACATTCATGAAATTCAAGTATCAGAATTTGCACTTAGAGAAGGAATAATCCTTGACTTATTGGAAAATGAAAATTCCAAATAAAAACTATTAGGCTAAGCTTTTAACTTAAATTCATTCTTCATGTACCTTCTTTAACCTTTAAAGATTCTCCATTCATAAGTATATTTACAATTCAATTTTCAAGAGATAAATGAAAAATATTAGAAACTTCTGCATTGTTGCGCACATTGACCACGGCAAATCAACTATAGCTGATTGTCTTCTGGAAAAAACCGGGACAGTAAGTGATAGAGAAGCTAAAGCGCAAGTATTGGATGATTTGCAGCTTGAACGTGAAAGAGGAATAACCATAAAGTCGCATGCAATCCAGATGAAATACAAAGCAGGCGATAAACAAATTTATACTTTAAATTTAATTGATACACCCGGACATGTTGATTTCTCTTATGAAGTTTCACGCTCACTTGCTGCTTGTGAAGGAGCTTTGTTAGTTGTAGATGCTGCTCAAGGAGTCGAAGCACAAACTATAAGCAATTTATATTTAGCTATTGATGCAGGATTAGAGATTATTCCGGTAATAAATAAAATTGATTTACCAAGTGCTGAAGTGGATAAAGTTAAAGGTCAGATTATCGATTTAATTGGCTGCGAGGATAACGAAATCCTATTAGCAAGTGCAAAAACAAAAATAGGTATAGTTGAAATCCTTGAAGCTGTAGTTAATAAAATTCCTCCGCCAAAAGGAGACCCGGAACTTCCGCTGCAAGCTTTAATTTTCGATTCTAAGTTTGATGCTTTTAGAGGAGCAATTGCATTTATTCGACTTGTTAATGGCAAACTTAAAACCAATGATAAAATTCGCTTTATGGTAATCAACAAAGAATTTGAAGCCGAAGAAATTGGTGTTCTCGGGTTACAAAAAGTTAAGGGAAATGAATTAGAAGCTGGTAACGTTGGTTATTTGATTGCAGGAATTAAAGATGTTCATGATGCTAAAGTCGGGGATACAGTAACGCACGCCAAAGGCGGGGCAAGTAAACCATTGCCTGGCTATAAAGATGTTAAGCCGATGGTTTATAGCGGACTATATCCTACTGATAGTGATGATTTTGAAAATCTTCGCGATGCACTTGAAAAATTTAAACTGAATGATTCAGCACTTATTTATCAACCTGAAACATCCGCTGCTTTAGGTTTTGGATTTCGATGTGGGTTCCTTGGACTTTTACACATGGAAATTGTTCAGGAGAGATTGCTGATTGAATATAACCAATCAATAATTACTACTTTACCTAACGTTGAATACTATGTATATAAAAAAAATGACGAAAAAATTGTTGTTGATAATCCGGCTTTTATGCCTGCAGTTGGAGATATTGACCGTATTGAAGAACCATATATAAAAGCACAAATTGTTTGTCCAAGTGAATATGTAGGAAATATAATGAAGCTTGGAATGGATAAGCGCGGAACATATAAAAATACAACCTATATTGACCCTACGAGAGCCGATATATCATTTGAGTTTGCACTGGCAGAAATTATTTTTGATTTTTATGACAAACTTAAATCAACAACAAGAGGTTATGCATCATTTGATTATGAATATATTGGCTACCGGGAATCAGACTTGGTTAAATTAGATATTCTTTTAAATGGCGAACCGGTTGATGCACTTTCGATGATTGTTCATAGAAGCAAATCTTATGACTGGGGAAGAAAAGTCTGCAGCAAGCTTAAAGATTTAATTCCAAGACAAATGTTTGAAATTGGAATACAAGCAGCTATTGGTACAAAAGTAATTTCAAAATCTGTTGTAAAAGCATTAAGAAAGAATGTGTTGGCAAAATGTTACGGCGGCGATATTACCCGTAAGCGAAAGCTTCTTGAAAAACAAAAAGAAGGTAAGAAAAGAATGAAGCAGGTTGGTAACGTTGAAATACCCCAAGAGGCATTTTTAGCTGTATTGCAAATTGACGAATAGGTGACTCTAATTGAAAGAGAACATTTCTAATGAAGGAATGGGGCAGAACAATGCATCAAAAGACTATTCTTTTTCACATTTTAATTTCAAACGATTATTAAAAATATTTTTTTATGCATTTCTTGCAGCGATAATTTTAAGAGCATTTTTTATTGATGCATATCAAATCCCAACTGGCTCAATGAAAAATACTTTACTTGTTGGCGATTATATATTTATAAATAAAGCAGCATATTCTTTTTCAACTCCTAAAAGTATTCCATTATTAGGCGTCAAAATTCCTTCTTTCAACATTGTAAGTTTCAGTAAACCTAAAAGAAATGATGTTATAGTATTTGAGCACCCGGGCTTTTTTAGGAATGAAGATTCTTACATTCACTCCAGACTTATAAAACGGATAATTGGATTGCCAGGTGATACCGTATTAATTAACAATAATGAAGTTTATGTTAATAATATAAAATTAAATTATCCTCAAAGTGCAATAATTGATACGATGAATTTGTTGAAAAAAAATTTTTATGATAAACGTATTCTCTCATTTGAAAATGAATGGAATAAAAATAATTATGGTCCTGTTATAGTACCATATAAAGGACAAAAAATAAAATTAAATCTTAAAAACATTAAATATTGGAAGCTTTTAATTGATAATGAATTAGGGGAAAAAGCTGTACGTGAAGAAGGAACTGTAATAACAATTGAAGACAAACCTGTTGAAACATACACAATAAAAGATAATTATTATTTTGTTTTAGGAGATAATAGAGATAATAGTGTCGATAGCCGTTATTGGGGATTTGTACCTTCGAATTTTATTATCGGTAAAGCAGAAATAATTTATTGGTCATATGATGTATATCATAATAAGGCGGAATTTGGAGCATATTTCGAAGCAATTCGATTTAAAAGAATTTTACAAAAAATTAAATAATTCTTTAGAATTTAGTAAGATTTAAACTATATTATCGTAATAATTTTTCATTTTGTACTAAATATTGAAAATGTTATTTGATTACTGTTTTTCAGTTGGATTATGTTAAATAGGTAACATTGTAGTCAAGCATTTATTTATATATTTCTTGCCGGTTTTCTTAAATTTTTCGCATTCATTGAATTAATCTATTTATTGTAATAATAAAGAGAATATGATAGTATGAAAAATATGTTTACAATCTGCATTTTGCTAATATTGATACAAGTTTCAATTTATCCTCAGTCATTTACGTATAAATTTTCTAATGCCACTTTTCTTGGAAGAGCACCAAGTGGAAGATGCCTAGCAAATAATTCTGTAGGCAGCTATACTTATATTGGGGATGGAGGGATATTTAGAGTTTTAGACACTTCCGTTCCTTCAAACCCTACTAAACTTGATTCAATAATTACTCCGGGTATTATTCAAAAGATAATAATAGTTGGAAACGTAGCATATGTAGCTGATGGAATTGGAGGATTACGCATTATTGATGTATCAACTCCATCTAATATATCAGAGTTAGGGAGTTATTCTGCGTCAGAAAGTAATACATATAGTGTAGCTGTTTCTGGAAATTATGCATTTTTAGCTGATGGAAATGGTGGGTTCAAGGTAATTGATATATCTAGTTCAAGTTCCCCAACTCTTAAGGCACAAATTCCATTTGGCAACGTATATGATATTGCGGTAAATGATACTGTCGCATATTTAGCTGCAAGTGGTGATGGACTTCAGACAGTTGATATTTTTGATCCGCTTAATCCTTCTTCATTAGGGGGTAAAAATAGAGGTAGAAAAGCCTGGGGAGTTGGTGTAAGCGGAAGTTATGCATTTATTGCTGATGGGGATAGCAGCTTAAAGGCTTTTGACGTAACGAGACCCAAGTTCTCCAACTTATATTGATAGTTTTTTTGTGCATGATGTAGCTCGTGAAGTTACTATCATTGGTGATTCTGCTTATGTAGCTGCAAGTTATGCCGGATTAAGAATAATAGATATTTCCCATTTACCGGATTCACTTACAGAAGTTAATTATTATAATTCACCAGGAAAATCTTTTGATGTATCTATTAATAATAATGTTGCATATTTAAGTGATGCTGGCCATAGTTTAAGGATAGTTGATTTAACAACAAATCCTGACACTGAAATTACTTATTTTGATACTCCAAGCTACAATTATGGTGTGGATGTACAAGGTAACTATGCATATATCGCAGGTACAGGTAAAGGATTAAGGGTCATTGATTTTTCAGATGCAGCAAATCCAAAAGAAGTTGGTAGTTATTATTCCGACGCTTATGTAAATAATTTAAGTACCCATACTTTTTTTTATAATGTAAAAGTTGTTGATCATTATGTTTATGCAGCTAATTCAACTGCTGGTTTAATGGTTTTGGATGTTATTGATAATACCGCACCTACTGAGGTTAAGGTAGTAGATACACCAGGGCAAGCTCTTGATATAGCAATAGATGGTAATTACGCTTATATAGCGGATAATAGTGGGGGACTATGTATAATGGATATCTCTACTCCATCGAATCCAACAATTTCAGGTAGCTATAACTTAATTAACCATGCAGAAGGTGTAGCAGTCCAAGGTAATTATGCCTATGTAGCAGATGGAATAAACGGATTATATATGTTTGATATTTCTGATAAATCAAAGCCTAGATTAATTAATTATCAAGATACACCTGGTGAGGCTTTAAAAGTTGCGGTAAGTGGAAACTTTGCATATGTCGCTGATGCTTCAAGTGGGCTGCAAATTATTAATATAAGTGATACAGTAAATCTTCCAATAGTTGGAACCTATGATACTCATTATAGAGCTCAAGGAATTGCGATAGAAGGAAAGTTGGCATATGTTGCTGATGGAGGGGACGGTATAAGAATAATTGATGTCTCCGATTCAAGTAGTCCTATGGAGAAAGGGTATTTAATTACCCCGAGTGAAGCTGCCAATGTTATTGTACGTAATGATACTGTTTTTGAAGCAGATACAGATGACGAAATGATGATTTTAAGAAATGAAGTTGCTACCCCTGTTGAATTATATTCTTTCAATGCAAAATATTCTGGTAGCACTGTTGCATTAGACTGGAAAACAGCCACCGAAATAAATAATTATGGTTTTAACGTTGAAAGAAAAAAGGATAATGGAAATTGGGAAGATATTGGATTTGTTCACGGTAATGGAAACAGTAATTCTATTAAAGAATATGGCTATATTGATAAAGAATTAACAGGTTCATCTAAATGGTATTACAGATTGAAACAGATTGATAACAGCGGCTCTTACAAATATTCCAATATTGTAAATGTTAGTGTAACCCCAAGTACATTTTCATTATCGCAAAATTATCCAAATCCTTTTAACCCAAGTACAAAAATAAAATATTCACTTCCTGTCGCTTCTCATGTTAAATTAGTTATTTATGATATACTTGGAAATCAGATAAAAACGTTAGTTGATAAAAATCAGGAGCCAGGTTTTTATGAGACAAAATTTGATGGGAAGGATTTATCAAGCGGCGTGTATATTTATCAATTAAAAACAGATCAATTTGTTTCAACTAAAAAAATGATTCTAACAAAATAAATAAAGACTTAATTCTCAATTCCTATGAGTCAAATTCTTTTTCCTGCACAGATTAAATATTTGGAAGAATTCAAACAGAATGACGATCCATTATTATCGGAGATGGAATCATATGCAAAAGAGCACAATGTTCCAATTCTTTCCTGGCAGGCAGTTGAGTTTTTAGAACAACTAATAAAAATTGTTAAACCCAAAAGAGCTTTGGAGTTGGGAACTGCAATTGGTTACTCTTCGATTAGGATTGCAAAAAACTTAAAAAAGAAAAGTGTTTTATCAACAATTGAGATGAGCGAGGATAACTTTGAAGTAGCTACAAACTTCATTGAAAAATCCGGTGTTGGCGACAAAATTAATCTTATTAAAGGAAATGCTCTTGAAATCATGCCACAGTTAAATAAAAAATTCGATTTTATTTTTCTTGATGCAGACAAGCAGTACTATAAAAGATTATTTGATTACTCACTTGTACTGCTAAAAAAAGGTGGGGTTATTTTTGTTGACAATCTTTTATGGCATGGCTACGCTGCTACTAAACGAGTTCCTTCTAATTATTCTGCATCGGCAAAATTAATTAGGGAATTCAACCAAATTTTCACTTCACAGCCAAATCTAAATACCACTATTCTTCCTATCGGAGATGGAATCGGTTTAGGAATAAAATTATAATTTCATAAGTCAAATGATTGATTCACAATATAATTTTTCAAAAGATTTTATTGATGAAGTTGAAATCTTTTCAAATAATCAATTAAAAAAGAAAGAAGACCTCCAAAAAATTTATAATGAAAGTTTAACTAACAATACTACTCATTTATTTGAGGAGCTTTCATTTACGGCTAAATATTTAAATGGATTAATGAAGATTTTAAAAAGCGGTGTTAACAATCCGGAAGTCCAAAGTCTTGAACATGTAAAGAAAGATTTAACTTCAAACCTAAATAAGTTTATTGAGCAAGTTAACCATATTCTGCTTCATTCAGATGATGATTTGAAAAATTACTTTGATGAAAATTATCTGAAAATGTCTCAGGGTTCTTTTCAAAATCTTAATGAATTAATTTCAGATCTTGATTGGACTAAGAAATATTTAAATTATTTTAAAAGAGGGAAATTAAATTAGCTGCGAATAGCTCTGCTTACTGCCGGATTAATTTTATGCTGCTCAAGTTTTTTAATTACTTATGATGGTTAAAATTTTAGTAAGGGTGTCTCCCCGGCACCCTCACTAAACATTTTAAGTTTTGTTAAAAACTTGCATTCTTAAAGCCAAGTATCATGCCAAGAGAGAATAACTATATTTTGTTAAATATATGCAAAATTTCTTGATGTGCTTCTTAATTATGGTAAGAATTTTCTTGCTTGGTAAAAGAAATTGATGCTGAGATAAATATTTTATACTAGCAAGTAATATCCTATGTTTTTGCAATCCATTTCTCTAAAGCAGAAAGTAAATTTGTCATTGCATTTATAAGGGGAGTGTGCTGGGCCTTTTCAATATCATTTAGAATTTCTTTGTGTATTCTTACGTAAGCATTATTCAATTGCTGTACAATTAAAACTCCTTGCTTTGAAAGGGCAACTCGCATGTTGCGCCTGTCATTTGGTTCTATTTCCCTTAAAACATAATTTTTCGTTACCAGCCCATCAATTATTCTTGTTAAACGGCTGGGGCTTAATTTCATTCTCTCAGCAATTTGTTTATTGTTTAAGGTTTCTTCTGTCCCAAAAAGTCGCAGACATCTGAATTCAGCCTGGGTAAGCTTATACTGTTCTGCCAACCTCATTTCTTTTTCCTGGCAGTTTGCTAATAGTTTGAAAGTGAGATCTGCTAATTCAGTTGCTGTTGCATCTATCTTTGTTGTTGCCATGTTAAATACCAATTATTGATAATAGCAAATATCGTACTTATCAATTTAATTTCAAAAAAAAATTTTTATTTTTCATAAAAAGAAATGCACATCATCATTTTTAATTAAAACAGTACCATGTGTTAAATCAATTAATTTCTCTTTCATTTCATCCAAATCTGCAGGTTTCACAAAGCATACAAACTCTATTTTACTTCCATAATTTGTTGATTCAATTTTAGCATTGATTGATGATAATGTTCTATGAACTAAACTGATAAAATTAAAATCAACTTTTATTTTAATTTTATGGTATTCTGACTTGGAAATTTTTTCCGCCTTACCTAAATTTTGCAATGCAGACTCATAATAAGTTTTACCTAATAAACCCACACCTAATTTTGTCCCGCCGTAATATCGAATAACAATTACTGCAACATTAATTAAATTAAAATGTTCAATTGCATTTAGGATTCGAATTCCTGCCGTTCCATTTGGCTCTCCATCATCAGAATATTTTAATAATTTATTTTGAAGTTTATAAGCATAACAATGATGTGTCGCGTCGTAATATCTTTTCTTTACACCAGCTATGATTTTCTGAAAATCTTCTTCACTCTCAATTGGAAAAGACTGTGCAATAAAAAGTGAATTTTTTTCTTTGAGTTTAGTTTCATGAAATTTTTCTATTGTAACGATTTTTTCTTCATTCTCCATATTTTTTTCTTTTTCATTAAAGAAAAGTATAAACAGTCATGTTAAATATAATTGATTTTCAAAACAGCTATAAGTAATATAAAGGTTCGAATTTTAAAAATTGAAGTGAAATTTGGAAAAAGAAACGATAATAATAAAAGGCGCAAGAGAGCATAATTTAAAGAATATTGATGTTGAAATTCCCAGAGATTCTTTTACAGTAATAACCGGACTTTCTGGGTCCGGCAAATCATCATTGGCGTTTGATACGATTTATGCCGAAGGGCAAAGAAGATATATTGAATCACTTTCCGCTTATGCGAGACAATTTCTGGATATGCTTGAAAAACCTGATGTTGATTTAATTGAAGGATTAAGCCCGGCGATTTCAATTGAACAAAAATCAACTTCTGGAAATCCGCGTTCGACTGTTGGGACTGTTACAGAAATTTATGATTATCTTCGTCTGCTTTATGCAAGATTAGGAATTCCTCATTGCTACAATTGCGGCAAACCAGTAACGAAACAATCTTCCGCTCAAATTATTGATAATATAATTACAAATTTAAATGGCAAGAAAATTTACATATTAGCCCCAACTATTCGGGGAAGAAAAGGGCACTACAGGGAATTGTTTGAAGAAATTTTATCTGATGGATTTTTACGAGTAAGAGTTGATAATGAGATTCATGAGATAGTAAAAAATTTCCAGGTTGATAGATACAAAATTCATAATATAGAAATTGTTGTTGATAGACTTACAGTCAGTGAAAAATCGAGAAGTAGATTAACTGAATCAATTGAAGTTGGCTTGAATTATGGAAACGGAATTGTAATTGTAAATGATGGTACTGAAGATTTAGTTTACAGCAGACATTTAGCTTGTTTGGATTGTGGAATTAGCTATCAAGAATTAGCTCCTAATTCTTTTTCTTTTAATTCACCATATGGTTCTTGTCCCGATTGTGAAGGGCTTGGAGAAAAGAAGGAATTAGATATCAATCTCATCATCCCGGATTGGGATAAATCAATAAATGAAGAGGGATTAGCTTCCGTTGGAAAGCCAAGATCAATTTGGTTTTTTAACCAACTTTCTGCTGTAGCCGAAAAATATAATTTTACATATGACACAAAGCTGAAAGATTTTAGTGAAGAGCAAAAGGATATTTTGCTGCATGGTACAAAAGAGAAAATTGCCTTCATATATAATTATGGTAACGGAAAACCTGTTACTTATATGCATCGTTTCTCAGGTTTATTTAATTATTTAAAAAATTATTATAACACCACAAGCTCAAACAATATCCGTGAATGGGTTGAATCATACATGAATACAATTAAGTGCCCAACTTGCGGCGGCGGAAGGTTAAAAAAAGAATCTTTGTCGGTGACTTTTCAGAACAAAAATATAAGCGAAGTAACTTCACTTTCAATTTTACGTTCTTATGAATTTTTTAATAAAGTAAAACTTTCCGGCAGAGAACAGATTATTGCAAAACCTATTTTAAAAGAAATTACCACGCGATTAAGCTTTCTACTTAATGTTGGGTTGGATTATATAACTCTTGATAGATCTGCGCGAACTTTATCAGGAGGCGAATCTCAAAGAATTAGATTGGCTACTCAAATTGGTTCACAGCTTGCCGGGGTTTTATATGTACTTGATGAGCCAAGCATTGGCCTTCATCAAAGTGATAATATAAAATTAATTAACTCATTAAAAAATTTAAGAGACCTCGGCAACACGGTAATTGTTGTGGAACATGATAAAGAAACAATTGAAAGTTCTGATTATATGGTTGACCTTGGGCCTGCGGCAGGAGTCCACGGCGGAGAAATTTGTATTGCCGGTGAAACGAAAGAATTGATGCAATCTAAAAATGGAATAGATTCACTTACTCTTTCTTATTTAAGAAATAAAAAGGAAATAAAAATTCCTTCCGAAAGGAGAAATGGAAACGGTTTAATTTTAGAATTAAAAGGAGCAAAAGGAAATAATCTTAAAAAAATTAATTTAAAAATTCCTTTGGGTACATTTACATTAATTACAGGTGTAAGTGGGTCTGGAAAATCAACACTTGTAAATGAAACGCTTGTAAAAATATTAATGAATAAAATTTACAAGTCAAAATCAGTTCCTTTGGAATATGGTTCAATTGAAGGATTAGAAAATATTGATAAAATAATTGAAATCGATCAATCAGCAATTGGTCGAACTCCCAGATCAAATCCGGCAACTTATACCGGCTTGTTTACATTTATAAGAGACCTTTATGCACAATTGCCTGAATCAAAAATTCGCGGATATAATACCGGAAGATTCAGTTTTAATGTTTCAGGTGGAAGGTGTGAAGAATGCGGAGGAGATGGTTTAAGAAAAATAGAAATGAATTTTCTTCCAGATGTTTATGTTGAATGCGAAGTTTGTCATGGCAAAAGATACAATCGCGAAACATTAGAGGTTCTTTACAAAACAAAATCTATTTCGGATGTGCTTGAAATGAGAGTTGATGAAGCGTTAGAATTCTTTACTGATTTACCTCGTATTAAAAGAAAATTAAAAGCAATACATGATGTAGGGTTAGGTTATATAACGCTTGGACAGCAAGCTACAACATTATCAGGTGGAGAAGCGCAAAGAGTAAAACTTGCAACTGAATTAAGCAAAGTCAGCACAGGCAAGACACTTTATATTTTAGATGAACCTACAACCGGACTTCATTTTGAAGATGTTAATATTTTAATGAAGGTATTGAATAAACTTGTAGACAAAGGAAATACTGTAGTAGTTGTCGAACATAATTTAGATGTTATAAAAATGGCCGACTGGGTTATTGATCTTGGCCCGGGCGGAGGTGAAAGAGGAGGCGAAATTATAGCAGAAGGAACTCCTGAACAAATAATAAAAAATAAAAAAAGTGTCACCGGCGAATACTTAAAGAAAGTACTTGTAAAAAATTAATTTATTTTTTTCATTCATTATTTTTACATATCTTAAGCCCAAAATTAATCCATTAAATTATTTTAATATGACTTTTCAGGAATGAAGAAACTAATTCCTATATCATTAATTATTTTAATTTCTCTGAACACTTTCGGATTTGATTTTATATTAGGCTATTTGCTTTTCACATGCAAGATTGATTTTAAGGAACATGTGGAAAACGATTCGATAAAAAATGAATTCAAAGTTTTTAAAATAAGCCAAATTGATCAAATTAAATTTCAAAAGCTTGATGACGAAATTGAATATGATGGACACATGTATGACATAATTAAAAAAGAAAAAAAAGATAATGATATTTACTTTTACTGTTATAGTGATGAAAAGGAAGACAGCTTAAATAAAATAATCAATGCGCAAAACGATGAACAGAACCATCCGTCAAAAGTAAATTATCTCCAGAAAGATTTAGCAAAAAATTATTTATCTCCTGAGAATATCGATAGCAACTCTAAATCAAATCATATACAAATTATTAACGTAGATCATTTCAGTTTCTCATCTCACTTTTGTGAAGTTCTTTCTCCGCCTCCCAATAATAAAATATAACTCGATTAAAAATTATTAAAAATCGCTTATTCATTAATTTATTAGTGAATATTGCCGGGATATTTTATTCAGTTTTATTCAAGGTGAAGAATGAAAAAATTCATATTAATATTTACAGTTTTATTCATTAGTTGCGGGACATTTTTATTTAGCCAGGGTAAATTAAACGGCTATGTAACTCAAAATGAAAATAGGAGTAAATTACAAGGGGTTAATATTTTAATAAACGAGCTGCAAAGGGGTGCAGTTACAAACTCTGATGGGTATTACTCTTTCAGTAATTTACCATTTGGGACATATCATATTCAATTCAGCTTTGTTGGATTTAAGCCTGAAGTATTTTTAATTGATATTAATAAATCTGAGACTGAATTAAATGTTGAAATGGTTTCTGCAAATATAAACATTGGGGATGTTTTAGTTTTGGGAAATGCAATCAGGCCAAAAGAAAAACTACCTTACAAAATAGAAACAATTTCAAAATCTCAATTAGAAGAAAACGGTTTTTTAACAGTAACCAAATCGTTATCACTTCTTCCGGGTGTCTCTGAATTATCAAACGGAGCTGGAGTTTCAAAACCTGTTATAAGAGGTTTGTTTGGCTATAGAGTTGCTTCCGTTATTGATGGATTAAGAATAGATAATCAGCAATGGCAAAACGAACATGATTTTGGGTTGAATGATGTTGGCGCAGAAAGAATTGAGATTATAGAGGGCCCGGCTTCGCTATTATACGGTTCACAGGCTTTAGGCGGTGTAATTAAAATTGATAATGAAAAAAATGCGCCTTTAAATACTGTATTAGGAAATTATAACCTGAAAATATTTTCAAACACTTTGGGAGCTTCAACAGAAATTGGATTAAAAGGGACAAAAGAAAAATTTAGCTGGCAGCTTCATGTAAATGGACAAAGTCAAGCTGATTATTTACAGGGCGGAGGAAATAAAGTCCCAAATACAAGATTTGCAAGTATAGGTGCAGCCGGACTTTTAAGTTATAATTTCTCTTGGGGAATTTCTGCTTTGAATTATAATTTTTTTCATCAAGTTAATGGTATTGTTGAAGAAGCTGACCTTAAGAATTTAAAAGACCTAAATGAAGATCATTTTGAAAGAGAATTTGAAGGCCCGCATCATATAGTCGATTATCACATTGCTTCTTTAAGAAACACTATCCTTTTGGGAAGTTCCATGTTGAAAATAAATTTAGGTTTTCAAAATAATCATCGCGTTGAAAACGAAGGAACTGAAAATATGAATGTTAGTGCCGTAGCTGATAGTGAACTTGATATTATTCTTAATACTTTTTCTGCCGATGTACAATGGATAAAATCTTTTACTGAAAACACCGAACTTACTATTGGTGCTCAAGGTTATTTTCAGAATAATGAAAATGACGGAATGAGAATTCTAATTCCAAATGCTGATACAAAAGAATTGTCGTTGTATTCATATTTAAAACAGAGCTTTGGCAAAGTTGATATTGATGCCGGTTTACGTTTCGATTCTAAAAATATTGATACAAAAGAAATGGGAATAAAAGACTCTGTAAGTTATTTTGCTCCTTTTAATGAAGACTATAATACATTTAATGGAGCTATAGGTGCAGCTTTTAATGCAACAGACAATCTAACATTTAAATTAAATCTAGCTACCGGTTACCGCGCTCCAAATCTTGCGGAACTTTCTTCAAACGGAGTTCATGAAGGTACAACAAGATATGAAATTGGTGATGCAAATTTAAAAAGTGAACAAAGTATTCAAACTGATTTTGGAATAAATTTTCAAAATAAAGATGTCAATTTAAATTTAAGCCTATTCTATAATGCTGTAAACAACTTTATATTTTTACAGCCAACTAATTCATACCGTAATAATAATCGCATCTATATGTTTTTGCAGTCAAATGCAAACTTAAAGGGTGGGGAAGCAAGCATAGATTGGAACATTTTTGATTGGCTTAATTTCGGAAGTTCATATTCAACAGTTGTTGGAAAGAAGAGCGATGATTCTTATTTGCCGTTTATGCCGGCTGATAAAATAATTACTAAAGCTAAACTGCATTGGAATGAATTATCTTCATTAAAGAATTTTTATTTTATGATAATGCTTCGAAGTTATCTGAAACAAGATAAGATTGCAACAGAAGAAATTGCAACTCCTGCTTATGCATTGTTAGATGCAGGAGTTGGTTCACGCTTAAAGCTTTTTGATTTAAATTTTGATGTTGCTGTTAATGTTACTAATCTGCTGGATAAAAAATATTATGATCATTTAAGCTTGTTAAAATCATTAGGAGTATTGAATATGGGAAGGAATATTTCATTGGCTCTTAATTTTCCTTTTTCATTATAGTTAATCAACAAAAATTATAGCTGATCTATTTAATTAGATCAGCTAAATATTTTATTTGATCGGATTGGGATCGGGGGAAAATCTTAAATTCTCATTCTTTGCATTTAGAATTTTCATTTCATCATTTGAAATCTCAAAATCAAAAATCTTGGAGTTCTCTATAATTCTTTCTTTATTGCTGGACTTTGGAATAACAATGGCCCCGTGCTGTAAACTCCACCTTAACAAAATTTGTGCTGGCGTTTTATGATATTTTTCAGAAATATTTTTAACATCTTTATCATTAGATCTTTGATTACGCGCGATGGGAGAATAAGCTTCAATCATGATACCTTTTTCTTTGCAAAAATCAGCGATATCTTTTTGGTAGATGAAAGGATTAAATTCAAATTGATTGACAGCCGGAACCACGTCACAATTATCAATTAATTCCTGAAGATGTTTTGCTGTAAAATTACTAACTCCAATGGATTTGATTAAACCTTTTTGCTGCAAATGTTCGAATGCTCTCCAGGTCCCAATTCGTTTCCCATTAAAAGGCCAATGAATTAAATAAAGATCAATATATTCAACCTTCAGTTTTGATAATGATTTTTCAAAAGCTTTAATTGTTTCTTCATAACCGTGATCATCATTGTCCAGTTTTGTGGTAATAAATATTTCTTCCCTTGCAATTGATTGTTTTTTTAATGCCGTGCCGATTTCTTCTTCATTGTAATAAGACTTTGCTGTATCAATATGCCGGTAACCGGCTTCAAATGCGTAACCAATTGCTTTGTTTACATCTTCACCTCTAATGTCATAAGTTCCAAGTCCAAGCAAAGGAATTTCATTCCCATCATTTAGTTTTATTGTTTTCATTTTCTATTCTCTTTGTTTTAGTCCTTAATAAAATAATAAATGTTAACTTAACCTTAAATGATATCTCTCAAAAATATGGTGACGGATTAATATTTTACCGATTTAATAATGAAGTAATATTTATTTTTAGTTTTTAATTGAGAGTTTTATAATTATTTATTTTTAATTTAGATTAAAAGGAAATAAAACTTTAATTACTTTCCAAAGGAGGGTTATAAACATGAAACTATTACTTCTAATTACTGCCGCATTATTTCTCTTTCAAGTTAATTTACTTTCACAAGTCTTTAAACAAGATTTACCTCTTGCACATACATTTTCCATTGTTGCTTTTGATTCTGTAACCGGAGATATGGGAGTAGCAGTTCAATCTCATTGGTTTTCAGTGGGAACTATTGTAACCTGGGGAGAAGCAGGGGTGGGAGTTATTGCAACTCAATCTTTTGTTAATCCGGCTTTCGGACCTGATGGATTAAAATTATTAAAGCAAGGTTTATCTCCTAAAGAAGTTGTTGATAAATTAATTTCTGAAGACGATGGAAGAGATTTTAGGCAGCTTGCTGTTCTTGATTCCAAAGGAAGAGTTGCTGCTTATACAGGAAAAAAGTGTATTGAATCTGCTGGTGATGTTCAAGGGAAATACTTTTCAGCACAAGCTAACATGATGTTAAATGATAAAATCTGGCCGGCAATGGCTGAATCTTTTAATCATTCTAAAGGTACACTAGCAGAGAGATTAGTTACTGCATTAGAAGCAGCACAAAAAGCAGGAGGTGATATAAGAGGGAAACAATCTGCCGCACTGTTAGTTGTTTCAGGAAAATCAACCGGAAAAGTTTGGAAGGATAGAAAAGTTGATTTACGAGTTGAAGACAGCACCGAACCTATTAAAGAAATCAAAAGATTATTAAAAGTACATCAAGCTTATGAGCACATGAATAATGGTGATTTAGCTGTTGAGAAGAATAATATGAAGCTGGCAATGGAAGAATATTCTGCAGCAGAAAATATGTTTCCGGATAACCTTGAGATGAAATATTGGACAGCAGTTACTCTGGCTAATAATGGAGATTTAGAAAAGTCGTTACCTATTTTTAAAGAAGTTTTTAGCAAAGATAAAAATTGGAAAACTTTAACAAAAAGAATAACTAAAAACGGTTTGCTTACAGTAGATGAAAAATCTTTAAATAAAATTTTAACGATTGAATAATTCTTTAATAAAGAAAGTATAATTTTGAAAAACCCAATTCCAGAAATGAAGTTGGGTTTTTTGATTTTCAATATTAATTATTACAATTTCTGTAAACATTATCAGCAATTTCATAATGAAAATTCTTCCATTTAAACTTTTTTCTTGACTTTACCCCCCCCCTTTATATAATTTACTGCTGTCTTTTTATGATTAAGGGAACGACAAAACTTTGGGGATGCTAAGTTTTAACTATTATTAAAAGTTTAAGTCAATAATATTCAAGAGGGAGTGATGCATATTCATACCATTTGTAGAGGGAAGCTGATTGTCCTACTCATCCTGCTGCTCGCAGCGTACATCAATATATTTCCACAAGTAAAAATAAATGAGAAAGTGGAGATAAATCCGGGAACGCACCCGGTTCTTTTAGGCCAGCAGAATTCGGGAAAATACGCCAGAGGTTATACACCATGCGGGCCATATATTGAAAATACCCAGGATGATAATTACTGGCAGGTAGTTTGGGCAGCTTATTGGGGTCCAATTGATCCTGATCAACAATTATTTGCTGCACAACATAATGTATACTTTGGAAATTTTGTGAATCCAAGTAATGGCCCTTTTGAAGTTCAAATTATTGAAGGAGCAAATTATTGCAATTTTGAAAAAAGAGTAGATGGAGTGGATGAGTTTGGAAATAATTTTTCATACATGGAAGATTTAAACAGTACAACAATAAGTGATGTAAGTGGATTAGATTTAATAGGCTGGGGAGATACTTTAATGGTGCTCAATTGTGTGCCAAGACATCCCGAACAATCATATCAAATCTTTTATCATTATTTGACTCAAGATGAAGCCACAGTAACGTATAGTATTTATAGTGCTGCTTTAAATCAAACAAAATATTTTCATACATTAATAAGGAAGCGTCAGTTTGTATTTCCTGAGCAAGATGAACCTATGGAAATACCACATGGAGAAGAAACAGAATTTAGGCTTCAGCCGGTACCGGTATTTTGTTCGGGGCTTGATACATCGAGCTATTATGAAAATTATTATTGCAATGGCATCTTTAATTTTTTTGCAGGAGGAGGATTCCCGGACATTGTAAAATTTAATGTATCGATTACAGAAGGAGCAGAATATGGGACACTATTTTATTTTGAAGGAGATGATAATAATAGAATAGAAGACAATAGTTTTTCAAATCTTGGTGAAAACACATATAACGCTTTACGATATTATGCAAAAGGGGATGAACCTGAAGATACCGGGAAAGTTAAAATACATGTAAGTACAACTGATCCGGAAATGCCTGAAGCAGATGTAATAATAAATATAATCCCTAATAAAGATTACCCTATAAGAGTAACATTTATACCAGCGAAGTTATCACCGGGTGACACAGCAGATATCTTTTTAGAAAAGAGATATAATGACTATCCTTTTTCAGATCCTGGAAATGTAATTTATGAATCATTTCCATCACTTCAATCATTTAATGTGAAAATAGAAAAAGGAAGCAAATATGGAACCATACTAAATTCAGAAGGAGGGGATACTTCAAATGAATTTAACGACATTATGCAAGGATTTAAATTTATAGCATCCGACAGCATAGATGTAGATACAGCAGATATAAACATACGGGTATCAACCACGGTGGACTTAGGAATCTCAGCTGCAAAATCAAAGCACAGTGGAACAAAAGGATTAAACAAAAACAATTCATTAAAATCTTTAGAAAAGTTGGATAAGCAAAAATCAAAAAGCACAATAAAAACAAGGATAAAATATGAAGCACAAAAAATAAATAAGATAGATAAAGAAAAGACTCATGTAATAGTCCCCAATGCAACAGCACCGCCGTCAAGTGTAGGAACACCAATTTTTGGAATAGGGCATACAAAGGTTGCAAGAGGAGCAATAGAAATTATGCTTGGAGAAACGAAATATTTTGGAGTAAAAGAAAAAGATAATAAATATAAAATAGAAGAAATACCTACTAAATTTGGAAATGAACCGAAATTTCCAGCAGATTCAGGTGGATGGGTTTGGCAAAAAACAGATATGTGGGGAAGTAATCCTATTCAAAAAGTCGGTTCAAAGTCAGGTGTATATTGGGAGAAGAGATGGTATAAAAGTACCGATAATACGGATGTTGCTTTTTCAGATTCTGGAATGATAAGGCTGATTGGACGTTTCTGGGAAAATGGTAAAGAAGATAGTTTTAAAGTCAAACTTAAAACAATACATAATGATAGCCTTGAAATAAAAGTGACTAAACCAGGTAAACTTTTATCTGATGGACAAAGTAAAAGCTATTCTTTAACAAAAGATGTACACGATTCAACATACAGTATTGATTCGATATGTATTCATTTCGGTGGAAAATATGGAATACCACCGCAAATGATAAAAGGGCAGATGTTTACTGAATCAGCTACAAAAAATTTTGGTGGAAATATCGGATGGGGATTTGCACCATCATACAGATATGAAGCCTATACAGTTCAATTTTGGGATATTGTAAAAAATATAGTTAAAGCAGATACTAATCCTTTTATTGTAACAAATGATGCAATGGGAAAACTTGGATCAGTAGGTGTACCTGATTCTTCAGAACATATGCATGTATTATTTCATCATTATTTTACTACTCCCCAAACTGTTTGGGATATAATTGAAGCAAATTCAAGCTTAGTGGATGTAAATAATAAAATTACTACCTATGGTTTTCAATATAAAGGAACTAGTCCTGATACGTTGAGAAAATACCAATTAAAATCTGGGACATATTCAATTGTAAATGATACTTATAAAGATTATTTAAAAGGGAAAAAGGTAAATGGAAAAAGAAGCGGTGGTTATGAAGATTTTGTAAAAGAAAAGTATGGCTTAAAAGTAAATGAGAAACTTTCCAAAGAACAACAAACAGAGGCAAATGATTCTGCGCGAATAGCAACTATTAATTACTTAAAAAATGATTATGAAGGAGTTATTGCACAAACCAGAATAGCATCGTCTTATGGTTTATTACAGTCACTTTATACTACTGTGTTAGACGAACATAATTATCCGACATCTGATTCTTCCAGACCGGAAAATTTAAATGAAGTAAAAATAGGTATGGATTATGCTCTTAAACATCTTAATAAGTTATTTAAGAATTCTAACACCTTTTCTTTGGAAACTAATAATAATTGGGTTTCAAATTATGCTGGAAACCTTAGTTCTAAAAAATCTAAATTTCCAAAACCCGATGCCGGATTTGAACAGGCCTTATCGGTTATGTATTATATGTGGAATTCAGGATTAAATGATGGTACTTACGCTGTTTACCATAAAAAAGTTTTAAATAATTCAAAAAAGTTTTTGCCAAGGAGTAAATAGATATGAAACAATTATTTTTAATATTAAGTCTTTTAATAATACAAACAAATTTATATTCTCAAAAAAGATATGTTTCAGCTTCCGATAGCTTAGCAATTGATCAACAATTAGATTCGCATTTTGGTGTTGATTATGAAATTGATGATGCAATTTTTGTTGATAGTTTGGAAAACCATTATGATAGGAACAGAAGCGGTATAGACGATGAATATGGCACCCTCAAAGGATGTATTGTGTTTACAGCATCAAAAAATGGAACATATATAAATGTGAAAGGTATTGTAGGTATTTATAGAGATAATCAAATTATCTGGTATTCTGATTTTATTATTCCTGATGATGAAATATATGGCGGAGGATTTATAGACAAAATAGAGGATATTAATAATGATGGGAAAGTAGAAATAATGACAGCGTGGGAATCTGTAGGTGGAGCTTCCTATCATACTAAAACACTATTTGTACATTCCTGGAATGGTAATCAAGGCAGCTTGGATGTGGATGTTTTGGGAGGAGGTTCTCCGATTAAATGTTATGAAACTAAATTATTTGAGTATATAGACGTAAATGGAGATGGTAAGTGGGAAATTATTAGCTTTGAGTATATTGATAATACCCCCTCAGTATTTGAGTGGGATGGTACAAAATATACAGCTTCAGAAACTATTAATCTTGACTCAATAGATATGTTTTTTCCCCGAAACAATTTTACTCCAGTAGTTAGTGCAAGTGTAGAAAAGATAAATGACAAATTTATTTATAGTTATAAAGTGGAGAACTCAAGTAATAGTGCACAATCAATAAATGAATTTGATGTTTATGGTTATGATGTTTTATATAATGTGATTGAAAATTATTATTCAAATGTTAAAACAATAGCAAAAAATTGGTACGGGGACGATCGCAAAAACTCCGTGACTTGGGATGGTTATCCTATAAGGCCAGGGAAAAGTTTAAGTGGCTTTTCATATTCAGCTAAGGGATCGCCAACAATAGGGGAAGCATATTTGAGAGGATATAACTATTCTCTTTACCCTGGTGATTATGAAAATAATACTGAAGTTGATGATTACTTACGGAATTCTGTTATTGTAAAAACAATTGCTGCAAAATTACCTGCGACACCATTCAATCCACAGAAATTCTTGGATAGTTTAATTAATTATAATAATCAGTCTCAACAACTTAATTGGATAAAAAATACACCAATCTTAAATAAATACGATAGCTTATTTACATCAGCCAAAACCCAACTCCAACAAAACAATATTGCCGGAGTTAAAACTACATTAAATCAAGTGCTTCAAGATGTGGATGTTGACAGCACTTCTAACTTAACCAGCGAAGCTTATGCGCTTATTAAATATAACACAGAGTATTTGTTAAATAATTTACCGGAAGAAATAAATGCAAACCTCACTGTAAAGCTAACCAACAGCACCGGCAGCCTTTTAACCGGCGGCTCGCTTCAATATTATGAGGGTGCATGGAAAGATGCTATAAACCATGGTGATGGAACTTTTGCAGTAAATACAGACAAGTCCAAAGGATCCTTCGGACAGTCATTAAGCTTAAGAATGACTTATGAGTATGGAACACAGACAGTCTCAAATGTGCCTGCACAGAATAATACTTTCACTTTTCAAACTATAAATACAGTTGTGCAATTAAAAAACAGCCAGGGCAATTTAATTAATGAAGAAGGCATTGTAAAATATTACGCTGGAGCGTGGAGAGATTTTGGTACAACCGTAAATGGAGTTGCAGCAAAAGAACTGCTTCCAAATAATTACAGTTTCAGAATGACTTATGCTTACGGCAGCAATGACAAGCAGCAAGATATTGGCACAAACTCCACGGTAGTTTTTCAAACAGTAAATGCAAATGTACAATTAAAGAATAGCGCTGGTACATTAATAGATGAAGGCACTGTTAAATATTACGCTGGTGCCTGGAGAGATTTCGGAACAACAGTAAATGGAGTTGCAGCAAAAGAACTGCTTCCAAATAATTACAGTTTCAGAATGACTTACGCTTACGGCAGCAATGACAAGCAGCAAGATATTGGCACAAACCTGCCTACCGGACAGGCAGGCTCAACCGTAGTTTTTCAAACAGTAAATGCAAATGTACAATTAAAGAATAGCGCTGGTACATTAATAGATGAAGGCACTGTTAAATATTACGCTGGAGCCTGGAGAGATTTCGGAACAACAGTAAATGGAGTTGCAGCAAAAGAACTGCTTCCAAATAATTACAGTTTCAGAATGACTTACGCTTACGGCAGCAATGACAAGCAGCAAGACATTGGGACAAACTCAACTGTAGTTTTCCAAACTGTAAATGCAAACGTGCAGCTAAAAAATAGTGCTGGGAATTTAATCGACGAATGTACTGTGAAATATTACGCTGGTTCCTGGAGAGATTTCGGTACAACAGTAAACGGAGTTGCATCAAAAGAGCTTCTTCCAAACAATTATAGCTTCAGAATGACTTATGAATTTGTTTCAAATGATAAGCAGCAAGATATAGGGACTAACAGCACTGTTAACTTTTCAACTGTATTGACAACAGTAAAAGTAAATGATGCACAAAACCAGCCGGTGGATAATGCGGATATAAAATACTACGCTGGAGCCTGGAGGAATTTTGGAACGACAACAAACGGCGAAGCGACAAAAGAGTTGCTCCCGTCAAATATAACATTTAGAGCTAGTGCAAATGGAGTAAGTAAGGATAAGCAGCAAGATATTTCTTCAAACAGCACAGTTGAAATAAATCTAAATACAGGGCAGTAAATATAGAATATGATTGAAGTGATTGGATTGAAAGAATTTAAAGATTAAATGCATTGAATAATTGAATGCTTCAATCTGAACAATCATGAACGTGAACTTACTACGTGATAAAACAATTTGACAATGAAACAATTAAGCAATTAAAAAATTAGAGAGCTTAAAATGAAAATTAAAATATTAACTATTGTAATGATTCTAACAGTGGTTGGAATTTCGCAAACAATTTACGAGGTGGTTCCCGGTACAAAAGGCAATGAGATAACAATTACATTATCCAATATTTCAGAAATGGAAAATGCAACTAATGTACTTGTTAAGCCAGTAAAAATGTTTGCTTCAAGGGACAGTAAGTTAAAAGCTAATTACACATTTGATAAAGAGAGTCAAATAGTAGACAGCATAAAAGCCGGAGAAGAAAAAGCAGTAACATTTAAGTTTAATATAAACATTTCAGCACCGGTAAATAAACAAGACACCATAGATTTCATGATAAACTCTGAAAATGGAATAATGTTAAAGAAAAGTTTCGTAATAAAGTACGCAGCCCCAAAAGAGTTTTCGTTAAGTCAAAATTATCCAAACCCATTTAATCCAACTACAAAAATTAGATATACAATAGCCCCTCCAAACCTCCCCAAAGGGGAGGCTTTAGTGCAACTTAAAATTTATGACATACTTGGGAAGTGAAGTAGACAACATTGTAAACAAAGAGCAGGAAGCGGGATATTATGAAGTTAATTTTGACGGCTCAAGATATGCAAGCGGAGTTTATATTTATAGATTAGTCGCTGGTGATTATGTTTCAACAAAAAAGATGATGATGATAAAATAGCTTTTCCAGGAAAATTTCTAATTTATAAACCCAATTTCTTGAAGAAATTGGGTTTATTGTAGGCATGACCTTTATCAAAAATCTTCTTTCATAAATTTCGTTTTTAATATGAAAACGAATCTTTTCTGAATCCCTAAAAAATATTGAAAACTATTTCTTGACAAAATAGTTTCCAAATACTATATTGGAAACGTAAAAAACGAAAATAGTTTCTACAAGGGATATGATAAATTCAGAACAGACAAAAAATAATTGATTTTTGCCGGGATTATTTCCTGGAAAATGGATTTTATAAAACTACTATGGATGAAATTGCTGCTCAGTTAAGAATGAGTAAGAAAACCATCTATAAGTATTTTTCTACAAAAGAAGATTTAGTCAGAGAAATAATAAAAGAATTTTTGGAATTCCATAAAGGAAACATTTCAAAAATAATTAGCGAAAAATCCAATGCCATTACCAAGCTGAACAACCTGTTCCTTTATATTGGAAAAATAATAGCAAGAATCAACGAAAGATTTATTACTGATATTCAATTTCATGCACCTGATTTATGGAAAGAGATTGATACATTTAGAACAAAAATGATGATGATAAACATTGGAAAAATTATTGAGCAAGGGAAAAAAGAAGGTGTTTTTATAAACAGAAATTCTGCAATCATTGTTGGTGTTTTTATTTCATCTGTAAGAGGTGTAATAAATCCTGAATTTATTATGAATAACAAGTTTTCCATACAGATGGCTTTAGAAGAAACAATAGAAATTATAATTAACGGTATTACAACTGAAAAAGGAAAAAAAGCTTTTCAATTACTTAAATCGGAGCAGTCAAATGAAAATAATTAAATATCTGTCTGTGGTAATTTTATTAATCACTTATGGATGCGGGAATGGAAACGACAAAAATAAAATTGAAGCTTCTGGGAATATTGAAGCAACAAATGTTACTGTAAGTTCGCAAGTAACTGGCAAGGTGCTTTCTCTATCGAAGGATGAAGGTGCTATGGTGAATGCCGGCGATACTGTATTAATAATTGATCACGAAAATTCAGAATACCAGCTTGACCAGGCAAAAGCAGCAGAGCAAGCAGCACAGGCACAACTTTCCTTGCTGAGAAATGGAGCAAGGCAAGAGGATATTAAACAGGCTCAGGAAGCCGTAAATCAAGCCCAGGTAAATTATGATATGGCAAAAAAGGATAAAGAAAGATTTGATGCATTGTATGAATCAAAAACTATTACAGGGAAGCAATATGATGATGCAAACTCAAGGTTTGATCTTGCCCAGGCTCAATTAACTTCAGCAAATGCAAATTTAAAGAAGTTAAAAAATTTTGCAAGGCCGGAAGACATTAAGCAGGCTGAAGCAAATGTTAACAGACAAAAAGCAGCAGTTGATTTATTGAAAAAACAAATTCGCGATTCTTATGTTCAATCTCCGATTAACGGGATAATTGTTAAAAAATATTTTGAGCCCGGCGAAACAGTAACAATGCTTTCATCTTTATTTAAAGTATCCGATTTAAAAACCGTTAAGCTTGTAATTTATGTTTCTGAAGAAGAATTGGGAAAAGTAAAATTAGGACAAACAGCAGATGTTTCTTCAGATACTTATCCGGATAAAAAGTATGAAGGTAAAGTAATTTATATTTCTCCTGAAGCCGAGTTTACACCAAAAAATATTCAGACAAAAGATGAGAGAACAAAATTGGTTTTTGCTGTAAAGATTGAAGTAAAAAATCCTAATCTTGAATTGAAGGCGGGTATGCCTGCTGATGCTGTAATAGAGGCCTCCTCAAACTCCTCCAAAGGAGGAGAATAGTAGTTTCCTTTTAAAAGATATTTAAAACAAAATAATTTGAACTCTGATGAATTTAGAAATATTTATATCGTTTTGCTTAAAGCCTCCCTTTGGGGGAGGTTTGGAGGGGCTCGTATGGAAACAATAATAAAAATAGAAGATTTAAAAAAGTCATACGGTGACGTTGATGCTGTCCGCGGGATTTCGATGGAAATTTATAAGGGCGAGATGTTCGGATTAGTTGGGCCTGATGGGGCAGGTAAAACCACAACGATTCGAATTTTATGCGGACTAATTGCTCCTGATTCCGGAACTGCAATGGCTTTTGATAAAGACGTAACTAAAAATCAAAAAGAAATTCAAAATCAAATTGGATATCTGTCACAAAAATTCAGCCTATATGGTGATCTTACAGTAGATGAAAACATACAATTCTTTGCAGAGATTCATGGAGTTAAAAACTATGAGGACAGAAGAAACGAATTGCTAGAGTTTACAAGATTAACTCCTTTCAGAACCAGGCTAGCAGATAATCTTTCCGGCGGAATGAAACAAAAACTTGCACTAGCATGCAGCTTAATTCATCGGCCTAAGATTTTGTATTTAGATGAACCAACAACTGGTGTTGACCCGGTATCCCGTAGAGATTTCTGGAAAATTCTTTCCAATTTATTGAAAGATCAAATCACAATCTTTATGACAACTCCTTATCTTGATGAAGCAGAAAGATGTAATCGAGTTGCACTTATGCACAATGGAGAAATAATAAGTCTTGATACGCCAAAGAAAATTAAAACATCAATCGATAAAGAAGTAATTGAAATTGTTTGCAGTCCTGTGAGAGAAGCATATAGCCTTATAAAAGAAAAAACAAATTTTGAAGTTCAAATGTTTGGAGATAGAGTGGATGTAATGGTTAATGGTTATGCAAAGGATTATTCTAATTTGGAAAGAATTCTAAAAGAGAACGGAATTGATATTATAAGCAATAGATCAATATCTGCTTCACTAGAAAATGTTTTTATACATCTAGTTACAAAGGATTAATTGTTATTTGTATTGTAACATTTAATAAATCCAATTTCTCTAAGAAATTGGGTTTATGGAAAAAACGAAAAATATTATTTAGAAAAGTTTAATTGAAAATTAATATGGATTTAAACATGAAAAGAATATTCATCTTAATCATACTTTTAGCGGCAGTAGGATTTGCTCAAGATAAAGTGTTAACGCTCCAACAATGTATTCAACTTGGAATGGAAAACAGCAACGAGCTGAAAATTTCAAAAGCTAAAGTTGTAAGCTCCGATGCAAAAATAACTGAAGCAAATTCTCATCTGCTACCTCAGCTAAAATTTCAAGCATCATATATGCGGTTGAGTAATATTCCGCCTGCAGAAATTAATTTAGGTTTTCTTCCTCAGCCAATCCAGATTATGCCTACAATTTTAAATAATTATAATCTAAAACTATCATTACAACAGCCCTTATTTACCGGCTTCCGTCTTTGGTCGGCAAAAAGTATTGCTGATAATAATTATCAAGCCAGCAATTATGAATATGATAGAGATTTGAATGAAGCTGCCTTTCCAAATCCAAAATGTTTTCTGGAATTATTATAAAGCCGAACAAATAAAAAAACTTGATTGAAGAAAATTTAAAGCTAACTAAAAAGCATCTTGAAGATACAAAAAATTTTATGGAGAGAAGCTTAGCAACGCGGAATGATCTATTGAAGCTTCAAGTTCAATATTCAAATACAGAATTGCAATTAATTGAAGCAGAAAATAACGTAGACATTGCACGATCAAATCTAAATAAACAATTAAATTTGCCTCTGGAAGCAAATACAGATATTGAAGCCGGTAAAATTGATACAGTATTTGAAGGGTACGATCTTAGTGACTTAATCAAAGAAGCACACACAAACCGTAATGATTTAAAGTCACTTGAATATAGATTAGAAGCAAGTAACAAGGGAATTACCGCAGCTAATTCCGGCTGGTTTCCTTCTATTTATTTAGTAGGGGATTATTATTACAGCAGACCAAATCAAAGAATATTTCCTGCTGTAGATAAATTTAAAGATACCTGGGACGTTGGTGTTTCTCTTCAATGGGATATTTGGAATTGGGGGTTTACTTCATCGCAATCAACACAAGCTGAGCAGCAGAAAGTACAAATTGAAGCTTCGTTATCACAATTAAAAGATGGTGTTGAACTGGAAGTTTACCAATCATTCCTTACTTATAAAAGAGCGCAGGATAAAATTAGAGTTAGCAGATTAACAGTTGACCAAGCAACCGAAAATTATAGAATAACTCAGCAAAAATATGAACAGCAGCTTGCTACCAGCACCGATTTGATTGATGCCGAAGTTTCGCTGCTTCAAGCAAAGACAAGCTTAACAACATCTTTAGTGGATTATGAATTAGCCAAAGTGAAATTAAATAAAGCGATAGGCCAAAAGATTTATTAAGATTTTAATCGAGAAGTTTAATGAATTCAATCGAAGTAAATGAGTTAACAAAAAAATTCGGCAGCTTTACTGCTGTAGATAAAGTGTCTTTTAATGTTAAGAAAGGTGAAATATTTGGTTTCCTTGGTGCTAATGGTGCCGGTAAATCAACTACTATTAGAATGCTATGCGGAATACTTGAACCGACTTCGGGAGATGCGAATGTTGGCGGGTTTAGTGTAATGAATGAGCCGGATAATGTTAAGAAGAATATCGGCTATATGTCTCAGAGGTTTTCTCTTTATAATGATTTAACGGTTGAAGAAAATATTAATTTTTTCGGTGGTGTTTATGGATTAGAAGGAGAAAAACTAAAAGAAAGAAAAAAATGGGTATTGAATATTGCAGATCTTCATGGTAAAGAAAAAATATTAACAAGCTCATTACCCGGGGGAATTAAGCAGAGATTGGCACTTGGAACAGCAGTTATTCATCAGCCTGAAATAATATTTTTAGATGAGCCAACAAGCGGTGTTGATCCAATTTCACGCAGAAATTTTTGGGATTTAATTAATGAGTTGTCAGGTCAGGGAACAACTATCCTTGTGACAACTCACTATCTTGAAGAAGCCGAATATTGTAATAATATAATTCTTATAAACGCAGGAAAACTTATAGCTGAAGGAACATCAAAAGAATTAAAAACTAATTATTTAAAGAATACTATTCTTGAAATCGAGTGTGAAAAAGTTGTTACTGCAATGGAACTCCTGGAGAAAGAAAATTTCGTAGATGAAACTTCAATATTCGGAAATCAAATTCACATAATTGTAAACGATAAATTTAGAAACCAGGATCAGGTGAAAGATATATTAAATAAAAATTCAATCTCTGTAAGTAGAATTAGTAAAATTATTCCGACACTGGAAGATGTATTTATCCATTTGTTGGAACAGCCCATTCCTAATTCTTCTCCTTCTGTAGTCAAAGAAGGAGGCGCATGATGTTTAAAAGAATTTATGCCATTGCTCAAAAAGAAGTTAGACAATTAAAACGCGATACGAGAATGTTGTATGTTCTTTTTGTATTTCCATTCGTATTGCTTATAATATTCGGATATGCAATTAATTTTGATGTTCACCATATCAAATTAGTTGTGTATGATCTTGATAAATCAGTTGACTCAAGAGAATTTATTAATCGTCTTACAAGTTCAAATTATTTTGATCTTGTTGGCCATATAAATTCCGAAAGTAAAATAAGAGAAGTTTTGGATCAAGGCGATGCGCAGGTCGTTTTGGTTTTCCCGGATGACTTTTCACGAAATATATATTCAAACAAAGAAGCAAAAGTTCAAATACTTGTTGAGGGCATTGATGCTAATACTGCTTCTGTGATTTCAAATTATCTGAGTGCAGCAACTGCAACATATAATTATAAGATAACGCAGCAAGCAATGGCTGTTCATGGAAGGGAAGCATTTATCCCCATAAACCTTGAACCCAGATTTTGGTTTAACCCTGATTTAAATTCTACTCTTTATTTAGTTCCTGGTTTAATTTCTATGATCTTGATTATGACTGCCGTAATTTCAATAGCTATGTCGATTGTTAGGGAAAAAGAAAGGGGGACAATGGAACAGATAAATGTTTCTCCACTTTCATCATTTGAATTATTACTTGGAAAAACAATTCCATATTCGATTATTTCCCTGGCAATAGCTTCGATGATTTTATTTGCAGGCTATTTGCTTTTTGGAGTAACAATAAAAGGAAATGTTTTTTTATTATTTATATCTACTCTAATTTTTCTATTTGCCTGCTTAAACCTTGGAATATTAATTTCTACGGTTTCTGAATCTCAGCAGGTTGCATTTCAAATGTCAACTTTAATTTCTCTGCTACCTTCGTTTCTTTTATCTGGATTCGTATTTCCAATTGAGAGTATGCCTCCGGTAATTCAAGTGTTGACAAATATTACTCCGGTTAAGTTTTATATTGTAATATTGAGAGATATTCTGTTGAAGGGAGTAGGCTTAAGTGCATTCTGGGATCAGATAATTTACCTTTTAATATTTAATGGTTTCTTTTTAGGATTGGCAACATTGATTAATAAAAAAAATAAATAATTGTTTTTCATATTTATAATACGTGGAATGATAATACGAATAATTAATTATTGTAGAACAGACATTTCTCACTGTTCATTTTACAAGTTACAAAATATCAATGGACAGACAGGAATGTCTGTCCTACATTAAACAAAAAGCGCTAGTCATGTAGTTTGTTTGGATTAACAAAAATAATTATGACAAGGATATTTAAAAGATGAAAATCATTATTAACATAATCATAAAAGAGTTTTTGCAATTGAAGCGCGACCCGCGTTTGTTTGGGATTATTTTTATTGCTCCAATTCTTCAGCTTATTTTATTAGGATATGCCGCCAATCTGGATATAAATAATATAAATACGGTAGTATATGATCAGGATAAAACAGAAACCAGCAGGAACTTCATTGAGAATTTTTCAAGCTCGAAATATTTTTCAATAAATAATTATGCTGATAATTATGGCCAGGTTACAGATGATATAAATAAAGGCAAAGCTCTTTGGGCATTAGTAATTCCAAAAGATTTTGAAAAAGATTTAAAGAGAAATCAGCAGGCGGATGTTCAGGCTATTTTTGACGGTTCCGATGGTAACAAAGCAGGAATCGCTTTTGGATATGTTAGTAATCTTGTTTCAAGCTATTCACAAAAGATTTTACTTGAAGCAAAAAATAAGTCGGGACTAAAAATCGCATTATCAGGAATTATTACTCCTGAACTTAGAGTGTGGTATAATCCGGATTTAGAGACAAGATATTTTATGCTTCCCGGAATAATGGGTTTGATACTCACTATCATTACAACAACGCTAATGGCAATGGCAATTGTTAAGGAACGTGAAATAGGAACTTTGGAGCAAATTATTGTAACTCCGATTAAACCAAAACAGCTAATAATCGGGAAGACAATTCCATTTATTATAGTAGGATTTATGGACGTACTTTTAGTGATGGCTGTGATGGTATTTTGGTTTGGAATTCCTATTAGAGGAGATTTTTGGTTTTTAATTGTTGCATCGTTTATTTATGTGCTTTCCTCTTTAGGATTGGGTTTATTCATTTCAACAGTATCGAAAACACAGCAGCAGGCTATGATGGTAGCAATGTTTGGAATATTATTGCCTATGAATTTTCTATCCGGGTTTGCTTTCCCTATTGAGAACATGCCGCATTGGATTCAAGTAATGACTTATGCAATTCCATTGAGATATTATATAGAAATTTTACGTGGTGTCATTCTTAAAGGTGATGGATTTTTGCAGCTCATTCCTCAGACAATTGTTTTACTTGGTATGGGGTTATTAATATTATTTCTAAGCTCATTAAGATTCAGGAAGAGACTGGAATAAAATATAAATGATATAATTTAACTCATAAAAACCTCCGAGGTTTGCACTCTAAATAGAACTAAGATTTTATTATATTTGTATAAGTAAAAATGACTGAAACCTCGGAGGTTTAGGTTAAAGAGGGAAGAACTTAAAAATAGTTACTAAAACTATTTCATACAATTTCTCTATTCAATTTAAAATTTCAATTACAGTTAAATAAAAATTCTAATATATTTGACCGATCAAATTATTTAATTATTTTAAAATCAAAATTAAGAATTCTTATTTAGGAAAAAGATGACCGAAAACGAATTACACCAAAGCCTGGAAAAAATGCACCAAGAGCTTCATAAAGTATCAACGCTTGATGAAGATTCAAAAAAAATATTATTGCAGCTTTCCGATGATATAAAAAATCTTTTGGAAAAATCAGTAAAAACAGATGAGCCAGTAGAAGAAGAAAAAGATAATTTAATCAGCAATTTAAAAGATTCTGCTGCCAACTTTGAATCTGAACACCCTGATTTAGCAGAATCAATCCATCTTGTTATTCATACTTTAAGTAATATGGGGATTTAAAATATTTTAAGGCTTTTACATTATTAAACTTAATGATGTTGGATAACTTTATCTAATTTATATTTCTTAACATTTTCTTTTGATGATAGAAAATTAAAAACAATTTTTGCAATTTTACGCGCTCCACTTTCATTAAAATGACAATCATCATAGAATGTTGTTGTATCCTTTTCGAGCATATTTTCAAGATCAATACAAGCTATATTGTTTTCGGCACACATATTTTTTAATTGTGAGTTGTATTTATCCATAGCTTGTTTTAAAATTGAAAATGAGTAATAAACTTCAGAATTTTTATATTGATCTTTTCCAATCCATCCCCACCAACATAATTTGTTTTCAATAGATGACATGCTATCTTGCCATGCTACAGGCTGAGTTAAAAATATAATTTGCTTTTTATATTCTTTAACTATTTTAATCATAGCATAATTATTTCTACCAAAATTATTTATTGAACTATCCAATAAAGGCATAGTATTAATTATTTCTACGGCATTTGCACGGTTCTTTCTCCAAAGATTGTAATCTAGACCATAAGGATCTTCTGCTAAATGGTATGAGAATATTGCCTTTTTTATTTTACTTAAATCCATGTAAAGATAACTTCTTTTATATAGAGGCAAAGCATCGTTAGCAGGAGAAATCAAAAAAGCCTTATCATAGATTGATTGTTGGTCTTCGTTCCTATAATTATCACCAAGTGAAAGTGAATATTGTAAATCATTTATACCATCCAAAACAATAATGATATCAATCCAATTATAAGATTGAAGTAGTTTTTTAATTTGAATTAGATGATGATTAGAGTTTAGCCCGCTTCTCCCGCCATTAAATACTCTGAAGGGCATTGATGAATTTTGATTTAAATATTTTTCTAATAATGCAGGCCATGTTTCATTTTGATCGAGATAAAGGCATTCTGTTGTGCTTCCTCCTAAGGCTATAATGTTAATTGCAGTTGAATTACTCATTTCATTCCCTCTAAAGCCAAAAGAATTGACTTTAAAGAAAGCTGTGTCGTTGATTCCAGGAAATATTGAAGGTTTGGGTAAAAAGTATTGCTTAAGATTTGCAGGCCAAATGTAATAATTATTAGTGGATATTATTCTCAATAAAATCTCTGAAAACGCCAGTAGTATTAATGTTGTAATACATAAAACAGATATGTTAATTAATTTATTTCTCAATAATTTCTAATTATTTAAGAATATTTAAATTGTTTTACAATTAATATTTAGTAAATCTGCGAATAAGACAATTAATGTTAGAAAGCTAATAAAAGTTAATTACTGAACACTAAGAATAAATTTTTCATCAAAATAAATCGTACCAATTAGTAATTCATATGTTATTCAAAATGGATTAATAATTTTTATTATTCATTAATTTTTCAGAGCTGTAAAAGTCCAGATTGCGCCAATGAAGTCTATAAGGCCAAACAAAATAAGAATTAGCGGTAAAATACCAGCCAAAACAAAGCAAATAATCAACAAAAGAAATAATATACGGCCGTGAACAGTTAAATGGAAAAATGCAGTTATTTCCTGTCTTGCAGATTGAATACAATAATAAGATAAAACCAAAACGAGAATAGATACAACATAAATCCATGGTTCTGTAGTTTTTGGCAATCCAAATAATTCAAGCACTTTATTATGAAAAAAGAGTAAACTTAGTCCAAGAATGATTAAATATATACCGAACACAAAAACACTTTTAGCCGCTTTACTCATCTCAAATTCTTCCAATTTAAAATTATTTAAACGTTGCCGTTTGTCCATTATAATTTAATGAACAAAATTCTAAACTCACAATGAAATGGAACCTACTAATTTAAAAAAGAATCCCCCAAAATCTTTGTCTCCATTTAAAATATCATAATTAGATTTAATGGTTACAGGTAATATTGAATAGCCGATTTCAACGCCAATGGAATTTTTATTACTAACAATTCTTCTATATCCTATCCCAAAATTTGAATTTATTGATTTTAATGTAACCTCATAATCATCAGGCGATAAAAATAATGGATAACCTAATTGAAAATTAAAATACAAAAGATTCCTATCGAATTGTAAATAATAGTTAGAACCAAATTCTGGTGATAAAAAAAGAGTTGCTTCTTCTTTTGTTTCAGTATAATTATTTAAGTATGCGTATGTCACTTTCTTGCTGATACGATGAAAATAAATAGAAAGTCCAGGGTATATATAAAGATTTGATACAATTCTAAATTCGAATCTTCCCCCGACACCTATAAAATTTAAGAAACCGGAAACATCATAACCGTTAAGAGAATAAAAATTCTTTATTGATTGGCCGTAATCATTTCCATCCTGGAAACCAAAATGATATGTAAATAATGCACTTTTTAATTGATTTGGATTGTTTGAAACAGATGGAAACTGGTTAGCAGCCTCGTTGTCAGTTTTTATGTTAACATTACTTGTATCTCCCTGAGCACAAGTTAAAGTATTAAATGTAAATAAAAAGGAAATCATTAGTAAGAAAAGGATGACAAGGCGATTATTATTTATAGTAAATGCAATCATTTTAAACTCCCATGCTATTATTTATTAATTTGGATTATTCTAAGAGACCTTTGTTCATGTTCTCCCTATTGACATGGTCGTTTTGTAAAGTTACAAAAGATAATCCCAAATAAAATGAATTCTGTTAAAAGGTACAAAGAGTGTTTTGGAAGTCTTGCAAACTAATCGCAGAGAAACCCGCAATTGCATTTATATAATTAATTTATTATTATCGAGTCCCCATTTTTATTTCTGGAATAGTTCTTATTCCAGGTCTTTGTCAACCCCGCCGTCCAGGCGGGGTGCAATTTTTTAAACATCAATAAAGAAAAATTAAAATCCTTGAATCAAATTAAACTCCCACATCCATTTATTGCCTTGCCTTTGTATGGGATGAATATAATCTACTTCACCAACGGCGTAGCCGAATAAATTTATCCTTATAGTTGCACCATAGCTGCTTATAAGTTTTCTATCGCCTCCGAAAATGGCTGCTTTATCTTTATTTGTCCAGGCAACCCCGGTATCATAAAATAATCCGGTTTCAATAGGGAAGAAACCGTAATAACCTGATCCAATTCCAAGTAAGCCAAAAAACGGCCAACGTATTTCAAGATTTCCTACCAGCATTTTACTTCCATATAAATCATTATAGAGATTAGTTGTATGGGTTGAATCAGTTAAGAATTCATTAGCATCAAATGAGTTATCATCATATCCTCTTACAAATCCAGGATAGCCAATTGAAATAGGATAGGTACGGTTGTCTTCTGCATCTTTACCGTATCTTCCAAAATGAAAAACTCTTGCAGCAATAGTGAATGGCTTAACCGGCATTAAATATTTCCGGTAGTCAACAAGTAAATTAATCATATTTAATGAACCGAAAGTAGGAGTTACTTCAACTCTAAACCTTTGTCCAAGGATTGGAGATGTTGCTCCAAATATGCTATTATCAAAAGCTAAAGCTGAACTTACAGAACCGATGTTCAATGATGATGCATGCGGAAGATCTTGAGAATCATTTTGAATATAGTTTCCGGTATTTAATGAGATTGCTTGAGTAATCACTTCATTTTGAAAACTTATATTTTCGTACCCGGCAGAAAATTCAACCCGCATTACTTGACTAAAGGGATAATAAAGAGACCCTGAAACATCTCTAATAATTTCTCTGAAAATATACTGCTCTTCAACATAAGCCGGTTCATTATTCTTATAAGTATAACCTGCACCGTAGCTACTGTAAATATAAGGTATCTGGCTTATCGAGCCACCCCATTGCCATCTGCTTGCAGTATTTACATATCCAACTAATGCTGCAATATCAGTAAACCTAAATGAACGGTAAGACTGAATTTGGAGAAAAGTTGTCAAGTTATGATTACCCAGCATGTCAGACCAGAATAATCCCACTCCGCCGCCAACGTTGGATCCATATCTATCAATACCAATTCCAACGGATGGCTGTACTACACCTGTTAGTGATAAAGAAGCATCATAGCCAGAAAGATTAAAATCATTTTTAGGTTGTAAATTCATACTTGGGTTATTTAAGTTGGCAACAAGCATACTATCAATTCTTTTTTCCGGCGGCAGGTTTCCGGGAAATAACTTTTGAAGTTCAGCAATATTTTTTGCCGGCTCTTCCTTTGTGCTGTCTAGAGAATAAATATTATACTTACCGTATTCAAAAGAGCTGTAAATTATTTTATTGTTTTCAACACTTAATGCCGGACTCAATGAAGTAATGCCGCTAACTCCGGTATATAAATTTGTTAGCTGTGTAGTTTCATTGGCAGCTAGATTCAATTTATAAATATTTGTTATTCCATTTTGATCCGACAAAAAATAAATGCTGCTGCCGTCTTTTGACCATTGCGGATTTATATTTTTTGCATTCTTAAAATTTTTTAGAGGGGTAAACTCTTTTGTTTGTGGATGGAACAATGCAATTTGATAATCACCAATATCAAGACTGTCTAGATTTGTTGTAAATCTGTCTGTAACTAAAGCAATTGTTTTCCCATCAGGTGACCATTCCGGTTGAAGCTCGGCATAAGCATCATCTGTTAATTGAGTTAATTGTTTGGTATCAAAACTGTATTGAAATAAATTGGAAAATCCGCCTTTCAATGCTGAAAATACTATTGAGTTGCCATCTGGTGCCCAGGATGCATTAAATATTTGTCCAAGACTTTTAAAACGAATTTCATTTTCAATCTCGTCGCTTGTTAAATCTAAAATAGAAAGAGTTGGCCTGCCGTCTTTTGTTGTTGAAAAAACAAATTTATCGCCGGCAGGATTCCAGGCTCCAGCAGAGTTAATAAATTCAAGTGATTGTAAATGAGGATCAAGCTCTGTACTTAAAATTGTTTTCTTTACTTTTCCTGTTTTAGCATCTGCTAAAAAGATGTCAATTGAAAAAAGATTTCTTGATGAATAAAAAGCAATATATTTTCCATCCGGGCTTAGTACGGGAGAAATATTTAAATCACTATTATCATCATCCTTTTCTTTACTGCCAATCAATAAAGGTCCATAGTCAGATGACATTGAAGTTACTTTTTTGATAGAATCAGCTTGTTCATGAATAGCTTTATGCCATAAATCAGCAAGAGAGTCTGATGAGACTGATAAAACACTATCTATAGTTTTTTTGAAATCTCCATTTCTGCTTCCGGCAAGAAGTAAGCTGATAAGTTTTTTATCTCCCCACTTCCCGCCAATAAATGCAAGTAAAGATTGCCCGTATCTATAAGGAAAATATTTATAATAGTTATTTAAATCCGAAATATCCGGAAGCTCTTTTAAAGCTGCATCACGCATCCACATAGAAGTGAAAGTATCGTTAGGACCAAGAGAAAAATATTCTGCCATACCTTCAATAAACCATAAAGGAAGGTTTTCAATTGAAGCTTTTGAATAAGCTCCAGGCCCAACGCTATGAGAAATATCATATTGAAAAGCATGAACTAATTCATGCCCGATTACATGGTTAGTCTCTCTTAATGGTCCTGCAAAGGGCAAAACAATTCTTCTCTTTAGCGGTTCGGTAAAACCGCCGGTTCCTTGTCCAATAAATCCTTGAGATACATTGTTCTCTGCAAAGTGAGCAAAGCTGTTATACATGATTAATGGCTGCTTGCCTTTTAATGAATCGCCGAATATAGAATAATGGCGTGCATACCATCGTTCTGCCATTTGGGTTGCATCATAAATCGCAGGTTTTTCTTCGGGATAGAAATAAACATCAAAATTCTTTGAGTGTAATTCTTCAAAATTAAAATCATCATAATTGACTTTATTTTGCCCAAAGTATTGTGCTTCTGTTTTACTTGAGAAAATAAAAACTATTAAAGCAGATAAAACGATAGATAGATAATTTTTTAACATGGTAAATTTGTGTTTATTAAGTGGTTGTAATATTATAAAAAATAATAACTTAATCATTACATTTGTGTCACAAAATTATGGGAACTTAATCAAGAAATAATTAGTCTAAATTGACTGTGCTTCAATTAAGCAAAAAACTTTTTTATTTTTCCAATCTTAAATTATATTTAAACATAAATCAATAGCTTAATTACTATCAAATCATTTTATAAAATTTCCGACATTATTAACGGAGCTCTAATTTATTCTATCGGTGATAGTATAGCCGCTCTAATAATTAATGATTTTTCAATTGGCAGGCTGCTGGGGATTTTATTTCTCGGAGGATTTATTTATTCCGCAGAAATCCCTTTTGTTTTAACATGGCTAAATAAAAAATTTATAAAAGTAGATTTTATTACAAATTCCATAAAAGCAATCCTGTTTACTTTATATTTTAATCCGTTGTGGATAGCAAGGCACCTTTTGATATTAAATTTTTTTAAAGGGAACTATGAACAAATTAGTTGGCATTTGCTTTCTATAGGCTATAGTTCATTTATTTTTAGTTTTCTTTTTACACTACCAGCTAATTATATTATCATAAATATAATTCCGCAAAAATATAAGTTCCCTGTAACAGCAGTGTTTTCAAGTTCAATGGCTATTTATTATGCTTTAAGTGAGGTATTCTTTAAATGAAAGATAAACTAATTTTCGCATCTCAAAACCCGGGTAAAGTTAGAGAAGTAAAAAAAATTTTTAACGATTCAAGTATTGAATTGATTTCATTAAATGATTTTGAAAATATTCCGATAATAGTTGAAGATGGAAATTCATTTGAAGAAAACGCCAAAATAAAAGCCGAAAAAGTATATAATCATTTTAAAATCAATTCTGTTGGAGATGATTCAGGTTTGTCTGTTGAACAGCTTGACGGCGGGCCGGGAATTTATTCAGCAAGGTTTGCCGGCGAAAATGCTACAGATGAACAAAACAATGTTAAGCTAGTTAATGAATTAAAAAATTTTTCCGAACCGCATTTGGCAAAATATGTTTGCGCTGCAGCATATTTTAATGGAGAAAATTTTATAATTTCCACAGGAGAAATCAAAGGAAGAATTGTTTTAGAACCAAAAGGTAATTATGGATTTGGTTATGATCCATATTTTATCCCGGATGGATATAACTTAAGAATGGCGGAAATTGATCCGGTTCTAAAAAATAAAATCAGCCATCGTGGAATAGCTTTTAGTAAATTAAAAAAAATCTTATTAGAAAAGGAGATTATATGATTAAGAAAATAGTGCTTCTCTTAAGTGTGGTTGGATTAATTTTTTTAGCAGCTTGCAGTAAAAATGATACAACAACAGGAACTGATAACGGCAGTAATTCTGATACGACAAATTATTTCCCGGCTACTAATGGAAATTATTATAAATATAGTTTAGATAGAACCGATTCAACTGGAACACAATCTACCGGCACTCGCTCAGCAACATATAACGGCACAAAAACAATTACAGGAACAGAATACCAGGTTAAAGTTGATTCAACTTTTATTTCAGGTTTCACAACTACATCGGAAACCTATATAAGAAAATCAGCTCCTGATAAAGACACTCACATTTACGGTGTATATGTTTATCTGGATACTTCAGGGATTTCAAATTTAATTCCTGATTCATTATTACAATATGTGAAGATAAGTGACGAAATGACTTTGTATTCTTTCCCGTTAGCTCAAGTAACCAATTGGTCGGTACTTAGCGTTAAATTTATTTTTGGTCCAGTGACTGTTCCGTTGGTTGACGTTGAAGCTACTTACGAAGGGACTGAAAATGTAAATCTTAATTTAATGAGCGGGGCAAAGACAATGAGCGCAGCTAAAATTAAGTATGATTTAACTCTAACTATACCGGATGCAAATAATATATTTGGGACACCTACTACACAAGTTTATACGGCACATGCATGGCTTGTTAACAACATCGGGCCGGTTAAATGGGATGGGAATGCATCTTTGCTTAATGCTATTGTAGGAGGAGATATTGTTCTTGCTGATACTTCAGGAACGATGTCTCAAAGTTTGATAGATTATAAACTAAAATGATTAGACTTATTATTTTTAACAAACCCAATTTCTCTAAGAAATTGGGTTTGTCATTTTAAAGCATAAATTATTTTTCGGCTATAACAACCTGTACTATTCCAAAAGTTAAATTATGCTTTTGAATTGATTTGAATCCCGAATTTTTTAGAAGAAGAGGCAAGTCAACCTTTTCATCAAATTCCTCTACAGAGTTAGGTAAATATTTATAAGCTTCTTTGTTCCCTGAAACAATTCCACCGATTAATGGAAGGATTTTTTTAAAATAAAACTTGTACAATCTTTTAAATAAAAAATTAGAAGGCATTCTAAATTCAATTATGGTCGCTTTGCCATTCTTTGTTAAAATATCATAAAATGAATTGAAGCCTTGCTGAATGTCGTAAAAGTTTCTTACACCAAATGCGACAGTAATATTTGTTACACATTCCTTTTGAAGTGGAATATTCTCGGCAACCATTTGAAGACTATTTCCCTGAATCCAATCGCATTTTTGTTTAAACAATTTTAGCATGTTATGGGAAAAGTCGGCTCCATAAATTTTTTTAACACCAAATTTTCTTGCTTCAATAGCTACATCACCGGTACCGCAGGCTACATCTAATAAAATAGATTCGGAATTAATTTTTGATAACTTCAGTGCTTTTTTACGCCAGTATTTATCAACTCCAAAACTTAAAAGATGATTAAGGAAATCATATTTAAAAGCAATTGAGTCAAAAATATTTTTGACTTTATTTTTTTTATCTACATTATTTATTGACATACTAATTTAAATAATTTTTGAACTTCAGATCATCAAGTTCCATAATTGTTAAATTGCTATTTTGTTAAACTTTTATAAATGTTTCCTGATATTAAACAGTTTGACCATTTAACAATTAAACATAAAAAATAAATAGATGTTTACTTAATACACTAATAATATAATAAGTATCATTGTGATTAATATTTGCCATATTCAAATTCTTCTTTACCAACTTTTCTCCGCCACCAATTAAAAATATATTTCCCGGACCAAACGCAGAAAATCATGAAAATAGCTCCGCCAACTAAATCAATTACATAATGATACCAAAGATATACAGTCGAAAAAATTAAAAGTGAGCCAATCGGGACAAGATAATACCTTGAACGGCTTTTTAATTTTATTGACAGATACATTACGATTAAAGTAATCATAGTATGTCCGCTTGGAAAAACATCACGCTGCACAACTGCTGCCGGATTGGGAGTGGATGCTGTTAGCGATTCGCCTAAATTTACCATCTGGCGTAAAAAATTTGTCAGAAATAATCCCGGAAGGTCGGTATTAATAGTCGCAAAATTATGAAGCGTAAATCTTGGCCCAATTCCGGGCAATGTAAAATAGCCAAGATAAGATAAATAAAAACCATAAATCACAATGAAAACAGAATAATCCATTGCCACATATCTTTTTTTTCTCAACAAAGCTATGGCCAGAAATATAGGAAGGAAATAAAACATTCCATAAACAATTTGCAAAATTTCAGTTAAAACCGGGTTGGCAAAATGTGCTAAAAATCTAGTTGGATCGGTACCGAAAATAAAGCGGTCAATTTTAATAAATAGAAAATCGTAGTCAATAACACGTATCGGTTTAACTAAAAAATTAAGTTCTTTAAAAGCTACCAAAATTAAAGGGGCTACATACCAATAGTGAACAAGCTGCCAGGTTTTACTTTCTAATTTCTCTTCCATGAATGCGAGAAAAAAAGCAAAAGCAATTACAAATAAATTTAGAAGCACCAATTGTAGCCATAACTCTACTTTTGAATGAAAGATAATATTTACTATCGTAAGGCAAATAAAAAAAACAACAACAACTAGGTCAAATGCTTTGAGATTATGTAGAAATGATTTAAGCTGGTGCATTAACTGAACAGTATTATATTACTCAATTATTTTGTTAGGGGACAATTGTAAACAATTTTGAGCGTGTCTTGCAAGTTCAATAAATTGTTCGGTTGCCAATTGTTCGGCACGTAATGATAAATTAATTCCAGAGCCGGAAAAATCTATGTTTCCAAATATACTATTACTTAATGAATTTTTTAAGGTCTTTCTCCTATTGCCGAAAGATGCCTTAACTATTTTAATAAAAATATTATCATCAACAGTATCAGGAAATTTTCGATTGAAAAAAATATGGACTATTGATGAATATACTTTGGGCTTTGGATAAAAAACATTGGGCGAAACTTTGAAGCATAATTTTACATCGGCAAAATAATAAAGAAGCACGGATAAAATACCATAATCTTTTGTGCCTTTTTTTGCAGTCATTCTTTTGGCAACTTCATATTGAACCATTAAAACCGAGTCGTTAACTAAATTAATATTTTCTATCATCGAAAAAATTATAGGAGATGTAAGATTGTAAGGAATATTTCCAACTATTCGCAGCTTATTTTTATTTAAGGTAAATTCATTCAAATCAACTTTAAGGAAATCCTGGTGAATAATATTTAATGATGGAAATCTAACTTTTAAATTTTCAATTACGCGGGAATCTATTTCAATTGCGGTTAAGTTTTTTACTTTAGAAATTAATTTCTCCGTTAATGAACCGGTGCCAGGCCCAATTTCGATTATGTTATCATCTTCCTCCGGAGTGATTTCTTCAATTATTTTATCAAGAATGTTCTTATCGAAAAGATAATTTTGTCCGAATTTTTTTAACGGTTTTACTTTTTCCATTGGTCAAAGTTAGATAATCTGTTTTTGATATACAATCTTACAAAGATCAGGAAAATTTTAAATTTAAAATGTGATGATTAATATTTGGCATTAAAAAAATATATTCATAATTTTTTGCTCAATAAAAATTCTAACATAGATATTAACATTTTCACCACTTTATAAAACCAAGTGAAACCTATACAGGAGGGATTTCTGGAGAAGAAATATATTATTAGCATTGATATGGGCGGAACAAAAATTTTATCATCGCTCATTAATTCCGAAAGCGGAATAATTCAAAGTGTAAAGAAACCTACCAAATCTAATTCAACCACCAAAGCATATATTAAAACATTATCTGAAATAATTAATGAAACCATAGAAGTTTCGAATGTAAATCCAGGTAATATTAAGGCTGTAGCTTTAGGAATTCCCGGTTCTGTCGATCCTTACAAAGGTAGAATTGGATTAGCACCCAATCTTGGAATTAGAAATTTTTCTATTAAAGAAAAACTACAAGCTGTAACTCCTTATCCTGTGTTGGTTGAAAATGATGTGAATGTTGCTGCTCTTGGAATTCAAAAATTTGAGTTAACAAATAAATCCAAAGATGTGCTGGTTGTATTTATTGGAACCGGAATTGGAGGGGCATTAATCTTTGATGGTAAGATTTATCGTGGGATGAATTATGTCGCTGGCGAAATAGGGCATATGCATATTGTTGATAATGGCCCGGTTTGCGGCTGTGGCAGGAAAGGCTGCTTTGAAGCTGTTGCAAGCAGGACGGCGATTGAAAAGAAAATAAGAGCAGATATTAAAGCGGGGAAGAAAAGTGTAATTACAAAAGTGATTAAACGAAGTGAAAAAATTAAAAGCAAAGCTTTGGCTAATGCAGTTAAAAAGAATGATAAAATAATTGTCAAACATATTTCCGATGCTTGCACTACTGTAGGAAATGTACTTGGAAGTATAAACAATTTATTAAATTTTGATACAATAGTTTTAGGCGGAGGGTTAATTGAAGCATTAAATCATTACATGATGCCAAGGATAAAAGAATCATTTAATGAAACTGTTCTTAAAGATTCAGCGAAAGGAATGAAAATTATTTCTACTAAACTTGGAGATGATGCTGCTTTATTTGGAGGAATTGCTCTTGCAGAAGAGTTTCTAGGGATTAAGGTTTAATTAAATTGTTTTTCAATGTTTGCGAGTTCTTCAGATAATTTTTGCCACTGCTCAATTGCAGTTTCAAGTTCTATTTTGGTATGATTGAAATTTGAAGTTGTTTCTTTTAATGCTTGAGGATCACTGTAAACTTTTTCGTCGGCTAAATTTTCTTCAAGTTCTTTTTCTTTTTTCTCAAGTGTATCGATTTTCTCTTCAAGCTGGTTTATCAGTTTTATGATTTCCTTTGTAGCCAAATATTTTTTTTGCCTTTGCTCAGCTTCGATTCTTTTCTGATCTTTTCTTGAAAACGAATCGACATTCGGCTTGATTTTTGACATTGTTCTACTTTTTCACTTTCTATTATTTGCTTTCGCTTATAAAGATAATCATCTATTCCGCCCAAAAATATTTTAAATGAATTTTTTCTTATCTCAACAACTTTGTTAACAATCGGCGTTAAAAAATCCACATCGTGTGAAACTAAAATTAATGAGCCTTTGAAATCAGCCAGAGCTTTTTGCAAAATATTTTTTGAAGAGATATCAAGATGGTTTGTAGGTTCATCCAGTACAATCAAATTCGACTTAGTTAAAAGAATTCTTGCCAAAGCAACCCGGCTTTTTTCACCGCCGGAAAGTACGCCTACTTTTTTGAAAACATCATCTCCTGTAAAAAGGAAAGAACCTAAAATAGACCTTAGCTGCCCTATAGTTTTATCTTCGGCAATTCCATCTACACTTTCAATAATATCCAGATTTGGATTTAGATTATCGGCAACATCCTGCGCATAATAAGAAATTATTGTATTATGCCCAACAATTCTTTCCCCTTTATTAATATCAATTATGCCGGCAATAATTTTAGACAAAGTTGATTTACCTGAGCCATTTGGGCCAACGAAAGCAATCTTATCTCCGCGTTCAATTTGAAAATCTAAATTCTCAAAAACTTTTTTATCATCATAAAATTTTGAGACAGATTTCAATTCGATATTGATCTTACCGCTTTTAGGAGGTTCCGGAAATCTTAATTCAATTTCAGAATTACTTTCGGGGAGTTGAACAAGCTCAATTTTTTCAAGCTGTTTTATTCTGCTTTGTACTTGTTTGGCTTTAGTTGCTTTGTATCTGAATCTTTCAACGAATTTTTCGGTTTCTTTAATTTTCTTTTGCTGCTGGATAAAAAGATTTTCAACTTGTGCATCTCTTTCTTCCTTATACTTTAAAAATGCGTCGTAGTTGCCATTAAATGAATTAAACTTTGTTAAATAAATTTCTAAAGTTTTTGTGGTAACTTCGTTTACAAAATGTTTGTCATGCGAGACAATTAAAAGTGAGCCGCGATAATTTTTTAAGAAACTGATAAGCCATTCCAATGAATCAAAATCAAGATGGTTGGTGGGTTCATCTAAAAGTAAAATATCATTTTGTGAAATTAGGATTTTTGCAAGTGCTATTCTCATTTGCCAGCCGCCGGAAAACTGGTTTGTTAATCTTTCAAAATCATTTTCTTCAAAGCCAAGTCCGGTTAGAATTTTTTCTATATTTGCTTCAATGCTGTATGAACCAAGCTCTTCCAAACGATGATGAACTTCACCTAATTGATTAACTAGATCATCTCTAACTTCAGCAACAATTGGTTGACTTGAGAGTTTATCTATCAGCTCTTTTTCTTTTTGCTGAAGGAAAGTTATACCACTTAATGCCGACTTTGCTTCTTCAAATAAAGTCTTATCTAAGTGAGTTACATTTTCTTGCGGCAAGTAACCGATGCTTACATTCTTTTGCATCAGCACTTTTCCACTTTCAGGTTGAAGAGTACCATTGATAATTTTTAGAAGGGAAGATTTACCTGTTCCATTAGCTCCTACTAATGAAATCTTATCACCTGCATTTATTCTGAAGTTGACATCTCTAAATAAATATCTTCCGCTGAACTGAAGAGAAATGTTAGAAAGGTCTATCATTAAAACTTAATACTTTATTCATGAAGTATGGCAACCTTGCTGGTTGTAACATTGTTCCCGTCTTTATCATAAGCAACAACCAGATAAATTCCGCTGCTTACAAGATTCCCATTTAAATCTCGTCCATCCCAGGTTGCAATTCTTCCACCCGGAGAAGAAAATTCTGCAACCAATTTACCGTTGATGGTTAAGATCTTTAAATCAGAATCACGAATCAATCCATCAATTGTTAAATATTTACCATCATTTTTTAAGATGAACGGATTAGGATAAACTAATAATTTATCAAAAGATTCCTTTGGCATTACTGATGTTGTAACGAAAGAAGTCAAGCCTTCATCTGTTCCTACGTAAACAGTCCCGGTATTTGGGTCAATAGCAATACTTTTAATAATATCAGAAAGCAGAGGACTATTTTTAGTTGTGTAGGCATCAATCAATGCGGTCCCATCAGAAGTGACATGAAGAAGCCCTTCATTTGTTCCAATCCATTTTTGATTTAAAGGATCAACAGCCATACAATTAATTGATTGCTGCCTTAAAGTAAAAATGGAAGATATACTTAATTGAGGTTTGTTTCCTGATGTGATGGTGTAAGTTTGAGTAATTACATTAACACCTAAACTTGTACCTACCCATACATCACCTCTTCTATCCACAATTAAAGATGTTATGTTGTTTGTATTGAGTCCGTCATTTGAAGTTAAATATCCGGTAACATCATCTCTTTTGTCTTTTAAAGTACCATTTTCATTAAAGTAAAAAACACCTAATTGACTTGGATCTTGAGAATAATACCATTTAGTATCATAAGGATCGATTACTAACGAATATTGTTGTTCCAAAACTCTATTTGCTGCAGTATTATCAAAATAGTACCATGAACTATCTGGAGTGAGCGCACTTAATATATTTCGGTCAGATGCCCAATAATTTAAGATCCAAAGATTATTTTTTGAATCTGTTGCAAAGCTAGAAATTACTACGAAATTTGGTGAATTTGGTATTCCCTTAAGTTCAGTATTAGAAGCATTATAGATTGTAATATTACCATCTATTATCCTTGCAAATCCAGCTCCCCAATTTCCCATATAAGTTGAATTATCTGGTGCACTATATGTAAAGAAGTAATCGTTATTAGAAATTTTAGAATTTGTTCTTGTATAATTCGTCCACTTTTTACCATCATATTTATAGAAGCCGACACCATGTGAATCTTTCCCACTAGCCGACCAAAGATTTCCTTCATTATCAATGCTCAAAGCAGGGAATTGGTTTGCTTGAGGGCCATTAGGATAAAGTAAATCACCACTACTAATATTCATAACTCCATTAGTTGTAGCCGCAAGCAATTCATTTCCATTAAAGATTTCAAGTTTTGTAATGTTAATTTGTGAGTTATAAATAAGTGTAAGATTATTATTTTTATAAGAGTAAATTTGCTTCCCGCTTAATATTACTAAAGAATCTCCATTACTGATTAAATTAGAAATGCTTCCTGTTAATTGAGGTAAAAAGCTTGTCCAAGAAGTTCCATTAAACTCTGATAAACCTTTTTGAGTAGAAGCGATAATAGAACCATTATAAGAAACAATATTATAAGTTACATTTGAAGGCAATCCATCGCTGGTTGTGTATACATCCCAGGATTCCGGTGCCGACAAATTTTGAGAACCTTCTTTTTGGACAACGACACCTTGATCCGTACATGCATATATTTTATTTGTCATCGTAATGCTATTTACTGGAATATAAGCAGATAAATTTCCGTATTTAAAATAAGTGTCATAAAAAGTTAAATCATCTGGATTGATTAAGGAAATTCCAAAATCAGTTGCAGCATAAATTGTATCACCAATTGCAAGCAAAGAATTTATTTGCTTTTGAGTTCTTTCACTATTATTATAAATATCAAGGATTGAAGTTACATTTTTTGTTTGAGGGTTATATACGTCTATAATTCCGTTTGCACTTCCAAACCAGATATTTCCTTTACTATCAATAGTAATAGCAGTTAAAGAACCGCCATTTAATCCATCGGCTTTACTTAAAACTTTGAAGGAATCTGTGTTAGCATTATAAAAAAAAGCTCCACCGCCGCTGGCAGCCCAAAATCCATTTTCACTGACCTTTACGTCATTAATATATTTCATATCTGTATAATTGCGCCAGTTGCTAACCTGGGGAGAAATTGATGATATAGGAATGATTAAGAGGAAGAAAAATACTATCTTTTTTTTCATTTAATTTTTCCTAAATGTTTTTCTATACAAATTAAAAGTAAAAAGATTTTATTCTTACCTCTTCTGCGGGACAAATTATTATTTAATTGCCCGATAAATTTAACATTTTTTTGATTACTAAAAAGTATAAAATTAACTCCTTATAAGTAATACAATAAAGAAAAATGTAGGGTTATTTTTCGAATGTTAAAATAACTAAAGCTGCTTCATTAGATTAGTCATTTCGATTGCAGTTAAAGCAGCATCCCATCCCTTATTTCCTGATTTTGTCCCTGCACGTTCTATTGCTTGTTCAATTGTATCTGTAGTTAATATTCCGAATGCAACAGGAATAGAATATTTTAATGAGGTTTGAGCAATACCTGAACTAGTATTTCCAGCAACATAATCAAAATGAGGAGTAGCCCCGCGGATAACTGCGCCTAAACAAATTATAGAATCATATTTTTTAGCAGATGCAAGCTTATCTGCAATTAGCGGTATTTCAAAAGCTCCGGGGACTTTAACAACTGTAATATTTTGATCTGATGAACCATGACGTAATAAACAGTCAATTGCACCATCAATTAACTTTTGAGTTATATATTCATTAAACCTGCTGGCAACAATAGCAAAGTTTAACCCGGATGCGTTTAAGTTTCCTTCTAAAGTTTTCATCTTTTAAAATTATTATTTGAATTGAATAATTAAGCCGAATTTCTCATTAATCTTTTCCGCATAGCTTCAACAGCAGAGTAGTTTGTATAGAATTTCCCTAAGTTTTTATCATCCTCTCTTTTACCGCCATGAAAATCTGAGCCCCCGGATTCAAGCAAGAAATATTCGCTTGTAATACCCTTATAAAATTTTGTTTGCTGTGCTGAATTGGAAGGATGAATAACTTCAACGCCATCCACTCCGGCTTCAATAAGTTCCTTTAATAAATTTTCTTCCATGTATCCTGGATGAGCAATAAATGAAAGCCCTCCTGCATCGTTTATTATTTTGAAAGCGCTTTGAGGTGAAACATGAACTTTCTTTTCATAAGCAGGACAGTCGTTACCAAGGTACTTATTGAAGGCTTCGTAATAAGACTTAACAAAACCTTTTTCCAGCATTATTTGTGCAATATGAGGCCTTCCTACGGTAGAGTTTTTAGCAAGCTCAAGAACGTCATCAACCTTAAGAGGCATTCCCAAATTATTTATTTTTATAACAATTCGTTCAGCTCTTTTAATTCTTTCTTCCCGGAAAAATTTCAAATAACGCTCTAGTTCGGAATTGCCCAGTTCAACAAAATATCCAAGTATATGTACTTCTCTATCTTTAACATCAGAACTAATTTCAACACCTGGAATTACTTCAACGCCAATTTCATTTCCAATTTCCGTAGCTTCTTCAATTGCAGATAAACTGTCGTGATCAGTAATACTAATACAATCAATGCCTTCAGCTTTTGCTTTTTTAAGTAATTGAACAGGGGGGTAGAATCCATCAGAGTAATTTGTATGCATATGAAGATCTACTTTTTGATTCATTTATCGCTTCTCACTAGCTGAATAATTCCTTGAATTTTTCGTAATCAATAATTCTTAAACGGGAACCTTCTAATTCAACAAAACCTTTTTTAGCAAAGGAATGAAGTGTTCTGGAAATCGTTTCCCTGGAGGTTCCTGCCATATTAGCTAAATCATGCTGATAAGGAAGTTTTTCAATTTCAACAGTTCCTTGCTTAATCATTCCAATATCATCCGCTAATTGCAATATCACAGTTGCAACTTTTCCTTCTGCATCTTTTAAGGATAAAGATTTAATTTTCATATCAGCAGCTCGAAGTCTCCTTGTAAGTTCCTGTAATAAAGCAATTGATATTTCAGGATGGCGATGAAGCAGATCTAAGAATTCGCTTCTTTGAACAATAAATATTTCTGAATCTTCCATTGCTGTTACATTTGCAGATCTAGTGGCTCCATCAAGTATTGCCATCTCTCCGAAAAAATCTGATTCACCCAAAATGGTTAGAATTACTTCTTTACCATCATCACTAACTCGAGAAATTTTAACTTTACCTGATATAATTACAAAAAGAGCAGAACCCGCTTCATGTTCGAATAAAACAACTGAGTCTTTCGCAAAATTTTTCCTTATTCCCAGATTGGAAATTTGAGCTAAAGTATTCTCATCCAACTCAGCAAAAATTGGTACATATTTGAGGAATTCATTGTTACTAGACATTTTCACCCTCGCATAATTGTTAAATGAATTAAAAATAAAACTTGAGTCTTACGAATTCAATTTACACCTTTTAGTTAAAATAATAAATAGTACTATAAGAATAATTAATATAAGACGTTGTGCTCTGCATTATTTGGCTCAGAGGAAAATTTGATGGCAAAAGTAATTACTCTAATTTCCATTATAAATTGCTAGTAAAATCAAAATGTAATTTCATTGCTTTTTTAACACTATGTATCTATTTTTAACATCTTAAAATTAAATATTAATTCTAATCTGGAGAACTAATTATTATGCCGATGATGGCGAAGATGAGAAGCTTGGCACCTGCTTTCATTCTAACAGTGGGAGCTATTTTTGTTTTATTTATGGTGATGTCCGATTCTAGTATTATGTCTGCATTAGGCGCTAGATCAAATAATGTCGGTTCTATAAACGGTGATAAAATTTCCTACCAACAATTTTCGACAGCACTTGACCGGGAAAGACAGAATCTCAAACAATCCGGTAAAAATAATGAAGATGAAAACACAGAACAATTCAGAGATCAGGTTTGGGATGCAATGGTAGTTCAAACTTTGGTTCAACAACAAATTGATAAATTTAACATACATGTTTCCAACGATGAAATTAGAAATGTAATTCTTAGCGATAACCCGCCTGAATTTCTTAAAAGAAATTTTATTGATTCAACCGGGAAATTTAATAAAGATGCATATCAACAAGCTATTTTTAATCCTCAAAATAAAGATGCACTTATAAATGCAGAAGAAGTCGTAAAGCAAAATCAAATGAGTCAAAAGCTTCAAAGCTTGGTAACGGCTTCAATAACTATCAGCGAAGACGATATTATCAGAAAATTTAAAGAAGAAAACACTACGATAAATTCTAAATATGCACTCGCTTCTATTTATGTTTACCCTGATTCTATATTTAAAATAACAGATGATGATTTAAAGGAATATTATAATAAGAATCTAGATAATTATAGAATAGAACCACAACGACAAGTGAAATATGTCATGTTCTATGATACGCCAACTAAGGACGATTCAATAACTCTAAAAAGTATGGCGGAAAATATTGCCCAAAATTTTAAGAAAGATACTTTAACTTTCGCTGAAACAGCAAAAATTTATACTGACGACCCGGTGAGCAAAGATACTGTAAATCTTTCAAGGTTATCCGGTGAAGTTTCAGATGCTTTGGAAAAAGCAAAACCACATTCAGTTGTTGGTCCTATATTGACACCTCAAGGGTATGTTTTAATAAACTACGAAGCTTCTGTTCCGTCAAAGGAAACTTTGTTAAGAGCTTCACATATCTTGATTAACAAGATGGGCAGTGATGAGAAGAATCATGAAGAAGCAATGAAGTTATATGAGCAGTTAATTAAAGGTGCTGACTTTGCAAAATTAGCAAAAGAGCATTCTTCAGATCCTGGTAGTGCAATTAAAGGTGGTGATTTAGGTTGGTTTGGTAAAGGAATGATGGTTCCTGAATTTGAAAAAGCGGCTTTTAGTGGAAGAGTTGGAGTTGTTCAAAAACCAATTAAAACAAGTTATGGATATCATATAATTAAGGTCACCGGCAGATCCGATAAAAAATATGCTATTGAAAAATTAACCTTACCAATAAAAGCTTCTCCTACAACTAAGGATGCGATTTTTAATAAGGCTGGCGACTTTGCTTATTTAGCTGATAAAGATGGATTTGACCAAACAGCAAAAAATTATAAGTATCAAGTTCAGGATACTCCTCCTTTTGTAAAAGATGCACCTTCTGTTGCCGGTATAGGACAAGATAAGCATGTAGTGGATTTTGCTTTTAATAATAGTACAGGTTCTATTAGTCCTGTTTATAGAACACAAAAAGGTTATGTAGTTGTACAGGTTAGCAAAGTTATAAGTGAAGGAATTAAACCATTTGATGAAGTTAAGAAATTAATTAAACCTTATGTAGTCCAGGCTAAAAAATTTGAAAAGGCAAAAGAAGAAGCTATAAAAATTAAAAAAGAAATTAATGGTGACTTAGATAAAGCTACTACTATCGATCCAAAAGCAGTAGTAAAAGAAACGGGTTCATTCAAACCCACTGGAAATGTTCCAACTATCGGCAGAGATTATGCCTATATGGAAAATGCTTTATCCTTAAAATTAAATACAATATCCGATCCTGTAAAAGGAGTTAGAGGATATTATCTTATTGATGTAACCAGCAGAACAAAGTTTGATTCTTCAACTTATAAAGTTCAAAGAAATACTATTCGCGATGAATTGATGCAAGAAAAGAAAAGAACTTTTTTAAATCAATGGCTTATAAATTTGAAGAAAAATGCTGATATAGTTGATCATAGAGATCAATATTTTACACAGCAATAAATTGTAGTTTTTTTTAATTTAACCCCCATAATTTTATTACTAAATTTTGGGGGTTTCTATTTTTAAATAAGTTTTATATACTTCGAAAGAATTTCTCATCCGATGTTTTAATTAAGAAGATGAATCACTTTAAAATAATATTATTAATATTTTTTATTTCATTTCCAGTCTTTGCACAATTTAATGGTAACCGTTTTAGTGTTAGTGTAAATGCTGTTTATACTACCAGTGCTAAAATTTATTTATCACCAAACTCATCAGATGAAATTCTTCGAAACAATTCATTCCCATTAACGGATATTGTCAATCCTTCGATTGATATTCGATATAGATTGTATGATGAGGTAATTATTGGGTTAAGTGCAGAATATATGAAACATACTCAGTTTGGAAAAAACTTAACTGTATTTGTAGGAAATAATACACAGACAATTAATGTTGAAGACGGATTTAAATTAATACCAATTGAATTGTCTGTTCACTATTTAATGCCGTTTTCTACAGATAAATTTAAATTTTTAATGGGAGGCGGAGGTGCATATTATATCGGTTCACAAATCAGAAAGTTCGGGGACGAAGATGTAAGTAACATAGAAAGAAAAGCCGCTTTCGGAATTCAAGTTTCGGTTGGGATGGAATACCTTGTTAGGAGAAATATTTCTGTTAGAACAGAAATGAAATTTCGCGATCCCCAGTTTACAGTTAAAAGCAAATACAATAAGCAGCAAGTGCAATACCTTGGAAGAACAATAATGTTATCGCAAGATTCTTTTGATTCGAAAATAAATGTTGATGGAGTTACATTCATTGCAGGAATATCCTACCAGTTTTAATTGCATTTCAATTTAAATTTTCTATTCATTTGTTTTTACTTTCCTATCTGAATAATTTTGACCCGCATGAAGAATAAATTAGTTTACCTTACCGGTTTTATGGGCTCAGGAAAAAGCACTGTGGGGCCTATTTTAGCCAATACTCTTGGCTGGGATTTTTTTGATTTAGACCATGTGATTGAAAATAAAACTGGGCAAAAAATCAGGAATTTATTTGATGAAAAGGGAGAAGAATTCTTTAGAAAATTGGAAACTGAAACTTTAAAAGAAATTTCAAATGGTAATGAATTAATTATCTCATTAGGCGGCGGCACTATCGTCTCTGATACTAACTTAGAAATATTAAAATCTCATGGTACTATTATCTTTTTAGAGTCTTCATTCGATTCGATTTATAAAAGATTAAGGTACAAAAGGGATAGGCCTGTGTTAATGGCAAGCAATGAAGAGGAAGTAAAACGTGATGAATTTATTAATAGAATTTCTAAAATTTATTCGGAAAGAAAAAAATATTACGAGCAGGCAGATTTAAAAATTAACACGGATAAAATATCTGTCGGGGAAACGGTTGATAAAATAACTAAAATTGTAAACAAAATTTTTTCAGAAAGAAATAATGAAAGATGTTAGTAAAAGAGATTAAAGTACAATTAAAGAATAATCCTTATAAAATTTTAATCGGCAATTCAATTTTATCCCGGCTAAACAATTATTTAGATCTTGAAACTAAAAATGTTTTAGCTGTAATTGATGAAAATGTTTTTACATTTTTTAAAGACGAAATTAAAAAAGCACTGTCGAGAGTTTCCAGTCAATATAAAATTTATTTGCTAAAACCCGGTGAGAGAACAAAATCTTATTCCGAATTACAGAAGATTCACTCTTATCTTTTATCAAATAATTTTGGAAGAGATTCATTAATAATTGCTATAGGCGGGGGAGTGACAGGTGATTTGGTCGGATTTGCTGCTTCGACTTTTATGCGTGGGGTTAAACTTGTGCATATCCCAACTACTTTATTGGCTGATGTTGACAGTTCGATTGGTGGTAAAACAGGAATTAACTTCAATCATAAAAAAAATATGATTGGTACTTTTTATCAGCCTAATCTTGTTTTAATTGATACTGAATTTCTTAAGAGCTTGCCAAAACCAGAAATTACTTCTGGGATTGGTGAAGTTATAAAGTATGCTTATTTATCAGATAAAAATTTCTTTGATTATCTTTTAAAAAATATAAACAAAATTTATGGAAATGAATCTGAAGTTTTAAATGAAGTAATATTTAAATCAGTAGGAATAAAAGCTTCTGTTGTATCTCAAGATGAAAAAGAATCCGGAATAAGAAAAATTTTAAATCTGGGACATACATTCGCTCATGCCTTTGAAAGTGAATTTAACTTTAAAGTTAAACACGGTGAAGCCGTTATTGCCGGAATTATTTCTTCTCTTTTTTTATCTGAAAAACTTATGCTAATTACTAAACAAGAATTAAATAAATTCTTGGAATTAGCAGCTAAGATTAATCTTCCCAAAAAATTTCATTCCTTTGATAAAGAAAAAGTTTTTCAAATAATGAAATCGGACAAGAAAAATAGAAACGGTAAAATTAAATTTGTTTTGGTATCGGATATTGGAAAAATATTAATAGACGTTGAAGCAGAAAAGAAAGATATTTTTTATGCCATAAATATGATGCAAAAAGTCTGTTGAAAAATGTAATAATAAATTAATGTGTTTGATTTTTTTTAATTTGGATTTATGAATTTTGTTTTTGTGGAGAGGAAACTGTCGGCCTCTTGAGGGCATAAGAGCCCGACAGTCTGAGTGTCATTTTGTGGAGGGGTGCTATGCTTAAAACTATTTTCTATTTCGTGTTTTATGTATCAATTTAAATGCCATGGAGGGATATTGCATAAATGGTATTTTTTCAAACTATCTGCGAAGGTTGTTAAATTTAGCAAGTAATTATTACATTACCCTTATTACCTTTAAAAGAATAAAAAGAATTTTTTACTTGAGGATTACGCGCGGCAGCAACAAAAGTGTTTAAAATAAAAACTGCCGGTAGTCTCGAGGTAACCACCGGCAGAACCAATTTATATGTGTGTGTCTTTTGAGGAAGGGTGCTATTGCTTAAAATTATTTCTAATTTGTACTATACTATCCAATCAAAATGCCAGAGTCTATAGTTGGATTTTTTCATTTTTTCTAACTTTCTATGTTCTCAAATTAGGAATTATCAAATTATTGATTTCTTTTGAGACACATTTAAATTTTTTTTTAATGAGTTAAATTATATGGAGTTGTAATGCTTGATTTTGAAACCAATATTGGAGTTGATTTAAAAGAAGAAATATTAAAGTTAAAAAAGGATTTAAATGCAATTATACTTGCTCATTATTACCAGGAATCTGAGATACAAGATTTAGCAGATATTGTTGGAGATAGCTTAGAATTAGCAAGAAAAGCAAAATCAACAAATGCTGATGTAATTGTTTTTGCTGGTGTTCATTTCATGGCAGAAACTGCAAAAATATTAAATCCAAATAAGCTGGTCCTTTTACCCGATTTAGAAGCGGGCTGTTCGCTCGCGGATAGTTGTCCAGGACCATTATTTCAATCTTTCAGAGACAAATATCCCGAACATATTGCAATATCATATATTAATTGTACGGCTGAAGTAAAAGCTTTAAGCGATATAATATGCACTTCAAGTAATGCAGAAAAAATTATAAATCAAATACCAGCAGATAAAAAAATATTATTTGCTCCTGACAGGAATCTTGGGAAATATTTAATGAAAAAGACCGGAAGAGATATGCTTCTTTGGGATGGAACCTGTATAGTACACGAAACTTTTAGCGAAAGAAAAATTATTGAATTAAAATTAGAAAACCCTAATGGTAAACTAATCGCTCATCCTGAATGCGAGGAGTCAATATTAAATCGTGCTGATTTTATTGGTTCTACAAGCAAACTTTTGAAATTTGTTCAGGAAGATTCTTCGGAAAGCTTTATTGTTGCTACAGAAGTTGGAATAATTCATCAAATGAACAAAGTGGTTCCAAATAAGAAATTAATTCCTGCTCCTCCCGAAAAAAATTGTAATTGTAATGAATGTCTGTATATGAAATTGAATACTATGGAAAAATTATATGAATGCATGAAGAACAAATCACCTCAAATTATTATGGATGAAGATTTAATTTCAAAGGCATTAGTGCCAATTGAACGAATGCTCCGGATGAGTTAATCTTTATTTAAAATAATTTTAAAAGTTGTTCCTTCACCTATGGTAGAATTCTTAACAAAGATCTTTCCATTATGATATCCATCAATAATTCTTTTGGAAAGACTTAAACCTAAACCCCAACCGCGCCGTTTTGTACTATATCCGGGCCGGAAAACATCTTTACGGCGTTTCATATCAATACCTTTTCCGTTATCGGAAATATCAACTTCAACGGTGTTTTTATTTTCAAAAACTTCTATTGAAATTTTTCCTTGCTTGGTGTCGATTGCATCTAATGCATTTTTGACAAGGTTTTCAATTACCCATTCAAATAATTCCGGGTTAAGTTTAGCAGAAGCTTCAGTATTGCCATCAATTGATAATTCCACGCTTTTTCCACTTTGAGGCAAACGCCTTTGAAAATAATCTGTAACTTTTTTTACTTCTTCAAAGACAACGCATGTCTTTAATTCTGGTGAAGCTCCAATCTTTGAAAAACGGTATGTTATTTTACTAAGCTTTTCAACATCGTTTGAAATTTCTTCAGCTGTATCTAAAACTTTATCAGGTTCCTTATAATTAATTTTTAACATTTCCAGCCAGCCCATCAAGCTTGATATTGGAGTTCCAAATTGATGAGCAGTTTCTTTAGCCATTCCTACCCATATATTGCTTTGTTCACTTCTTTTTATATTACTGAAACCTATATATCCGATAACTATAAAAAGAGCCGCAATTGTTATTTGTAAATAAGGATAAAATTTCAACTGAGTAATTAAATCCGAATCGCCATAGTGAATCTTTTGAAAAATAATTGTGTCTTCATAAGCAACAATTATTGGGGGATTAACTTCATCCATTAATTTTATTTTATTTGCAAAGAAAGATTCAAGGTCTTTGTTTGATAGGGAGGTGTCGTATTTAATATTTCTAATATTTCTTACATTCGATTTTGTACTTAAATCCACTTTGTCGGCAGCGTCAGTAAGAATCATGGGGAAATCAATTGGCTTTATAAAATTATCGAAGAGGAAAGTTATGTCTGTCTCGGTGGATGATGAATTAGCTATGTGCTCAATAACTTTAGCATACAGCTCGACCATTTGTCTTTCTTTATTTTGAAGCTTTCCGACTAAACTCTGCGTATAAAATAATGTGCCTCCGGCAATCATAACCGCAATGACTAACAAGATGATTTTAATATTTACAGAGGCTGGCCCCCCGGACATTTTCATATTTTGACATTCCTATAAAATGAATAACAAATTTAAATTTTCCGGTGAGACAATATCAAGGGAAATCTTAATAAGATACTCTTAAAGATTTATATATCTAATTCAAAAAAAAATTAATCTACAAAAAATGTTTGATTCCGTTTTGGCCCGACAGAAATAATACTAATTTTCATTTTTGAATGCTTAGAAATAAACGACAAGTAATCCTTAGTATTTTGCGGCAATTCAGAATATGATTTACATTTAGATAAATCTTGTTTCCAGCCTGGTAATGTCTCATAAACTGGTTTTACATTTGCCAATCGTTCTACATCAGTCGGGAAAGTCTTTAACTGTTTTCCATCATGCTCATATCCAACACAGACTTTTATTTTATCAAATTCACTTAAAACATCAAGCTTTGTAATAGCTACTGAATCAATTCCGTTTATCATTCTTGAGTAGTTAACTAAAAAAGAATCGAACCAGCCGCATCTTCTTGGCCGCCCAGTTGTGGCACCATACTCAGCACCTATTTTACGTAACATTTCTCCGTCATCATCTAACAATTCTGTGGGGAAAGGCCCGTTTCCAACTCGAGTAGTGTAAGCTTTTACTATTCCAACTACATTAGTGATTTTAGTTGGAGGAATACCGGAACCTGTACACGCACCTCCCGAAGTTGGATTTGATGATGTAACGTAAGGATAAGTACCATGGTCAACATCTAACAAAGCGCCTTGTGCACCTTCAAGTAAAATTGAGTTGCCGTCGTTTATAGCTTGATTTAAAAATGATGGAACATCCTTTATATATTTATCTATTCTCTTATCAAATTCAAGATATTCTTTTACGATTGCTTCAACATCTAATTCTTGGTGCTCATAAACTTTTTTAAGAAGATTATTTTTTTCAGCAATATTCTCTCTGATTTTTGATTCAAGCGCTTTTCGATTTAACAAATCAACAATCTTAATTCCTTTTCTTGCAAACTTATCAATATAGCAAGGTCCAATTCCTCGTCCTGTAGTTCCAATTTTATTTTCACCGCTTTCACTTATTGAATCAAGCAGCTTATGATAAGGCATGATTAGATGTGCATTATGGCTTACAAATAATCTGCCGTCAACGTTTATTCCATGACTTTCAAGAAATTTAATTTCATCAAGCAGAGCAGTGGGGTCGATTACTACTCCGTTGCCTATAACGCATATACATTTTTCTCTTAAAATTCCCGAAGGGATTAAATGAAGAATAAATTTTTTATCCCCAATTTCAACTGTATGGCCGGCATTTGCTCCTCCTTGGTAACGAACAACTATATCATATTTTTCACTTAATATGTCTACAATTTTCCCTTTCCCTTCATCACCCCATTGGCTGCCGACAAGGATTGTAACGCTCATCTGAATTACCTTGTTTAGTTTAATGATTAAATAAAAACGATTTTGATTTGAACTATTTTAGAAATATAAAATAATAAGCAAAATAAAACTCCGAATAACCAAATCCGGAGTTATAATAAAATAATTTGTTATGAAAGAATTATTATGCAAAACTTTTTACTGCTTCATCCACAGTTTCATAGAATTCAAAAATCGTAATAAGCTTTGTTATAATTAATAAGCTTTCAATTTTGTCAGTGACTCTTGCTAATTTTAAATGCCCGTCGATTTTTTTCATTGTAGTTAAACCGCCAATTAGCATACCTAAACCAGAGCTATTCATAAATTTTACTTCACCTAAATCTAAGACAAGATTCTTTTTGCCTTCATCAGTTAGCTTATGTAAAAGCTCATTAAATTCTTTAGTATCCTCTCCCCCCATAACGTTGCCCTTAAGTTCTATAACAACAGCATTATATTGTTCTTTAACATTTGTTTTCATGAAGAACTCCTAAAATTTTTCGGCTCAATTTACTTAGAAGGTTGTTTTTATGCAAGTTAAGTAATGATAATTAATACATTTAAGTTCAAGTTTTTTATATTTTCACTTGTTAGTTTTCTATGTATTTTCGTGGAACAAACCAGAAACAAATGCGTCTAAAATGAAGAAAATTAAAAGGAAAAATAAAATAGCTTTGCCAAATCCTCAAATATTGAATTTAGATGAAGACTTTTCTTTAATAAAACAATTTATTGAAGGCGATGAGTCGGTATTTAAGCAATTGGTTCAGCGCCATAAAGAAAAAGTCAGAAACATAATTTACTTAACCATCGGTAACGTAGATGTAGTTGATGATATCGCACAAGAAGTATTTATTACTGTATATAAAAATTTAAATAAATTTAGGTTTGAGTCGCAGTTCACGACATGGCTTTACAGGATTACAATTAATAAATGTAAAGATTATTTGAGAAAGGTTAAGATACGAAGAATATTTATCCCAATAGACGAACAGCATAATAATTACAGCTACGACTCAAGCCCCGAAAATAAAGACACGGCAGAAGTGGTTAGAAAAGCAATTGCCAAGCTGCCGGAGAAATTAAAAGTTCCTTTAATGCTGAAAGACCTCGAAGGAATGAGCTACCAGGAAATTGCAGAAACAGTTGATTGTGAAATTGGAACAGTGAAGTCAAGAATTTTCCGTGCTCGTGAAGGCTTAAAAAATATTTTAAAGCCTTTAGAGCGGGAGTTGCTAACATGAAATCAGAAAAATTACATAAAGATTTAGAAATGTTATCGGCTTATGTTGACGGAGAGCTTTCCGAAAATGAAGCCAGAGAACTTGAACAGAAAATTAAGTTATCCGAAAAATTAAGTAAGCAGGTTGAAGAACTAATAGAAATTAAAAAACTTACTTCTTCATCATTCAGCAAAATTCCTGAGTCTCCTTATTTTGAAACCAAGCTGATTGCAGAGATTGAGAGGTCTAAGAAACCTTCTGTTAGAATCAGGAAATGGTCCCCGGTTGTTGCTATATCTGTTTTAACTGTTGCTTTGATGTTTGTTTTAAAATTGAATCCGAGTTTGTTCAAAAAATTTGTGGAAAATCAGAAAACAAATATTGCAAGCTTCTATACTGAAAATTTGAAACCGCTTTTATTTGCAGCCAATTTAAATAATCAAGATATTTTCGATTTTGCATTTTACAATCGTTTACCTCTCGATAAAACGAATCAGAAATTTTTGAGCCTTGGTTATGACTCAACCGGCAAAGAATATTTTGAAATTCAAAAATCCCCAACAGAGAAGAATGATGATTACTCTTTAGCAAATTTTGTTTCGGCATTAAAATTAAATGACCATCAAAAACAGTCAATGGATTCTATTCTTGAAGCATATGCAGATGATTTGCAAGGCCAGGTTTTAGTTAATGCTAATAATGTTATGGCAATAAATCCTAACTTGTGGAATTATAAAAAAGCAATGCTTGCAGATTTATTATCATTTGCCGGAAGTGTAAATAAAGCCGGCCTTTCAAAAATGCTTCCTGTGGATTATCAATACAACCGTTCTGCCACTGATAAGATAGTTCGTACTGTGAAAGCTTCAAGCCCGGATAAGTATATTTTCTTGTCTCCCGATACAATCTTTTATGAATCTTATACTTTTAACAAGGATAAGTTTAAAAAAGAAATGGACCGGGCGAAAGAGGAAATGAAAAAAGGTATTGCAGAAGCTCAAAAAGAATTTAAACATTTGAACATTGGGATTCTGCTTGATAGTAACTTAGCAACTCTTAGAAAGAATATAAATAAGAATCATAATAATAATTTTAATATTTGGATAGATTCGAATACATGTAAGATTAATTTTTCACAGATTCAAATTCCAAAGATTAATTTGCCGGATTTCGACAGTTTAGGTGAACATCTTAATGAAATTACAAAACATATGAAATCTTTCAGTTTTAATTTTCCGAAAAACGGACAAATTAGCGGGAGTTATCACTTTAAAGTTGATTATGGTGATTCTTCTAATGCTCTGAATTTTAATTTTAATGCACCAAATGCAGATTCATTGGCAAAGATTGAAAAATTCTTTAAAGATTCTTTGGGAACTAAATTCAATAAAAAATTCTTAAAGAAATTTAGGAACTTCCATTTCAATGGAGATTCATTATCAAACATGTTTAAGTTTTTTGGCGATGATTCAATGATGATAATTGACAGAGACATGTTCCAAAAACAAATGGAAGGCATTCAAAAACAAATGCAAAAGTTCCAGGAACAAATGCAAAAACTTCAGGAAAATTTACAGAAAAATATTCCTGAACAGAAAAAAGAGAAAAAGAATTCAATAGTGATATAGTCTAGAGAAATAAATTAAAATTTTTTTACCGCCATAGAAATAGTTTCTTGGCGGTTTTTTATTAAAAAACCAATATTTAGGTCAGCTATCCCAGATTTTTTCCGCTTATAATTCTTTTCTTTACATATATACATTTTTCTTATATTTTAACATTGGATTCAACCATTTAACGTAAAATGTTGAATTCATTAGTTTCTTTTATTGATATTATTTAACACTATGAACTTAAATTTAAAGTTTAACATAAAAAGCTTAAAGTTTCAGGCATTCATCGCCTCAGTTGTTTTGCTTTTTTTCTTTAAATTGTTTTTTATTCCTGCCTCTAACATTTATATCAAAATCCTTGATGAGCTGCTTGTTATATTCACGTCAGTAAGCTTCATCGTCTATTTGATTGAGTTGATGCGCTCAAAGATAATAAATCCATTGACTATGGTAATGAACGTTGGAATTTTAAATGCATTTATATTTTTAGTTTTAATATTTGCCGGTTCAATTTTTTCCATATTATTTGATAACATTAAGGAAACCATAACCCGCCCGGGCATGGCTTATTCGATTGTTTCTTTCATTTATGTGTTTTTGATTCTTGTTTCAGTTTCCTTCATCTTTTTAACATTTAAAGAGCTTTTCTTTTTAAAGCAAAACCGGAATGTAAACCTCTATTTTAATACCATGATTATATTCTTCCTATTAACTTCGTTTGCCACAGTATTTGATGAAGTTGAAGGACTGGCTTTTATTAAGAATACCTTTTTCATTGTTTCAATTATTTTGATTGCAATTAATTCCATTAAAATATCCTGGATAGCATTTATAGTAAAAAAAGAAAAAATTTATCTTTTGTTTCTTTCTATAGTAATTTCTGTTTTGTTCTTTTTAAATTTAATTCAAAGCTCAGGCGATAACACAAGCAATCAAATAATTACGGCTTTTTCTCCGGCACTTTCACAGTTCGTTTATATAATTTTTCTTTACGGCGGTATTTATTTCGGAATACTTTTCTTTACAACTCTTTTTCATTTACCAACCGCAGAAGCATTTGACAGAAAAGCACAGGAAGTTTCTTCACTTCAATATTTCAGCAAGCTTGTTAACCAGGTTTTGGATTTTAAAGAACTTGCAGAAACTGTGACGGAAATCGCAGCCAAAGTTTGTAATGCTGATGCTTCATGGATTTACTGGCAGAACAAAGATGAAACAAAAATCCTTGCAAACAAGTATATCGGCTACGTTGATGCTGAATTAATTACAAAAAATATTTTGGATAAAAAAGATTTGTCAGGTTTAGCAAGTACAAAAATTATTAAGCTGGATAGAATTAATACAATTAATAATCTATCGGATAATTATACTCAAGCTGCTGTTTCACTGCTTAAAGCACATAATGAATTACGAGGATATTTGTTTATCGTGAAGAAAAACCAAAAAATATTTGATGATGAAGATAGAGATGCCATAAATACCTTTTCGGATTATGCATCGATTGCTATTGAAAACAGCCGGTTGTTAGAGGAATCGATTGAAAAAGAAAGAATGGAAAAAGAACTTGATCTGGCAAGAGAAATTCAAAGAAAAATTTTACCGGCTGAAAATCCAAAATATGAAAAGTTAGATATTTCTTCTGTATTTATCCCAGCGTTTGAAGTTGGCGGTGATTATTATGATTTCTTTGAAATAAATGAAAACAATTTAGGCTTTATTATCGCCGATGTTTCCGGCAAAGGAATTTCGGCTGCTTTTATCATGGCTCAAATTAAAGGAATATTCGAATCCTTATCAAAGGAAATTGACCGGCCAAAAAATATTTTAGTTAAAGCAAACAGAATTTTAAAAAGAACTTTAGATAGAAAAACTTTTGTAAGTGCAGCATTTGGGGTTATCGATTTTCAAAAAGATATACTTCATCTTGCAAGGGCAGGTCATTGTCCCATTTTAATTTTGAGAGATGGGGTTGCAGAAAGCATAAGGCCTTCAGGGATAGGGCTCGGTTTAAATTTTGGAAATCAGTTTGAAGATAATTTAGATGAAATTGAAATTAAGCTTAAGAATGATGATGTAATTGTGCTTTATACTGATGGCATAACTGAAGCAAAAAATAATTTGATGGAAGATTTCGGCGATAAACATTTTGAAAAAATTCTACTCGATTCACATAAAAAGAGTGTGGATGAAATTACAAAAAAAGTAATAGAGGAAGTGACGCAATTTTCGCAAAATACTTCCCAGCATGATGACATCACTCTTGTAGTATTTAAATGGAAACAAAAAATTAAACTTGACGGAGAAATAGAATGGCAGAGTTCAACACCTCAGTTACTGACAAAGGTGAAATAAGCGTAGTTTATTTAAAAGGATATTTGGACGCTCATACTGCGCCGCAGCTTGAAAATGAATTTTCAAATCTAATCGACCGCGGCAGAAATATGATTGTAGCAAATTTTAATGACCTGGTTTATATAAGCAGCGCTGGTTTGGGTGTATTCATGGCTTTTATTGAAAACATACGTGACAATAAAGGCGATATTAAATTGACAAATATGACCGATAAAGTTTTTAACATTTTTGACTTACTCGGTTTCCCTCTTCTGTATGAAATCTTTAAGCATGAAGAAGAGGCAATTAAAAAATTTAACGAGACTAATAATCTTGAAAACAAATAATCACACATCGAGAGAAAAAAAGCTTGTTATAAACAGCCGTACAGAGAATCTATCTTTGATACGGGAGTTTGTGCAGGCAAGTGCACTTGCAGCAGGTATGCCATCAAAATCAATAAATGATATGATGCTGGCTGTAGATGAGGCTTGCACAAACATTATAAAACATGCTTACAAATCTTACCCTGATGGGGAAATAATTTTGACAATTAAAATTTTCCCCGAAAAAATTATAATTAAAATTAAAGACTACGGAAATGCATTTCATCCTGAAATAATCCCTGAACCGGATATTCAAGAATACTACCGTCAAAAAAGAGTCGGGGGCCTTGGAATGTATTTAATGAAAACTTTAATGGATGAAGTAAAATATATTTCTATTCCCGGAAAGTATAACCAAGTTATGTTAATCAAGAATTTAAATTCATCCCACTAAAATGAACGAAGTAGATAACCTTAGATTTAAAAGAAACCTTACATCACTTGTAGAGTTCAGCAGGATAATAAATTCCAGCCTGGATTTAAATTTTATTTTGAATAATATTTTATTGACCTGCATGGGTAAATTTTTTGCTACCCGCGGATTAATAGCTCTAAAAGAAAATGGAGCTTTAAAATTAAAAATATGCAAAGGCATTTCAGACGAATTAGCTCAAAAGTTTCCCTCAATTACTTCTTCAAACGGCAGCTTTAAAAGTAATCCGCTGTTCAATGATTTTATAAATGAAGCAAAATTATTTGCGATAGAAAAAATAAATTCTTCCGATGAATGTGTTGGAATAATTTGTTTAGGTGAAAAGTTAAATAAAACGCTTTACTCTGAAGATGACCTTGAATTTTTAAGAACCATACTGAACATCTCAGCTACAGCAATTCAAAATTCGATTGTGCTAAACAAAGTAACAAAATTAAATAGAACTTTGGATTCAAGATTGAACAGGTTGAATTCATTGTTTGAACTTAGCAAGGAGTTCGGTTTATTTTCGGAATCAACCAAAGTTGCAAAGCTTTTGGTTTATTCTATCATTGGACAGTTCTTAATTTCAAAATATGCTGTAGTTAGCTTTAAAGATGAAAATATTGAAATCTTAGAATCTAAAATTACAGGTTCTGATTTAATTAATGCCTTAAAAAATTATAATTATTTAAAAATTACTAATTCGTTAATGAAAGATGATATAAAAAAGAATTACGAAGAATTATTTAAAATCGGATTTGAGTTAATTGTTCCTATGCAGCTTCAAGGAAATACACGCGGATTAATTTTATTGGGAAGAAGAATTAATAATTCCGATTATACCGAAAGTGATATCGAATTTATTTATTCAACGGGAAGCTTAGCAATTATTTCATTAGAGAATCAAAAACTTTTTCAAGAAGCACTTGAAAAACAAAAGATGGAAGAAGAGCTGGAAATTGCAAGGGATATACAATTAAATCTGCTACCTAGCTCAATTCCTAAATTTAATTCATTTGATATTGCCGGAGATAATGTTTCTTCTAAACAAGTTGGCGGCGATTATTATGATATAATTAAGCTAAATGAAAATAATTTTTATATTGCCATCGCGGATGTATCCGGCAAAGGAGTTCCAGCGGCTTTGTTGATGGCGAACATTCAAGCGTTTTTGCAAATCATTTGTAAGCAGGGAATTAAGATAGATGAAGCAACCGGTATTATAAATGATTTAATAACGGAGAACACTTCTGATGGAAGATTTATTACTTTTTTCTGGGGTATATTTGATGAACTGAAAAGAACCTTGACATACGTTAATGCAGGGCATAATCCTCCTTTATTAATAAGAGACGGACAAATTAGTAAACTGGATAAAGGTGGGATTATTTTGGGAGTGATGAAAACATTTGTGCCTTATACTGTCGAAGAAATAAGTTTGCAGGACAACGATGTTATAGTTCTATTTACTGATGGAATAACAGAAGCGATGAGTAAAGCTCATGAAGAATTTTCAGACGAGAGACTGGAAAGATTAGTTTTAACTTTAACAAAAAAATCAGCAGAAGAAATTTTAAAAGAAATAAAAAGACAAGTTCAGATTTTCACTATGGGTGCGCCTCAGTCTGATGACTTAACTTTGGTAGTGATTAAGGTAAAATAAATATTTAATTTTGATATAACTTTTTCCCATACTTTTCCCGATAGTTTAGTCTAATTAAAAATGAAAAAAATTAGAAATTTCATAGAGAATTATAGACAAAAACTAATCATAGTTTTTACGGCAGTACTTTTTTGTTTTTCGCTGGCAAGTATTATTATAACTGTAAATGTAAATGTGCAATCAAATGATGAATGTTGGTGGGTTTCTGAAAAAGTTAATAACTCAACTGACAGTGTTGCAATAAGATTTGAACGTGTAAAAATTGATGGTGTTACCTGGAATGCGGGGATAAGAGATGGTGATTATCTTTTAGCTATTAATGGAGTGTCTTTAAGGGGTACCGAACAAGCGCAATTAACTTTAAATAAGGTTAACGGCGGAGAGTACGCTGATTATAAAGTAAAGAAAAAGGATGGGGGTATATTTGAAACAAAGGTTTACATAAAAAAACTTGTAAACTTTTTCCAGCTTACTTTATGCTTATTGGGTTTCATATGGTTGATAATAGGATTTGTTGTAGTCTCAGCAAAACCTGATGGATTTGTGCAAAGAAGATTTTATGCAATTAGCACTACTCTTGTTATGTATGGAACCCTTGTGTTTTTTAATTCAAAAACTGTTCAGTCAAGTTTAGCTCTGAGAGTATTTTTTGATTTCTTTTCGACATTCGGGGCAATCTTTACTCCATTTCTTGTAATACATTTCTTCTTAATTTTTCCAAGAGAACTAAAAACTATTACCAGGCGGGGAGTTAAAAAAGCTTTATATATAATCCCTATTGTTTTATATGTCTCATTATACATATACAGAATATTTTTTGTATGGGGTAAACCAAATCCAGCTTATCACTATAAGTGGTATAATGATGTTGTTGGCTTTTACTTCTTCACAGGATTTTTTATTGGTCTTGTTTTGTTAATTATTAATTATTTCAAATTAAAATCTAAAGAAGAAAGAAAACCAATCTTCATAATTTTGCTGGCATACATTTTTGGGATTGCAAGTGTAACTTTTTCAGCTTTTGTCGCCCCGGCTATTGCCGATATGATTTTCAATTCTCCTGAATATTATATGCCCATTGTGTTTTTGATTGTATTACCAATAGGATTTGCTTATTCCATTTTCAAATACCAGCTAATGGATGTAAGCGTTGTCATTAAGAATACTATAATGTACGGGGCTGCTACTGTTGCGATTGCTTTTACTTATTTTGTTATTATATACGGAATTGGTTTAACAATTAGTTCGGCTATCGGAACCGAATACCAAGGTTTAATTTTAGGTATAATCTTTATAGTCTTCGCAGTGATATTTCAATCTTCAAAAGATAAATTCCAAGATTTAATAACGTCAAAATTTTATCCTGAACAATTTGCCTATCAAAAAGTGCTAGTTCATTTCAGTGGCGAAATATCCGGCATGGTAGGATTGGACAATATTCTTGACTACACAAAGCAAACTTTGGTTAATGCTTTAATGATAAACCATTTTGGAATCATGCTTAAAGAAAATGATTCAGAAGGTTTTAATTTAGTAAGAAGCAAAGGTATGGGTAACGTTAATTTGCAAATTACAAATGGAAGCATTGCACAGTTAGTAAAAGGGAAAGAAGACTTAGCTATAACTAAAATAATTGAACGAGAGGAATTTGAAGAATTCTTTCCTGAACATTTTGAAAAGTTTACTGAAGGAAATATTTATACAATTATTCCAATGGTTATTAAAGCTAAAGTTGTTGGTTTGATGCTGTTTGGTTTAAAGCATTCCGGATCTCAATTCGGGGGTAAAGACCTTGAGCTGCTGTCATCAGCTGCTTCTCAAACTGCAGTAGCAATTGAAAATGCCCGGCTCTATCAAGCAGAAGCACAAAAATTGAGAATGGAAAGAGATCTTGATTTAGCACGAAAGATACAACAAGGCTTGCTGCCCGCTTGTATTCCAAACATTAACGGTTTGGATATTTGCGGAGAAATGATTCCTGCAATGCAGGTTGGGGGAGATTATTATGATTTGATACCTGTTTCTGAAAACAAAATGTTTGTGGTTGTCGGTGATGTTTCCGGTAAAGGATTATCAGCCGCACTTTATATGACGAAGCTTCAAACAATGATTCAGCTTGCTTGCACGATTGATAAAAGCCCGAGAGAAATTCTTATTGATATAAATAAAAGAATGTATGCTGCTTTTGATAAAAATTCTTTTGTCACTATGACATTAGCATTATTTGATATTAATAAAAACACAGTGAGATTTTGCAGAGCAGGGCACATGCCGATTTTAACTACCGCAAATGGAACAGTGAATGCATATAAGACTCAGGGGTTGGGAGTTGGTTTGGAATACGGAGCAATTTTTGAAAGCACATTAAAAGAAGAAGAACTAATTTTAAAACCCGGACAAATCTATGCTTTCTTTTCAGACGGTATTACCGAAGCAATGAATGAAAAAATGGATTTATTTGGAGAAGAAAACCTTTCGCTAATACTAAGCAATAAAACCAATCAAAAATCTGCTGAGATAATGAATGAAATATGGAAAAATATTAATACCTTCCGCGGCAAAGCAGAACAAAATGATGATATGACAATGGTTCTGGTAAAGGTGAGCTAATATTATTTTATAAAATAAAAATCCCGGAATAAAATTCCGGGATTATTTCTTTTAATTTAACTTCACTAAATATTTTACTGCATTACTGCTCTAAATGCATTTACTCTTCCTTTTCCATAATAATCATCATTACCTGGCTTGCCAAGGTCGTCGGAAGATGAGCGCAGTATCGCTTCAACCCTTGATGGACTTAAATGGCCGCCGTGCGACTGCATAATCAGCGCGACTACGCCTGCAACGTGAGGTGTAGCCATACTTGTGCCATCTGCCCATGTGTATGTGCTTGTTCCATAACTTGGACTTAAAACCATATCCCAATACCATAGTCCATTTGGATATAAAAGGTCATTTCCCCCGGGTGCAGCAAAACTAACCAAAGATTGACCATAGTTTGTATATTCTGCAGGATCATCAAAGTTTGAGGCACCGTAAGCAAAACCAGTAGGGCCTGTTGCGGAGACGCATATTACATGCTGAATCTCTGCAGGCTCTGATACGTACATACCCGCATGGTCAAAATCAATTCCATCATTGCCTGCTGCAACTATAACTGTTACACCTTTTTGATATGCATAGTTTATTGCAAGCCCTAAAGCAACATTAAGCTTGGCTGCGTCTTTCGAATTTCTTGGGAAAACTGCTCCAAGACTCATATTAATTATATCTGCATTAGCTTCACCTGCAGCATATAGAATTGCTGAAATAACAGCATCAAAAGTGCCGGAACCATCTTGTAAAGCTTTTAGTGCTATGATAGTTGCATGCGGCGCTATTCCTATTGTTCCAATACCATTGTCCTCTGCAGCAATAATACCGGCAACGTGTGTTGCATGCCAAAAAGTTCCAGCATCCTGATTAAAATTGAAACCATCTACAAAAGATTTAGAAGCAGTCATATCAATATTATCTTTTAAATCAATATGATTGCTTGCTATACCACCGTCGATTACAGCAACTCTAACGCCTTGTCCTGTAAATCCGGCATCCCATGCTTCCGGTGCATGAATTGCTGACGGGGCCCACTGATAAGCCCAAAATGATTCATCACTTCCAATTGACTGTTCAACTACATTCGTTTCAGGTGAAACCCATTGAACAAGTATATCCCGGGTTACGGATTTTATACCGGATTTCTTTTCAAGTAATGCTGCAGAATTATCAGTTAAGCCGCTTACTTTTGCAACCTTAATTTCAGGATGGGTTTCTTCAACAACACCTCCAATACTGTTAACAGTATTTACAAAGTCGTTTTCATTTGATGAATACTGAACTAAGAAATAATCGGCTTGAGGAAAGTTAACTTTGGCAAGAGTTGAGGCAGTATTTTCTTCCTGGTTTGAACTAACAGGAGGTGTTTCATTACAACTGTAATTAATAAAAAGGACGCAAAGAACCGCTGCAAAGGAAAGAAATTTTTTCATAGCTGCCCTCCGAAATAATTTTAAATGGAATTTTAATTGAACTGTTGGAATTAACAACGAATAGGAATTTAAAAATATTTTATCTGCTCCCTAATGCTGCCCAAATAATATTTATAAAGCCCGTTGTTATTTACATATCTTTCTTTTGAAAATCAATATTTATAATATTGTTTAATAAAGAAGAATAATTTTCTTATAAGATCTAAAATCAAATTTAAAGTCACTTTTGTTAAATAATATAAAAAAAATCTTTAGTTACTTTGAGGAAAACCATAAAATCTTACTTTTACACTCTAAAATAATTCAACAGAAAATTCGATTAATCCGTACTTATTTAACTTTATTCTTTAGTATACAAATTAGTTTTAAGTATTCATGCCAGATTGGTTTTATTTACTTACTTCTTAGGTTAAAATTATAATTGTAATTGAAATACTCATCAAAAAAAATGTTTTGATTTTAATAAATATTTCATAACTTATTAAACATCTATTCAATATTAGTTAGTTCTGTACGGAATAAGTCGCTTAAAAAACATTGTTCCCGGTTTAATTTTTTTAAACGGTACTCGACTTTTTTAAGATATTTTTATGAAAATCTTCACATCTATAAAATCTTCGACTACATTTCTTATTATTCTAATTGTATCTTGCTTCATAATTATAATCATTGGTTTTGTCTATTATGAAAATGAAAAAGAAAATTTATTAAACCAAAGTTTCGCAAGTTTACAAGAAGCAGGGTTGTTTAATGAAACTCAAATTTCAAATTGGTATAAAGAAAGGTTATCAGATGCAAGGTTTTTATTAAATGATGATTTTATACATAACGGTATTAAAAACCTTGCACATGATTTAAAGAGTTTAGACTCAAGTGAATTGTCCAAAGTAATTTTTCCTATGTATAAAAACCATGATTACCGAACCATTCTTGTTTTGGATAAAAATTTAAAAGTAATCTTAAACTTAAATCCTAATTTTATCCCGGATAAGCAAGAGATTGAAAATGCAGGTAAAGCTTTTTCCAGCAGGCAAATTCAAAATTCTAAAATTGATAGAAATCAAATTTCACATAAAGTATATTTTGATTTTTATGCCCCCATTTATGAAAACCGGGAACCTTTAGCGGTTATTATATTAAGTGTTGCCCCGGAAAGAATGCTTTATTCATTTTTAAAGGGAAATCATTTTGCTAGTGAAACAGGAGAATCAATTTTATATGGAATTAAAAATGATACCTTAATGAATTTATCCGGCCTGCGGTATAATAATATTTCTTCTTTGGAGTTTAAAATCCCGGTAGATAAAAGTGAATTCGCTGCAGCCATTTCACAAAAGAAAATGGATACAATTGAAACTTTTAAAGATTATAGAAATGAAAACGTACTTGGTGATGTAAGATTATTAAAAGCAACTAATTGGTACCTGGTAACTAAAATTGATCAGGCTGAAGTTTTTCAATCATTAAAATTTAAAGTGATCGCTTCAGGCGTGATAATTTTCTTGGTTATTGGGCTTACCGGAATTTTGTTTATTTATATTAATGAAAAGCAATCTTTTAAGCATTTAAAACAATTAAACGAATCAGAAATAAAGTATAAGCAGATAATTGAATATGCTTCCGAAGGCATAGTTGTTTTCGATAAAGAATTGAATATACTGCAAGTTAATTCAATTGCTTGTAAAAATCTTGGATATGCACCTGAAGAATTGCTGAGGAAAAAAATCTTGCAGCTTCTTGATCCAAATGATTTAAAAAATCATCCGTTAAAATTAAAAGAACTAATAGTCGGTGAAACAATATTTAGTGAAAGATATTTAAAAAGAAAAGACGGCAGTGTCTATCTTGCTGACTTAAGTGCAAAAATGCTTCCTGATAATACATTTTTTGTAGTAGCAAAAGATATTACAAAAAAACATGAAGTAGAAATGCAAACTAAAAATTCTGAGAATAAGTTTAGAACCTTGTTTGAATCTTCAAATGATGCAATATTATTGATGGACGATATTAGATTTACCGATTGCAATCCAAAAGCAGAACAAATATATGGTAAATCGAAATCTGAAATAATCGGAAAAACACCTGTAGATTTTTCTCCTAAATTTCAGCCGGATGGCATAAGTTCTGAGATAGGGGCAGTAAACAAAATTAGTAAAGTATATAGAGGAAAGCCTCAATTATTTGAATGGGTTCATTTAAAAAATGGAAGAGAAATCTATTGCGAAATTAATCTTTCGTTAACAGAAATAAATAATAAACCGGTCTTGATTGCTATTGTTCGAGATATCTCAGAAAGAAAAAGAATTGAAAAAGAATTAATTGAAGCAAAAGAAAGAGCAGAGGAAATGAATAGATTGAAATCAAATTTCCTTGCCAATATGAGCCATGAATTAAGAACTCCAATGGTTGGTATTCTTGGTTTTGCTCAAATATTAAAGGATGATATAAAAAACACTGAACACCTGGAAATGATTCAAACTATTTTTAGAGGCGGAAAAAGATTGCTTGAAACATTGAATTCTATTCTCGAGTTAACTCAAATTGAATCTAAAGAGCATATAATAAATTACTCGTTAACCAGTATAAATGATTTGATAAAATCTAAAATCATAAATTTCAAATCCGAAGCACAATCTAGAAATTTAACTTTAAATGCCGAAATGCCTGAACAAGAAATAAAAATTGTCACAGACGAAAGATTGTTAAAAATTGTATTGCGTCACCTTATTAGTAATGCAATTAAATTTACCGAACAAGGTGGGGTAACAATAAAAGTTGAAAAGAAAACATTGGATAACTCCGATAGAATTATAATTTCAGTTATTGACACAGGAATAGGAATTCCTTTTGAAAGCCGCGAATATATTTTTAATGAGTTCAGGCAGGCAAGCGAAGGATTCAATAGAAAGTATGAAGGCTCAGGGCTTGGCCTAACAATTACGAAAAAATTTATAAAGCTTCTGGATGGTGATATCGAATTTGAAAGTACTTTAGGGATAGGAACTACATTTAATTTAATACTTCCAACCAAGGTTGAATTGTCTCAGCCCGGTAAAGATAAAAGAGTGAATTCAAGAATTAAATCTGAAGTGCTTATTCCGGCTACAGGAGAAAAAAATATAAGCAGGACACTGGAAATTTTAATTGTTGAAGATGACCCCAATACGGTAAGCTTATTTAAAATTTATTTAAAGAAATCCGGGAATGTTGATATTGCAAATAACGCTAAAGAAGCATTGGATAAAACCGAGAAGAACAGTTATGATTTAATTCTTATGGATATTAATTTAGGCGAAGAGATAGATGGATTAATGCTTACAAGAATGCTGAGAGAAACAAAAGAATATGAAAACACACCAATAATTGCAGTTACTGCTTTTGCTATGGAAAAAGATAGAAAGAATGCATTTGAAGCAGGCTGCACAAATTATCTTTCAAAGCCCTTTGATAAAAACACATTGTTAAAAATGATTTCCGGTGAATTGAACCAACCGGTTTATCCCGCAAGTTAAATACTTTTATTTAAGAAAACACACATGAAAATTTCTGAAGCATTTCATTTGATGGCTAAACCTACAGGAGCAATTTGTAATCTTGATTGCACTTATTGTTTTTATCTTGAAAAAGAAAAGCTGTATGTAAAAAATAAAGATTGGAAAATGTCCGGTGATGTTTTAGAGTCTTATATTAAACAATATATTGAATCTCAAAAAACACCTGTGATAACTTTTTCATGGCAGGGTGGAGAACCAACTTTACTTGGAGTAGACTTTTTTAAAGAAGCTGTTGAACTTCAGAAAAAATATTCCAACGGGAAGAAGATTGAAAATACTTTTCAGACTAATGGTGTTTTACTAAATGATGAATGGTGTGAATTTTTAAAAGAAAATAATTTCTTAATCGGCTTATCAATTGACGGCCCGGAAGAGATGCATAATAAGTATAGATTATATAAAGGCGGTCAGTTAAGTTTTGAAAAGGTAATGAATGGCCTCAGGTTCTTGCAAAAACATGAAGTTGAATTTAATACATTGACTTGTGTACAAAGAGATAATTCCTACCAACCGCTGAAAGTTTATAATTTTTTAAAAGAGATTGGCAGCACTTTCATGCAGTTTATTCCCATTGCTGAAAGGGAAGCAGGGAATAAAAATGAATTATTGAGCTTAGTTTCACCAAGTTATGAAGATAAAGCTATAGTTACAAAATGGTCTGTTGAGCCTGTTCAGTTTGGAATATTTTTAACAACTATTTTTGATGAATGGGTAAGAAAAGATGTCGGAAAATATTTTATCCAGATATTTGATGTTGCATTGGAAATTTGGTACACGGGACAATCAAGTCTTTGTATTTTTAATGATACTTGTGGAAGGGCAATGGCAATTGAGCATAACGGTGACATTTATTCCTGTGATCATTATGTTTATCCCGAAAACAAACTTGGCAATTTAATGGAAGAATCATTAAGCAAAATTGTTGATTCAGATCAGCAGGTTAAATTTGGAAATGATAAAAGAGACACGCTTCCCAAATACTGCCGTAAATGTGAAGTTAGATTTGCATGCAACGGTGAATGTCCCAAGCATCGTTTTATAAAAACGCCGGATGGTGAAGAAGGCTTAAATTATTTATGTGCAGGTTATAAGCATTTTTTCAATTATATAAATCCTTATATGAATTTTATGGTTAGCCAGTTGAAGCAGCAGCTTCCTCCTGCAAATGTAATGAAGTGGGTAAAAGAAATGGACAGAGGGTTTCCGTCATTGAAAGTTGGAAGAAATGATGACTGCCCTTGCAGAAGCGGTAAAAAATATAAAGATTGCTGCGGAAAAAATGTCAATACTTTTATCTCAAAGTAATTTTTACAGATGATTGAAATTAAGAACCAGAAAGAAACTTTAAGAAATATTCCTTTATTTTCTGAACTTAGCATTGAACAGTTAAGAGAAGTAACAGCAATCAGTTCTTTAAAGAAAATTCCTAAAAATAAAATCCTTTTTTTAGAAGGAGATTTTTACAAAGGTTTTTACATCTTACTTAAAGGAGGAGTTAAAATTTATAAAACTACAATTGACGGTAAAGAATCTGTTGTTCATATCTTAAAGACGTTAAATGTTTTTGCAGATATTCCGTTATTTGAAGGAAAAAATTATCCTGTTAGTGCGCAAAGCTTATCGGAAAGTCTTGTAATATTTATTCCTAAAGAGGAATTTTTAGATTTGATTAAAAAAAATCCCGAAATATCTTTGAAGATGTTAGCCGGGTTTGCAAAGAGATTGAAATCTATTAATTAAGCAGGTTGAAGATTTATCAACCAAAGAAGTAAAGAACCGGCTTGCTGAATATTTGATAAATGAAATTCATTTAAGCGGAACAGAAAATTTACCTGAACCTTTTATAAGATTAAATGTGCCGAAATCAACTATAGCTTCTTATTTAGGAACTATAACAGAGACACTTTCCCGCACTTTCAATAAATTGCAGTCTGATGGAATTATTAAAATGAATGGTAAAAAAATATTTATTCAAGATTTTTATGAATTAAAAAAACTAACTGAATAATTCATCCCTTCCATTTATTAAGCATTTCCCAACCAATTTAAAAATCAAACAAAATCTGATTTAAGTCAAGGAAATCCTATTCACCCATTTTTAAGTTTGTGCTGTTAAATAGCTTCAATTTCATTCAAGTAATTAGAAGCAATAAAAATTTATTAAATGATTTTGACCTTTGAATTTTGATTTTTGACTTAATGATATGTTCTCAACAGTAAGATATTTTATAAAAACAAGCATAGCTTTTTTAGCACTCGGAATTTTAACCGGGTTATTCATGTCATACTCAAAGTATTTATTTAATTCCGGGAATACTCAGGAGTTAATTTCTGCTCATGTTCATGTAATACTCGTTGGTTCTGTAATGATGATGATTATGGGAGTAGCACTTTGGTTTTTCCCAAGGGCCGAAAAAGAAGATAAAAAGTATAATCCGGATTTAATTTTAATTACTTACTGGATTATGACCATATCAACTTTATTACGATTCGTTTTTCAAGTTATTGCCGGGTTTATATTTATTGGTTGGCTAAATGTTGTTATAGCAATAACATCAACATTTCAAGTTTTAGCAATATTACTTTTCTTCTATTCAATTTGGGGAAGAATAAGGCCTGTCGGCAGTCATTTAAGAGAAGCAAAAGGAGAAAAATTCTAATGGAATATTTTATAAATGATGAATGCATAAACTGTGGAGCCTGTGAAATGGAATGTCCAATGAAGGCAATAAAGAAACCGGTGAAAAAATTATTAGGAGAAAAATTATTTTCAAAGGTAGTTTCAACAATCCATTACTTTATTAATCCATTGCAGTGCGATAAATGTATTATTTATTCATCACCTAAATGCATTGACGTATGTCCGATGGATTCAATTAAATGTTATTATTAAAAATATAAATAGAATTATATAATCAATTAAGGGAATATAAATGAAAAAATACTGGATACCTTTCATACTTGTAATCTTAGTTTCATTTGGAGTATTAAGCTGGGTTGGCAGCAGAATCTACCAAAAAGTTCCACCAATTCCTTCAAAGGTAATTTCGGAAAATGGCGAAGTTGTTTTTACAAAGGATGATATTGAAACCGGGCAAAACGTTTGGCAGGCTATGGGTGGAATGGAATGCGGCTCTGTTTGGGGGCATGGCAGTTATGTCGCACCTGACTGGACTGCTGACTGGCTTCATCGCGAATTAATGTTTGTATTAAATGACTTTGCAAATCAAGATTATAACAAAAACTATGATGAATTAAGCGACGAATATAAAGCACAGTTAAAGGCCAAAGTTCGCGATTTTTATAGAAAAAATAGTTTCAATGAAGAAACAAAAATAATAACGATTAATTCAACAAGAGCAGAAGCTGTAGGGCAAAATATTAAATACTATAGTAATCTTTTTACTAACGGTAAAGAAGAATATGCTTTAAGAAAAAACACTCTTTCCGATCCTGTAAAGCTTAGGCAATTAAGTGCTTTTTTCTTTTGGAGTGCCTGGGCAGCTTCTACTGACAGGCCTGGTGAAAATATTACATATACTAATAATTGGCCTCATGAAGAATTAATTAGTAATATTCCAACAGGAGATACAGTTGTTTGGACAGGTGTAAGTATTATTCTTTTACTTATTGGAATTGGAGGAATGGCATTTTTTTATGCTTCACGAAAACATGAAACTCCAAAATTCGAATATCCGACCGATGATCCTTTGCTTGGTTCAAAAGCAACACCATCTCAAAAAGCTGTGATAAAATATTTTTGGGTGGTGTCAGGTTTATTTCTCCTTCAAATTATTTTTGGTGTGGTGACCGCACATTATGGAGTTGAAGGCAATGCTTTTTATGGAATCCCGATTGCAAAAATTCTTCCTTATACAATTACAAGAACATGGCATACCCAGCTTGGAATTTTCTGGATTGCAACTGCCTGGCTTGCAGCAGGATTATACATAGGCCCTGCAATTAGCGGTATAGAACCAAAAGGACAAAGGCTGGGTGTAAATATTTTATTTGGTGCATTGCTTATTGTAGTGCTTGGTTCTATGGTTGGCGAATGGCTAAGTGTGATGAATCTTATGCCAGATAAAGACTGGTTTTTATTTGGCCATAGTGGGTATGAATATATTGACCTTGGAAGATTCTTCCAGATTGCTTTATTGATTGGATTATTTCTCTGGTTGTTTTTAATGGTTAGAACCATTCGTCCGGCATTAAAGAAAGCTGATGATCAAAAACCGATTTTAACTTTATTCTTAATCGCCTCAACAGCAATTGCAACTTTTTACTTTGCAGCATTGATGTATGGGAAACATACAAACCTCGCAATAGCCGAATATTGGAGATGGTGGGTTGTGCATCTTTGGGTTGAAGGATTTTTCGAAGTGTTTGCAACTGTAGTTGTAGCATTTTTGTTTGCAAGATTAAAATTAATAGACCTAAAAACAGCAGGGCAAGCAACAGTACTTTCTGCAACAATTTTTCTTTCAGGCGGAATAATTGGAACACTTCATCATTTATATTTTTCAGGAACCCCGATGGTTGTACTCGCACTAGGTTCTGTATTTAGTGCTCTTGAAGTTGTTCCATTACTATTCGTTGGTTACGAAGCATGGGAAAATATCAAACTGTCGAGAGCTAAAGAATGGGTAATAAAATATAAATGGCCGATTTACTTTTTTGTTGCAGTTGCATTTTGGAATTTGGTTGGTGCCGGACTTTTTGGATTTATGATTAATCCACCAATAGCACTTTATTATATGCAAGGTTTGAATACAACTCCTGTGCACGGCCATGCAGCATTATTTGGAGTTTATGGAATGCTCGGAATCGGTTTGATGCTATTCTGTTTAAGAGGAATGCATCCTGATATTGAGTGGAATGAAAAGCCGTTAAAGTTTTCATTCTGGGCAATCAACTTTGGATTATTTGCAATGGTAGTATTCAGTTTATTACCTGTTGGATTAATGCAAACCTGGGCTTCAGTTGAACATGGTTATTGGTATGCGCGAAGTGCAGAGTTTCTTCATACAGGGATAATGCAGACACTCCGTTGGTTAAGAGCTTTTGGCGATACAATTTTTGCCGTCGGCGCAATTGTTTTAATTGGTTTTGTATTCCAATTATCTATTAAATTTTTGAAAGAGGATTAAATAAAATGAATGATATAAATGATGAAATAATTCCGAAGGATCTAATTAACGAAATAAATTTTCAGGACGGTTCAATTGTAAGCAAACAATTACTAAAGAAACCTAATGGCAATATAACACTCTTCGCATTCGGAAAAGGTGAATCTTTGACTGAACATACTTCACAATACGAAGCATTAGTTTATTTAGCGGAAGGTGAAATGGAAATAAAAATTGATGGAAAACCCGTATCGATAAAATCGGGGCAGCAAATAATTCTGTCTCCAAATGTTCCACATGCATTAAAAGCAATTGTTGATTCAAAGATGCTTTTAATTATGATTAAATAACAATTTAAAAATAGATCTGATGATGAACAAAAAGATAAACGCTGAATTACCAATAGTGTATTCATGTTCAGGATGCAGCAATGTAGCACAGCTTGCAAATGATATTGCAGTAAAGTTTGATAGGGAAGGATTGGCTGAAATGTCTTGTATATCTGGAGTTGGCGGTAATGTTAAGCCGCTTGTAAAAAAAGCTTTGTCTGGTAAACCTATTATTGCAATTGACGGATGTAAGCTACATTGCGCTAAAGCATGTTTAAATCAAATTAACGTTGAACCAGATATTCATATTACATTAACGGATTATGATTTGAAGAAAAGGTTTCATGAAGATTTTGATGAAGCCGATAACTCAGTTATTTATGACTTAGCTAAAGAAAAATTATGCGATTTATATGAAAATCTTATAACGGATTAATTTTAATCTACTGAAATATGAATTAAATTTATGCTCTAAGTCACTTTAAATATTTTTTTAATTGTTTTTATTCTGATCAAAATATAAATTCACTTCTAAATTAATCTAGCTTAAAAACGTTCTGTAAAACAAAAAATAAAATCTTTATTTCTGACCTGAGTTTTACAAGTTTTACTCTTTGAATTAGATTCACCTCCTCGCTTATCGCACGAAAAAGATAAAGCACCAATTTTATCATTTATATTAAATATGTGAGAATAATTATGTCTCAAGAAATTAACTCTGTTAACGAGGAACAGCTATTTAATCTACTAAGTAAATTATCCGGGCATCTCGAAGCTGCTTCTTTAAAAGATGAAAAAGCAATAAATTCATTACAAAAGGATTTGGCTTCAGCAATTTCAGGAGAGAATTTTGAATCAATTAAAAATAATCTACTTTCCTATGAAAATTCGGATTTATTTTTTACCGATAAAATACCTGCTACAAGATTAAATCAGCTTAAAAATATTTCCACTAAAGCTATTAAAGAGGCAGCAGATTCTAACTTTCGAGTGTTTGCTCGCGAAGTCCCGGTTCGCAGTTCACAATTAAAAGGCTCTGTTCCAGTTTGGGCGCAAGGTGCCGCAGTCGAAAAAACCTTAGGGCCTTTCACAAACAAGGATGGAAAAAAAGTTTGGTTTGATTTTTATAAAATTGAAAAGCTGATTGCATTATATCTTGAAGGAGCAAATGAACCAGCGATTCTTTTTAATGTGTCTCTGTTAAAAAGATTAGTAATCAATACATTGCCGCCAATAATTGATCCGGCAACTAAATATAAATTGATGCCGGACAGTGTTTGGGTAAATTCAAAATTATTTGCCGCAAATTCTCCTGACGGATATTTCACAGGATTAAAAATAAAAGGTGGAGAGATTTCGTTAAACAATCCGCCAAAATTAATTAATAACAAACTTACTATTACCGGAAAAACAACTGTTTCAGTAAAATTAGATTTAGACCAGCCGGAAGTAACAGATGCAGATAATTTAAGTCCATATGGAATTGACGCCCGAAATTCTAAATTAAATTTACCTTCAACTTTAACTTTTCATTTTTCTAAAACAGGCGGCGTAATAGATGCTATAGAAGGCAAAACGAGCTGGTTAGTTTACGGCCATAAAGCTTCATTTGAATGGAATAAAAAACTTAAGCCAGGTGTTTTTAATTCAACTTTGAATAGAGTATTAATTCCTCTTAAATGTTCGGAAAAAGAATTTACAGTTAAAGAATCTAAATCTCCATTTACTACCTTAAACGGAACTGCTCCGATTAGTGATAGTGCCTGGGCACTACCTGCGGCGCAAATAGATGTAACAAAACCTTCCCCTGCTGTCGGTATTGGAGGAATTGTAGTTCAATGTAAAGAAAGCTTAAATGCAATTTGGTCAGGATTAAAAGGGGGAAAAGTTAAACTTTCAAATTCAATTATTCTTGTCGATATAGGAAGAATTTCAATTACAGATTTTCAAGCAGGTAATATTTATTGCAGCCAGGAATATAAACTTTGGAAAGATAACCAAAATAAATTCGGCTCTACCGTTAAGGTCCAATACACAGAATCATTTCCATTTATATTTTATACTTTTGCAAGCGGGGCAGAACTGCTTCTTGCTATAGTTAATACAAATCCCCTTGCAGATAGGCCGGTAAAGGTTTGCGGACAGCCGTTTGATGTTCATTCCAAGAATTCAATTTTAGTGTTAGCTGCTACTAAAACATTTAAATTAATTTATTTATATGATGATAATATTATCTTAGATAATTATAATCCAAAAGATCCCGCAGCTACTTTACCTAAGCCGATTTCAATTGCATTAACCAATGCGTTATTCAAAGTTACTCCTGTAAACGGCTGCTTGCTGTTTGGTGAGTTGAATGATGATTGGATAAAAGTGAGTAAAGGTGTTTTATATTTCACTTTTGGGATGTATGCTTATTTACCAACTTTGCCGGATCCTTATGCCGCAAATCTTAATCAATTAAAATTTCAATTTAGAGGTGCTCAACAAGTCAACCTTGATAGATTAAATGTGCTTTCAAATAATATTTTGCCAATCTGGGCTTTAATGATATCTCAAACAACATGGTTGCCCGATGTTAACGATCTTGATAAAGTTGATGTGTCGTTTCATTTTGCACCGGTACCTGCCAACTATCTGGCTGTTGGAAAAACCACAGCTTTAGATTCAGCTACTTTTATATCGACATCTCAAAGTAATGTCGCTGATCAACCGTTTGTAAAATTATTTAATGTAGAAACTGTAAATCAGCCAACCACAGAAAGTGTTAATGCTGAATCTTATACAGTTCCTTCATCTGCAGCGCATGCTGCTGCAATCGGAAGCAGGGACATGGAATTAGAAATTTTATGGAACAATGCTTTCAAATTATTTATTGATGATGTCTTTGCACTGCTTGATGTCAGCAGCAATGCTGATCAAATGGGTGTCAGTTTCGCATCATTTAATTCGCAGCGTACTTCGTTATTAAAAAGATATGCCGTTAATGCGGTTGGTGAATCATCTGTTAATTTTTCATTTCCAATACAAGCCCAGGGAATGGATGTTGCTACTTATGGCCTATTTGCAAAAGTATTTGCTTTGCCCCAGATTTCGTGGGAGCCGGTTTTAAATACTACTCCTCCTTCATCTATTGCCGATCCTCCATTTGGACTTAATTATTATCCTAATGATGGAGGTGCTACAAGAATTTTAAATAACAGTAACCAACCTGCCGTTTTAGCTCCATTGCCTTTGATAGATTTTATTTTGGATAAATTCAAAAATGAAAAAGGAAACATCACAGCAAATTTATTTTCACTTCCATTCGGAATGAAAGCTATTACTGTTTTAAATAAAGATGTTGATACAATTAAAGCAGCCTCTATTGAAAAAATTGAGCACGAATTTTCCAACAATGTTAAAACCGGCCTTCAAATTCAGTTTAATGCCGGCACTCTTTCTACAGATGTTTATCCATTATTCCATGGGGGAACTCTACAGCTAAATAATATTCTGAATATAAATGGTTTAAAAACCTATTCTTCAACTTTGGGGGATAGTGTATCAACAATTTTTAATAATGAATTTATCCCTAAATTTGATAATATCGTAACAAGCCGAGGAGTTCCTCTTACACGGTATGATTTAAGCGGTTACGGTGCAAGTATCTTTAGTAATTGGTTCAATCCAGATGCGCAGTTTGCACAAACCTCGCAGGCAAAGTTTGATGTTTTTGTTGGAAGAACATCCCATGAAGTCATTCAAGTTAGAAGTATGATTTATCCATGGGCAATTAGAGTAGTAAGGACTATAATAATTTTTAGAACCACGACCGGCTATGTTTACAGGGTTGATACCGGATGGAAGGCTGAAAGTGACGGCAAGTTTGATTTCAGTTATAAACTAAAATTGGTTGGTGATAATACTCCGGATCCAAGCAAGGCTCCCACTACTGAAATAAACACACAGGATATTTTTGAAATACATCCCGGAATAGTTAATGGCTTATTCAATATAAAGAATATAAAGGAGCAAGGAGAGGCATTTCCAATTGAATCTACAGTTAAAGCAGGATCATACTTTGTCGATCCAAACAACAATACTATATTAAATTCAGGCCCCGACTTTAAAGTTCCCGGGGAATTAAAGATGGTTGAATTTGACTGTGATGTAGAAATTGAAGGAGTTGTTCAAGGCGCAACAAATGGAAGAGTGCCTTCTAAAAAGATGAGAGGTTATGTTCAATTAGCACCAATGGGAATTCCATTATCGGACGATGCGCTTGAAAATTTACATGTTCTTCAAGGCGGATCAATTGGCGGGCCTATAGATTGTGTAATCGATATTGGACAGAATGCTCAGTTAATGCGTCTTAATAGAATTGATTGTAATAATGCAAAAGATAAAACAGGGTCTAAACCAGTCTTTTCTGCAGCGGGGCGAGGTAATGTCATTTTACCAAAAGAAGGTTCATGGAGTATTGTCAAACATGAATATGATACCGGTGATGTGAACCCTCTTCCGGAACATGTTACAGTTCCTATAATAAGGATTGGTGCTCGTCAAAAAGTAGGAGACAAATTAGAAATTAATCCTGATCCAGTGGAGCAATTGTTAAGAATTGCAAATCCGACAGAGATTCTTAGAGATCCTACTAACGGGACGATAAATTTTGGATATCTCCAAACTACTGATACACAGAAGGCACTCTTTTTAACACCAGCTTATCAAAAGTTAAAACAACTTTCTGATGAAGCCATACTTATGAGTAAAACTCCGCCATTATTTGCCGATGCATATAGAACTATAAGTGCCAAAGGAATTTTTCCGAATATTGGTAATGCAGTGATAGACTTTGGAGATGCAATTGCTTTAGATGATAATCTTAAACCTAATATTAATATTGGAAGTGAAAGTTTGTTCCAACTATTACAGATAAATGAAAAAGACAATACAGGAAAAATATTAAAGGAAGGATTAAAGCTGCTTAAAAATGATCTGGCAAAATCTTTCTCGCTTCCGGATAAATGGAGCTTAATTGATGAAGATTATTTGAAGATATATGTTGAATACAAAAGAGAGAAGAAAGATCAAAATAATAATACTACAACAATAAGTGGTCTTTTAGATTTTGACATAGATTCATTTGCAAATAAGGTTGAAGATAAATGCAAAACGATTCTAAATAATATTTCAATGGTGCTTGATTTAGGGCCGTTTGAAAGATTGATGACAATAAAAGGAAACTTTAACTCAAAGAAGGGTAGTGAAGCAAGCTTTAAAGGTGAAGACGGAAGTAATGATTTTCCAGCACCTCAAATTGTATTTAGCGATGCCCTTCAAACAGTAATAGAAATTCTTCAGATATTACAGGACCTGCAAGGTGCTAAATATGGTGATGCAATCAAAAAAGGATTAAAGATTGCGATGAGTAACAGTGCCGATAGCTGGGAATATAAGTTCGAAGCAACAAAAGAAATTCCGGTTGTTAAATTTCCAATTCCAGAATCTGTTTACAATGCACCAACTACGCCTTTGAAGCTTGAAGCTTATTTGAAGCTTGGGGTTTATTTTAATGCTGCCTTAAAAGTGACTACCGATCCTGGAAAACTCCTTCCAACTGCAGGTGCCTACTTGGATTTTGGCGCAAGGCTTTCAGTAATGTGTGTTTCTCTTGCAGCAGCAACTGTATATGCAGTTGGACAAGCAGACCTTGGAATTGGTGCTGACACAAAGCTAGGCCCTAACTTAAAATTAAAATTTGGATTTGGTGCACAGATAGTTGTTGGACTTCCTGTAGTTGGAAATGTTAGTGTTCTTTATATGGTTGGTGTTGAAGTATATATGGATTCAGATAAGATTTCTGTTACTGCCTCGATGCTTTTTCAAGGACATGCTGATATACTTGGCGGAATAGTTAGTGTTACTATAACTATTGAAGCAAAAGGTTCTGTAACCAGAAACATTCCCGAAAATAGAACAGACTGTTCAGCACAGGTAACCTTCGCTATTGATATAAGCATATTTTTAATAATAGATATTAGCTTCAGCACTTCATGGCAGGAGAATAGGCAGATTGCATAACCAAGTTTAATAGAAATTTAAAGGAAAATAAAAATGGAAAAGAACAGAAGATTTACAATATTTACTTTCCCGCAGGGATTTAAAGATAATGTTCTGAAACTGAATATCCTTTTATTGCCTCGTAATCAAAATCCACTTAAACCGGCTATTCAAGGGCATTTCCAGATACCGGATTCGCCATCATTTGCTGACGCCAAATTATCGTTTGCTGCTTACTATAATACTGGGCTAGACGACTTTCCTATCAAAGATAATAATAATAAAGTTTCTCTTAATATTACGAAGCCCTGAAAATTTAGATAAGAATTCATTATTTAATGTTTTAGCCAATAGCTTTTCTATCACAAACCTGAATCAAATAAATACCAACTCCAATCTTGATTACTCCGAACACGCTCCTGATCCGATTAAGAAGGAAGATGTTAGTTTATCAGTTAATAAATATCTGCCTTTAACTTATAGAAAATCTTTCAATTTTATAGCTCCAAAAGTTAAGAATGCAAAGGTTGATGATAGTTATCATTGTGCAATTAGAGACGCATCCAATAATCCAAATTTTAAAATAACATTGGATAAAATAAGTTGGGGGAAAGTGTTTGCATATGCATTAAGGCAGCCTGCCATTGGAAAAGAATTGGGAATGATATACGAAACACAATTAGAAGTGGATGAAACTTATTTCCCGGATGGCGGCTGGTTATTTGTTGATCTTGAGGAAGATAGCGATTTCTATAAGCAGCAAAAAGCTACTGAAGATGGAATTATAAACAATACCATAGATGAAGAGACTGAAGGATTTTTTATTAAAAAATATGCAGCAAGAATTCCCTCATTAAAAAAAGATAATGATAGATGTGTTTTTGCTTCAGTCTTATTCCCAGTTCAATCCAAACCCCAAACCGCATTACAGGGTTTTGACCAAGTTTTTATTGAGGCGTCTGAATATGATGACGGCTTTGCTAAAATCGTACATTCATTTCAGCCTGTAAGCCATAACTTCCTATTAGAAGAGAGTGATGGATTTCATCCCACAAAAGAAATGGGTATTCGCCTGGGCTGGGATGATGAACAAATTCTAATCTGGTACATGAGGCAAATGATGGAAGATCAGAGTGCCGGCCCAAATAAAAGGCTTGATGCACCATTGGGTGTTTTTGGATATAAAATTGATGTTAGGAAAAAGAATGGTTTGAAATGGAATTCATTAAATGCGGTTAAAAATAATATTCCTTTAAAAATTAATGGGGATACACTACCTGATTTTAATGGAGAGCTTTTATATCAAGTCTATCCTTCTCAGCTTGATGGTCATTCAGATAAAAGCTATTGGCTTCCAATGTACTTCGCTAATTGGAACGGCAAAAGTATGGTTATACCTGATCAGGATGCAATTGAAATATATCAAAATGACGCTGATGTTCAAGCTGATCCACTTAATTCTGCAGACAATAAGGAGGGCACTGGAGTCACAGGGCCGGCGAAAAAAAATCTAAATAAATTGTATGATATGCAGCCGATTGATTCTCCATTAAGATATGGCAATCAATATGAATTTAGAGTTCGTTTAAGTGATCTGACCAGCGGCGGCCCTGATGTAGATGCAAAAGAATTTAATGATGGGGAATCACCAATAGCCGAATGCCGTTTTAAAAGATATATTGCCCCAAGCGGATTGTTAATTGATAATAACCCCGATAACAGTGATGATAAGGTTTTTGAAGATGATCAAATAGTTATCAAACGTCCTTTGCTTGGTTATCCAAGTGTTTTGTTCACAGGTAAATATCAAAATGCTGTTGATCTTTTAAAAGCTCAAGTTGCAGCTAATGTTCAAATTCAAAAGCAGAATACTAAAAACATTGATGATTGGAACAATAATCCTGATCCGAATAAACCTGCTGAACCGGATACAAAACCATTTCTTCCATTAGGAATTTCTGATCCTGATGTAGATAGCGTTGAAATCACTGTAGAAGTTCAAACATTAAAAATGGATAATTTGCTAAGTGTTTCCGGAAAAGAAAATTATATTAAATTATATACTACCACAAGAAAATTCCCGGCAGGGTTTGATGACCAATTAATAATTCCTTTGAAATTTAAAGACAGCCACATTTTAAATTTTGGTGATCCTTTAAATCTTATAGACTTGGGCTTAGATCAAACTAAAATTGATGCAATAGAACAATTGGTCCTTCCTACAGCAAGATATATAAGACTAACTTTAAGAGCGGTATGTGAGAAAAAAAATCCTGGTGAATATTATGGCTTAGAAAATGACGATCATGCTTTCAATACAAGATTCGGAAGAACCAGCAACATCGTACTTTTTAGGCGATCAGAAAAAGAATTAAACCTATTTAGTAATTCAGAAATAAAAGGAATTTATTTACAGCCAGATCCGCCTAAGCCGGTATTCTTGGGAAAGTATAGAGATATATTTATTCCGAAAGAAGAAGAAGATAAAATTCCGGATATGATGCAAAGGTTAGCTCAAGAGCTTAAGGTTGAAAGTTCAGGTTTAACATTAGTTGGAAAGAAAGGGGAAAGAATGCAATTTGGCTGCTCTAATAGAATTAGGCATACTTTATCACCGGATCATTCTTCCATAACATTTGCTAGTAAAGGTGATTTAATGAATCATTGGTTGTGCTGTTTATCCTTGCAAATAGATAGAGACTGGACCTGGGATGAATTGGAGGATTTAAGCCTTGTAATTACACGTGATAAAAAATTTAGTGGTGATGATAATCAGGAATCAACGGCCCTTGAAATTGGCGATATAGAAGTAAAGAAAACAATTTCAATAAATGCTTTACAAAATCCTGACAGGAGTTCTACTAAATTAATTTTTATTGATGCAGTTGAACCTAAACATGATCCAAAGTTCCCGGATTTAATTGAATTGACTTATAACATTACTACAAACTTTAAAGAAGTATATTCTAAAGATTCAATAGATAAACCGGCTGAACTTAAAATAAAATTACCAGTAACTATTAATCCCGCTCAAACTCCAAAGATTGCTTCTGCAGGCATTGCTCTTTCACCTTATGAAAGAAACGAAAAATATTCTTCAACTGAGCCGCGTTCACGTTTTCTATGGATTGAATTTGAAGAGCCTATTAAAGATCCAAATGATTTATATTTTGCAAGGGTGCTTGCTTATGCACCGGATCAGTTAATTAGTAATAATGATCCGGAATTATTAATTGCACAAGATCCTCCTTCTTTGCCAATTGATCCTGAATATATTAGAGTAATAACTCCAAATCAGTCAAATGATAATTCAGGCCTGGATGCAATGCAGCTAATGGAAAAAGCTTTGGATTCAGATAAACATTATTTGCTCCCATTACCTCCAGGGCTTCATTCTGAATCGGATGAGCTTTTTGGATTCTTCACTTATGAATTTAGAGTTGGCCATAGTAATATCTGGAGTACAGCGCAAGGAAGATTTGGAAGAGCTTTAAAAGCAACGGGAATTCAACATCCGGCTCCGACTCTTACGTGTATTTGTAACCGCGACGAAGAAAAATTATATGTTACTGCATCTTATGCTGTTGCAGTGCATGATGGTAAAAATGTTACTTCGGATCCGCCAAGAACTACACTTTGGGCATTGCTGTATGCACAAGTGAAACAGGCGGATAATAAAGACTTTCGAAATATTCTTCTGAACGAAAAGAAACTTGATTGGCAAGTAAGAGTTGAATATAAGAAAGATATTAAATGGATTGAGAAATATGATGATAAGCAAATTAAAACTTTAAAGTATGCCGCAATTAAAAATTTGAACACCGAAATTAGTTATGCAAATCTTCAAAATGTTTTTCAATTAACTGACTATTCCACAATTAACAAAGATTCAACTAAATATGGTACTGCCATTTGGAGTAATCAAGAGATAAACCAGATTTTAGAATTGTTTGGATTACCGCTTGATTCTTCATTAAGTGTATTGTGTGTTGAGATGCTTCCGCATATTACAAATATTTATGAACATGTAAATTCACTTAATAAAATAAAAGTAAATGATAATCTAAATAAGGTTATTGATTTTACAAATCTTCCTAATGAAGATGAAATAAAATATCAAAAGAATAATATTGCGGTTGAAGCTGTTGTTAATGAAGTAAAACCGTTAAGCAATCAGCTTGGTGAGTTTAGAATATTGAGAACTTCGCCGCTTACTGAAGTTCCTTATGTTTGCTGTACAGACTGTAATTAGTTTTTAACTAACCTTCAAGGTTTCGCTTCACTTAACTATGTGTATTCCTTGAAGGTTAGCATTAATTAAAAACCTTCTTTTCTACTGTTACTTTTTCCAAAGCATTTATATTTACATCTACACCAATTCCTAGTTTATTAGGAACTTCAATCATTCCATCTTTTGAAAGTTCAAATGGCTGCTCAATTATATCTTCTTCAAAATATCTTCTACTACCTGAAATATCTCCAGGCAAAACAAAATTTGGAAGGGAAGCTAATGCTATATTTCCTGCACGGCCAATTCCGGATTCAAGCATTCCGCCATGCCAAACAGGAATTTTTTTCTCCTGACAATAATCATGAATTTTTTTGGCTTCGGTAAATCCGCCCACTCTTCCAGGCTTTATATTTATTATTTTACATGAACCCAATTCAATTGCAGCAATTGCATCATTTAATGATGTAATGCTTTCGTCTAGGCAAATATGGGTTTTAATTAGCTTTTGTAATTTCGAATGCTGGTAAATATCATCATGTGCAAGAGGCTGTTCAATCATTAAAAGATTATAGTTATCCAGTTCTTTAAAAATATTTATATCACTTAATTGATAGGATGAATTTCCATCTGCCTGCAGAAGGATATCTGGAAATTCTTTTCGAATTGATGAAACAAGTTCAATATCTTTCCCGGGTTTAATTTTTATTTTTATTCTTTTGTAACCTTCGTTTAAATACCCATAAATCTTCTTTAGTAATTCTTTATTTGAACTTTGTAATCCAACACTGACTCCAGCTTCAATTTTGTTTTTATTCCCTCCCAAATGTTTTGCTAGAGATACATTATCTTTCTTTGCAAACAAATCCTGCAGGGCGGCTTCAATTCCGGCTTTTGCCATATTATGGCCACGGATCCATTGCCAGGTTAGAATAATTTCATTTAAGTAGTTGAAATCACTATTTAAAATTTTAGGAATTATAAATTCAGATAATACATACCATGCTGTACCCACAGTTTCGTAAGTGTATGATGGATTTGATTGAGCAACGCATTCTCCCCAACCAATTAAATTTTTAGATTCAACTTTTATTATTATATGTTCTTCATAATTTTCAATTCCATTCGCTGATTCGAAAGGAGAAACGAGCTTCATTTTTATATGACGAATTTCAACTTTTTCTATTTTCATGTTTTTTAAGTTAATTGGAATTAAAATTTACACTAAAAATATTTATTAAAAGTTTATAAAGAAAGAAATTCATTCGTTTTAACAAGTATTTTTCCACAAAGTGATATAAACTGCATATTGTAATAAAAATACTTTTGATTTTTAAATAAAAAGATTATCTTTATTTCAAGAATATCCTCTTCTCAATCTAAGTTAAAATTTAGCAAATTTTCTATTTCTCAAAAGCTACATCATACATTCAAAATAATTAAAGGGCGTATTTATGGAAACGGTAAGACAAATTATTCAGAGGAAGGGCTATCAAATTTATTCAATTTCACCTGATGCAAAAGTTATAGATGCATTAAAACTTATGGCTGAAAAGGGAGTTGGAGCGCTGCTGGTGATTGATGGAGAAAATGTGGAGGGGATTATGTCGGAAAGAGATTATGCCAGGAAAGTGATACTGCTTGGTAAATCTTCTAAGGAAGCGTCTGTTAAAGAAATAATGTCGTCAAAAGTTATTTATGTAGAACCGTATCAGAGTGTGGAAGAATGTATGGCTTTGATGATTGAAAAAAAAATTCGTCATTTACCGGTTTTTGAAAACAATAAATTAACTGGATTAATTTCTATTGGAGATGTGGTAAAAGCTGTTATCGGAGAAAAAGAATTCGTAATCGATCAGCTTACACATTATATTGTTGGAATGCCATAATGTTGTAAATAATATATTAGATGAGTATTGATAATAGGCATTGTGAATTGAAATTCTCTTCAATCATCTCTCAATATTCGATTTCATAATGGCAACTTATAAACACAATTTCTTGAGAGAGAAATTGGGATTATTTTAAAATTTTAAATGGCTCTCTTTTATTAAGAAGAAGCTAATTTGGAAGATAATTTTTTATTTCTTTTACTTCATGAAAGGCATTAATTTTTTTGTAGTAAGTTAATGCCTCGTAAAAATATTTTTTACTTTCTTCACTCTTCCTGATTTCCTTATATAAAATGCCAAGTTCATAAGCAGTTTCTGCCTGGTTTAATTTATTTCCTAATTCATCATTAATACGCATACTGGTTAATAAATAATTTTCAGCAGATTCAAAATTATTTCTGTTACGCTGAATAACTCCTTTTACCTTATATGCATCAGCAGTTGTCAACTTGTCATTTATCTTATTTGAGACCTCTATAGCTTTTTTAGCAAATGTGTCAGCAATTTCAAATTCCGAAAGACGAATATAGGCTTCAGCTTTGCTTAAATATGAAACTCCAAGATGCTGCAAGTATTTTGACTTTAAAGAATCATTAATACTTTCATCAAATTTAGCTATCGCAAAATTATATTCGCGTTTTTTAAGGTAGAGCATTCCAAGATTATGCTTTATCTCTGCAGCGCGTTCAAAGTTTTCTTTTACTTCAAAAGTTGAAACGGCTTCTTCATAATAATAAATTGCATCTGCAAAATTTCCAAAAATATTTTCGATGATTCCTAAGTTTGTTAAAAGCTTTCCTTTCAAATTTAAATCTTCATCGTGTTTTAAAAACGCAAGACTTGCTTTAAAGTGTTTTTGAGCCTTAACAACATTGCCATGATCGCCGTCAATTATTCCAAATATATTTTCTACTTGAGCAAGCCCTTTATAATTTTTTGATGTTTTATAAATTCTCTCAGCTGCACGGCAAAATTTAAGGCTTTGCCCCCATTCGGCAGCCTGACTATATAAATCAGCTAAGCCAATGTAAGCTCTGGCTTTTGTTTCATTTAAATTCTTTACATCTTTTACTAAATTAATTAAACTTTTATATATAGAAATCGAAATTGGAAGCTCACCTTGAGCAGCCATTGTTTTAGCTAAATAAAATAATAGTTCAAATAAATTGTTGGCTTTAAGTTTTTTTGATGCAAATGTTATAAATAAGTTAATAAGCTCGTTTCTATTATATTGGTTTTCGCTTTCAACTATATGAACTGAAAAAAACTCGTTTATATCATCATGTTTAAGAAATTTTTTAGAAACTTCTTTCAGCATGCTTCTAATATTTTCATCATTATAGATCAAATCATTTTCTCCCTAAATTTTAATCTCCTATTTTTTTAATCATTTTACTTCACTCAGCAATTTCTAATAGAAGATTCATGTTATCACTTATCCAACCTTCATACCCAAAAAATTCTACATGTGAAATTATTTGATTTTGCATCAAAAATTAATTTATTGTCAAACTTACTTTTAAGCCAGGAAGTAGTTACACCATCATTTTGAGAATTTAAAATTGAGTGTAACTTTATGATAATCGTTATTCTTGAAGTATTTAATATTAGTTAAAGCAAGTAAATTTTTCTGAAGTATTTTCTTATGCCTGATTACGTTGTGAATAGGAGTCTTAATTAGAATTTTTATTTGTGAAAAAATGTAACTTGGTAAAAAATTTTAATAATTCAATTGAATTAAAAAACTTCAAGTTTATAATCGTATGTTTTAAGGATGAAAATAAAAAAGCAGAAAGAATATCTTTAATTCTTCCTGCTTTATAATGCCCTCTTAGTACTTTATAGTAGAATTGTTATGCTATTTACTCCAACAATATCTTGAGAAATGATTCAACCTTGCATTATTCACTCCTAATCTGCCTCCTGCAAGTTTGAATATTATACCATCATTAGAAATTAATTCTCTTGGCCCTTGATCCGGTACAAAGTAGAATCCAATATCGCCTTGTCCAAGTAATCCCAAAGTATCTAGCTCAGTCTCATTGAATCCAGTAAACAATAAATTAAGGACTAAAGGCCTATCAAATTTCATAGGCGGATAAAACTGAACTGATGCAATATCATGGTTTGTGTAAATTTTAATTTCCTTAGTTCCGGTAAAGGCTCCCCGTGGTATAAATAATGTCCCTGTAGTTATAACAATTCTAGCTCCCTTTCTTTCTTGATTATGTATAACTATTAAACCGCCTTTTTCTCCATCTATAATTTTTGAAATGCAATTTGAGTTATTTTCATCTAAAACTTCCGAACGCATACTAGCCATGTTAGAGTGCGTTAGATGTTTAGAAATAGTTGTCTGTTCTGAAACCGGATTATTATCTGTGATTGAGTTTTCCTTACATCCCCACTGGAATGAAAAGATAATAACTACAATTGTTACAAGTTTTATTATACTTTTCAATTTCTTCTCCCTAGTCTTTCTGATTTAAGAATATTTTTTGGACTATCTACTCAATCATCGTACCTCAATCATATTTATTTAGAAAATATTTGATTTTTTTATGATATTAACAGAAAAGTAAAAATGAATAAAGAGAATAAGTACAATTTACATGTCCAGATTGAGATTTTAATATTTATTGTAATGTAGTGATAAGGACAAATTGAAAAGGTTTTTTGAAATTTAAGCGGGTAATTTTTTCAAGTGAGAATTAAAGTTGAATTACTAAATCGGTTTATTTGACCCATAAACACAAATATTGCATGCAGTAAAAAAGTTATCTTTAAGACAAAATTACATAAACACAAAAATTCTGTATTTTTTAATTTCTTGTTGTGTCTTTCTTTGATAATTCAAGATGTCTGAATATAAACCGATCAATTTATTTAACAATTTTAGAAATTTCTTTGAATTCATCTGTACCGCAGACATTTAACATTTCAAATAAAACAGCTTCAACTGTTGTGATCTCTGCTCCGTTTGATTTCATTCTTTCCAAAGCAATTTCATAATCAGTTTGAGTTCTTGATGAAACTGCATCTGCACAAACGTTTACCTGGAATTCAATGGCCAGCAGATCTAAAACGGTTTGCTGCACACAAACATGAGTTTCTATTCCGGCAATAACCACTTGATTTATTTTGTTGGCAATGAGCCTATCAAAAAAATTTGCCGCCCCATAACAGCTAAAGCTCATTTTTTGAATCGGGCTTAAGCCTTCCAATTCTGCTAAAATTGGAGCCGTAGTTTGACCTAATCCTTTGGGATATTGTTCTGTATAAAAGATCGGAACATTTAGTGATTTAAATCCTTTAATTAGCCTTACAGTTTTATCGACAACCGTAACTTTATGAGCCATTACATTCAAGATTTTTTCTTGAATATCAATTAGCAATAAAGCAGTTGTTTCTCTATTCAAGATTTTCGGGTTTCTTTTTATTGTTGAAGCCATAATAACTCCATATTAATAAATTGGATCCATTCCGTATTTACCGCAGGAATACATCATTAAAATTGAGGCTAAATCTACAAGTGCTTTTTTCTGATCTTCAGTATGAATGACAAGATCATAAACTTCTGCAACAAACTGCATGTTTTTTAAGATTTTTTGAAGTTCTTTGTATGTCGGTGTCCCGTGCCAATCTGCAACCTGCTGAACAATCAACTTTTCATGCCTTCTTAAAAATTCATTAAAAGAAATTGTCTTAATAGTATGTGAAGTTCTAGGGCGGCAGATAGTAATTAAGTCATTAAAATAAGTATCCCATTTTTCTGCTAAAATTATATTTCTATCTTGCATAACATAGCGAGCCTTGGCAAGAGAAAAATGAGCTTTGGTTCTTGGTTTATCTTTTGAAGTTAAAGCGTAGCCATCATAACTGATATCCCCGGTTTCTTCATCATAATATTTCCATCGTTTTCGCCAATTGTTTTGCTGTATAAATTACAATTACTTTATCCAATGCACTGTCAACCACAATGAATTTTTTTTGCTGTTCCGTAATAACTGTAAGCCAATGTTCCCAGTTATCAACACTTAGTATGCAGGGTAAGCCCTGCTTTAAATGACTGCTTAATACTTTTATTGCTTCCTCAGGTGTTTCGCGCCTGAAATATTTCATTTTGCAATTAAAGCTTTTTGCTGCTTTAGCTAAACCAATCTCATCGGTTCCATACCACCAGGTGCTGCCTGCTCTTTTACCTATTTCTCGTTCATTTTCAAACCTGCCTAACATTACTAAGGCATATTTAAGTGCGAAAGGCCCGCATTGGTATTTATAAGGCTGGGGATAAAAACTCATAAAATAATTTTTTTTTGATTTCAATTTAGCTATTGTAAGTGAATTATTCATTATACAAATTTTGGCTTCAAAATCAATTTTATTTATTTTTACAAAACTATGAAAGAAAAATTAAAAGTTGCAGTTGTTTTTAATGAACCTTCCCCGGAACTTTACATTAAAAGTGAAGAAGTTGAAAAATCCGATTTAAATTTCATTCCGTATTTTGAAGTAGAAAATCTAACTCCAATGGAAGAATATGAACTTTTAGCAAAAAGGCTTGCAAAAGTTGGTATTGAGGCTTATCCCTTAAATATAAAAGACGACATTCAAGTACTATTAGATGATTTAAAGAAAAATAAGCCTGATGTAGTGTTCAATTTCGTGGAAATTTATAAGGAAAACTCAAGATTAGAGATGAACTTTGTAGGGCTGTTGGAGCTGCTGCATATTCCATATACTGGCGCTCCGGCAATGTCACTGGCAAACAGTCAAAGTAAAGTTTTGGCTAAAAGATTGTTAAAAACACTTGGAGTCAGCACACCAAATTTTATGGTTTTTAAAAAAGCTAAAACCAGATACAAGCATGATTTGAATTTTCCTTTAATGGTTAAACCCGCTTTTGAAGATGCAAGTGTTGGGATTGAGAATGAATCAATCGTTCTAAATAATAATCAGCTTAAAAACAGAATTAATTATGTACTTCATCATTTTGCTCAACCAGCTTTAGTTGAAGAGTTTATTGAAGGCAGAGAATTAAATGTTGCAGTAATGGGTGATGAAAATCCAAAGGCTCTTCCGATAAGTGAAATTGATTTTTCCGAAATGCCGGACCATCTTCATAACATCGTCAGTTATCAAGCAAAATGGGACCCTGACCACGAAGCTTACCATAAGACTATTCCTATTTGCCCCGCTGAACTTCCAATAGAAATAGAAACAAAAGCAAAAGAAATTGCTGTCACTGCATTTAAAGCAATGGGATGCAGAGATTATGCAAGAGTTGATATGAGACTCTCAAAAGATTACAAACTATATGTCTTAGAAGTGAATCCAAATCCCGATTTAACAGAAGGCGCTGGTTTTATGCGCTCGGCTGGAGCTGCAGGATATTCTTATGTTAGAGCATTAAAAAAAATTATTATGTTTGCATATCGAAGAGGGAAAAAGTTAAAGCTACACAAAGCTGTTTAAATTATCTTCTTTAATACATCAATAACTTCTATAAGATTTTGAGCTTCGTAGTGTGGTTTCAATTTAATATTTGGTGCAAGCGGATATTTTGTTTTCCCTGTATAAACTAAAATTCCTATTCCTCCAATATTTTGAGCAGCATTTATATCAGTTTCAATATCATCACCTATCATTATAAAATTGGATTTATCTTTAAATCCTAATTTTTCAATCGCAGAATGAAAATAAAGTGGTGAAGGTTTTCCAATTAGTTTTGCTTCTTTTCCGGTTGCGTATTCAATCGCAGCGATATAAGAACCGGCATCAAGGGCAAGAGTTTTTCCATCAGGCTTCCAAAATTTATTTTTCTGCATGGCTATAAAATCAATCCCGGTATTAACTTTTCTGAAAATTTCATTCATTATTTCAGAAGACCAGTTGCTTTCTAAATCTCCAACAACTACTGCTTCAGGATTATCTTCATCAATAAAATCAGAAAAAAGTTTTTTTATTTCTTCATTACAAAAAACCGAGACCTTTTTGTAATTGTTCTTTACATAAGCTAAAGCTGCATCAGCAGCAGTGATGATGGGGATATTGATTTTTAATTTATTTTCTTTAAAAAATTCTCTGATCTTTTCTGATGATTTGAGAGTGGAATTACTAACAATGATTGCGTGAATGTTTTCGGAATGAATGAAGGAAATAAAATCATTTAAATCTTTAGCAGGTTCATTGCCTATCCTTATCACTCCGTCAAAATCAATTAATACAGGTATGTCTGTTTTATGGTTCATGATAATAAAAAAGAAGCTGCCCTAAAAACAAGTAATTGTCATTTCGAGGGAGTCTTCGACTGAGAAATCCTATCAAAACATAAGATTTCTCCCTTCGGTCGAAATGACAAAATTGCTTTTAAGACAGCATCTAAATTTTATACTTTTGCTTCTGCAAGAATTGGGAGTTTTGATTTGGCAATTTCAAATGCCCCAAACATTATTCCTACAAAGAATAAATCACCAAGTAAAGTATAAGAGAAAAATGGTATTGCAGCAGCATAACATTCTAATAAACCTTTTAAATCCGGAGAATAAATTCCACCGGCTGTCCACATTGCAAAATTTGTTATTACAAAGAATAATACAGATGCTGTAACCGATGCAAAAAATACATTTGATAATTTAACTTTGTTAATCATTAACATTCCAATGATTACAATCAATCCGAAACTTAAATAAACTGCCCACATTGTGGCATGAAAACCAAGAATTAAATCAGTTAAAAACATTGCCACAAATGGAACAACAAATGCTAAATATTTTTTTGAAAAATAAGCTCCGCCGAATAATGCCATAGCTCCAATTGGAGTAAAGTTTGGCCAGTGGGGAAGAAGTCGAATGATTGCTGCTAATAAAATCATTCCGGCTAAAGTAAAAAACCTGGGTGAAATTAATTTTGAATTCATAATGCTCTCCAAATATTTTTTTAAAGTTTAATTTCCATTTGATTAAACAAAATATAAGTAAAAATTATATGTATTAAAATTGTCTGTCACAAGTTTAATTTAAATCCTAAATAGCCTGATAAACCTGCTGTCCCAAAACCATAGATTTCTTCATATTGAGTATCTAATAAATTTTCTATTCTGCCATATAGTTTAAGCATGTCGATTAATCTAAAAGTGGCGGCGATATTAACTAAAGTATAACTTTTCAATTTTATCCTTTCAGCAGGGTATTTTGAAAAATTTTTATCATATCTATTGCCTACATATAATATTTCCAGATCGGAATTTAAATTTTTTAAAATGTTATAATTTAGATTTAATGTTACTTTATTCTTTGGGCGCCTTAATAAAGGTAAGCCGGAATCTAATAAGTTTACGCTTTCATCCTTGCTATTTGTATATGTATAATTAATTTTAATTCTCAAATTATCAACTGTATTTATTGAAGAATAAAATTCCAAACCGTTTACTTTTGCTTTATTAATATTAATGGTTTTTAAGTTTTTGTCGAGTGCAAATAAATTTTTAAATGAATTATCAAAATAAGTTAAACCCAAACTTATTTGTTGATGCCAAAAATATTGTTCAATTCCCACATCCCACCCAATGCTTGTAACGGGTTTTAAGTTAATATTGCCGTAAACCGGGTCATATAAGTAATAAATTGATGGAGCTTTAAATCCTGTTCCCAAAGTAGCTTTTATTTTAGTTCCTGTTTGCTCGAAAAAATATGCCGGGGCAATTCTGTAAGTTAACTGAGAACCGAATTTTTCATGATTATCATATCTAACTCCGACACTGCTGAAAAATGAATTATTAATATTCATTTGGTTTTCTAAATATACACTGCTTGTCCTTGCGCTGTTTGATGGCTGCACACTTGCATAAGGAAAAGCAAAAGAATAAATAAAAAATTCCGAGTAGGCTTTTTCGTTTTCTGTTTCTAATCCTAAAATAAATTTAACCTTATCTGAAAGTTCAAGATTATTTTGCAGATCAAATTTTAGTTTGTTTCCATCATAAAAACTATTAGATGAGGAAGGGTTGTACAAAGTAGAATCATAACTATATTTTCTAACATTTTTATAATAAGATATTCCACATTTCTGATTCAGCTTTCCGCCAAAGAAATTCGTATTTGCTTCGGTTCTAAAAATTGATTCATTCAATTTGTAAACGTAAGTAGGATCATCTCCAAATTGCCCGCCCCACTGATCATAATCTGTATTTGCTTTGTTATATCGATATAAAAAATTCAGATTAAAATCTTGAGTTACATTTAAACCCACATTTGCATCTGCAGAATAATTTGTCGTCCCATCCTTTTCAGTGTTTCCATATTTTGATGATGCTGATGAAAAGCCATCCGATCTAAATTTACCTGCATTAAAATTATAACTTATTATTCCTTCACTGCCATTCATTCCGGCATTCATTTTATAAGTAGAATACGAGCCTCCTTCACTGGATAGAAAATATTTTGGTTTACCAATTCCTCTTTTAGTTATAATATTTATTACACCTGACAACGCATCAGAGCCGTACAAAGTACTTTGAGGGCCGCGAAGTATTTCTATTCTTTGAATGTCATCTGTTGTAAGAGTTGAAAAATCAAAAGTGTTGACAGGATCATTTGGCAAGTTTGCTTCAACACCGTCAATTAAAACCAAAGTTTGATCATTATTCCCGCCCCTTATATATGCCGATGCCAACATACCGGGACCGCCTTGCTGCGTTATATCAACTCCAGGTTCATCTCTTAATAAATCGAGCACTGTAATCTTATTTTTTTCTGCAATCTCTGCTGAATCAATAACTGAAATAGAACTGGCGAGCTCTAAAGTAGAAGTTTTTATTTTTGTAGCTGTTACAACCACATCGGAAAGTCTGTATAAACCGGACGAATCTGTTTTTTCAATTTTAAAGTCTTGCGCAGTTAAACATGAAAGAAAAATTGAAAAGAAAAAAAAGATCAGAAAGATTTTTTTCATTGAAGTTACTCCTAAGTAAATGTTAGTGATAGTAACTTCGTGGGAGTTGTGAATGTTAAACGAAAAGAGAATTTAGTTTTCGTTAATCCAACCTCACCCGCGAAGGCTGATTATTTACTTTTACGGCAGGTCTCCTGGCTTTTCCACTAATAGCGGAATTACAGTTGCGCGTCAGCTCCGGACTTTCCTTTTCAGAATCACCGGATTCCCTATGCTTCCCATTTACCAAAATTTTGGTATGGAACACCGTAAAAAATTTTTAAGAACTGAACGAAGATATACCGATTAAATTTAAATTCAAAATTTGAGAACTCATATTTGAGCATTAAATTAAAGTCGAATTACTAAGATTGTGCTTCGATGTCCCGCTGAGCTTGTCGAAGTGTGAACTTAATATAATAACCTCAGTCTTCGGCAGACTCAGACTAACATCGTCATGTTGAGCATGACGAAACATGACGAAACCTCTAATAATTATTTCAAAATTATTTTTAATAACAAAAGTTTAAATTGATTTTGAAACCATTATTTGATAATTTTTGACACAAAAATGGAAGCAACAATTTTCATAAATAGCCGTCCGTTAAAACACTTCTTATTTAATAATAAAATTAATTTTTATAGGGTAAATAGCAATTTCCCAATTTTGCTAATGCGGACGAAAATATAACTCTTCGTTAAAGGAGAACTTTATGGGTTGGTTTGTTAAGTTCATCGATTCTTCAGTCGGGAAAAAAATCATAATGGCGCTCACCGGATTATTCCTATACATGTATTTGATTGTTCACCTTGCTGCAAACTTGTTTTTGCTTAAGAGTGATGGCGGCGTTGCCTTTAATGCTTATGCTGAATTCATGAGCAGCAGCAATAATATTCCGGTAAGAATAATTGAGATAGGATTGTTTTTAATTTTTGCTTATCACATTCTTGATGGAATACGTTTGTGGTTTCAAAATAACAGTGCAAGAAATGTAAAATATAAAGTAACCAGGGCATCTGAGAACAGCACCTTCTTTTCACGATTTATGATTTACAGCGGTGGAATAGTTTTTATTTTTCTTGCACTTCATTTAGCTGACTTTTTTATTCCTCATCGATTTGGAAGTCCGCCTGAAACAATGTATCAATCAGTATTAATAAAATTCAGCTACCCTGCTTATTGCTGGTTTTATATTGTCTGTATGGTACTTTTAGCTTTTCATCTTGTGCACGGATTCCAAAGTGCATTTCAATCATTGGGTGTAAGGCATTCAAAATATACTTCATTTATTAAAGCATTCGGAGTTTCATTTTCAATTCTGTTATGCATCGGGTTTGCAATAATACCCTTGTATTTTTTAATTACAAATATGGGAGGGAATTAGAAAATGAAATTAAATTCAAATGTACCTGAAGGCAAATTAGCCGAGAAATGGACTAACCATAAATTTAATATGAAGCTTGTTAATCCGGCTAATAAGAGAAAATACACTGTTATTGTTGTTGGAACCGGTTTGGCTGGCGCATCTGCTGCCGCATCTCTTGCAGAGCTTGGTTATAATGTTAAATCATTTTGTTTCCAGGATTCGCCAAGAAGAGCGCACAGCATTGCTGCTCAAGGTGGAATAAATGCAGCAAAGAATTATCCAAACGACGGCGACAGTATTTATAGATTATTTTACGATACAATTAAAGGCGGCGATTATAGGGCTCGTGAAGCAAATGTTTACCGGCTTGCTGAATTAAGTTCAAACATAATTGATCAATGTGTCGCTCAAGGTGTTCCTTTTGCAAGAGAATACGGCGGACTTTTAGATAACCGCTCATTTGGCGGTGCGCAGGTTTCAAGAACTTTTTATGCAAGAGGGCAAACGGGCCAGCAGCTTCTACTTGGTGCTTATAGTGCATTGATGAGACAAGTTGGATTGAAAAAAATTGAAATGTTCCCGCGTAGAGAAATGCTTGACTTAGTTGTGATTGATGGAAAAGCCCGCGGAATTGTTACTCGTAATATGATTACCGGTGCATTAGAATCACATGCTGCTGATGCTGTTGTTCTTGCAACCGGCGGATATGGAAATGTTTATTATCTTTCTACAAATGCAAAAGGTTCAAATGTGACTGCTGCATGGCGTGCATATAAACGCGGTGCTTTGTTTGCTAATCCGTGCTTCACTCAAATTCATCCTACCTGCATTCCTGTAACAGGGCATTATCAATCAAAGTTAACTCTAATGAGTGAAAGCTTAAGGAATGACGGAAGAGTTTGGGTTCCAAAAAATAAAGATGATAAAAGAAAACCGAATGAAATTCCCGAAGCAGAAAGAGATTATTTCCTGGAGAGAAAATATCCTTCATTCGGTAATTTAGTTCCTAGAGATGTTGCTTCAAGAAATGCAAAAGAAATGGTTGATGAAGGTAAAGGAGTTGGTTCAACAGGCGTTGCAGTTTATCTTGATTTTGCCGACGCAATTAATAGGCTTGGCGAAAATGCAATTCGTGATAAGTATGGAAACTTGTTTGACATGTACAAACTTATTACCGATGAAGATCCTTATAAAGTTCCAATGAGAATTTATCCAGCTGTTCATTACACAATGGGCGGGCTTTGGGTTGATTATAATTTGATGACTACTGTCCCCGGTTTGTTTGCTTTAGGCGAATGTAACTTCTCCGACCATGGCGCAAACAGGCTTGGAGCAAGTGCTTTAATGCAAGGTCTTGCGGATGGTTATTTTGTTATTCCTTATACAATCGGAGGATATCTTGCTAATCATAAAATTGACGGATTAAAAGAAGATCATCCTGAGTTCAAAAAAGTTGAAGGAGAAATAACAAGTAAAATCAATAAGCTTCTTTCAGTAAATGGAAAGAAAACAGTTGATGAATTTCATAGAGAGCTTGGTTTAACTATGTGGGATTATGTCGGCATGGCTCGTAACGAACAAGGATTGAATAAAGCAATTGAAGAGATTAGAAGAATTAGAGGTGAGTTTTGGCAGGATGTTAAAGTTGCCGGAAAAAACGAAGAATTAAATCAGTCACTAGAAAAAGCAGGAAGAGTTGCCGACTTTTTAGAGTTGGGAGAGTTAATGGCAACTGATGCTCTTCAAAGAAGAGAATCTTGCGGCGGGCATTTCAGGATCGAAAGTCAAACAGAAGAAAATGAAGCTAAACGTGATGATGAGAATTTTGCTTTCGCTGCCGCTTGGGAATATAAAGGTGATGATGCAAAACCTGAAATGCATAAAGAAGAATTAACATTTGAAAACGTTCATCTTACTCAAAGGAGTTACAAGTAATGAGCACAAACATGAATTTACACCTAAAAGTCTGGCGTCAAAAAAACAAAGATGACAAAGGAAAATTTGTTGATTACGAAGCAAAAGATATTTCAAAGGAAATGTCTTTTTTGGAAATGATGGACGTGGTTAATGAAGAGTTGATTAAAAAAGGTGAAGAGCCGATAGCTTTCGATCATGATTGCCGGGAAGGAATCTGCGGAAGCTGCAGCTTGTTTATTAATGGAAGGCCGCATGGCCCTCAAAGAGGTGTAGCAACCTGCCAGCTTCACATGCGAAAATTTTCTGACGGTGAAACTATTGTTATCGAACCTTTCAGAGCAAAAGGTTTTCCGGTAATAAAAGATTTGGTTGTTGACCGTTCTGCATTTGATAGAATAATTGCTGCCGGCGGATTTATTGCTGTTAATACCGGCGGCGCTCCGGATGCAAATGCAATCCCAATAACCAAAGACGATCAGGAATCTGCTTTTGATGCTGCACAATGCATTGGATGCGGTGCATGTGTTGCGGCTTGTAAAAATGCTTCTGCTATGTTGTTTGTAAGTGCAAAAGTTGCCCACTTTGCAAGATTACCACAAGGCAAACCTGAAAGAGAAAAAAGAGTTATGGCAATGCTGAATCAAATGGAAGTTGAAGGTTTTGGGGCCTGCACAAACACAGAAGCCTGCTCAGCTGAATGCCCCAAAGGAATTTCCATGGACGTTATTGCACAATTAAGAAGAGAATATATTAGGGCAGGGATTAAAAGCGGGAAGTAAAATTCTTTAATAAATATAGACCACGGATTACACGGATTAGGCTGATCTTAACAGATTAAATTAGTGATAATCCGTTGCATCCGTTTAATCTGTGTTCTAGCGTTTTCATTTCTCTCTTGAAAATAAAATCAAAAAATCTTATAAAAGTATTAGCATTTTTATATATTTGTGAAGGCTTCATTATTTTCAAGCGAGGGTGCTATGAAAACTTTTTTATTCTTCATTTCTGTAGTTTTATTAATAATCTTCTTTGGCGATTTGATTTTTAAAGGCGGCAATCTTTCGACCCAAGAAAGTGAACAATACAAAATAAATTCAAGCATGGTTTATTCTTCAAGTGAAACAAATAAAAATCTATTGTATGTCTCAGGCCATTATATACATGGGCCAATTTCTATAAATTTCATTGATAGCTTAACAGCATTTGAAAATTTGAAATTCACCAAACCAAATGCACAAAAACTAATCGTCAAAATGTGAGTAATTTAACTGGTATTTAATTAAAGCAGTCATAATTTTAACTTTGTTAAAGTAATTGCTTATTTTTCCGCTTGTGATTCTATCCTTATATAAAATTGAGTGTCGATATGTTTGAAAAAGAAATAAAATTTATTTCCGATTTTAGTCTTAATAAAATAAAGAAGCTTGGCTCTTTTTTTACATTTGAAAAGCTGTTTAACTCGGATATTCATCCCGCAATTTTGCAGTATATAAATTCGGAACTTGATTACTTGATTTATCAAGACCGAAACAAACTGCTGCAGAAATCCGTATTTGATTACACCGGCGCTGAAATTTCAAAGTATTTTAACTTGATTGGAAACGAAATAAAGAAAAATAAAAAAGTATCATACGAAGATATAAAGAAGCTTTTAATTCAGGCGGTTTCATTCAATATTAATTTCACTGTCCGCCCAAAATGGTCGCTCATAAAACTTGTTTATGAAGGCAGCGAGGTAAAGCCTGTAGAAGAAATTAAGATGATACTTAATTACTTGTACTATTATGATTATATAAAAAATATTTTTGGGCAATACCTTTCAAAGAAAAAAATATATTCATTAAGCCAGGTTGAGTTTGAAGTAATCTTAAATAAAATAGACAAAGCTGTCTTAACTTCTCAACCGGATGACATAATTGATAATGTACTTTTTTCAATAGGTGAGTTTCATAACATTGGCAGCATAAATAAAACCAAAATTTCTGTCAGTACTTTTGAACTTTATCTAAAAGAAAAAAACTTAATCGACCAATTGTTAAAGCTTCGTAAATCTTTCCCGGCAGATTCAAAACAAAAATATGATATCGATGACATTCAGGCAGTTCTTTATTCATCTAGCTCTATCGATTTTCAACCTGAAGCAACTGAAGAAGAGATTCCTGAAGATGTGTATGAGGAAGAAATGGAAAATGAAACTGTTAAGGATAAAGAGCAAAGCATTGAACATGAAACTAAATTTGTACCTGAACTTACACCTGAACCTGAAATAGTAAACGATGTGGAAACAGAACTAAAAGACGAAACTATCCTGGAAAAAGAATCAAATCTTGAACCTTATAATGAACTTGAACTTAATCATGAACCTGAACTGGATAGTGATCTTGAAAAAGAAAACATTGATTCTGTTGAAAATGAAGAGGCTGTTGAAATCAAAGAAGAATCAAGTGATGATGAAATAGAAGAAAATGATGAAGGAGAAGCAGCTAAAGAGGAAGAGCTTCAAGAAGAAGAAAAATCAAATACAGAAAAAGTTAACGAAGAAGAACAAAAAGAAGAAGAAGAATTAATTCTTGACACTGAAGATGATTTTAAAATTGATGATGATGATTTAATAATTGATGAAGAGATTGAAAAAGAAATAAATAAGGGGCTTCAGGAATTTAACCTTGAAGAAAGCGCAGAAGATATTCTTTCAAAATTTGATGAAGAATTAAAATCTTTTGAAGAAGAAAAAAGTGTTGAAGAAATGAAAGTTGAATCTGATGAAGATGAAGTTAAATTTGATATTTCAGAAAAAGAAAAGTTAGATACCTTGTATGATTTTGAAGAAGAAGATAATTCAGAATCAAATCAAGAAGAAGAAACCGAAAACCTTACCGATGGAGAAAATTTAACGGAAGAAGAATTCCCGGAAGACGAACACGATAATTCTTTAGAAGCGAACAGCGAAATTGAAGAACCCAAAGAATTGGAAAATGATGATTTTGACGAATTGGAAGAAGCTAATAAAAAGGTTGAAGAGAAGGAAAGAACAGATCTTTATGGACAGGTAGAAGAGTTCGAAAATGAGGAACAAAAGATAGACATTGATGAGAATGATAGTAATGATTCTGAAGATACTGAAGAGGAAGAGAATAACAATAAAGATAAAGACCTGTTCAGCTTTTTAAGTGAAAGGGAAATTGAAAAAATTGTTTCCGGGATATTTAATGAAGATAGGGAAGACTTTGCAAACACAATGGAAAAAATTTCTGAGTGCAATGATTATGAGCAATCAACGGAAATTTTAAAAGGGCTTTTTCTTACTTACCGTGTGAATCCTTATTCTAAGGAAGCTGTACTGCTTACCAATGCTGTTTCCAATTTTTTTGACCAGGCTTAAACATGTTTATTGACTATGCTGAGATTGAAATAAAAGCCGGACGAGGCGGCGATGGTGCGGTTACATTCCGAAGAGAAAAATATGTGCCGAAAGGCGGGCCGTCAGGAGGGAACGGTGGCAAAGGCGGAGACATCATATTCGAAGCTCATCATAATTTAAATACACTTTTAGATTTTAGATATAAAAAACATTTCAAAGCTAAAAGCGGTGAAATGGGAGCGAGTTCGAGGAAAGACGGAAAGGGCGGAGATGATATTATAATTAAGGTTCCTGTTGGAACTTTAATTAAGGATTCAGAAACCAAAAAAATTCTTTTTGACCTTGACGAAGAAAGCAAACGGGTTGTTGCAGTTAAAGGCGGCAGAGGAGGGAAAGGAAACAGTAATTTTGCTACCCCAACCAATCAAACTCCTCGTTACGCTGAAGAAGGGAAACCCGGACAAGAAAAAAAAGTTATTCTAGAATTAAAATTAATTGCAGATGTTGGATTAGTTGGATTTCCCAATGCCGGTAAATCAACTTTCATTTCAACTGTCTCTGCTGCACGGCCTAAAATTGCTGATTATCCTTTTACAACACTTGAACCAAATCTAGGGATCGTTAAATATAAAAATTATCAAAGCTTTACTGTTGCTGATATTCCAGGAATAATTGAAGGTGCTCATGAAGGGAAAGGATTAGGGATTAAATTTTTGCGTCACATTGAACGCACAAAAATTTTAGTTTTCATGATTGATATAACTTCAAAGGATTATAAAAAAGATTTTGAAATATTGTTTAACGAATTAAAAACCTACAGTTCAAAGCTTGCAGCAAAACAAAAATTAATAGCACTTACAAAATCAGATTTAATTCATGATGATGAATTGAAAAAGATATCAAAGAAAAAAATAAAATTAACAGGTGTGCCGGTTCAAATAATTTCTTCTGCGGCAAATTTTGGAATTGAGGAACTGCTGGATTTGATTTGGAAGACACTGCAAAATGATGAATGAACTCTAATCTTATTTGAATTGATTCACAATTTATCCGGGATTCAAGAATCATTTCATTACTAATATTTGCTAATGTTAACTTTAAAATAAATTGATTTATGGCAGCCAGATAAATTTATTATCAAAGACGACATCTTTCAACGCTGCGTAATATGAGTTATTAAATAATTGAATTTAGCAATTGGATCTATAAATTCAGTAATTCAATAAATTTTTTATGTAATTAAAAGATGATATTACGGTAAATAAATAATGTTATTCAGTAATTAATTATGTTAATATAGTAATTGAATAAATAATTACAGTAATTAAAAAAGTAATGATAGTAAATGAATAAGTGATTGCAGTAATTTAATAAGTAAGTCCAATAACAGACAGTTGGTTATAATAATGGCTGAAGTAAATAACAAAATGGCATAAGAATATTAAACGGAAACGCCGGCATCGCCGCAGGGATGACAAACTAATAGTCTTTTCAAAAACCCGGTTTCATTAAGAAGCCGGGTTTTTTATTGTACTACTTTGAAAAGCTTTTTTACTAAACAAAAACTTTCGTTGACTCTAATTTTTCTTTTCTGCAAGTTGGAAATGTTCTTTTCAAAATTCACTGCTATAAAATAGGTGAGAAAATGTTAAAAATTTTTTTTACTGCTGCCCCCACTCCAGATCCAAGCTTTTATATCTATTAAATTGCTTTTTATCAAAAACCGATTTTCTTAAGCCATCAAAAAATAAGTAATCATACTGATTTTTCTTGTTCAAGAATTGTTTAGATTAAAAAGCAATTAAGAAATATAAATTGGGAGATTCATTTCAAATGAGAAAACATATTCTGCTTATAGGTTTTTGGGTATCTATGCCTTTGGCACTTGCAATTTCTTTTTTATTTTTAACCCTAGCTGATCTTAAATGCTTTTTTGAGAATGGTGAGATTTTTAATTGATTCTGAATATCTTGAACTTATAACTTCATTTGCTTAAATTTTTGCAGAAATTAAAGGTTTTAATTAGTGAAAAAAAAATTTCAGCAACATTACGGTATGCTGATTCTGGATGCGTTTATTTATCTTTTCTGTCTTATTGGCATTTATCAAATCTATTTAAAAGCTGGCCTACCTATCGATTTGTCCTTTTCGAATTCAGAAATTATAGCTAAAAATACGTCGGTTGATTTTTACAAGAACTTAACTGGTAAAAAAATTATTTCGATAGATGGATATAATTTCAATTCAAGTGAAGAGTTAGAAATTTATCTTGATGGAAAAAATATTGGCGATAAAGTTAAATTGAGTTTTTCTAAAGATGGAATAATTTCATATACGAGAATTGAGCTTACTCATTTCTATTCGAATTTATATATCATAGTTGTATTATTAGTTTGTACACTATTTTTTGCTGTCGCAATTTTTATATTATTAAATGCTCAGGAAAGGAAGCAGGCAAAATATTATCATGCAGTGAATATTACTACTGCGGCATTAATGATGACTACCTGGGGAAATTATATTTTTGCCCCCTATGGAGCTGGAATCATTGTAAGAATATTGTACCATCTTACATGTGCTCTAGCCCCGGCTTTATTTATACACTTTATTTTTGTCTTCCCGGAGGATAGAGAAAAAAAGAACAAAAAGAATCTATATTTGCTCTACATAATAGCAGGCTGTTTATTTTTTCTGTTGAACTATTCTTTTATAAAAATAATAAATGATCAGACGCCTGAATCATTTGGCGATTATATTTCAGCAACAAATTTATTTCATATTTATATAGTTGTGCTGACAATCTGGGGAATTTACCTGTTTATAAAATCCTATTTAAATTCTGAATCATTAGCAGAGAAGAAAAAAATAAAATGGCTGATTCTCGGGTTTCTTATAGGGCCGGGAGGATACATTTTTCTTTGGGTTCTTCCCCAGATATTTACAATACAAGAAATGCTGCCGGAAGAATTTATAATTGTATTTATGTTTGCAATTCCTCTAACTTTTGGAATCTCCATTTATCGTTATCGTCTACTTGACATTGATGTTATTTTCAATCGCAGCACTGTTTACGGCATTGTAATTGCGCTTGCTATTATTATTTATATGGTAATTGTAGGAGGCTTTTACATACTTGTTGGAGCCTTAGCTGTCTCTGCATCAATTTATGTTTCAACGACTGCTGCTTTATTAATCGGGCTTCTTTTTCAACCCTTAAAAAATAGAGTGCAAAATTTTGTAGATAAAAAGTTTTTCAAAATAAATTATAACTTTAAAGCCGCACATAAGCTTCTTTTCGATGAGATAAATAAATCTTATACAATTGAAATACTTGTAGATAAAATAAGGGGAAAAATTGATGAGATTCTACAACCTTCAGACATTTTAATTTATCTGCCGGATTCAGAAGTAGATCCATTTTTTACTAGAAAAAAAGATGCTTATAAAATAGAACAGCATATTTTGTCAAAACTATCTTCTCCGAAAACCATATTGGCTGAAAAGGATTATATTGAATCAGATGTAAATTTTATTCCTATCATTGAAAATAATTTTAACTTCAAGCTAATAATCCCCATAACAGTGTCATTATCCGGGAAAGGCTTTATAGCACTTGGAAAAAAGAAATCTGCAATGAGATTTAACCATGACGATGCTGATTTTCTTAATGACGTTGCTCTTCAATCTGCACTTGCAGTTGAAAGAATAAATCTTCAGAAAGAACTTATATTGAAGCAGGCAGAATCTGAAGGATTAAGAGACTTGAATGAGATGAAATCATTATTTATTTCTGCTGTCTCACATGAACTTAAAACACCTCTCACATCAATAAAAATGTTTGTACAGCTTCTTCAAGAAAAAGAAATGTCTGTTGAGAGAAAAAATAAATTCTTGAGAATTATAGAAAAAGAAGGTGATCGGCTTACAAGGTTAATTGATAACATTCTTGACTACAGTAAAATTGAAAAAGGGAAAATGGATTACAGATTTGAGAAAATTGATCTCGATGATATACTTATGGAAACACTCGATATTATGGAATACCACCTGACTATGTACAAATTTGAAGTTAAAGTTTCTTACAGTGAGGCTGGATGTTGGATTTACGCCGATAAAGATGCGGTAAAAGAAGCTTTGATTAACCTGATTTCAAATGCAATTAAATACTCCGGTAATAATAAATCAATTTCCATCAAAACTTTTCTAGAAAATGAATTTGTATGTGTAAATATTCAGGATGAGGGAATTGGAATTCCGGAAGATGATATTAAAAATATATTTGAACCGTTTATTAGATTAAACAATTTTGAAAAGAAAAAAATAGATGGTACCGGAATAGGCTTGAGCATTGTAAAACATATTATGGATTCACATAACGGTCGAATTGAAATTAAAAGCGAGGAAGATAAAGGTTCTTGTTTTACACTCTTTTTTCCTTATTGCAAAAAACTTACATCTATATCGGGTTTTTAAATGAAAAAAATATTAATAATTGAGGATGATCCCTCAATAAGAATGGGGCTTGAGGAATGCCTCAATGCAGAACATTATAATGTAACCTCAGCTGATGATGGTGAAAAAGGCTTTGCGGCCGCAAAAGAGAATCAGCATGATCTGATAATTCTTGATTTAATGCTCCCACTAAAAAATGGTTTTGATATCTGCAGAGAACTTAGAAGTATAGGTATTAAAACTCCAATAATTATTCTAACAAGCAAAAAAGAAGAAGCCGATAAAGTACTTGGATTGGAGATTGGGGCTGATGATTATATAACTAAGCCCTTTAGTATAAGAGAACTGCTGGCAAGGGTAAGAGCTTTGCTAAGGAGAGTTTCTGATAATTTGAATACGGAGTTAAACGAGTACTCCTTTGGAAATATTTACATAAACTTCAAAAATCATGAAATAATTAAAAGTAGAAAAAACCTGGAAATTACTTCAACTGAACTTAAAATATTGAAATATTTTATAGAGCATAGAGGAGAGGTTATTTCAAGAAATGATCTACTAGATAAAGTATTTGGGTTCAATAACTTTCCAACTACAAGAACAATAGATAATTATATTTTATCATTAAGGAAAATAATTGAAGACAATCCTTCCAAGCCTGTACATATTATTACCATCCATAAAGCAGGATATAAATTTATAAGTTAATAGGAATATTAATTTTACTATTATCATCATCTTCTATTCGTATAAAAAATAGATTAAAAAAGACAATTTCAATCCTCTAGATTAAACTTGAAAAAAAACATTTACTTTTTTATGACATTTTTTTGACAACTTTCTTTTCACGCGCACATAAGTTTTCAGGTGTAAAAATAACAGTGGAGATCTTTTCAATATGAAATTCAATATTATCATTTTTTCCTTCATTTCAATATACTTTGGTTTTTTACAAACTAAAATATTTGCACAACCTCCGCTTTGGGAAATTTATTCTACTTCAAACCAACCATTTGTAAACGTAACTGTAGATAAATATGAAGCAGATTCTTTGTATATAAAGTCAAATGAATCTTTATTTATTCTTCATCAGGATTCAATTAAATATTTAATAAAGAAAAAAGAATCTAATTTCGGATTGGGATTTTTGTTTGGTGCCATTACCGGCGGTTTAATTGGAGCCGCAAGCTCTTCCAAGTCAGAAGGATTTTATGATATAGGATTTTCTGCTATGGGTAAAGGTTTATCTATAGTTTTTGGCGCCATAATAGGTGGCGTCTTAGGGGGTGTCGTTGGTTTGGCTGCTGGCAGAGATGAAAAATACCAGATAGAAAAATTAAATACAGAAGATAAGAGGAAATTGTTAAATAAGTTATTTTATTAAATGCAAAAGTCTTATTGAGGAGAGAATGAAAACGATACTTTTAGCTGTATTAATGCTTTCAACCAGTGTTGTTACCGAAGCGCAAAAAGAAGAAGCATCATACAAATACTGGATTACAATAGGAGGGGGATTCTGGCCAGAGCAAGATATTAGTCTTAATATTAATTATAGTTTTTCACCCAGCTTTAGTTTTTTAACTGGTGGTACTTTTTTTAAAGTTGGCTACCTTACAAAAGGGGGATTCTCTTTCAACCGAAATATAGGCGTTGGAGAAGATGGGTTTCTATATAATACAATAGATCTTTCGATTGGCAAAAGACTGCTATCGGAGCGGTTTATTGCCTGCCTGTTTTTGGGGCCTTCGTATATATATGGTGAAGAAAGAACACCCTACGGGCCTTATTATAAATTTAGAACATTTGGTTTGGAAAGTGATATACAATTATTATTCAGGCTTGCTAATGAAGTTGGGATAGGAGTTGGATTATATGGCAATTTGAATTTTGTTAATAATTATGCAGGCATGAATATAAATGTAACTCTTGGGAATGGTAAATAATTAGGAAACATAAAATGAGAATGGTAAAGATGATAATTAGCTTAATAATATTTATAATGTTTTTGTTAGCAGTAAATTGCATGAAAGATATGCCGGTAGTCCCACCGGTAGTGCAACAAGACACTACAAGCCATTTAATAAATTGGATTATGGATGATCTCGGTGGCGGAGTTAACAGCAGTACTCTTTACGATTGCGCTATCGAAAATGATTCAAGCATATATGCTGTGGGCGAGGTTTATATGGTTGATTCATTGGGGTACCCGGACCCAAATATATATAATCTCGTACACTGGAATGGAAGCGCCTGGGTTTTATCAAGACTCCAATTTTTTACCTTCTGTGGACAATCTTATACAGGCTCTTATCCCACAAAGTCAATTATAGTCTTTGGTAAAAATGATATTTTGATTTCATCCGGCTCGCAGGTAACTCATTATAATGGGAAAAATCAATTAAAGACGGAATGCATTCCTGTTTCAGTAAATAAACTTTGGGGAACAACAAGCAACAATTTATATGCGGTTGGGAATAATGGAGGTATAGCCCATTATCAAAATGGGGTTTGGACAAAATTAGAAAGTGGAACTGATGTAAATTTAAGAGACGTCTGGGGAAGTCCAGATGGAAGTGTAGTCTGGGCTGCCGGCTTTGAAGATTCTTATGGGACAGTGTTTTTGAGAAGCACAAGCAGTGGTTTTGAAAAAGTTCTTGAAATATCCAGTCCTAATATACCTCATCCAATTAATCAAATCACACACGTATTTAAAAGCTTATGGACAGATAAAGCAGATACAGTTTATCTTGGTGCAATAGGAAGAGTTTATGCCACACCAAAAAATACAACCGGATATGCTAAAGAAAATATTTGGTGGGATTATGCGAATCAAACTAAGTATCCGCCCGAAACAAACATCATAAGGGGTACAGCAGGGAATGACATTTTTGTGGCAGGGTATCTTCAATCTATTAGGCATTGGAATGGTGCGAGCTGGAAAGACTATCTTGAAATAGAGGGAGATGGAACATGGAGAGGCGTGGCTGTAAAAGGTAATTTAGTTATTGCCGTAGGCGAAAATTTTAGTACTGGAAATGCAATAATTGCAATAGGGTACAGAATTACAAATTAAACACTAATGAAAAAGGAGAAATGTTTATGAAACTCACAATACAAATGCTAGTTGTTTTTCTTTTTGCTTCCAATTGTATATTAGCTCAAAATAATTGGGGAAATCTTAGGTACACTATAGAAAATAATAATAAATTATCTAAAAGTTCTACTTCTGGTGCTGAAAATGCAACTGGTGGAACCTGGCAGGAAGGTACAAATTTAAGCGATAAACTTACTATAGTACTAGAGTTAGATTTTCCCCCTGAATTCGGTTTTTACCTAGGACAAAGTAAACTGGAATATCATAGTATAGAGGGTTTTGCCAAAATTGAAGTAAGATATGATAATGGAAGCTGGAATACATTAGTAGGTGGTTTTGGATATACAACTGGGGAATTTATACCACCATGGAGCACTCTTGGCAGCCATACAATGGATATAAGATATTGGGATTTAGGCGGAACAACACATGTTATTAATCATATTGTATTTGTTATTCCTCCACGAGATAAAGTCTATTATGATGGTTTAGGTAATTGGGTAAGCGGATGGATAGGGACTACTCCGGAAATAGATAGGCCTGTTATAATAATCGAAGGATTCGATGCTAAAAATTTAACATGGCCCGATTATTATTATGGCAAAGCTGCTAATTGGCTAAACAGAATACGCAGTTTAGATGCCGACGTTTTGATTTTTAATTTTAAAGAGGGAGGCGCTGATATAGTGGCTAATGCCCACATTATTCAAGGCTTTGCAAGATACATTGAATCTATTACTCAAGGATCTGAAAAGATAATTCTTGCTGGTTTAAGTATGGGCGGACCTATAGGAAGATATGCTCTTGCGGAAGCAGAAGCTCAGGGGATTCCATTATACGTTTCTCATTTTCTATCAATAGATTCTCCACAGCAGGATGCCATAATCCCTCGTGATTTTCTGGATTATATAAAAGAGAATGATGGGGGCGACCCCCACCCTGAATTAAATAGTGTTGCCGCAAAACAAATGCTGCGTTACGACCCCTATGATCCAAGTAGTCCCGGCAATAATTCTATGCACAAAATATTCTATAATGTACTTAACAATCTGAATGGTAATGGATATCCTCATAATTGCATTAACATTGGAGTTTCATTTGCGCCAAATATAACCAACCCGAATTTAGGAGAATGGCTCGAAGTCGAAAAAGACTTAGTGGCAAATAAACACTTTTATCTTTGGGAAGACAGTGAGTGTTTAGCTCCTGGATCATATTTACCATTAAGTGGTACCAGAGCTTCGGGCTCAAAATGGTATGTGTATAACGTCCATTGGAACCTTGTAAGAAAGAAAAATCCAACCTATATACCTTGCGTTAGTGCGCTTGATATCGTAAATGGCACAAGCAAGTTTGATGTAACTCTCAATAGTTTGGGATTTCATTATCATGATGAATTCCCGGACGATCTCGTTGACCCTGTTTCTGTTGAAATTGGTTTGCTCGAGGATTCCTACAATGTTGTAACTTTTAAAAATGTTATTGATAATATTCAAGAAAATAATGCAGGCGGATTATTAAAAGTAATTGCTAATTCAGGAACACAAACTCAGGTATCTTCAGGCGGCGCAGTTTCAGTATCCACAAACAGAGATAATACAATTGAAACATTAGATAGATACAGACTTAATTTTTCTGGGGGTGGAATTAATTACCAACAGAATAATTGGAATAAGGAACTAAGCGAGTACAAGGTAAAACATACTTTCAAAGGATGGCAAAATAACGGTAATCAAAAAGCATACTTTTCAAATCTTGATAAGATAACGGTTAAAAATAGCTTAGAAGGAACAAGTCTTTCGGCTGGTAACTTAGACCTTAGAGATCCTTGGTATAAAATTGGTGGCGGGCAGCTGAATGAATTTCAGACTTTTAGTTCTCCGTTTACTCCAGGAGTAGGCAATTACGCTTATTATGGAGGTGCTTTTCTGAATCAAACACCTGATCCCAATAATCCAAACAAACCATACTACTCTGTCAGTGTACCAACCACACAAAACATAAATATCGGCTCACTTGGCGGCAATAGAGATTTTTACTTTTTAAATTGGAGTGCAAATCCATCCAACGGAGCTACTTTTCAAAATGCAAACTCAAATCAAACGGCTGTTGTTTTTAAGAATAGTAATGCAACAGTACAAGCAAATTACAAAGGGACACAGCTTTCAAACACTGCAAATGCCTTTTCCAATAGCAGCCAGCGTAAATTTGTCCGTACACCTGATGGAACACTCCACAAAGTCTATGAGAGCATGGGTCATGTTTGGTACGAAATAAGTAACAATAGCGGCTCTTCATGGAGTATTATGAATAGTGGACATCAATTAGATAACGGTGCCGGTAAATTGCCCTCAATCGATTATTACGGGAACGTCGTTGCCATTGCTTTTCAGCAGCAAAGTGGAAGCTACTATACAATTCAACTTAAAACATTTTATGCTTACAATGGAACCTATATACCGGGTGCAAGTACTACTATTTTTACTGAGCCTGCAGATGCTTATTCAACAGCGGCTAACCCTAATATTTCCTGGGGGTACAATTCTAAATTCTTGGTTACCTGGGAAAGAAAGAACAATATTCCTTTAACTATACCTTATGGCATTAATTATAAGTATGGTTCACTTAATAATTATTATATAGTAGTGTACGGCTCCGGCAGCATTTATGGTACAGACGCTAGTTCTGTTAATGCTTCAGTTTATTCTAACAAATCCGATTATGCGAATGGATTTCAAATAGCTTATGAACAGGATAGCTGGACAAAATATGTTTACTACTGTAGGGCAAACATTTCTTCAACATGGACAGTAACAAAAACTGCGGTAACCTGTATCTCTTCCGGGGATGGGTATTTCGCAAATTATAGTCCATCAATAATAAGTATGCCCGATGGCAGTGCAAGAGTATGTTGGCTGGGAGACTATTCCGGTAATGGAAGTACAATCAATACAATTTATCGAAATCCTTCAAACGGAACTTTTTATTCTTTCGGTTATAATGTTAGGTCAACCTCATTAAATCTTGCAGATAACAATTCTGTTTGTGCTGGATGGAGCACTAATTACGGCGGTAGTGCATGGTCGAATAGTTTTGTTGACGTCAGTAATCCATATAGCACAAAAACATTAAACACGTCTGGAAAAGACATACAGCTAAGTAATGGCACCAGTAAAAGCAGCATGTATGCATCATCATTTTACCCATTTACAAGCCCTTATTATTTTGGAACTTCAAATAATCTTGGCTCCTTTTCTAAAATCGATGCAAACTCAATCAGCAATGGAAAAGGAATTGTGTTTGTAAAAGGAAATGTACAAATAGCTTGCAATATAGGGGATATTGTTTTAGATAATTCTAAAATAAAAATGCTGGACTCCGTAGATAATAAAAAAAGCAATGATGGAAGTTATACTCTCATCTCAGAGCCTTTTACAGTAAAAGATAATTCAAACCTAACTTTAAGTACTTTGGTAGGATTGATAGATAGTGCAGAAGCAGTTTCATTGCTTGGAAAAGATGGCTTTGTTGATTATAAAATAGAACTTATTGATAATAACACCGGTTCAGTGCTTGGAAAATTAAACGGTGAAAAAATCAGTTCAAAGAATTTATCAAGCAATCAATTGACATCACTCAAGCTTAATACAAATAGTTTGCAAGTGAAAACTGTAAAGGCAGTGTTAACAGTAAATACAAACTTAAGCCAGCCCGAAATATATTATGTAGAAAGATATTCATCGGACGGAGCTTCATTAGGGAAATCTAGTGGTGAGGTTAATGAAATTACTCTTCAAGGAAATGAACTTGTCACCATTTATACTTTAGCTCAAAACTACCCAAACCCCTTCAACCCAACTACGACCATAAATTATCAAATTCCTAAAGACGGATTTGTAACATTAAAAATTTATGATGTGCTGGGAAGGGAAGTTGCATCACTCGTAAACGAAAATAAAAGTACTGGAAGATATAATGTAAACTTTAATGCAGGTAATCTTGCAAGCGGTGTTTACTTGTATCAGTTGAAGGTTAATGACTTTGTTGCTACTAAAAAATTAATGCTTGTGAAATAAAGTTTAAAAAGGTTAATGTAATAAAAATAAAAAACCCACTCTGAATATATCCGGAGTGGGCTTTATTTATTTACGGGCAATAAAATGTCGTAAAGAAATAATTAGTAAAAGGCTAATACATAATCCCCAAATTAATCGTCAAATAAACTCCGCCAATATCGTTTCTTAATTTCCCTGCAAGACTTTCAACTCCACTATCAAACATGTGTACAATGTAGTAGCGGATATTTAATCCAACCAGGCTTGATTTATCTATACCAAAGTTTGCACCAAATCCAAAATAACCACCAAGCGCAACTTTAGCTTTAGCATAACCAAATGAATTAAAATATTCTTTTTCATAAGGTGTGGTTACTACAAACGTCGGCCCAATTCCAGCATTGATGTATGGACGAAGATTATCATAAATTTCATCTTTAAATAATCTGTACTGTGCGCCAAAATTTATAGGAAAAAGAAATACGCGGTTCTTTTTTCCCACTGTGTATGTGTTCCCGTAATAATCAACATACTCAAATTCTCGTTCGTCCTTTGCTTCTGAAATAGAAAAATCACTAAACACAGTTACATTTTGATTTAATCTATGACGGTAGAAAGTCCCTAATCCAAAACCGCCTTCGCTGAACATTAAGTCCATCCCAAAAGCATTAGGCGGGAAAACTTCGGGCGGCTTGGGAGGTGCTAACTCGCCAATCTCTTGCGCATTTACATTTAAAAGTGGAATTAGTAATATTGCTGCGGCTATTAAAGTCTTCATAATAATTTCTCTAATTACTTTATTTAAAATTAAACAAGTAAATCAAAGATTCAACAACTTTTTTCATCTTTTATTGATGCCTTCATTCTTAAATAATCCTTCTTTCTGGGAAGAAAAATATGAAAATGGACTATCTGGCTGGGATACCGGAAAAGCGAACCCAATTTTTATCCAACTTATAAAGAAAAAGGATTTTATACATCCTGGAAGCATTTTAATAGTTGGTGCAGGTAAAGGTTACGATGCTATAGAAGCAGCTAAAGAAGATTTTGATGTTACAGCTATAGACTTTTCAAATAATGCAATAACGTTTGCCAAAGGACTTGCAGAGCAAAGCAATATTAAAATAAACTTTTTAGTTGAAGATGTATTTAAATTAAGTGAAAAATATTTTAATAGTTTTGATTTTATTTATGATTATGTTTTTTATTGTGCAATTGATCCAGAACGTCGAATTGAATACGCTGATTTGATTTCAAAATTACTAAAACCATCGGGCAAATTTATTGCTGTTTTATTTCCTGTTGACAACAGAACCGGTGGGCCGCCATTTAGTGTTAATCCTATTAAATTTTATGAAAATTTTTCACGACATTTAAAGCTTGAGTTTTCATCCAGAATGATTGACTCTATTAAACCCAGGAAGGGAAGAGAGATTTTACAAATTTATGTTAAACAAAATTCTTAAAATATTATGCCTTCAAATCTAGAAATAAAAATACCTTTAAATAATTTTGATGATGTTCTTAAAAGAATCAAACAAAATGATTGTGAATTCAAAGCCGAATTAAATCAGAAAGATGTTTATTACAAAATAAATGAAAAACTGTTAAAGCTGAGAATAGAAAATGGAACTTGTTCTTTAATAAAGTATTTAAGAGATGAAAATGCAAAGGATAGGTTTTCAAATTATGAAGTTTTAAATATTTCAAATCCAAATGCGGAAGAATTTTTTAATGATATATTTGAAAATTATGCTGTAGTTGAAAAGAAGCGGATTTTATATTTATATGATAATACAAGAATTCATCTTGATGAAGTAAAAAATTTAGGTATGTTTTTGGAATTAGAAACTTTGGTAATTGCCGGGAAAGTAGACGCTATAAAAAGATTTAATAATGTTGTAAGCTTTTTGAATCTTGATGTTAGTACGCAAATAAAAGCATCCTATAAAGATTTAATTTTGGATTTTAATCAGAAACAAAAAAAATGATTCTTACTAAAAGTAATGAAAAGTTTATCGATTTGGATTTTATTATTGACGAAAAAATAAAATCAAAGTCAGGCAATTCTCAGTTAAACGAGCTTCTACTGATAGTTCCCACAAATCGAAAAAGCCGATATCTGAAAAAAGATTTAATTTCACTTTCGCCAAATCAAACTACTGGTAAAATAAATTTAGAAACAATTGGAACATATTCTACAAACTTGCTTTTCAGCGAATCAAAATCTTCTGCGAAAGTTTTAAGTGAAGCTGCTTCAACTGTTTTAATAAAGCAAAGCATAAATGAATGTGGTAATTCATCCTTTGGGGACAAGCTGAATTATTTTTCGAGCTATCAAAAAGAAATTCCTTTCGGGACTCTTGAACGAATAAAGAATGTAATCTCGGAATATAATAGGCATGGAATTACTCCTGCAAATTTGAGGGAAGAACTTAAAAGGCTTTCCGGTTCTGAAAAAATTAAAGCTGAAGATATCTCAAAAATTTACGAAGTCTATTTGAAGAAATGCCGTGAACTAAATGTTAAAGAAATTGGGGATGTCTATTCAGAACTAAACTTATTAAACTTAGATGAATTTAAAAGCAGATATAGAAAAATTTATCCGGAAGTAAATTTAATTGTTATAAATGGCTTTGATGAATTTACATTGCCTGAGATTGAAATAATTAATTCCTCTTCTTTAATCGATGGAATAAAATTATATCTTTCTTTTGATTATTATAAATTCAATCCGAATTTGTTTTCTCATCTCGATAAATGCTATAGCAAATTGGAAAGCAAAGGTTTTAAAATAATCGAAGACCGTTCACAAAGTTATTTGAACAAATTTCAAAACGTTATTCGAGAAGAATTATTTAAATCAAAAAAGAAATTGAAGTCAGTAAACTTAGATTCGCAATTTGGATATAAAGAGAACCCTGTTACAAAAATTTCAGCTTCCACCAGAGAAAAAGAAATTGAAGTAATTGGTAAAGAGATTAAAGATTTAATTTTAAATCAGAAAGTTGAGCCGCATAACATTTGTGTAGCTTTTAATTTAGTAAATAAATATTCACCTATAGTTAGAAATATTTTTTCAACTTATGGAATTCCTTTTAATCTTACCGATAGATTTTCGTTGAGCAATTCTTCGCCTGTTATTTCAATAATTAATTTTTTAGAAATTGCCGAGAACGATTATTATTATAAAAATATTTTCCGTGCTCTTAGCGGTAACCTTATACAAATTTCAAACGTTAGTGTATCAAACCTTTTAAATGCTTCCGTTAATTTGAAAATTATTTCAGGCTATCAAAATTGGATTAACTCTATTAGCGACGCTTTGAAAAAGCAGAAAGAAAAATTTGATGATGAAATGGAATATTCTATTGATTACAACAGCTTAAACAAGGCTTTGAGTGATATTCAAACAATTCAAAAAATACTTCAGCCGTTTGAAAAGAAAAGTACATTCCGCGAGTTTCTTCAAAGCTTTATTGATTTAATTTATTCATTAAAGCTGCCTGAACGGCTTGTTAATTATGAATTAGAAAACTCTGAAGAAAATATAAAAGCATTGACCGTCTGCATTGATACAATAACTGAATTGATTGAGCTTTTTGAAATAGAATATGGAAGTAATAAAAAATTTCCGTTAAAATTCTTTTTGAATAATATCCGTACAGCAATAACTTCCACAAGATTCAATATAAAAGAAAAGCCAGGCTATGGTGTACAGGTCACAAACTTGAATGAAATACGCGGGCTTCAATTTGATTATTTATTTATCGGTGGAATGTGCGAAGGGGATTTACCTACAAGATTCACTCCAGAAATATTTTTCTCCGGTTCGTATGTAAGGAATGAGTTAACTCATCAAACCGAAGAGCGTTATCAATTCTATCAATCACTTTGTTCGTGGAAAAAGAAATTATATTTAAGTTATCCCATGAAAGAAGAAAAGCAAGAATTAGCTGTTTCAAATATTTTAACTGAATTTGAAAATCTTATAGATGTGCAAGAAAAAAATGAATCTGATTTTAATTCAAAAATTTATTCCAAAGAAGAATTGTTAAAATTAATAGGTCAAAACGGAGTTGATGAAGTTAAAAAAATAATTGATGATGATGGTTTTAATTTTGATGAAATAAAAGCTTCAATTCATATTGATGAATTGAGAAAAGCAGAGCCATTCGGAGAAAGTGTTTTTACAGGAAATATTTCAAAAGATTTAGGAAGTGAAGGGAAGAAAAAATTATCTGAATTTAAAGATAAAGAATATTCAATTTCACAGCTTGAAACTTATGCAAAGTGTCCATATAAGTATTTTGCAGATAGAATATTATTTTTGCAGCCTTTGGAAGAGCCTTCTGAAGAAATCGAAGCGTTGGAGATGGGAACAATTCTCCATAACATTTTATATGAATTTTATAAAACATTGCATGAGAAGGAATTAATTTTTCAAAATGCAGATGATAAAACTTTTTCTTATGCGGTTGATTTGATTTTTAAAATAGCAGAAAGAAATATTTCTGAGGCAAATTTTAATTCTCCTTTAACTTTTTATGAAAAAGAAAAAATTCTTGGATTAAATGGAGATAAAAAGAATTCAATTTTATATAAATTTCTTTTAAGTGAAAGGAATAGTGAAGAAGGATTTATACCTGAATATTTTGAAACAGGATTTGGAAAAATATCAGACAGCCAAAATAAATTTTTTACAAAAGAAGATTTTAAAATTGACGATATAAAAGTTAGAGGGAAAATAGATAGAATTGATATTAAGAAAGAGCAAAATCAATTTATGGTTGTTGATTACAAGCTTAGCGGCAAAAAGCCTTCTAGCGATGAATTGTTTGAAGGAATATCACTTCAGCTACCGCTTTACATGTATGCGGCGAAAGAAATTATAAAAGCGCAAATCAATAGAGACTTTGTTCCTGCTGGCTCTGAAATTTATTCGTTAAAATTTAATGAAAAAGATTTTGGTAAAAATTTTATAAATCTAACAAGAAAAAAAATATCCGAAGAAGAAAAATTGAAACAGAATGAAGAGCTTATTAAGACATGTATTGAAGCAATAAAAAGATATGTGCAAAATATTAATGAAGGAAAATTTAATCTTTCAACTTTGGAAGATAGAGAAAGTAAAGTCTGCCGGTACTGTAACTTCAGGCCAATCTGCAGGATACAGGAAGTGAATTGAAAGTAAAAAAGGTATTCATGTCTGTTCATTTGATAGATTTACTAATTATTTTTAGTGCACTGACAAGAATGTTTGTCCTACTTTGGGTAGTCACTTTATATGTTAAAAAATTACTATTACAATAAACCCAATTTCTCATAGAAATTGGGTTTATAGCATCGCACTATAATTATAAGTGCTAAAGAAAATTTATTGAACTTAAAAAATATTTATAGTAAAATAAGCTTCATTTAATTACGAGGACTCAAGTGAGACAATTCTTTATACTATTCATCTTTTTAATATCGACAATAATAATTTCTGCTCAAGAGTTTAATTCAATAGCAGAAATGGAGAAAAAAAGTTTTGAAAAAGAATTAGCAATTTCAAAAGTAACATATCCAGGCGACTCAACAATTGACATAACATATTATAAACTCGATTTAACCGTTACTGCCAATCCAAACTATTTAATTGGAAAAGTTCAGGTAAATGCTAAGCCGGCGTCTTCAAGCGTAAATAATTTCTTTTTGGACTTGCAGAATACATTAACTGTTGATTCTATCAAGATGGGAAATGCAAAACTATCTTTCACACACATTCATGCTAAAGTCAAAATTACGCTGGATAAAACCTATACACCAAATGAAGATTTTTCTATAATAGTTTATTATGAAGGAGTTCCTGTTCCAGATTCAAGTGGATTCGGCGGCTTTGAATTTGGGACTCAAGATGGAACTTCCAAAGGAGAGCCGATGATATGGACTTTAAGCGAACCTTATGGAGCAAGCGAATGGTGGCCTTGCAAAGACACTCCCGGAGATAAAGCTGATTCATCCGATGTATGGATAACTTGTAATGAACTGTATACAGGAGTTTCAAATGGAACTTTGATCAATACTATAGATAATGGGAATGGTACTCACACTTTCAGATGGAAAAACTCATATCCGATTGCACAATATTTAATTTCAATAGCTGTTACTAATTATGAAAAGTACGTTAACTATTTCCATTATTCAAATAATGGCGTGCCGGATTCAATGCCCATAACTCATTATCTTTATCCAGGAAAATTAAGTTCAATAAAAGCTCAGCTTGATGAAACTCCAAATATGATAAAAGTTTTTTCAGAGAGATATGGGCTGTATCCTTTCATCAAAGAAAAATATGGGCATGCTGAATTTGGCTGGGGCGGTTCTATGGAACATCAAACTTGTACTTCAATGGGAGTAAATACTTTTAAGCAATACATAATAGCTCATGAACTTTCACATCAATGGTTTGGTGATAAAGTTACTTGCAAAACCTGGCGGGATATCTGGCTAAACGAAGGATTTGCCAATTATTCTGAAGCTGTTTATTTTGAAGCAATTGGGGGTAAGACAAGCTACGATAATGAAATTACTTTCGAAATGAAAAGTGCAAAAAAAGCAGTAGGCTCTGTTTATGTCCAGGATATAAGCTCTGCTGGTAATATTTTTAATTATAACCGGACATATGCAAAAGGAGAATGTGTTCTTCATATGCTGCGCGGCGTTGTTGGAGACAGCACTTTTTTCCATATACTTAGGGCCTATGACAGCGATCCTCAGTTAGCTTATAACTCAGCAACAACAGAAGATTTTAAAAGAGTGGCAGAAAATGTTTCAGGTATGGATTTAAACTATTTCTTTTCAGAATGGATTTATGGAGAGAATTATCCAAAATATACTTACAACTGGAGTTTGGATGAGATTAGTTCAAGCAATTATCAAGTGACTTTAAATATTTCTCAAACTACAAATACAAATCCGGTATTCTTTACAATGCCGATTCAAATAAAAATTACAACAGCTTCCGGGGATACCCTATTTACAGTAATGAATAACCGGCAGCAGCAGCAATTTAAATTTAATTTAGCATCGCAGCCAAGTGATTTAAGTTTTGATCCTAACAACTGGATACTTAAAACAGATACTCTCGCTGTAACTTCTGTTAATGATAATTTCAAAATTGAAACTTTTAGGCTTGAACAGAACTATCCAAATCCATTTAATCCAGCTACAAAAATAAAATATACAATACCAGCCTCTTATGTAGGGAACGAAAATTTACGTTCCGTACAATTAAAGGTTTATGATATTCTCGGAAGAGAAGTTGCCACACTTGTTAATGAGAAAAAACAGCCTGGTGAATATGAAGTTGAATTTGATGCAAAAAATTTAACGAGTGGAGTTTATTTTTATAAATTACAAGCAGGAAATTTTATTCAAACTAGGAAAATGATTTTGATGAAATAAAATCTTTGGAATTATCTTACTTAATATAATTTAGCAAAACATTTTGGAGACTAAATAAATTTCTTCTATTTTTACTGACATTTCTATCGAGTCGTATCTATGACATTTCTATAGAGTCATTACATAAATTTCTTTTTATAATTTTTCTTGATTTTTATCAAATTATTGTTACTTTTGTTTAGGGTTGAATAATCAAAACTATTTTGCTGCCCCTTCAATTCAAAAAAATTGAGGTCAGTATGAAAAACTTTTTGTTTTTTTTAGTTTTATTCGCACTAACTTCCCCTCTAATTCATCCACAAGTTTGGCAGAGAGATGCTATAGATAGTTCCGGGAACAGCAAAGGATGGTTCTGCGACATTGCTATTGATAGTAAAGACTTACCACATGTTTCCTATTACGACGATGATTATAGCGATTTGCGCTACGCTCATTTCGATGGTTCTGCCTGGCATGTCGAGGTAATAGATTCTGAAGGTGTTGTTGGTCAATATACTTCAATCGCAATTGATGAACAGGATAATCCTCATATTAGTTACCAATCTGGAGGTTATTTAATGGATAATCTCTATGTTGGACTAAAATATGCAACAAAATTTAGTGGTGGCTGGTATATAGAATCTGTTGATACTCATTATGTGGGAGTGCCGGATGTGAATTGCAGCTTAGCTTTTGATAATTATGGAAATCCCTGCATATCTTATTATGATTATAATGATGAGATGCTAAAATTTGCCTATAAGGATGGGGATAAATGGTATATTAAAAATGTGCGGAGTGTTAATGGCGTTGGCTTCACTAAACTTATGTTTAGACAAAATAACATTCCTGTAATTGCTTACATAGAAGGAACTATCTCGTTAGTTTATGGAGATGCAGGGTATTCAAACTGGACTTATATTCCTCTGCCCGTATCACCCTTTTTTCTCACGCCCAGAAAATTTTTTGATGCAGACATAGATGAGAAGGATAATATTCATTTAGTTTATCCCACATTGTTCAATACAATGAATTATCATAAATATGATTGGTCAACAAACACAGACGATGAAATTAGTAGCGGTTGGGCTTATACAGCATCATTAAGTTTAGACAAAAATGAGAGCCCCGTTATATTGATAGGGTTAAATGAACTGTCCATTTTCAGAAAAAACGGAAATAGTTGGATTGAATCTATAATTGACGATGACGAAACCAGCATAGATTTCTATTCTGCGCTTGCATTTGATTCTCAAAACAATGCTCACATTGCAATGCAGGGTAATCCTTACGGCTCACAAGTGGATGAAGCAATGATGTATTTCAGAAGCTGGCCTGGATTACCCAATATTTTATTAGCCCAAACAAGTATTAATTTCGGTCAAGTCTGGGTGCAAAGCTATTCTCAAAAAAATTGTTCAGTGAGGAATACTGGAGACGCCCCTCTGAAAATTGAAAAGCTGGAATTCTCTTCTGGACAACAAATCTTCTCAACAAATCAGAAGGTTCCGGTATTTATAATGCCTGGCGATTCCTTAGCAATTAATATAAAATTTAATCCTTCGACAAAAATTATATATACCGATACTCTCAAAATTCATTCAAATGATCCATCAGCTAAAGTCAGCAATATCCTTCTTAACGGTGAAGGTATTTTAAGTGGTGATCAAGGTGATATTGATGTGTTCGTTAATAATATCTATTTCGATTCTGACAATGGCATTCTTGTAACGGACAAACCTGTTTCTTCTACTGAAGTAACATTGTTAAATGGAAATCAAATAATCGGTAATCCCAAAATAACAGATGGATTGGGTAATTGTTTCTTTAGTACAGTGGATACAGGTTCATATACACTTCGTTTAATTAAGGGCATTCACCTTAAAGATGGAGTAACACAGAAAAATATTACATTAAACAAAAAAATTACTGTAGGTCCTGGGCTCAATTCCATTTCGGTTACATTTCCAGAATCTCTCTTTACTCATAAATATAACCTGATATATGACCTCACACATATTGGGGGTGAAAATTTTGGTATCCCCTTCAGTTTCTCTTTTGAAAACAGCGAGGCTTCTGTAAAGCAGCTGCTAGACGGCTGGATTACTGATCTTCCTGAAAATGTAAATGATAATCTGGTTAGGCTTAATCTGGCAGAAGAGATGGTTTCTGAGCTATTTCCTGAGGGAATGGCTACAGGCAACGAGGCAATTAATGATGTTGCAGAATTGATTTCATTTATTTATTTCTCGGATGAATGGGGCAGCAGCTTGATAGATATTCTCATTGCACTTGCAAAATCAATTGGAAATACTACCGAGGGGGCGCAAGAGATAATGCAGGAAATAATGCAAACGTTGATAAGGGAGGTTATTAAAATTGAAATAATGAATTTGGTCACAGATGGAATTAAACAGGCTGCGGCGCCACTTGATGACAGGATTGAAGAAGTGCTTTTGACTGTTTGGAATTCTGTTAAGGAGGAGTATTGCGGATATCCCCGCATTTCATTCAGCAATACTGGTTGGAATAGAGTTAAACAAATGGTTTATGGGACTATGAAAGATGCTTTTTTCCAGGAGGCATATATAACTCTCTACCTTGGCCCAAGTATCACAAAAGCTAAAAATTACTCAAAGAATTTTTCATTTAACGGAACACATTATGAAGCGTTTACAGATAAATTGAATTTTGTTAGTAACACAACGAACGATTTGAGTAAGGCGCGACAGGTATCAGGAATAATGCGTGAAACGGCTGATTTATTTATGAAAACAGCAGGCATACTAGATTTAATTGGAAAATTACTTGGAGGGGCTGCAAGTAATTATCTGGAAGACATTTCATTTTATATGAAGGTATCGGCTTATTCTGGGGTAACAACCGCTTTCGGAATTTCATCCTACTTTTTTCTGACTTCACCCGCTGATATTTATGATAATATTGATGATATATATTTCCCAGATGGAAAAACGCAAAATCCGTTTGTCCAAAAAGTAATTTCAGCAGGAAATGATCCTATCCTTTTAGTTAAGCAAAAGCAAGACTTGATTTCTAAATTGAATAACTATGATAATCAACTTGGAGAAATAAAAAATCATATTAAGGAAGGAAGATATGACTCAAGTCTTATAGCGCTATCCAATTTATGGCAAGCCGATCAGGATTACCGAAGCAGTATTATGACCACAGCATCACCAGTATATGCTGTGTCTGAAATTGCTATGGATTCAATTGCTTCATTTAATGAGATGTATGATTCTCTCACATCATCATATGCTGTCGCAGGTGAGGCCCGTTTGATGAATTATCTTAATATTATTGCGGTGGGAATGGATACCTCACAATCCGTTAAGGATATGATTTATACTCAGCTTGATAACTCAGTTATCAAGAATAATATTCTCATTGCTAGGCTCAATTCAATAATTGATACAGTTTATAGTAAAATCGAAATTCCCGCAGTGCTTAGTATAAGTAATCTTACGCAGAACAAATACAGCCTCGAAGAAAATGAAACTGCTGAAATAAAAATAAAGGTTAAAAATGCTGGGGGAAAAACAGCGCAGAATATTCGTCTTATTCTAAAAACCAGCCCAGCTTTAAGTATAGATGGAATTGACAGCCTAACATTACCTGATTTGGCCCCTAACCAGGAATCGAGTGAATATAGTTGGACGATCACTGTAAATAACGAAAACTATAATCGTGGTGTTTTTGATGTTCTAATCAAATCTTCTAATGCTGATGTGCAGGGAGAGTCGGGTGCATTTATATTAAAAGGAACACCTGTAACGGTTGAAGATATTATTCCGGCACCCTTACCGATATCCTATCAGCTATTTCAAAATTATCCGAATCCTTTTAACCCTACAACAAAGATTAAATATGAAATTCCAGCTTCTACCATAGGGACAGACCATACTCTGTTTATACAACTCAGAGTTTATGATATTCTCGGAAGAGAAGTTGCTACACTTGTTAATGAAAAAAAGCAGCCGGGAAATTATGAAGTTGAATTTAGCGCTTTATCATTTCCAAGCGGAGTTTATTTCTATCAATTAAAAGCAGGAGATTTTATTCAAACCAAAAAAATGATCCTTCTCAAATAAATTTTAGTAATACAAACCCAATTCCTCAAAAGAATTGGGTTTGAGTTTTTAAGTATATAATTATGAAGTTATTCCCTTGAACAAAGCTAACGAAGATCATAATCAAATAAATTCAGATATTAGTATTTATATAATTATCAAAATAATTATTGCATTTAACGAAAAATAATTTGATTTTCACAGACATAATTAAGTCTTCAACTTTAAGCATAAATCTCAACTAATAAATATATATTCAATCTGAAAAATATCTCCTAGATATTTTAATTCATCTCTTCCAATCAAGTGTTGTTTATAGTATGTGCGGGTCATTTTATTTTATATAATTAAAATATTTTGTAATTATGAATTCAATAACAATCGACGAAGTAAAAAAGAATATTGCTTTGAAGGATTTACCGGAAGAACATCTTAACTGGATTTTAGATCATTCGAAATATGAAGAACATGAGGATGGAGATTTAATTGTTAAAACCGGTGAACCAATTGATGAAATGATCTTTTTCATTGAAGGAAGAATGAACTTTTTTAAGGATGTTAACGGACAGCTTATCCATTTTCATACTGTTGAAAATAATGAACTCACCGGAGGTGTAACCGGTTTATTGCCATATTCAAGACTTAAAAATTCACCTGGTAATTCTTATGCAGTAGGAAAAGTACGTATAATAAGGCTTCATAAAAATTATTTTCAAGAACTAGAACAGCTTAATTCATCTTTCATACAGCGTTTAATTGGTTACATGACTGAAAGAGCACGAGTTTTCGCAACCACACAAATGCAGCAGGAAAAAGTTAGTGCCCTTGGAAAGCTTGCTGCCGGAGTTGCACATGAATTGAATAATCCTGCTTCTGCCATTGATAGAATATCAGATGAATTAAGCAAAAGATTAAATCTTAATTTTGAGCTTACTGAGAATTTATTGAAACACAATATAGCATCGGAAGTAATTCAGAACATCCGCCTAATGGCAGAGAAAAAAGAACATTCTTCAAAAGTTAAAATCACTTCACTTCAAAGAATGCAAAAAGAAGATGAGCTAAATGAGTGGCTTAATGAAAAAGGAATTAACAACCGGAATGAAATTTCAGAAACATTAATTGAGGCAGGCCTTTCATCGGGAGATTTGGAAACAATTTATAAAAAGGTCGGGAATGAAGCATTTCAATGTATACTAGATTGGCTTGAAAACTTATTAAGCTCAGAACTTATAATAAAAGATCTTGAAGATGCATCCGGCCGAATTTCGATGCTGGTTGGGGCTATTAAATCTCATGTCCAGATGGATAGATCCGGGGATCTTTATTACACCGATATTCATAAAGATATTGAAGATACACTAATACTTCTTGGATATAAAATCCGTAGTAAAAACATCTCAATTAAAAAAAAATTCTGTGGTGATTTAACTGAAGCCGAAGTTTATATCGGGGAATTAAACCAGGTGTGGACCAATATTATTGATAATGCTATTTTCGCAGTACCTCAAAATGGTGAAATTAAAATTGAAACTGCTTGCGATAAAAAGAATATAACAATACGGATTACTGACAATGGAATTGGAATTCCAAAGGAAATTTTGTCTCGCATATTTGATCCTTTTTTTACAACAAAGAATGTAGGTGAAGGTACAGGTATAGGTCTTGATATTGTTAATAACGTAATCAAACACCATAATGGAGAGATAAAAGTCGATTCTATTCCTGGTAAAACAGAATTTACGATAACGTTGCCATTATCTCAACATACAATAACTGAAGAAAGTAAAAGATGAAGCTCCCATTCATTATAATAATTGATGATGATTTACAAGTTCTAAGAGCTATCAAAAGAGATGTTAGAATTAAATTCAGTGAAGAGTACAAAATACTAGCAGTCGAATCTGCTATAGAAGCACTGGAAGCTGTAAAGGAATTAAAATTAAAAAACGAAACAGTTGCTCTTTTTATTTCTGATCAGCGAATGCCTGAAATGGAAGGGACTGTTTTTATGGAAAAAGCAAAGGAAATTTTTCCTGAAGCAAAAAAAGTATTATTAACTGCATATTCGGATATAGAAGCAGCAATAAAAGCTATTAATAATTTGAAATTAGATTATTACCTGCTTAAGCCCTGGAGCCCGCCGGATGAAAAACTGTATCCCGTAATAACTGATTTACTTGATGATTGGCAGAACAATTTCATACCTGAATTTGTAGGAATTAAAATTATTGGTTATCAGTGGTCGCCATTATCACATAAAATAAAAGACTTTTTAACAGGAAATTTAATCCCTTATAAATGGCTGGATATAGAATCGAGCAGTGAAGCAGCCGAAATAATTCAGAATCATAAAATTAAGCCTGAGGAATTACCGATAATATTATTTGAAGAAGGCAGTTTGTTAAAATGTCCAACCGAAATTGAATTAGCGCAAAAAATTGGATTGATATCAACAGCTTCTGAAGAGCTTTATGATGTAGTAATAATCGGTGCAGGGCCGGCAGGCTTAGCCGCTGCAGTTTATGGCGGGACAGAAGGTTTAAAGACACTTATGTTGGAAAAGAGGGCGCCGGGAGGCCAGGCAGGCACAAGCTCAAGGATCGAAAATTATTTAGGGTTTCCTTCCGGGCTTTCCGGAGCTGATCTGACCAGAAGAGCTTTAACTCAAGCATCAAGATTTGGTGTTGAATTGCTTTCTCCATGTGAAGTCATTGACATCAATATAAAAGACAATTATAAAATTTTATCTTTATCTAATGGCTCTAATATAATGACGCACACAATTATTATATGTACGGGTGTTGAATATAGGACATTAGATGTTAAAGGAATAGATGTACTAACAGGTGCAGGCGTTTATTATGGATCAACAATTGCAGAAGCACAATCGTGTAAAGGCAAAAATGTTTTTATTGTTGGTGGAGGTAATTCCGCAGGGCAAGCTGCAATGTATCTATCCGGTTTTGCTAAAAATGTTTTTATTGTAATTAGAAAAAATTCTCTTGATTCTTCAATGTCACATTATCTAATCGAACAAATTAATAATACAAAGAATGTTTCAATAATTTCAAATTCAAAAGTAGTTGAAACAATAGGGCAAAACAGGCTTGAATGTATTAGCATAGAGAATATAGAAACCGGCAGCCAAAAAACATATGAGGCCGGGGCATTATTTATTTTTATTGGTGCTAAGCCAGTGACAGATTGGATAAGCTTAGATGTCTTAAAAGACTCAAAAGGTTTTATTGAAACCGGAAGGGATTTATTTAAATTTAATAATTTTAAAAAAATTTGGAAACTTGAAAGAGAACCATTCTTGCTTGAAACATGTATTCCCGGAATTTTTTCTGCTGGCGATGTAAGGGCTGGAGCAATGAATAGAGTAGCTTCAGCGGTTGGTGAAGGTGCAATGGCAATCAAGTTTGTACATGAGTATTTAGCAGAAATTTAATTTTAGATAATTTACTTTTAATATAATTTTCAAAGATGGCTATTAAAAAAAACAAACTCAATTCCTTTGAGGAATTGGGTTTGTGACTTACCAATAAAAACCTGTTGCCGAAATAATTGTAAAATTCAATTGTCTAAAGCACAATTAATTCTTGACAAGTAAAACAAAATTTTTTAAGTTGCCACCTGCCACTGCTAAAAAAGCGGTGGCTATTTTTTTTAAACCATTCAATAACAAAGATGAGATGTTAAAATGACAGATGCTAATTTTGTTTATTTAACAAAAGAAAGGCTCGTCGAGCTTGAAAAAGAATTACAGGAAATGAAAACAAATGGTCGAAAAGATATGGCCGCAAGAATCGCCGAAGCAAGAGCGCACGGCGACCTTTCTGAAAATGCCGAATATGATGCAGCGAAAGAGGAGCAGGGCCTTTTTGAATTACGTATTAGCAAACTCGAAGCAACCTTGTCTCGCGTAAGAGTAATCGACCCATCCCAATTACCGGATGGCGAAGCACATATTCTTTCAAAAGTAAAAATTAAAAATTTGAAAAATCAAAAAGTGCTGGAATACATTTTAGTTTCACCTGAAGAAGCAGATTTTCAAGCTGGAAAAATTTCAGTTACTTCACCGGTAGGGCAGGGTTTAATGGGAAGCAAAACCGGGCAGAAAATAAACGTAAAAGCACCGGCAGGATTACTTGAATTTGAAATCTTATCTATTGATTAAAATATATTTTTTATAATTAATTGACTGATGAATCATACATAAAACTGGCAATTGAAATTGCAAAAAAGGGTGGCGGAAATGTCAGTCCGAATCCTTTGGTTGGCTGCGTAATAATAAAAAACGATAGAATTATTGGAGCTGGATATCATGAAAAATTTGGAAAGAATCACGCCGAAATAAATGCAATTGCAAATGCAAAAGAAAAAGTTGAAGGTTCAACCATTTATGTAAACCTGGAACCATGCAGCCATACGGGCAAAACCCCGCCATGCGTTGACAAAATAATTGAAAGCAAAATTAAGCGTGTAGTTATCGGTACGCTGGATATGAATCCTTTAGTCAGCGGCAACGGAGTAAAAAAATTAAAGTCTGCAGGTATTGATGTTAAAGTTGGTGTTCTTGAAAAAGATTGTGTTGATTTAAATAAATTTTTCTTTAAGCATGTCACAAAAAAGCTTCCATATATTTCTTTAAAAGCCGCACAAACTTTAGATGGGAAAATTGCTGATGTTACGGGTGATTCAAAATGGATTTCTTCTTTATCATCAAGAAAATATGTTCACGAACTTCGTTCGAAATATGATGCCGTTTTAGTCGGCACCAATACTGTAATTCGAGATAATCCTTCTTTAACAGTCCGTTTATCTGAGGGAAGAAATCCAAAAAGAGTAATTATTGATTCTGAGTTGAAGTTAAAAGCTGACAGAAAAATTTTTGCCAACAATAAAGATAAAAATTTAATCCTGGTTACATCAAAAAATAATGTAGACAGAAGAAGAAAATTAAAAAAATTATATGCGCTTGATGTGGATATAATTTTTGCAAAGCAAGAGCAGGAAGGTTCTATTGATTTATTAAATGTATTTAAGGAGTTAGGAAAAAGAGGAATAAATTCGGTTTTAGTAGAAGGCGGCAGTACAATATTTACTTCACTTATAAAGAAAAAATTATTTGATGACATTCTTCTTTTTATTAGTCCAAAAATTTTAGGTGCCGGACTTCCTGTGGTGGGAGATATGAAAATTAAAAGCATTGGTAAATCTGTAAAAGTTAAAGTGGAAAGAGTAGAATCATTTGGTGATGATATATTTGTAGAGTTAAAAAAATAGTCTCTTATAAAATCAACAATCATTTCTGTCTTAAAAATTACCCTATTAAACTTTATTTTTTATAAATTTAATAACTAATTTTTAAAAATTAAGGAGCTTAAAATGTTCACTGGATTAGTTGAGGAGACAGGCAGGCTGGTAAGTAAAGTTGCAACAGGAGATGGGTTTCAACTTACGATTTCTGCCGGAGTTGTAATGGATGATTTAAATATTGGAGACAGCGTAGCTTGTAATGGAGTTTGCTTAACGGTTGTAAAAAAAGAAGGAAATAATTTTAGTGTAGATACTATTGAAGAAACACTTAAAAAAACAAATCTTGGATCACTGAAAAATAATGATAAGATAAATTTGGAACGCCCGCTTAAAGCTGAAGAAAGATTAGGCGGCCATTTTGTGCTTGGACATATTGATACTACCGGAAAAGTTACTGAAATTAAAAAGCTTTCAAATAGTCATTGGATGACAATTACTTTCCCGGAGAATTTTAAAAAGTATTTAATTTTTGTAGGCTCAATTTCAATTGACGGTGTAAGCATGACAGTTGCCCAGCTTGAAGGGAATTCTTTTTCGGTTGGGATAATTCCTCACACATGGGAAATGACTGTTTTTTCCGACAAGAAAATTGGCGATACCGTTAATCTTGAATTTGATGTGCTTGGCAAATATGTTGAAAGAATCATGGAAGCCAAGGAAGATGCTGGTTCATTGTTACAAAAATAAGATAAGACTATCTTACAGTTAAATGAACATTGAAAAAAAAATTGACCAGAAAGTAATTAAATTTATTTCCGAACAAAGGCTGGTCAATAAAAATGATAAGATACTTGTTGCTTTAAGCGGCGGCCCTGATTCAGTTTTTCTTCTTTATTTTCTGAATAAATTCAAAAAAAGTTTCTTACATAGTAATGGCTATGCCAAAATATCTCTCGGCGCTTTTCATCTTAATCATAAATTAAGAGGGAAGGATGCTGAAGGCGATTTAAATTTTTGCCGCGACTTTTGTTCTTCTATCGGAATTAATTTTTATTCGGCAAGCAAAAATGTAAAGCTTTATGCAGATAAAAATAAAATTTCTATCGAAGAAGCCGGGAGAAAAATTCGATATGAGCAGCTGCAAAAAATTGCAAAGCAAAATAACTATAACAAAATTGCTACTGCTCATATAGCAGATGATAATTCCGAAACAGTGCTGTTAAATTTAATCAAAGGAACCGGGTTAAAAGGTATTTCAGGCATCCCAGTTAAGAGAGAAAATATAATTCGGCCGGTTCTTATTTTATCAAAAGATGAGATTTTAAACTATTTAACCGAAAAGAAAATCAATTACAGAATTGATGCATCTAATGAATCCAAAGTTTACGAAAGAAATTTTTTGCGTCACGAAATTATTCCGTTAATTAAGAAAAGACTAAATCCTTCTCTTGATAAAACTCTATTTAGTTCTTCTCAAATATTTAGGAATCAATATAGTGCGATTCAAAAATTAATTGTTCAAAATTCGCAAAATATTTTTTCCCAAAAGAAAAATGAATTAAATGTTCTATTATCCGAGCTAAAAAAAAATGATGAAGAATTTTGGGGAGATTTATTCAAGCATGCAATTGAAGGAAACTTTGCTGTAGAATTTAAGTCTAATGACTTCAATAAAATTTATTCTTTAGTTTTTAATGAAACCGGGAAAAAACAAAATCTTTCAAACGATTTAATTATTTACCGGGAACGTGAAAAATTAGTCATCAAAAAAAATAAAAAAGAAGATTTAGCAGAATTTATAATTCATCCTGGTGGAAAAATAAAATTTGATGGAAATGAACTTCAGGTATCATGGGTAAAAAAAGAAGAAATTAAAATTAACAACAGTAGAAATATCGAATATATTTCTGCAGATAATATTAGTGAAGAATTTATAATTAGGAAATGGAAACATGGTGATAAATTTTTCCCGCTGGGAATGAAAGGTTCAAAAAATATCTCCGATTTTTTAAATGAACAAAAAATAGAATACAATAAAAAAGCAGGTCAATTCGTCTTAACTAATAATGGCAAAATTGTTTGGGTTATAGGATTGAGAATTGACAATAATTTCAAAATAAAAGAAAATTCAAAAAAGGTCTTAAAATTATGCCTGACTTAAACAATGAAAAATTAAAAATTGGGGATGATGAGTTTGTTGTTTATTTAAGTGAAGAAAAAATTTTACAAAGAGTTAAAGAACTTGGAAAGCAAATAACAAAGGAATATGAAGGAAAAGTGCCTGTATTTATTGGAGTCTTAAATGGTTCTTTTTTATTTATGTCGGATTTAATCAAAAATGTAAATGTTGACTGCGAAATAGATTTTTTTAAATTATCGAGTTATGGTGATGAAAAAATCTCTTCCGGTAAGGTGAAATTGATTAAAGAATTAAATTGTGATGTAAATGGAAGGGATATAATTATAGTTGAAGATATAGTTGACACCGGACTTTCAATTAAGTTTATCGAGGAGCTTATGAGCCAGCATAAACCAGCAAGTGTGAAGGTTGTTTCGCTGCTTGTAAAGCCAAATAGCCTTAGATATAATGTAAAAATTGATTATATTGGCTTCAATATTCCAAGTAAGTTTGTGATTGGATATGGGTTAGATTATGCCCAGAAATATAGAAATTTAAAATCTATCTATGTTTTAACTGAAAATTAAAGAAAGAATTTATTAACAAGAAAAAATTGAGTTATGCCGGATAATAATAATAATGGAAATAAACCAAGCCAAAAACAACCAAAAGGAAACGGGCCAAACAAGCCTGATGATAATTTTGACTGGTCTAAAATAATAAGATTAGTATTTGGATGGGGCGCAGTAGTTGTCGCCGCGGTTATAGTGATGCAGCTTTTTAAGACAAATACTACTAACTACACAGAGATTAGTTACAATCAATATGAAAAATTATTGAATGAAGCTAAAATAGAAAAAGCAAGTATTGTCAAATCAGATATTAATGATTATACCTTTAAGGGAACTTTAAAAGAAAAAGAATCACTCACCATAAATAATAAACCTACAGATGTTACGGATTTTTCAGTTTACTTGCCTGAGCCCATTCTAAAGGACCAGGAAAAAGTTTGGAAAGAAAAAGGAATAGATTATTCTTTCGATAAAGAATCAAGTGAGTGGATGAATATCTTTATTACTGTTATTCCCTGGGTACTTATAATTGGATTCTGGATTTTTATTATGCGCAGAATGCAAGGTGGTTCAGGAGGAACTCGAGGCATTTTTTCATTTGGTAAGAGTAAAGCAAAGTTAATTACACAGTCCGGAACCAGGATAACATTTAGAGATGTTGCCGGTGCCGATGAAGCAAAATTAGAATTACAGGAAATTATTGAATTCTTAAAAGAGCCTTCTAAATTTCAAAAGCTCGGTGGTAAAATACCAAGAGGCGTTTTGTTATTAGGGCCTCCCGGAACAGGTAAAACACTTTTAGCAAGAGCAGTCGCGGGTGAGGCTGGAGTACCTTTCTTCTCAATAAGCGGTGCGGACTTTGTCGAAATGTTTGTTGGAGTTGGCGCAAGCCGTGTTCGTGATCTATTTGAGCAAGGAAAGAAGAATGCCCCTTGTATTATTTTTATAGATGAAATTGATGCAGTTGGAAGGCATCGCGGAGCAGGATTAGGCGGCGGCCATGATGAAAGAGAACAAACTTTAAATCAATTGCTTGTTGAGATGGATGGATTTGAACAGAACAGCGGCGTAATTATAATTGCAGCAACTAATCGTCCTGATGTTCTTGATCCAGCTTTATTAAGGCCAGGAAGATTTGACAGGCAGGTTGTAGTCGACAGGCCTGATGTAAAAGGACGCGAAGGGATTCTTAAAGTTCATACCAGGAAAATACCTTTAGATCCTTCAGTTAATCTGGAAGTACTTGCTAAAGGTACACCGGGTTTAGCCGGAGCTGAAATAGCAAATCTTGTAAATGAAGCCGCTCTTCTTGCTGCCAGGAAAAATAAGAAAAAAGTTGAGATGATTGATTTTGAAGACGCTAAAGATAAAGTGATGATGGGAATGGAAAGAAAGAGTATGATAATTTCAGAGGAAGAGAAAAAAACTACAGCTTATCATGAAATTGGGCATGTACTTGTTGCGCGAATGATTCCTGAAGCCGACCCTGTTCACAAAGTAACAATAATTCCCCGCGGGAGGGCATTGGGTGTTACGAGTTATCTTCCGATGGATGAAAAGCATACTTATTCAAAAGAATATTTAGAAGCAGTAATTACTTATGCTTTAGGCGGAAGAGCTGCTGAAAAACTAATCTTTAATCATTACACTACCGGAGCGGGTAATGATATTGAAAAAGCTTCTGGTATTGCCCGTAAGATGGTTTGTGAATGGGGAATGAGTGATAAATTAGGGCCATTGAGCTACGGCGCTAAAGAGGAAGAAATATTTTTAGGCAGAGAAATTCAAAAGCACCGTGATTACAGCGAAAGAACTGCTATTGAAATTGATGATGAAATTAGAAGGATAGTTTACGATGCTATGAATAGAGCAGAAAAAATATTGTCCGATAATATGGATTTACTCCACAAGCTATCTCTTCAACTGCTTGAAAGAGAAATTCTTGATTCGGAAGAAATTGATACTTTGATTCGCGGAGAAGAACTGCCGCCAGTAAAAAAGAACGGCAGCCTTGAATCTACTACTGAAGTGCCTGAGCATGTGAAAAAATTAATGGAACAACGAAAGCCGAAAGAATCTTCCCCCAAAGATGAATCAAACTGACAACGGAACAATTCATTACAGAGATGAAGTAGTAAGAAAGCTAATTCATCTCTGTTCTTTATCAATACCTATTATTTACTATTTTATATCCAAGACAAACGCAATAATTATTCTAGGCATTGTTGCTGCTATAGCCATTATAGTGGATTTAAGCAGATATTTCTTTAAATCACTTGCCAAGGTTTTTTACAAAATATTCGGGTTTTTATTAAGAGAACATGAAGTTGACCATAAGAAAAGAAATCTAAATGGAGCAACCTATGTTTTTATTTCTGCATTAATTTGTGTAATTATTTTCCCGAAAGTATTTTTTATTACAGCATTTACTATTTTAATAATAAGCGATACAGTTGCTGCATTAATCGGAAGAAAATTTGGAAAGCATAAATTTCTTGCGAAAAGTTTCGAGGGAACTTTATCTTTTTTTATAAGTGCAAGTATTGTTGTTTTTTTTACGCCCAAAATTGAAGGGAATATGACTGAATATTTAATTGGATTTGCAGCCGCATTTGTTGGTGCTATTGTTGAAAATATTTCTTTCGGATATGCGGATGATAATTTATCAATTCCTCTTTCTGTTGGGTTGACAATGTGGGCATTATATTTAATTTTCTTGCCCGGTTTGCAATTAATTTTACCGAATGTTCCGAGGTAGTAATAATGAAAAAACTTTTAGCCTTACTTGTTTTATTAATATTTCCAATTATTATTTCATCATGCAGTGAATCAGACAAGCCTGCAGTGGGACCTGAAGATGAGATTTTTGTAATTGCTGATTCTACTGAATATGCACAAATGGAATCTGTGTTGGATTCAACTTTTGAAAAAGTTATTTATACTCCGCAGCCTGAAAATCTATTTAATTTGATTAGAATTTCTCCAAACCAACTGGATAGATATAAAAATAAAAAGAATATAATTATTGCTGCCCCATTAAATTCAAACACCGATGCAGCAAAATTTCTGAAAGCTGCTATTGATACTTCGGTTAGAAATAAAATTGTAACAGATAAAAATTTCTTCCCCGAAAAATACAGCATATGGGCAAAGAATCAATTGGTCACAATTCTTTCCGCTCCAACTATGGCTGATCTTAAAGCAAGGATTTTGAGAAACAGAGATAATCTTTTATATGCATATCAAAAAATTTCCGATGAAAGATTATATGCCAGCCTTTATAGTGCTCACTACGAACAAAAAAGCGTTGAAGGAATGCTTTTAAAAAGATATGGGTGGGTAATATATGTACAGGCAGATTTTAAGCTGGCACAAAATAAAGCAAAAGATAATTTTGTTTGGATAAGAAGAGCCCCGGGAAGTGATATGGAAAGATGGATTTTTGTTCACTGGATTGATAATGCTTCGCCTGCATATTTAAATCAAGATTCCATTCGTGCAATTAGAAATAGAATGACGAAAAAATATTATGTTACATCGGATGATTCAGCTTATGTTGTGATTGCAGAAGACTATTTAACAACCAACGAAGTCAATTTTAACGGCAGGTATGCTTTATTTACTCAGGGCTTATGGGATTTAAATATAAAGGGAATGGGTGGCCCATTCATTAATTATACATTTTATGACGAAAAAACAAAACGGCTTTATATGCTTGATGGCTCTGTTTATGCACCGAAATATTACAAAAGAAATTTAATACAGCAGATGGATGTTACTCTTCAATCATTCATGACCAAAGCTGAATTAAGTAAAGACCGCCAGGAAACTTTACTTGACGCAGCGAAAGATTTTAAACCATCTAAATGAGGTTCACTTTCATTGGGGTTGACACACCGAGCCTGTCGAAGTGTGATTTTGTATTGTAATGTCAGCCTTCGACAAGCGCAGACTGACAAACTTTGGCTATTGAAATATTCTTTTTCAGAGTAAGGTTAACTTCAGTAATCTTTGTTTTTCACTTCACTTATTTTCTATTTGACTAAACCTTCCAACTGGCTTGGAATCGTATAATTTGGGAAATCACTTTTAACTTTCATTAAATAAACTTTTGCTCTGTCAATCTTATTAAATTGTATTTCATATGTAGCTCTTCGCACTAACATAGTTGCAACCATTCTTTCAATCAAATCAATATATCTGTTGCGATTTTTAGCAAATCGAATTTTAAAGTCCGGGTCTTTGGCGGGTACATATTGATTGCCTTTTACTACTTTGAACAAAAAAAGATCTGGAACTAAAGATAAACCTGGCGGCAGACTAAATTGGCCTTGCTGCATTTCATTTTCATAAAGTTCTGGCGCAACATAAAAATCTTTTTTAGGGAAATTTGTTGCAACTAAGCCTGTCATTAATTGGCGGTAATAATTTTCAATTACATTGGGGTTATAATCTTCATCCCGTTCAAACGGCACTAAAGATTTTAAAAATGATTTTTCAACATCTTGTATGCCATTTAACACATCGGGATGGTCCGTTTTGATTTGATTATAATACCATGATCGCCGCATTAATTCTTTATCAATTACAGCAACATCTTTTCTAAAATTTTCGACATATTGAAAGTAATAAGATTCAGAAACATAATAATCCCATTCGTAGCCGAAGACAATTGAATTTTTTGAAGTGCTGTTTAATAATGCTTTTGTGTAATCTTCAAATGTATAGCAGCTGCTTTGATTGACTTCAGAATAATTGCTATAAATTTGAATCGAAAGAATTATAGCCAATAAAAAAGTTATTAATTTATAATTAATTTTATTCTGTTTAAGAAGTTCGATTATTTTAATTGAACCAAATACAACAAAGAATGCAAGAGAGATATAAGCTAAAAGGAAATATGAATCAATATCATTTATATCATAATTTATTGAATAAAGCACTGTAGAGAAAAATGTAATTAAAGTAAAAATGAAAAACTTTTTTGACATCTTGTAAGAAACAAACATACCTAGGAAAGCAATTATTAACGTAAGAAAAAATTCTGTTGGAAGATTATTTATAAAATAAACCAACTGTTTTTTTGCTGCAGCGGTGGAAGAAAAAAGCCAAACCTGGTATTGCTTTCCTGATACATGCCTTAATATTCTTTCAAGGTCGATAGGGTTTCCCCAGTTTATAGACGGATTATGGCTGGCTCTAATCGGAAGATATGAATAAATTAAAATCAGGATAGGAAAGAATAGCAACAACATAAAAACCAGCCGTTTAAAGCTCACGGCGCTAAATTTATTTTTGTTGAAATACAAATAAGCCGTACCAGGTAAAATCAAAAGTGTAGTCATGTGGTTTGAAAAACCTAATGCAAGGAATGCTGCAAATAAAAACCACGATTTATTTTCTGATTTTGGATTATCGTTTTTATTTATAAATGCTTTTACCAGGAATAATATTATTAAGTTAATTAATAATATGTGAAGCGAATAAACTTCAACAGAAGTGCTTTGAAACCAGAATGTCCTGCTAAAAGCTAAAGCGAAAGCACCGAAGGCAACCGCAATGTATTTCGTCATTTCGGGAATAACAATTTTCTTCTCGACTGATTTTTTTTGCCCGGCAGTTGCCTGAGTATTTTTTTTGTTCTGTTTTATTACTCTTTTTTTAATTTCATTTTTTTTTGTTGAAAAGATGTCGATGTTATCTAAAACTAATTTTGATGTAAAAGAGAAAATTCCCACTCCAGCACTACAGTATATAGCAGCTAAAAGATTCAATTGAAATATTTTTGTAAAGGGCAACGGGATTAAAGAAAATAAATAGCCGATAATTGTATATAATGGATAACCGGTTGGATGAGCAATGCCCAAGGTTGCTTGAACAGCAGCCAATTCACCGGAATCAATTTCAACAACAGAGGGAGCAATGGTGGTTAAATAAATTATAAATATTACTACACTAATAATTAGAGCGAAATATTTCTTTATAATTTTCACGGTTAATTATTAAAAATATTTTTATAAATAGAATGATTTTCTTTTATAATAGAACCAAGCTTTTTTTCAAATTCACTTGCAGATGAGAAGCCTAAATTTTTTGCATACAGCTTGTACTTTTTCTCATCCCTGGCAATCATAGCAGATGAAATATTGAAAATATTCTGGTTTATTATTTCTAAATTTTTTAAGAACATAAAATTAACTCTTAGCTTTTCATAATCAATAATGTCCGGCAAATTATCCTGAAGATTTTTTAACTTTGTAATTTTTCCTTTGCCAATAACTTTTTTGTAAATCTCAGGGTTGGTCAAAAGTAAATACTGAATTATAAATTCAATATCACTCATTCCTCCGCTGCTTTTCTTAATGTAAAAGTTTTTGGATAGATACGAAGTGGAGGGGTACATTTTTGTCCTCATCACTTTCATTTCTTTTTTTATTGATTCAGTATTTTCTGCTTTGATTCTTTGAACCAGGCTTTTAACAAGATTGTTATAAGATTTTTTATCACCAAAGATAAAATTCATTTTCGAAAAAGCCTGCAATTCCCAAACTCTTGCACGGTTTTGCAGATAATATTTATAGCTATCCAATTCCCATACAAGCTGGCTGCTTTTTCCTTCGGGACGCAGCCTGCAATCAACTTCGAACGGCTTAAATTCTTCTTTGAATTTTAATAATAGATTTTGAAATTTCTTTTCAAAATGCTTATCTGCTTCAAAAGTTTTTGTGCCGAAAATTAGATCAATATCTGAAGCAAAGGCCATCTCTCCAGCACTAAAGCTTCCCATTCCGGCAATGAATATTTGTGAAGCTTCTGCTTCTGAAAAGAATTGTTTTGAAATATCTTTAATTCGTTCTAAAAAATATTTGCTTAAGGCTGCTGATAATTTATCATTAGAAATTAATCCCACAGTAAATTGAACGGAAAGTGTGAATAATAATTTCTTCAAATTAAAATTATTAAAATCAGTTTCGGAAAAATTTTGGAAAACCCTTCTTGTTAAAAAATATTCATGCAGGTCAGTGTCTTCCGCAAAAAGGTCAATTGATTTTTGAGAAAATTCACAAAGCATTAAAAATGAATTGAAAAATTTTTCATCTAAAAATTCGCTGTACCATATTGAAGGGAAAGTGATATTTCTAATTATTCTTACGAAGTTTTGAAGAACTAAATCAGGCTGTAGGCAACTGTCTAAATATTCAAGCAGTAAAGGTTCGATTTTGATAAAACTTTCTGTTGTACTTTTGTCGAATTCTTTTTGGCCAAGTAACCCTTTTCCTTCGCTTAGATAAACAAAATCTTTCTCAGCTTTGTTTTGGTTTTCAAATTTGATATTTGAAATTTTATTTTCTTTTAAACTTAATTGCGATTCCTTACCAGTAATTGAGTCGTAAATAGCTTTTATATTAGTTCTATCTTGCGTTACAGCTTCATTAAAATATTTTGATGATTTGAACCCAAGATAGCTGCTGAGCTTTTCTAATATTTCACCTTCGGAAGGAATAGAATGAGTTTGTGTATCATTCATCAATTGCAGGTAATGTTCTATCTTCCTATAAAAAATGTATGAATTGTAAAAAGCATCTGTCTCGCCTTCATTTAATAATTCTGTTTCTTTCAAATAACTGATTGCTTCTAATGTATTGTTAGTTCGAATTTTTTTAAGCTTGCCGCCATTTAATAATTGCAGCGCTTGAACAGAAAACTCAATGTCTCTTATTCCGCCGGGAATAAGCTTAATATTTTCTTCATCTTTCAAATTTTTTTCGATATTTATTTTTAATTTTTTTATCTGTTCCAAAGGTGAAATTGAAAACGTGGAAGGATAAATAAATGGCTGCAGGTAATTAATAAAATTATCAAATAATACTCTACTGCCCGAAACAAAACCGGCTTTGATAAGCATTTGCCTTTCCCAATCTTCACCGCGGCTTTCATAATAATTGAGATATTCGTGGAGGCTTCGAGTCAGCACAGATGTTCTGCCGTCTGGACGAAGACGAAAATCAACTCTGAAAATATAACCAAGAGAAGTTATAGCGGTTGCACTTTCTATAAACAGGTAAATTGCCTCAATCAAAATTTCCTGGAAACTTTTTTTATTGTTTAAAGAAATATTGTCATCATAAAATATAATTAAATCTATATCTGAGCTGTAATTTAATTCGTTGCCTCCCAGTTTACCGAGTGCGATTAAGCAATATGAGTTTTCATCCATTTGTAAATTGTATTTTCGTAAAACTTCAATATAACAGGTTGAAAATAATAGTGAAGTTATGCTCCTAGCCAAGATAGATAATTCCTCTGTTATGGTCTTTAAATCATTTATTCCTAAAATATCTTTTGCCCCAACTCTTAAAATTTCTTTCCTTTTTTGTGAACGTAAAAAATTTAATTTGGCATTCAATGATTTGTATGAATTAATATTTTGACTTAAATCTTTTTTCAATTCATCTTCATTCAAATTTTTATTTAGATTAGATGGATTTACAATCCAGTAAAAATATTCCGGGTTTCTTACAAGAATATCCGTTAAATAATTACTGTTTACAGCAATTGAAATCAACACTTCTACATAATGCGGATACTTAACACAATCCCCGATGAAAGATGCTTTATCATACATTGATAAAATAATTCTCAGCAGGTTAGCTTCGGAACTGTGAGTAAAAAATTTGTTTTTAATCTCTGTAGAAATCAATTCAAGAAATTTGTCGAAAACAATTTCCGGCAGGTAACCGGCAGAAATTTCTGCAAGTTTTTCAATGATGTCTGGTGATAATTTTGCTTTTCTCAAACTTCTAAAAAATTAAATGTGAAAAATGATTAAAAAATACTTTGATAATTCGATTACAAAAAATAAATTTTAATAAAACTTTTGGCACAAATTTAGTTTAAATTATTGGTTATAAAATCAATTATTTCTGAATATCAATCATAAAATTAATAAAAAAATTATGAACCGTATAAAGTTCGCCGCTTCTTTATTATTTCTTATACTATCAAGCTGCTGCACAAATGTCAGCAAGAATGGAAGTGAAAGTAGTGACTTATCTATGAATAAAAAAGTTCAGAGCCCGCCAACAACTATCCAGCAAAATCAATCAATTGTGGATGCTAAGATTCAGGAAATTAATTTAGAAGATGAAAATAATTATTCAATAGCAGCAAAGATTTTAAATGTTGAAGAAAATCCGGCTTACGCAAGCATTGCAGTGAAAGGCACAGTATACAAATTAAGTCCTGACTACGTTTTGAATGATAAAAATGAAATTGATTTTAAATCGCATCCAGAAATAAATTCCGGTTTACTTAATCTCTCCAAATTAAAACCGGGAGATGAATTTAAGGCAATTATATTTATGGGAAAAAATTATAGCTGGTATATTCAAAAGGTTTTAAAGTAATTTTAATATTTAAAATAAATTCTTCAATCAATATGAAAATAAAGAAAAATAAAATTTAGTGGGCTAGAGTATTTATGAAAAAACATATATCGCTTTTATTAATTTCTGCCTTATTAACTATTGGAGTTAAAAGTTTTTTAAATTATTCTAAAAATGAAATCACTATGAAAACATTTTTGGAATGGAAGATTAAAGAAGAAAGCAACGAAAAACCAACTTACGGTTCGCCTGATGAAGCAATGAAATGGTACATTGAACAGCGTGAATATCCACTTGGAAGAATACCGGTCAAATGGCGCCAGGATGCATTAAAAGAAATTGAATTAAATAAGCTTCAAAAAAGTCTAAGCAAATCCGAAGCAGCGTTAAACTGGGTTCCTGTAGGCCCGAACAATATTGGCGGAAGAATAAGATCAATAGCTGTAGATCCTAATAACCCGGATATAGTTTATTTAGGCTCAGTAAGCGGAGGAGTCTGGAAATCAACTAATGGCGGAGGAAACTGGACAGCTTTGAAAGACAAAATGGAAAACCTTGCAGTATGCTCGTTAGTAATTGATCCAAATAGTCCAAATACGATTTATGCTGGAACAGGTGAAGGTTTTTATAATATAGATGCAATTAGAGGGGAAGGAATTTTCAAATCAACAGATGCAGGCGCAAACTGGATCCAATTATCATCTACTATTAATTCAAATTTTTATTTTGTAAATAAATTAGTTTTTGATGCCACTACAAATATTTTATGGGCAGGTACTAAAACCGGGTTATTTTATTCTAATAATGGAGGAGATTCTTTCACAGGAATATTAACAAACAATTCAAATTATAATAATTGTACAGATGTTGAAATAGCGGCTTCAACTCCAACAACAATTTATGCAAGTTTTGGATTGTTTAACACCGCGAGTATTTACAGAAGTAATGACGGCGGAAATACTTTTAGCTCGAGTTCTATTCTTACCAGAAGCGGACAGGGCAGAATTGAAATGGCAACATCTCCATCAAGTCCGCAAGTTGTATATGCTTCTTTTCTTGATCTAAAGACAAACGGTGTTGGTTTTATGGCTAAGACAACTAATGGAGGCAATAACTGGGATTCAATTGCAGTTGCCGGGCCAGCTTTTTCTGGAGCGGATAACTATGCCGGCACACAAGCCTGGTATGATAATATTATTGCTGTTGATCCTGACAATGCTAACAACGTTATTATTGGCGGATTAGATATTTGGAAAACAATAAATGGCGGTGCAAGCTGGACACAAAAAACAAATTGGTATCAGCAAAACGGGGCACCACAATTTGTTCATGCAGACCAACATGCTTTAGTGTTTGCTCCATCTAATTCAAATATAATGTACAATGGAAATGATGGGGGAATCTTTAGATCCACTGATAAAGGAGAAACCTGGACTAGTGAAAATAATGATCTTGCAATTACGCAATTTTATTCAGGGGCTGTTTCTCCTGCCGGAACAAAATATTATGGCGGCACTCAAGATAATGGAACCATTTCTACTAGCGGCTCTACAAATTGGCAGGAAATTTTGGGTGGAGATGGAGGAGTAACAGAAGTCGATTATAATAATTCCCAAAATGTCTATGCTGAGTATGTAAATTTTGCATTTTTTAAATCGACAAATGGCGGATCTAATTTCTCAAAAAAAATGAACGGCATTCCAACCGGTACGGGGGCTTTTGATGGAACTAAAGATAGAACTCTTTTTATTACACCATATACAATTGATCCGAATAATTCTAATACATTGGTTGCCGGAACTTATAGAGTTTGGCAAACTACCAACGGAGCAGACAGCTGGGATAGTATCAGCACAGATCTTACTAGTGGTGGAAGTGATAAAATATCCGCAATAACAATCGCAAAAGGTAATTCAAATGTTATTTATGTGGGATGTGCAAGCGGTATAATTCAAGTAACATTAAACAATGGTGCTTCATGGACAAAGTCGGATACTAAAAAAGGATTGCCTAATGCATATTGTACACGGATTGCGACTGATCCGATTAACCCTTCAACTGCATACGTAACTTACTCAGGTTTCTCATCCGGAAATAAAATATATAAGACAACAAATTATGGGCAAACATGGACAAATATTTCTTCGAATTTGCCTAATCTTCCTGTTAATTGTATCGTTGTTAACCCTGAAAATACAAGCAACATTTATTTAGGGACCGATCTTGGTGTGTTTTCTACAGAGAATAGCGGAACAAGCTGGGCACAGGATAATAACGGTTTACCAAATGTTTCTGTACAGGATTTAGATTATAGACCTTCCGACAAAAAACTTTTTGCTTCCACTCATGGTAGAGGAATGTTTTATGCAACAGTATCAATCACATCAACTCAGACAACTTTATTACAGGATAATTTTGACCAATTACAATTTCCACCAAATGGCTGGAGCACCAGTGTAAATAATTCAAGTTATACCTGGCAGGCAGGAAATATACAAGGACTTAATTTCAGTTCAATTGATCCTTCAAATGTAAGTTCAGCGATTTGTCCTTATAGTAGTTCAGTTCAGGATGAATTGTTAATTACTCCATCTTTTTCATTAGGCAATGGTTCTGCTTCGATTGAGTTTTATATTGCTTATAACTCGCAGTACTTAACAAGCACTGCGATTTATTTAGGCATAAGTACGGATAACGGAAACAATTGGTCCAAATTATTATGGCAGGCACAAAATGATAATCAAGGTTTGACCTGGCGATTTGAGTCTGTTGATCTTTCAGATTATAAAAATATGAATAATTTAAAGCTTGCATGGGAATACTATGGTAACAACGGTGATGTTGCAGCAATTGATAATGTCAAATTAACCGGTGTTCAATCAACTGATGCGGTAAAAGATATTGCGGGTAATGTTCCAAAGGATTTTGAACTCTATCAGAATTATCCAAATCCATTTAATCCAACTACAAAAATCAAATATTCAATAGCCCCTCCAAACCTCACTCAAGGGGAGGCTTTAGTGCAACTTAAAATTTATGACATTCTAGGCAATGAAATTGCAACTCTTGTAAACGAAGATAAACCCGCTGGTAATTATGAAGTAACCTGGAACGGAACAAACAGCGAAGGTCAGAAGGTAGCCAGCGGAACTTATTTATATAGAATTGTTGTTGGAGATTTTGTTGAGAGTAAGAAAATGATATTGCTTAAGTAAAAAGCTCCTCCAAACCTCCCCAAAGGGGAGGGAGAATGTGTAAAAACTATATTTGTAGAGCAGACATTCTTGTCTGCTTCTTCAAAATGAGCAGTATTTCTAATATTTGTGGACAGACAGGAATGTCTGTCCTACTTTTTATACAGCCTAGAAGTTTTAGTGCAATATAATTTTATCGTAATGAAAACCCTCAAGGCTCTAAAAAAAGACCCTGAGGGTTAACAACGGTATACAGGCCATTCCTATAATAGATAAAAACCATAAAAATGATTATAGTACCGACTATCCAAATCCAAAATATCCCCATTATTTTTCCTCAAAAAAGTTAGTAACTTTGTAATGTTAAGATGATTCATTTTTTAGATTATTTATGAATATGTTCATTTAAAAGCAAGTAATAGCTTCTCTTTTAAATTGCATTTCATAGCTTCAATATTTAATTTTAATATTCTTAAAAACCGACGGAGTTTAATTTAATGTTAAATAACATAGTTAAAAAAATATTTGGTGATAGGCACTCAAAAGATCATAAGCTGCTGTGGCCTGTGGTTGAAGAGATTAAGGAAGAATACGAGAAAATAAAAAATTTATCTAATGATGAACTAATAGCAAAGACACCTGAATTCAAACAGCAAATTCAGGATTATACAGCAGATATCCGTGGAGAGATTGAAGCTTTAAAATTGAAACTGCAATCCGATGAAGATTTTGACCGGCATGCTGCCTATGATGATCTTGATAAATTAGAAGAAAACCTTAATGATAAATATGAAGAGATTTTAGATCAAATACTTCCCGAAGCTTTTGCAGTTGTTAAAATTACTTGCGAAAGGCTTGTAGGGAAAAACTGGACAGTTGCCGGAAATAAAATTACCTGGAACATGGTTCCCTACGATGTTCAATTGATGGGAGGCATTGTTCTTCATCAAGGCAAAATTGCTGAGATGGCAACCGGTGAAGGTAAAACTTTGGTTGCGGCACTTCCTATTTATTTAAATGCACTTACCGGTAGAGGTGTTCACCTGGTAACTGTCAACGATTATCTTGCTTTACGTGACAGTGAGTGGATGGGGGAAATTTATAAATTCCATGGTTTAACAGTTGGTGTCATTCTAAATACTATGGATCCTCAAAAGAGAAAACAGGAATATGATTGTGATATAACTTATGGTACAAACAATGAATTTGGTTTTGATTATTTACGTGATAACATGTCTTCGGATAAAGAGAATCAAGTGCAGCGCGGGCACAATTATGCAATCGTGGATGAAGTTGACTCGGTTTTAATTGATGAAGCAAGAACTCCTTTAATTATATCCGGCCCTGTTGAGGTTGATGATCAGCAGTTTAATGAAATGAAGCCCAAGATTGAACGTTTGTATAGAATTCAATCTAATTTGGTAGCCAAGCTTGTACAGGATGCTGAAAATATGTTAAAAGAAGGAGAGAAAGGAAGCGTAACTGAAGCCGGAGTATTTTTGTTTCGTGCTTTTCGCGGCCTTCCCAAAAGCAACAAGCTTTCTAAAGTTTTAAGTGAACCTGCGAATAAAAAATTAGTCCAATCCACCGAGATGGATTACTTAAGAGAACAAGCAAAACACATGCACATCATTGATGATGAATTATATTTTGTTATCGATGAAAAAAATAATACAATTGAGCTTACCGATAAAGGAAGAGAAGAGCTCGCAAAAGGCAGCGGCATTGAATCAGAATATTTTATATTACCGGATCTCGGAACAGAAGTAAGTAAATTTGAAAATGATGAAACTTTAAGTGAAGAAGAAAAGATTAAGAAAAAAGATTTGCTTTATAAAAAATATTCCGAAGCAAGCGATAGAATACATACTATTCATCAGCTTCTTAAAGCTTACACTTTATTTGAAAAAGATGATGAGTATGTAATAACAGAGGATGGAAAAATAGCTATAGTTGATGAATTCACGGGACGTGTTTTACCGGGAAGGCGCTATTCAGACGGACTACATCAAGCAATAGAAGCAAAAGAAAATGTTAAAGTAGAAAAAGACACTCAAACTCTTGCCACAATTACTCTTCAGAATTATTTCAGAATGTACAATAAGCTTGCAGGAATGACTGGAACAGCGGAGACTGAAGAAGGAGAATTTTTTGAAATTTATAAATTGGAAGTTGTGGTTGTTCCCACAAATAAACCTGTGGTTAGAGATGATCAGGATGATGCAGTTTATAAAACTAAACGCGAAAAGTACAGCGCTATAATTGAGCACATCGAAGAATTGAAAAAAGAAGGAAGGCCGGTTCTAGTTGGTACAACCTCAGTTGATGTTTCTGAAACTTTAAGTAGAATGTTAAAGAGAAGAGGAACTGCTCATAATGTATTGAACGCAAAGCAGCATCAGCGTGAAGCAGAAATTGTGGAACATGCAGGTGAAATTGGAGCAGTGACAATTGCAACCAACATGGCTGGCCGTGGTACCGATATTAAGCTTGGAAATGGTGTTATAGATAAGGGCGGCTTATTTATTTTGGGAACTGAACGGCATGAATCAAGAAGAATTGACAGGCAGTTGAGAGGGCGTTCAGGAAGGCAGGGCGATCCGGGAACTTCTAAATTTTATATTTCTCTTGAAGACGATTTAATGCGCTTGTTCATGAGCGATCGAGTTACTTCAATAATGGAGAGAATTGGAATTAAAGACGGTGAAGTAATTCAACATCCTATGATAACTAAGTCTGTTGAAAGAGCACAAAAGAAAGTTGAAGAAAATAACTTTGCAATAAGAAAAAGACTTCTTGAATATGATGACACTATGAATTCACAAAGAGAAGTTATATATACACGTAGAAACCGGGCCCTTCAAGGGGATAGATTAAAGAGCGATATCTTTGAATTGTTAGAAGAATTCATTGGAGAAATTGTTGATAGAAGCTTTGATGATGTTTTGGTAGATAATATAAAAGAAGAGATACGCCATAACTTCTTGCTCGATATTCATCTTGAAGCAACTGAATTTGAAGAACTTGGTAAAGACGGTTTAAGTGATAAATTGCTTAATGCAGCCAAAGATTTCTACAAAAAGAAAGAAGAGATGCTTGGCCCTGATTTGATGGCAAGGCTTGAACGATATGGAATGTTAAGTGTAATAGATCATAAATGGAAAGAGCATCTTAGGGAGATGGATGATCTTAAAGAAGGAATTGGCTTAAGAGCTTACGGGCAAAAAGATCCGTTGGTTGAATATAAAGTTGAAGCCTACCAATTATTTGTTTCACTCCTTGATCAAATAAAAAACGAAGTAGTATCTTTTGTATTTAAGTTCTGGCCTCAAGCCCCCGAAGAGGTTCAAAGAAGAAGACAGCCATCAATGTCAAGAATTACTGTATCGAAGCAAAGCACTGAAAATATTGGGCTTTCAACTAACAGAGGAAATGGAGAAGAGCAGAAAGCCGGCAAACCGCAGCCTGTACGTGTTGAAGCAAAAGTTGGGAGAAATGATCCTTGTCCTTGCGGCAGTGGTAAAAAATATAAAAATTGTCACGGCAAGTAGTCTAAGTTTTAAGGATATATAAAAGATTAAGTAGTTAGGATAAAATCACATAATTATAAAGTTATCTAAAAACTCAAATTATTTAAATCCTATAAACGGAAAGAAACTATATGAAAAAAATAGAAGCTATCATCCGTCCATTTAAATTAGATGATGTAAAAGAAGCATTAGTGGAAGAAGGAATTAGAGGCTTAACAATTTCGGAAGTGCGGGGATATGGAAGACAAAAAGGGCATACGGAAACTTATAGAGGCAGCGAGTATAGGATAGAATTCGTTCCTAAAATTAAGATTGAAGTTGTAGTTGACGATAATATAGCCGATAAAGTGATAGATGCAATTTTAAGAACCGCAAAAACAGGGCAAGTTGGGGATGGAAAAATATTTATTATTGATGTAAAAGATGCGATCAGAATTCGTACAGAAGAAGCTGGTAACCAAGCATTATAAATGGCAGGCAGGATATTTTACCTTTTCATTATTTGCAATCTTTAATAGTTTTCTTCATGATTTTTAAAAATCGATTTAAATTTTTAACAGCTATATTCTTCTTTGCAGCTATATTTTCCGGCTGCGGCATATGGGGTGATTTTACCACTTATTTTAATTTGTATTACAACACTTCTGATGAGTTTAATAAAGCCGAAGAAACTATCTATGAACAGAAGAGAGACCTGTTTTCTACAGATGACTTAGAAGTCCCAAGTTCGGTTATTCAATCATTGAACAAAGTTGTAGAGAAAGCTTCAAAGATTTTACAGTTCCACGCAGAATCAGCCTATGTTGACGATGCAATTTTAATGCTCGGTAAATCATTTTACTATCAGAAGAATTATCAAAAAGCATTAAGAGAATTTCGGGAACTGATTGCAACTCAAAAGGAGAGTGACCTTATACTTGAAGCAAAATTATGGATGGGTAAAACTCAAATGCGGTTGAAAGAATATGATGATGGGCTTGCAACATTAACGGATGTTATTAAAGAATCTAAAGAAGAAGGGGAAGATGATTTTATTAAAGATGCCTATGTAGAAGAGATTGTACATAAAATTGTTATTCAAGATTATCAAGGGGCTATCAGCTTAGCAAATGAATTTATAAATCTTTCAGATGATGATGAAGTAAATGCAGATATAGAATTTGAACTTGGAAAGCTATACAATGATGTTGATGATACTGATAACGCAATTGTTGCTTTCAAAAAAGTTTTTGATTTCTCACCTTCCTATGATACACAGTATGAAGCAAATATAGAGCTTGGCAAAGTACTTCGTAAAAAAGGGCAAACTGAAGATGCTTATAATCTATTTACAAAAATGAGGGAAGAGGATAAGTATAGAGATAATTATGATGAGATTGACCTTCAGACAGGAATTACATTAATTGATTTAAATAAAATTGATGATGCAAAAAATATGCTTGCGGATGTTGATACTTCCTATCCCAATTCAATTCAGGCCGGCTATGCCCGCTTTGAATTGGGCCAAATTTTTGAAGAAAATTACCAAAATTTCGACAGCGCTGCGTTTTATTATCAAAGAGCTTCCACAACAAAAGCCCCACCGGAAATTTTACAAGAAGCTGCCGATCAAAACCAGAAATTTCAGAAGTACAATAATTTAAATAAGAGTATTAATGATGACAGGCAAGGTTTGATTTATGTGCTCAACCCTGAAGCTTACACAAAAGATTCCACAGCATATTTTGATTCATTAAAAGTCCAAAGCGAAGAACAACAAAATAACAATAACAATCTGCGGGAAACTGATATCCGGGGAAGAGAAGAAAGAGGCAGCAGAAATTTTGACGTAAACAGATCAAGAACGAGCGTACAAAAGATAAGTGATAAGAAACCTCCTCAGAGACCAAATATAAGTGCAGATTCGCTTATGTATAGAATTGCTAAATCAGAATTTGAACTTGCAAATTTATTTTTTACCGAATTCAATTTACTTGATTCGGCTTATTATCATTATAAGCATATTCTAAGTGAGTATCCAAATTCCGCTTACATTGCAAGAACTTTATTCGGCATTGGAAGTTACTTTGAAGCAAACAATAATATGGAAAAAGCCGACAGTATTTATAATATAATTTATGATAATTATAAAACAGAAAATATTGTAAATGCTGCTGCAGATAAGCTTAAAAAGCCTTTAATAAATTTAAATTATGATCCTGCTGAAGATATGTATGCTGAAGCTGAAAAGCAGATGATGGACAACCAATATAAAACTTCGGTTAAGAATTTTTATAATATATTTAAGGCCTATCCCTCATCGGAATATGCCCCTAAAGCTTTGTATGCCAGTGGATGGATACTTGAAAACAAATTAGAAGAAAATGATTCGGCGGCAGTTATGTATGATAGTATTGCAAGCATTTATCCAAAAACTGTTTATGCTTCAAAAATTCTTCCCAAACTTAATTTTTATAAATCTGAAAAAGAGCAGGAACAAAAGGCTATTGAAGATTCGATTAATGCTTTAAAAAATAAAAATATTGATTCAACAAAAAACAATTCACAAAATACTGTAAATGGCCAAAATGTATCGGTTAACGATTCTACGAAACCAGCCCAAAATGTTACTGTTAATGATTCTACGAACACAGATCAAAAATTGATTGAAAATGCTGCAGATAGTTTGAAAATGCCTGGCAAAAAAATTGAATCAGATTCACTCCCTCAAATTAATCGTAATAATCCGGAACAGAGGCTTGAAGAAGAAAAAAGCCAGCCCGATACTAGTAAAGTTTTAGAGAGATAAAGCCCATAAATATTATCCCAAAAATTGTTTAAATTATCTCAAATTTATTTTCAGGGAAATTTAAAATGCATGTTTCTCAATTCCCACAAAATGAACTTGCTTTGTATTTAGAAAAAATTTACCCGCTTGTTAAAAAACACAAATTTAAAAGTTTACTGGTTTTTTTCTTTTTAATTTTTTATTTAAGCATACCTGCATTTCAAATACCACTTTTACAATATAAAGGATTTAGGATTACTTCTTTGATGGAGCAAAGAGCTATTGAACATAAATTGATATTTTATCCCCGGCAAAGCTGGGTTAATATAAATGATGTCAATCCTATTTTATTGAAGTCGATTATTGCATTGGAAGATGGAAGTTTTTTTCAGCATAATGGAGTTGATTGGAAAGAATTAAAAACTTCAATGAGACTAAATAATAGGCGAGGTAGAATTTCAAGAGGTGGCAGTACTATTACCATGCAGCTTTCTAAAAATCTTTATTTTACAACAAATAAATCTTATTTAAGAAAAGCCAAAGAAATGCTGGTTTCTTTTAGAATAGAGAAAGAGATTTCAAAAAAAGCAATCCTTGAAAATTATATAAACGCAGTTGAATGGGGTGACGGAATATTTGGAATTAAAAGAGCATCTGAAATTTATTTTAATAAAGAACCGAATAAACTTACTTCTTTGGAATGTACAAAACTAGCGGCAGTCATTCCTTCTCCTTTGATTCATCAACCGAATAATAACTCGAAATATGTTTTACGAAGAGCGTCAATTGCACGTAATAGGTTAAATGACGTAATTCTATTCCCTAAAAATTAGTTATGAATAGAAGAGAACTTTTAGAATTAATTGAAGAAGGGGAAAACATTCATTGTGAATTTAAAAGAAAATTTTCTTCAAAAGAAAAAATTGCAAAAGAGATGATGGCTTTTGCAAATACAAAAGGAGGCTACATTCTTTTTGGAATAGATGATGATAAAAAAATTGTTGGGGTTGAAAGTGAAAAAGGCGAAGCTGAATTAATTATAGATGTTGCTACAAATTATATCGAGCCGCCAATTGAATTTGATATTAAATATAAAGAATTATACGGGAAAGAAATTGTTATTGTAGAAGTTCCTGAATCAGATAAAAAGCCGCACAGAATTCAGGATTATTTAAATGAATTTGATATAACCAAAGCAGTGGTTACTGTCAGAGTGAATGATAAAAGTATTCAAGCCAGCAAGGAAATGGTTAGAATTTTACGGGCTGAATATAATAATATGAAGTTAGTAAAATATTCTATTGGTAAAAATGAAAAATCTGTTTTTGATTATCTTGAAGAGAATGAAACCATTTCTGTAAAGGAGTTGAGCCAGCTTATTAATATTTCTGAACGGAGAGCATCGAGAACTCTTGTTAAATTAGTTCGCGCTAATTTGTTGATGATTCACACTAAAGATAACGGGGAAGAATTTTTTACAAGCAGGCAGTAAGTGAAGTCAAGGTCAAAAATCAAAAGTCAAATCTGCATAGCTATAGTATTTAATAACTCAATATTGTCATTTCGAGAGAGTCTTCGAGTGAGAAATCTTTTTAGAAGCGATGGGAAAGATTTCTCCCATAGGTCGAAATGACATTTGAATTAGTAGCACAATATTTTCATTTGGCAGGCAAAAGTCCAAAAATTATAACGAATCAAAAATTTTTCTTAATTCAAATACTGCAATTCCGTAAGCTACGGCAACATTTAATGACTGCTTTATTCCATATTGTGGAATTTCAATTGAGTAATCACATAAATCAATTAACTCTTGCGATACTCCTGTGATTTCATTTCCGATTATCAAGCACAACGGAAAATCATTTTTATCTATTTCATAATAAAGTTTGCTTTTACTTGTTAATTCGAGTGCACAAACTTTTACACCTTCACTTTTTAATTTTAATACAACTTCTTTCGGATCTTTTACAAATTCCCATTTCACACTTTCGGTAGCTCCAAGTGCTGTTTTTAAAATTTCTTTTTTCGGGGGATGAGGAGTGTAGCCGCATAAATAAAGCTTTTCAATCATTGCCCCATCTGATGTCCTAAAAATTGAGCCAACATTGTAATTGCTTCTTATGCTGTTTAATACGACGGACACGGGCATCTTTTTAACTTTGTGAAGAGTTTCAAGTGTGCTTCTGTTTTGGGATATTTCACCATGAGTGAGCTTTTTCATACTAGGGGCCCACTAAATTTCTCGAAGGGAGACTTTCTTAAATTTAAAGAATTATATTTCATTTACACTTAATCAATTTCTATAAAATGTTTTTTGTTCTACTACCTTTTCCTTTGTCCAAAGGACTACTTTGGAGGAAAGGGGTTGGGGGGATAGGCCAATTGTCCGCATGCTGCTGCAATATCTTCGCCTTGGGTGTAACGTACAATAACAGTGATATTTTTATCACGCAGTCGTTTAACGAAATTATCAATTTTCTTTTTAGGAGTGGGCTGAAGTTCAGCGGATAATCCAGACGGATTCATGTGCTTTAAAGAATTAAAAGGAATAACATTTATCTTTGATGGAATTTCACTGCAAAGTTTTATTAAAGCATTCAAATCTTCATTGCGGTCATTTAAATCTTTCAGCATTACATATTCGAATGTAATCCTGGTTCCGGTTTTAGCAGCATAATATTTAAGTGCCTGTATATTTTCTTTCAAGGAATACTTTTTATTGATGGGCATAATTTTATTTCGAATATCTTCAAAACAAGAATGAAGTGAAAAAGCCAACTTGACTTTTAATCCTGTGTCAGCAAGTTCTTTGATTTTGGGAGAGATGCCTGCAGTCGACACGGTTATTTTTTTTAAGCTGATTCCCGTTGTTAATTTTTCAGTGAAAATTTTTAAAGACTTAATTGTAGAATTATAATTTAAAAGCGGTTCCCCCATTCCCATATAAACAATGTTTGTAAGATTATCTTTCCCATAATCATTCGCTGTGAGAAGGAATTGGTCAAAAATTTCTCCGGCGGAAAGATTTTTTTTGTATCCCATTAATCCAGTTGCACAAAACTTGCAATCAAGTGGGCAGCCAACTTGAGTTGAAATACATAGGGTAGTTCTTTTATCTTCAGGGATAATTACAGATTCAATTTGATTATTTTCTTTAGTTGCAAAAACAAATTTTTTTGTTCCGGTTTCACTAGAAACTTCCGAATCAACATATTCTAAAGTTTTAATTTCTGCGATGCTTTTTAGTTTTTGTCTCAATGTTTTTGGTAAATTAAGCATTTCATCAAAACTTAAAACACGATGATTGTACAGCCAATTGAATACTTGTTCACCGCGGAATTTTGGTTCTCCAATCTCAACAAAATAATCTTGCAACTCTTCTAAGGTTAAGCCTTTAAGAAGTTTTTTACTCTTTTCTGAAGATTTTATTTCAGATAGTAATAAATTGTCATTTTCGTTTTTCATTGTACAAATATAACCATAAAGTGAATTCTATAAAATTGAGCAAAATTGTTTTTGATAATGAATAACTTTGAAGTCGATTAGAAATTGACTACTATGCAAAGAAAGCGGGTATCACGAAGTGATTCAATATAAATAACCTCGTATGAAATACGAGGGGAAAAGAACCCAAAACTCTAAAACCGAACTCTGAAAGGAGTTCAATAAAAGCTATCAGATAATTAATAAAGAAAACACTCATCAAACTCTATATTATGCTCCATTAATAGCTTTATATATTCTTCCTTAAAAGTTAGTTTTTTATGATGCTCTTTCTGGTCCACTATATACCGGATTAAATTTTCTTTTGCTGAAATTGAATACGTAAAAGCTCCATATCCAACTTGCCATCAAGAAAAATCTGGAAATATTTTCTCCTCTCTTATAAAATCCGAAGCTGCCAATTTTATATCCTTAACAAGATCTGATAATGCTATTGAAGGATGAATATGAGTAGCTATATGTATGTGATCTTCAATACCATTAATTCGATATAAGTGACATTTTTTATTTTTTAATATTCCCCAAATGTATCGGTATAAATTTTCTTGTCCCGATTGAATCAAAGTTCTCTCTCTATTTTTAGTGGAGAAAACCATCTGATATAAAATTTGTGTGTATGTACGAATTGATATTTTCCCTTTATTATTTGATGAGATTTATGTTATTAAAATAATTGTTATAAGAAATTAAATACAGGGTAAGAAGAAAGATTTTCTAAAAAACCATTTCTTCAAAATATTGTTGAATCCCATTCGGGGTTCACCTTTCCCATATTTGTTATTTCCCCGACTTATAGTCGGGGTTATTTATATTTATCCCCTGTCGGGGATAAAGAATTTATCTAGTAGGTAAGGAAATAATATGAGTGGTTATTTATAAAAGAAATGAGCATCACGAAGTGATACAACATAAATAACCTCGTATGAAATACAAGGGAAAAAGAACCCAAAACTCTAAAACCGAACTCCGAATGGAGTTCAACAAGTTGAAGGCATAAAATACTACTTAGAATAGTAAAACTTCGACTAAACAAAGTCACACTTTGGCAATTGCTATCGATGATATTATCTGTTATTTTGAATTTATAAAATAATTATCTCTCAAAACCAAAAGTCTTTGATGGGATAAATAATAAGAATTACCAAAAGTAGTTTCAAAAACATTTAAAGGAATTAAAATGAATTTCGACTTCACAGAAGAACAAATCATGATCCGGGATTCGGCAAAAGAATTTGCTGAAGCCGAGATTGCACCATCCGCAGTTGAGCGCGACATCAATGCAGAGTTTCCAAAAGATATTGTTAAGAAACTTGGCGAGCTTGGATTTTTAGGTATGATGGTTCCGCCTGAATTAGGTGGTGCAGGATTGGACACGATTAGTTACGTACTTGCAATGATTGAAATCTCCAAAGTTGATGCGAGTGTTGGTGTAATTATGTCTGTCAACAATTCTCTGGTTTGTTTTGGATTGGAAAAATACGGTTCGGATTTTATTAAAGAAAAATATTTAATTCCGCTTGCTAAAGGAGAAAAGCTTGGCGCATTTGCATTATCGGAACCTGAGGCAGGCAGTGATGCAACTAAACAAAAAACGACTGCCGATAAAAATAAAACTCACTTTATTTTAAATGGGATGAAAAATTGGATTACTAACGGCAAGTCTGCCGATTACTATTTAGTTATGGCTACTACTGATAAATCCAAAGGGCATCATGGTATTTCAACTATATTAGTTGAGAAAGAAATGGAAGGATTTGGGCAGGGAAAGAAAGAAGACAAAATGGGAATTAGAAGTTCCGATACTTGCAGTTTAACTTTTGAAAATTGTAAAGTACCGTTTGAAAATTTAATTTGGGATGAAGGCAAAGGATTTAATTTTGCGATGAATACTTTGAATGGCGGAAGAATCGGAATTGCAGCACAAGCCATTGGTATTGCAGAAGCATCACTTGAAGCTGCAATTAAATATTCAAAACAGCGAAAAGCTTTTGGGAAAGAGATTTCAAACTTCCAGGCAATTCAATTCAAATTAAGCGATATGGCTGTTAAAGTTGATTGTGCAAAACTTTTAACATTCAAAGCAGCAGCACTTAAAGATGCCGAAAAGAAATACTATAAAGAAGCCGCAATGGCAAAATTATATTCTTCTAAAATTGCTGTTGAAAATGCTCTTGATGCAATTCAGATTCATGGCGGTTATGGTTATGTAAGAGAATATTTGGTTGAAAGATATTTGCGTGATGCAAAAATAACTGAAATTTATGAAGGTACTTCAGAGATTCAGAAAATGGTTATCTCACGTGCTTTGCTTGATAGTAAATAAATTCAAGATGAAAATTATTTTTCTGTTTTTAATTTTAACTTCGGCTGCATTTTCACAAACTGATTGGGAGAGATGGGGCAAGAGTAATTATAGCTATCAAGTTAAGGATAATTATCTTCAACGAAGTTATTCGTTACGAGGAGATAATGTAACTCAAGTTTTAGTTAACAGTTTTACATCAGCATATTGGTTTTTTATTTCTGATGTCGATGGAAATAACTGTCCTTTTCGTCCCACATGCTCATCTTTTTTTGTTGCATCTGTAAAAAAGACAAATTTAATTCAAGGTACTTTAATGTTTTTTGACAGGTTCACACGCGACATGGATTTTGTAAATAGAAGCTATCGTTATCCTGAAATTCAAGATGGCCATCTTTATGATCCTGTAAGCTTATACGAACTTGATACCACAAAAATAAATTATATTCCTCCTGCAACTACTGTAATTGAATAATGACTAAAATTATTCTATGCTGGGTATTGTTAACTTCTATATTTTTCCCGCAAAATTTTAACCAAGATTCTTCCAACATATTCCATTCTCCCGAAAACATAAAAAAGTTTGCAGATTTTTTATTTTGCAGTAAAGATTATCTTCGAGCAATCGAAGAATATGAAAAGTATTTAAACTCTTATAGTGACGATACAATTGTATTTAAGATTGGATTAGCATATTCAAGAATGCAGAAGTATTTAGAAGCTGAAAATTCTTTCAAACAAGTTCGTTCATTTTCTCAACTATTTAGTGAATCAAGATTACAAATCTATAAAGCCTCATTTCAGGATGATGTTTTACATTTTCGAAACAATTTAAATGGGAATCGAATAATAGAATCAAATCATGAAACTTTATTTAAGCTAAAAAATTTTTCATACTTTTTTACAAACAATAAGCTTCCGGGAAAGGAATTATTTTTATCTGTTTTTAATGAAGACGAAAAAGAAGAAATTAATGATTTCTATAAATTCAAAATTAATCCACAAACTAAATCACCTGTAATAGCCTCAATTTTATCGGCAGTTGTTCCGGGGCTTGGGAAAATTTATTCAGACCAAATAAGTGATGGGATTACCGCCTTTATTGCTACAGGCTTATTAACATTCTTAGCTTATGATAACTTTCATGCAAACCATAAATTTAGAGGCTGGTTGTTTACCGGGTTAGGCGGCTTATTCTATGCCGGGAATATTTATGGCTCCGCTGCTGCTGCACAAATTTATAATGCAAAATTATTATTTAATTTTAATGCCAGTTTAAAAGTTTATTTAGATAGTAAAAATTATTTTATACCAAAGATAAATTTTTGTAACTAAAATTTGACATGAAAATATTTTTAATAATACTATCTCTCTTATTTGTCAAATCAAATCTGATATATTCTCAATCACCGGATTTGAAGAATCAATTGCAATATGCCCAAAAACTTTATGATGATGAACAATATTTCGATGCAATAACAGAATTTAAAAGACTTTTGTTTTTTGATAACGATAATGAATACACTTTTACTTCTAATTTTATGATTGGTAAGTCATATAAAATGGGAGCGAAATTTTCTGATGCTATAATTTATTTCACTAAAGCTGAAATTGCTGCTGTTAATTATGAAGACATTTATAAAACAAAAATAGAAAAAATACGTTGTAATATTTTAAGAAGAACAACTGAGAACGCAAAGCAATTGTTAAGTGAAGTTGAAGATAATAATAGATTTAAAAATAAAATTGATGAAATCAACTATTGGCGGGGCTGGGCGGATATTTTTTCAGACGATTGGGAACAAGCTTCAATCGATTTTGAAAAAAGTAAAATGGATACATCCCTTTCAGTATTCTGTAAAGATGTTGATGATAAAAGATATTCGACCGTATTTGAAACTGTCCTTTCTGTTTTTATTCCTGGTGCCGGCCAATTTTATACGGGGCATTATTTTAGCGGATTGCTTTCTTTAGGCTGGAATGTGTTGTGGGGTTATATAACTATTAATGCATTTATAGATAATCGTATTTTTGACGGCTTTGCAGTTGCTAATTTATTGTGGTTAAGATTTTATAATGGTAATTTACAGAACGCTAAAAAATTTGCTGAAGAAAATAATTTGAAAATAAGTAATCGTGCTTTATACTATTTGCAATACGAATATAGAGGGTTAAAACCATAATCAAGTCAATTTTATTATATGCAATTGATTGTGGTATATTGAAAAAAATAAATATATTTTCAATCATTTTCTTGAATTCATTTTAAAATTTATGTAGTAAACCATATCGGAGGGCTTAATGAAAAGAGGGACTCAAATTGGCTGTGCAGTTGGAGGGGTAATAATAATTATTATCGCAGCCATAGTAATTTGGGGAATTAGTTCATATAATCATTTGGTTCAATTGAATGAAGGTGTTAATGAAAGTTGGAGCCAGGTAGAGAATCAATATCAAAGAAGAACCGATTTAATTCCGAACCTTGTTAACACGGTTAAAGGTTACGCTAATTTTGAAAGAGGTGTTTTAACTGATGTTACTGAAGCGAGAGCAAAAGTAAGCCAAATGCAGGTTACCCCAGAAGTTTTAAATAATCCACAGGCATTTCAAAAATTCGAGCAAGCGCAAGGACAATTAAGCGGTGCTCTATCAAGATTATTAGTCACGGTTGAGAATTATCCTAACTTAAAAGCTAATGAAAATTTCTTGCAGCTACAGGCACAGCTTGAAGGAACGGAAAATAGAATTTCAGTAGAGAGAAGAAGATTTAACGAAGTGGTTAGAGATTATAATACTAACATAAAAAGATTTCCCACTGCGATGATTGCTGGAATTGCCGGATTTGGAGAGAAACAATATTTCAAAGCTGTAGCTGGAGCAGAAACACCACCAAAGGTTCAGTTTTAATGAATAAAATATTCATCTTAGTTATTATTATTTATTTCTATAGGCTATAGTCAGAATAACCGCAAATATTCAGAATTAAAAAATTGGATGACTGATAGTACAAATACATTAACATCTTCCCAAATCCAAGATTTAAATTATAGACTGAAAACTTATCAGGATACAACCAGTAACCAGCTTGTTGGATTAATGATTCCAACATTAAATAATTATCCTCTTGAATATTATTCTGAAGAAGTAGCAACTCAAAATGAAATCGGAACAAAGAAACATGACAATGGTGTATTTGGTACTAGTTGTAAAAAATGATCATAAAGCAAGAATAGAAGTTGGATATGGTTTGGAAGGGGCTTTGCCGGATGCTTTAGCAAGTTCAATAATAAGAAATGTAATGATTCCTCAATTTAGAAATGATAACTATTATGCTGGTATAAGTGATGGAATGAATGCAATTATAAAAACAATTGCTGGAGAGTACACTGCAGAGGATAATAGAAATTCGAATAATAATAATTCCCACCACGGTTCAATTATTGTGATATTAATGATTATATTTTTCTTGTTTAATTTTTTTAGAAGAGGCAGAGGGAGGCGCGGGCCAGGAGGATTTATTTATTATGGCGGTGGTTTCGGGGGAGGTGGAAGTAGCGGTTTTGGAGGAGGGGGAGGATTTAGTGGTGGAGGTTTTAGCGGGGGCGGCGGTTCATTTGGAGGCGGTGGAGCTAGCGGCGGTTGGTAATAATTTTATAATTAATTGTTATTGAAGTTTTAATCATGTTTTTGTAAAATTCACATCGATTTGAAAAAATTAATTTCATCAATCTTTCTTAATAACAGATTTAAAGTAAAGTTTATAACAATAAGGAGTAAATATTAATGGCAATAATGATAACTGAAGAATGCATCAACTGCGGAGCCTGCGAACCTGAATGTCCTAATACAGCTATTTATGAAGGAGGAGCAGAATGGGAACTTGCAGGAAAAAATTTTGGAGAAAGTGATGCTGCACCCAGTGGTGCTGATGGTTTCTTTTCAACTGAATTTTTCTACATAGTTCCTGATAAATGTACTGAGTGTAAAGGATTTCATGATGAACCTCAATGTGCTGCTGTATGCCCAGTTGATTGCTGCATTCCGGATCCAAAACACGAAGAAGATGAAGAAACTTTATTAAAACGAAAAGAATATCTTGACGGAATTGGCAGATAGTAATTAAAGATATTATTGTCATATTTAAGGGTATCTTAAATGGTACCCTTTATTTAGTGTTTAAAAAATCAATATTCAAAAAAGAGAAAATCCATTTCTATATTCCCACCATTGAAAACAGTCTAATTTGCAATTCTTCTTAATTAAATAAAAATCAAATAAAATCCTAAAAAGTGATTCAGATTACGGCTGGCACAGAATTCGTGAATATATAGGCAGTAAAGATAAATGTTGAAAAGTTTATATAATAACTTAATCCCTAATTGAAATTATAGGAGATCAATAAAATGGCATTAAAGATAACTGACGAATGTATTAATTGTGGAGCTTGTGAGCCCGAATGCCCAAATAGTGCAATTTATGAAGGTGGACATGATTGGGAATTAGATGGTAAAACTTACGGCGAAAACGATGCTGCTCCATCCGGCCAAACAGGATTTTATTCAAATGATTATTTTTATATAGTTCCTGATAAATGTGTTGAATGCGATGGAACTCATGAATCACCTCAATGCGCTGAAGTATGTCCTGTAGATTGCTGTATACCTAGTAATTAATAGTTTGATATTATTATCACGGGGAGATAATAATAAGGGATTGACGGGGAAAGATTGCTGGGGGATTTGGATTGACACAAAAAGGGAGCTAAAAGGGCATCACTTCGGTGATGCCCTTTTTAGTTTTAAAATTGTTAAGAACTACTATACATTCCAACTACTAAACCAAATTATAAAAAAACTAATTTATTTATTCTTGAGAATGGCACTAATAAATTGCATCGCATAATTTAAAATAAACTCAATTTATTGGAGAAATTGGGTTTATGGTTTGCGAAATTAAGAATGCCTGAAAAGAGAAGATTGGTGATAAAGGTTACAAAGTTATATTCTATTCAAACTTATTGTTTTTTGTGTATGTCTAAATTTATAAAAAGTAAAAAAAAATAACAGGCTTATTTTTTTTAATAAATAAAGTTATGCGGAGGTACAAAATGAAAAAGAATGATTTTTTTAGAATAATATTATTTGTGATAATATCTATTTTCTTTGTCTCAAGTATTTCAATTGCACAAGAAAATAATGAATCATTTAAAACGATTAAGATTTATGTCCAATATAACCTGGCAAAAGATGGATTGCTTGATGAAAATGATATTAGTGTAGATGTTGATAGCAATAATCTATTTTTGAATGGTATGGTAAAAACAATTGCAGATAAAAATGAAGCGGCAGAGGATGCAGAATCGGTTAGTGCAGATTTCAGTGTTATAAATAATTTGAAAATTGCATCAACTAATTTATCACCGGATGAAATAGTTAAAGATGTTATGAACAATATTTATAACAACACTTTCTATGGCATTTTTGATTATGTTACTGCAAGTTATAATAATGGAGTCCTTACACTAAGCGGCTATGTACATCTTCCATGGTTTATTAATACATTTCAAAAAGAAGCTGAAAAAGTTCCCGGTATTTTAGAAATTAAAAATGAAATTAAAAAAACATTTGGGCCTGGAAGGATAGGAATTATGGCTGCAAGATATGTTTATAGTGATCCGGCTTTTCAAGGATATGCTTTTTCTGTTAATCCTCCAATTCATATAATAGTAAATAACGGAAGTGTACTATTATTTGGAAAAGTGAATTCGGAAATTGAAAGCAGTATGGCTGCTAATTTAATCAGGTTTAAGACAGATGCTTTTGATGTAATAAATAATTTGTCAATTAATTCCTCTAGTAAATCATAATTGATTTTATAAATCTGAAAAACAATCTATAAGTAATTTTTAAAGTTTATTCAAAATCTGGTTTAAAATTTAAACAAACAGCAAACATTTAAGTCGTATTTATTATTATGGATTTCATATAAATAAAAATTATATTAAATTGATCCGGTAATCCTTCACGCAAGTAATTAATCTAATATCCTCGAAAGGAAAAGAATATGCTAACTCAGGGTTCTTACGAAAAAGCTAAATTATATGCTAAGACTCACGACAAAGATCTAGGCAAAATAAAAATTAAATCGGGGATTTGCGTTACCATTTCTCGTGAAAGTGGTGCAGGTGCTGATAGAGTCAGCCATCATTTATTAAACTTTTTTGAAAAAAGGCATAAAGCTAACACGCCTCATTGGACAGTATTTGACAGGAATTTAATTGATAAAGTTTTAGAAGATCATAATCTTCCACAAAGATTAAGTGAAGTGTTACAGGAAAAAAAGGTATCTGTTGTAAGCTCTATGATGAATGAATGGTTAAGCGGTGAGCCTTCAACTTGGAATTTAATTCATAAGACAACTCAAACAATTTTACAGCTTGGAAAAAACGGGAATGCTATAATAATCGGCAGAGGAGGAAATATTATTACCCGTAAGCTGCCAAATGGATTTCATGTCAGGTTAGTTGCACCATTGGAAAAAAGAATTGAGCATATAAAAGAACTTTATAATTTTAATTATGATGAAGCAGCGGATTTTATTAAGAAAGAAGATTTTTCCAGAAGCAGATATTTAATGTCAACTTTCGGAAAAAATATTGAAGATACTCTTTACTATGATTTAATTGTTAATACCAGCAGTTTTGGATATGATGGTTCTGCAGAAATTATCGGAAAGGCGATTATAAAAAAATTTCCTAGTTCCTTTACTGAGGAAATATTAATGTAATTTAGTTAAGAAAAAAAGTTCTCTGGATTTAAATTATTTTACTATCAATCTAATTTTTTTGCTGATCTAGTAATTTTAATTGCAAATCGACATAAGCTAATACTTGTGCGGTAGCCTCCTTAGTACTGTTCTGAGCATCCATCATATTTTTTATCCAGTACATTGCTCCTAACTTCTTCACACGTATAGCTTTAATCTCTGAAGATGTTTTCATATCTAATAAATCTTCATCAAAATTTTCTGAAAGAGTAATTACGTCTTTAAGTTCAAAGCTTGAAGAAATGTAGCTTTCCTCCAAATATTTAAATGCTTTTGTAATTGTTGTTTCGTAGTTGCCTAGATTATAATCTTCTCTAATTTTTTCTAATAAATCTGTTCTGGAAATGATTGAGTCGATCTTTTGAGGTTGAGACTGAAATTGTAACAATTTTTTGTCTGCCATTACTTTCCTTTGATTTTTATGGATAATTTAATTCTTTTTATAACTGATTTTGATTATGTATCTTTAGACTCAATTTTATATGAAAATAAGTTTCATTTTTTCATAAAATCATTTGGTTGTAATCACGATTACAAATAAGCATAGTACATAAAATCAGTGTGAAAATTATAATTTGCGGTAAAAATATACACAAAATCTATTCCATTTAAACGTTTCAGTATGAAAGTAGGAAAGTTCAAATTGCATATTGTGAATTCAGGCAGTTTTGCTTTGGATGGCGGTGCAATGTTCGGGATAATCCCAAAAACATTGTGGCAGAAAAGTAATCCGCCGGATGAAAAAAACAGAATTCCATTGGTTACAAGGAATTTATTACTTACTTCGGAAAGTAAAAAAATCCTAATCGATACGGGAATGGGTGATAAATGGGATGTTAGGTCTAAAGATATTTACCGGATAGATCAGTCCGAAAATTCAATGGAAAACTCATTGAAAAGTGTTGGAATTACAGCGGAAGAAATTACAGATGTAATATTCACTCATTTGCATTTTGATCACGCCGGCGGTGGAGTAAAGCATGAAAATGGTAAATTCGTTCCAGCATTTCCAAATGCAAAATATCATGTTCAAAAAAGAAATTATGAATGGGCAATTTCTCCTTCTGAAAGAGATTCGGGGAGTTATATAAAAAAGAATTTTGTTCCATTAATGGATGAAGGTGTTTTAAATTTAATTGAAGGTGAAAAAATATTTGATGACGAAATTGAATTTATGATTGTAAATGGTCATACTTTTGCCCAACAGATCTTAAAAATATCCGATTCATCAAATACAATTTTATTTTGTGGGGATATGTTTCCAACTTCATCTCATGTCAGTTTACCTTATGTAATGGGGTATGATTTGCAGCCATTGGTTACAGTTGAAGAAAAGAAAAAAATATTACCGGTTGCTATTGAAGAGAATTGGAAATTATTTTTAGAACATGATCCATACAGCGCTGTAATTACAGTTAAAAGAACAGATAAAGGTTTTGACACTAATGAAAAATCTGAATCTCTCTGAAGAAATAATTTCTGAAGGTTTTATAAAAATATGTTCTATTAATGATCTTACAGAAAAGATAGGAAAAAGATTTATTATTGATGATGTAGATATTGCTGCATTTAAAATAGATGAAAAAATATTTGTAGTAAGTAATATTTGCCCTCACCAGCATTCACCGCTGATCTTTGATAGTTTTGTTGAAGATGAATGTGTCGTTTGTCCGGCACATGGCTGGATGTTCAATATTAGAACCGGTAAAACACCAATGGGGTATGGTGGACTGGATATTTTTGAAGTAAAAACAATTGATAATGATGTTTATGCTAAAGTAACGAAGAAGAATTATAATTGGTGATTTTTTAATGAATTTAACAAATGAAATTGTAATTGAAAAAGCAAAACAAATAGGATTTGATCTTGTTGGATTTGCAAAGGCAGAGGAGCTTAAAAACGAAACTGAAAAGCTTAATGAATGGCTTGAATTGGGCTATCATGCGGACATGAAATACATGTCACAAAATTTAGAAAAAAGAAAAGATATAAAAAATATTTTAAGTTCAGCAGAAAGCGTAATTTCTTTAGGTTTAAATTATTATACTGATGAGTCTCATTCCCACATCACATCAAAAGGAAAAATTTCCCGTTATGCCTGGGGGAAAGATTATCATTTAATCATTTGGGAAAAACTAGATAAGCTAATTGAAGAATTAAAAAAAATAAGACCCGATTTTGAAGCTGCTTCTTATGTTGATACCGGCCCTGTTATGGATAAAGTTTGGGCTGTAAAAAGTAGCCTTGGCTGGCTGGGTAAACATACAAATGTAATTAACAGAGAGATTGGAAGCTGGTTTTTTATTGCTAATATTATTTGTAATAAAAAATTTAAATATGGTAATCCTATTGAAGATTACTGTGGTTCCTGTACTGCATGTATTGACGCTTGCCCTACCAATGCTATTGTAAAGCCTTATGTTTTAGATTCTAATAAATGTATTTCATATCTTACCATTGAAAACAAAGGAGAAATATCAAAAGAATTTAAGGGTAAATTTGATAATTGGATTTTTGGATGTGATATATGTCAGGACATTTGTCCCTGGAATAATAAATTTTCCACTGAAACTATAAATAACAATTTCATTCCACAGAATAGTAACAAAGAAATTGAATTTGATGAAATTATGGAAATGACTCAGGAACAATTTAGTAAAAGATTTAAAAATAGTCCCGTTAAAAGAACAAAGCTAAAGGGGTTAAAAAGGAATGCTTCCTTTATTGCTGAATCAAAGTAGTTTGAAACTTTTTTATTCAAATAGAATCTAATGAAATGGAATATATATATTTAAAAACAAAAAATTATTAAATTAAAATAGTTATTAAAGAAATTATTGAACGGAGTAGAAATGTCAGAAAGCAATAATCATCATAAAGTAATCATCATTGGTTCAGGGCCCGCTGGATTTACAGCAGCTCTTTACACTGGACGAGCAAATTTAGAACCTATTATTTTTGAAGGAATGCAGCCGGGTGGGCAATTAACAATTACGACCGAAGTTGAAAATTATCCTGGATTTGAGCAAGGAATTCAAGGGCCGATGTTAATGGATGTAATGCGCAAACAAGCGCATAGATTTGGAGCAAAATCAATTTATAAAGAAGTTGTTGATGTAGATTTTTCACAGCGTCCATTTACAGTTAATACTTATGATGAAACACATACAGCAGATGCAATTATAATTGCAACAGGTGCGTCCGCAAGATTACTGGGGCTTGAAAGTGAAAGTAAATATATGGGATATGGTGTTTCTGCTTGTGCAACTTGCGATGGGTTTTTCTTTAAAAACCAAAAAGTAATTGTAGTTGGCGGCGGCGACACGGCTATGGAAGAAGCTAATTTCTTAACAAAGTTTGCTTCGGAAGTTACCATCATTCATCGCCGCGATGAATTTAGAGCTTCTAAGATTATGATTGAAAGAGCAAAAAGAAATCCTAAAATAAAATTATTAACAAACAAAGTTGTTAAAGAAGTTTTAGGAAAAGAAGAGAATGGCAGAAAAGTAATGACAGGAGTTATTCTTCAAGATACAAAAGATAACAGCACCGAAGAATTTGCCGCCGATGGATTATTTATTGGCATCGGCCATAAACCAAATACTGAATTATTTAAAGACATTTTAGATTTGGATGAAACTGGTTATTTAAAAGTTGTTCCGGGAACATCGCACACAAAAATTGAAGGCATTTTTGCTGCAGGTGATGTTTCTGATAAAGTTTATCGTCAAGCTGTTACTGCTGCTGGTTCGGGTTGTATGGCTGCAATCGATACAGAAAGATGGCTGCAAGAACAAGAAGTTGAACTTCAAAACGCCTCTTAATTAGAGGCGTTTTTCTTTTCGATATTTTCGTAATGTTTAACAGAATATCTGTTCGCTAATACAAAACCTAATCCTGTTCCTACAAATAACAAAAAAGGTATCCAATAGTTTTTATCCGTACTATCTTGAAGCATCATTCCTAATCCTAAACCAATTCCAAACCCCAAAACTACAATTCCAATTTTAATTAACCTATAAGGATCCTTTTTGCTTTCAAAAAACTCTTTAATTGATTTAGCGTCCAGCCCTTTATCAATTAACATTTGCCTTTCACGCGAACGGAAGTAAAAAAATGTAACTAAAATTAATCCAACAACTAATATGAAAATAATTGGGATAAAAACTCCGATTACTTCTGTAGCCATTTTTATGTCCTTTCAATTTGTTTCTATTGCTTATGACTATCGGATTGTAACTTAGGTTACACTGATTTGAAGAAATTGATTTTCACCTATTCTTAAAGTACTTTTCTTTAAAGGTTAAAAAGATTCTGGCAGTGTAACCTTTCAATTAAAAGAAGGGTCTAAAAAACCAGATGAAAAATTTAAGCGATCTGGAAATAATAGAATCAGTTTTGCGCGGGAATCATTCTGATTTTTCTCTTCTGATTAATCGCTATAAAAATAAAGCATTTTCGCTTTTGAAGAGAATGTTAAAAAATGAAATGGAAGCTGAAGAAGTTCTTCAAGATTGTTTTTTGAAAGCATTTAATGGACTGAAAAATTTTAAACAGGAATCAAAATTCTCAACCTGGTTTTATCGTATAGTTTATAATTCAGCTTTAACAAAACTTTCAGTTCAAAAAAGAAAAATAACTAACGAAATGTCTTCTATAGATGAACATGTAGATTTGTTTGATGATGAAGATTTTAAAGTTTCTGAGCGAAAAGATTTTTCAGACTTCTTAAAAAATTTAATTGAAAAGCTTCCCGAAAAATACTCTGCTGTAATTAGCATGTTTTATATGGAAGAAATGAGCTGTGAGGAAATTAGTGAAGTTATGCAAATATCTGTTTCGAATGTAAAAGTTATTCTTTATAGAGCACGGAATGCGTTGAGAGATGTTGTGGTTCAAAATAATTATTTAGAGGAATTATTATGATTAAGCTAACTAATGACATTCTAAATAAATTTATTGATAATGATCTTGATTGGGAAACTAATCAAGTTGTTAAGGAACAATTAAAAAATTCACCTGAAGATTTACGAAAATTAAATGAGCTTCAAAAAGTTCATTTTGGATTGCAGAATATACAAGCTGATGAAATCAGTGAACAGTTTACTTCCAACATAATGGAAAAAATTTTAAAGAAAACTAAAGTTAAAAAAACAGATAAATATTTTGTGATTTCAATTTCTTCTTTTATGGGACTGATTATAGCCGTTATAATAGGAGTAGTTTTATCACAAATAATTAGTTCACCTCCTAATCCTTCTACAGTCTCTTTTGGCGACAAAATCACAGGTTTTGTTTCTGAAATAATTTCAGTTGTTAATAATATCTTTACCGCAAAAAGTATTTCGATTTTCGGGATGATAATTTCACTTGGACTCATTATCAGCATTTTTACTTTATATGAAAATCATAAACGGGCAAAAGATAGTTTAAGCAAACTGAATTAAACATTATTTGAATATCACTTTAAATGGCTGTTAATACTATAGCCATTTTTTGTTTTAAATTTAAGATTCACCTCGAAATATTTTATCTTTGTTTAATAATCATAAAAAATTAAGGAGAAGAAATGCTTGTAGTAACAACACCATCCGTTGAAGGTAAAAAGGTTTCCAAATACATAGGAATAGTTAGTGGTGAAGCAATATTGGGTGCTAATATATTTAAAGATTTCTTCGCTGGGATAAGAGACATAGTCGGTGGCAGGTCCGCTGCTTATGAAAAAGAATTACGTAGTGCAAAAGATATTGCAATCCAGGAAATGTCGGACCAGGCACAAGCATTGGGTGGTAATGCAGTTTTAGCAGTTGATTTGGATTATGAAACAATCGGAGGCGGCAGCGGAAATATGCTGATGGTAACCGCCAGCGGAACAGCAGTTGTACTTGATTAACTTAAATTTGATTGAAAGAATATGATGAATCATAAATCCGGTTATGCTGCAATAATAGGTTTACCAAACGCAGGTAAATCAACATTAATGAATAATTTGCTTGGGCAAAAGATTTCAATTATAACTTCAAAGCCTCAAACCACACGTAAAAATATTTTAGGAATTCTTTCTGAAAATGATTACCAAATTATTTTTCTTGATACCCCTGGTATTTTAAAACCAAATTATCTTCTACAAGAAAAGATGATGGATTTTGTTGGACAATCAGTAAAAGATGCTGATGTTATAATTTTTATAGTTGATTTAGGTAATGATCTCGAAGGCAAAAAATTATTTAAAGAAGAATTTGCTGGAAATGTTTTGATAAAAAATAAAAAACCGAAAATTCTTCTTTTAAATAAAATTGATTTAACAAATCAAGAAGCAACAAGCACTTTAATAAAGAAATATGAAGCTGAAGGAAATTTTTCTAAAGTAATTCCAATTTCAGCATCACAAAATTTTAATTTAATTGAAGTAAAAAATTCAATTGTAGAATTATTACCAGAAGGCCCGACATATTATCCTGAAGATATAGTAGCTGATGAAAATGAAAGATTCTTTGTATCGGAAATAATTCGCGAAAAAGTCTTGGAGCAATACCAGGAAGAAATACCATACAGTGTTGAGATTGTTATAAATGAATTTAAAGAACGTGATGATAAAAAGAATTTTATCCGTGCAGAGATAATTGTCGAAAGAGAAAGTCAAAAAGGTATTATAATCGGAAAGCAGGGAACAGCAATTAAAAAATTAGGTGAGAAATCAAGAGAAGCCATTGAAGAATTCTTGCAGCACCCTGTATTTCTTGAGCTGCGTGTGAAAGTCGGCAATAAATGGCGAAGCGATGAAAAACAATTAAAATCTTTTGGATACTCAAAAGACAAGCAATAAAATTTTTAGATATTCAATTTCTTGCCAAATCATTTCCATTAAAAATGAAAAAATATTTAGGCGAAAGTGCACTACTTCTTAACACTATAATTTGGGGCGGAACATTTGTTATAATTAAATCCGCTTTGAATGACTCATCGCCAATGCTTTTTCTTGGAGTCCGTTTTCTAATTGCTTTTATAATTTTATCACCTTTTATTCCCAAAATACTTAAAGGCGTCAGTAAAAAAACATTATTGGGCGGAGCTCTTTTAGGTTTTCTTTTCTTTCTTGGTTTTGCAGCTCAGACTGTTGGACTAAAATATACTTCTGCCACTAAGTCTGGTTTTATCTCAGGTACATTTGTAGTCTTCATTCCTTTCCTGCAATTTATTATTGAAAAAAAAGTTCCTTCAAAAATGAATTTACTGGGAGTGCTTTTTGTTTTTATAGGATTAATCTTTCTCTCAAGCAAAGGCTCTAACTTTTTAGATATTTTTTCTGAAATCGGAACTAATTTTAACGTTGGTGATTTTTTAACATTACTCTGCTCAATTATTTTTGCTATGTACATGGTTTATCTTGATAAGATAACCAGGGAAAATCCGTTTATGCCTTTAGTCATTCTACAAATTTTTGTAACTGGATTAAGTGCTCTATTAGTTTCAGCCTTTAGTTTTACATTCAATATTGAGCAGATTCATTTTAATTTAACTTCAAATTTAATTTTTGCATTATTATATACTTCAATACTTGCAACTGTTTTAACAACCACACTGCAGACCAAATTTCAAAAAGTCGTTACGCCTACTAAAGCCGGAATTATTTTATCACTTGAACCAATTTTTGCTGCGCTTGCTGCATTTTTTATTTTAGGTGAAAAAGTTTCTAACTTTGGGTTTATAGGCTGTATTCTTATATTTACAGGGCTTTTAGTAACCGAAATTTTAGAAAAAAGATTAAAGAAAAATCATGAGCAGCGCTGAAGCACGTGCGGAAATAATTGCTAATGGTTTGGTGCAGGGTGTCGGTTTCCGTTATTATGTTATTCGGCATGCTGAGGCTTTGAATTTAAAAGGCTTTACAAAAAACCTTTATACCGGAGAAGTGCAGACAGTTGTTGAAGGGCCAAAAGCAATGATTGAAGATTTGTTTCTGAAGATAAAAGTCGGCCCTTCACACGCCTCTGTAAATAGCTGTAAAATTTATTGGGATGAATTTAAAAATGAATTTAATTCTTTTGAGGTAAGATATTGAATAATTACAGAACCGGGATCGGATTCGATGTACATGCTTTTGCTGAAGGCAGAAAATTAATTATTGGCGGTGTTAATATTCCTTTTGGAAAAGGTTTGCTTGGACATTCCGATGCTGACGTTTTGTTACATGCTATTTGTGATGCGATGTTAGGAGCTTTAGCTTTAGGCGATATTGGAAAACACTTTCCGGACACTGACCCAAAATATAAAGATGCTGACAGCATAGAATTATTAAAAAATGTATTCTCATTAATTAAAAGTAAAAATTATATCATAGGAAATGTTGATGCTGTAGTGGCAATGCAAAAGCCAAAACTTTTACCTTATATTGATGAAATTAGAAAAAATATTTCAGGTGCTTTGGAATCTTCGATTGACCAAATTTCTATTAAAGCAACCACCACAGAAAAGTTAGGTTTCGTAGGAAGGGAAGAAGGAGTATCTTCCATGGCAACAGTTCTGCTGGTAAAAAATAATTAGTATGGTTGAAGATATTCTAAAATACATATCCGAGCTAACTCCATTCTGGATTTATGTTGCCCTATTTTTTTTCTCATTTATTGAAAATGTTTTCCCGCCATCTCCTAGTGACCTAGTTGTTGTTATCGGTGGTTCTTTAATTACGGAAAGTACAATTCATTTTATTCCAACTTTGCTTTTAACAACAATCGGCAGTGTAATCGGTTTTATGACTTTGTTTTTTATCGGAAGTCAATTAGACAAAAAGGTAGTACATGCAGGTAAAATTAAGTTCATTTCAATCGAGTCTGTTAACAAAGTTGAAAGCTGGTTTTTGAAATATGGTTATTATATTATTTTGTTCAATCGTTTTTTACCGGGAACACGTTCTGTAATTTCTTTCTTTGCAGGTTTAAGTAAACTTGATATCAAAAGGACAGCTATACTTTCTGCCATAAGCGCTATTGTATGGAATGCAATCATAATTTATCTTGGAATGATATTCGGGTATAATATAAAAAAAGTTGATGCTTTGATTTCGTCATATAACAATATTGCGATTATAATATCAGTCGTTATTGTTTTGTTTTTTGTAATTAGATTTTTTATTCAGAAGAAAAAGAAAACAAGTTGAAATTTTCCTTTAGACATAGAATTCCATTAACCCCCGAACAGAAAATAATTCAAAGAAAAGAAAGGTTTCTACTTGCTGCAAGCGGAATTTTATTGGGTCTTGCATTTCCTCCGGTCCCTTTTCCATTTACATTATTAATGCTGGTTGCATTAATCCCTTACTTTCAAGTTATTGAAACAAAAAATGGTCTGGGTGAAATAAACCGTGCAACTTATTTTGCATTCTGGTTTTTTAATTTAGTGACTCTTTATTGGGTGGGGAGCTGGCAGCCCACCGCAGACCCTTTTTTGATGATATCAGGTGTTGTTTTAGTTTTCTTTAATCCTATCTTATTTTTAATTCCTTCCACCCTCTATTACTTTTCAAAAAAGATTTTGCCTTATCCATCTGTAATATTTTTATTCCCGTTCTTCTGGGTTACTTATGAATATGTGTATATGCTTACAGATGCAAGTTTTCCCTGGCTTACATTAGGCAGCGGAATGGCTCACTTTTTATCTTTTATTCAGATTGCCGATATTATCGGTGCGGTAGGATTATCTTTTGCAGCGATATTAATTAATATTCTTTTATACAGAAGCTGGAAGAAATTTAAAGATAATAAAAAAATATTCTCTCTTGAATTGGTGAGCTTCTTAATTTTAATTTGCTTTATTCTTATTTACGGAAATTTCAAATTATACAATTATAAATTATCTAAAGAGAAAGTCAGGCTTGGACTGATTCAACCAAACCTTAACCCATGGGAAAAATGGCAAAGCGGTGACATTAATCAATTAACAAATATGTACTTTAATCTTTCACAAAAAGCAATTGATAAAGGTGCAGAATTAATTATTTGGCCGGAAACTGCATTGCCTGTTTTTATTAAAGGTGCAAGGTATCATTCCACTTTAAGTTCACTTTACGATTTTGTTGATAAAAATAATATAAGTTTGTTAACCGGCATTCCCGATATTGTTTATTATGAAAAAGGCCAGAAGATGCCTTCAGATGTGAAATATAGTGAGCTTGGAAAATTTTATTACACAACTTATAACGGTGTATATATGTTTAATCCGGGGACAAAACATATCCAGCGTTATGGTAAAATGAAATTAGTTCCATTTGGTGAACGTGTCCCTTTTGTTGATCAGCTTCCGTTTCTTGGTGATTTAATAAAATGGGGAGTTGGAATAACAGGCTGGAATGTAGGCAAAGATACAGTTGTTTTTAAAATGAAGTTGAGAAGGAAATATGAATTGAGAGAAGATGATACATTAAGAATTAATGCTTTAGTTTGTTACGAATCAATCTATCCATATTTTGTATCTGAATTTGTAAGAAGAGGTGCCGATTTAATCTCTGTAGTTACAAACGATAGCTGGTATGGAAATTTAAGCGGGCCTTATCAGCATAAAGAAATTGCTGTACTGCGTGCAGTAGAAAATAGGAAATCGGTTGTGCGTGCTGCTAATGGTGGTATAAGCTGCATTATAGATCCTTTGGGAAGAACCATAACTCAAACTAAAATGTTGACTAAAGATTACATTGTCGGCGATGTTATTATTCAGAAAGATGAAACTTTCTTTACAAAAAATCCTTATATAGTTCCCGTAATTAGCTGCATAATTTCCGTCTGGATTGCCGGAATGTTTTTCATTAAAAAATTAAAAGTAAAATTTAAAGTTTAAATTTATTTGGTGTAACTGCTATGAATAAAAAAATTGATTTAAGAAGTGATACTGTAACAAAGCCTTCGCAGGAAATGCGGAAAGCAATGTATGAAGCTGAAGTTGGTGATGATGTCTTTAGAGAAGACCCGACTGTGAAAAAATTAGAAGAATACGCAGCAGATCTTTTAGGCAAAGAAGCCGCATTGTTTGTGAGCAGCGGAGTAATGGGAAATCAAATTTGTTTAAATGTTTTAACCAATCCTGGTGATGAAGTTATTTGTGAAAGAGATGCTCACATTTTTAATTATGAATCAGGTTCGCCTGCAGCTATTAGCGGCATACAGCTTTTGCCTGTTGATGGAGTTAAAGGAGTTATGTCTGCTGTTGATGTTGAAAAGTATATTCGCCCCACCAGTGCTTATTATATGCCTCGTTCAAAAGTAATTGCGGTGGAAAATACACACAACCGGGCAAGTGGTGCAATTCAGCCGTTGGATAAAATTATTGAGCTAAAAGAAGTAGCAAAAAAATATAACTTATTTTATCATCTTGATGGTGCGAGAATATGGAATGCTTCTATTGAAACAGGTATACCTGTAAAAGAATATGCCTCACATTTTAATACAATTTCATGCTGTCTTTCAAAAGGATTGGGAGCGCCGGTTGGTTCTATTATTGCTGGCAGTAAAGAATTTATTCAAGAAGCATTTCGTGTTAGAAAAGCCTGGGGCGGCGGAATGAGGCAGGTTGGTATTTTAGCTGCGGCAGGATTATATGCTCTGCAAAATAATTTTGAAAGATTAAAAGAAGATCATCAGAAGGCTAAGTTGCTTGGTGAAGCATTAAATGAAATTAAAAATATTGAAATTGATTTAAGTGCTGTTCAAACAAATATTTTAATTTTTAACCCGTTAAAAATTAGTGTTGATGATGCAATTGAAAAATGTAAAAACAAAGGCTTGATGATTTCTGTTGGCAAAGTCGATTCAATTAGAGCGGTCACACATTTGGATGTCAGCTCGAATGATGTCAATACAGCAATAAAAATATTTAAAGAGGTATTTGAGTGAATTCGTATATGGTTGTCATTTCGAACGAGTCTTCGAGTGAGAAATCTATTATTAATTTTGAAAAGATTTCTCCCTCTGGTCGAAATGACATCTTAGTTATTATTTAAATAATTTATAAATAGATGGAAGTAAAAGACTTCAAACATAAAATAAATGTAACTGTAAGATTTAACGAAGTGGATATGCTTGGTGTGTGCAACAATGCTGTTTATCTTAGTTACTTTGAAGATGCGAGACTGCAATACATTAAGCAATTAGGCTTAATGCCTGAAAAAGGAATTTTTTCAGACGGGAGACTTTTTTTTATTGTAAGAAATGAATTGAATTACAAAGGCTTTGCACATTATGATGACGAACTTGAAGTATACTCAAAAATATCATTTATAAAAAATAGCAGTTTCGGTTTTGATCATTTAATTGTAAATTCACAAACAAAAAATATAATTGTTGAAGGATCCGGTGTTATTGTTCATGTTGATCCGGCTACAAGGCAATCAACAAATCTTCCTGATGAGTTTTATTTTAAAGTGAAACAATATGAAGGAGGAGTGAAAATACTTAAAGAAGGGGAGTAATATTTCAAATTAAAAGGGAGTCCAAAATGCGAAGAATTATTTTCGACATTGAAACCAGCAGCTATCCATTCGAATCGCTTGCAGAAAGCCAGCAGGAATATCTTCTAAGATTCGCTGAAAAAGAACATGACGAAGATATTAAAAATCAAAAGAAGGATGATGCGATAAGATATTTGAGTTTGTATCCTTATACGGCTAAAGTCGTTGCAATCGGAATTTATGATGTTGAAAAAGAAAAATCTTTTGTTTATTTCGAAGATGAGAAAAAAGAAGAATGGGCAGTTGAAGAAAAAAATATTCATTATAAAGGCCTAAGTGAAATTGAAATGATAGAATCTTTCTGGCGAATAGTTGATGTAACGGACCAGGTAATTACTTTTAACGGAAGAAATTTTGACATTCCATTTATGATGATGAGATCAGCAATCAATAAAATTAAACCTACCAAAAATTTATTTAAAAACAGATTTGATACTTCGACCCATATTGACCTTCTTGAGCAATTCACTTTTTATGCTACTACAAGAAAATTTAATCTGGATTTTTACTGTCATGCTTTTGGAATTAAGTCTCCAAAGAGTCATGAAGTTTCCGGTATGGAAGTTAAGAATTTATATGAAGCTGGAAGAATTAAAGATATAGCAGTTTATTGCGGCGAAGATATAAACGCAACTTACCAGTTATATAAAATTTGGAATGAGTTTTTGAATATATAGGGATATTTAAAATTTAACTTCATTCCTTTCGGATTCTATTTAACGAAACAACATTCTGCAAAGAAATCATCAAACTTGTAACAAATGTGATGGCTATTCCCAGAGTAATAAAAAGTGAATCATCATTATAAAAACCAATAGTCATTGATATTACGCCAAACAATAAAATAAAAGCTAAAATCAATATGTGGGTTCTGACCGGTTTTTTATGTGTGATTTTTATTTCCATAATTTTAATCCACTTTTTTGTTATTTAGCTTTATAAATTCTTGCTGCCCAGCCGCCGGCAGGTGCAAGATTAATATTTAGCTTTGTATCTTTTGTAATTTGGGTTGTACTTTTCTTATAATCATTCCCGTATCTATCTGAATTCACTCCATCTTGATAAATATCAATTGAATATTCACCTGAACTTAAAAAAGAAAAATCAATCGTGAATTTTTCAGGATTAATTCCTGACATTGCTCCAATGTACCATGTATCTTTGGCCTTTCTTGCAATTACAACATAATCACTAATTTTAGCATAAAGCACTTTTGTTTCATCCCACACTGTCGGGACTTTACTTAAAAAATTCATGCATTCAGGTTCTTTTAAATAGTTTGACGGATTATCTGCAAGCATTTGTAAAGGCGCTTCATAAACTACATACATCGCCAATTGATGGCATCTTGTTCCCATACTCATTGGCCGTTCAAAGATAGGGCGATAGTTCTGCTTTTGTGCATTGTTCATTGCTCCAGGAGTATAATCCATTGGCCCTGCAGCCATCCTAATAAAAGGAAGGGTAACTTCATGGTCAGGGACAAAATCATTTGACCATTTGCAATGTTCCAAACCGCGTACGCCTTCTCTATTTATAACATTTGGATATGCTCTACGTAATCCACTTGGTTTGTAAGCACCATGAAAATCGACAAGCAATTTTCTTTTTGCAGCTTCTCGTGCAACTTTCCAATAATAATTAACCATCCATTGATCATCTCTCTGCATGAAATCTACTTTTACTCCTTCAATACCCCATTTTTGATAAAGGTCAAATGCTTTATCCATTTGCCTTTCCAATCCTTTCCAGGTTACCCATAGAATTAAACCTACATTTTTTTCTTTGGCGTAAGAGAGAAGCTTTTCCATATTTATATCGGGATTGACGGAAGTAATATCTTCCTTGAAATCCGGGTTATTAAAATCTAAACCGTTATTTCCTGACCATCCTTCATCAAGAATAATATAATCGATATTATATTTTGAAGCGAAATCAATATAGTATTTATAAGTCTCAGTATTTATGCCTGATTTAAAATCAACTCCATAAACATTTAACGCATTCCACCAGTCCCATGAAACTTTTCCAGGTTTAATCCATGAAGTTTCTTTTAATTGTAATGGTTTTGATAAAAGATAAACCATTTGATTCATTATCAAATCTGCATCCGTCTGTGCAATCATCATTACTCTCCATGGAAAAGCTCTCGTACCTATAGTATTGGCAATGTAATCTGCTCTCTTTATTACTTTAGTATCTTTATCGCGTTCCACTTTTTCATTCAAAATATAATTAGGATGAATACCAGATAAATTATGTTGTTGGTTTATTTTTAACCATAAGCCTGGATAATCCTCAAGATCTGCTTCAGTAATTAGTACATCTACTCCATTGTGTTTTTTTATTAATGCAGGTAAGCTGCAAAAGCTGTCGGGCTGTGCTTTACTAAAAGGAAATTTTTCATAAAGCCTTTCGTTATGAGAAATGAAAGTTTCTTCCCTTGGAAAATAAAGAGTATCATCCGGTGAGAAATTAAAAGAGGCTTCTTCATTTTTAATCTTTATACTGTCTTTTAGATTTGTTTCAAACCTGTATGCCACACCATTATCATACGCTCTAAAAACAAGGCTGTAATTCTTTTTAAAGTTTATTTTCAATTCATTATATGAATCAATTATTTTATCACTCTTCACTTTTATTATGGGATAAATTACAGTATCGGCAGTTCTTTTTTGAACATCCAATTCTTCTGGACTAACTCCCAACATTGTCCCACTCCCAAGCTCTAATGAAATTGAAGAAGGAGAGATAAGTTCATTGCCATTGGAAAAAATTGAGTAAGTAATTTTATTATCAATGTTAATCCTGATTTCATTTACTTTGTTCGGGGAAAATAAATTATACTCTTTAGCAAATGATAAAGTGGAAATAAGAAAGATTAGAGATATCACTAAAGTAATGTTTAATTTTTTCAAGACTGTTGCCCTCCTCGTTGAATTGGATAGACTAAGTTACGTAACAAATTCTTTTTATTCAATTTGAATGATTAAGTATTAAAGATATTATAGTTAATAGAAGTGATGATATTTACGCAATTAACCAGTCATTTAAAAATGGGAGAGAGTTTTTGAATTTTTGGAAATTACTTATAACGAAATCTGATTATCAGGCATTTTTTGCATTACAGCTTTTAGCCGCTGCAAATCTTTTCTAATTTGTTTTGTGAGAGAATTTTTTAATAGAGGTATTACAAATTTATTTATCTTTTTAGGTTCAACTTTCAAATAATATTGAAACAGAGTTTCTTCTCCATTTCTGCTCACCTCACGTGAACTGAATATTTTAATTTCATCATCTATATTTTGAAGTGCAATTTTTTTATCCGGCTGAAATTCTTTTACTTCGGCAGGAGAAGAAAATTTTTTACCAAGAAAACTAATGGTTTCATTTGTCCTAACTCCAACATTTATTTCATTAATAGGAGGAGCGTTAATTTCGTCTACAATTTCTCTCCAAAGTACGTCATTCCTGTAATTGCTTATGAATAAAAACATTTTATTTGGAGGATATTTTACACTGATGCTTTCTTTAATTTCAATCATTTTGTTCACTTTTTTTGTGATTTCCCTATTAAAATATTTGGCAATCTTAATTACAACATAATTTTTAGAAACAATGATGTATATAGAACAAATGCACTAATTTTAGCTTTATTATAAATACAATTCTTAAAAGATATTTGTCAGTTATTCTTATATAGACAAATATTGTCATCTTTCGAAAAGCCTGCCTTTGCCGAAGCTTTGCGCAGGCTGGTTCAACATTACAGTGTCAATCCAAGCATGTCGAAGACTGAAGTTATTTTTGATTATTAAATTTCTTCAGAAGCCGTCTCAATCATTAAATCAAATTAAAACACACCATAAATATTAGTGCTGCTTTTTTAATAGCATGAAGTAAAGTATTATATTTGTATCACCAATTTTTCTAATAATTAAATCGAAATGGAATCCCATTAATGCAAGAACCACAAGTGAATTTAGAATTAGCCAAAGATCACGGCTTAACAAATGAAGAGTTTGAAAGAGTAAAAAATATTTTAGGACGAATTCCAACTTTTACGGAACTTGGAATTTTCAGTGTGATGTGGAGCGAACATTGCAGCTATAAAAATTCAATTGCGTTATTAAAAACTTTACCTCGCTCCGGCGGAAGATTGCTGGTTGGAGCCGGTGAAGAAAATGCCGGGCTTGTTGATATCGGAGACGGACTTGCAGTCGCATTTAAAATTGAAAGCCATAATCATCCTTCTGCTGTTGAACCTTATCAAGGTGCAGCCACAGGAGTTGGCGGAATAATGAGAGATATATTTACTATGGGTGCACGTCCAATTGCTTCTTTAAATTCACTTCGATTCGGTTCTTTGGAAAATGCACGCACAAGATTTTTATTTGATGGTGTAGTAAAAGGAATTGGTGATTACGGAAATTGTTTAGGTATTCCAACAGTAGCCGGAGAAGTTTATTTCGACGAATCATATCAAGGCAATCCTTTGGTAAATGCAATGTCAGTTGGTATTGTTAATAAAGAACATGTTGCCAGTGCTGTTGCTAAAGGCGATGGAAATCCTGTAATGATTGTTGGTTCTTCAACCGGAAGAGATGGGATTCATGGAGCTACTTTTGCTTCCGAAGAAATTTCAGAAAAGTCTGAAGCAAAACGTCCTTCAGTTCAAGTGGGGGATCCTTTTACTGAAAAACTTTTACTCGAAGCTTCTCTTGAAATTGTAAAGAACGGCTGGCTGATTGGAATTCAAGATATGGGTGCAGCGGGAATAGCATGTTCAACAAGTGAGATGAGCGCAAAAGGGGAATCTGGTTTGAACATCAATTTAAGTAAAGTCCCTTTGCGCGAAAAAGGAATGACTGCTTATGAAATTATGCTTTCCGAAAGTCAAGAAAGAATGCTTTGCTGTGTAAAGAAAGGTTATGAAGATAAAGTAAAAGAGGTTTTAACAAAGTGGGATTTGCACTGCGAAATAATCGGCGAAGTTACAAACGATGGACTTCTACATATTAATTATGAAGGTAAAGAAAAAGCAGTAATTCCTTCTTATGAATTGGTTCTTGGCGGCGGTGCTCCTGTTTATAACCGTGAAACAAAAGAACCGGCTTACTTAAAAGAAACAAGAGTATTTGAATTTTCATCTTTAGCTGAGCCAAAGAATATTCAAGATACTTTTATTAAAATATTTTCTTCTCCAAATATAGCTTCAAAAAAATGGGTGTATGAACAATATGACTCAATGGTAAGGACTAATACTATTGTTGGTCCCGGCCCATCTGATTCAGCAGTTATTTTTCTTAAAGGAACAAATAAAGCTTTGGCAATGAAGACGGATTGCAATTCGCGATATGTTTATTTGAATCCGAAAGAAGGAGCTAAGATTGCAGTTGCAGAATCAGCAAGAAATATTGTTTGTTCCGGCGGAATTCCTTTAGCGATTACTAATTGCTTAAACTTCGGCAATCCGTACAAACCTGAAGTTTACTGGCAATTCAAAGAAGCAATTGAAGGAATGGGAGAAGCTTGCAGATTTTTTGATACTCCTGTTACCGGCGGCAATGTCAGCTTTTATAATGAATCACCAAATGTTGCGGTTTATCCAACACCCACTATTGGTATGGTAGGTTTGATTGAAGATGTTAAAAATGTTACAACTTCAAATTTCAAAAATGAAGGTGATTTAATTTATGTTTTAGGCGAAGATTTTGAAGAACTTGGCGGCAGTGAATATTTAAAAGTGGTTCATAATAAAGTAACAGGGGAATCTCCAAAATTAAATTTAGAAATTGAAAAGAAGCTTCAAGATTCTTTATTAAAATTAATTGTTTTAAACTTAGTTAATTCTGCTCATGATATTTCCGAAGGTGGAATTGTATCTGCAATTGCTGAATGCTGCATTATGGACGAAAATAATTTTATTGGCGCGGATGTAAATATTCCAATTAAATCAAGAAAAGATTTTTCTCTTTTCTCTGAAAGTCAGTCCAGAATAATTGTTTCTATCAAACCGGAAAATAAAAATGAGTTTAAAAAAATTCTAAATGATTCAAAACAAATATTTACTTATCTTGGAAGTACAGGTGGAAAAAATCTAAAAGTTAATGATGAAATAAATATCAGCTTAGATGAATTAGCAGAAAAGTATTACTTAACGATTCCAAGAATTATGAATGATTAATGCTAGAATCAATAAGATTAAAGAACAATTAAAAAACTCGGCTTTATATTTAGTCTTCAGAAAAGTTAGATTCTATCTTCATTTAATTCCAACCTTTCGCAAAGTAAAAGAGTTTACCAAACATTATTTTGGCGGGCTTATCAGAATTATTGACGAAAACCATGTCTTCTTGCTTGGCGGCGGACTAGCGTTTTCTCTTTTCGTTTGTATTATACCATTTGTGCTTATAATCTTTTCTGTTCTTGGAAACATTCTTGATTCGGCAAACATGCAATCACAAATAAATCTTTTAATTGATACAATTATCCCTTATTACAAATATTCCGAGTTTGTAAAAAAAATAATATTTACCAGGATAAATGAAGTTATTCAATATAGAAATATTGCCGGACTTATAGGTGGTTTTGGGTTATTGATTGCCGCCAGTGGCTTATTCAGCAGTATGAGGACAATTTTAACGCGTATATATGGAACCGGTACAGATGTAAATGTGCTTTTAGGTAAGCTTAAAGATTTTGCTTTAGTGCTGATGGTAATATTGATTTTCTTTATAACCACTATTTTAATGCCTGTCCTTGAAGTTTTGAGGCAGTATGCAACTAAGTTTGATGTATTAAAATTTTTTGAGTCGGGTGTATTTGAACATTTTATTTTTACTCTCATATCTCTCAGTATAATATTTATTGTCTTTACAATTCTTTATTATTTCGTGCCCATTAAAAAATTGAGTAAGAAAGCAACCATGATAAGTGCACTCTGGGCAGCACTCTTGTGGGAAACTGCAAAACAGCTTTTTGGGTTTTATCTTTATAACTATTCTGCATTTGGGAAAATCTACGGAACGTATGCCTTAATTATTGTGGTTGCGTTTTGGATATATTATTCGTCCATAGTATTTATAATTGGAGCCGGAATCGGAAGGTTATATCAGGATAGAAAATATGCAAAACTTAGTGAAGCTGAAATAATAAATTAAAATTTCTTTTAAGCCAATTTTAAGAAACTGTTTAGAATGTTTTAAAAGTGTAAATCTATCTTTGTAAGAAACATTTTAAGGAGATACAAAAATGATAGACACTACCCACATACATCCGATGATAGTTCATTTTCCGATTGCATTATTAATTGTTGGTTTCTTATTTGATTTAATCGGTACGTTCGTTAAAAAGGATTTTTTTAGCAAAGCAGGTTTTTATTTATTAATTTTGGGAACTTTGGGAGTAATTGCAGCATACTTTTCCGGGGATCTGGCAGGCGACGGAATTTCAGAAGTTGGAGCTTTAAAGCAAGCATTGGAAACTCATGAATCAGCAGCAATGTTATCTTTATGGATTATGGTCGTTGCTTCTGTAGTCCGGATTGGTTTTGTAGCATTTAAAAAATATTCCGGAGCTTATAAATGGATTGCATTAGCCTTATTTTTTATTGGCGTACTTTCAATTGCAAGAACCGGGTATTATGGCGGAGAATTAGTTTTCAAACATGCGGCAGGTGTTCAATTAAATTTAGGAATGGATTTTAATTCAAATAATAATTTAGAAAACGAGGATTAACTCACTACATGCGTTTATTAGTTGTAGAAGACGAAATTGGCATAGCTAATTTTATTAAAGACGGATTAGAAGAAGAATCTTTTGCAGTCGATGTTGCAGACAACGGTAATTCCGGTTTAAGGCTTGCAGTTGTTAATGATTATGATTTAATCTTATTGGATTGGATGGTTCCGGGCATCAGTGGAATTGAAGTTTGCAGGCAAATTAGAAACACAAATAAATCAGTTCCTATTATATTTTTAACTGCAAAAGATACTGTTCAAGACACTGTGTTCGGTTTAGAAGCCGGAGCAAATGATTACATCAAAAAGCCGTTTGAATTTGAAGAGCTGCTCGCTCGTATTAGAGTTCAATTAAGAACTAAGGAGGGCGAGCAGTCCGTTTTAACTTTTAATGATATTAAATTAGACCTTAATACTCACCAGGTTATTAAAGATTCGAATGAAATAACTTTAACCCAAAAAGAATTTTCACTGCTCGAATTTCTAATTAGAAATAAAAATAAAGTCTGCACCAGAACAAGAATAATTGAACATGTGTGGGATATTCATTTTGATGCGGACACTTCTGTTATTGATGTTTATATAAATTTCCTTCGCAAGAAATTGGACACTGGAAACGAGAAGAGTTTTATTCAAACCGTAAGAGGTGTGGGCTACATAATTAAAGAAGAATGAATACACTTAGCTTAAGAAATAGGATTTCATTTTATTATTTAGCAGCTACCGCTGTTCTAATTCTTATTCTCTTTTTAACAATTTATTATGTTGTACACAAAACAGTTTATACTCATCTCGATGGCGATATAGATGCTGAGGCAAGTGAAGTATTTAACAGTATAGTAATTCTAAATGATAAATTCTTATTTGCAAATCCTTTTGAATGGACTGAGAAGGAACACAGCCAGATTGAAGTCAACCCAACTTTTGTTCAAGTAACTGATTCAGTTGGAAATATAATTAAGAAGACAGGCAACCTTCTTGATATAAAATTGAAAGTGGATTTAAATTTAAAAACAAAATCCTATTTTAATACTGAACTTTCAAATCAGCCAACCAGGCAGCTTCAAATGCCGATTCAAAACCCTAATGGAAAAATTCTTGGGTACTTAATTGTTTCAATTCCACTTGAAGAATCTGCGGTTGTTTTGGACAACCTAAAAATAGTTCTTTTTATTGCTTATCCTTTTGTTCTGTTCGTTTTGTTTTTTATAACAAGATTCTTTGCCGGTAAAAGCATCCAGCCAATTAACCAAGTTATTTCAATTGCAGAAAGAATTACAAAAGAAAACTTAAATGAACGCATCAAGCTTCCGCCTCATAAAGATGAATTATATAAACTAACTTCAACAATAAATAATCTTTTAGACAGGCTTGAAGATGCCGTGCTTCGTGAAAAGCAGTTTACTGCAGATGCATCACATGAATTAAGAACCCCGCTTGCCGTAATTAAAGGAACGTTGGAAGTATTAATTAGAAAACCAAGAGAAGTGGAACAGTATGAAAATAAAGTATCATATTGTATTAATGAAGTTAACCGGATGTCTTCTTTAATAGATCAATTGTTAATGCTGGCGCGTTATGAAAGCGGTAAGATTGTCCCAAAAGTCGTTGAATGTAATTTGAACATGAAAATTAATCCTGTATTAAAACGGCTTCAAAACCAAATTGAACAGAAAAACATTTCAGTAAAAATAAAAGCAGAAAATGATAACGTTTTAGTTAAAGCTGACCCTGAATTGATGGATATAATTTTTGAAAATATTATTTCAAATTCTATAAAATATTCTGAGCTGAATTCTAATATTGAAATTAAAATTGATAAGAATAATTCATCAATATTTTGTTCAATTCAAGATGAAGGAGTAGGAATGACTGACGAACAGACTGCCAAAATATTTGATCGATTCTATCGAGCTGATGAATCAAGAAACTCAAAGATAATGGGGAATGGACTTGGTTTAGCTATTGTAAAAAAACTCTCCGATCTTCAAAACATAAAGCTGGAAATAAAAAGTCAACCAGAAAAGGGAACAACAGTATTTATTTACTTCCCAACTGAAGAAAGTTAAATATTTTAAATATTTATTGTCATTTCGAACGAGTCTTCGAGAGAGAAATCTTTAACTTTTGATCAAGATGGATTTCTCCCTTTGGTCGAAATGACATTGTCCTTTTATGTCAAAGTTTTAATGCTAACATATTATACCTAATATTTATTTCAATTGGAGTTAAATTTTAATCAATTTTTAAGAAATGTTTAAAGTTCATTTTAGACTTCAAATGTAACTTTGATGAGTAAATTTTAACAATCAATTAAAAGGAGTCAAAGATGAAAATAAAAACATTACTCGTCATGCTGTTGACATTATCAATAGCCGGTTCAATGAGCTTCGCAAAAAATCCTACTAAAGCAGAGTTAGTAACAATAGATAATTTAAAAGATGCATTAACCGGTGAAACTACTGCCAGTGCCAAGTATTTGGCTTATTCTAAAAAAGCAAAAGCAGATGGTTTTAACAAAATTGCATTATTATTTGAGGCAGCTTCGAAATCTGAAAAAGTTCATGCAAACAATCATAGAGCAGTGCTTGAGCAGTTAGATGTCAAAGTCGGTAAAATTGAACCAAAGTTTGAAATAAAATCAACAAAAGAAAATTTGGAAGATGCTATCAATGGTGAATCATATGAAGTTGCGACAATGTATCCTGAATTTCTTAAGAATGCTCAAGACGGTAAGGTGACTTTAGCTTTAATTTCATTTAATTATGCTTTTCAGACAGAAAAGAAACATAAAGTGATGTATAAGAATGCACTTGAAAAATTAAATGACAATCAAGAAAACTCTCTTTCATCGCTTTACATGGTTTGTACAACCTGCGGTAATACTTATGATGGTGAAGCACCACAGCGATGTGGAATTTCTATGACTCCAAGAGAAAGATTTATTACAATTCAGTAGATCCCCTTCATGTTCATGTAAAGCCTGCCTAAATTTTTAGGCGGGCTTTCTGTTATCTTTTAGTAATTAGATTCATTTTTAAGGAGACATTATAAATTTGACATGTAAATTATTTCTTCATATATTTAATCAGACAAAATAATCTGATTATAGAAATGACAGTAATATTTTCTAAAAAGTGTGAATACGGATTGCAAGCGGTACTTTACTTAGCTGCTAAAAAGAATGAAAGCGAAGTTGTGCCGGTTGATGAGATTGCAAAAAAGCTTGGAATCCCAAAAGAATTTGTTTCAAAGATTCTACAAAGCTTAACTGAAAGCGGAATTGTTTATTCCAAAAAAGGGAAGTCCGGCGGATTTGCTCTTGCTAAAAATCCTGCTCAAGTTAGATTAATTGATATTGTTGGAGCCATTGACGGTCTTGATATTTTTAATAGCTGCGTGCTCGGCTTCCCGGAATGTTCGCCTGATCATCCATGCCCGCTTCATTCAAAATGGGGAGAGCTAAGAACTAAAGCATATAATATGTTAAATGATGAAACTTTAGATCAACTGAAAGATAAAACTTTAAATAAGGTAAACAGCCTTTAATATTTTCTAAACATTTTTTTTATACATAAATAAGATAAAAGACTCCGATTATGAATACCGATGTAATTGAAACAGCCGCAAAAAGAACAAAGAAAAAAATTATTAGGAACACTGAAAAACCTATTCAGAAAATAAGATTTATCATTCAATCTTTATTTGCGTTATTATGTATTTGGATTGGAGTTCAATTTTATTTCTTCGCAAAATATTTAAGCAGTGGGGGAGCAGCGCAATTTGTCAGCCGGCCACCGGGAGTGGATGGGTTTCTTCCAATCAGTTCGCTGATGAGCTTTTATTTATTCCTAAAAACCGGACAAGTGCATCATGCTCATCCGGCAGGAATGTTTATCTTTCTTGCAATTGTTTTGATGTCTTTAGTTTTTGGAAAATCATTTTGCAGCTGGTTCTGCCCGGTTGGTTTTATTTCCGAATTAGTTGGGGACTTCGGGCAAAAAATATTTAAGAAAAAATTAAAGCTTCCCAAATGGCTGGATTATCCTCTCCGCAGCCTAAAATATTTACTGCTTGGATTTTTATTCTACACGGTTTTCTTTTTGATGTCTGACATGGCACTAAAAGCATTTCTTGACAGTCCCTATAATCAAGTTGCGGATTTAAAGATGTATAATTTCTTTGCTGATCTTTCAAGAACCGCTGTAATAATCTTGTCTGTTTTGTTTGTACTTTCAATTTTCATACGCGGATTTTGGTGCCGGTATCTCTGTCCTTATGGTGCACTTCTCGGTATTTTCAATTTTTTAAGCCCGAACAAAATAAAAAGAAATTCTGTAAGCTGTATTGATTGCGGATTATGTGCAAAAGCTTGTCCGTCAAATATAAAAGTTGATAAAGTAAAAACAGTTTATTCTGATGAATGCACAACCTGTTTAAGCTGCGTAGATGCTTGTCCTGTTGCGGATACATTAAATCTTACATCCATGCTGCCGAAGAAGAAAAAGATCTCGAAAAAATTAGTTGCAATAGCTGTAGTTGTAATTTTCATGGCTGTTACGGGTATCGGAATGCTTACCGGACATTGGGATAATAATATTTCTAAAAAAGAATATTTAATTCATTACAGAATGATGAATTCATACGGGCATCCTGAAGGGACAACTGCAGTAAAAGAATTAAATAAAGAATCTGCAGTGCAAGGGAAGCAGTGAGTGTTTTAGTCATGCTGAATTTATTTCAGCATCTTAAGGTAAACAGCAGATTCCGAAACAAGTTCGGAATGACACGATTTTAACTAAACATAAAAGGAGTAAAAAAATGAAAGAAGAAACATTAACCGAAAATTATATCAGACATAACATTGTCGCAGATCGTTAAAGATAATTTTCGAGCAGCAGCAGTATTTGAAAAATACGGATTGGATTTTTGCTGCCGTGGTAACAAACCAATAGCTCAAGCTTGTGAAGAGAAGGGAATAGAAAGTTCTGCAATAATAGATGAGCTTAATACCTTAAATACAAATTCCAATGTTGATGATAATAAATATGATGATTGGGATGTAGATTTTCTAACTGATTACATAATAAATAATCATCATGCTTACGTTAGAAAAATGACTCCTATTTTAGCAGCACGTACTCAAAAAGTTGCTTCTGTCCACAGTGAAAATCATAAAGAAGTTATTGAAATTGGACATAAATTTTCCGCGGTTTACAAAGACTTAAAAATGCACATGATGAAAGAAGAAGAAATATTATTCCCTTACATAAAAAAATTAGCAAAGGCAAAAAAGTCAGGCTCAAAAGCTGAAATGCCGTTTTTCGGGACAGCAAAAAATCCAATTAAAATGATGATAGCCGAACATGAAGCTGCCGGTGATGAATTGTATGATATTAGAAATCTTTCAAATAATTATACTCCTCCTGCCGATGCATGCAATACATTTAAAGTTACTTTTCAAGAATTAAAAGATTTTGAAGAAGACTTGCATAAGCATGTTCATCTTGAAAATAATATTTTATTTCCAAAAGTAATTGCTTTAGAAGAAGAGTTGTTGTAAAAGTTTAATTCATCGGTTTACAATGAAGTTCACGAACCATTTTGTGACCTTGTGATTAAAATAGTGGGCGCTATAGCTATATTTGCCACGAAGTGGTTCGTGGCAAGCAATAATTTATCTTGAGGATTGTGGTGACGTGTTACGGCTTGTCACTATATTAAGAAATAGTTTTTAATTCGCCTTTATTATATTTGTGAATGATGCTGGAAATCAATGTTTGATATGGAATTCCTTCTTCTATTGCTTTAACCTGTATATCATAATAATCTTTTGAAGTTAAACGAATATTTATTCGCTTATTTTTAGCTATACTTCCTTTTGCAGCTTTCACATACTCATTTTGATTTTTCTTTTTGATAGGCTTCCATTCGCCTTTTTTATAGGATTCTACTAAATCTTTTTCTTCTTTATCTAAATATTTCATCACTTTCCCTCTTTGTTTAAATATTTTTTAGTTGCTTCTCTGCTTGGATAAATTGTTTTCAAAAAGTATTTCTCTTCATCTTCAACAAATGGAACCATGTAAGCATAATTTCTAACTTCTACAATAAATATTTTTTGATTTGGATATTTTTGCTTATTAGGATGCTCAACGATTTCTAATAGCTTTTCATTTGAAATTGATAATACTATTTCTTCAAATGTAATATCCCGCGTATCTTTTAATATATCATTTTTTTCTTCGTCCCAATCAAAATACTTCATTTTTAATTTATTCCATGTGTGCCTTATAGACACACTAAAACTAAAAAAGGATTGGGATTAATTCAAGTCAACCCTTAATTAAAAGTTAAAAAACAAAAATAATGGTTCAAAAGCAGAGCTGCCGTTTTTCGGGACAGCAAAAAACCCTATTAAAATGATGATGGCTGAACATGAAGCAGCCGGTGATGAAATGTTTGAAATTAGAAATCTCTCAAATAATTATACTCCTCCCGCTGATGCATGCAACACATTTAAAGTTACTTATCAAGAGTTAAAAGATTTTGAGGAAGACTTGCATAAGCATGTTCATCTTGAAAATAATATTTTATTTCCAAAAGTAATTGCTTTGGAAGAAGAGTTGTTGTAAAATTTATTTTTTAGAAGTAGTGACAAATTGTAATTAGTCACTACAATGCTAACTCAAATATAGAACTTCAACTTATCCCAAACATCCTTCAAAGGTTTTTTAGGATGTTTGCAAATAAATATATCAACATTTTCAAAGGGCATTCCGTATTTATTAAAATGGTGTGCGGCAAGTTTTACATCTTCAAAGTATTTTCTGTTATCTTCCAAGGATGAGCCGATAACAATTATCACATCTGCTTTAAAATCTTTGGGATAACCCCAAATCCAATAATTGTTGTGTGCTGAAATAGCTTGGGGCAAATTGTATTTTTCTCTGTAAAAATTAACCGCTCCGGCTTCGCCGTAATTTTGTCCAAATATTAATGTGTGCTTTTTTTCTTCAGGAGTTAATTGGTTGTAAGCATCAGCAACTTGCTTAACCATTCCTTCCCAGCCGAATCTATCTGAGAAAAACTGCGGCAGCAAACCTAATTCTGATCGTTCAGCATTTTCTGGTTTCATTCCCATTTTTTTAGACAAATTTATATATGCATCAACATTTAAAAGAGGAATTGCAAAAGGAACAGTTATAAAACTAAAAGGAAGTAACTAATACTGCAAGAGCATATCTAACCCAGCTTCTTAAATATTTTGTTATTAAAACATCAGCTCCAACAACTCCGGCAGCTAAAATCATTGGGTACAAAACTCCCATGTAATATGGTTTCCCGTTGTTAAAAGCAAAAACAAAAAACACTGCTACATAAAGCCATCCAATCAAATTATACTTTCCACGAAGTGGTGGATTCCCATTGCCTTTATTGTCAAAAAATAAAAAATACAATCCGGTAAAAATAAAAAGTGTGTAGCCGGGATTTAATTCAAATAAAGAGGCTTTAAAAAATTCTAATAAGCCCATGGGTCTGATTTTTATACAATGCAGCATTATGCATAAACTCAAGCGTAGGATAATGATTTGCAATCTGCCATATAACATTTGGAAGAAAAATTATTACTGCTAAAGCTGCACCAATCCAGAGTTCTTTTACTTTTAGATGCTTCCGGTATTTTGTTAAAAGTAATCCGACTGCAAGTCCAAATCCTAAAAACAAAAAAGAAAGTTTGTTCTCTAGTCCAATTCCGAAATAATAATCCGATTACAATCCACAACTTTGGATTACCGGTATTAATTAATTTTATCAGGTAGTAAATCATTAAAGTGGAAAGAAGAATATCAAATGAATTCATTGAAAAATAGCTTGAGGCTCCTAATACAACTCCGCAGAAAATTACAAGGAATGCAGATGAAATTTGTGCAAATTTTGTTCCGCCAAGTTCGCGGGCGATTAATCCGGTAACAAAAACAATTGCAGACCCGGCGAGATAAGAAAAAATTCTTATTCCGAAAATCGAATCACCGAAAATAAATCTAGAGACGGCAAGCAAAATAGCGGAGAGCGGCTGTAAGTCGACATATCCAAATGCAAGATGCTTTGAAGTTTCGATGTAATAATATTCATCTCTGAAAATTCCATAGTTGCCGGCGAATATTAAAAGCAATATTAACTTAAATAAGGATAGATAAATTAAAATTGCGTTTGTTGTAGTAAGTTTTTTCGTTAATGAATTTTCTTTGTGCAAATCACCTCCTGAAATGATGGCGTAATTTAAAATAAAATCATTTCTTTTTCATTGTAAATTAAATGAATGGTTAAAAAGAATGAATTAAGGAATAATATTTATGAAATTTATTGACACAGAGAACCACCGAGAAGGCTCAGAGATTCACAGAGAAAATACAATATAGAATGAAACTTTTCCTTCTGCATTGTATCTAACGATTATTCAAAATAACTTTGTAATCAAATTCTAACTAAATCACAAACAAACATAATTTCTTTGAGAAATTTAGTTTGTATATAATGTGAGTTATTACTCAACTAATTTTGTATAATACTATTTCTGTGAAAAAATATACTACTGCTTTGTTCGTGCTGTTGTTATTATTGCTTTCAATAAATAGCTGCAAACCTTCACTTCCCGTAGTAAGAAAGATTTTTACTTCTTATCAATTAGTCAATCAGGATAGTGCAAAAGTTACTTTCCCGGATGATTTTAAAGGAAAGATTTTAGTGATGGGATTTATATTTACTAATTGCCCGGATATTTGCCCTCTCACTACAAACAATCTGCACTTGGTTCAAGAAAGATTAAAAAAAGATAATATTAAAAATGTTGAAGTTGCTGCATTAAGCTTTGACCCTGACCGCGATACTCCAAGTGTATTAAAAGAATATGCAGAAGTACGTAATATTGATTTGAGCAACTTTGAATTTTTAACCGGCAAAAAAGATGTTGTCGATTCATTGATTGCCGCTATGAATGTAAAAGCATTCTCCGGAGATACGACATATACAAAAGACGGTAAGCCGGTTTATTTTTACGTGCATACAGACAGAATATCTTTAATTGACCAAAAGGGAAATGTTAGAAAAGATTACCGTGGAAGCAGGGCAAACATTGATGAAATTGTTGAAGACGTAAAATCATTAGGAGACTAAAATGTTTTTGTTATTATTTTTATTGACATTCATAAATTCGCCAAAAGATAAAATTGAAATTCAAAATGCCTGGCTTAGAACTGCCGGTGCCGGGATGAACACAGCTATGTTTTTTGATATTGTTAATAATTCAGACAAGCCTGATACATTATACAAAGTAGAATCCGACTTAGCCGAACTTGTACAGATGCATGAAACTTATAAAAACGGCGATATGATGGGAATGAGAGAAGTTAAAAATGTTGTGGCTAAACCCCATTCAACTTTTAAATTCAAGCCAGGTGGGCATCATGTTATGTTTATCAATTTAAAAAATGATATTAAAGAAGGGGAGAAGGCGGAAGTTACTCTTTACTTTAAAGTTGCCGGCAAAATAAAAGTTGAAGTACCAATAAAGAATATGATAACTGAATAATAGTATAAATCTCTGTGCCTCAGTGTCTCCGTGGTAAAAAGTGTTCACCACAGAGTCACAAAGACACAGAGGGGAATTAAGATTTCATTCTCGTGCCTTGCTCTTCATGAATGAAAAGCCAGCTACAGACCTTGCCAATATTTATCTCTTCAAAGTTATTCCAATAAGTTTTTGTTCTTACATGCATTGAACTTGAATCATCTTCCGGAATAGCTACTGCTTCTTCCATCAATTCTTTAATTCTAATCTGCCACCTATGCATATTTTCTATTCTTAAATCAATCCAGCCTTCATTAGCCCAGCGATTTACATTATCAATATTTATTTCAAGCTTGTTCTCACCACGGAATGCCGGAATTTTAATTACACTTCCCCGCAGTAATGATTCACCATTGGGAAGTAAAATTGGAATTCCAATTGAAATAATTTCATTCCTTAGCTTTGAATTTTCAGAAATAATATTTAATGATTTTTCAGATAATTCTTTTGGTGAAGAATTAATTATATCAAACATCGAATTGTTAAATAATCTCAGCAGATGAATTTCATATAATAGTTTTGATAGTCTTGGAGGCCCTAATAGTTCAAATGCCACACTGTGGATATTATTTACTTTCTCTAAACCTGCTAATTTTTCAACAGCAGAATGCTGCATGTATCCGGCACGGTATGTCGGCTCAAGTGTAGCATGGTCTAATGCACTTACAATATCATGCCCTGTGTTGCCGCCTTGTACTTCATATAAAACTATGTCCGCTATTTCTTCTGGGGTAACAAATTCCATTTGTTTTTGAGCAGTGATAGTTTCGAATTCACCTTTAGAAAAAATCCCGTTTTCACCAGTATCAATAAAAACTGATTTTAATGTTTCGCCAGTGGTTTTATAGTGCTTGTTATCGCAGATTGTAAATTCACCTTTTAGAGGAATAGTTTCGCTCAATTCTACATTTTCGATTTTTATCGGTTCGCCTCTTCTTCTGATTTCGCCGAACTCAATTCTTTTCCATGCAATTGCCGCTGTTGGTTTTACTTCTTTTGTGATTGCACCGCCGGGAGTTCTTCCCATTAAAAATAAAAGCAACGTATGCGCACCGGCAATTGAAGATTTGCTCAATAAAACTCTGCTTGGTTTCTCTTCACTGTGCGTGTAAGGAATATTTAAACCCATTCCACCGGTTCCACTTGTTCCGATTTTCATGTAGACTTTTGTTTTTACATTTCCCATTGAAGCATATAATATTTGTATATGCCTAATTAATTGTGGAATATATAAAGTACATAAAAGTTTTTGAACTTCTGAAACTAAGTCATCATAATTACCTTTATTGCTGATGACTTTTGAAATGCTTCTGTAGGTTGAGTAAATATCCTGGTAGGCAATAGCTGTAGCCGTGTTAATACAATCAATAATTATTTCAGGTTTGTATTCATTCAGCAGTTGATAGATTGATGAGGCTTTTAAAATCTCATCGGAAAGTTCGTCCATTATATCGGTAATAATGGTTTTTCTTTTTTGTTCATCTTCAAGAATTTCAGAACGTTTTAAATTTCTAAATTCATTTCGAACAAAAATATCTCCACCCCACGGGATGAAAAAATCTTTTCCCTTTTTCGGGAATTCTTTCTCAAACTTTCCAACTGCCTCTTGAGCTTCAGAAAGCTTAAGTGATGTAATAATAATTCTTTTCGGGTTTTCGGAAACTAATTTTCGTGCAACTGCACTGCCTACTAATCCAAATCCTCCAAGTACAACTACTGTTTTGTTTGCTATATCCATTTTAATTCCCCGATTATTTTTGTTACACCTAAATTAGCTTAAAGCATTTAATGAGGCAAATAAATCATAAAAAAATAATTTTTCGTTGTTTTTGTTTGGCACAAAGTATGATACTTTTTAGTATAGGAGATAATGAAAATAAACATGAATGGATTCAATGAATTAAACAAGAGTTCGAGTTATGATGAAAGAAAAAGATAAATATAGTTCGGCAATTGATGATTTTAATCTTGCCTATAAATTTCATCTTGATGGTAAAATTGATGAAGCAATTGAATATTATAAAAAATCAATCAAAGCTTTTCCGACAGCAAAAGCTCATACTTTTTTAGGATGGGCATATAGTATTAAAGGTAAGCTTGATGATGCAATTACAGAATGCAAAATTGCAGTTGAATTAGACCCGGAATACGGAAATCCATATAATGACATTGGTTCTTATTTAATAGTCCTTAAGCAATACGATGAAGCAATTTCTTGGCTTGAACAAGCATTGGATGCTCCAAATTATGACCTTAGGTATTATCCTTTATTTAACCTGGGGTTAATCTACGAGAAAAAAGGCGACTGGTATACAGCTATCAGCTACTACAAAGACGCTATAGAAATTAATCCCGATTATGCACAGGCTAAATCTGCTTTAACACGATTGACAAGTTTGCTCAATTAATTAAACAAGCTTGTTTATTTTTGTGCTCAAAAGTAGAAACTTCACAATAAAGAATTTCCCTTTTTAATTGCTTCGTGCCCGTGGTATTGTTAAATTTATTTTTCAATTTTAAAAAATTATAGAAATACATTTTATTTAATGGCGGTTGATGATGAAATTAGTAGAATTGCTAAAAAATGAGTTTTTAATTTCCGATTTGAATGGTCAGAACAAGGAAGAAGTAATAAATGAGCTTATTGATTTATTTAAAGATGATGAAAGAATAAATGATATTGAAAAAGTCAGAAGTGCGGTTTTAGAAAGAGAAAAAATAATGTCTACCGGAGTAGGGAAAGGATTTGCAATCCCGCACGGAAAGACAAATGCAGTGAATGAAATAATCGCTGCTTTCGGAAAAACAAAACGTGATATTGATTATGATGCACTCGACGGACAGCCTGTACATCTGGTTTTTCTTCTTGTTGGAAAAGATAACCTGGTTAGTACTCATATAAAATTGTTGAGCAGAATTTCCAGGATGATGAATAAAGATGAATTCCGCCAAAAGCTGATTGATGCTAATTCCAATGAAGAGATTTACGAAATCTTTAAACAAGAAGAAGAAAACTATTTTGAAGTTTAAAGCCCATCCTACATGGTGGCAAGCCCAACCCCTTCCCAAAGGGAAGTGGCTTTTAAAGTCCTCTCCTTTGGAGAGGATTTAGGAGAGGCTAATTTATGATTAAAGCGGTAACAGGCACAAAAGATACCCTTCCTTTTGATATTCCATATTGGAAACATTTAGAAGATATTGTTAGAAATATTTTTAGCAATTTTAATTATAAAGAAATTCGTACACCGATTTTTGAAGAGACAGCTTTATTCGCCCGCGGTATCGGTGAAGAAACCGATATTGTTGGAAAAGAGATGTACACTTTCAATGATAGAAGTGAATTGAGTCTTACATTAAAACCTGAAATGACAGCTTCAGTTGTACGTGCTTTTAATGAGCATTCACTTGCAGCAAAACAATCATTGAACAAGCTTTGTTATATTTCTCCAATGTTTAGGCAAGAACGCCCGCAAGCTGGGCGGCTTAGACAATTCCATCAGTTTGGTGCAGAAGCTATTGGAAGCACTTCCATGTTGTTAGATGTGGAAATTATTTTGATGGTTTATAATATTTTAAAACTGTTGGGTTTAAAAGATTTAACAGTTAAAATAAATTCACTTGGTGTTCCTGAGTCAAGAGAAAATTATAAAAAGATTTTAAGAGAATTTTTGTTAGAAAAAAAAGATAATCTTTCAGAAGACAGTAGAAAAAGATTTGATAAAAATATTCTTAGAATTTTTGATAGTAAAATTGATATTGATCAGGAAATTATGTCCAACGCACCCCTGTTAATTGATTATCTTGATGAAGAAAGTAAAAATGATTTTGAACAGGTTAAATCACTTTTAAGTTCAACAAATATAGAATATGAAGTTGATCCAAAGCTGGTAAGAGGATTAGATTACTACACAAAAACAACCTTCGAAATTATCAGCGGCAAAGTTGGTTCACAGAGTGCATTATGCGGCGGCGGCAGATATGATTTGTTGATTGAGCAGTTAGGCGGCAAGCCGACTCCAGCAGTTGGGTTTGCAGCCGGAATTGAAAGAATACTTTTAGCTTGTGAAAATGAAAAATCTTTAAATCTTCCGGATGAAAAAATTGATGTTTACATTGCTAAGCTTGATAAAGAATTGACTGATAAAGTTTTTGAACTATCATTATTTTTAAGAAATAATAATCTGTCAGTAGATTTTGATTATCTTGACCGAAGTGTAAAAGCACAGATGCGTGAAGCTAATAAAATGAATGCAAAATTTGTTTTGTTTGTCGGCGGCGAAGAATATAAATCCAGTTCATATTTATTGAAGAATATGGAATCGGGCGAACAAAAAATGATTCCAATTAATAACTTGGAATATATTGTAAATCAGATATTGTAAGTAAAAAGACAAAATTCAAAAATCAAAATTTTGACCTTTGATCTTTGAAGGAGAAAAGATGTACCCTGAATTATTTAAAATAGGGCCTTTCACAGTTTATAGTTTCGGCTTAATGCTGGGTATTGCATTTATAATTGCGAGCTATCTTCTTACCAAAGAAATTGAAAGAAGAAAATTACACCCTAACATTGCAACAGAAGTAACCCTGCTTGCAATTGTATTTGGAATTGTGGGCAGCAAAGCACTTGACCTAATTGAAAATTGGGATATGTTCATTAAAGATCCTATTGGCAGTGCTTTTTCTCCTGGTGGTTTAACTTTTTATGGCGGTGTAATTCTAGTAATAATTGTCCTAATAATTTATACACACAGAAAAAAAATTCCATTTTTGTTTTTAGCGGATGCAACAGCACCTTCACTTGCTATTGCATACGGCATCGGAAGAATAGGCTGTCATTTAGCTGGTGACGGTGATTACGGAATTCCAACGAGTCTTCCTTGGGGAGTTGATTATTCGCATGGGACAGTCCCGCCGCATATAATGTTTAGAGGAACTGAAATTGCAAAATCATTCCCAAACGGATATGTTCCCGATAACACTCCATTACACCCAACTCCAATTTATGAATTTTTAATGATGATGTTAATCTTTTGGGTTCTTTGGAAATTGAGAAAAAAAGATTGGCCTTATGGGCAGCTATTTATGATCTATTTAATTCTTCAGGGAATAGAAAGATTTTTAATTGAATTTTTAAGATTAAATCCCAGGCTTTTATTCGACTTATCCGAAGCTCAATTAATTTCAATCGTAATGATATTGGTAGGCAGCATTGGATTATATTATTATAAAACTCATCCTGATATAAATAGGTTTGTTCCTCCGCCATTTAAGCTTGAACCAGAGAAGAAAGAAAAAAAATAAGATTGATATTTTATTTTTTTGAATTTTAATAATGAATCTAATCATCGGCAGAAAACCAGTTCTTGAAGCAATCAATTCAAATGAAGAACTTGAACAAGTTTATATTTTATACGGACAGCAAGGCGGAATAATAAATACCATTCGAGTTGCAGCAAAGAAGAAGGGAATTAAATGCAATGAAATTCCAATTCAAAAATTTAAATCTCTTACTGACAACGAAAATGCACAAGGTGTAATTGCTTTAAAACTTTCATTTAAATTTTCTTCTCTTGATGAGATAATTTCAAAATCTAAACAATCAAAATATCCGCTCATTCTTGCTCTGGATTCAATTCAGGATACGCACAATCTTGGTGCTATAATTAGGACAGCAGATTGCAGCGGTGTTGATGGAATTATAATTACAAAGCATAACAGCGCACCTATAAATGAAACAGTAGTTAAAACTTCTGCTGGAGCTACAGAATATGCTAAAGTTTGTGCGGTTGCAAATTTATCCCAAGCATTAAAACAATTGAAAGAAAACGGCTTCTGGATTTTTGGTTCAACATTAACAGAAAATTCTAAAGACTATACTTCTGTTGATTATAAACTTCCAACAGTTTTAATTATCGGCAATGAAGAAAAGGGAATTAGAAAACTAACTGCAGACAACTGTGATTTCTTAATTAACATTCCTATGAGGGGGAACATTCAATCTTTAAATGTTTCTGTTGCAGCGGGCATAATACTTTTTGAAATATTAAGGCAGCAAAGCTTAACAACTTAATAAGGGTGTGCGACAAAATTGTTACAACCAAACCACTCTCGTTCCCAAACTCTGTTTGAGAACGAATACGTGGCGTTTCCAACGAGACGTTGGGAACGAGATAATAAATTTTAAGGCAGCGGAGTTTAACAATTTCATAATTGCTTTTTGAAGCAAAAAAGATTAAAATGTACGAGGCAATAATAAAAGATAGGGGTTCATAATGAAAAAATTAGCTTTTCTTTTTGTCTTAATCTTAACTACTTCATTCTTTCCTCAGCAAAAATATTATACTTTTTCGGAATTGAAAGGAATGGAAGATAACAACGGAAACACACATCTCTTTTACCGGTTATATACTTATCAAAAAAATGGAGAACCGTTTGCTGATTATATGGAGAATTCAATTCATCACTTAGATTTGTATAGCGGAAAGGATACCCTATTCTTGTGGGCTGGCCAAGATTTCAATTATAGAAGCACAGGCATTTTGGACTTAGAGTTTTGGAACAATAACCCATCGGAATATAGTTATTGTGGCTTTATCGCTGTTCTCGATCCCGAAACAATCATCGAAAGATTTGATGAACAACATACATCATATAATGAGTTAGGGACCTCTGAGAATCTGGAAATTTCGAAACAAAACGATAGCTTGGTTTTTGCAGGAGCTAATAGAAACGTTTTAATAAGTTATGATGGCGCAAGAAACTGGGATACTATAAAAACTTTGATTGGCAAAGAATTAATTTCTTTAAGTCCTTTCAATGATAGCATTTTATTTTTGCAGGATGATAATAAACTTCTTAAGTCTATTGATAGAGGTATCAGCTATTCAATAGTTGATACCACCTTCACAGATTATAAATCTTTTAAATATGATAACGATAAAAATCATATTTACAGACAAACCTTTTCATATCCGTATTATTATTATTTATCTGTCTCGAATAATAAAGGTAACGCTTTCAGCTGGACGAAAAGGTTTAGTTCTACAAATCAAATCTTTCTTAGTGTAGATTATTCACAAGCTGGAACTATCTATCTTGCTAATAGAAAAAACATTTATATCTCAAGTAACTTCGGAGGTAGTTTTGATTTATTTAAAACTTTGGACAGAGATATAGTTGGCATTTATAAAAAACCAAATTCAAATTTATTATATGCAGCAACAAAATATGATTTATATGAAATAACTCCTGATTCAATTAAAACGATAAAACATCTTTCAATAAATCCAGAAGTATTTGAATGGTATCCTTTAGCAGATGGAGATAAATGGGTTTATAACCGTTCAGTATGTTATTTTGATTACCCACCAACTCCTTGTAATAATTATAATGAAGTTGTTGAAGTTACAAAGGACACGGTTTTATCAAATGGATTTACATATTTTAAAATCAACTCCAACTCAGGGATAACCTTTGAACGATACAATTACGAGGACGGAACTGTAAGAAGATATACTGAGGATTCTTCATTTGCCAATAATGAATTTATAATTGAAGACCTGACAACTGAACTTGGAGATACATCATGTACTAATCGATTTTCCAATTATGATTGCATGATTCCCAAGATTTTTATTGAGGAAGGTTCCGAATATATTTTTAATAATGTTTATCCCCAAAAAAAATTCCAGGTTCAAGATTTAGGTTGGCATACTTACACATTGGTAAAGGGATTTGGAATTGACAGCATAGTTTCTGGTTTCGATTTTGGCTCAAGTATCACACAGCTTAAAGGCTGCATTATAAATGGAAAAGTATATGGAGATACAACTGTAGTTGGAGTTGAAGATAAAGAAAATAATTTACCGAAACGAATTTTCATTATCTCAAAATTATCCAAACCCGTTCAACCCAACAACTAAAATAAAATATGCAATCCCAGCCTCCCTAAATCCCTCCAAAGGAGGGACTTTAATACAACTTAAAATTTATGATGTCCTTGGAAATGAAATTGCAACTCTTGTTAATAAAGAACAATCTCCTGGTGAATATGAAGTAGAATTTGATGCAGGTAAATATAATTTGTCAAGTGGGGTTTATTTTTATCAATTAAAAGCTGGAAATTTTATTAAAACAAATAAAATGGTGTTGTTAAAATAATGTTAAATAGCAATTTAATAAGCAATAATCTTGTGATTTTAAAAAAATAAGGGGGTAAGAAAATGAAAGTATTCATTATTTTATTATTTGTAATAAGCTATAGTTCAGCTTTTTCTCAAAATTATTTTCCCCTAAACAAAGGAGATAAAAATATCGTACGCGTACAACAAGAGGTACATTGTAACGGTGGGATTGATTATTTTACAGATGATTATTTTAATGGAACAGTCGATAATGATACGATAATTGACGGTAAAATATTTTATAGATGGCATTTTGGCAAAACTCAAAAATTCTTATACTATGACAGAAACAATCAGATATTATATATAAGACGAGTATTAAATACTAAAGATACAACGGTCAAAGCATTCAATTTTGGATTAAAGGTAGGAGAAAGTGACACATCGTGGTTTAATCTTAATTATTATGGAGATGAATTACAACTAATTTCTAAGTCTCTTAATTATGTCGAAGGAACTAGGAAGTTTTATCTAAAATATAGTGGTCATTTTGCAAATAATTATGAATTTATTGAAGATGTTGGTCTTTTAAAAAATGAATATGGAGACTACTTTGCAACTTGTGAAGCAAGTGTAAAAGAAACTTTAGTTTCTTCGATTACTGATTCCTTAATTTATAAAAGACTTGATTTATTAATTGGTTCAACTAATTTAATGAATGATACTCCTATTAACTTCTTTCCTTTTAATTTCAAGGTATATTTTTTGGACAAATCAGTTTTACTAGATACTTTTCAATTAGAATTAAATATCATCCGGAATGATTCAGTATTTTCCAGTTCTGTATATGATATTGATAAAGATAGTTTTACAGTATTTATCCCATTAGATTCTACAGTTCTTCAAATTAATGATACAATTGCTTATAGAGTTTTTGTAAGTGACACTACAATATTTCATAATAGTAATTATTACCCTTATATAGGATATAAAAAGATCAAAGTTCTTTCTGCAATTACAGGCGTATCAGATAATAGTGTACTTAATAAATTTCATTTATTACAAAACTACCCAAACCCATTCAATCCAACAACAAAAATAAAATATGCAATCCCAGCCTCCCTAAATCCCTCCAAAGGAGGGACTTTAATACAACTTAAAATTTATGATGTCCTTGGAAATGAAATTGCAACTCTTGTTAATAAAGAACAATCTCCTGGTGAATATGAAGTAGAATTTGATGTCGGAAAATATAATTTGTCAAGTGGGGTTTATTTTTATCAATTGAATGCTGGAGGTTTTATAAGTACAAAAAAAATGATATTATTGAGATAAGATTTATTGAAGGTATGAATGTTAAAGAAAATATTTTTAGTCCTTTCTATTTTGTTGTTAGCAGGATGGGGAAGAACCGGGCATTTAATAATAAATAAAAATGCTGTTCAGTTTTTCCCGGTTAATTTTAATTTCAATTGGATGCAGCAGCTTGGCGATCATGCATCGGATGCAGATTATAGGAAAAGTTCTGACCCAAACGAAGCTCCCAAACATTATATTGATATTGACAGCTATCAAAGTTTTGTAGATAGTAATAAAATCATACAAGACTATGATTCGATTGTTTCAGTTTTTGGTTTAAGTAAAGTAATTGATATAGGTATTTTACCTTGGACAATTATAAATACTACCGATTCACTTCAAGCAGCATTTGAAAGAGAAGATTACAACAAAGCGGTGTTGATTGCCGCAGACCTTGGGCATTATGTTGGTGATGCACACATGCCTCTTCATATTACAAAAAATTATAATGGGCAATTGACAAACCAATATGGAGTGCATTCAAGATATGAATCTGACATGATTGATAAATATTTTTCACAAATTAATTATCCTTCTGATTCTATTCCTTTTGTGGATAATGTAAGTGATTATGTCTTTAACATGATTTACGGAAACTATATTTATGTTGATTCTGTATTAAATGCTGATAAAGAAGCAACAACTTTCGCGGGAAATACAAATAGTGATCAATACTATCAAAAACTTTGGGAACTGTCAGGGGATTTTACAATTAGGTTATTCAAACATGCATCAAAAGCTTTAGCAGAATTAATAATAACAGCCTGGATAAATGCAGGCAGCCCGAATTCATTAACCAATATCAATGATTTTATTCAAAAGATTAATTCCTTTAAATTATATCAGAATTACCCTAACCCGTTTAATCCAACTACAAAAATAAAATATACTGTAGCCCCTTCAAACCTCCCCAAAGGGGAGGCTTTTGTGCAAATTAAAGTTTATGACATTTTAGGAAATGAAATTGCAACTCTTGTAAATAAAGAGCAATCTCCCGGAGAATATGAAGTTGAATTTGATGCCGGGAAATACAATCTCTCAAGCGGAATATATTTTTATCAGCTTAAAGTTGGGAATTATGTTCAAACCCGGAAGATGGTTTTATTGAAGTAATAAATTTTAAAATTAAAAGAGGTTGTCTTAAAAGTAATTTATACAGTCACACTATGTTTGTCGAAGTGTGATTTATACATGAAAAGTCAGTCTTCAATAAACTCAGACTGACAAATTCATCTTTTGAGACAGCCTCTTTTTAAACAATTTAAAAATTAAATTTTTACATCCTCTCAATCAAATAAGTATTCTTAACTATTTCCGAACGTGAGCCTGTTTGTTTGCCTTGTGGCGTATTTGCTTCCATAGAAAATTCAACATTCATTTCTGTATAAGTTTTTGCTTTTTGCATAACTCCATCAGTAATATTAAAATTAAAATGACCATTGCCCACAGCTTTAGGTTTTTTAAATTTATAGCTCACACCTTGTTGAGTTGATGTTGTTTTTCCTGTTACGTTTGAATTCATACTGGCATCAATTACAGCCAGCTTGTTATCATTTTGTTTCTGCAAATTAGTTACTTTAAATGTAGTAGTATTATTAATTGTGAAAATCATAAATGGTTCTGGCTGCTGTTTAACTGACCAGGTTGAATCCTTCCCAACTGAATGGTTAGGGAATTTCCTTATCATTTGAGCAATCAATGGCTTTAAGGAACCTTCTGCGATATCTTTTCTCATTGATTCTTTTTCTGCCGAAGTAACAGAGTCTGCATATCCTTTGATGGTAAGATATTTATTTACAATTTTATCAACTCTAAAAATTTCCACAACTTCACCCTCCTTACTTACTCTAACCCCGAATGGATTGTTTACCAATGAAGCATATTGAGCGTATCGATTTTGTGAAGCTGAATCAACAGAAGTTCCGGATTCATAGGAAAAAGTTTGTCCGTTTGCATCAGCATCAAGCTTAACTGATGAAACATTACAATTAAGTTCTGTTACACTATCAGCATCAATATCCTTTGGTTCAAAGCTAATCATGTAAACTATATTCTGATGTACAACTTGATTTAACACTGTATCTCTAACATGTATTGATTGGTTATCTTCCGAAACCGTTGTCATTTTATAGTTGTATGTTTTACCCTTTTCAAACTTGTATTTTATTAAAACCAACCCATCAATATTTTCAACAGGTGCATTTTTCAAATTTTCTGCATTCGATACAGAATTGCTCTTTGTATTATCCGTTACTGTTTTCTGTTCTTTCTTTTCTCCGCAGCCAAATAAGATAAGAGCTGATATAAATATTATGATTATTTTATTCATCTAACTTTCCTTTCCACAAAGTGGTCAATTCTGATAATAAAGTAAATATTTTTTTCTAACTTGCTTAAAATCATTTAATTCATTTTGCCAATATGAAATAATTTCTTCAGGTGTTTTTCCAGCCTCAATCATTTCTCTAATTTTTTTATCGCCTGATAATCTATCGATTGAAGAATTTCTAAATTTGAAGTCATCGGGATATAATTTCTTCAATACATATAGCAATCTAATCCCAAACCCAACAGAATTAAATTTTTTTCTGTCTGTTATTTCTAATTTTATTCCGTAACATTTTTCAAATTTATATTTCGGAGATGTTGACATTGTTGCTATTGAAAAGGGTATAAAGTTAACCGGCTGAAAACTAACACCAATTTCACCAAGTTTTTGTAATTCCCCAATTAAATTGTTTGAATTAATATAAGGTGCACCAATTGTTAAAAATGGATGATATGTTCCTCTCCCTTCCGATACATTTGTCCCTTCAATCAAACACATTCCAGGGTATGCAATTGCAGTATTTTCATCCGGAATATTTGGAGACGGCATAACCCAAATATTATCATAATCATCATAATAAGAATTCCTATTCCAATTCTTCATTTTAACTACGGTTAAATTTGGCTTTAAATCCTCACTGATAAGTTTTTCCCCAACGAAATATTCTGCTAATTCTCCTGGGGTCATTCCATATGCAATTGGAATTGGAGCAATACCCACAAATGATCTTTCGTCATCTTTTCTAATTGGGCCTTCAACATAATTTCCATTTATTGGGTCTGGCCTGTCTAACACAATCACAGGAATGTTATTCTCGGCACCAGCCTGTATAGTATAAAACAAAGTTGATATATAGGTATAAAAACGGGCACCAACATCTTGAATATCATAAATGAGTACATCAACGTTTTTTAACATTTCTTTTGTGGGCTTGTTTATTTTACCGTACAAAGAATAAATCGGCAAACCTGTTTTTGAATCAACATTACTTTTAATTTTTTCTCCGGCAGGGGCTTCACCTCTTATTCCGTGTTCAGGTCCGAACAAAGTAGTTACATTAAATTTTTTATCATTAAAAAGTGTGTCTACTAAATGGACTCCATTTGATAATAATGCAGTTTGATTTGTAACTATGCCGATTCTTTTCCCGGTAATTAAATTTGAATATTCTGAAATGAGTCTATCGGCTCCGAAAACAATTGTATTTTTTTTATAATTTTCTTGAGCTGATATCAAAGATGAGCAAACAAATAAAATTAAAAATATTTTAAAAAATTTTGACACCAATTGACCGACAATTAAATAAAAAATAAAAGGGAATGACAATCATTAAAATTATCATTCCCAATGAAGTAAAATGTGTTAAAAATTAATTGTTATAATTTTCAAGTAATTCTTTTCTTGAAAAGAAATGAGAAATTTCAAGCTTTGCATTTTCATCAGAGTCTGAACCGTGGATTATATTTCTTTCAACATTCTCTGCATATAATTTTCTTATAGTTCCTTCTTCAGCTTTTGCCGGGTCAGTAGCACCAATTAATTTTCTAAAATCTGCAACTGCATTTTCTTTTTCCAAAGCAATTGGTACGCAGGGGCCAGAAGTCATATACTTAATTAAGTCGTTAAAGAATGGACGTTCTTTATGAACTTCGTAAAATCCACCAGCAGATTCTTTTGTCAGTCTTGTCATTTTTATTGCTTTAATTTTGAAACCGGCTTCATTTATTTTGGTTATAATCTGGCCGATTAAATTTTTTTCAACACCATCAGGTTTGATAATTGCAAGTGTTCTATTGCTCAATAGTTATACTCCTTAATAATACATTAAATTAATTTTATAAAATCTTCAACGGTTAATTTCGCTTGCTTAATAATGTGAGAAAGAGTAGACCTTTTTACTGATTTATGTGCGGGTACAGTTAGTTTCAAGACTTCATTACTAATGTGCTTTTGTAAACGGATGTGACTTCCTTTTTGCTGCACAACAATCCACCCATCTCTTTTTAAGGCACTTATTATTTTTAAGTAAGATAAGTTGGGTACTTTACTCAAAGGTCTACTTCCCGGACAATTGTGCCGCTACTTTGAATCAAGTCATCTTCCACGGGCTCAAGATAGAGTCCTATTGCTTCACTGATATTTTCAACAGCTTCGTCTATATTTTCTCCTTCACTTATACAACCGGGAAGTGAGGGCACATAAACGGTATAGCCGCCTTCGTCACTTTTTTCTAACACGACTTTTATTTTCATAGGGGAACCTTGATAATTTTGACTATCTAGCAATTTTAATTACTTCTTTTTTGCAGAATTCTTTTTCTTTGTAGTGGCTGCAGCTTTTTTAGTTTTTAATGTTTCCAAAGCCTTAATCATTGTTGAACCAATTTCAGCCGGACTTTCAATCACATGTATCCCGGCTTTTTTCATTGCTCTCATTTTTTCATCCGCAGTTCCCTTGCCGCCTGAAATAATTGCACCAGCATGTCCCATTCTTCTTCCAGGAGGTGCTGTTCGTCCGGCAATAAAACCAACTACAGGCTTTCTCACATTCTTCTTGATAAATTCAGCAGCTTCTTCTTCTGCTGAGCCGCCAATTTCACCAATCATTACAATGCCGTCTGTATCAGGGTCTTCATTAAACAATTTAATAATCTTAGTGAATTGGGAACCGATGATTGGGTCGCCGCCAATTCCAACACAGGTTGTTTGGCCAAGCTTTACATCAGTCAATTGTTTAACAGCTTCATAAGTCAAGGTACCACTGCGTGAGACAACACCTATGTTCCCTTTTTTATGAATGAAGCCGGGCATGATCCCAATTTTTGCTTTGCCGGGTGAAATTACACCAGGACAGTTTGGTCCAACTAAAGTGACATCAAGATGTTTAATTGCGTTATAAACTTTAAGCATATCATTAGCAGGAATGCCTTCTGTAATACAAACAATTAATTTTACTCCGGCATTAGCTGCTTCTAATATTGCATCTGCTGCAAAAGCAGGGGGGACAAAAATTGCTGAAGCATTTGCTTTTTGTTCTTTAACTGCTTCATCGACTGTATTATAAATAGGTACTCCATTGAAGTCAGTTCCACCTTTGCCAGGTGTAACTCCAGCAACCACTTTTGTACCGTATTCAATCATTTGTTGTGTGTGGAAAGAACCTTCTCCTCCGGTTATCCCTTGAACTACAAGACGAGTTTTGTTATCAACTAAAATGCTCATAAATGATAATCCTAAGAATTCTTTTTGAAAATTATTGCAACAAAGATAAGGATTTTATAAGTCAAATTTCAAAAATCAAAAGTCAAAATGACGGTAATACTTGAAAGTTTTATTATTAATTTTAACCTGATAGATTTCTCGTTCCCAAGCTTTGCTTGGGAATGATGCTACTGAAGCTCAGCTTCAAAAATTGTAATTTTGTTTAATCAAATATTTCCAATCACTCTGTAATACTTTAGAAAGAAAAATATCATGACCCGTACACGTTATAAAATCTACAATTAAGAAACTCCACATTTTCTTACAATGACTATTGTTGAATGGATACCATTATTTATGAATCCTAATATAGTTTCTATATTGTATGAATCTTTACGGTTTGATATGTCGAAAAGGCAAGTAATTTTATATGCATATGTGGTTATGGAAAATCATCTTCATCTTATTGCATCTGCGCCGGAATTGAGTAAAACAATGAAAGAGTTTAAATCATTTACTGACAGAAGTATAATTGATTTTTTGAAAGAGCAAAAATCTAATTACTTTCTTGAAAAATTAAAATGGGCAAAACTGCCATACAAAACTCAGAGTGATTATCAAGTATGGCAAGAGGGAAATCATCCACAGAAAATATATGGCGAAGAAATGATGAGACAAAAAATTGAATATATACATAACAATCCAGTGAGACGTGGTTATGTTGACAAACCAAAGTATTGTAGGTATTCCAGCGCATGTAATTATGAGGGATTGGATGGATTAATTGAGGTTTATACTGATTGGTAAATACTATATTTAAGCTGCTTAATTTGAAACAGAGTTACAGGCTCAAATTGCCTTGTTTGAAACGGAGTTTCAAACTTATCATTCCCAAACAGAGTTTGGGAACGAGAGGGATATTTTATGATTTATGATGTACTAATTGTTGGTGCAGGGCCTTCCGGTGGATATCTGGGTTATCTTTTATCGAAAGAAGGACTTAAAGTAAAGATAATTGATAAAGAAATATTTCCTCGCGATAAAGTTTGCGGTGGAGGAATTTCTAACAAAACTGTTGAATTACTTGATTTCGATATAACTCCTATTGTTCAAAAAAATATTATTGGGGCATTCCTTTCTTATCAAAATAAATTTATGATTATCAAGGATATTGAAGGGCGGAGCGGGGTTACAGTATTACGAAGAGATTTTGATAATTTCATTTTACAAAAAGCAATTGATAATGGGGCAGAATTTCAACCTAATTGTTCATTTAAGAATGTTAATGAAAATGGAGAACTTATAAATGTTGAAACAGACTGCGGAACATTTTTAACTAAATATCTTGTTGGTGCCGACGGAGTTTATAGTCAGGTGAGGAATAAAATATTTGGGAATAATATAGTTTCTTATGCACCGGCTATGGAAGCTTTAGTCTATGTTGAGCCAAATATTATTGAAAAGTTTCAGAATAGAACCTTACTTGATTTTAATGGAATCAACAAAGGTTACGGTTGGATATTTCCTAAAAGCGACCACTTAAATGTCGGAGTGTTTTCAATATTTAAATCAACAAACATTCGGGATGAATTGAAAAAATTTATGTCATTATACAAATCATTAAATAATTACAGTAAGATTGAATATAAAGGATTTAGTATACCACTTAAAAATAAAAGCAAGATATTTGAGAAGGGGAATATTTGGTTAATTGGAGATGCTGCGGGATTTGCAGAATCATTTTATGGTGAAGGAATTTATTTTGCATTAAAAAGCGCAAAGGTAGCTGCAGAAGCTATGATAAAAACTTTTAAGTCTGAAGAAATATTAGTTTATACTAAACTTGTAAAACAAAAAATGCTTGAGGATTTATATTACTCAGAGTTAAATGCAAAATTATTTTATCCGTTTCAAAAGTTTGGCTATTTCAATATGGTGAGAAATAAGCATGTTAATAATTATTTTGCGGAGATAATTGCCGGGGAAGTGAGCTATAAAGAATGTTTTTATAAAACATTATTAACTGCGCCTTATTGGCTGTTCTCAAAAAAATATGACTATGTAAATGGATATGATTTATAAGAGAGTTATAATTTTATTTCAAAATATTTTCTTGTATGTAGTAGCTTATCTGAAAAAGTTTTTCTTCTTCAAATTGATTTGCAAGTAATTGGACCCCAATGGGTAAACCTTCAGAACTTTTTGCTGCGGGAATACTAATTCCAGGAATGCCAGCCAAATTTGCAGAAGTTGTATAAATATCACTCAAATACATTTCTAAAGGGTCGCTTGATTTCTCACCAATTTTAAAAGCAGTTGATGGAGTTGTTGGAGTTAAAATGATATCAACATCATTAAAAGCTTTATCAAAATCCTGCTTAATTAATCTTCTTACCTTTTGAGCCTTTTTATAATAAGCATCATAATAGCCGGCAGATAAAACATATGTGCCGAGCATAATTCGTCGTTTAACTTCTGTTCCAAATCCTTCTGAGCGCGAAGATTTATACATATCCATTAAAGTCTGGCTGTCTTTAGAGCGATAACCATATCTAGCTCCATCATATCTTGCAAGATTTGAAGAAGCTTCAGCAGTCGTTAAAATATAATATGCTGCGATAGTATATTCGTTATGCGGCAGATGAATATTTTTTACTTCAAAACCTTTTGATTTTAATTTTTCAATTAACAATTCAGTTTCACTTTTAATTTCAGGTGATAAACCTTCTCCAAAATATTCTTCTGCAATACCTATTTTTAAATTTAGAATTTTGAGATAGATTTTGATTGTAATCCGGAACAGATACTTTTGATGAAGTTGCATCCTGCTTATCTTCTCCAGCCATAACTTGTAAAATTAATGCAGCGTCTTCCACATTATTTGTAAACGGGCCAATCGAATCAAAAGATGAGGCAAAGGCAGTTAAACCAAATCTTGAAACTCTTCCATAAGTTGGTTTTAAGCCATACACGCCGCACAATGCCGCAGGCTGACGAATTGACCCTCCAGTATCAGTCCCTAATGCCGCATCGCATAGACCGGCTGCAACAGCCGCTGCAGAGCCACCGCTTGAACCACCTGTAACTCTACTGTTATCAACGGGGTTTAAAACCGGTCCAAAAACGCTGTTTTCATTTGAAGAGCCCATGGCAAATTCATCGCAGTTTGTTTTGCCGATTATTATTGCATCTTCATTAATCAATTTTTGAACGGCTGTAGTTGTGTATAACGATGTGAAGTTTTCAAGAATTTTTGATGAGCAAGTTGTTGGTTTATCTTTTATTGAGAGAACATCTTTTATTGCTATTACCATTCCGGCAAGCTTACCATGATTGCCTGATTTTATTTTCTTTTCAATTATCTCTGCTTGCTTTTTGGCATCTTCTTCAAATACAAAATTGAAAGCATTAAGTTTCTTGTTTTCATTAATCTTATTTAAAAAATCGTCAACATTTTGAGATAATGAAAATTTGTTCTGTTTTATTTTTTCTAATTTATCGGAATGATTAAAGTACTGAGACAAGCAGCTTCCTACCTTTTTGAATTTGAGTTTGACACTGCCTGCCAGTCAGCAGGCAGTAGTGGAAAATTTATTAACGAGAAGAATTACTTATCAGAAATCTTAATATTGTCTTCTACTTCTTTAATACTCTTTTTGAATTCTTTAATGCCTTTACCAATGCTTCCTGCTATTTCCGGAATTTTCTTTGCGCCGAACAGCAAAAGAACAACAAAAAGAATAATTAATATTTCGCCGCCGCCAATACTTTCAAACATGTCAGTTCCTTAAATAAATATTATTTTAATTAACCTTTTTTTGTATCTGATTTATCTTCTTTATCAGTAGACTTTATTTCATCTTCGACATCTTTTAATGATTTTTTAAATTCACGCATACCTTTCCCCAAACCTTGAGCAAGTTCCGGGATTTTTTTTGCACCGAATAAAATTAAAATAACCAGCACAATAAGAATTATTTCACCGGTTCCTAAATTTCCAAACATGATTACACCTATTAGTTAAATATATTATTTACGATTGCATTAAATATTAATGAACCGTCTGTTTTCCCCAGTAAAGGATCACAAGCTCTTTCCGGGTGAGGCATCATTCCTAAAACATTTCCTTTTTTATTCATGATGCCTGCAATTCCATTTATTGAACCGTTTGGATTGGCTTCTTCTTTAATATTTCCTTCTGGGGAAGAATACTTAAAAACTATTTGTTCATTATCATTCAAAGATTTCAAAGTATCTTCATCAGCAAAATAATTTCCTTCACCATGTGCAATTGGAACTTTTAACACTTTATCCTTCTTAATTCCTTTAGTGAAAACGGAATTATTATTTTCAATAGCAAGATATACATCTTTACACACAAATTGTAGCGATTTATTTTTCAACATTACTCCTGGTAACAATTCCGCTTCAAGTAATATTTGAAATCCGTTACAAATCCCAATTACATGTCCGCCTTTATTTGCAAAATCAATTACTGAGTTCATGATAGGGGAGAAGCGTGCGATTGCCCCGGTTCTTAAATAATCACCATAAGAAAAACCGCCGGGCAGTACAATTACATCGGAATTTTGTAAATCTATTTCTTTATGCCAAAGAAAATTTACATCATATCCTAATATCTTTTTCAATGAATAATATGCATCGTGGTCGCAATTGGAGCCGGGGAAAACAACTACTCCAAATTTTGGTTTATTCATATCTTTTCCAAAGAGAATTCATAATCTTCCATAATCGGGTTTGCAAGAAGTTTATTACAATAATTATCTACTTCTTTTTCTGCATCACTTTGATTTTCAGTATCTACTGTAAATTCGATAAATTTTCCGATGCGGGTTTCTTTTATATTCTTTATTCCAAGATGGGCAGCACCTTTTTCAACTGCCTGCCCTTGCGGGTCTAAAATTGAAGGCCTTCTTTTAATAATTACTTTTGCTTTATACAAATTTAATTCCTGATACTTTAGTGATAATAAAGGAAAGGTGAATTACTTTTTCTTAATATATCTATTAAAAATATGCCTAAAAATACCAAATAGAATAATGAAAACAAATATGTAAAAGAGTGCTTTGCCCTTAGTTATAACGAGTAAAGCAACAGCTATTAAGATGAAAGCAAAATGAAAAGGTTTTTTCTTTAATTCAGAAGGAGTGAACTTGGGAAGTGTATCATACTTGATTTTTGAAACCATTAAAAATGATAGAACTAAAACCAAAGGTATAATGTAGCTCGAATATGGCTCTGGAAAACCTATAGGCTTTTCGTAGTACGTTATTAGAAAGCTTGAAATTGTAATTGCAGAAGCTGGGATTGGAAGTCCTTTGAAATATTCTTTATCAAATCCAATAAGCTGAATGTTGAAGCGGGCAAGCCTAAATCCGCCGGCAATCATAAGTAAAGAACTGATAATAATTCCAATGGTTTCAAATTGATGAAGATAAGCACTAAAAATTAAAAACGAAGGGGCGGCGCCAAAGCTTACAATATCCGATAGAGAATCGAGTTCAACCCCGAGCTCACTGCTTGATTTTGTTAAACGGGCAACTAATCCATCAAGAGCATCAAAAACTGCAGCAGTAATGATAAACCAGGCTGCTCTATTGTATTGCCCTTGACTTGCATTAATAATCGAAAGGAATCCGCTGAACATATTCATTGCAGTAAAAAGGTTGGGTACAACAGAAGGTGTTATTCTTATTCGGTGGTTCATTTCAATTTACATTTTCAAAAAGAATTGTTTCTCCCGCAGTCACATGGTCATCTTTTTTAACTTTTTCAATCCATCCGGACGATGCCGGAACAACAACATCAACCCGGCTTCCAAATTTAATCATCCCGAATCTTTCTCCAATTTTTACATTATCGCCAACACTAATTTTATAAATAATTCTTCTTGCTACAAATCCGGCAACTTGAGTAAAAAAAATCTTACCAAATTTGCTTTCAATTCCAAATTCACATCTTTCGTTAACTTCGGATGCTTTATCTTCAAATGCTGAAATAAATTTTCCCGGATGGTATTTTAGGTATTCAACTTTGCCCTCAATTGGAATTCTATTTACATGTACATCCAATGGCGACATAAAAATCGAAATTTGTTTTGCTTTGCAGTTTATATATTTATTGTCTTCAACATCTTTTATAAATAAAATTCTTCCATCGGCTGGAGAAACTACAACATTATCTTTATTAGGTGGAGTTCTTTCCGGATCACGAAAAAAATTTAATGTGAATAACAGAAGTGCTAAAGGAATAATTATTAGAGATGATTTGATATAAACATTATGAAAAAAGAAGCTTAACGAAATCAAAATGAATACAATTACAGCGACAGCACCAAGCGTAAAATATCCGTATTTTGTAAACATTATTACGAGCTCATTATATTATGAAGCAAGTCCGTATATTTTTTTATTTCCGGGGCTGTGGTTAGCTTGTAAGGGTTACTCCATTTTTTATCTTCTTCAACTGGTAGAATTTTTAAGCTGCGCGGTGTGAAATCGTCTACTAAATATATTTTGTTATCATGTTTGCCGAAAGCACAAGAGACTTCTGCCAAAACGGTATTTCTTCTTTCAAAAAAAGATTTTAATACTGCGTTAACTTTTGAACAAATTCTATTTATTAATTTTAAGTCTTCAACCGAACAAAGATTAAATGAAACTAAATGACTTTCTGAAACCAGCGAATCTTTTCCATCTCCAACATGAAATTCAAAAATAGGGAAGGTTAAAATTTCATTTTCTTTTTTACAAAAGATTTTAGCAGTTCTTTTATCAACGGTATTTAAAATTTTGACAGTAAACGGTAAGCGTTCATGTTTTATGAACTTAAGTGTATTTTTATTTTCTGATTTTACAAAAGCTGTAGGAATGTGATAACCTTTTAAATAATCAAAGAAGAAAGAATTTAAGTGTGCAAATTTCTCACCTAGGTTTTTGCTTTTGATTTTTGTAGAACCGTTAGAATGAAAATGATCTGAATATTCTAAATTTATAAAATCTTCACGATCAAAAACTACGGGTTCTTTCTTATTTAATTCTTCGATTAAGGTTTTATTGTTATTAAATTTTACTGACAAAATTACCTACTTTAAATTTTAGGTGAGAAATTATGAAATTTCAATGTATAAAGTCAATTGATTATATTATATTTGCTCAAAAAAATTATAAATAATTCGCATTTTTTATTAAAATTTTATCTATTGGAGGAATTCGATGAAAGGCGGAATGCAAGGAATGCTGAAGCAAGTTCAGAAAATGCAGGCTGAGATGCAGAAAGTTCAAGGTGAACTGGGAAATATAACAGTTTCAGAAGAAGCTGGCGGTGGGATGATTAAGGCTACAGCAAATGGTAATAAAGAAATAATAAGCGTTGAAATTGACCCGCAAGTCATAAATAAGGACGAGAAGGAAATTTTGGAAGATTTAGTAGTTGCCGCTGTAAATAAAGCACTTCAATCTGCAAATAAACTTGCTGAAGAAGAATTGGCAAAAGTTACCAAAGGAATGATTCCTCCAGGTTTAAACATCCCGGGACTTTAAACTTGCAAATAGCTGAACCACTTCAAGCAGCAATAGAAGAATTAAGCAAATTACCGAGCATTGGCAAAAAAACAGCACAAAGACTGGCTTTATACATCTTAAAAAGTGATGAAACATCTGTAGAAAGTTTGGTCCAAGCTATAAAAGAATTAAAAACTAAACTAAAATTTTGCGAAAGATGTTTTAATATTTCCGTTGATAATCTTTGTGATGTGTGCAAAAGTCATAAACGTGATGCAACGTTAATTTGCGTGGTCGAAGAAGCAAGTGATGTAATTGCAATTGAAAAATCACATGAGTTTAATGGGCTTTATCATGTTTTAGGTGGCGTCCTTTCTCCTTTGTCCGGTATCAACCCGGAATCTTTAAAAATAAAAGAACTTATCAAAAGATTTGAAACAGAAGATATACACGAAATTATTTTAGCACTTAATCCTGATACAGAAGGGGAAGCAACAGCTTTATATCTGGCTAAATTAATAAAACCTTTTGGAATTAAAGTAACAAGAATTGCACGCGGCCTTCCGATTGGCGGAGATTTGGAATTTGCTGATGAAGCAACGATCGGAAGAGCTGTTTTAGGAAGAATTTCGATTTAATTATTTAATTCGGAATACTTTTTAAGATTTATATATTAATAGTATTTACCCTCACCATAATCCTCTACCAAATTGGGAGAGGGTTAGGGTAGTTTAGATTTTATTTTCATGGCTGAATGGTTCAAAGACTGGTTTAACACAGAAGAATATTTAAATGTTTACAGGCATCGAAATGAAGATGATGCCAAAGGACTTGTTGATTTAATTTTATCAAAAGTAAATATTCCTCCAGGCAGTAAAGTTCTTGATATGGCTTGCGGTGCCGGGCGCCATTCTATAATTTTCGCACAATATGGTTTTAAAGTTACTGCTGTTGATTTAAGTGAAAAACTTATAAAGGTGGCAAAGAAAACTGCTGCAGAAACTAACGTAAATGTAGATTTTATAGAATCTGATTTACGCCAATTTGCGATTAGTGAAAAATTTGATTTAGTAGTTAATCTTTTCACAAGCTTTGGTTATTTTGAAAAAGATAATGAAAATTTTAAAATCATAAAAACCGCATTCGATCATTTAAAAGAAAATGGTTTTTTTATTTTAGATTTTTTCAATCAAGGTTATGTTGAAAAAAATTTGATAAAAAAATCTGTAGATATAATTCCCGGCGGATTAATAACTCAGGAAAGAAGAATTGAAAAGAGCAGAGTCGAAAAACTCATAACAATAAACAAATACGAAATAGAACAAAAATTTTTAGAATCGGTTAGAATGTTTAAGCCGGAAGAGTTAATTTCCGCCGTAGTTTCAACCGGATTTAATGTACATGAAGTTTTAGGTGATTTTGATGGAAATTCTTTTAACTTTTCCACTTCCCCAAGAGTTATTATTTTAGCCCGTAAATGAAAATTACTATAAAAATATTTTTATTATTTTTACTATTTCTTATGGGGTGTGATTTATTCGGAACTAGGCCTGCCGAAAAACCAAACACTTCGGGAACTGCTTTTCAACCAGCCACAACAACCGATATTTTAATAAGTAATTTTCAAAATTCTTTAGAAGGTAAAAATGTTGTTAATTATAAAATTTGTTTAGCTGATTCAAACTTTACATCAAAGAAATTTAATTTTGTACCATCAGCGAGTGCAGCGTTGCAGTTTCCTTCTCTTACAGATAATTGGGGCGTTAGTGAGGAAGAAAAATATTTTAACAATTTAGTAAGCAAGGTCTCGGATAATTCTTTAATAAGATTTAAACTTTTTAATGTTACGTCCAATCAGTATTCCGACAGTTCGATTTATTCTGCAAGCTATACTTTATCTGTCCCGCTCACTGATCCAACAATTCCACAAGATTACCAGGGCGATTTAAAGTTTACTATGATAAGAGCAAATACAGTATGGGTTATATATAATTGGCAAGATTATAAGAACAGTGATTTACCAAGCTGGAGTGACTTGAAAGGAAGATTTTATTAAAAATATTTTTAAATATAGTGTTATTGTAATTATATTTTTAGCTGGATGTAAAAATCCGTTTTCCCCAAGTCTAAATTTAAGTGACAGTTCATCTTCTTTTGCAATTTCAGATTTAAAAAAGCCTGAAGGAGTTTTTCAAAACATTCAATATGCATATACTTTTAAAGACACTATTATTTATGGCCAATTAATCAGCCAGGATTTTGTTTTTACTTATAGGGACTATGAGCAAAGCGTGGATGTATCCTGGGGAAGAGATACTGAAATGCGGGCAACTTATGGACTTTTTAATAATACCCAGCAAGTAGACTTAATCTGGAATAGCATTCTTCTATCAACAGTTGATTCAACTACAGCTACTTATGTGAGAGGATACAATTTAACTGTAACTTTTAATCCCACGGATATTCAACGGTATGATGGAAGAGTAAATCTTTCTTTAAGAAAAAATCCAACTACTGAAAAATGGGCAATTGTTAAATGGGTGGACGAATCAAACTTTTAATAAGGAAACAAATTTTTACATGATTAAATTTTGGTTAAAAGAATCTTTTAAACTTATCGGAAGAGCAAAAGGTTCTTTCTTCATTTCATTAATTTCAATGACTATTTCAGTCTTTTTAATTATTACTTCCTTAATTCTAATAAGAATTTCAGATATACTTCAAAGTGGAATTAAAGAAAGCATTACCATTAATGTTTTCTTAAATGATTCAATAGGAAAAGATGATACAAAAAAACTTGGGGATAAATTAAAAAAAGAAGAGTTCACAAAGCTGGTAAAATTCATAAGCAAGGAACAGGCAGCAGATAACTTTATAAAACAAACAGGGGAAGACTTTCGAAAAATATTAGATTATAATCCACTGCCGGCTTCATTCTCAGTATCTTTAAAAGAAAATTTTGTAAATAAAGATTCGTTACAAGCAGTTATCAGCAAACTTCAAAAATATCCTAATGTTGATGAAGTAGTTTTTCAAGACAAGTTTGTTTACACGCTTCTTTCATATTTAAATAATATTAAAAAATACATTTTTATTTTTACAGGAATTTTATTTTTCATTTCAATTTACATTGTTTACAGCACAGTTAAGCTGATAACAAATTCAAAGTATAAAGAGATGGAAACAATGAAACTTGTTGGTGCAAAGCTTTCAACTATAAAAGCACCTGTAATTTTGAACTCAATTTACATCGGATTTTTTGCAGGAATTATTTCGTTCGGAATATTTTTAGGAGTTGTTTATTATATCAATAACAATACTTTATTTAATTTTTTTATCGATAAAAATTTAATTTTTTATCTTGCTGCTTTGCTGTTAATCGGACCGGTAATTTCTGCAAGTATAAGTCTTTTTACATTAAGAAAAATCTCATTAAAGATTTGATGTAATTTTATTATTCTTTAATTTTTAGCGTTTAAATTTCAAAGAACAATTGTTGTGAGACAAAAAAGTAATTAGTTATAAACCCGGTTTCTTAAAGAAACCGGGTTTATCTTAGCAAAAAAAGTGGACAAACATTAAAAATAGATATGCCGTTCAAAATTCTTCTTTCAATTTTATTTTTTTCTTTTTTAAGTTCAGCTTTTGCACAAATAGTTCCTGATTACGAGGAAAGGTCGTTTTCTGATATTTCCGATTCATTAAAAAGTCAGATGCTGGGGTATGGAAGTTCAAGCGGAAGTGTTAACCCGGATGAATATGTTGTTGGAGCCGGGGATAAATTTTTTGTTTCAATCAGCGGGTTTAGTGATTTCAATTATAATATAATTGTAAACCAGGATGACCAAATTTTTATTCCTAAAATGGGCAGTATTGATTTAAAAGAAAAAGACCTTAACTGAAGCTAAAAACTTAATTAAAAAATCCATACTTCAATATTTTAAAGATGTTGAAGTTTTTATTTCACTAATTGATTTTAGAAAAATTAAAGTTTCACTTTTAGGAGATGTAGTTAAATCTTCTTCATTTATATTACCAGCTAATTCAAGATTGATGGATTTAATTGTAAAATCATTTGGGCTTACTAAAACTTCTAATTACAGGAACATAAAAATTATAAGCCGGGACAATAATCAAAAGTTTTATGATTTTTTGTCCTTCTTAAGATTTGGAGATAAAAAGAATAATCCGCTGTTAAACGATGATGATGTGGTAATTGTGGATAAGGTTGATAAAGTAGTTTTAATAAACGGACGTATCAAATACCCCGGAACTTATGAATATATTGAAGGAGAAACTGCTGCGAATCTAATTGATATTGCCGGTGGAATTTTATCTAAAGCCAGAAAAGATTCTATCGAACTTGTAAGATTTGATAAAGAGGGGAAAAATCAGATAAGTGAGTATTACAAATACGACGATATCATGAATGATAAAATTCTATTACAGAATAAAGATAATATTTTGGTTAGAGAAATCCCTGATTATCTAGAAGATAAATACGTGAAAATTGAAGGCTATGTAAAGTATCCCGGTTACTATAAAATCATTGAAAACCAAACCAAATTGAGTGAAATTATTGCTGAAGCTGGTGGTTTTAGGAAAGAAGCTTCATTAACTGATGCTGTATTAAAAAGAAATGTAGCTGATACTGAAGTTGATCCTGAATATGAAAGGCTGAAAAACACTCAGCGTGCTGATATGACTGATGATGAGTATACCTATTTAAAAGCAAAATCACGGCAAAAAGTTGGCAAAGTTGTAGTAGATTTTGTTAAGCTATTTAGAGATCATGATTCAACTGAGGATGTTGTTCTTAAAAGAAGGGATGAAATAAATGTTCCTGAAAAAATTGACTACGTAATTATGCTTGGGCAAGTGATAAATCCGGGAAATGTTATTTATAATAAAGATTATACTATTGATGATTACATTCGCCTTGCAGGAGGATTTGGCTGGCGTGCGTTAAAAGGTGATGTAAGAGTTATCAGGGCAAACACAGGCGAATGGATTGATGCCGGTGATGTGGATTTAATCAAACCGGGAGATACAATTTGGATCCCTGAAGATTTGCCAGGCCCAAAGTTTTGGGATGTGTTCACGACTTCACTTCAAGTTTTAGGTCAGGTAGCTGCAGTGATTGCAGCTACTGTTGCGGTTATAGTAGCTACAAGGAAATAATTTGAGTTACCATCAAATACTTAATATTATAATTTTTAATAGAAGAATTATTTTAAGAGTTACAATCTTTTCAACTATACTTCTATTTCTCCTTTTATATTTTGTTTATCCGCTAACATTTAAATCAGAAGCAACATTACTCCCACCAACTGATGAATCAAATTCAAATAATCTAAGTGCATTACTAAATGGCTCAAGTTTTTCAAATTTACTTGGAGATAATTCATCTGCAAACTCACAGCTTTATATGCAAGTTTTAGAGAGCCGTTCCGCAGCTGAATATGTAGTGGAAAAAGATAATTTATTTAATTATCTGGATTCAAAAAATTTATATGATGCTGCCGATAAGCTAAGCAAGAAATTAAATGTTGAGGTTACGAAAGAAGGAATTATCAAATTAAGCATTGATGTAAAAACAAAATTGTTTCCAAAATTTTTTGATGATATTGATACTGTTAAAAATTTTTCTGCCAAGATTACTAACACTTTTGTTGAAGCATTAGATAAAGTCAATAAACAAAAATTATCTTCCAAAGCAAAAAGAGCAAGAGAATATATAGAATCTCAAATAAAAATAACCAGGGCACATCTTGATTCAGTAGAAAACGCGCTTTCAGACTTTCAGAAAAAAAATAAAACTTTTTCTTTACCGGAACAAGTAAGTGCTTCAATTGATGCTGCAGCTAAGATTAAAATCCGAAATAACTAAAACAGAAATTGAAATTGGAATGTTCAGGCAAAATTTACAAGAAGACAATAAGGCTATTTTGTCACTTCAAAATAAACTGGCTGAGTTGAGACTGCAATATAGTAAAATGGAGATGGGCAGTGCTGATTATTTATTAGCTTTCAAAGATGTTCCTGCTTTAGGAAAAGAGTTAACGGAACTTCTTCGTGAAGTTAAAATTCAGAATGAAGTTTACCAGGTTTTGCAGCAGCAATATTACCAGGAGTTAATTCAAGAGAAAAAAGATATTCCAACTATTGAAGTGCTTGATGAAGCGATTCCACCACTAAAGGCATCATCACCAAGAGTAGTGTTTTCAACAGTGCTTGGTGGAATTTTTATATTTTTATTGATGTCTTTAGTATTAGTTTATAAAGAAAAAAAGATCTTATCTGTATCAACGGATTCAGGGAAAGAAAATTAATATTTAGCTAACAACAAACCCAATTTCTTAAAGAAATTGGGTTTGTGGCATTTGTAAATTTTTGAAATGAAAAATTAATTAGAAAGGGAATAAAATTGTATAAACCAACTGCAGTAGTAACCGGAGGTGCTGGATTTTTAGGCTCACATCTATGTGACAAACTTTTAGCTGAAGGATGCAAAGTTATTTGTATCGATAATTTGCTGACTGGAAATATGGATAACATTGCTCACCTTTTTGCAAATGAAGATTTCAAATTTATAAAGCATGATGTTACAAATTATATTTTTGTCCCGGGCAGGATCGACTACATACTTCATTTTGCTTCTCCTGCCAGTCCGATTGATTACCTGAAATTCCCAATTCAAACCTTAAAAGTTGGTTCACTGGGGACTCATAAAGCATTAGGATTAGCTAAGGAAAAAAAGGCAAGATTTTTATTAGCCTCAACATCCGAGGTTTACGGTGATCCGGCTATCCATCCACAGAGTGAAGATTACTGGGGAAATGTCAATCCTATTGGACCCCGTGGAGTTTATGATGAAGCAAAAAGATTTGCAGAAGCAATAACAATGGCTTATAACCGTTATCATGGAGTTGATACAAGAATCGTTAGAATCTTTAATACTTACGGACCAAGAATGAGATTGGATGATGGAAGAGCTTTGCCAGCGTTTTGCGGCCAGGCATTACGTGGTGAAGATATAACTGTTTTTGGAGATGGTTCACAAACAAGGAGCTTTTGTTTTGTTTCAGATCTTGTCGACGGAATTTATAAATTATTAATGTCCAATGAAATAGAACCAGTAAACATTGGTAACCCTGCAGAAATAACCATTAAACAGTTTGCAAAAGAGGTATTAAAAATTACGGGCAGCAAAAGCAAAATAATCTACACAGAACTACCTGTAGACGACCCAAAAGTAAGGCAGCCGGACATAAGTAAGGCAAATAAAATTCTTAACTGGAAACCCAAAGTCGACCGTAGTAAAGGATTAAAAATCACTATAGACTATTTCAAGAAAACCTTAAAATTTTAAGCTGACTTTAATGTCAAAAAAGTTCACCTCCACGATTGCCGGTGCTTCGTTATTAATTACAAGCGTAGGATTAATAAGCAGGGGATTTGGTTTTGTACGTGAAGCTACTTATGCCAGCAAGTTCGGACTTCAAAATCAATTTGATATTTATTTAATCGGTGCTGTTGTTCCAATTATTTTAAATACATCTATTCTCTATTTATCTCAAAATTATTTTATCCCTGCATATCATCAAAAGCAGCTAATTGGGAAAGAAGAAGCAAGAACATTTTTCAATAATACATTTTGGCTTTTTATTTTCTCAGCAGTTTTGATTAGTCTTATATTGTTTTTATTGTCTTCCTCAATAATTAGTCTTTATCTTGGCAATTCAACCTTATCAACAAAGGACATTGCTTTAAAAGTATTTCAAGTATTTTTAATTACAATTCCTTTTAATGCAGGCAATTCTGTTTTTATTTCATACATGCAGGCTGAATTTAATTTCAAAGCTCCTGCAGTATCAAATCTATTTTTGAATATTTCAATCATAATTCTTGTCTTATTTTTTAGTGCAAGCTGGGGGATTTATACAATTCCATTTGGCTATGTGGTTGGTACTCTGCTTCAATTTTTATACTTAGTATTTAATGTTAAAAAACTTCATGCTTTTTCGTTTTCAAATTTTAATTTGAAAATATTTCATTTCGAAAAAGCAAACCGGGTCATAATTTTTATTGTTTTTATAGAAGTTATTAACCAGCTTTATATTTTAATAGACAGATACTTTTATTCAGATGTAAATGTCGGTGGTATTGCTTCATTAAATTATGCTACGGTTCTATTTACCTTGCCGGTTTCTATTTTTTCATTGGCATTATCAACTGCAATTTTTCCGCAGTTATCACAGTCTTTCAACTCAAATAATCATGAATTGCTGCAGCATCATTTTAACCGTGGATTAAGAATTATTATTTTCATTTTTATGCCGGTAACTTTTATTTTTATTTTTTTCGGAAATGGAATAATAAAGATACTTTACGAACGTGGACAGTTTACAGCAAATGATACCTTAATGACTTTCAGTATTTTAAGAGTATATGCATTCAGCTTTTTATTTTTTGCCCCATATGCTGTAATAAATAAAATGATATATGGTGCCGGATTAATTAAGCAACTTCTTTCCGTATCTGTTTTTATTTTTCTACTAAAAATAATTTTAAATTTTGAATTGGTTAAACCGCTAAACACAGAAGGATTAGCATTGGGAACAACTATTTGTTATGCGATAATAAGCCTGAGCGGGTATTTAATTGTAAAATATAAAGTAAAGATAAGAGGAACGAAACAGATTTTAACTAATGCATTATTACTAATATTTTCAGCATTTATTGCTTTGTTTATAAGTCATCAAATAACAACCTTAATTCATACTACAGAAATAATAGATTCCGTTTTAAATATAATTATATTCATTAGTATTTATTGGATTAATGTTCATTTCGTAAATCATGAGGAATACTTGTGGGTGAAGAATTTAGTGATTAACATTTTAAAATAAATTTATTTTTCCTTTACCTAATGTAGATTGTTTTTATTTAATTGATATTATCTTAAAACTACATTTGAATATATATGAATTCTTTCTTGAACTTAGATAGTATAGAATTCAGCTTTATATAAAATTAAATGAATCAACTTAGCATAACAAATAAAAGAATTCCAACCGAAATATTTTTTGTTGCAATCTTTGGAACTATAATTTCTTTTTTTCTAAATGATTATACCTGGATAGGTATTATAGCTTTATTAGTCGCCGGAAATCTTTTTTTTTACCATGAAAAATTTTTTATTCCCTTCGCTTTTTTTACCTTGGTTATTGCTGTCAGTAATTTCAGTGTTACATTAAGAACCGTTGTTCAGCTTTTTAATATCCCTTTATTATTTTATTTCTTTATAAAATATTACGGTACAGATTATACTGAATACCCAAGAATACCAAAGCAAATTATTTACTTTATCCTATCGATAATATTTGTAATGTGCGTTTCCATTATTTTCTCGAGTTATCCATCAGAAGGATATCCTCAGTTAATTAGGACAATGATCTTCTTTATTATTATTTATTTATTCTATGCTTTACTTGTAAAAACCCAAAACATTGAACTTTATTTGAAACCTTTTTTAGTTGCAGCAGCTTTTTTATTGGCCGTGTTATTCTATTTCTTTTATTTAAAGAACTTTAATGTATTTGAGTTTAACAAATTTCTTTTACTAAAAGAAGATGAATTTTTTATCAATAGAAATGGAATTGGAGCATTTTTTGTAATATCAATTTCTTTATTGACTCCTTTTTTATTTTACGATTATACTGCTAAAAAGAAAGTAGCTATATCCTTTTTTATTACAGCTTTATTATTTGGATTATTTATTGCTAATTCCAGAGCATCAATACTTTCTTTATGTATAAGTTTAGCATTTATTCTTTTTGTTCTGAACAAAAAATATCTTATCAGGTTTGCTTTGATGCTTGTTTCATTGGTTCCACTTATTTTTATAAAACCAATAGCAGACTTTATAGGATTGTACTTCCGTGTAGAGCGGTTAACTTCTGGAAGAGATTTAATTTGGGAAACTACATATAATGTTATAAAAAATAATTTCTTATTTGGAAGCGGGCCTGCAGCAACGAAGTTTGAAATGTATAAGCACATTCCTTTTATGTTCGGTAGTCCTGAAGAGAGAATTCTATCAATGCATATAAACAGGATCAAATATGGGCATGCGCATGATTTTTATTTATTCTTCTTTTCTGACCTCGGGATACTTGGTTTAGTTATTTCCTTAACACTTCCATTTTTATATTTATCAATAGGATTTAAGACGCTTCGATCCCTAAAAGGAAGAAAAGACAAGTATTATTATTTAACAATAGGCCTTATTGGTGCTGGGATTGCAATGTTTGTTAGAGCAATATTTGAATGGGGCGGTTTAATTAGTTATGGAGCTATATCCGGTGACTTACCGTTTTGGTGGATTTTCTGTATTTTAATTTATATTTATAGTAAATATGTGGTGAAAAGCGATACTAAGCAAAATTAAGTTGAACTACAAAGAAATGATAAAAAGCCCCACTATATTTTTAAATAATAATGCTTATATAAAAAAAGTAATTTGTTTTTTTAGTAATTTATTTTTTAGTTCTATAAAACTTCTACCCGCGCCAAGAAGAACCTCCAATAAAATAATAGTGGTTGCCTTAAGTAAAATTGGAGATACTGTTTTCATTGTTCCTGCAGTTAAAGCATTAAAACTTTTTTATAATGACATAACAATATTTTGCTATGAATATTCAAAAAATATTTTTGAAATTGTTTTTGATGATATGAATTATGTTGTTGTTAATAGAGAAGAAGTAATTGTCAAAAATAGAATTATTACTAAAAAATATCGCGATAAATTAAAAGAGCTCAATCCATCAAAGATATTCGATTTTACAGGTTATATTCTTTCAGCAAGTTTAATCTTTAATTCCAAAGTAAAAAATATTATCGGATTTAATGATGATTATTTCAGAACTATATATTCCAAATTTCTTATTAAAAGAACTACACCCCATTTAATGGATATGTATTTGGATGTTGTTAGAGCTGAAAACAATTTTAATATGGAAATAATTTCCAAAGAGTTTAATATTTCGTTTAATAATAGTGATAAAATACTAATTCATCCCTATGCCGGTTGGGCTGCGAAAGAATGGAATTTTAGTAAGTATATGGAACTAACTGAATTTCTACAAAATGATTTTAATTGTTCCTGGATATTTCCTAAAGAAAATGTTAACCAAGAAACAACATCTCTTTTAAAATCAAATAATATTCCATTCATTATTACTAATGATATTATAGAATTAATAAATGAAGTAAAACAATCTTCAGTAATGATTTCAAATGATTCCGGCCCAATATATATCGCAAGTATTTTGGGAAAGCCTACATTTACAATATATGGGCCTACTAACCCTATTTATAGCCGGCCATATGGTGAATATCATAGAGTAATACAAAAAAATATTTCTTGTTCACCGCAAGTAGATAAACAATATTGTTATTTAGTTGGTGGTAAGTTTTGCCCTTCTTACGAATGTATGAACTTGCTAAATGTGAAGGAAGTTTATAATAAGGTAATTTCTTTTTTAGATTTTTTAAGAATTGATAGAAAAGAAAGTGTGGCATAATTCAGTTTATGAAAGTATTCCTTCTATCCGACGCAGGTTCACCGCATACATTAAAATGGGTGAAAGCCTTAACAGAGGCTGGGATTAAAATTCATTTATTTAGTTTATCTCCATTTGGAAATGAAATATATTCAAAAATAAATAATGTTTCTGTGGAAACTTTTGGCCTAACTGAAAATATTTCCTCCAGAAGAGATCTATTCTTCTCGAAGTTCATTTATTTATTTGCTGTTAGAAAAATAAAGAAACGAATAAAAGAATTTAAACCTGATATACTACATTCACATTATGCATCAAGCTACGGGTTAGTCGGTTCATTAACTAATTTTCATCCTTTTTTTATATCTGTTTGGGGTAGTGACGTTTATGAATTTCCAAGAGTTTCATTTATATCGCGAATAATTTTGAAATATGTGCTTTCAAAAGCAGACAAGGTTTTTTCAACCAGTAATGTTATGGCGAAAGAGACTAAGTTATACACTAATAAAAGAATTGAAGTAATTCCTTTTGGTGTCGATTTAGAAATGTTTCTTTCCAGGAAAGAAGAGTCAATCGAATTTAAAAAAGAAATAATTATTGGAACTATAAAAAAACTGGAAAGAATTTATGGCATTGATACTTTAATTCGAGCTTTTAAAATTTTAATCGACAAAATTGATAGCATAAATATCAGATTAATTATTGTTGGCGGTGGGTCCTTGGAAAAGGAATTAAAAGCTCTTAGCCATCAATTGCAATTGGATGATAAAGTAGATTTTATAGGTAAAGTTGATTCTGAGCAGGTAATTAAATATTATCATAAAATTGATATTGCAGTTTTCCTATCTAAACAGGAAAGCTTTGGGGTTTCAGTTATTGAAGCTATGGCTTGTGGTATACCGGTAATAGTATCTAAAGCCGAAGGATTTAAAGAGATTGTAAGTGATAATGAATCAGGTATATTTGTAGAATCTGAAAATATTAATGAAACTGCTGAAGCATTGGAAAAATTAATTTTAAATGAAAATTTAAGAAAACAGTTAGGAGTAAGCGGCAGAAAGAAAGTTGAGGAGTGCTACAACTGGAAAAAAAATGCTGAACAAATGATTCAATTTTATAAACAAATAAAATAAATTTACAATGTATTTTATTTTAATTGAAAGAACATGAATAATAAACCTGGGGATAAAAAAGCCATATCTATAATCATCCCATGCAGAAATGAAGAAAAATATATTAGAGGTTGTCTTAATTCTGTTTTAACAAACGACTATCCAAAAGAACAATTGGAAATTTTTGTAATAGATGGAGAGAGTACTGATTCTACACGTTCTATTGTTGAAGAATTTATCAAGAAATATGATTTTATTCATCTATTTATAAATGAAAAAAGAACAGTTCCTTTTGCCATGAATTTGGGAATTCAAAAATCTTCCGGTGAATATATTATTAGATTAGATGCACACAGTGAAATTCCAAATAATTACTTTTCAGAATTGATAAATTGGAGTGATAAATTAAATGCCGATAATGTTGGTGCTGGATGGATTACAGTAGTTAAAAATAAAACAAAAAAAACGAGCTCAATTATAAAAGTAATGAGCAGCAAATTCGGAGTTGGGAACGCATATTTTCGAACGGGAATTGAAGAAGTTAAGGAAGTAGATACTGTCCCATTTGGCTGCTATAAAAAAAACATATTTTCAAAAATCGGGTTATATAATACCAGGCTAACTAGAAATCAGGATATTGAGCTAAATAAAAGAATAAAAATGAATGGAGGAAAAATCTTTTTACTTCCTAATTTATTTTGCAAATATTTTGTTCGTGAAACTTTTTCAGGAATTTCAAAAAATAATTTTGAAAACGGCCTTTGGAATATTTTAACTGTGTATATTACCAAACAATTCAAATCTTTAAGTTTAAGGCACTTCATCCCATTATTATTTTTATTATCATTGATTGTTCCATTGTTGTTAATGATTTGGCTGCCATTGTTTGGCTTGATTTCAGCCGCGAGTTTCATTTCGTATCTATTAATAATGATGATAATAACTATAAAAATTTTTGATAAGAGCTCTTCTTATTTTTATATAATGCTTACTTTTTTGGTTTTACATTTTTCTTATGGGATAGGCTCTCTAATTGGATTATTTAGAATAGATTTTTTATTGAAGAAAAATTGAATGAATGAGAATATATATAAAAATTCTATCGCTTCTGTTTTAAGATGCAGCCCTGAAAATGTTTTTCTTTATTGGAAGGGAAGAGTTGCACTTTATGCAGCACTTAAAGCTATGGGAGTGAAGGAGGGCAATGAAATTATTTTACCTGCCTTTACATGTGTGGTTGTTCCTAATTCAATTATTTATTTAGGTGCAAAACCTGTTTATGTTGATATAAATCCCAATAACTATAATGTATCGATAGAAAAATTAAAAGAAGCAATTACAAATAAAACTAAAGTGATTATATGTCAAAATACTTTTGGTTTATCTTCTAATATTGAACAAATTGTGCAAATAGCAAAAGAACATAACCTATTCACAATTGAGGATTGCACTCATGGTTTTGGTGGTTTTTACAATGGAAAACCTAACGGCTCTTTTTGTGATGCAGCTTTTTATTCAACTCAATGGAATAAACCGTTTTCAACTGGTGTTGGGGGATTTTTAGTTGTAAATAATAAGTCTCTAATCGAAAAAGTAAATGATTTAGAGAGAGAAAAGTTAAAGCCTACTTTTATTGATAAATTCACCTTATCTTTTTTAATACCAATAAGAAAATATTTTGTTAATGAGTTTACTCAAAACATACTTGTAAAAATATTTCGGTTTTTAAGTAAGCATAATTTAATAATTGGTTCATCACAAGGAAAAGAATTAAGCGGTACGGAAATACCTTACAAGTTTTTTAAAAATATCTCAACTGTACAAATAAATGAGGGGATAAATCAGATTAAACATTTGGATGAAGTAAATCTCTTGAGAAAAAAAAATGCACAAGATTATTCAAGCTTTTTAAAAGCTAACAATAAAAATTTTGTAAAAGAAAATCTTTTTAATAATCATTTATTTCTTAAATATCCTTTACTTGTAAAGGACCGTGAACGATTTTCCAAACTTGCACAAAAGCAGAATATTAGTTTGGGCGATTGGTTTATATCACCTCTTCACCCGATTAAGGAGAATTTAGAAAGATGGAATTTTAATAAAGTGTATTTCCCAGAAGCAGTTAAAATTTCAAGTATGATTGTAAATCTACCAACTGATATAAAAAATAATCAGAAGGTATTAAGCTTCTTAAAAAATAATTTGGATTTAATAGTATAAGTACAATTTTGATTTAAAAATATATTTTTAATGAAACAAAACTTTATCCAATTTCATAAACCATTTCAATCTGAAGAAGAAATCAACGAAGTTGTTGATACAATAAAATCAGGTTGGTGGACAACAGGCCCGAAAACTTTACGGTTTGAAAATGAGTTCAACAAGTTTATCGGTTCTAAATTTTCTGTTTCTGTAAGTTCATGGACAGCAGCAGCTCACCTTGCTTTAGAGGCTATTGGACTTAAGCCTGGCGATGAGGTAATTATTCCGGCAATCACTTTTACTGCCACGGCAGAAATAGTTTGTTATTTTGGAGCTAAGCCTGTTATTGTTGATGTCCAGGAAGATACATTAAATATTAATCCAAAGGAAATTGAAAAAAAGATTAACTCAAAAACCAAAGCAATTATTCCCGTTCATTATGGAGGCCAGCCATGTGATATGGATGAAATAAATAGAATTGCAAAACAAAATAAATTAATTGTAATTGAAGATGCAGCTCATGCATTGCCAGCTTTTTATAAAAACAAAATGATTGGTACTATAGGTGATGTTACTTGCTTTAGTTTTTATGCAACCAAAACTCTTGCAACCGGAGAAGGGGGGATGATTTGCACCGATAATCCGGAATTAGCAGAAAGATGTTCAATCATGCGATTGCATGGAATTAATAAAGATGCATGGAATAGATATTCCGAAAAAGGGAATTGGTATTATGAAGTTGTTGCACCCGGTTACAAATATAATTTTACTGATATACAAGCAGCTTTGGGATTAGCTCAATTGAAAAAGATAACAAAAATGTTAGAGCTTCGTGAGAATATCTATAAAAAATATAATTCATCATTTGAAGGAAACCAGTTAGTAAAAATTATTAAGATTAAAGATGACAGGAAATCGTCACACCATTTATATCCAATTCTATTAAATTTTAAGAAGCTCAAAATTAATCGTTCTCAGTTTATTGATGAATTAAAAAAAGAAGGAATTGGAACAAGTGTTCATTTTATTCCTTTATATAGGCACCCGTATTATAAAAATACTTTTAACTTAAAATACGGTGATTTTCCGGTATCCGAAAAAGTTTATCCTAAAATCATTTCATTGCCAATCTGGCCAGGGATGACCAATGAACAGGTGAGTAGAGTTATTTTTTCAATAGAAAAAACTATTTCAAAATATCTTAAGTAATTTCATTTATTAGAAATTATTATTAAAAACGGTAATATGTACAGAATTATAGTAATTTTAATTCGCTAAGTTAGTTCATTTATGTATTTTTTTGTAAAAAATGTCTTTGACACTTTAGCATCTTTTTTGGCTTTAATTTTGCTCATACCATTATTTGTTTGTATAGCTATTGCAATTGTTATTACATCAGGTTTACCGGTGTTTTATTTACAGAAGAGAGTGGGCAAAAACTGGAAGGAATTTAAGGTCATTAAATTTAGGACGATGATACAAAACGCTGATAAAATTGATGTAAATTTATCTTCTTTAGATGATAAAAGGGTGACAAAGATCGGCAGGATTTTAAGGAAATTGAAATTAGATGAGCTCCCGCAATTCATTAATGTCTTTATTGGGGATATGAGTATTGTAGGCCCTCGCCCGGAAGTTTTTAAATATGCAAATTATTACAAGGATGAATATTCGGATATATTATCTATTAAACCGGGAATATCTGATTACGCATCTTTAGCTTTCAGAAATGAAGAAAAGCTTCTAAGCAATAAGATTGATAAAGAAGATTTTTATTTAAATGAGATACTTCCTCAAAAAATAAAACTGTACAAAAAATATTTAGAAGAAATTTCCTTTTTAGTTGATATTAAAATTATATTTGCAACAGTAGTATCTATTTTTAAATGAAAAAAATTATTACTAATATTTTGTATCCATCATTTCTTAAAAGGAAAATACTTTTTACGCTTCTTGATGTTGTAGCTTTCTCTCTTTCTCTTTACTGGGCTTTTCATATCAGAAGTGAATTTAACGGGCTTGAAGAATACGGGAAAACCCTTTTTATCTTCATGGTTATTTTTATCCCCGTTAAATTAATAGTTTTTTACTCTCTTAAACTTTATAATATATCATGGAGGTTAGTTTCACTTCAGGATGTTGCAAACATTGCAAGAGCAAGTGTATTGAGCAGCGGAATTTTATTCATAATAATATATGGTACTCAATTCACAATTTTCCACGGCTTCCCTCGCAGCATATTATTAATTGACCTGGTTTTAACTTTTCTTATATCATCCGGATTTAAAATTTCCAAGAGAATGTATGTCGAAGTAATGCGTCAAAGCATCGGCATTTCAGAATTAAAGAGAACTTTAATTATTGGTGCAGGCAGCAGCGGTGAGCAGCTTATTCGAGATATCAATAGAAGCCCTAAAAGAAGTTTCCATCCGGTTGGTTTCATTGATGATGATCCAATTAAGCAGAATATATATCTGCAAGGAGTTAGAGTTTTAGGTAAAACAAATCAATTAAAAGAAATTATTAGTAAGTATAATGTAGAGTCCATACTAATTTCAGTGTTATCTGCTGACCGTCAATTTCACAGAAGAATTTTAAATATTGCGCGTGAAGCTGGAGTTACTGACATAAAGGTTATAAATTCTGTAAATGATATTTCAAATTCTTTTCAAGTTGGCGTAAAAGATATTCGTGATATTGATTTGAGCGACCTAATTGGCAGGCAGGCAGTTTCTATTAATACAAAAGAAATAATTGGCTTTTTAAAAGGTAGGCGAATACTTATCACTGGAGCTGCCGGGTCAATCGGTTCTGAAATAGCTCACCAGGTATTAAATTATAAACCAGAACAAATTGGTATCATAGATATTAACGAAAGTGATCTTGCAAATCTTGAATTAGAACTTTCACGAAATTTTCCTTCTGCGAATATTCAAATGTTTTTATGTGACATTTCAAATGAACAAAAAATTGAAAAGATATTTGCTAATTTTAAACCTGACACTGTATTTCATGCAGCAGCATACAAACATGTTCCTGTTATGGAAAAATTTCCTGAAGAAGCTGTAAGAGTTAATATTCTTGGTACAAAAATTTTATCAGATGTTTCAATTAATAATAACGTAAAAAACTTTATATTTATTTCAACGGACAAAGCTGTTAATCCTACCAGCGTAATGGGTGCTTCAAAAAGAATTGCAGAGCACATTGTTACCGGTGCAGGGAAATATGGTTCAACAAATTTTGTAGCAGTAAGATTTGGAAATGTAATTGGCAGCAGGGGAAGCGCACTTCCGATTTTTATTGAGCAATTAAAAAATGGCGGCCCAATTACAATCACACACCCGGAAATGCGAAGATATTTCATGACCATACCGGAAGCAGTTGCGCTTGTGCTTCAGGCTGCGGTATCTGGTAGAAGCGGTGATGTATTTGTTCTTGATATGGGCGAACCCATAAAAATTGTTGATTTAGCACGAGACCTAATTTTACTAAATAATTTAATTCCGGATAAAGATATAAAAATTGAATTCACTGGAATTCGTGAAGGCGAAAAGTTATATGAAGAGGTGCTGACTGCTGAAGAAGGAGTTATTGCAACAAATCACTCTAAGATATTTAAAGCTCGTTTGGTTTACATGCAAAACAAAACTTCTATTGATTTTATGGTTGAAGATTTCAAGCAGTTGATAGGTAGTGCATCAAAAAAAGAATGGCTCCTACTTTTCAAAAATTATGTGCCTACTATGCAGACAGATATTGTTTTTGAAAATTCAGAAAATGATACAATAGATATTAATTCTTTTAGGTCTTCTTCAAAATAATTTTGCAGATGTAAAATTTTAAATTAATTTCAACCTCCTTTCGCAGGTCTAAATTCATTTCATTTTGATGAGACAAATTTCATTTTTAAAAATATTTTTATTCACATTACTTTTTATCAGTTCTTATCAAATATTTCTTTATTCCCAAATAGAAAATATTCCTGCCAGCCACCCAGTTTACCTATTCTTAAAAAAAATGCAAGTGCAGGGGATTATCAATGACTATAATGATGTTGTTATTCCCTTATCAAGGAAAAAAATAATTGCTTTACTTTCTGAGGTTGAAAATAATAAATCAAAATTATCAGAAGTTGATTATGAGTTTTTACAAAGAATGAAAGAGAAAATTTATACTTCTGATAAATTAAAAAACTCTTCAGTAGATCTATTTGATAAATTTCCACTTGATTTTCTTCATAATCTAACAGTTGATAAACAAAAGCATTTATATTCTTTTAATGATTCATTGATTAGTTTCAGCATCGAACCATCAGTCGAATACAAATATATATACAGCAGCGGATTTAAAAATAATTCTTCGCTTTTTGATTTTGGAGGAATTGCAAAAGGATCTTATGATAATTGGTTTGGGTTTTATGTAAAAGCAACAAATGGAATTCAAATTGGCAACCGCAGTACAGCAAGATTGGATCAAAGAGTTGAACAAAGCTTTACATTCAATAATACTGGCTTAAATAATTATGACAACACTGAAGGATATTTACGTTTTGAAAAAGGGATTTTAAATCTTCAACTTGGAAGAGAAAGAATTTTATGGGGAACAGGATATATTAATAAAATACAGCTTGGAGATAATCCGCCAATATTTGATTTTATTAGATTTAACATTGCTTACAAAACTCTGAGCTATACATTTTTACATGGCTGGCTTGTGCATCCAAGAATTGATTATCATGTGGATTCATTGAATTTGGATATTAGAACAAAACCTGCAAAATATATAGCGATCAGCAGACTGAATTATAATCCTAATCATGCTTTAAATTTTGGAATATCACAGTCTATAATTTATTCAAACCGTCCTTTTGAGTTAGCGTATTTAAATCCATTTTTATTTTGGGAATCAGCGCAAAGATCGATGAATGATCTTGATAATTCATTTTTAACATTTGATGGTAGATTTTTAATTACAAACGGGTTTGAGTTAAATTCTTCGATTATGTTTGATGACATAAATTTTAAAAGATTATTTAAAGGTGAATGGGCGGGGAGTAATAATGGAACAGCCTGGCAAATAGGAGGGTTTTTTACAGATCCAATATTACCGGATAATATGATATTTAGAATTGAGTATATACAGATAAGGCCTTATATTTTTTCTCATCCAGGCGGATACGCTGATTTAACTTATACTTCTAATGGGTATTTACTTGGAACAAATTTACAGCCGAATTCCACTTTACTTTCATTAAAACTTGATTATCAATTCACTTCAAAAATTTCTGCCGGGATTAAATACGAAAACCAGCTTCACGGTAAAAATAGTTATGATGAAAATGGAAACTTAATTAAAAATGTTGGTGGAGATGTTTTTCAAAATTATAGATATGAAGATCCCGCTTTTTCTTATTTATTAGACGGGATAAGAGAAGTGAAAGATGATATTACATTTTATTGTAAATGGGAATTAACCTATGGTATTTATTTTGATTTTGTATTTCAGCATCAACGATATTCTTCTGAAGATGTTATTTCAAATGAAAATAATTTTTGGACTTCCCTAAAGTTAAGTTTTGAGTGATAGAAAAATTATAAAGCTCATAAGTGTTTGTAAAAAGTACATCTTGACAATTTTTCCCCCTTGTTCCATATTGCTCAAAAATCTAAGTTACAAACTGAATTTGAAAAAGGTTTTTAATGAGATTCAAATACTTTTTATTTATTCTGATTATTGCTTGCTCACCTATTTGGGGACAATCATACAAAGTTTTAGAATCAAAGTCCGATCATATAATTATAGAATTTAACTTTAATAATAATTTCCCGTTAATTGACAAAAACATTAATGGGAAAATATTTACAACTATAAAAAGAGACGAACAATCAGCAGCAAAAATCGGTGAACCGGATTTACCTGAAGTTAATGTAAATATCGGTGTCCCAAGATCTTCAAATCCAACGTTATCAAATGTCACTTCTGAAAAAAAATCATTTGCAAACAAGTTTATTGTTCCTTTTGCCGATTCATTAATCGATGGAACTAAGCCGGAATCATTTCAGAAGGAAATTTATCAAACGAATAAATTTTTTCCCGCTGTAAATTCTAAAATATCCAATGATTTTGTATTTAGATTTTCAAGAATAATAACCTTAAGTGTTTATCCGTTTCAATTTAATCCTGTAACAAGGGAATTAATTAAAAATGAAAAGCTGACCGTTAGAATTAATTTTAACTCAACACAATCAGGCACTGTTAGTTACAATTCAATAAATGATAAAACGGACTCTCAAATATTAAAATCTACTGTAGTTAATTATAAAGAAGCAAAAAGCTGGGTAAGTAAATCTTCTAATAAATTATCAAAACCGGTTACCAATAATTACTGGTACAATCCGCAGAAAAACTATTACAAAATTTATTTAATGGATAAAGGCGTTTATAGATTATCATACAATTATTTGATTAACGCTGGTTTGCCTATACAAAATATTCCTGTTGATAAATTCCAGATATTCAATGATGAAAAAGAAATCCCAATTTATGTGAAAGATGCAGATTCAAATAATGTTTTCGATAATGGAGACTACATAGAATTTGTAGGTTATCCACCCAAAGCAACTCCTTACTGCAAGCAAAACATTTATAATCTTTCAAATGTTTACTGGTTTTCTTATGAGGCAGATACTTCAGGGCTGCAGTATAAACAGATTGATGGAACGCCTAAAAATTGGGTTCATGATTTTAGAACAACAGTTGAAGTATTACATTATGAAAAAGATTCGTTGTATGAAAGATTGGGGCATGCACCTGACGATAAGCGTGACTATTGGATGTGGGGCAAATCTTCCGGACAAAATGGAACTTTGCTTAACGTATTTTCTGTAGGATTTGTGCAACCTCCTAAGCGACGTGAAGATTCTTTAAATATCACAGTACGTTTGAATATGCAGGGCATGACTACAAATAGTCAAGTTAATCCGGATCATAAAGTTAAAATTTCTTTAACTTCACAACCAATAGGTACATTTACATGGGATGGTCCTACGGCAGCGACATTTGAAAAAACATTTAGTCTTAACAATATTCATATTTACCCGGATGAAAATAATTTTCAAGTTGCTGCATACGGTGATATACCTCCAGATCCTTATAACCCTTCAGCTACTAAGTTTGATGAAATAAGAGTGAATTGGTTTGAGATACAATATTGGAAAATGTTAAAATCCGATGGGGATCATTTTATGTTCACAAGTGCGCCAGGTTTTATAGGTAGAACCAGGTACAATGTTTTTAGTTGGACTAAAGATAACATGAAAATATTCGTCCCTCAATATGGTGAAATGATAACGAATCCTAATTTTACTCATGATATATATAGCAGCACTTTATTTGTGTATGATGTTAAAGACACTACTGATTTTTTCTGTACTGCAGAAAATTATTTCTTGCAGCCTGACTCGATAATTAAAGATAATCATGTTTCAGACTTAAGAAACACAGCTGATGGAGCTGATTACATTATAATTACCCATGAGAAGTTTCTAACAATTGCTCAGCAACTTTATGATTTAAGAACAAAAAATTTCCCGGATACTTCAATACATAATCCAAGAATTAAAATTGTACAAGTTCAGGATATTTATGATGAATTCTCCGGTGGATTATTAGATCCCCATGCATTGCAAAAATTTATTAAGTATGCATTTGAAAACTGGCAGTCACCTGCCCCGGTATATGTTGTTCTTATAGGTGATATGAGTTATGATTACCGGCATTTATTAGCTGATAGCCGTCCAAATTTTATTCCATCGATGCCATACCATGCATATACCTATGGGCAAGCTGCTAGCGACAATAATATTGTCACGGTCAGTGGTAATGATTTAATCCCGGATCTTGCAATTGGAAGAATTTCTATAGAGACTTTAGATGAGGGAGAGGCTATAATTCAAAAATTAAGCACTTATCCAGGAGATAATTCTAAAAAGTGGAAACAAAACGTTCTTTTAGCAGCATCTGGTGCAAACAACGCAGATGAGGCATCTCGTAATTTTAATGATGAAAGTCTATTTTTGGAAAGCTATTATTTAAATCCTAATGGATTAACAGCAACAAAAGTATTTAGATATCCCAATAAACCAACTCAATATCCATACAAAGGAGATGGCCCTGAAATTCGTCAAGGATTTAATGATGGTGCAGTTCTAGCGAACTATTATGGACATGGGGGTAGCGCACAATGGGATCTGGTCTTTCTAAATGATGATATTTATGAATTAAATAATGGAGCTAAACTTCCTTTTATAAGTAGTGTTACTTGCTACACTGCGCATTTTGATAATCAGGATGTCTTTGGGGAAAAATTCTTGAAGGTACCTGGGAAAGGCTGCATTGCGTTTTGGGGTAGTTCAGGATTAACCTGGTGGGAAACAGGAAAATATATAAATAAATTATTTTATGATGAGACATTTAATAAAAAAATACATGTATCAGGAAAAGCAATTTTAAATTCCAAAATTCGTCTCGGTGTTACCCCTCCTTTTAATGAGAGTCAAGTTTCCTTACTTACTTTATTTGGCGATCCTGTTTTAAAATTAGCTGTCCCGGATAAACCTGACTTTGTAATTAACCAAAGCGATATTTCTATAAGTCCGGATATTCCATTAACAACCGATACCATAAAAGTTAAAGTTAAAATTAATAATCTTGGAATTATTTTTAAGCCTGATTCTGTTGTATTGGAATTATTTGTTTCATCTAATGATACTTCTTATAAAATCGGAAGTTATAAGTTTGGAAGTTTTGGTGAAATTGATTCTACAATTTTTAATTGGTATACAAATAAAGGTGGATTATATAAATTAACTGCAAAGATTAATGAGACAAATAGTATTCCTGAAATGGATAATACAGATAATGAAGCTTCTGCTTCATTTGCCGTATATGATTTGGGAGAACCCAGTATTGTAAAACCAATTGATGGCATGCTTAACTCAAATAATACTGTCAATTTTCTTTTTGTAGATAATGGTCATTATTTAGCTTTGAACCTTTCATACTTTATTGAAATAGATACTTCGATTAGCTTTAATAATCCTTTAATTAATTCCGGGGAAATAAAGCCAATTGATGGTTTGCTAAAATGGAAATCTCCTATATTATCAAATGGTATTTATTTTTGGCGAACAAGAATTTATAATGGTAAAGATTCAAGTTACTGGAGCAATATTAGAACCTTTGAAATAGGAAATACATTTCAGAATGGATATAATGTAGACAACAAACAATTAAATATGTTTCATCTTTCAAATTTAACCTATTCAGATTCTTTATCGGGTTTAATATTGAACACTAAAACTTCACCACCTCATCCTTCAAATGAAAAATATCTTGATACTATTGGTGTAACTCTACCACCAGATGTAAAGAATCTTTCCAGTATAACAACAGATGGAAAGTACATATATTTTGCCAGCATGGCTTTTAATAATAATTTTCAACCAAGCAAAATATATAAATTAGGAACAGGCTTAGAAGGAACTGTTTCAGGTCAACTATATGGAAGTATACCTGGAGTTCAAGCCCAGATATGGCATACTATGTTTTATCATAGCGATGGATTTATTTATGCAGCAACAGGTGATTATAAAACACTTTTAAAAATAAACCCTGAAAGCGGTGACACAAGCAGGATAGAAATACCGGATGGATTAATTAATGAAAATGCGCAAGCACAAAATGGTGCTTTCTATTTAACTTCTAACGGAAAGTATGTTTATAATATTTCTAGACGGGATTCATCTGGGAACCTAAAATATATAGTAAGGATTTTTGATCCTGCGAATAATTGGAAAAGAGTACAAAGTGATATAACATTAGCTGGAAGCAGCTATACAGGGTTTACTGGATTTTTTGTAGTTGATAATTTCTTATATGCTTATGAAAACTTTACATATGGTAATCTTAGAAGATTTAATTTATCAAATGGATCATATGAACAAGAGTGGCTTTCTTTTGAACCATTCCAAGGATTTTATGCATGGTGCTATGATTGGCAAAATGATTTTGTGTATACTTCAGTTTTTAGATCTGGTTTTGCTCCCAAAATTTTCAAATTTGCCGGCAAATATAGAGATGCAAGCGGAAGTGCCATTTCTCCGGCAATTGGCCCAGCGGCTGAATGGAATAGTATTGGTTATAGTATAGATGCAACTGGGGCTGCAGGAACTTATGCAGCAAGCTTAGAAGGTTTAAATAAAAATAATGGTAACTGGGATGTGCTGCAATCAAATCTTCAAAATAATTTTAAATTATCAAATGTTGATGCGAAGAAATATAACTACATAAGAGCAAAATTTAATTTTGTTGATTCAACCTACGGTAGTTCAAATCCAATTCAACTTAAAAGCTTAAATGTTTCTTATCAAAATCCAGCAGAGATTGTTTTATCAAAAAATAATTTTACTTTTTCACCAGATACGAATCTTCAAGGGTTACCAATTGAGTCAAGCTTAAAGATTAGAAATATTGGAGACCTTGACGTTCCAAGTTTAAAGGTAAAATATTATCTAAATGCGTCTGATACTTCTACTTCGGATTCATCATATTTTAGTTATACAGTTTCTGTCCCTAAGGATAGTTCTACTATAATAAATAATACAATCCCAACTACACGTTTTTTGTTAACTAATGAGATGAAAGTTGTTGCTGAAACAGAAACGCCTGAATACTTTACAGTTAATAACATAATTAAAAAAGATTTTTACGTTGCCAGAGATTCGACAAATCCTAAAATGCAAGTTACTTTTGATGGGAAAGAAATATTAAATGGAGATGTAGTTTCTTCTCATCCGAAGGTCGTAATTACTCTTGAGGATAATAGCCCTCTTCCTTTAGATACAAGTTACTTTACATTAATTTATAATAATGAACCTTTAAATTTTTCTGAGCCGGATATAAATTATACATATACGCCTTATCCAAATTCTAAATCTGAAATTGAATGGAATCCACAGCTTCAAGATGGCAAAAATGTACTTGAAATTTTAGCAAGGGATGCTTCCGGCAATTATTCTGACACAACTTCTTATAGGATTATTTTTTATAGTTATATAGAAAATGATATCCAAAAGATTTTTAATATTCCTAATCCATTTAAAGATGCTACATATTTTACTTTTGAACTTCGAGGTACACAGGTACCTGAAGAGCTTCTAATCAAAATTTATACTGTTGCTGGAAGATTGATTAAAGATATCTCTATACCTCCTTCAAAACTAAACATTGGTTTAAATAAATTTTATTGGAATGGGAGAGACCAGGATGGTGATGAAGTTGCAAATGGATTATATTTTTACAAAATTGTGTATAAAAATAATGGAATTGTTAAGACAGCCACGGAGAAATTAGCAAAAGTTAAATAGTTTTCTCAATATGAAATTTCAAATAAAAAACATTCCCAATTTGCTTAATTATTTGCATATCAATTAGGCACCATTTTTGTTTTTTAGCTTCTTTCAAAAAATCAAAAGGTAGAAGAAATGTGTGGAATAGTTGGATACATAGGTGACAAAAATTGCGTTCCAATCTTAATTAACGGTTTAAAAAGATTGGAATATAGAGGTTATGATTCAGCCGGTGTTGCTATATTAACAAATGACGGTACGCAAATAATAAAAAATAAGGGTAAAGTTTCTTTACTTCAGGATAAATTAGATAAAACAAACTATAATTCTACAATTGGAATTGGGCATACAAGATGGGCAACTCATGGTGTTCCAAATGAAATAAATGCACATCCACATTTCAATAGTGATAAAACTTTATGCGTAATTCATAATGGCATAATTGAAAATTACCAGACATTAAGAACCGGCTTGAAAAAATTAGGTTATCAATTTTTAACCGAAACAGATTCGGAAGTATTACCACACTTAATTGATAGTTTTTTAAAAGAGGCCACACTCTTTTCAAATCAGTTAGAATGGCTTTGAACGAGGTTGAAGGTACTTATGGAATAGCTGTAGTTTATGAAGAAGAACCGGATAAATTAATTGCGGCAAGAAAAGGTTCCCCGCTTGTAATTGGAATTGGTGAAGGAGAAAATTTTATCGCTTCAGATGTATCAGCAATACTAGCTTATACAAAACAAGTTATATATTTAGAAGACGGAGAATTGGCAGAAATTTATAAAGATAAATTCATTGCAAAGACTATCCATGATGGTGATTTAGAAAAAGAAATTCACGAAATAAGCATGACACTTGACGAGATAGATAAAGGCGGGTATGCACATTTCATGCTTAAAGAAATAATGGAACAACCAGAGTCTGTTTACAATTCTATGCGTGGAAGAATTTTAGTTGATGAAGGAACAAGTAAATTAGGCGGACTTGAAAACGTAATTGATAAAATTGCAGACTCTAAAAGAATTGTTATAACTGCGTGCGGAACATCATGGCATTCTGGTTTGGTCGGGGAATATATGTTTGAACAATTTGCCAGAATACCCACCGAAGTTGAATACGCTTCAGAGTTTAGATATAGGAACCCGATAGTCAATAAAGATGATACAATATTTTTTATAACTCAGAGTGGAGAAACAGCAGATACGTTAGCTGCGATGAAAGAAGCAAAAAATAAAGGGGCCTTGGTTTTTGGAATTTGTAATGTTGTTGGCAGCTCCATTGCGCGTGAAAGTCATGCCGGGGTTTATACTCATGCTGGCCCGGAGATTGGCGTTGCTTCTACAAAAGCATTTACTTCACAATTAATAGTTCTAGCTTTAATTACTCTCGCAATTGCACGTAAGAAAAGTTTGAGCAGAGTAGATGGGCAAACTATAGCTAATGAGCTTCAATTACTGCCGGATAAGATTTCGAAAATCTTAAAATTAAATGATCAAATTGAACAGATTGCGGATCAGTTCGTTAACGCAAAAAATTTCCTATACCTGGGAAGAGGATATAATTTCCCGGTTGCATTGGAAGGAGCATTAAAGCTGAAAGAAATATCTTACATTCATGCTGAAGGTTATCCCGCTGCGGAAATGAAGCACGGGCCAATTGCTTTAATTGATGAAAATATGCCCGCTGTTTTTATTGCCCCAAAAGATTCAACTTATGAAAAAATTATAAGTAATATAGAAGAAGTTAGAGCTAGAAAGGGAAAGATAATAGCAATCGCCAGCGAGAGTGATTCTGAAATTGACAAGCTTGTTGATTATTCTATTAAAATACCTGATACGATCAGGATGTTGATGCCGATACTTACTGTTATACCTTTACAATTACTTGCATATCACATTGCTGTGAAAAAAGGATTGAACGTTGATCAGCCCAGAAATTTAGCCAAGAGTGTAACTGTCGAATAAAGAAAACTAAAAACATAAAGCTGATTCCAAAAGAAACTCGGCTTTAAGAAAAAATATGTACAAAAAAATATATTAATGGAGAAATGATTTATGTCTAAAAAAAATGTTCTAATTATGGGTGCCGCTGGACGTGACTTTCATAATTTCAATGTGGTTTTCAGAGACAATGAAGATTATAATGTTGTCGCCTTTACCGCCACTCAAATTCCAAATATTGATGGAAGAATTTATCCTCATGAACTTACCGGGAAATTATATCCTAAAGGAATTAAGATTTATGATGAAAAAGATCTTCTTAAATTAATTCAAGATTTAAAAGTTGATGAAGTAGTTTTTTCTTATTCCGATGTTCCTTTTAATTACGTAATGACCAAAGCATCAATTGTAAATGCTGCTGGAGTTTCATTTCGATTGTTAGGAGCAGATGAAACGATGATTAAAAGTAAAAAGCCTGTAGTATCTATTATCGCTGTTAGAACTGGTTGCGGCAAATCTCAAACTTCTAGAAAAGTTGTTAAAGTTTTAAAAGAAGCAGGGAAGAAAGTTGTTTCAATTAGACATCCTATGCCTTACGGAGATCTTGTTAAGCAGAAAGTACAAAGGTTTGGATCATTAGCAGATTTGAAAAAACATAATTGCACCATCGAGGAAATGGAAGAATACGAGCCGCACATTGCAATGGGCAGTGTAATTTATGCCGGCGTTGACTATGGGGCAATACTTGCAGAAGCTGAAAAAGAAGCGGATATTATTATTTGGGATGGCGGCAATAATGATATCCCTTTCTATAAATCCGATTTAACATTTACAGTTGTTGATCCTCATCGCCCTGGGCATGAAATGACTTATTATCCCGGCAACACTTCTCTAAGGTTAGCAGATGCTGTGATAATTAATAAGATAGTTGAAGCTAAACCCGAGAATATTAAAATAGTAAGAGATAACATTAGAATAGCAAATCCTGAAGCACAAGTCATTGAAGGTGCATCTCCTATCTTTGTAGAGAAACCTGAATTAATTAAAGGGAAAAGAGTTCTTGTAGTAGAAGATGGGCCTACATTAACACATGGTGAAATGGAATACGGTGCCGGAATGGTTGCAGCGTGGAATTATGGTGCAGCACAGATTGTTGATCCACGGCCATTTACAGTGAAATCAATTACGGATACTTTTAAAAAATATCCAAAGATTGGAATATTGTTACCGGCTATGGGATACGGCGATAAACAAATGAAAGACTTAGAAGAAACAATAAATAAAACAGATTGTGATTCAGTTGTAATTGGAACCCCAATTGATTTGGGAAGGATATTAAAAATTAATAAACCTTCTACTAGAGTTAAATATGAATTGCAAGAAATTGGAGAAGTTACAATTGAGAAAATCTTAAAAGAAAAAGGAATGATTTAATAAAAAATAAAGGTGAAATTTTTTGAGTTATTAAGAAATATAATTATTTTTGAACTCTTAAAATTTTAAGGGCAGGTAGCTCAGTCGGTAGAGCAAAGGACTGAAAATCCTTGTGTCGGCGGTTCGATTCCGTCCCTGCCCACAAAAAATTAAGGGGGGTCTAATCAATTTTTTAATATTAAATATGAACTATTAAATGTTTAAAGTTTTAAAAGATTAAATAGCCTATTTTTATATTGTAGAGGTGCAATTATAACTCTCAAAAATTGGCCTTCATATTTAACTGATCTTATTAGAACACGATTAGGCCTGAAAAGTAAATGTAATTTTTATAAGCTAAGAGACGGCACGAAAATAAATATACATCCGAATTCAAGAGGTTTAAATTATGTCTTTTATTCTGTATATATTAAAGGCGAATATAATAGATTAGAGAATTTTAAAATTGGAAATAATGACCTAGTAATTGATATAGGTGCACATTTAGGTTTTTTTACAATCAAATCTGCAAAGAAAGCTAAAAATGGAACTGTATATGCATTTGAACCTTTTTCTAAACACTATAAACTTTTAAAGCAAAATATTGAGCAGAATTCTATAAAAAATGTTAAATATTTTAACACAGCAATAACTGATAAAAAAGGAGAGTTATCTTTTTATTATACAATGGATGGAGATCCCGGCGATACTAGTTTATTTAATCTTAAACCTGACCAAAAAACGTATGAGGAAAAAATCAATGCAATTTCCTTAAATGATTTTTTCGAAGAAGAAAAATTAGATGTTTGCAATTTTCTTAAGCTAGATTGTGAGGGAGCAGAATATTCAATTCTCATGAATGCTAGTGATTCTACTTTAAATAAAATTCAAAGAATAGCAATGGAGTGGCATAGATTTTCAGCGGAACAAGATCCAAAAAGTTTAGTTGATTTTTTAAAGAATAAAGGTTTTAAGATAAAAGAAATTTCACCGCTTAATAAAATCACAGGTTTTTTATTCGCGTATCGTTAAATATCTTTTGTGCAATTCTTTAAAAAATAAAACCAATGAAAAACCAACGATAATTGATTCTCCCATAAATTATAAAAAATAACCAAACTAGTAAAACCAATGTTAATTATTGAATTGATTCAATTTATTTATAATTGTTCATCTTCTAACAAAAGACATTAAATTAGTAGTTGTACTTGAAGATGTTTATTTGTAAGATATCAAATTTAATAGCTCTCATTTAAAATTTTAATTTATAATAGACTTTTGATAACTAATTATTCCCTCAATTATGTCAGAAAATTTTAAAATAAAGAAATGGGTTGAGGTTCAAGAAGGTAAAATTTGGCTCGATGATTTGCCATGGAGCATTAGGGGTAAGATTTTAGAACCAATTTTTCTACCGCATATTGAGTTAAGTATAAACCGTAATAAAATAAGGGAAGCATTATTGGATACTAAGGCTCTTTTTGCATATTGGACAGACGATTGGAATAGGGCTTCAGAATCTGAATGGTGGTGGACGATTTGTGATGATATTAATTATGATATTAATAATTTAGAAAATTCAAGTGGTAAAAGAGGTATTCGTAAAGGTTTATCAATGTGTTCAGTTCACAGGATTGAAATTAATGAATTTGCAGATATAACTTATAGTATATTCGCTAAATCCCAGAAATCTTATGGTCTAAATGATTCGCAAATTCAAACAAAGGAACAGTATAAAAATAAAATTCTGAGATTTGGAAATTATGATGGCTTTGAAACTTGGGGGGCATTTACTAAAGAGGGTTTAGCTGCTTTTGCTTCTTGTGTATTTATTGATAATGCGGTTAGTCTAGGAAGTACAAAATCTGATCCTGAACTACATAAATATTATCCTAACAATGCATTATTTTATTATATAACTAAACACTATTTACAAGAAAGAGGTGCTTTCTATATTACAAATGGAAACCGTACACTCTTGCATTCAACTACAATTAATGATTTTTTAATTCGCATGGGTTATCGAAAAAAATATTGTAGATTGAATATTGAATTAACTAGAAAATCAAAGATACTTTCTGAAGTTAAAATTATAGCATTAAATAGATATTTAAAACTATTATGGAAAAAGTTTCCAAATCCATATCAAAAACTAGAAGCTTTTTATAAGCTTATTGAAATAAGTAAAACTTTTTAATATGTCATTTTTGTTAAAAATGCTTTCTTTTTTTAAGAAGCTTTTTTTTGTTTCAGATGAATGTGTTGTATACTATCTTAATTCAAAAAAAAATTTTGATGTAGTTGATCCTGAAATAAAAGTATTTAAAAGAATATAAAGAAATTCCAATATCTATAATTAAGAATTTATCAATTTATCCTTTTGTTAATCCACTTTATCATAGACTCAAATTAGGTCAGGCAAAGCTTCTTTGTATTTATAATGAAGAAGAAATTATAGCTTACGGATGGACACAGGATTGGAGTTCCTTTAAACGGAAATTTGGATGGTTGTTTAATCAAGGAACAATGCTGGGGCCTTACTGGACTAATCCTAAATTTAGAGGGCAAGGCTATTATGGACGTTTACTAAAACGCAGCATAGATTTATCTGATAAAAATTATTCTTTAATAATTTATGCTAATCCCACAAACTTCAGTTCTCAAAGGGGAATAGAGAAAGCAGGTTTTAAAAAAATCGGTTCTTACAAAATAAACTTATTGTTTCGTCTCTTTCAGTGGCATACTGAAATTTAAGAAATCCAACAAAGAAAGAATATTGTTTAAGTTTATATGTAATTTTTGTTTAATACTAAACTTGCAGTTTTTATTTTAATAAAACCATTTTACGTGTATTCTTATAAATCCCATTATCATAATTTGCAATAATAGTATATAAATAAACTCCGCTGCTTAGTGATTCTGAATTAGAAGATGAATTAAAATTAATTTCATGCGCCCCAACATTTTGATAACCCTTATATAAATCTTTTATTTTTCTGCCAAGAACATCATATAATGTTATATGTACAAAACTTTGCTTGGCTATTGAATATCTAATTGTTGTTGATGGATTAAAAGGGTTTGGATAATTTTGAACTAACTCAAAGTTTTGTGGTGAACCTAGATTGGCTTCCACTTCACCTGAATATACATATGCTCCATTAATATCAATTTGTTTAAGTCTATATAAATATTTTCCTGAAGTTTGTAAAGATTTATCAGTGAAAGAATATATATTTGTTGAGTTACTATTTCCATGCCCATTAACAAAGCCTATTTTTTCCCATGCTGAATTTTCGCTGCTTAATTCTGATCTTTGTCTTTCTATCTCAAATCCATAATTATTTAATTCTGTGGCAGTTTGCCAACTTAATTCAACATTGTTTCCAATTAGACTGGCAGTGAAGCTTGTTAGTTCTACTGGTAGAACAGAAGTAGAGCAAGGATCAACAAAATCAAAACAAATTAAAGCGGCAACAGGCCAAGATGAACCAAGAGTATAAGGTCCACCAGTCGCCAATCCAACTCCAATAAAACCTTCACTACTAGTCGACCCGTAATCGTTATTAAATAAAGCGAAGCAAGTATTTCGGTGTCCCCATGCTGGACTATCCTCATATATCCATCCATAAACTGAACGTTCAATTGGCATTAGAACTGTCCCTGAAGATTGCACAATTACAGAGAGACACTCTGGTCCATACGTATATCCTTGTTCACTGCAGCCATTAATTGAGGCATCTCCATTTAACCGATCCGTCGGCGTCCCTTGCAAATCATGACCAAATTGATCTGTTGTTAGTAAATAATCAGCATAGTTTTGTGCGATTGTAACTATATTATTGCTTACAGCTTCAAATGGAAGAAGATTTCTAACAACGCGCTCAGCATTGATTAAGTACAAGGCTTTTTCACTATTTGAAAGTGCATCCCATGCAGCTTGTGCTGGCATGGTAAGAGTTGTTGATAAACTAGTGCCAAGTTGGGTATTCTCTCCTGCACGTGCATTACCAAATGCAGCGGCGATATCACCAACAGAACTGAAATTTCCAGGATTCCAGTCAATATTTGAATTAAGTTCTGTGTACGGTTGGGCAAATAACGGTATTGTTGCCAAACAAAAAATACATAGAACCAGTAGACGGGACAAAAACTTTACGGTGCTATTCATGGTATCTCCTATTGATATATTTAATGAACTGAATGAATTTCCAGATGTTTTATAGTTACAGATAAATTAAAAAAGAAAATGCCACACCAATTTTGGCTGAGGTTTGTAATAGATTGAAATCAGAAAAGGAATGGGAAAGTATGTATTCTTTTTATATCTCCTTTGCTCAAATAGAATAATAAATTAATTACAAGTACTAAGTTGGAAAATCAAAATTTCAGTAGGTAATTTTGCTGAAAGCTATCTTCAATGAATGGAAATTACTGATGAGATTAATATCTAACTAAAAAATCAAAATAACAAGTAAAGTAAATTTATTTTTTTAATATTTTCTAATCACTCCATAGAAAAGTGAGGGTATAGAGAAAATTTAAGAGATGAATGAAAATGATTTAAAAACATGAACTAAAGTTGACAGGAAATTTTTAATAAACAAAAATCAAAATATTGAGATTAGATTTAACAATAATTTGTTTTGGGACTATATCAAAGTATTTATTTTAATCTTTTAGTAAATTAGTTTTGAAAAATGTTTCGATGATTTTTCAAATTTATTAATTTTTAATTGTTATAGGTCAAAGATGAAATTGGTTAATGCAATTATTTTATCTTTAATATTTATTTTAAATACTTATTCACAAACCAGTTTTAGCAAAGGTATTTCTTTAAACTCACAAATTAATAACTCTGTTTTAAAATTGAATAAGTCCCCTCTAGTTGGAAAAGATAGATTAAAGTTAAAAGCAAGATTGTTTAACTTTTCTAAGAAGAGTTTTCCTAATGATTTTATATTAAATAAACAATTTAATCCAATCAATAAAAAAGAAAAACTTAGTGATTATCAAATTCAATTGGGAAATGGTTATTATTTAATTAATGAAATATTTCAAACCTGGGGAGACACAAGCTGGGTAAATGTTACAAAGTATATTTATAATTTTGATAACAGCAAAAGATTGTCTGAGACTATTTTCCAAATCTGGAATGGAAGTGATTGGGTAAATAGTAGAAAAGATTCAAATTCTTATGACATTAATAATAATTTGGATAGAGAATTAATCAGGTATTGGAAAGGTTCATATTGGTCAGACTCAAGCAGATACACTTACACTTATGATAATAATATTCAAACGGAAGCGCTTTGGGAAGATTGGACAGGTTTTGATTGGGTAAGTAACGGAGAGTATATTTATACTTATGATGAAAATAGTAATTTAATTGAAGAACGATTCCAGGTTTGGAATATAGATCATTGGAGTAACGGCACTTTATCTACTTATACTTATAATAATAATAATTTAACAAGTTTAACTAATCAAGAATGGGTGGACACTAATTGGGTATATATTTCGAATTTTATATATGAATATGATCCTAATAATAATCAAACTGTAAGTATCGAACAGTCATGGGGTAATTCTGATTGGTTAAATATTTCAAAATATATAAATACATATGATGGAAATAATAACTTGGTTGATAAGACTTATCAATCATGGAATAATAATTGGGTGAACAATCAATATTATAAATACACGTATGATTTAAATAAAAATTTAATAGAACTACAAACCCAAGATTGGAATGGAACCGGTTGGAATGATAATTCAAAATCTTTATATACTTATAATGATACTTTATTAACTGAACAGCAAGATAAAGCCTGGGATGGTGCAAACTGGATAGATATTGCAAAAACTCATTATGATTATGATAAAGATAATAACATGACAGATAATTTTTATAAAACTTGGAATGATACTGTCTGGGTAAATAATTATATGAATATTTATGAATATAGTACTTTGACTTCTGTTCGTGAAAATCCTGCTGTTATAAATAATTTTAGATTATTTAATAATTATCCGAATCCATTTAATCCATCTACGATGTTAAGCTGGGAATCACCAATTAACGGTGTTCAGACATTAAAAATATTTGATGTTTTAGGAAGAGAGGTTGCAACCCTTGTTAATGAATACAAACCTGCAGGGAAATATAAAATTGAATTTAATCCAGCTGCTATGCTTCATAATTTAGCTTCGGGCATTTATTTTTATCAATTAAAAGTAAATAACGCTGGGTTAAAAATCTCCAATGACAATAGGAATACAGGGCGGGTTTTTATTCAAACAAAAAAAATGATTTATTTAAAGTGAACTCAAGCTAAGTCACTTGATAAAATTTTCTGATAATACGATAAATAATTAATCCTCCAACAACATAAACAAAAAATTCGGTAATATCATAGTGAAGCAGATTTGTAGTTGAGAATGGAAAAAACTTATCAGTGTATTGAGTTAATTCACTCCAATTTGAATAAGGAAGTTTCCTTGCGTTTACAAGCATCTTTTCCGCATATCCTGAAAGATAAAGCAGAACGCAATGAGCCAAAATCCAAAGTGAAATTAAAATTTTATCCATAGTGGTAAAAATTTATTTTGAATATGTATTCACAACAATCAGGGAATCCCTGAGGTGTGATGTTTTATGAGTTTGGTCATTTAATAATTTTTAATTAAAATTATTAAAATCTTGAATGTTAAATTATTTTACAATAATTTAAATGTAAAGTTATTCATTATTTGTTGAGGGGTGAATAAATGACCAATTGTGACTGTCAAAACTATAACACTTGTATTAATTGTAGAACATTTGATTATTGCACACAAAAAGAATTTATAGATGAGGGGAGAATAAGGGTAAGTTCTTCTTTAACAACTTTTATTATCGCTATTATTATTCTTTCTGCTATTGTTATTAAATTATTATAACAACTAATATTTAATTTTTTACTAGAGATTAAATAGAAGAATTAAAAACATATATAACGTATACAGGATTATCCATCCGAAAAATATAAAAACCATAAAAGCAATCATTTTATAATCCTGAATCCAGTGTTTTAACTTCAATATTAGCATGTTACCTCCAAAAGAGTAATTTAACGTTCATCCTTATAAAACAATATATATACCATATTAAAATTTTATTTTTATCAGTATTTAATAGTATTTTTGTGCGATAAATTTGCAGTAATGAGAAATTTAATATATAGTATTTTCATTTCTGCCTATTACTTATTGTAGTTAAGAACCAAAAATATTTCCGATTTTTTTGTTAAATCACTATTAGGTTTTATATTTGTCAATAAACATCGAGATTATTTATGACTCCCAAAATTATTTTACAAACAGATTTTCCTAATTTAAAATTGGTCAAAAAGGGCAAAGTAAGAGACATTTATGATGTTGGAGAATATTATCTAATTGTTTCTACAGACCGTCTTTCCGCATTTGACGTAATTATGTCGCAAGGAATTCCATATAAAGGAATGGTACTTACCAAAATTTCTGAGTTTTGGTTTAACTTCTCAAAAGACATAATTCCAAATCATGTTATAAGTACAAATGTAGCTGACTTCCCATCCGAATGTAAAACTTATGCTGAAGATTTGAAAAACCGATCGATGCTTGTTAAAAAAGCAGAAGTAATTCCAATTGAAAGTATTGTACGTGGTTATATTTCAGGTTCCGGGTGGAATGATTACAAAGCAAGTGGAAAGATTTCCGGAATAAGTTTACCTTCAGGTTTGCAAGAATCGGAAAAATTACCTGAACCAATTTTTACCCCTTCCACAAAAGCTGAAATAGGTTTACATGATGAAAATATTTCTGAAGCAGATGCAGAAAAAATAGCCGGGAAAGATATTGTGAACAATATTAAAAATTCTGTTTTAAAAATTTATACTGCTGCATCAGAGTTTGCGCTTCAAAAAGGAATAATAATAGCAGATACTAAAATGGAGTTTGGCATTCATAATGGCGAAGTTATTCTTGTTGATGAATTACTTACTCCGGATTCTTCCCGCTTCTGGCCGAAAGATAAATATGAGAAGGGTAGAGCGCAGGAAAGTTTTGATAAGCAATTTGTTAGAGATTATTTATTATCAATTAAATTTAATAAACAGCCGCCTCCTCCAAAGCTTCCCGAAGAAGTTATTCAGAAAACGAGTGAAAAATATCTTGATGCGCTTTATAAATTAAGCGGAGAAAAATTGGATTAAATGTACCCGGTATTAATTAAAGTTGATAATAAAAAAGATTTATATTTGAAATGGAATGATGGGACTGATTCGAGAATAAGCCTGAAAAAGCTGAGGGAAAATTGTCCTTGTGCAACATGTGTCACTCAAAAAGAAAAACAAAGTTTAAGCTATATACCGATTCTTAATGAGAATCAAAAAAAAATTGAAAACGTTAGGCAAGTAGGAAGTTATGCAATTTCTGTAACCTGGAAAGACGGGCATAACACCGGCATATATGAATACACATATCTCAAACAGCTTGCACAAAATTAATTTTACTATATTGAAAAATGGTTTTACCGAATCAACTTACTGTATTACGAATTATCCTTACGCCGGTATTTCTTTTTTTCTTTCTTTCCGATAATCCATTATTTAAGCAAATATCATTAGGAATTTTTATAATCGCTGCATTGACCGATTGGTACGATGGTTGGCTTGCCAGGAAATTTAATTATATAACTACCTGGGGAAAATTTTGGGATCCCCTGGCAGATAAAATTTTAACCTCAGCAGCTTTTCTTGGATTTGTTTTTATTGGAGTAATTGACCTTTGGATGGTTATAATTATTTTACTTCGAGATTTTATTATTACAAGCCTTCGTGCTTATGCCGATTATAAAAATTTTTCGTTCCCAACAAGCTACTATGCTAAATGGAAAACTTTTATTCAAATGACATTTCTTTATTATTTATTAGTTATTTATGTTGGAAGCAAAACTCCACAAATATATAATGGACATGAAAATATTTTTGCAATTCTTCTGAATCATACTTTTATCTTTTTTACAATGCTGTTAATTACAATAATTACTTTTCATTCCGGCATAACCTATTTATATAACAACCGGAAATTGATTGTGAGGCTGTTTAGTCGTGAAGATTAATTTTATTGAAAACATGTTGGGCTCAGGATTTTTTACTGGCTATATACCGTTTGCTTCTGGTACATTCGGGAGTCTTGCTGCATTAGCTATTTATTGGATACCCGGATTTGAAAAGCCTGTTGTATTGATTCCCGCTATTATTATTTTTACTTTTTACGGCATTTATGTAGCAAATAAATTTGAAGATAAGTTCGGGAAAGATCCTGCTGAATGCACAATTGATGAAGTTGTAGGCATGTGGATTTCACTTTTGTACTTACCAAAAGGATTGGTAATTTCTTTAGTTGCATTTTTAATTTGGCGGGTATTGGATATAATAAAACCATATCCTGCCGGTAAATTAGAAGAACTTAAAGGAGGCCTCGGTGTTATGATGGACGATGTAGCAGCCGGATTTTATAGTTTATTCATTGTTCATATAATAGTAAAAATCTATTATAACTTTTTATAATTATTTAGAAAGAAAAAATGAAAGCTCATTTAATTACAATTGGGGATGAAATTTTAATCGGGCAGACATTAAATACAAATGCTGCTTTTATAGGGGAAGCTTTAATCAAAATTCAAGTTGATGTTAAAAGTACATCTGTTGTCGGTGATGAAGAAAATGAAATTCTATCTGAATTCGATAGATGCTGGAAAGAAAACGATGTTGTATTAGTTACCGGGGGTTTGGGACCAACGCACGATGATGTTACCCGGCAATGTGTAGTAAAATTTTTTAATACGGAATTAATTCAAAACAAAGAAGTTCTTGAAGACGTTAAAAAGATGTTTGAAAAAAGAGGAAGAGAATTAACAAAAGTTAATGAAGGACAGGCATTAGTACCTAAAATAGCAACTGCAATTAGAAACAGATTGGGAACTGCTCCAGGTATTTGGATCGAAAAGGATAATAAATATTTTATTGTTATGCCTGGTGTGCCTTACGAGATGAAAGAAATGATGAATGAATTTATCATTCCTAAGTTAAGTGAAAAGAATAGAAACCTTCCATTAATAAAATTAAGAAAAGTATTACAGACAACAGGAATTCCTGAATCAACTTTATATGAAAGATTGGGTGATTTAAATGAGTTGTTAAATGGAGCAAAACTTGCTTTCCTTCCCAGTCTATTTGGTGTAAAGCTGCGAATTACTGTTGAAGGAAAAGATGAAGAAGAAGCAAAAAATAAGTTAAGTGAGATTGAGCAAAAGATTCGAAGTAAGGCTGGACGCTATATTTATGCAACTGGAGAAGAAGACTTAGAGCACACAGTCGGCAGACTATTAAAAGAAAGAGGATTTAAAGTCGCTTTAGCAGAATCATGCACAGGCGGATATGTTTCACATCTTTTAACAAATGTTTCTGGCAGCAGCGATTATTTTGAAAGAGGAATTGTATCTTACAGTAATGCTGCAAAAGTTGAAATTCTAAGAGTGAACGAAGATGTGATTGCGGAAAAAGGAGCAGTTAGTATTGAAGTTGCCCGGCAAATGGCTGAAGGTGTAAAAGCAATTAGCGGCGCTGATCTCGGAATATCATTGACCGGAATTATGGGGCCAACGGGCGCAACACCCGGCAAGCCTGTGGGTTTAGTTTATATTGGTTTATGCGATGAAAAAGTTTGTACCGCCAAAAAATTTATGTTTGGTGATGATAGAATTATGAACAAACAAAGAACAGCTCAAGCTGCATTAGATACTTTACGCCGCTATCTTCTAGGAATTCCTTACGATGATTAGATTGTTCGTTGCTTTGAAATTTCCTAATGATATTGTTGATAAAATTATTGAATTTAGAAATGACGCAGCAGGTAACAATCAAAATTTAAAGTGGGAGATAAAAGAAAAACTCCATTTAACATTAAATTTCATCGGCGATGTTCAAGAAGATAAAGTTGATAAAATTGCAGATTCGCTTTCATTTATAAAAGATATTAATTCTATTGAAATGAATCTAACAAAGTTTGGCTTTTTCTTTAGAGATAATCATCCTAAAATTTTGTGGCTTGGATTATCCAGTAATGATAACTTAATTACTTTAGCGGATAAAATAGAAAGTAAGCTTGAAACTTTTGGAATTAAAAAAGAGAAAAGGAAGTTTAAGCCTCATTTAACTTTGTTAAGAATAAAAAATAAAATTGATAAAAATTTCATTAATAGTTTTGAAAACTTTAATTTGCCTTACTTAAAATTTTATTCAAATGAAATAACATTGTTTAAAAGTGAATTGCTTCCTGATACTTCAAGATATACAGAAATTAAAAATTATAAATTAAAAGATTTGGAGGAAAAATGAGTTCTGATATAGAACAAAAAATGAAAATTATTGAAGATGCTATAGCCTCAATTGAAAAGACTTATGGCAAAGGTTCAATAATGAAATTGGGCGATGGTGTAATAAATCCGGTTGAGTCAATTCCTACCGGTGCTTTATCTCTTGATTATGCTCTTGGGATAGGGGGGGTACCTCGCGGAAGAGTAACGGAAATTTATGGGCCTGAATCAAGCGGTAAAACAACATTGTGTTTACATATTATTGCCGAAGCACAAAAAACCGGCGGGCTAGCTGCTTTCATCGATGCAGAGCATGCACTTGATGTTAACTATGCAAAACGTCTTGGTGTTGATACAAAAAATCTTCTTCTTTCACAGCCCGATTTCGGAGAACAAGCTTTGGAAATTACCGACACATTAGTAAGAAGCAATGCATTAGATGTAATTGTTATCGATTCAGTTGCTGCTCTTGTACCACGTTCAGAAATTGAAGGAGAAATGGGTGATGCTACTATGGCTGTTCAAGCGAGACTTATGTCTCAAGCATTAAGAAAATTGACCGGTGCTATTTCAAAATCAAAAACTTCGGTAATTTTTATAAATCAATTAAGAAGCAAAATCGGCGTTTATTTTGGTAACCCTGAAACAACTACAGGTGGGAATGCATTAAAATTTTATGCTTCTCTCCGTTTAGATATTAGAAGAATAGCTGCTATTAAAGATGGTACAGATATTATTGGAAATAGAACAAAAGTTAAAATAGTAAAAAGTAAAGTTGCTCCTCCATTCAAAGAAGTAGAATTCGATATTCTTTATAATGAAGGAATAAGCAAAACCGGAGATCTTCTAGATTTAGCTGTGAATTTTGGAATAGTTAAAAAAGGTGGTGCCTGGTTTACTTTTGAAGAAGACCGTTTTCAGGGAAGAGAGCAATTCAGACAAAAGCTTGTTGAAGATGCAGTTCTTTTCGAAAAGATTTCCAAAGAAGTTAAAACTAAACTGGGAATTTTACCTGCTGAAAAAGATAATGGGAAAGATGAAGCGGTAGAAAAAGAAAAATCATCAGCTAAAGAAAAGAAATCAAAATAAATATTTTAATAAATGTTTGATTGATTGAAATAATGAATGAAAATTCAAAGACTTTTAAAAAAGGATGAAAGTAACGTAATAGTTTATTTAGACAACGGTGAAAAGCTTTATCTTGCTAAAGAAGTAATTTTGATGAATGGTCTAAGGAAAAATCAAGAAATTTCCGAAGACCATTTTTCATTTTTAATCTGCGAGAATAAAAAATTTCATATTAAGCAAAGGGCATTCAGGCTGCTTGGCAGAAGGCTGCACTCGATAAATGAATTACGGATTAAATTGCTTCAGAAAGATTATGAAAAAGAAATTGTCGAAGATGTTATTAATGATTTAATTAAAAAACAATATCTAGATGATTATAAATTTTCTATAATATATGCAGAAGAAAAAACAAGAACAAAACTTTGGGGGAAAAATAAAATCAAGTCCGAACTACTAAAAAAAAGAATCAATAAAGATATTTTAGATGATGTATTAAAAGAAATATTCCCTGAAGGCAATTTAATAGATGATGCTATGTCACTTGTCGAAAAAAAACTCAAATCACTTTCTAACAGGGGTTTTGATAACCAAAAATTAAAAGCAAAACTTTTTTCATTTTTATATTCCAGAGGGTATGATTTTGAAACCAGCAAAGAAGCAATAAATAAAATAATTGGGGATGATTTTAACTAAGCGATTTATCAATTTTTGTTTTGAGTGAAGTAATAAAATTTACTAACTGCGGTATTTGTACTGTCTTTGATGCCTCATCAACTGAAAACCATTTCCTTTTTCTAAATTCTTTTTCAGGGTACTCATCCAAAATTTTTACAACTTCCATAGAAAAAACTTTAATATTACTAACCCCCGCAGCTTTCTGCAGCTTAAAGCTTCCTAATTCAACTGTTTCATTTGTTCCAATAACGCCGGCTTCTTCATAGGCTTCTTTTTTTGCTGATTCAAATGGGGTTAAGTTAAACTCTACAAATCCCTTGGGGACAATCCATTTTTTCTTTTTCATTGAAGTTATTAATAAAACCTCAAGATTATTTTCTTTTTTTCTATAAGGTATAACTGCCGATTGGTTAAAATTAAATTCTAGCTTCAATATAAATTCTCGTATTTTCTTTTATATAATTTTAACTTATATTCAATAAAAATTAATTTAATCAATTTATTTATGCTTCAGAATTGTATGTCGATATTCTGATCTGTAAAAATAACTATTTTAAAAATACAAAATAAAAAAATGCTTTTTCTAGAAAGAGAACATTATTTAAAAGATCTAAGTGATTTATTAAAAGAAGCTGAACAAGGTTATGGCAAAACTGTTATATTAACGGGTGAAGCCGGAATAGGTAAAACATCTCTTGTTGAGCGTTTCACAAATCTAAGCGAGAAACAAGCAAGAATTTTATGGGGAAGTTGTGATGATCTTTTTACACCCCGTCCACTGGCGCCTCTTTATGATATTGCTGTTAAGCTTGACAGCCGGATAGTAAATCAATTGGATTCAGGATTCCCGCGTCCTTCAATTTTTTCAAATCTGCTAAAAGAAATACAAAATAATGAGCCCACGATTATTGTGATAGAAGATGCTCATTGGGCGGATGAATCAACTCTAGATCTTATTAAATTTTTAGGAAGAAGAATTAATAAATGCAAATCACTTTTGATCATCACTTACCGGGATGATGAAATTAGATCAGATCATCCGCTGAGATTAACTTTAAGCAGCATTCCATCAAATTATCTAAAAAGAATAAAACTCACTCCACTTTCTGAAGATGCTGTTAAAACACTTGAAAAAAATTACGGGAGGGAAAACAGTAATCTTTATTCAAAAACTGGTGGCAATCCTTTTCTCGTTATGGAAGTTTTAACTACTGATCAAGTGGAAACCCCGTCATCAATTAAAGAACTGATGGCTTCCAGAATCAATCATTTATCATCAGATGCTCGTTCAGTTGTTGAATTAATTTCAGTTATTCCAGGAAAAGTAGAAAAATGGCTGGCCAAAAAAATAATTAAAAATATTGGATTAATTGATGAGGCAATAGAATTTGGAATATTAAAAAGCGATTGGGACTCCTTTTTATTTAGACATGAACTTGCAAGAATGGCAGTTGAAGAATCATTGTCTGAGACGAAAAGAATTAAATACAACACTCAAGTGTTAAGTATTTTATTAGAAGAGAAAAACACAGATCATTTGCTAGCTAGAATAATTCATCACTCAGCAAAGGCCGATAACAGAGAAGTCATTATTACATATGCTCCCTTAGCAGCGAAACAAGCATCAACACTTGGCGCCCACAAAATGGCTGCTAAACATTATCTAACTGCTCTTCAATATTCCGAGCAGCTTTCTGTTGTACAACATTTGGATCTTCTTGAAGGCAGATCGTACGAGTGTTTTTTAACAGGGCAAGTTCAAGAAGCAATTAATTCATCCGAATCAATATTAAGACTTCTTAAAATAAATCCTGACCCTATGCGTGAGGGGGAGATATATAGAAGCTTATCTAGAATTCTGTGGTACAATTGCCAGGATGAAAAAGGTGAAGAGTATCTTGATAAAGCTATAGAAATTTTTGAAAAGCTTCCAGAGGGTAGAAATCTCGCAATGGCATATAGCAATAAATCTCAAACATATGCGATCAGAGAAGATACAGAAAATGCTATTCTTTGGGGATATAAAGCAGTTGAATTAGCAAGACATGTAAATGACCTAGAGATAGAAGCACATGCGTTAATTAACATTGGTAGTTCCAAAATGCTTGTTGGAGATAAATCCGGTGAAAATGAATTATTGAAAAGCCTTGAGATTTCAATTCAAAATGATTTTTATGAACAAGCGACAAGAGCTTATGTAAACTTGGGCTCGGTTTGTCTGCAGCAGCGAAATCTTAAAGAAGCTGAAAAATACTTTTCTAGAGGTTTGGAATATGGAAATGAAAAAGACATTTATGTTTTTAGTTTGTGCATGGCCGGGCATTATGCCAAAGTTAAATTAAATTTGGGTAATTGGGATGATAGTATAGAATTAGCTAATCTCGTATTAAATGAAGAAAGTGTTCCGCCAGGAAATACAGCGATGCCTCTGAATGTAGTTGCTCTAATAAGAGCACGAAGAAATGATCCGGGAGCTTTGAAACTTTTTGACCATTCTTCTGAACTGGCAGTGAAGATGGGTGAAATTGAAAAAATCGTTAGTGTTACTGCGGGTAAAGCTGAGTATTACTGGCTTAATAATGAATTAGACGATATCGCTGATGAATTAAAATCAGTTCATGCAAAAGTTAAAAAGTCCAATAATCCATGGGCTATTGGAGAAATTGCTTATTGGTTGTGGAAAGCTGGTTGCCTAACAGAAAAACCAAAATTGATAGCAAAACCATTTCAGCTTCAAATTGACGGTAAATGGAAAGATGCATCAGAACTATGGAATGAACTAAATTGTCCATATGAGCAGGCGCTTGCCTTATCAGAAGGGGATGAGGAAGCAAAGAAAAAAGCATTAGAGATTTTTGACAGTCTTGGAGCTTCAGCCGCTTCTCAATTAATTAAACAAAAAATGAGAGAACGGGGAGTTAAAAGCATTCCAAAAGGACCTAGAAGATCAACAAGAAAAAATCCTGCCGGTTTAACAATAAGGCAAGTAGAAGTATTGAATCTCCTTGGTAAAGGTTTAAGCAACAGTGAAATAGGAAACAAGTTATTCATATCTCCCAAAACAGTTGATCATCATATATCTGCAATCTTTTCAAAGCTAAATATACATTCTCGTTTAGAAGCCGCTGCTTTTATTCATACCAATGGATTAATTAAAATATAGGGAACACTTACCTGTAATATGGGGAATTCTCCCGATTTCTACCTTTCAACATAATCTTACTTTTGAAGCGTAAATAAAATTAATTCAATTTAAAAATTAGGAGGTTTTATGCCGCGCTATTTAGTTGAAAGAAATTTCCCTGAGGGTTTGGTCATTCCTGTTTCTCAGGAAGGAGCGGGAGTATGTTTAAATGTCGTCAATAATAACGCAGATGATAGCGTTACCTGGATTCATTCTTATGTGAGTGATGATAAAAAGAAAACTTTTTGCGTCTATGATGCACCTACTCCTGAAGCAATTCGAAAAGTTGCAAATAAAAACAAACTGCCCGTTGATAAAATAACCGAAGTAAGAGTTTTAGACCCTTATTTCTATTTATAAATTTTCTTAAAGTCACAAGGAGATGTTAAAATGAAAACTCTAATATCATTAATATTTTCTGTCTTTTTAATTTCTTTGTTCGTTAATAGCACTCTGGCACAAGAAATATCCCAGCAAAAATCAAATGAAAAAATAACAATGCATCGTTATGTAGTCGAAAGGACTTTTCCGAATGGTCTTAATATCCCAATAAATAATGTCGGTAAAGATATCTGTTCCGGTGTAGTTTCAAATAATGCGGAAGACCGGGTAACGTGGGTTCAATCCTATGTAAGTGAAGATAAGAAGAAAACATTTTGCATTTATGATGCTCCTTCTGCAGATGCAATACGCCGAGCTGCAAAACAGAATAAGTTACCGGTTGATAAGATAACTGAAGTGACTGTTTTAGATCCTTATTTTTATAAATAATTAATAAACACAATAGGATAAAGAATTCTGACATGTAATGTTTTACTACAGTAAGACCAACTAAAATATATAAATAGATTTTTAATTTCTGAAAGAAATTCATTTTAAATGAAAAAACGGATTAAATATATAAAAAAAATGTTTAACTATGTTCTGTTAAACGGAATTCTGTTATTGCTGTTAATTGGCAGCAGTAAAACCCCCGAACACTATCCCAACGGAACCGTAATTGAAAACTTAACATGGCATTTATCTTTAAAGGACAGCTTAAACATCCTAAAAATGAAAAATGGCGTTTGGCAGCTTCCGCAAATTAAAGACACTAACTTATGTAAAAAAAGTTATACTTATTATAAAAGCCCCGGGGAAAAATATAAACAACTATTTTCTAAGGGGTTGATCGGCAGGATAGACCAGCAAGAGTCCAATTCAGATGATGCTAAGGTAATTCGTTTTTACAGATTTAGCAATAAGGGAACTTTGCTGGTTGGTTACCTAAGCCCGAACACTTCAAAACCCCTATCTATATTTGATCCGCCGGTGATCATAAATCCGGCTAATCCTAAAGAATCTATTAACAACAATTCACTTTTAAAAACTTTTATTAACCATAAATTCGATAACGGGTTAAAAACGATGGTAATTATTTCTCCCAGGGGAAATGGTAAGTATTTAAATGAATCGGGACAAAAAGAAAAAGGGGTTTTGTACGAATTAACAATTATAAAAGATGGGACTGTTCAGTATGGAAGTCACAATCTAATTGTGCCCGGTGCCGTTTCTATTAGTAGTAATATTCTTGCAGACGAAAATGGGAATTTAGTCCTTGAATGGGGAATAAGAAAAAACCAGTTAAAAAAGAAATTTGATAAAAAGAATAAAACTTCCGGCAGTGATTACATAGAAATAACGAAATACAAAATACTGAAATAAAATGTTTACTGATAAATTTAACAGAACGAGAGCAAGATGCGGAATTATACAATTAACATAAAGTACATGCTTCTTTTAGCAATAACCCTGATACTCAGCGCAACGGCTTATCCTCAGCAGCTAATTCAAACATTTACCGAATTTAATAATTTCAATGATCTTACCGGACCGGTTTCTAATGCGGGAGATGTAAATGGAGACGGGTATTCGGATATTATTGTCTCGGATTTTAGGATTGGAATTAATACCGGGCGTGTCTTCTTATATTACGGTGGAAGCCATATGATTAACACACCAAGCCTTGAATTAAACGGACAGGGGAAAAATAATTATTTCGGTCAGTCAGTCTCAAGTGCAGGTGATGTAAACAATGACGGGTATTCAGATGTTATTGTTGGAGCCCCTGGTTATAATTCCGGAATTGGGCGTGCTTATATTTATTTTGGCGGCAGTGCTATGGATACATCAGCAGATATTATTTTAACAGGTACAGGTGCAGGCGGTGAATTCGGTTTTTCAGTTTCAGGAGCCGGAGATGTAAACTATGATGGATATTCTGATGTAATTGTGGGAGCTCCGTTCCTTGATTATGCTTGTATATACTATGGCGGCAGCGCAATGGATAATTCTCCTGCTGTTACTTTGACAGGAAGTTATGGAGAATTCTTTGGTTATTCAGTTTCAGGGGCGGGATTAGTGAATTATTTCCAAATTGGTCCAATAAAGCGAAGAGATCAATTTGCAGATGTTATTGTGGGGGCGCCGGACTATAATTCATCCACCGGGCGTGCCTACATATTTTACGGTGCAACCAATATGGATAATATACCGGATGATACTTTGTACGGAGAAAATGCGGGGGATTCTTTCGGTAATTATGTTTCGGGTTCAGTAGACTTTAATGGGGACGGATATTCGGACATTATTGTCGGGGCACCTTATTACAGCAGTGGAACCGGGCGTGCTTACATATATTACGGCGGTAATATTCATAAAACTGCAGATGTTACTTTAACTGGAGAAGGAACAAATGATCTTTTTGGAACTGTTTCGGGTGCAGGTGATGTAAATAAGGATGGGTATTCTGATCTCATTGTAGGAGCACCGGGTTATAATTCCAATACCGGGCGTGCCTACATATTTTATGGTGCTGTCAACATGGATAACACTGCAAATGTGACTTTAACGGGATATAAAACAGGGGATTATTTTGGTCAGTCAGTCTCAAGCGCAGGAGACGTGAATAATGACGGATATTCAGATATAATAGTATGGGGTAGTACTGCGTATATATTTTACGGAGGCAGTTCTATAAATAATATGCCTAATGTTACCTTGACCGGAGAAGGATATAATAATTATTTCGGCCAGTCGGTTGCTAATGCCGGAGACGTAAATGGTGATGGATACCAGGATATAATTGTCGGCGCTCCACATTATAATTCACAAGGGGGTGCCTACATCTTTTATGGCGGTAAGCATATGGATGATACAGCAGATGTTGTTCTAACAGGGAAAGGGCTTGATAATTATTTTGGTCAGTCAGTCTCAGGTGCGGGAGATGTAAATAATGACGGATATTCAGATGTTATTGTCGGAGTACCGGGCTATAATTCAAATACAGGGTGTGCCTACATTTATTATGGCGGCAGTTTTATGGATAATGTATCGGACATAACCTTGTCAGGGGAAATACAGAGGAATTTGGATATTCAGTTTCAGGTGCAGGAGATTTGAATAATGACGGATTCTCAGATGTTATTGTTGGGGCACCTAATTATAACAATCAAACCTGCCGTGCTTATATATATTTCGGCGGCAGCAACATGGATAGTTTAGAAGATATTACAATGACGGGGGAAGGTAATTTAAATAGTTTTGGTTTGTCAGTCTCAGGCGCAGGTGATGTAAACAATGACGGGTATTCGGACGTAATAGTTGGGGCTTATGGATATAACTCATTAAAGGGGCGGGCATATATATATTATGGCGGCAGTTCCATGGATAATATACCGGATGTTACTTTGACTGGGAGTACAGATGAGTCCTTAGGAGGCTCAGTTTCAGGTGCAGGAGATGTAAATGGTGATGGATACTCAGATGTTATTGTAGGGGCACAAGGGTCTAATTCCGGTACCGGCAGGGCATATGTATATTACGGGGGAAGTCCTATGAATAATATACCCGATGTTACTTTGACAGGAGAAAGTGCACATGAATACTTCGGTACTTCAGTCTCAAATGCAGGGGATGTAAATGGCGATGGATATTCAGATGTTATTGTGGGAGCTTTCTCCTACAATTCCAACACTGGCCGTGCCTACATATATTACGGCGGTAGCAATATGGACAATACAGCAGATATTACTCTGACAGGAGAGAGTCCAAATGATTATTTTAGTTTATCAATTTCAGGTGCAGGAGATGTAAATAATGATGGATATTCAGACGTTATAGTTGGGGCTTATGGATACAACTCAAATACCGGTCGAGCATATATTTATTCAGACAACAGTGCACTTCCTGTTGAGTTAACAGATTTGATTGCAAATAAAGATAATGATGAAGTGGATTTACATTGGGAGACACAAACAGAAGTAAACAATTATGGATTTGAAATTCAAAGAGAAGACAACTCTCAGAATAAAAATTTAAATAACTGGATTAAAATCGGGTTTGTGAATGGGTCCGGCAACAGCAACTCTCCCAAAAGTTATTCCTTTCAAGATAAGGAACCTCAAATAGGTGAAGAAGAATACAGATTAAAGCAAATAGATAACGATGGAAAAATTAGCTATTCCAAAATTGTTGATGTGAGTATTCAGTCACCTAAGAAATACGAACTTTTACAAAATTATCCTAATCCTTTTAATCCTTCCACAAGAATTGATTTTCAAATACCCAAGTCACAAAATGTGGAAATAAAGGTATTTGATATTCTTGGTAAGGAAATAAAAACTCTTTTAAATGGATATAAAAAAGCCGGAAAATACTCGATTGAATTTAGCGGGAACAATCTACCTTCCGGAATTTATTTTTATAGAATTAAAACAAATGAATATGTTAATATTAAAAAAATGATACTTGTAAAATAGAAACTTAATATTTGAAATTTATAATGACATAAAAGTTGATTACTAAAGCGGCAAAGAAAAATAAATTGCCGGTTGAAAAAATTACAAAAGTGAGTGTACTAGATCCATATTTTTATAAAAAAATTAATTGAAGTCTCTCATGTTTATGTTAAGAGATTTTTGAGTTAAACAGCACAGATAAATTTCTTCAATTAAAAATAGAAATATTGCCTGGACGTATTCATTTTCAATGATAAGCAGGAGTTTTTATGAAATCGAATATTTTCTCATTCTCATTTACACATCATCCGGATTGCAGTCGCTTAGTGAAATATAAGACGTGGCAATTGTTTGTCTTTTTTATTCTATTAGCTTTACCGGTCTTTGCTCAAATCCCGCGAACAATTTCTTATCAGGGATTTTTAACCGATTCAGACGGAAGTCCGAAGCCCGACGGAAATTACACCTTCGTTTTCAGCCTTTATACGGGCAGCACCGGCGGCACTGCTTTTTGGAGTGAGAGCAAAATCTTAAACATAAAAAAAGGATTGTTCTCAACAATGCTCGGAGATAAAACACCGTTCGGGGATACGGTGAAATTCGGCAGGCAGTACTGGCTCGGAATAAAAATAGGCTCAGATCCCGAGCTTTCCCCGAGAGTAGCGCTTTCCGCCGCAGGTTATAGTCTGTCCTCTGATAATGTCAGCAACGGCCGCGTAGTTAAAAGTATTAACGGCATAAAAGATAATGTTGTATTAAAGGCGGGAAGTAATGCGGTAATCAATACAACCGGAAATACAATTACTATATCCGGAGGAAGCGGCAGCGGTGGAATCCAGCAGATTAAGAATACCGATAAATCATTGGATATTATAAACTCATCCGGACCTGCCGCAACTATAAATCTTAAACTGCCGTTAGTCATAAGCGATTCGGCGGATGATCCAGTTAGCGTTTTTTCGAGCACAGCTATCGGCTCGGGACGGGGAATTCTGGGTCAGAGCGACGGCGGTACCGGGGTAGTAGGTTTGAGCAATTCAGGGAACGGGGTTTATGGATCTGGCGCTACCGGTGTTTCCGGCAACAGTACTAACGGATACGGAGTTTATGCTTTCAGCGAGAACAGCCACGCCCTTCATGCCGGCAGTGTGAATGATTACGGTGTGGTAGGAATAACTACAAACGGCTGGGGAGGTACTTACGGAGAAACAAGCGGAAGAGCACACGGAATTCTCGGCTTTCATGATGCCTCAAAAGACATCACCGCAGGCGTTTACGGATACGGATCCGGCAGCGCATCAAAACTTGATTATGCGGGCTGGTTTGACGGAACAGTGCTTAACTACGGAAATGTTTACATATACAATGATCTGGACGTATTCGGTACAAAGAATTTTATGATCGACGATCCTCTCGATCCTTTGAATAAATATTTAGTTCATTCCTGCATCGAAAGTCCCGAAAGACTGAATGTTTACTGCGGCAACATAACCACCGACGCGGACGGAAACGCGACGGTTGATCTACCGGATTATTTTGAAGCGGTAAATACAAACTTTAAGTATCAGCTGACGGTTATCGGCCAGTTCGCGCAGGCAATTGTCGCGACCGAAATAAGCAACAACAGTTTTACAATAAAAACCGATAAGCCCAATGTAAAAGTTTCATGGATGGTGTCGGGTGATCGCAATGATCCATATGCAAAGGCTCATCCTATGGTTGTAGAGCAGGAAAAATCGTCAATTGAAAAAGGTAAATACCTCCATCCCGAATTATACGGCCAGCCAGAAGAGAAAGGAATCTATTATTCCCAAACTCCGGAAATGAAAATACCGGCAAGCATAAAAGAAAGGCAGAGAAATGAGAAGAATTAATTTTATGCTGTTTGTATTTATAATTGCCGCAATCATGAATTATAATAATTGCGCGCAAAGCAGTATAATAAGCTGGTCAGGTTTTAATACCGGATTCGGAATATCTAATAATTCAAATGCGGAGCTGATTTCTATAACCGGGCAAAATTTTGCCGGAGTCAGTTCAAATTCCGCAACGAGTTTGTTCAGCGGGTTTATGGCCGGGTCATATTCCATACTTACCGGAGTTGTTGCAAGCGGTGATAAATTACCAAATGAATATAATTTATATCAGAATTATCCCAATCCCTTTAATCCCGTAACGAAAATCAAATATTCAATCCCGGCCGTAGAGACGCACCGGCGTCGCGATGCGTCTGTACGGCTGGAAGTTTATGATATTCTAGGAAGAAGAATTGCATCCCTCGTTAATGAAAGACAGAAGCCGGGAAATTATGAAGTAACGTTCGACGGCAGCGGGCTTGCAAGCGGAGTATATTTCTATTCTTTAAGTGCAGGCTCTTTTCATCAAACTAAGAAACTTATTCTGCTCAAATAAAATTAATCACCATGCAGTAAAATGATTTAACAAGCCTTTGAGGTTAAAATGAAAACGAAACTCAATTTTCTTCGGGACGTAAATTTATTGGCGGTTTTTATATCCGTTTTATTAATAAGTTCAAGAGTATTTGCCCAGGCAGGATCGCTTGATCCGACATTCGGAAAGGGAGGTGTTGCAACCGATCAGATTAATACCGCCGGAAGCGGCGCAATAAATTCAATTACTCTGCAGACCGACGGAAAAATTGTTGCCGCAGGTTATTTTGATGAAGGAACTAAAAGAGCATATGCCCTTACCAGGTATAATACCGACGGAAGCATTGATAAAACTTTCGGGGTGCAGGGATATGTTATAATAAATGCGACAAATACAAACGGATACGCAAAAAGCGATATTTTTTACTGTGCAGCAAATTCAGTTCAAAATCTGCCTTCGAGCGATGGGTTTGTCGCGGCGGGTTACACTATACTAAACGGACACTATACATGCTCTTTTGTATTTCTTAATCCGGACGGAACTTTGAAACGAAATTATCAGTCGCAAAGCAGTTGGGGCGGAATAAGCGCTACAGCATCTGCTAACGATCAAATTTGCAATTCAGTTGCCGTGACCGACAACGGCGAAATTGTAGCAGTCGGATATTCTGCGGACGGACCGGAGGGCTCGAATAAAGATTTTCTTCTGCAATCCGGAATAGTGAACTTAACAACTCCTGTCGGAAATTCTATGGATGTGGCAAACGCAGTAGTATTGCAACACGATCAAAAAATTATTTCCGCCGGTTATACCTACAACGGTCATAATTATGATTTTGCTCTGGTCAGATATGATTATAACGGAAATATGGACACCACATTCGGATCAGACCGCAACGGGATAGTAACTACCCAGGTAGGCGATGCTTCCGACGCTGCAAATGCCGTTGCCGTTCAGCAAGACGGAAAGATAATAGCGGCGGGGGTTATTCGGATTCAAATTTTATAGGATGCTTTGCCCTGGTCAGGTATAAAACAGACGGAACCGTTGACAGTACTTTCGGATCGGACGGCAAGGTAATTACAAAAATCGGAATCGGCGCCACCGTCAATTCGATCTATATCCAAAATGACGGAAAAATTGTAGCAGCCGGAATTTCCTATTACGGAAGCGGAACCCAATTTACTGTTGTACGATATGATCAGAACGGGAGCCCCGACAGCACATTCGGTAAACACGGAATGGTCATAACAAAACCCGGGCCTTCAACCTCGCAGGCAAATTCTGTAAAGATACAGAAAGACGGTAAGATTGTTGTCGGGGGTTACTACTCTAATCAGGACGGAACTGATTACGATTTTGCTTTAGTACGATATAATCAGAACGGCAGTCTTGATAATTCTTTCGGCCGCGGCGGCATAGTTTTAACGCCAATCGGTTTAAGTATGGATATAATTAATTCCGTCGGAATTCAAAGCAGCGGAAAAATAATAGCGGCAGGATATTCGTCTGGCTGGGATACCAGTTCTACGCTGGAACGTTATAACAGCGACGGATCCAAGGATTATTCGTTCGGCACGGACGGAGTTGCAACTACTTCTCTCAGCGGTCATGACGATGAAATAAATTCAATAACAATTTTGAAAAACGATAAAATACTAACTTGCGGTTCTTCTTTAAAGCAACCAACTGAGAAAGCCGTTCTTTCAAAATATAACGCCGACGGAACGGTTGATACAACCTTCGGAAATAAAGGATTCATAACTTCATTAGAAGGGTATGAACGCACTACTTTTAATTCCCTGGTAATCAAACCGGACAGAACAATCCTCGTCTCCGGATCCTTGTACCCGCTCACTAATAATAGTGCAATAATTGTAAGTTACGACTCATCCGGCAGTTTGAATACTAATTTCGGTACAGGCGGAATCTTAAAAGATTTCACTTTTTCAAAATTTAAAAAACTCTCCGTTCAGACGGACGGAAAAATAGTAGCGGCCGGGGTTATTAGTCAGGGACTTCATCTTTATAGCGGCATAGTCAGGTTTAACGCAGACGGTACTGTCGATAGTTCGTTCGGAACATCGGGCGGAATAATTTTCAAAGACGGTGATTACCATCAAATCAATACTTTCCTAATTCAAAGAGACGGTAAAATAGTTGTATCCACTACTTATCGGGATTCAGCGCGTCAATTTGATGAGACTTATCATTTAAATCGATATTCTTCCCGGGGCAAACTTGATACCGGTTATATTGCTTCTACAGACCAGACAAATTTTAAAATCGATAAGTTAAACGAGCAGAGTGACGGTAAAATAGTCGGTGCAGGCTACACCTCTTCTTCAGGGGGTGATGGAAACATAGACATAACAAGATATAATACGGACGGCAGTATAGACAGAACTTTCGGAACCGTAGGAAAAACCTCGACTATTATTAAAGCCGGATTTGAGTGGACGGGTTATGGCACCCCCGTTCTCGAACTTTCTTGGGATATTTTAAACGCAATGACAATCCAAAAAGACGGTAAAATTTTAGCGGCAGGTTATATTAATTTTTATAACAACAATGACGGTTATGATTATAATAATTTTTATTATTATAATCATATATTTTCATCCTTTATCTTTCTTGCCCGCTACAACGGGCAAGATACGTTGCCGTAACAAGCATAAAAAAAATATCGGAAATTCCTTCGTCTGCAGAGCTATATCAGAATTATCCCAATCCGTTTAATCCCGTAACAAAAATCAGATACTCGATCCCGGCCTCATCCCTTTCCCATCTCCTTTCCAATGAGAGGGGTTTTGGAGAGACCGTTACGCTTAAAGTCTATGATATTTTAGGACGAGAAGTAGCTACGCTTGTTAATGAAATGCAAAAGCCGGGAAATTATGAAGTGGAATTTAATTCGAAGAATCTTAGCAGCGGAATTTATTTTTATGCACTTAGAACGGAAAATTTTAATGTAGTAAAGAAAATGATTTTGTTGAAATAACGACAAATGTCGTAATAGTA